>NZ_PDUD01000031.1 GCF_002646595.1 Flavilitoribacter nigricans DSM 23189 = NBRC 102662
CGGATCGGTCCGCAATTGTCAGAGCTTCCTTCGTCGATGTCGTCAGCGTATACGCGAGCCAGTCCCTGGCCACCGATAGATACGTTCAGATCGTCGTCGCATACTGCGATCGGCTCAACTTGGTCTTCTACTTGGAAGGCGCAGAAGATCACTTCTTTGTTACCGCAAGCATCAGTTACTGTGTACTTGATGAAGTGGCAACCCAGAGGAATACCGGATACATAGCGAGATGCACCAGGAGCGATGGTAGCAACAACAGGACCGTCAGTAGAGAAACCAACAATCTCAGTCAGTACTTCCCAGCTAGAGCAGTTGTCTTCCACAACCGGCATCGGTACGTGGAAAGCAGCAGTACAGTCGTAAGGACCGGTAGAGTACGTACGCAGGTCTTTGTGACCGTCGTTGTCGTAGTCAACATCTTCGCAAGCTACTTCGGGAGCATCGTAGTCACCTACTTTGATCGTTTGCTTGCACTCACGAACGCGAGCGTAGCCTTCAGCACACCAGTCAAGGATTTCCCAGGTACGAACGATCTTGTAAGTTCCTTCACAAACTTCGATCCGCTCACCGTCGGTGTAAGAAGCACCCAGGTTGCAGAAAGTAGAGTTCAGGTAAGCTTTGTGCTCGTAGTCTTCCCAGTCATCTTCGCCTTTCACGTAGTCAACGTCAAAAGCCTGGTACAACCAAGGATAGCCAGTCTCATCGGGATGAGGGTTACCTTTAGCGTCCAGTTTGAAGTCGTCTTCGCAAGACAGCTCAGCATCTTTCGGGCAGTAAACGTCGTCCAGATCGGGCTTGCCGATAACGATTGTCTGCTCGCATACGTCCGGAGACAGCAGCTCTTTGCAAGAGTCAACAGCAGTGAACCGACGAACGATAGTAACATCGTCACAGTTCTCGTCGTAGCCGTAAACTACTTCGTCAGTTACGGTTACCGTGATGTCACCGCAGTTGTCAGTGAACTCAGCGAAACCAGTAACATACTTGAACAGCCACTTGGCGTGCTTGGAAGAGAAAGAACCTTCGATCAGGTTACCGTTTTTGTCCAGCTTGTAGCTAGCAGGACCGTCCAACAACAGCTTGTCGATGTCGTTGCAAACGAATTCTTGGAAGCCGTAGTTGTAAGTAGTCCATCCGGATACTGTACCTGGGCAGAATTCAAGAACGGGAGGTTGCTTGTCTTCAGCAGTGATATAACCCCAGCAGTTGTTGTTGGGATCGTCATCCGCTGTAACGACAAATTTGTAAGTACCACAACCTTGGATTACGTTGTCGGCACCTACGCCGTCCTCAACTACTACAGTTGCAGCACAGTCAAAACCGGGAGCGGCGCTAGCCAGGGTCAGAACTGCTTCGCAATTGTCTTGCAGGTTTACGTTGAGTTGGCCTTCACAGACTACCTCGCCACAATCCTGGGCAGAAGCAGTTTGTAAGCCCATCCAACAGACTGATAAAAGCATCAGGCCGAATGCTTTCATCCAATTGGATGGAAAAACGAAAGTAAAATTCGTTTTCTCCATAAGATTACAATTTGTTAAAAATTAGGTTAAAGAATTAGGTTATGAAAGTTGCTATATAAAAAAGCCATGTCAGAGGATCAAGCTGTTTTACGGAGGTCGAAGCCGCAAAAGATCGCTCGATCGTCATCGGAATCGAAAAGGATTCCGCGAATTTCCCGTCAAAAGCACTTTAGGTCGTCGTCGTCAAAAAAAATCGTGCTTTATCTATGGTACTCTTCGGCAATTTAGGTCGAAAAATCAGAACGAATTTTAATCAAAATATTTCAAAGCATACGGATAGCACCACCGTTGTGACGCACCGGTAAATATTATTTACATGACAATAGACCTGTATCAAAAATCTGATCAGATCACAATGATTGCACTCAAATAATTCTAGGGATAGAAGTCGATATGTTTACAGGAATAAAACGAAAAAGACAGGTAATTTGAGGAGTACTTTTTATTGTCATGGGATTATTTTTTGAAACGGTACAAATGTACTGCATTATGTCCAAAAATACTAAGAATTTTAATATAAATTTTCGGATGAAAACCTAATAGCTTTGTAAAGTATTCTCAATCAGTATGTTAGTAGAAAAGACATTAAAAAAATTACAAATACATTTTTCGGTAATGCCTTAAAGAACTTAACAGCAAAGATAGTACTTATGGGCTTACAATCCATACCCAAATTAGGGTATTTTGCAACAATTTACAGGCAGTGATCGTAAGCCATTTTTATAAGACCGGCCGTACTGCGAACCCCAAGCTTACGCATGATATTTTTGCGGTGAACGCTAACGGTCTGATCACTGATGAACAGTTTCCTTCCGATCTCTTTATTGTTCATCGCCTGACTGATCAGGCTCAGAATCTGGGTTTCTCTTTTGGTCAACCGATGTTTTTTAACAAACACCTCAGCGATGACGGCCGGCTGGCCATTGGTATCGGTCAAAAGTTTCCCCATATTGCTTTTCAGGGGTTCCGAACGGTATATTATCCCGTGCAGCACCGAATCGATCGCTTCGTAGAGATCCACCGCACCTTTATATTTAGGCAGATAGCCGTTAGCTCCGTTTTCCATCACTGCCCGCAGGATCTTCGTATCCTGATAGGCCGTCATCACCAGGATGCAGGTCCGGTCACTACCTTCCCGCCGTATTTCCTCAATTGCCTCCAGGCCGTGCTGTTCCACCAGGTTCAGGTCCATGATCAGCAGTTCCGGCAGATGTTCCCGCCACAACTCCACCAGTTTTTTCCCATTGGGGGTACACCCCACAATATGGTGCTGGTGGTGCGGATCGCTTTTCAGAACCGTTTTCAAACCTTCTAAAAAAATACGATGATTATCAGCTAAGAGTGTTTTAACTATTTGCATGATTCCTAATTTCTTCGGTCTATCCAGTAATTTCTGTTGTGTGGGTCTACTCTGATCTAATGTATTCAAAAAACATGCCATATCTCTCCAGGAAGGGACAGGAGGTATGGTTCTGTACTTTCGGTTATGTGCTAATTCAAATGGGGTAACTAATGCTTATTTCCCAAAAGGGGGGCAGGGAAGGGAGAGATGTTACAGTTGTTGATGACCGTACGGCCATTTATTGTTTATAATCAAATATTAAGACAAAAAATTGCCCGGAACTTCATTTTTTTTGTTAAATCCTTAAAACTGAGCGAAAAACACCACTACTTACCTAACAAAATACGTGCAAAGCAGTGCGTACGGTCCAATCAGCTTACGGATAAAATCAGGATGCGCCACTCCGAATATCGATACCGAGAAATGCTCCGGGCTAAATGCCCGGCAATTTCGTACCTGTATTGGGAGTGACGCCTGTTCGCCTGTTCAACTAGTGACTACCGGCGCAATCAGTTCAGGATCATCCTGCGGGTAACCGTCGTATGAGTCGTACTCAACTGATAATAGAGTACACCCGCCGGCCAGTCCTTACTTTCCAGTACCCATTCGTGCTTACCGGCATTGAAATTGGCCTTGTTTCGGTAAAGAACCCGTCCTTTATTGTCTACTACCCGCAATTCAACGGTCTCATCCTGAGGCAATTGGAACGGGATACGAGTGAACTCCCGGAACGGGTTAGGATAGTTTTGTCCCAATTCCAGCTGGCTAACGATCGCTCCCTCCGTTTCAAACTGGAGCGTAACCGCAGTCGACTCATAATCCGGTGTATAGGCTTCGGGAGCAGTGATCTGATCATCCAACCACAGGAAGTCGCTGAGCTTCCCGTCCTGCTGCGCCAGGATCTCCAATTCCATGATCTGCTGTCCGTCACGCAGCGCAGTGCCTTCCACCTCGCCCCAGCTCAGGGTCAACTGCTCAGTGGCCGCAAACCGGCCGATATGCTGAGCGCCCAGACCGGGCAGATCAAAGTGTGCCGGTTCCAGCATGGTACTGGCGGCCGGATCAAGCTGCAGTCCAAACTGTAAGCCGATCGCCTCGCCGGTTGCACCCAAACGCAACGGGATCCGGTAAACTTCGCCCGCGCGCAGTTTGATATCCGTTACAACCAACTCCAGGGTCGGCGCAATCGTACGGGTATCCAGGTCGGATGCTTCTACCAGATTTTCGAGTTTGGCACTGGAATTGACATCACCGATCTTGACGGCAATGAAATCCTGATTAAAGCCGCCACCCAATCCATTGTTGAAATTGAGTACTTCCGGCAGTTCTTCGGTAATGGCGTTCTCCGGGCTTTCAAAGCGCAGAGATGCCGGAACGAATCGCCAGACGGTATTGTTCGGGAATTCGGAATTCAGTCCCAGGATTACGCGCCGGAACGCGAGAATATCCTGTACGGAAACGTTGCCGCTGCGGTCGGCATCAGCGGCGATCATCTTGTAGGGTGAATCCAGCGGCTCCAGTCCCAGAATGTGTTTCTGGATCAGCAGCATGTCCAGCGTTGAAAGGCCGTTGCGAATATCGTCATCCTTCCGTAGCGACAAACCGCTCACTTTACAGGAAGGCAGGGATTCAAAAGTGAATCTTCCTTCGAAGCCCGTTTCCTGGTTCAGGGTCTCATCCGTCAGGACCAGGTCCAGATCTACGGCGGGCACCGGATTGCCGGCTTCGGTCCGTATAGAGCCATTCAGGCTACCGGTCATATTATCACAGATCTCCGCGTGGGGCATAGCCTTGAACACATTGTCCTGCATGAGGGAGATCGTGGTATTGTACATAATGACATCCCGCAGGGTCGTCCGACTGATCCAGTCCTTTTCTTCCTGCGTGAGCACCGGATCGTTAAGGTAGTAGAAACGGTCTCCGTCGCGAAGTGCGGTAAACTGCCGTTCCATGATCGCCATGATGGTCTCACCGAACAGCGCCCCCGGCATCGGGTCCTCCGACAGCATACCTACCCAGGGATCTACATCGTCGATATCCAGATAGAGATGGAATAGCCGCGTAAAGACCGCCGCGTTGGAGCTGAATTGTTGGAAAAGAATATATTTCGGCAAGCCAAAGGTGGCCCGGATCGTGTTGAAATCCGGCAAACCTCTTTCCCGCCCGCGATTGATATTGATGGACGCCAGGTCCAGTCCGCCGGCACCCGGAGGGCCGAACAGGAAGTTGCGGATATCGTTGATCACCCGCGCGTCCAGGCTTTGCTGTACCTGCACCGCCATCCCTTTGAAGAAAGGATCAATGCTGCCGGTTTCCAGGATAGCACCGGGGTTGAAGAAAGATTCCCGCAGCGTCAGATTGCCTTCCGGCAGTTCTACCCCTTTATTGTCCAGGCGCTGAATAACCGTATTGAGCAGGGTGTGTCCCAGACGGAATGCAGCCCCCGTGAACAGATTGTACAACTGGCCGTTCACATCCTCTTTATAACCATTGTATTCGGGAAGGTGAACGCCCATGGCCGGCAACCACTCATCGTAAACGATAGACTGGATCAGGCCGCCCACCAGTTTGCGGGCGTGCTGATAGAGTTGCTCGTCGGACCATTCCGGGTGCTCGTTCGCCAGCTGATCGCAGATCAGGTTGTGCTGCCGGACGAACAGGGTATGGAAAGAGGTCAGCAGCGGATTCTCATTAGCCCGCACGTCCCCGGCAACGAATAGTTTTTCGTTGGTACCCACCGCATCGTCCATGTGGGGAGCATCGGGATCAATGGGGCCGTCCAGTTCACCGTCGGTCGTATTCAGGGGAAGCAGGTTCCCGGTGGAAACTTTCAGTTTGCCGCCATTAAAGGTCCGCAGCCAACTGGCGTGCTCTTCGGAAGAGCCGTACACTCCCGAACCGTCGATGAAAGCCGTGATCACATTCGGATGCTGCCGCGGATTATCCACGGACGTACCGGTACTTGGATCAAACATGTTGCGCATCATGGGAATGATCGCATGGCCTCCGCCGTTGGGATCGAAATAAGGATCACCAGAAGGTACCTGAATGAAGGCCGTTTCGCCACCGTCGGGCGTCAGGCCTATATCGTGATCAATGAACTGCCCCCAGGCCCAGCAAAAGTCGCTAAGCGTAAGCGGATCATTCAAAAGCCCGTCCTGCGCAAAGAGGGAGTTACTCACCTCTCTGGGATTAGGTCGCTCGGTACCCGACGGCGCTGAAATGCCGTCCGAATAAGCGGTTCCAGCTACGCGTAGCAGGTTGGAGCCCGCAGCTCCCCATTCCGGATTTTGTAAATTGTTGTGGGATCCATCGTAAGTTCGATACAGTTGGAAGTCAACTGTTTGCGCGAAAGTACTAAGTGGTAGGATCAAAAGAATTATTAAGTGTAAAGGTCGTCTGTGCATACACTGTAATTTTTTTTCATGGGAAATTGGTTCATACCTGATCCAGGCAAACCGGGGTTCGTTTTTTGTGGTAGCACTTGTTCTTGCCAGATATTCAACTACCGGGCAAAATGTTGTAAAGAGTGAGATTATGCATCGGTCGAATGGAGGGGCATCCGCCGGCTATTCGATTTACTTTTTTTCTAATATATACACAACAGCAGAACAAAAATACAGAAATTGCACCAGCCATTCGCGATTTGCCGAATAATTTTTTCCGTATCCGGGCCAGGTAAATGCTGGAAAAATAACCATATAAGCGTTTTTTAAAAAGTGACGCTAAGATAATACATAAAAAACTTTAATATGGGTGATTTTCATCATTGCCTTCACCAGCGATAACCAAACCGCGCCGCAGTGTCTTCAATGATCGGTGTAACGCTTTCCACTTCATCCGGCGTGAGGTTCTCCCGCCAGCGTCCGATGCGCACCCGGTGATCCCGGGTAGAATACGGCCGGGAAGTGTGGGCTTCCACAAAACGGGCGTTGTTGGTATTCTGTACCCGCCGGGCCCAGGCCTCCAGATGCGGACTTCGGCCAGCCGTATCTACGCCCACTTCCTGCCCGATCCGCATCGCAAATCCGAGCGGATCTTCCAGCATCTCTTCGAAGCGGCTGAGTTGCGCCAGCGACCCCACCTGACGGAATCCCAGGGTATTGATGAAATTCCAGTGATAGGCACAGCGGATCACCAGTGGTTGGTGCAGCCACTCCTGCCAGTCGGGCGGTCGGGGATGATGCCCCCAGTTCCGGGAGATCCCCACCTTTAAAGAAGCGATGGTATCCAATGGGTGACGGATCTGCCAGAAGATCCGCCTGGGTTCGGGGAAAAGCTCTTGCAGGGCCTCCAGAGAAAAGGGAAGGCCGGGTGTAGCCGGATAATCAGGATGCTCTCTCGGCACTTTTACCGCTACGGGCCGGGTATAGTCCAGATCCCGCAAAAGGGCAAAGTCCGGTTCACTGTAATAGGTGTAGTCCGGAAGCTGATCGAAAAGTTCTCCAAAGATGGAGGTACCGCTACGACCGCATCCCAGGATCAGTACGTGTTGTGCCATAAGTCATACCAATCAGAGGTTACGAAATATCGGTAGTCGTCATAGTTCAGTTCTGCGTGCTGTAGGTACGCAATATGCTTTACCTCCAGCACGCTAAACTTGGAAATGATCATTTTGCTATCATTATCTGACGGGCAGGATCCAGAACCGGTAACGATACGCGTCCTCCAGCAGTTTGTATTCCTGATGTACCGGCAAGCCCCAGCTGTTGTCACCGCCGACGCCCATCTGCCGCAGATCGATATCCACTTCCGTAATATCTTTCCAGGGGATCAGATAGGGATGCGTCACACCTTCATCAAAATCATCAACAGCGTAGTGGTGGACGTTCATGCTGAGCGGTTGGGCCCCGCGGATCAGGAATCCCCTACCCGCTTCATCGGTCAGCTGCAACCAGCGGACGTCCGTTTTATTTCCGTTCTCCTGTGGGAAAACGTAGGGCGTATACTGCTCCTGCACCGTACCGCGGTAGACATCCACATAGGCACTGCTGTTGCGGTCGCTATAATTTTCGTGGGGCCCACGGCCATACCAGCTCAACTGCCTGAACCCGGCCGGCATTTGTAGGTGCATCCCGAATTTTGGTAATTCCGCAAGGTCACTGTTCCCTTTTTCGAAATCGGCGCTGATCTCCACCGAACCATCCGGGTAGATCCGGTAGGTGTTGCTATAAGGGGAATTACCGGCCGCCAGTTTGGAATCGATCCGAACGGTTATCATTCCATCCTCTTTTTCATGCTGCACTTGTATGTCTTTCCGTCCGGCGGCTACATTTTTCCAGGCGGCGCAGCGTTCGGGTGTCCCTTCCCCTTTGTCGTTGCTCGTGGGGATGCGCCAGAAATTGGCCTTCAGGGGCCCGGTGAGCATATTTTGTCCCCGCAGCGTGTAAGCGTTCAGCCAGCCTTTGTTCTTATCGAATTCCAGACTGAAGTCAGCCCCGACGATCCGCAGGTTATTTTCTTTATCGAATACATCGAGAGCGCCACTGCCCACCTCGGGCCGGAAGGACGCTTCGGTGGCCGGGATCATCATCTGGGCACTGGCCACCGCGTGTCCCTGGGGCAATACCCCTTCGGCCATTTTGGTGTGGACGTAAATATTGAGGAAATATTCCCGGGCCGGGTCCAGTTTCAGTTCCGGCAGATCGATGGTTACCTCTTTTGTCTGGTGAGGCGCAATGTTGCCGGGATCGAAATAACCGTCGGTGATCAGTTGGCCCTCGGAGCTCAGCGTATACCGAAACAGGAATTCGTCCGTTCCCCGAAAGTCATATCCGTTCTTGAGGCGAATGCGGCCTTTGGCCGGATCGATCCCTTCAAAACGCAGGTACTGGTAAGCCTTCTTAACTTCCCACATGGCGGGCTTGATCGATTGATCGGGAAACAAAATACCGTTGCAGCAAAAGTCCCCGTCGCTGATCACGCCTTCCGGCCCAAAATCTCCGCCGTAGGCCCAGTAGCACTGCCCGTTTTCGGTGCATTTGGCGATCCCCTGGTCCTGCCAGTCCCAGATAAAACCGCCCTGCAACTGGGGTTCGGCTTCGATCAGCTTCCAGTAGTCCATCAGGTTACCGTTGCTGTTGCCCATGGCGTGGGAATACTCGCACAGGATCATCGGCCGGTCATCATTTTTTGCCAAAAAGTCCTGCATCTCGTAGATCGTATGATACATCGGGGCCACGATGTCCGTATAGTCGTCCATCCAGGCCTGCTCGTACTGTACCGGTCGGGAGGTATCCCTCGCTTTAATCCACTGGTAAGATTTCCGGAAATTCTCACCGGAGCCGGCCTCATTCCCGAGCGACCAGATGATAATCGAGGCGTGATTTTTGTCCCGCTCCACCATTCTGCGGATGCGGTCCAGATGACTTTCCAGCCATTCGGGCGAGCGGGCTATAATATTGCTCATGCGGTAGCCGTACTCCGGAAAATCGTACACGCCCATACCGTGGGATTCAATATTGGCCTCATCGACTACATAAAGGCCATATTCATCACAGAGCTCATACCAGCGCGGATCAGCCGGATAGTGACTACAGCGGACGGCGTTCAGGTTGAACTGTTTCATCAGACGGATGTCCGCCAGCATATCGGCTTCGGTAACGACATGCCCCCTTTCTGCGTGGTGCTCGTGCCGGTTGGCGCCTTTGAGCAAGATCGGCATCCCATTTACGTGCAGCTGCTTATTCCTGATCTCTACCCGGCGGAATCCAACAGCAGAACGGTGAACTTCCTGTACTTCCCCGTTCCCGGTGAGGCTAATGGTCAGATCGTAGAGGTTTGGTTTTTCGGCACTCCACTGCTGCACGTTGTCCAAGGTGGTGGAGAAGGCGAATTGCCCGGGCATTTCTGCCCGCTGGCTTTCGGCATACACGACCGCTCCGCTTTTTCGATCCTGTAGGTTTACCGATAGCTCGTAGTTTTTTCCAAAGCGGGTAGCCCGTACCTGTTCCAGGTCGACGCTCAGGTCGAAGGTCCCCCGGCGATAGTTGTCGTCCAGGCCGGCCTGCACAAAGTAGTCCGCCACGTGCACGCCTTCCTGGGCGTATACGTATACATCCCGCTCGATCCCGCTCAGACGCCACATATCCTGGTCTTCGAGGTAGCTGCCGTCGCACCAGCGGTAGACTTCCACCGCAATATGATTGAGTCCGCCGTGGGCGTAGGCAGAAATATCAAATTCCGCGGGCGTCTTGGAACCCTGGCTATAACCGACCCGTTCGCCGTTAACCCAAACGTAAAAAGCAGAGTTGACTCCCCCGAAATGCAGTACGATACGTTTGCCCGTCCAGGCGGTCGGCAAATGGAAGGTCCGAACGTAGGACCCCACCGGATTGAAATCGTGCGGTATATGGGGTGGATCTTTCGGAAAAGGGTAAGTGATATTGGTGTAGACAGGCACTCCGTAACCGTGCATCTGCCAGTTGGCCGGCACCGGTATTTCCTTCCAGCCGGAGATATCGTAATCCGGCTGGTAAAAATCCAGTGGCCGGGAAGCCGGATTTTCCGACCAGTGGAATTTCCACAGCCCGTTCAGACTCCGGAAATTATCGGCCCGCGTCAGGTCTTTCCGGGCCGCCAGTTGTTCGTTCGGATAGGGAAACGACCAGGTACGGGCCGGCAGCCGGTTGATCCCGGTAACGGCCGGATTTTCCCAATCGGGGATCTCGCCCGCAGGCTGGGCATTAAGTACGGATATCAGGCTCCCCCAGGTAAATACCAATAAAATTATGGAACGGATCGAATTCATAAGTATGCTTGCTTTTAGACTTCAGGAGTAAAATTCAAAATAGGAAATTTACTTCCCCCATTTCTTTTTTCAAAAAAATAATATTCCGTTATTAGGGCTTCTCTTTCCTTTTACTGTTGAACAAATAAATGAAATTCTGGAATGGAAGTTTATATCGCTGAATTTTTCGGCACCGCACTGCTCATCCTGCTGGGGGATGGCGTGGTTGCCGGCGTACTGCTCAAAGATTCCAAAGCTGAAGGATCCAACTGGTGGACGATCACCATCGGCTGGGGCTTAGCCGTGACCTTTGGCGTTTATCTGGCCGGTATGGTGAGCGGCGCGCACATCAATCCGGCGGTAACCCTGGCGCTTGCAGCCGGAGGCGAATTCTCCTGGAGCCTGGTACCGGGTTATATTTTGGCCCAGTTCCTGGGCGCTATGCTGGGCGCCACGCTCGTCTGGCTACATTACTACCCGCATTGGGAGAGAACGGAAGATAAAGCTGCCAAATTAGGGATTTTCTGCACGGCCCCGGCCATTCGGCACGCGCCTTCTAACTTTTTCAGCGAATTTCTCGGAACTTTCATCCTGCTGCTCGGCCTGATGGCCCTCGGTGCCAATCAGTTTTCGGACGGCCTGAACCCCATGGCGGTCGGTGCCCTGGTCGTCGTGATCGGGGTTTGCCTCGGAGGTACTACCGGATACGCCATTAATCCCGCCCGGGACCTCGGCCCGCGTGTCGCTCACTTCCTGTTGCCCATTCCCGGGAAAGGCGATTCCGACTGGAGCTATTCCTGGATACCGGTACTCGGTCCTATTCTGGGCGGCATTGCTGCCGTTTTGTTCTATCAGGCCGTTTTCTGATCAAAAAAAATAGCTGCTCCCCTAACGTTTGTTCATTTAGAGAGATCAATAAGCAGATCAGGCCCCGGTGGATAATGACCATCGGGATTTCACCAAACGGATGAAATTTCTGCTTTACGCCGACAGCTAAGGTTGCTCCGGGGTCTGATACCGTCATTCCCTAAATCGAACAGATCTCATGAAGCAGTTCCTCTTTTTTGTCCTCTGCATCCTTTACACCCCATTCCTTCTGCAGGCCGCCGACTATTTTTGGGTAGGCGGTACCGGCGATTGGTCCGATACCGGCCACTGGGCGACCAGTAGCGGCGGAAGCACCTTCCACGCTTCGCCTCCCGGGGCCGGCGATAATGTATACTTCGACGCAAAGTCGTTTCCGGCCAGCAATCCGGTAGTTACTGTAGACGGGAGCCCGTCCAGCTGCCGCAGCATGATCTGGACCGGCGCGGGAAATAAACCGACCCTGATAATTGGCACCACGGCCCAGTTGGATATTTACGGCGATCTTCTGTTGATTCCCGGCATGACGCTGACCTTCGCGCAGCCTACCAGTTCCCGCATCCGCATGCAGGGTAACGGAACTGGCTACGGGATCACGACCGCCGGCCACGATCTGGTCAACTTTCGCTTTGAAGGATCCGGAGAATGGACCCTGCAGGATGATCTCACCAGTACCAGTGAGATCATTATCTCCGGCGGCACTTTCATTTCCGACGGTTTTACCATATCGGCCTATTCGCTCCTGATCAATGGCTCCGGTATCAAATTCGATCTGAGTAATTCCCAGGTGGACCTAACCATTTTGCGGATTATCTCCCTTACATCGGCCACGCTGAACAATTCCGTAATGACGGCCAATTCGGTAACGATCTTTCCCAGCGGTATCAATTTCAACAGTCTTGAGCTTATCGGCAGTACGCCCGGTCTTTCCGGAAGTGGCCTCAGTTTCGCAACCTTACTGCTTTCGGGTACTACCCGAACCAGCGTGACCGGCAATCATAGTGTGCAAACCACACTCACCGCCACCCAGCCGGGTTCCGTGGTGGAGTTTGGCAGCAGTTCCACCCTCACCCTCAACGGTAGCATGCAATCGATGGGCAGTTCCTGTTCCAACCAGATCACCTGGCGAAGCAGTAGCTCGGGCAATGCCTTTACAATAGCTAAAAGTAGCGGCAGTGTCACCATCGAAAACGCCATTCTGCGGGACGTTCACGCGGCAGGAGGTGCTACTTTTACAGCCAACAACAGCATTGATCTGGGCAATACGGGCGGCTGGTTGTTTAGTTCAGTCGCTCCGCAAACTTACTATTGGATAGCCGACTGGGGCGGTAACTGGTCCGATGGAGCTAACTGGTCGACCACTTCCGGAGGAATGGCATCCGGATGTGTTCCTTCTCCGGTGGATAATGTAGTATTTGATGACAACTCCTTCAATTCGACCTTACTTTTAAATCCTGTGGTTACCGTGGATGGCAATCTGCAGCAGGCCCGCTCCATGACCTGGGAACCGGACGTGGACCGCAATCCCATTCTGCGTATACCGGCCCTTACCCAACTGGAAATTTACGGAGACCTCCGTCTCACAGCGGCCGTGTCCATCGATTTTCAATCCAATACCTCTTCCCAGATCTATATGAAAGCCAATGAGGCCGTAATGATCGAAACGGCGGGAAAAGACCTCAAGAATTTCCGCATCGACGGTCCGGAAGGGTCTTTCCTGCTTTTGGATGCACTTACGTCTTCCTACGAGTTGTTTCTTACCAACGGCGAACTGGACCTGAACGATTTTGACCTCCAGGCCCGCGACCTGCTCATCAGTAACGGCGTATTGGATATGAGCAACAGCGATGTTACGGCTACAGCGCAATTCCGGGTTAACAACATTGCCAGTTTGTTTGCCGCCAATTCCACCCTGACCACCCAAACGCTGCAGTCTTTTGAGAGTAGCCTGGTCTTTGGGGACGTCATAATCAGTGGCACTGGCGGACTCCTGAGCGGATTCGATCTGACTTTTGACGATCTGACTATCCTATCGAGCGGACTGACCCAGATCACCGGCGGTCACACCGTTAACGGTACCTTATCGCTCAGTAATTCCGGCGGCGAGATAAGCTTTCAGTCGGGTACCGTTACCCGTATTGCCGACCTGGCCAGCAGCGGAGCGGATTGCGGAGGCCAGATCTCCCTGCGGTCCAGTACCGGTGGCAGTCGGTTCACTTTTGATTTTACCGGCCCCAGCCTGCCGCTTCCGGCGGATAACACCAACCTGATCATTCAGGATAGCGAGGTCCTCAACGGCCCCATCGAGGTCAACGCCTCGATCGATCAGGGTAACAACAGCGGCTGGACGATCAATGCGGCGGCAGGCAAACAGTTATTCTGGATCGGCGGCAGTGGTGACTGGGACGACCCCGCTCACTGGTCCCTGACATCCAATGGTGGTTCAGCCGGTTGCATTCCTTCCGTTTCCGATGATGTCCTGTTCGATGCCAATTCTTTCAGCGCAGCGGCTCAGGAAGTGCGGGTACCTACGGGTAATCACCATTGCCGAAATATGGAATGGATAAGTACCGGCCCCGATGCCATTGCTTATCAGCCAACCCTGCGCCTCGGCATTCTGGCCAACCTGTACGTCCACGGTTCTCTGCAGCTGGCTACTGCCGCCCAGATGAGCTATACCGTAGATGCGCTGTCTTCGTCCAAACTTTATGTAGCCGCCCGCACACCGGGTCATTCCATCACCAGTGGAGGCCTCGATCTGATCAATTTTCGCATGGACGGAGCCGGTGGCGAATGGACGCTCCTGGATGATCTGACTGCAAGTTTCGAATGCTTCCTGACCAGCGGCACCCTGCACACCGACGGCTTTGATCTCAGTGGTGGCCAATTCGTTATGAGCGCTATCAATACCGGCCTGAATCTGAGTGATTCCAGAATAGAAATGACCAGTATGATCCTCAATTCTACCAATGTGGATGCCGGTACTTCTCTCCTGCGAACCACCAGCTTAAACGCCCCCGGGAGCGGCCTGGCCCTGTACGATCTTCAGCTCATCGGTACCGACCCCAGTTTATCCACCTTCAATCTTAGTGTGCAAAACCTCCAGCTTGCCGGATCCAACCAGAATACCGTTTCGGGTAATGTCCTCGTTCAGGGTGATTTTGAGATGGATTATCCCGGAAGTACAGTCATTCTGGGGTCGGCTTATACCTTGGAAGTGGGTGGTGATATTTTAAACAGCGCCCTTCCGGGCAATCGGATCAATATCCGCTCCAGCACACCGGGATCCCCGGCCCTGCTCCGCAAAACCAGTGGAAATGTATGTCTGGAATACCTCAACATTCGCGACAGCAATGCCGGCGGCGGCGCAAAGTTCGGCGTCGTCAATTCTACCGACGAAGGCAATAACAGCGGCTGGATCTTTTCGGCGGAAGCAAGCTGCGAGATCTTTCTGCCCGTAGAATGTATGGATTTTCGGGCTGATGTCCGGGAGGACAGCGGCGTACAGCTGGAATGGACGACGGCCTCCGAAAGGCTCAACCGGGGCTTTCGCCTGCAGCGCAGCCTTTTCGACGGCCCCTTCGAAACCATTGCCTGGATCGACGGATCGGGCAATACCGACCAACTGCGTTCCTACACTTTTTTCGACGATCAGTTGCCTCCGGCAAGCGGCGGTACGATCTATTACCGGCTGCTACAGATTGACGAGGATGGCACCCTCAATCAGGCCTGTGATCTGGTTAGCATTGAACACTCCCCTGCCCCGTTCTCTACCCTGCAGGTCTATCCCAATCCGGCCACTCATTCGTTCACCCTGGACTGGCAGCAGACGAGTGACGGGCCAATAACCATCACCGTTTTTGATGCGCTGGGAAGAGTCTGGAAAAGCTATGTGCTCGATCGGGAAGCGGGTCGCCAAAGCCGGACGCAAACGGTAGATAACTGGCCAACCGGATATTACGGCATTCAACTGCAATTTCCGGATGGACGTGTGCAGAGTCGCCGGCTGGTCATCGCCCGTTGACCAAACCGTCAACCCTCAACCTTTACCGTGGAAACAGCTTAAATAGATTCGATGTTTTTCCGTACAATCAAGCCGGGCTATTCGGACCTTTGTCGCCGGGAGGCTCGCTTAAAAAACACACCGGCACAGATAAGCAGCAGACCGACGGCGAGTACGATTTTTAGCGGATCGTGGTAGGGCGAATCATTGGGCACAAAGACATGTACGGCCCCGATCAGTACCGAAAGGATACCGATAATATGAAAGGTATTCGATGCAGAGGATGATTTCATAAAAAGATTTTACCCAGTAGGTTGAAAAAAAGAGCTGATCATTACACCCTGCCTTGTTTTTTTATAAAAACGCTAAAATAGTAAAGCGGCTACCGCTTCATCGTAACCTCCAAATACCTGTTCTACTCTACCGGTAGCGTTGAGCAGGACAAAAGTCGGGAAAAAATAGACAGAGAAATCTTCGTTCATGTTGCTCTCTAAGGAAAAGGCCGGGAAGGGAAATGCCTTCTTTTCCAGATAAGCCTTTAGGGCATCCGGAGTGTCGACCGGACTGCTGTAATAAAAGTTCAAACCGGGTCGTAAACGGTAGTGTTTACGCTGCATTTCCCGCAGGGCGTATTCACAGCCGCCGCAACCGATGAACGAAAACATGATGAGGCTTTTACGGCCCTGGTCACCGTATAACTTCCGTTCTTTTCCATCCAGAGACCGGTAAGTATTATCGGCCACCTGGGCCCCCACCGAGATCTGCCGTTGGTGCCGTTCTTCCTCCAGGTCCCCTTGCGTGATCGTCCGGTAGTGTTCGGGTATAGTGAATTTCGAAAAAGAAAAGTCCTGGGGCAATCCATCGAATTGAACAGTCCGAAAATGGGTATTGATAACCTGCAGGGTATCCCCCGCCCGAATGGCGATCCGGCAAATCCGCTGCACACTATGGCTATGCTGATCTAAGTAATACTGCCGTTCGTGCCGGACGATCTGCGTGCTGTCCGAGAAAGAAGGATTTTCGGTGATCAACGAGTACACATAAAAGGCTTGACCGGCAATAAGCGTATCCACAGCCCGGTCAAAAGTAGCGCTGGGTTCCAGTTCAAAAGGCGTGGCTGAGAAGATCCGCAGATTGTCGAAATAAGCCGGATCCGCTTCGATATCCTGCGGATCGTGCAGCACGATCATTGAGGGATCATCGTGCCTTATTTCCCGGTAACTGGTGCCGTCAAACAGCAATTCCGCGCGAAAAGTGTTGGCGTAAAACCCGAAGCCAGTAGTGCTCCCTGTCAGTTTCACATAGGTGATCTCCGCCGAATCCCGGAAAATGGAACCATTGATCCGGGTATCCCATTCGGAGTAGTAGCGGTACTGAACGTTTTGGCTTTTTTCGATCTGTTCCAACGCAGCGGACCAGACCGCTTCGGCGGAAGGTCTTTCCGGCTGACAGGCAGCGAACAGCGTGGCTGCCAGCAGCATCGGCAATAGGGTGTTTTTCATGGAGAACGGCATTTTTACAGACTGAACGCTGAAAGGGCGTCCGTCTTAAAGAGATTCCATGCCGTTGTGGAGTTGTATGCTGTCCTTTTATCTTTTATGGAGCAATTCCAAGCCCGTCGTCCTGGCCTCCACGGAGGGCAAGGGAGTCAGGGGTGCGCTGGGAACCGACTCGTACCAGAAGGTTGCCGCCGACCAGTCGTCTTCCCGCTCGTAGTAACAGCACCCGATCTGTTGCATCGTGATCCGGCATTCCTCTTTCCAGTAGATCGGATCGGGGATGTGCCAGCGGTACATGGAGATGTACTCGGTTTGCATCTCTTTTTCCTTTTCGTTGGGATAATCGTAGGCCATGATGGTCGAATCCGATTTGAAATTCAGATTGCAACCGTGGTACTGAAAAGTCGTTTCCTGAATACCGAACGACAAGCCCACCCAGTCTTCACTGCCTGTCCCGCAAATGGTCGGATATTCCTGATCCCCATCCATATAGATCTTGATCTCGCCTTCGCCCCACCAACCGGGATGGAGTGTCCGAACGCCGATCACCGCACCGATGAAGCGGCCTTTGCCTTGCCGTTTCGGCAGGATCTCAAAATCGGCCCGCTGGGTGGTCGGATTTTCCCGCCGGAAGTTCACGTGCATTCTGCCGATGTCTGCATCATGCTGGTCGTTGATCGTGTAATCGATCTGGTAGAATAAACGGAACCGCTTATCCGATTCGTTCTTCAGCACTATTTTCGCACTGCGGGTGAAGGGCATGGGCAGCCAGAAGTTGAGTGCCTCCATTTCTCCGATCGTGTGCACGGCGGATTCATAGGCGGTCGGAGTAGCGTGAGCCGCCCCCATAAAATCGCCCAGCGGGCAGGCGATACTGGGGTATTCCTGACCGTCCCAATACGCCACGATCAGGGTGCTGCGCAGAATATTATCCAGGTCCTTTCGGTTTTCCTTTGCCCAATCCCCGGTCATCCAGATATGCCGGATGGTCCCGGAGGCCTGCACATCGAAAAGTACGACCTCTTCCCCGGGTTCGATGTATTTAAATGGAGCACCTTTCCGGCCCGGGCCGGTCTCTCCCACGGCTTTTCCGCCGGCTCCCGGTTCACCGGTGGGGTTCTCAAAAGAGACGGATCTGGATTCGATGGGCGTATTCACCTTATACAGTTCCAGTCCCTCTCTTATTTGGGCAGAAACTCCGGAACACAAACCTGCCGCCAGCAGGATTATCAGTGCCTTTTTCCACATGATCTTATTTTTTCCACCAAAATAAGGAAGCAGATGAACAGCTCATTATCGATGGAAATTTTTAACCTTCATTCCTGCCCTTCAGGCCGGATCCCGAACTGTTTTCGGTCAGGAACCGGAAGCGAAAAAGGCCGTTACCTGCTGACGGAATTTTGGCGACTTCGCAAATACCATCAGCAGAAAACCCAGATTAAATAGCAGGATCTCGTAGTACCAGGGATATTCATCGGGGATGACTACAAAAGAAAAGATCATTATCAGGATCCCGGTAATTCGGATGATAGTAAGCCAGTTCGGATTTAGCATAGTCTGTAATTTTGTGGTTAGTAATGCCGGCTAAAGACCGGTTTACCCGGTATGTTGAAAAAGCAGCAACATCATTACACTTTCAATCCTCTTTTTTTGCATCCAGGGATTGGAGGTAGTATTTGAGGCGATCCAGGTAGCGGCCGAATTTGAGGTGTTGCATATACTTCTGGAAAAAGAAGGAAAATACCCCAACAAGTACCGGTAAAAGGACCAGAAGGAGGCCTCGAATATCCCAGTCCAAATCGTGCTCACGAAAAGCATAGGCATAATAAAACCAGGTGAAAAAGACAGGCGACATGAATGTATCAGAGTAAATATTGAAGCGCATTGCCCGCTCCATAACCTGAATAAAACGTTCCAGTGAGGTTTTGACATCTTCCGTTGACCGTTCCAGTGCTCCGATGAAACGGTAGGCCCGGTGGTTAAAGAACAGCATACAGCAAAGGGATACCGATAGGGTGCCATAAAACAGCGTAGTCTCCCGGGCGCTGAACAGAAAATCCAGGGGATGGAATTCCCGCGGTGCCAGGGCCGAACCCAGGCTGGCGCCAATGGCGATCACAGCAACTGTCGTACCGATCAGGAATTTAAATTGTAAGGCTCGTTTGATGCCGGCCAATTCGGTACCGGAGCTTCGGCGTATTCGGGTACGCACCGCCTGCTCGTCGAGTATATCTTTCCTTTGCACGTCAACATTGACCAAATTCCAGGCCGATTGCAGCTCTGCCAGTTCCATATTACTTCGACTTTATTTTTTTGGATATTTTTTTGCGGATCCGGGTCATTTTTACCCGGACATAGTTTTGGGTTATGCCCATAATTTCAGCAATTTCTGCGTGGCCTTTTCCCTCCAGATGCAAAAGCACGACTGCCCTTTCTACCTTGTCCAGTTGGGAAATAGCCCGGTACATCTTTTTCAGGCGTTCGTCTTCCAGTTCATTCCGACGTTCGTCGACGACTTCCCGGAAGTCATAGCTCTCGAAAAACAGCAATCTGCGCTTTTTTTCTTTCCGAAAATCCTGAATGGCTACGTTCAGCGCCACCCGGTACAGCCAGGTCGAGAATTGTGCTTCCCCGCGAAAGGATGGATAGGACTTCCAGAGTTGCACGAGTATTTCCTGGAAAAGATCCTTACGGTGCTCCTCATCGTCGCAGTACATTCGGCACACCTTGTGGATAATCGCCTGGGATGCAGTGATCTTTTTTACAAACTCCTGTTCTTTTGCCTTTTTATCACTCAAAAGAAATTGCTTTGTTTGGTCTGTTGCATTTTCAGGCTGATCATTACAATTTTTACGGATTTTTTTTGGTCCTCTGGTTTACCACAGCAAATTCACTTCGCCACTCAGCGGTACTACTTCTCCGTCCAGATAGCGCAAGCGGGCCATGAACACGTAGACGTCCTGCCCCAGTACCCGACCGTTCAGCCGGCCGTCCCAGGAACAATCGCTCGCGCAGCTCGCCCGGTAATAGAGCAGGTTGCCCCATCGATCGTAGATCGAAAAATCCAGGATCTCTTCTACCCCCAAACCGGTAAACAACCGAAACTGATCATTGACCCCATCCTCATTGGGAGAAAAAGCATTGGGAATGTAAACCGCCTCGTCCTTGGAAACATCCACCTGGAAAAAGGCTTCAACGCTACAACCGAATTCATCGGTCGCCCGGATGGTGTATAAGGTACTCCGCAGGGGCCTGACCTCCGTATTGGCGCAGGTCGGACAGGCGACACCATCCGCCGGGATCCATTCGTAACTGAGCGGACCGGAAGCATTATCCGTGATATTTATCGAAAGGCTTTCTCCGAGACCGATCTGGCCGCTGAGCGGTACGTTCAGCGTTATCCGGCGCGGTTGGGGAACGGTAGCCGTAACTGAAAATACACACTGATTCGCATCTTCAATCCAAACTTCGTAGTCACCCGGCATCAGGCCGGAGACCAGGCTTTCCGTTCCGTAGGTACGGCCGCCGTCAATGGAATACCGATAGGGCGGTGTTCCTCCGCTTGCCGACATTTCGATGACGCCGTTCGTTGTGCCGTTACAGAAAGAACTACTCGTGCTGACTTCCGCACTCAGGGGCGCGGGTTCCGTCACGCTTACCGTTTTCAGCGCCCGGCAACCTTTGGCATCCGTCACCGCGATCTGGTAGTTACCGGCGGCCAGACCGACGCGGTTGGCTTCGGTGCTGCCGTCTTCCCAACGGTACTGGAAGGGGGCCAGACCAGCCTCTACGCTTAGCATGATCGCCCCATCGGAACTACCGCTGCAAGCTGGCGATAAAACATCTGTATTCAGGGCAGATTCAGTCAGGTAAACCGCTTCGAGGCAATAGGTCGTATCACAGCCGTTGGCAGCCGAAATATTGGTACAGATCAGGGTATCGCGATCGATCAGATGGCCCTGAAAGCTAAAAGTCTCTCCCGGACACAGGGTATCGATACGATTGACGATCGTCACGGTATCCACCAGTTCCGCACTATACCGTACGATGGAATCACAGCCGAACTGGGACGTATAGGTCAGTTCAAAAGATTCGCTGACGGGGATCATCTGGCCCTGGTATTCGATCTGTTCGCCTTCGCAAAAAGTAGTTTCGATCGAGGTCACCGGAATGTCGTGGACCACTATCGTAAACGTATCGTAAGCCGGCGCTCCGATCTCAAAAAAACCGAAATCATCCAGCGCAAAATCATTGCCGTTCGGATTGGTATTCTGATTGACGATGCAGATCTCCGCCTGGGTAGCGCCACCCGACTCCCAGATCTCATAAAATTGCCGCCATTCGCAATTCTGGGTACTGGCCACAAAGGTCTGACCGATCTGCTGTCCGTTGATGGAAAAGCGGAGGGCCGCCGGATTCGGCTGCAAAATGGAAGTCAGCCAGGTCGAAAAAGCGTAGGTGGTATTGGATTCGATATTGATCGTCTGACACCACACGGACAGATTGGCCACCGGCGAACCGTCGACGACCATCATCAGCCCGTTTTGATTGGTGTGGTCCCGGCAGTGCTCAAAATACGAGGGGCTCAGGTCGTTGGCGTCATCGAATACACCGTATACGCCCTGGGTCGGATTGGCACCGGGCGAATAAACATAGTTGCTGGTAAATCCCGTATTGCCGGCGCTAAAATCGCCGTTGATGATCAGGTTCTCTCCGGCAGCAGGGATGGTTTCCACGATGTAGGTGGTCGTTACCGGAGGTGCCGCTACCGGCGTGTGGATGGTCGGGTTGTCAAGTCCGCTTACCGGCTCCCAGCGGTAGGTCGCGAAGCTGGGATCAATGGCCAGTTGCACACTTTCCCCCCGACAGATCGTAAGGGTATCGTGATCGGCAAAAAGAAACACGGAGTGGAGCAATAAAAGAATAATAATAGAGCAGCGGGTGAAGCAGAGATCTTGCACTGTTGAGTTATTCGTTTCGTTTTAAAGCAGGAATTTTTGTTTGAATGCCAAAGGATTTATTCCCGTAATTTTCCTAAAGGTACGATTGAAATAAGACAAACTTTCAAAACCGCAGGCAAAACAGGTTTCGGTCACGTTTTTGTCCTGCAGCAGTAGTTTTTTAGCCTGGTTGATGCGATAATGATTGAGGAATTCGGTGAAGGTCAGGCGGGTCATTTTTTTAAAATAGCGACAAAAGGCTGCGTAGGAAAGCCGGCAAACCGCTGCGGCCTCTTCCACCGTGATCTTACGTTGGTAATGCTGCTCGATAAAGCGGAATATTTCTTCCAGCCGGTCTTGCTCTTTTTGTTTATAGAAGTGTTCGAAGGGCCGTTCGTGCAGCAGTTGCCGCTGCTCGTCCTGCGCCAGTACCGCCAGAATATACAAAACCTCAATAAACAGGGCAAGCCCCTCCAAATGGGCCAATCCCTTGACCCGCTGACCGATCTTTTGTTTACAAGCCTTACTGAAAACGATGCCGTGGGCGGATTCGGAAAACAGCTGCCGGATCCCCGCCAGTTCGGGGCTTTGCGTCAGTGCATTGCCCAGGAAATCCTTGCGAATGTGCAGCACCAGTTTTTCGTATTCCGTCTGAATGCCGTAATCGAAATTCAAATGGGGAATATTCGATCCGATGAAGACGAGATCGTTTTCCCGATACCGCGCCATGTGGTGCCCGACGTGCCGGTTGCCGTCCGCTCCGTCGATGAACACCAACTCGTATTCCGGGTGAAAGTGCCAGAAGAAGAAGTCATTGAGCCGGGGGTTCACCATGAGGTGGAAGGAGCTGTCTTCGCCGGTGCGGATGGTTTCGTATTGGATTTTCATGGAGGTGTGAGGGTTGTGAGGTGTCAGGTGAGAGGGGTCAGGGGTGCAGGGGTCAGGGGATTTATACAAGTATATCAATTTTAATGCTGAAAAATACATAAAATATCACAATAGTTCAAAAAATGAGCATTATTGGGATAGCCTGGGCCTGGTTTATGACGGAAATTTGTAGGGACGAAAAACTTCCAATCCTTCACCAAAATTACAAGACATGACCGACCAAAATACCCGCATGATCCCCAATAATGCGCACAAGGAAATTCCGGGCAATCCATCGACTGCTACCAGTAGTAAGAAGCGCCTGAGCGATCGCGAGAACGGCGAACCGCTGCGCGTGCTGAGCGAAGCCGACTGGGCCTTCTGGAAACACAATGGTTACATTGTGATCAAGAATGCCGTTCCGCGGGAGCAGGCACAACGCACGGCTGATTTCCTGTGGGAATTTGAGGAAAAAGACCCCAACGATCCGGCAAGTTGGTATACGGCTCCGCGTGCAGAGATGAAAATGAAGGAACTCACCGGCACCGGTATGGTAGAAGTCTACAACCACCAACACCTCTGGAATAACCGCCAGATGCAACGGGTATATGATGCGTTCGTGGATATCTGGGGCACGGAAAAACTCTGGGTGACTATTGATCGGGCCAACCTCAATTTCCCGATGCGCCCCGGTCATGAGTACAAGGGGTTCATTCATTGGGATTATGATCCCGAAACCAAGCCGCAAAACGTACAGGGGGTACTGGCACTGGCCGATCAGACCGATCCCAACATGGGTGGGTTCCAGTGCATTCCCGAGCTGTTCCGCACTTATGACACCTGGAAACTCAGCCAGCCGACCGACCGTAACCGCTTCCAACCGGATACTTCTGGCTTTGAGGACGATATCGTCAAGGTACCGCTGGAAGCCGGAGATCTGCTGATCTTCCACAGCGCCCAGCCCCACGGTATCCGCCCGAACCGGTCCGGCGATAAAGTGCGCATCGCCCAGTACATTTCTATGATGCCCGCCGAAGAAGATAACGAAGCCCTGCGCCAATGGCGGGTCGATTCCTGGAAGAACCGGATCGCTCCGGAGGGATATGCTTTCCCCGGAGATCCGCGGAACTGGGAACAAACTAAATACGATACGGCGGAATTGAGCCAGCTGGGTAAAAGGCTATTGGGATTGGAGCGTTGGATGATCTGATGACGGAATGATTGGATGATCAGCCCCGTTTCAACGTAATCGGAGGATAAGTGTTATATCTACTTTCCGAATCAACAATGATATTGAGATGAATTTAGAATTGCAGGATAAAACGGCCCTCGTTACCGGTTCTACCGCCGGTATCGGGCTGGCTATTGCTAAAGGATTGGCCGCAGAAGGAGCCGAAGTGATCATCAACGGTCGGACCCAGGCGAGGATCGATGAAGCGATTGAACAGATAAAAGCAGATCTGCCCGACGCCCGAATCAGCGGGATAGCGGCGGATTTTGCGGATAAAGAAAGTGTAGACCAGTTGCTGCGGGAAGTTGATCGGGTAGATATTCTGGTCAATAATGTCGGTATTTTTAAGCCGGTGGATTTTGCCGATATCAGCGATGCCGACTGGCAGCAGATGCTGGAAGTGAATGTACTGAGTGGCGTGCGCTTATCCCGGCACTATTTTGGAAAAATGATGGAGCAGAACTGGGGCCGCATTTTGTTTATTTCCAGTGAATCCGGCGTCCAGATCCCGGCGGAAATGATCCACTACGGCGTGAGTAAATCGGCTCAGATCGCACTGGCCAACGGTTTGGCCCGATTGACCAAAGGCACCCAGGTAACCGTCAATTCGGTACTGCCCGGACCGACCAATTCCGAAGGCGTCGGTGATTTCCTGAGCTCCCTGGCCGAACAGGCCGATAAGACCCGTGCCGAAGTGGAAGCGGACTTTTTCAATAAAGAACGCCCCAACCACCTCCTGCAGCGCTTTGCGACCCCACAGGAAGTTGCCAATCTGGTGGTCTATCTGTCCAGTCCGCTGGCTTCGGCGACCAACGGTGCGGCCATGCGGGTGGATGGCGGAACGTTGCCGACGATCTTGTAGAACGAAATTCATTCGCTCGTTCCGGACCGAAAGATCTGGAAAACTTTCTCGAAGATATTGCCCCATTGAACCGGATCGTGCAACTTGCACAGCATGATAGACTACGAGATCAATCGCTTAGAGGAACCCACACCGGAGGATGCCCGGTATCTGAGCCGGATCAGTAAGGCTTCCAAAGCCCACTGGGGGTATCCGCCCGAATGGCTGGAGCTATGGCAAGAAGACCTGGAGGTATCTCCGGCGTACCTGGCCCAAAATCAGACCTTTGTACTCTGCCTCCGGCCGGACCGGGCATTCATCGGCTTCTGTGTCATCTGTGAAGCATCCCCGGAATTGTTGTGGGTGGAACATCTCTGGCTGCTTCCAGAGTATATTGGGCAGGGGCTTGGTTCCGCCCTGCTGCAGCGGTCATTGGAAGAATGTATCTTACCGGAACACCGGTCCGTGCGGGTGGTCGCTGATCCCAATGCCGCGGCCTTTTACGGCTCCCGGGGATTTTCGGTGATCGATTATCATCCCAGCCAGCCGGGAGACCGTCGGTTGCCGGTCATGGAAAAAAGCCTGGCTTAAGCTGGTTGTTTAATTTTTCTCCCTGGCTTTCAGGGCTTCTTTCCGAACAGCAGCATGTCCTGATCCTGATGATCCTTATCCACAGCGTATTTGATGATCGACCGCTCATCCAGCAGGATACCGGTATGGTTTATCTTCCCTCCGAAGTGGATTTCCCTGTGTACGAGCTCTTCGGTTGAAGATGATCGGAAGTGCTCTTCAATGAGGTCCAGCAGGGTCTCCGTTTCCGCTTCGTTATCGTCTTCAGCATCGGAACTGTAGCCGATCAGCAAGCTCCGGTCCTTTCGCTTCAGGTAGGCCAGGTGTCCGTAAAACGGCAATTCATTTTTTTGCAATCGGTTCAACAACTTTCCGACCGTTTCAGTATCGGGAATAAGGAGCGGCTCTTTTAGGATCTCCTGATCAAAATTATCTTCGTCTCCATCCTCGTCGTAGCCGTAAGCAAATTCGTGGTAGCGCATCCGGATGGCGCCGGTGTCGTCCCGGTAGATGCTGCCGCCACCTTCATTGTAGTATTCACCGGCATTGGGCAGATCAAACTGGAAGATCAGATAGCCGGCCAGGTCTCTAAACATACTGTTTGCGGAATAGTCTACCGGCTTTCCATTCACGGTAAACCAGATCGGTGTTTCATCGCCTCCGGCATTCCACCGGACTTCAATGGGAGGCAAACTGCCGGACTCCTTCTCCAGGCGATCAAAGAAAACCTGCAGGGCATTTTCAAGTTCTTTATCCATCAGATTCGAGTTGTTTTAATTGGGAAATATCCGGAGAGAATTGCCACTTTTCCCGAAAACGGAAAGTCCGCAGAAGGGTGGATATGTTTTGCTCCGGTGGGATGTGCGCGCGCAGTTGTTGGGCGGCCGAAGCTCCCAGCAGTTCTTTTGCCAGATAAACGCCAAAATCGCTACAGGTGATGATCCGGCTAATCGCCAGTCCGCTGATCAGAAAGGGATGGTCGATAAAATCCTGCATTTCCGGATTTTCGACATCCGGTTGGTGGATGGTCAGTCCGTCCAGCGTCTTATTGTTCCCAAACCAGTCAAAAAGTGTAGGTATTTTTCCCCCCAGATCTTCCCGGATGTGTTCCGCAGCGATATCGCGCACCAACACCTGACGGCCGGTTTCCACTTCCAGATAATCTCCGAATCGGCGAATGCACAGTTCGATACCGTAGGTATGATGGAGTAAGATCCGGTGCTTGATGTGGAAGTAAAAAAGTTTGGAAGCATCCAGGAACTTGTGAATGGGATAGTAGACTTCGGGAGGGCCTCCGAACTTTTTGGCGGAGAGCTGGCTGTGTACCCAGATATTCATCATTTCGAGTTTTGATTGCGCGCTAATAGTACTGTTAAAAGTACATCTTTCCCCACCTACGAAGTTCCCTAACAGGAAAATATTTTTTGCAGCATTACCTACCTGGATCAGCCCAGCAGTATTCCATCAAAGCCGTCCGGCGGGCCGGGGATCCGCACTTAAAATGGTCGGATCCCCGGCCTGAACCCGGAACAATACCGCGCGCCAATGCCAATACCGTTCATCAATTGCCGGATACCAATTTGTCATCGCCCAGCTTTTCCAGTGCCGGATCGGGATAAAGCTGATCCTGGGGAAAATCATCAAAGGCAAAATCACGGATCTCAAGCTGGTGCAGGTGTTGCTCCGGTTTCTTTTTCGGACGATTCAGGTAGACGATCTGGCGGTGTGGAATAAGTATCCCGTCGATGTCTTGCCAGTCTGCGAATTGAATGGAACCGTAAAACGCACTGGCTCCCGGCATTTTCAGGTAAGTCTCCCGAAGGGTGTAGAGGGCAAATTCCAATAGTCCGGTCTCCCGGTTGATCCAGAGTACGTACTGGTCGTGTTCCCGGTGGGGTTCGGGCTGCTCCCAGCTCACAAAGACCTGATCGTACCATTGACCCCGGAATTCCCGCTCGCCGGCATAGCTGATGATCGGCGCCCGCAGCATACGATCCGGCAATTCAAAGAAGTACTGGTAAGCGGACAGCCCAAAGCCGATCCGCTCGTTGTAATTCGTAAAGGTCAGCGTTCCTTCGGGATCTACTTCGTAGTAGCGCCAGCTTTGCAGCCCGGCCCGTTCACCGGTCCGCGAGCCGCTAAGAAAGCTTACCTGACTGTCGAAAGTGCCGATCGCATAGCGAAACTGCAGGTCTACCTCCGCTTCCGGCCAGGGTTTGCCCAGTTTTCCCATCAGGCCTTTCCAGACATCTTTTCCCTGGAATGAATACGTCCGGTGTTGCTGCAATTGATCCAGTCCCTGTTTTTTCCAGGCTTTCTCCAACAGCATTTTACCCCTGGCGGTATTGGATGCGGTAATGCCCTCCCGCTCGATCAGAGGGGTACGAATATCCGCCATACAACCCTGGAGCAACCAGGCACCCATTAAAAATAAAACGATAGTAAAAGGAGTTTTCATGGTAAGTTGAATAATTGTATGTACCAGTCGGTACAATAATGGTGAAAAAATTTTATACCTCAGAATCCGCCAAAAAATTTAGCGGCGGATCAGTTGAAAGAACGTATCGAGTGAGCTTTTGAAATTTTCCGCTTCCCGATCCACCCGGGACAAGGTGGACTCTCCATAAACCAGATCGAAAACCATACGCGTGAGCCGATCGGCGGAGATATCCGCACGGACCTCTCCCCTATCCTGCGCCTGTTGCATGCATTTTTCGGTGACCACAAACCACCGGCCGAACTGTTTCCGGGCGGCCTCCTGCAATTCCCCCGGCGCGCTACCTTCCTCAATGGCCATCCGCTGGATCAGGCAACAGGAATTGAAGGAATTACTGACATTGTAATCGGCGATCATGTAGAAGTAATTCTGCAGTCGCTGCAGGTAACTCTCCTCAGACGGGTCCTGAAAACATTTCCGCATCATTGCCAGAATATTTTCGCTGTAGTACTCCAGCGCAGCCTTGCCAAATCCTTCCTTGCTTTTAAAATGGTAATAAAAAGAACTCCGGGGAAAGTCGGTCTTACTCAGGATCTCCTCCACCCCGGTATGGTGATACCCCTGGCGGCGAAACAATAATTCTCCAACCTGTAAAACCCGGCTCAGATCGTGTCTTTGGCCCATTTCCAAATTATTTTAATCCAATAATCGACGGCAATTACTAATTGTACCGATCAGTACAATAAATACAGCCCACTGCAGCATAAAGTTTAAGCAAGGCCAAAAAAATCAATTTTTTTGTAACCTTTTTTTGCCTGCCTGGTCCAATGCACCGAAATAATTCAACGAAGTGATTTCCGACCCGCCCGGACTTTTGCGATCTGCAAACTTCTACAGACTGCGTTCGGGTCTACGGCACAAGCGGGTTAAGATCACTGTAAAACCAAAACATCCGACCATGCAATCAAGAACATTATTTTTCTCCCTGCTGCTGCCACTTTTTCTGGCCGGAGGGCTTGTTACAGCCGAAGCACAATCCATCAAAAAACTCAGCGGGGAACCACTGGAAATAAAAACGCTGAATGGCCACATCCAGCATCTGCTCGATTCCCTGGAAATGGCCGGCCTGTCCGTCGGGATCATCAACGACGCCGAATTGGTGTACCACGAGGTATTCGGAGTGCAAAACCGCACGAGTGGAGTGCCGGTGAACCGGGAAACCATATTCGAAGGCGCTTCCCTCTCCAAACCTATTTTCGCCTATTTCGCGCTCAAGATGGCCGAGAAGGGCATTCTCGATCTGGACCGGCCTTTACACCAGTACATGCCCCATCCCGCCATAGCGGAAGATTCCCAGGAGGATTACCAATTGATCACCGCCCGCATGGTGCTGTCCCACAGTGCGGGTTTCCCCAATCACAGCAACGGGCAGCAGATCGAACTGCCGTTCAAACCCGGCGCGGGCTTCCGCTACTCCGGTGAAGCCTACCAGTACCTGGCCGCCATCATCGGCCAGTTGCACGGCGTCGGCTGGAAGGCGGAGTTCAATAAGATCTTCGAACGGGAAGTCAGCCGGCAGCTGGGCATGGAGCACACCTCCTTCCTCTGGAACGATTATCTCGCAGCCCACAAGGCCTACGGCCACAAAGATGGCGAACCGACCCACAACGATACCGGCGGCTGGAGCGGAAAGACCTTTAATGCTTTCTCGAGCATCCACTCCGAGGCCTCCGAATACGCTAAATTCCTGATCGCCATGTTGAAAGGAACCGGACTGAAACCGGAAACGCGGGATGAAATGCTCCGCGAGCACAACCACTTTGCGGAAGACGAGCCGATGCGCCAGGAAACCGGACAGACGGGCTGGGGACTGGGTTTTGCCCAAAAGCCTACGCCCTACGGACTTATGCACCTGCATACGGGGAACAACCATAGTTTTCAGGCTTACGCCATGATCGTCCCCGAGCAGCAATACGGATTGGTTATCTTTTGCAATTCCGATCAGTTGCTTCCCTTCCTCGAAGGTCTGGAGCAAATTCTGGGCGAACAATTTTGAGCCGGGCGCGCAGGGGCCGGACACCGCTCCTGCGCATTCCCGTGTCGATTACAAACAAAAATTAACACGATATGGAAAATATCAGCGAAACGCTGGGTGGACTGATCATCGTCGGTGGTGCAGTAGCCATCGTTTATATTTTGGCCCGCTTCAATTATCTGATCCGCAAGGCCGCCTACGAGCGGGGCATTGAACTGTCTTCCAGGCAAAATAAGTACCGCTACGTCGACTACGGTTGCATCCTGCTGGGACTGGGGATCGGATTGGCGGCGTCCTCTTTTTTCACCCTGCTGGACCTCAAGGAAGACACCATGGACCTGCTGGTATGGGCCACGATCCTGATCTTCGGTGCATTGGGGCTGATCGCGACTCATTTCATCCGAAAAACCCTGGAGGACTGATATCGAAGACCAGGATCGACAACTGATCGAGCGTATCAGAGCGGGGGATCGCGGTGCTTTTCGCCAATTGGTGGACCGGCACAAGGACGTCTCGCTGTCTCTGGCTTTTTCTATTCTGAAGGATCGGGATGGTGCGGAGGAGGTATTGCAGGAAGTGTTCCTGCGGGTGTTTGAGAAGCTGGGCAGTTTTCGTTTTCGATCTTCTTTCCGGACCTGGCTGTACCGCATTGTGGTCAATACCAGTTACAATGCGCTCAAAACCCGGAAAAAATACCTTCCGCTGGAAGACTTCTGCCTACATACTCCCGTGGGTGCCCGACCGGCGGACGGCCCGCAGAGCCTGCAGGAGGAGGAGCAAAAGAAGTACATTACCGAAGCCATGAAACGCCTCAAACCGGACGAAGCGCTGGTGCTCCGCCTGTTCTACCTCTGCGATATGCGCATTAAGGAAATAAAAAAGATCACCGGTTTCGGTACGGCTAAGATCAAGGTCGACCTGCACCGGGGACGTACCAATCTTCAGCACCAGCTAAAAATGATGCTGGGTGATGAACTAAAAAATCTGCTATGAAAGACGATGAAACCAGAAAACTGGTACAGAAAAGCCTGATCACTACTTCGGAGGATTTTACCGATCGCCTGCTGCGATCGATCGAGGCCGAAGAAGCGAAACCGGCCCTGTTCCCCTGGCCGGCGAGATTGATCCTGCTCTGCAGCGCCGGCGCACTGCTGTTGGGAAGTACGTTTGTCTATCTGATCGCGCATACCACTCCGGGTCTGTTGCAACCACCAGTGCTTGCCTTCGCCGGGTTTGTGATCCTATGGCTCATTTATTACGTGCTGCAGTTGCGGGAAAATTACCGGCAATTGGTCTGATCCATCAGTCGGCATCCTTTACGGCCGCCATTTTTTCTTCCAATACCCGCTTGAACGCCTCCGCCTCTTCCGGACTGACGAAGATCTCGTAGCCGGCTCCGTAGCCGATCTTCCAGCCTTTCCAGGCCAGGGCCGCCCGAACATTGGAGTTGATATAGGTACTTTCCTCAATCCATTGTATCCGGTCCAGCGAAATACTACGGCTGAAAAAGCCCATCACCCAGACCAAAGACTGATCATTGATCTCGTAGTGCGTATCGCGAAAAAACCTATACAGCGTGTAGGCCAACGTCAGCACAAAAAGGCCGATCAGTGCAAATCCCGCGACTTTTCCCACACTCCATACTTCCGCCGTCAGCGCTCTTTTCAGGGAGAAAAAATAAGTAATCAGCAAGAGCAGGGGCAGTCCCAGAAATACCGAATAGGTCAGTGTATCCTTTTTTGCCTCAAACCGGGCCATATCCTTTTTTTCCACTAAAATATATTATTTTTCAATTTTCCGGCACCGCCAGGTCCGGAAGCCTTGCAATACTACCGATCAAAAACTTAGTTTTGTTGCTCCTGTCGATGGAAAAACTACACGCTACACACCCATGAGTACCTACTGCCCAAGAACAATACCACTGCGCCGGATGCTCATCACCGCGCTTTTGTTTCTGGGAGGTTTTGCGCCGGTCCCCGGTCAGCAATCCATCTGGGTGATCGACTCCTCCTGGTACTTTACACCCGCTCCGCGGTGGACGCCCATCGAGCCGTACGTAGAAATGAAATACGATCCGGAAGCACAGCTTAATTTCGAAGATATCCGGGATCCCTCCGTCTCCTTTAGCCCGATGGACGCAACGGATCTCCCCCCGCTCTGGGACGGAAAGATCTGGGCACGCCTGAGCGTACGCAACACCCTTCCGGTAGAAGCGGCCTGGACCTTCCTGATGCACGTCGATGCGGGAACATTATACCTGGAACAAGCCGATGGCCAGTGGGACGAACGCCGATTCGGCAGCAATCGACCGCGATCGGACTGGGATGCCCTCCGGAAGATCCCGGTTTTCGCTTCGCCCTATATTATCCAGCTGTCCCTGCCGGCCGGTGCCGAGCGACAGGTCTACATCTGCCTGCAAGACCGCTCTTATCATCCCTGGTTTGAACTCCGGGCCATGTCGCGTCCCAACTTTCTGGAAGCATCCGTAGATATGTTCATCAACAACAACTGGGCCCAGGGGCTTTTCCACGGTATGTGCTGGATGATGATCTTGTTCGGACTCGGGACATTCGCCCTTAAAAGGGACCGTACTTATCTGTACTTCGCGCTGTATATTCTCTCCGTATCGGTCTATCTGTTCTTTCAGATGGAAATGGACAAAACGTTCTGGATCTCGCAGTATCCCCGTTTATCCCGGGTGTTGGCCAATGCAGCCCTGAACGGGGTGGTCGCCTTCAATTCGCTGATGATCATTCACTTTTTACACCGGGACGGCTGGCGCCCCGATATCAAAAGACTGATCCGATTTTATTTTTACGCCGCACTGATAGGAGGTACCATTACCACTTTCCTGCTGGCGGTGGTGCCGCTCGATAGCTATAATCATACGACCAATGTCTGGCTGCTCTTTCCACTCCCGCTGTTCGGATTATTGGGTTTGCTTTATCTCTGCTATGTCTACCTGCGGTCCAGGAATATGCTGGCCCGTTTTTTTGCCATTACCAACCTTTGTCTTTTTTTCGGTTCCATCGCTTTCTACTACTGGAGTTATACCGGCCTCATTGCTTACCGGGAAATAGAAAGTTATCTGTGGCCCGTCTGGATTATGCAGGCCGGCTTCGTTCTGCAGATGGTAGCCGTGGTGATCAGTATGGGCTACCGCGACCTGCTGGTGGAGCGGGAAAAAGTCCGCCTGGCCGAAATGGATCACATCAAGTCCCGGTTCTTTGCCAATATCTCCCACGAATTTCGCACACCTCTAACTCTCATTCTGGGCCCCATCCAGGAAATGAAAGCCAGAACCGTGGATCCCTGGTGGCGGGATCAGCTCCGACTAATGCAAAAGAATACCCGCCGGCTGCTCCGCCTGGTTAATCAGATCCTGGACCTGGCCAAACTCGACAGTGGGAAAGCAGAACTTCACCTCACCAGACTGGATATAATTGCCCTCGCCAGAGCGCTGACCTTTTCCTTCCAATCGCTGGCTGAACAAAAACAAATTGAACTTCAGGTAACGGGCGATACCGAAAACCTCCCGCTGGTGCTCGACCGGGAAAAGATCGAACAGGTACTTCTAAACCTGCTGTCCAATGCCTTGAAATACACACCCCGGCAGGGCCGGATATCCGTGGACATCCAGGACGAGTCCACTGCGGTCCGGATCAGTATTACCAATACCGGAGCGGGCATCGCACCGGATCACCTCCCGCATCTGTTCGAACGCTTCTATCAGGCCGATACACCCGGCTACACGACCGATCAGCCCAGTACCGGTATCGGACTGGCCCTGACCAAAGAGTGGGTGGAACTACACGGTGGAGAAATTACCATGGAAAGTAAAGTGGAAGAACGGACCCGTTTCAGCATCAAACTGCCGAAGGAACGCGACACAGATCCGTCCATACCGGAAGAAATACGATCGGAGATCAGGATACCGGCTACCGTTCCCGAAACGGAGATACCTCAGGCGGAGACCGATACCGACCGGTTGGAAAAGAGCAACAGCGATCAACCCAGCCTGCTCATCGTGGAGGACAATCCAGATATCCGCCGCTACATCCGACAGGCACTCAACGGTATCTATCAGATCACGGAAGCTGCGGACGGTCAGGCCGGACTGGAAACGGCCAGCCGGTCCATCCCGGACCTCATTCTGACGGACGTCATGATGCCCAAGATGGACGGCTTTGAATTGTGCCGGCAGCTAAAACAACAGGAAGCAACCAGCCATATTCCCATAATTATTCTTACCGGAAAGGCATCCCGGGACAGCCGGCTGGAAGGGCTCGCTACCCAGGCCGACGATTTTCTGGCAAAACCCTTCGACGCCGAAGAACTCCGGCTGCGCATCCGCAACCTGCTCCAAAACCGGGCGCTCTGGCGAAAACGCTACCACCAGCCGGGGCTACTCGACCCCAGCCCGATCGAAATACCGTCGCGCGAACAGGCCTTCCTGCGGCAGGCCAAGGACATCATTGAAGAAAACCTCGGCGACGAATCCTTTACAGTCGAACAACTCAGCGCCGCACTTGCGCTGGATCGCACCCAGCTTTTCCGCAAACTGCGGGCCCTTACCGGCCAGAATCCCAGTCGCTTTATCCGGACCATCCGCCTGAAACGGGCCCGGCAGCTCCTGGAAGCGAATGCCGGTACGGCGGCCGAGATCGGCTTTATGGTCGGTTTCAGCAGTCCGAGTTATTTCAGTAAATGTTTTAAGGAAGAATTTGGGATGACGCCGGGTGAGGTTGGCAATTAACAAAATGCGGTGATGATCCGTAAGCCGGACCATCACCGCATCAATTATTTCGGGTTCAGGAGTTTCCCAATTATTCCTGTCCCAGGGCTTTAATCGGATTGTCCGTCGCGGCCCGTATGGCCTGATAGCTAATGGTCAGTACGGCGATCAGCAGTGCAATCGTTCCGGCAAAGGCGAACACTTCCCAGCCGATCTCGATCCGGTATTCGTAATCCTGCAGCCATTTTTTCATCAGGTACCATCCGAGCGGAACGGCGATGACCAGGGCGATCAGCACCAGCGTAAGAAAACCCTGGGTGAGCATTCTGAAAATATTGGGAACGGAAGCTCCCAGCACCTTGCGGATACTCATCTCTTTGCTCCGTTGCTCGGCCATAAAGGCGGACAGCGCGAACAGGCCGAGGCAGGCCACAATGATCGCCAGAATGGCAAAACTGGTAAAGATCTGTCCCATGCGTTTCACATCGGAGTACATCAGGGCGAAACTATCGTCCAGAAATTCGTAGCGAATGGTCTGATTGGGAGCGAAACGATCCCAGGTAGCCGTCAGATTATCGATGGCGGCGCCCATATCCGAAGTATTCAGCTTGACGGAAATGGCGGCCGGCTGGTCCGTTATGGCGATGCAAAGTCCTTCGATCTCGTTCTTCATATTTTCAAAGTGGAAATCTTCCACCACCCCGATCACTTCGCTTACAAATCCGGAGTTGGTGATCCTTTTCCCAACCGGATCTTCCAGGCCAAGCTCTCTGGCCAGGGTCTGGTTGATGATCACCGCCTGGGAATCCGTGGGCATCGCCACGGAAAAATCCCGGCCGGCGACCATCTTCATGCCCATCGTTTCGATGTAATCGTGATCCACCCGCCACATTTGGCCGTAGACCGGACTTTCTTCCTTCGTTTTGCCTTCTTTCCAGAAGCCGTTGCCATTCCTTTTGGTACCCACTACCGGCAGGTAATCGCTCAGGGTCGCATTTTCGACCGACGGTAGTTTCAGGAGTTCTTCCTTCAGCGCTTTCGTCCGGTCGCCGAGTGTACCGGCTCCCTGCAGCGTAACCACCTGCTCCTTATCAAAACCCAGTTTTTTGTTGAGGATGAAATTCATCTGCTGGTAGATCACAAAAGTGCCGATGATCAGGATAATGGAAGTCGTAAACTGAAAAACGACCAGTACATTGCGCATCTTCGAACTCTTACCGCTCCGGCTGAATTTGCCTTTGAGCACCTGAATGGGTTGAAAACCCGAAAGGTAGAGCGAAGGATACAAACCGGCCAGCAAACCGATCAGCACGGCCGCAACCAGCAGCAGGGGCAACAGCCACCATTCATTCGTAGGAATGACCAGTTGTTTTCCGGCAAGTTGGTTGAAATACGGCAGCAGCACCCAGGCCAGGGTGAGCCCGATAACAAAAGATAGCAGACTGAACAGGACCGATTCCGTCAGGAACTGATTGATCAAATGACTGCGGTAGGAACCTACCACCTTTCGCAGTCCCACCTCTTTGGCCCGGTTGGCCGACTTAGCCGTCGATAAGTTGATGAAATTGATACAGGCGATCAGCAGAATGAAACCGGCAATACCGCCAAACATCCAGACGAAGCGAATATCACCGTGGGTCAAACGATCGTGTATATTCTCCGAATAAAGGTGGATATCTTCAATGGGCTGCAGTTCGAAGCTCGCTTTCTTCAGCGTTTTTTCCGCATCGACATTACCGGCAGCGACCTGCGCCGGCAAAACGTATTTTTCCAGGATGCCCATCAGATTTTCCTCCAGCTGTTCGGGATTAGCATCCGGTTGTAGCCGTACATAGGTGTGGTAGTTGTTGGCACGCCAGAAATTTTGCTCTCCCGGCCAGAATTCCCGTCCGGCCATCGTCATCAGAAAATCGGGATGGATGTGGGAGGTCTTCGGGAAATCGGCCATTACCCCACCGACGGTCAGCGGTTCTTCTCCGTTGTTATCCAGTACCAGTTCCTTGCCCACCGGATTTTCATTCGGGAAATACTTTTCCGCTTTGCTCTGGGAAATCACCACGGTATTGGGTTGCGCAAGGGCTTTTTTCGGATCACCCTGTACGATGGGGATCTCGAGAATATCCAGCAGCTCCTGGTCCGCGAAAATGAATCCGGATTCAAACGTATTCTGCTGTTCAGCGGCGCGCCGCACTTCCCGGCTGCCCGCACCGAATAATTCACTGGAGAGAAAACGTCCGGCCGTTTCTACTTCCGGATAATCTTCGATCAGGGCTTTGGCCATTGGGGCGGGGAAATGTACGCCTTTCATGATGTCGCCCTCATCGTTCATTACGCCCAGAAGGCGATAGATGCGATCCTTTTCCTGATAACGCTGATCGTAGCGGAGTTCATCCCGGATGAATAATGCGATGAGCAAACAGGCGGCAATGCCCAGGGCGAAGCCTCCGATCTTAATGGCCGAAAACAGCTTTTGCTTAAACAGATGCCGCCAGGCGATCTTAAAGTTACTTTTTAACATGTCGGGTGATAATTTAAAATTCAAATGCTTAATAGTGGACAGTCGGAAGGATCGAAGGACATCCCAGATAAAGCGGCGACCCGCCTTTTTGGGATCACTGCGTTCGACCCTTTTATAAAATAATTCATAGGCATCGCCCTGGATCTCTTCCAGCAATTCCGGCTTACAGTACCATTCCAGGAATCTGTCGGCCCACCTGGGTGGATGGTGATCGGGTGATGACATGAAACAGTCGGTAATTTATGAGAGGTGAAAGAATGGGTCAGCGGTAGGAGCAGGCGGTGCAATAGCCGCTCCCCTATCGTTTACCCAAAAGAGATATTCGGAGAAAATCCCGGGATTTGCCGCCACAGGTTCACGCGTACATCCCGCACCTGGGTCAGCGCCATACTGCCCTCCTGGGTGATGCTGAACAGGCGTTTGCGGCGGCCGCCGCGCTCGGCGGTGGCTTCGCTCCATTCCGATTTTACAAACCCTTTTGATTCCAGACGCCTCAGGGCAGCGTGCACCGCACTGATATTTACGGAGCGGTTAGCCTCATCCTCCAGAGCTTCCATCACGCCCACACCGTAGGCTTCACCTTGTTGGACCGCAACCACCAATAATACCAGTTCTTCGAATTCTCCGAGATAGATCCTTTCCATTGAATTTCATTTACAAAAGTGAAAGTAATCCATTTCTTTCACTTTTGCAAACATTATGGAGCGGGTGGCCGCTACTGACTCACGAAAGGCGGTAATTTATCGACCAAATGATCCGGTTTTTCCAGCAAGACCATGCTGGCTTGGGAGCTTATCGAAGCAAGGAGATCTGCCCCAGGTGATAAAAATCGTGCTGGACCACGCCGTTGATAAGGAAGGCGAAATTGTAGGTTCTCTGGGGTACGGTCTGACCGAGCAGCGACTCAGGGCTTCGCTGCAACTGATCAATGATGGCTACGTGCAACTGGTGATAGTTCTTCCGGGCTTCGTCCCACATTTCCGGCCGGGCGGATGGGTGATCCGGATATTCCACGCCATCATTCTGGCTGAGCGTGAAAACGCTGTCGCCCTGCAATCTTTTTAACAGAAAGGTACGCCAAGCGTTTAGGTGCTGCAGGATCTCCAGGATGGAATGTCGGTTTTCCAGCTTTTTTTGGAGTGCGGTTGCCCCGTCGATCCCGTCGAGCAGATCTTGGGTTCCAACGGCGACCCAGTTGTTGCCGGAATAAAGGTCTTCCAGTTGTCTGATGAGAGCGCTGATAGTGGGTTGCATAGACAAAGCATTAATGAAGAAGGCCGTGAAAGAGTCCACAGCCTTCTTCCGGACAACAATCGGTCCTATATTAATTGAATTCGAGATCGTATTCCACTACCTCGCCGGCCCGGTCGACCATCTCGACCCGGTATTTGCCCTTCTTCAGTACGAGGTAGGTATTATCGTTCGGTGTGCTTAATTCAATGATGTCCATCGGCATCGCCTCCGGCACCTCGCCCACCGGGTAGGCTTTGACCAGCACGGGAAATTGGTCCTTTTCCAACAGTTCACTTTTCACCTTCACGAAGGTATGGTCCGGTAGGTGATAAAGCCAGTCCGGCCGGTTTTTGCGGTACTTCGTCCGCGGATGGTAGACCATGATATCAAAGTGATCTTCACCGGGTTTCCCGTTGAACACCTCTCCCGAACCGTTGATCAGTACGCTGACATCTTCCGCTTTCACCATTTTGTAATACGGACTTTCCGCATCCAGGAAGCGTTCGCTCAGCGCATCCTGATAGATGGTGAGTGGGTCGATATCGGAAAGCTGTTTGATCAGGTGGGCCATGTAGTAGGTATCTTCCCGCTTCGGGTAGTTGCTTTCGATAGCGTGGTACCAGCCGCAATGGATCACGACCTTGCCGTCCGGGTGATCTTCCATGAACTGCAGGATATTTTTCGCCTGCTGCACGTCCCGCTCCTCGCCGGAGGTGGCCCGTTCGTAGCCGAAAACCTCAAAACCCATTGCAATCGCCTCCCGGATCATGTTGCTCATCTGGGGTTCACGGGTATAGGTGCCGCTTACCGGACCGTTCAGCGGGTAACCCCGTTGCTGCAATTCCGTGTCCAGCAGGAGATTCTCCGGGTCTTCGATACTGGTATTCAGCGCTTCGATACCCAGATAACGGAAACCGTTCCCGTAAAGGGTGGCCAGCATATTGCGGGTGAATACCCGGTGCTGGATCTTATGGTGGGCTTCGCTGATGATCACCAGTTCTTCGTCTTTGGTACGCTGTTCCAGGTAGCGGTAGGCATTGACCGGCCGGTATTGCTGGAAATCCGCCTTTTCGGCGGCCGACATCGCATCCAGTCCCCAGGCCAGCGGCACTTCGTACTGATCCAATGCCTCGCGGTATTTCCCGATGTAGGTGAACAGGTAAGCCGCCGAAGCCTCGTGCAGCTTTCCGGCCTTCAGTTCCTCCAGGATCTGGTCACTGAATTTCAGATCGTACATCTGGATCCGCTGCGCCGGAAGGGCCTGCACCGTGAGCGCGATCAACAAGAACAGTATGGGATAACGCATAGTAATTTTTTTTCGCAAAGTAAAAGCTTTCAATTGGTTATCATATTTGATTTAAAGAACATTTAACGAAGAGCGGGGACTCACTCATTGCGTAGACCGGGGTTTAAATTATTAAGCTGATGTTAAATATGAACCGTCCGCCTTGAAGGTGGCCGGCTACTGCCCTTAATTGAGCCAATAGGACACTTTTGCGACCAGCGCCCGGTTTTTAATATTCCAGGGAGCCGGAAAATAATTATCCGTATACACGATGAACAGGTCCGAAACCGGCTGGTAGCGCCACTGTAGGCGGATGTTGGTGTTGAGGTTGTCGATCTGCTCGTTATACTGCACAAAAGCCGTCAGGAAAAGGGAATTCGTAAAGGTGACATCCAGTTTCGGGCCGATCAGGAAAAAGTCCACATCCTCGAAAGGCTCCGGGAACTGCAGGTCGTTGTAGGCCAGGTTCACGGAGATACTTCCGTAGGGCTGAAAGCGGAAATTAAGTTGCCCTTCCACACTGAAGCGGTCCCCGTTGAAAAAACCTCCGTACCCGACCTCGAAAGTATAGTTGAGCAATTTTCGGGCATCGGACACATAGCTGAGTTCCAGATTATTCCAGGTAAAAGCTTCGCCGGCATCCAGGAAATTCCCTTCCGAATTGGTCGGATCAAAGGGATCCAGCAGCCGAATGAACTGGCGTCCGTAGGCCAGTTGCAGTTCACTGCGGTTGAGGAATACCAGTTCGTAGGCCGCCCGCCACTGGTTATCCGTTTTGTTGAGTTCCGGATCAAAAATGAATTCGGTCTGTAATTCCGGACCGTGATTGGCGATCTTTTGGGATTTGGGATAGAATTTGTGCGCTACGCCCACACCGGTGCGGTGGAGTCCCGTACGTCGCACAAAACCCGTTTCCGCCAGGTAGTTCTCTCCCACCAGATCGTAATTGCCCTCTACCTGCCAGCGTTGGGTGCGGTATTCCAGGTTGGCGGAAGCCGCCAGTGATTTATCGTTCTCCCCGGGAGCCAGGGACTTGTGGACAAAGAACTTACCCACCCAGCGACTGTTGGCACTGGCCAGATTGTAGTCCACTCCCACAACGCGATTGTAGTCGTTCAGGCCTTCCGGGATATCCGCTTCGTCGCCGGTAAGCATTTTATTGACAAAGAAAACCCCAATGTTGGAGCGGGCGAAGATCCGTTTCTGCAGGGAAGCCACGGTAAAGTTGGCGGCCGGTATCTCGTCCTCCGCTCCGGTTTGCATGTTGAGCAGACCGATCCGCCACTTTTCGTTGAGCTTTCCACTCAGGCGCAGGCCGGCCCGTACCGGACTCTGTAAACCGATCCGGCGGGAAAAGAAAGGCCGCAGGCCGTCCTTCCCGAAACCGGTGAACAGGTCCTGATTTTCCAGAAAAAAGCGGCGACGCTCCGGAAAGAACAGCTCGAACCGATCCAGATTTGTCACCTGTTCATCCACGTCCACCTGGGAGAAATCGGGATTGAAGGTCAGGTCCAGATTGAGGGAAGGTGTGAGAGATATCTTGGCGTCAATGCCCGCGTCCACACTCAGCGGATCGCTTGTCTCGGTCTCGTGGTTCCTGGAAGTGCGCGCGGCCACGTAGGGGATGAGGGACATATTCAGCTTCGGTTTGGGCGGAGGGGCATCCCACTGAAGTGTACCCGCAAAAGCGAGATTGGCCGTCGGGAACTGCCGCGGCACCGGCGCCCAACTGGATTTTTCGTTGCCCTTCACATCCATCCGGCTGAAGTTGATCCCCCACTGATCCAGTCCGGCCTTGAACTGCAGGTTGCGCAGCGGGATCTCCATTTCGATCACCCATCGGTCCGAGTAATGTTTGACCGCCGAGGTCCATTTGCAATCCCAATCCAGGGAGACCGAACCTCCGTTCGACTGGATGCCGTCCCACTGGGCACCACCGGCCGAAGCGCCGAAGGAAAAACCATTGGTCTGGTCGTTGTAGGTATCAATGAAGATGAGAAAGTTGTCGTTCGCACCGAAGGAAAAATCCCGGCGGAGAGATTCGATAATATTGGGCCCCGGTACCCGCTCGTAGCAGGTGATCCCGAAATAGATATTCCGGTCGTCGTAGCTCATCATCACCTCAGTGGGCGTAGCGGCCAGGCCGGTATCGATGGGCAGTACGCGCCAGAAATCCCCGGCAATTTCGGCCGATTGCCAGGCGGATTCATCGAGCTGCCCGTCGATCTGGAAAGTGCTTTCCGCTTTCGTGATGTTTAAAATGTAATCAGCCCGGTTGGGAGTTCGGTTGTTTTGTCCCTGCAGCCGGCAGGGAATCAGTGTAAGGGTGAGCAGCAAAACGAGGAGGCCCCGGTAAGCTGCATACTTACCATCGGTAGTTATCGCTCTATTCATTGTTGTTTAAAGTTGGTCGTCAAAAAGGCGGATAAAGCTAGCAAGAATATTTGGAGACTTAAAAAAACCGGCTAAATCCGTACCGCTTTGCTTCCCAGGTACCGTTCGGGATTAAATATTGAAGAGCGTTTTGGGCCGCTTATTGACGCTTTGCGAGTTCGCTTGAGCTTAACGGGAAACCATTTCCCGTTCCAGGATCTCTTCGACCATCCGGCTGGCCGCCGCACCATCCCAGTATTCGGGCCGGCTGGGCGCGACCTCCAGGCTCAGCGTATGCAAATATTCGTTCCGGATGCGCTCGATATTGTTGCCCACCAATACACTGGCGCCACCGTATTCCCGAAGCGTAACCGGTCGTTCGGTATTCCAGCGCAGGGTCAGGCAGGGTGTTCCCAACACGCAGCATTCTTCCTGCAGGCCACCGGAATCGGTCAGCATGATCCGGGCGCCCAGGTTCAGGCGCATCATCTCGTGGTAGCCCAGAGGTTCCAGGAGTACCACGCCCGGATGCTGGAGTACGGCTTCCCAACAATCGAATGCCTGCAGTTGCTTTTTGCTCCGGGGATGAATAGGCCAGACCAGCGGCTGGTCGGCAGTCACTTCCGTCAACAAAAAATCCATGATGGGCATCAGGATCTGCCGGTGATCGACATTGGAGGGGCGGTGCATCGTCATTAGGGCAAATTGCCCGTCCCGCAGTCCAGTGACCGGATCCGGCTGGCCTTCGATGCGATTTTGGCGAACGATGGCATTCAGATCCAGTTCCTGGGCCTGATCGCGATTGGCTTCCAGCGTATCGATCATAATGTTCCCCACAAAGCGGATCTTTTCCGCCGGCACGCCTTCGCGGAGCAGGTTTTCTGAGGACATCCGGTCCGGGGTCAGCAGGAGGTCGGAGAGGCGATCCGTGACCAGTCGGTTGATCTCCTCGGGCATGCGCATATCTCCGGAACGCAGACCGGCTTCAATATGCGCCACCTTGATGTGGAGCCGCTTGGCGATGACCGAGCAGGCCAGGGTGGCGTTCACATCTCCCACCACTACTACCCAGTCGGGTTTTTCCGCCAGCAGGACCTTTTCGAATTCGATCATGGTCTGCCCCAACTGTTCGGCGTGACTACCCGAACCGACTTTGAGGTTGATGTCGGGTTCAGGGATGTTCAGTGCGGCAAAAAAAGCGGCCGACATCCGCACATCGTAATGCTGCCCCGTATGTACCAGGAGGTGTTGCAGTTCCAGACCGTAGGTCTGCCGCCGGACTTCCAGGGCACGGATGAACGGGGCGATCTTCATAAAATTCGGTCGCGCTCCAACAACGGAAATGATCTTCATACTTTTGGTTTTAGGATTTGGAGGAAATCCGGTTTTTGGGGAGGTGATAGTGATCGATTGACACCCAATATATACGGGGAGGGAGGCGCTTTTGGATGATCAGCTTATAAACAGAGCCCGGACTCTATTGTTGAAAAAAATATGGTCGGCCCGGTATAAGATCCCACTGATACCATCCATTCGATCCCCAATTTACGTCTTATCCTTACCAGACTCCCTATAGAATCTCCATTCTTCACCTAAATTTTGTCCCTGCTTAATATCTTTGCAAAAAGGACCCCGTCCGGAATTCATTCACCGGGTACATTTACGGATGTACTCTCCAGAAACTAAAAAGCTTAAACGACCATGATGCGATCCCTACCGTTCAGCGTGCGACCTTTCGCGCTGCTTTTTTTGATGATGTTTTCCTTAGCCCTCCACGCTCAGGCTGTCCGATTGGATAAAGTGGAACCACCCAACTGGTGGACCGGCATGCAGTGGTCCGAAGTGCAGCTCATGCTGTACGGCGATCAACTGAGTGGCTGTACCGCCCGCTTCACCGACGAACGTCTGGAGATCCGGGCGATCCACAGCGTACCCAATACCCATTATGCTTTCGTGGATGTCTTCATTCCGGAGGGCCTTCCGCCCGACGATTACACCCTGATCGTGGAAAATAACGGCAACGAAACCCGTATTGATTTTCCCATTTACGAAAGGGAACGCAGCGGGCCGCGCCATCAGGGTTTCAGTCAGGACGATGTGGTTTACCTGCTGACGCCGGACCGCTTTGCCAACGGCGATCAGAAGAACGACGACCTGCCCGGACTGGCGGATTTCAATCCGGAAGAGGCCGGCAAACGGCACGGGGGCGACCTGCAGGGTATTATCGACCAGCTCGACTTCCTGGCTGATCTCGGCGTTACAACGCTCTGGCTTAATCCTATTCTGGAAAACAACGGTCCGAACAGCTACCACGGTTACGCCGCGACGGACCTCTATAAGATCGATGCGCGTTTCGGCAGCAATGAAGACTACCGCCGCCTGGTCGAAGAGGCGCACAAGCGGGGCCTGAAGATCATATTTGACCACGTCAACAACCACATCGGGATCAATCATGCCTGGATGACGGACCTTCCCCGCCCGGATTGGGTAAACGGTTCAAAAGCGGATCACCTGACCGACAAACACTACCTCCTGTCCATCACCGATCCCTACGCCGCTCCCAACAGTGAGCAACTGCAGAAGTCGTTCTGGTTCGTGGACGATATGCCCGATCTCAATCAACGCAATCCGTTTCTCGCCAATTACCTGATCCAGAACACCCTCTGGTGGATGGAATATACCGGCCTGGACGGTATCCGGGAAGACACCTATCCCTATCCGGATCAGGAATTTCTGGCGGATTGGGTCAAGGCCATCCTTACAGAATATCCCAACGCCAATATCGTGGGTGAGATCTGGGCGCTCCAGCCCTCCTACATCGCCCAGTTTCAGAAGGAAAGTCATTTCCGGCGGGACTTTGAGACCAATCTGCCCTCTGTTATGGATTTTCCGCTCAGCGAAGCCCTGCGGTCTTATCTCCGCGGGGAAGGGCGCTTGCGGGATGTGTACGATGTGCTCGCCCAGGATTTTGTGTATACAGCCCCTGATCAGCTGCTCACCTTTATCGATAACCACGATATGACCCGTGCGGCCTACGAAGCCAAAGGCGACACCGATCGGCTGAAACAGGCGCTGACCATTCTGCTCACTACCCGCGGTATTCCCCAGTTATTATACGCCACCGAGATCGGTATGGTCGGCGGAGAATCCCACATCGAACTGAGAGCGGACTATCCCGGCGGTTTCCCCGGAGACCGGCGCAGTGCCTTTACAGAAGCGGGACGCACGGAACTCGAAAACGACATATTCCGCACTACCCGGCAACTCCTGCATTTGCGGAAGCAATACCCCGCACTGCGGCAGGGTCGGCTGGTACATTACCCCATGAACTGGAATAACAATGTTTATAAGTATCTTCGCCTGCACGAATCGGGGGATATCCTCGTGCTGATCAACGGCGACGATGCAGAAAAAAAGGTAGACCTTTCCGAACTGGAACCGCTGCTGGGCAACCGGCTACAACTGCAGGATCTGCTACAAGACCGGCAACTTAATTTATCAATCGATGAAGGGATCACCCTGGAAAAAGGAGGCGTACGGATCTTCCTGCTGCGGAACGGCCGCTAAACTCCCGGCTCATCATTTTAATTGAAGCGCATGGACATTCGCATGAACAGCCTGGTGAATGCTATCCAATACTACTGCGAACAGCATTCCGGGCAACCGGATGAAGTACTATACGAACTGGAACGCGAAACGGGTCTGAAAACCCTGGCCCCGCAGATGATCTCCGGTCATTTGCAGGGGCAGTTGTTGCAGCTGCTCAGTCAGATCGCCCGCCCCCGGCATATTCTGGAAGTCGGCACCTTTACCGGCTACGCAACGATCTGTCTGGCCCGCGGACTGGCCGAAGGCGGCCGAATGGACACCATTGAGGTGAATGCCGAACTGGCCTACATTATCCGGAAATATCTGAAAAAAGCCGGCTTGAAGGATCGTGTGCAACTGCACATCGGCGATGCCCTGGAGATTATTCCCCGGCTCCCCGGGAACTTTGATCTGATCTTTCTGGATGCCGGCAAACAACACTATCAGGCCTATTACGACCTGCTAATCGACCGGATGCCCAGCGGCGGCCTCCTGCTGGCGGACAATGTGCTCTGGAGCGGTAAGGTGCTGCACGAAAAACAGGATGCGGATACGGCCACGCTCCACCAGTTCAACGAAATGATCCAGGCCGACGAACGGGTGGATAAACTGATGCTTCCGCTGCGTGACGGTCTTTATGTGATCCGCAAAAAATAGCAAATGTCTAACCGGGACGCATACCGTAGTTTTTGCCGGGAGATCCCCGATCTGCCCGTTTTTATGGAACCCTGGTACCTTGATGCGGCCCGGAACGGGGAAAGTTGGGATGCAGCCCTCGTCCGGGACGGAGATTGCACGGTAGCGGCCCTCCCCTATTTTACCAAGAAGCAGTACATTTTTAACGTCATTACCCAGCCGGTATTCGTCAAACATCTGGGCCCGATCCTGCATCCCGATCGGCGGGACCTCAGTGATCAACACAAATATTACCGGCAATTGATCGAGCAGCTACCGACGGTGGATTGCTTCAAGCAGCATTTTCATCCGGGCGTCAGCAACTGGTTGCCTTTTTACTGGCAGGGATACCGACAGACCCTGCGGTACACCTACCGACTGGACATCAGCGATCTAGACCAGGTGTGGTCCGGCATTACCGGTAATAAACGCCGGGAGATCGCTAAAGCTGAAAAGCTACTACAGCTCCGGCACGACCTGCCGCTGGAAGCGCTCTACCGGGTCAATAAAATGAGTTTCGACCGCCAGCAGATCGCGATCCCCTACAGCCTGGATCAGCTTTCCCGTCTCGATCGGGCGCTGGATGAACACCAGTCGCGTCAGCTATTTTTCGCCGTAGATGATAGCGGGAACATCCACTCCGTGGCCTTCCTCATCTGGGACCGCCAACGGGCCTACTTCCACCTGGCCGGAGATGATCCGGCTCTGCGCAAGAGCTACGGCGGCTTTTGGCTCATCTGGCAGTGTATCCGCTACGCTCACCTGTCTCTCGGACTTCGGGAATTCGATTTTGCGGGTAGCATGTTGCCCGAGGTGGAACCGATTCGACGACGGTTCGGCGCCCACCAGGTACCGTATTCTTTTGTGTGGAAATATCATTCGGGCCTGTATGCCGGATTGGATTGGATGAAGGAACGGCTGGGCATTTAAAGCCGTTTGGATATTCTGGAACATTGATCTGGAGGCCACAGCCGGCACCTGTCGTGGCACAAGTCCTTATAAGTCCTTTACCATGTACCACATTTTCGCCAATTCCGGATCCCGCATGGCAACCTTGGTGTAAGCCGTAGCGCCGGAGATCTCAAAACCATGTTTTTGGTAGAATTGGATGCTCTCCGTACTGCTTTGCATGGATTCCAGCCAGAGATAGGTACAGCCGTCCCGCCGGGCCTGTTGCAGGGCACAGGACATCAAGCGACTGCCGGCGCCCTTGCCCATAGCGCGTTGCAGGAGATAGATGCGGTTGACATAACCACCTTTCTGTTCCCTGCCGGGTAACTTTTCCTTCCGAAAGTACATTAAATAGCCAAGGGGCTGCCCCTCTTCTTCCACCAGCCAGATCATCCCGTTTTCGTCTTCCAGTGTGTCCCGAAAAAATTCCGGCGTGTAGGCAGAGGCAAAAAAACGGTCCAGACCTTCCGGAGTCCAGAGGTAAGTGAAATGCTGGCGGTAGGCTTCCATGCCCAAACGAGACAACAGATGGCAGTCCTCCGGAACCGCCCGGCGAATGCTGATTGACGGGGAAGATGAGGCATTCATTTTTCGAAGATGATTAACTGGATAGCGGCTCCGGCGGCTGCAATTTCGGGAGCCGTTAGTAACAAAACAGATAGTTTTCCCAATATACTGGAAAAACCTTAATTTAACGGGAGCGTTGCCGAACCGTGGCCATCCCTCCGGTAGCAGTCGGGCAATCCGCAAATTTTATTTTAAAGATCTAATATCCTAACACCTATGACCCCTATCCTCCAACTCAAACAAGTTTTACATCTCGGGCTTATTGACGAGCAGAACGCCGCCGCCTTCGAGGCCCAGCGCGAAGACTATTTCAAACGCTATCACGAAAGATTCTGGGGCCTGGTGGGCTCCTCCACCCGTAAGAAATTCCGCGGAGAAGGGAGTGACGAATGGGTCAGCCCCCGGTCCATCCCCGGCGATGATGTTAAAAACCTGCAGACCTTTCTGAAAAAACGCGGCTTCATGCCGGGCGCCCGCGTGGATGGGGTCTACGGCTACTGGACCCTGGCTTCTGTACGCCTTTTCCAGGAGTACGTTCGCACGGTGGAGGGACTCGCCGAGATCGGCATCCCCGACGGACGGGTGGGCAGCGGTACCCACCGACACATGATGCGCTGGGAAGAACAGGACCTCTACTGCAAATGGGGACCAGATCAGCGGGAAGATGACAATGGCCACTTTGCCTGGACCCAAACCAGCCCCGAATACGATCTCTGGATGGAGGTATTGCCTAAGATCCGCGACCAGTACCTCGAAGCGCTGTCCGGACTTTCCGGGCCTGCGGAGGAACTTTCCCTCCTACAATTGCAGGAACTGAACGATTTTGATAAACCTTCCGATAGCCGGAAAGTGGCCGACTGGTCTTTTGATCCGAAAGATATTCACCTCATTGGCCTAAGATGCAACCACGAAGTCGGCCTTTCCAACCGGGGGAACGATGATCTCTTCATCCTGCTGATGAACGGCATGGTATTCAAATTCTGGGGATCGACCGACCCCAAGCCGGCCAGCAGTAAAGCCAATGAGCCCTATCTGGTAGAAGGCCAGCACAAATACCGGTTGAGCTGGCATAAGGTCACCGCCGCTAACAAAGTCTATAAGGCCCTAGTGCCCTACCAACACGGCGTACTGGTATTTCGGGACTGGAACGGAGACGATGCGCTCAGTGAGGATGATATCCGGAAAGGTCTCAAGTTCAATCCGACCGGCATCGCGGAACTCAGCAATCCCAACAGCACCATCAATATTCACTGGACCTCCGACGGGCGCAGCAACTGGTCCGCCGGATGCCAGGTCATTTCCGGGCGCAGCTACGTCAATCAGGATGGGAAACTGATCGATTGCTCCAAATTTTCCGCCGGCAGCTACAGCCAGCTTTCCAACGTATCCACACCGGGCGTTTCCCACAACCGGGGAGCTTACACCTTCATTTCCGATTTCGTTTTTGCCTACGCTCCTCCGGGAATCGACTACGTCGTGTATACCCTGGGGCGTGACGAACACCTGGAGAAACTGGCGGATCCCAATCTGCTCAGTACACTGGCCAACCAGAATGTACTGGAACACCTGATCGCGGAGAACGAAACCGGCCAGGACTGGGTCAAAAATCTGCTGTCGATCATGAAGGATCCGGGCAATGCGGTGGTTTAAGGTTAACCGGGATTTGATGTAGAGTGAGCAAAGCAAAAGGCTTGACGAGATGATCTCGCCAAGCCTTTTGCCGTTTAATTTCCCGGATATTGGGTTGGCATGGACAACCGGATTTCTCTAGTTCGTCATATCGCGCTCCAGAACGGTAGCGATCTGATCCACTTTCAGGTTTTTCGCAATGATGGTCCGCTGCGGATCCAGCACGTAGATCTCCGGCGTGTGGTCTACGAAGTAGGTCGCGTAGATCGCCTTATTCGTCGGATCGTGCACGTTAATCCAGTTACCCAGGCCATTCTTCGCGATGTAGTTTTTCCACTCCTGATCGTTCGTATTCAGGGCGATGGCGTACACCTCTACCCCTTTGCTTTTCCACTGCCGGTACCATTGCACCAGTTTGGGCGTTTCGATCGCACACTGGTCACAGTTGGGATCGAACATGTAGACGATCACGTAGGGTGATTTGATATCCGATATGGCCCGCATATTACCGTTCGGGTCCATGGCCCTGACGTCCGGTCCTTTTTGTCCGACCAGACTTTGCGCCATCTCGTGGGCCCGCAATTGAATGGCGTAGATCTCCGTGGAATCCGACCAGAAAGCCCGGTCGTAAGTGAAGTAATTCTGGGCCATATGCACAAATACCGCCTGGGGATCCATGAGGGTGGTCTTGTCCGGCTCGTATTGGAGCATGATCCAGTTGGCGAAGTACTGGAAATATTCCGGATAGTCCAGCACCTTATCGACGAGGTGGCTGGCTGCTTTTCTGATAGAATCCGGCTGCTGTGCCGTCAGTTCACTCATGTAGCGCTTCAGCTTATTGGAGATCACCGGGGTAGACAACAGACGTACATCACTGAAGTCCACATTATCCCAGAACTCCCGCCGGTATACCGCTACCTGCGCCTGGGAATCCATACTGCCGTCCGGATTGCGAATATCTTTCAGGTCGGGGTTCTGTCCGGCCGTTTTAAAGCTCACGAACAGGGAATTCGGATATTTTTGCTGCAGATCCGCAATATAGGCTTTGCGTTGGGCCACCAGGGCATCCTGTTGCTCCTTGTATTGCTGGTACTGGGCGGAGCCCTGCTGCACGGATTGTAATTTCTGATTGACGTCCACGAATTTCGGGTTCTCAACCGCCTCGTAGCGCATATTTTCGTAGAACAACTGCGTTTCCAGGTTGCCTTCCACCTGCAGGTCTCCCGCCAGGTTCCCCAGATTGGTGGTGATCTTGAACTGCTGATCCCGGTCCATCATGATCTGGAAGTTGGTATTATCGGGCAGTACGATGAAGAAAAAACCGGGCTTATATCCTTCGGAATTTTCAAAAACAAAATGTCCCTGAGCGTCCACGGTCGCGCGGGCCGCCAGGTAATTCTGATCCGTGTACATACCGATCAGGCGGGCTTCGCCGCCCGTTAAACCGTTCACCTGTACTTCGATGCGGGGAGGATCGATCGGGGTCGTATTGGCCACCCGTTGCGCGGGAGCCGCTGTGCTGCCAGCGCTTTCGGCCGTTCCCTGTGGTTTCGTTTCTCCGCAGGCAAAAAGGGAGAAAACCACCAGAAGAGAAAATAGATATTTCATGGATTTAATAATTTTTTGCAAAGGTAAAATATTTTTATATAGTGGCAGAACCACTATAGGAAATCCGCGATGAGGCGATGGAAGTGGTGGACGCCCTGTTCCATACTCGGGGAAAATCTTCCCTGCCGGTAAAAACGGCTCTTCATACCCCGCTGGACGCTTTCCACTACGGCCTCGTCTTCCATTTCCGTTTCGTGCAGGTTGTTGGCCGACCGTTCGAAGGGAGTATCCCGGAAATAATAGGTCCGGAAGCGTACGCGGGTACGGTCGGGGCCCAGAGGTTCCACGATGTTCAAAGACAGTCCCCAGGGGTAGAAATTGAACATCATATTGGGGAACAGCCAGTAGTAATAGGCGTAGATCTTCCGGCCGTGGTCGGCGGCTCCGGGCGGGATATCGAAATACGGTTCGCCCTCGCCGGCAACGGCCGTCTGCAGATTGCAGTAGGGATACACTTCGTAGGCGTATTGCGCGAAATCCACAGCCTGGTTCAGCGCCGGATGCACAAAGGGGATGTGAAAACCTTCCAGATAGTTATCACAGTACAGCGCCCAGTGGGTATTCACTTCGTAATCCACACTTCCCTCCGCACGAAATTCGAGCGTATCCAGCGGCAACCAGCTCAGGCGTTCCCGCATCGGACGCGTCATCTCCTCCAGACTGCAAACCGGATCGAGGGCCACAAAACCCAGGCCCAGCCACTCCTCGTAGGGCAATTGGTGGAGGTCGTCTTCCCGGGAGGGGAAATTCTCCACCTGCTCGAAGGCCGGCATGGAGCGGAATGAACCGTCCAGCCGAAAACAGCGACCGTGGTACCCGCAGCTTAACAAACGCATCTTCCCGGCGGATTCCACGACGATCTTACCGCGATGGGTACAGACATTGGATAAACAATAACGCCGTCCATCCGTACTGTGGGTAAGCACCAGCGGTTCGTCCAGAACGCCGTCCAGCAAAGTGAAAGGCAACACCTGACCGGGTGCCGATACCGCAGCGACATCAGCCACGTAGTGCCAGGTCCGCGCAAAAATGTTTTCCTTTGTACGTTCGAACCATGCCGGATCCCGGTAAAAGGAAGAGGGCAGGGTGTTGGCCTGCCGGATATCATTGTGTATCTTTAATGAAGCCATACCGGATATTGATTAAGCGTATGTTTGGGAGTTATTAATCGGCCTGCAAACGCCCATTTTTTGTTTATACTTCAGCTATTTTTCGGTTCGTACCTACCCAGTGTGCGCCTTAAATAAGCTTTCCCGACACTTCGTGTACGGGACAGGCTGCCTAAACAAAAAATTGACTGCTTTCGCCTCAAAGAAAAAATCCCAAACATACTCTGAAACATGAAAGGTAAAAATTTCACCGAAATCGATCAGCAACTGACGTCAAAAACGATATGAAATTATCTGACCTGCCCAATCCGTTCCGACGTACTCCATCTACTCCGGTGGAAAATGATGAGAATCAGGACGACCTTGGCTTCGGCGAAAAAGTCATTACCGCTGAGGGACGACTCATCAATCAGGACGGTTCCTTTAATATCCGGCGGCGGGGCTACCAGTCCTGGGCGCCCTACCAGAATCTGGTAGAAATGCCCTGGAAGGAATTCGCCTTGATGGTCTTCCTCTTCTATATGGTCATCAATGCCCTTTTCGCGCTGGCCTTCATGGCCTGTGGCCGGGCCAGCCTCAGTGGAGTCGATCTGGGTAGTGACCTTTTCACCTTTTTTTCCCAGTGTTTTTTCTTTAGCATTCAGACCTTCACTACGGTAGGTTACGGTTCGATCAGTCCGGTCGGATTCATTCCCAATTTCATTGCGGCCATCGATGCACTCGTCGGTCTGATGTCTTTTGCCCTGGCTACCGGGCTGGTATTTGCCCGTTTTTCCAAACCAAAAGCACAGATCCTTTTCAGCAGCCACGCCATCATCACCCCTTACCGGCACCGGCAGACGGAGGAAATGATGAACAGTCTGCAATTCCGGATCGTCAATACGCGGGATAATAAACTGATCAATCTGCAGGCCACCGTGATCATGACCTGGCTGGAGGTATTAGCCGACGGGAAACAGATGCGCCGCTACACGACGCTGCCCCTGGAGCGTTATAAGGTTTCACTACTGCCGCTGAACTGGACGATTGTCCACCCAATTGATGAGAACAGCCCCCTGTACGCTATGGATGCAGCGGACCTGATCCGCAACAACACGGAGATTATGATCATGATCCAGGGTTACGATGATACCTTCGCCCAGAATGTGCACACCAATAGCTCCTATTCCTGCCGTGAGATCAAATGGGGCGTCAAGTTTGCCGGTATGTACCACGCCGAAGACGGCGAAACCATTTTGGAACTGGATATGCTGGATACGGTGCTGGCACTGGACGAAGAAGAGTGAACATCGCCCCGTCCGGGCAAGTTGTAACAGCGTAGAGCCCCGCAAAGGTATTCCCAATGGAAACCCTCATTTACGCCCTTACTTACGTTTTTCTGCTGTTCTCCGTCATTCCTCTTTTCCCCATCGAAAGGTGGTGGACCAGGTTCCTGGAATCCCTGCGCCCTCTGAAAATAATCATATTATCTGTCCTTTTCTTTCTCATTCTTTTCCTGTTGCCCTGGAGTGGGTTTAAATTCATCAGCATGCTGCTGATCACCGTGATGGTCACTGTCCTGACCCGAGAGATCATCTTATATACGGCTTTCAGCCGCTGCGAGATTATGGACAGTACGGAAAAGGAGCCCCACATTACGGTGCTGCTCCACAACATCCTCATGTCTAACGACAATATCGACGCGCTGGAAAGATCCGTTGATCTGCACGATCCGGATATTTTACTGCTTATTGAATTTACGGAACAATGGCAGAAACTGGCCGACGGGTTACGCGATCGCTTTCGGGATTATCTGGAATATCCCCTGGAATCGGGTTATGGCCTGGCGCTCTATTCCCGCAAAAAGCTAAAGGAAAAGCATATTCGATTTCTGGTAAAAGAAGATATCCCTTCCGTCGATGTGATCACGGAAGGAAGTAACGGCCGAAGGATCCGGGTTTTCGGCATTCATCCCGCACCGCCCGCACCGCAATTCGAATACGATACTCCGACCAAGGATCAGGAGGGATACGAAGTAGCCAAACTGATCAGGAAATCAAAGATCCCGGCGATCGTAGCCGGTGATCTGAATGATATCAACTGGTCGAGATACATCAAGCGGTTTAAAATGGATTGTGAGATCCTGGACCCGCGTATCGGTCGGGGATTCTTTCCCACTTTCCACGCCAACAGACTACTGATCAATTATCCGCTGGACCACATTTTTGCCAGTAAAGATTTTGACCTGTACAATTTTGAACGCGTCCCGCTGGATGGGTCGGATCATCACGGCTTGAAGGCGGCTCTGGTATTACGGGAAGAGGGTTAGGTTAAGCGTTTGGGTAGGTGAGCAGTTTGGATATGAGGTGGAGCATTTGGGGAAAGGAGGCAGCGACAAGGTGAACACGCGGCTTCCTCTCCCTCTATAGTTTATCGTTTAATCGTATTGATCACTGATCAGTTTTTGGCCGCCATAACGCTTGATGGCGATCCTGACGCCGTAGATCACCGTACCGGTGATCAGGGCCCAGCTCAGGGCTTTTGGCCAGTTGACATCACGGTCGATAACGGCATTGGGAGGATCTTCTTGAAAAGTTCTTTTATAGCCGGATTCCAATCCTTTCTTTACTAAGAGGCCGGTGCCGATGGCAGCGGCGGTAATGGCTAATTCTTTGGCTTGATCTTCTGAGGGTAAAATGTCCATTTCGATATACAAATTTTATAATAACTTACTCTTTTATAAGGCATTTGTCCCCTCTGATGTTCACTAAAAAGGCAGGAATCCGGTCGCTGAGGCCCCGGCGACTTATACTTCCGTCCGAACCGCCACGATCACACCGGTCGACCAGTTCATTTTAGTCAACCGGAGATCCGGACGGTTCTCCAGGAAGCTTATTAGATGATCGGCTTTTTCCGCGTGTCCTTCCGGCCAGTTGGGCTCCGGTAGCATATCGTCAATAACGTAAAATCCACCGGGTCGGATCAGATCCAGGGTTTCCTCCAGGTCAAAATACTTTCCGGGCCAGGCATCGGCAAAGATCAGGTCAAACCCTTCCCCCTCATAGTCCCGGATCCACGCTCCTCCGTCCAGACATAGAATCTCCAGTTGGGGTACTTCCCCGAAAAATTCGCGGGCAATCTCCGCCAGTTGCGGATCATTATCGATAGTGGTCAGATGGGACTGTTCATCCATGCCGTCGAGCATCCAGCTCAGGGACAGGCCGATGCCGGTACCGAGTTCCAGAAAGCGGCCACCGGGTTTTGCACTGATCAGGGTCTTCAGCAATGTACCAATGTACAGATCGGAAGGCATGGTAAAGCCGATCTCCTCGCAACGTTCGAGCAGACGGGGATAGATCTCGGGAATATCCCGGATATTCGCGTCATTCATGTTTCAGGTTTTAGAGACGGAGATTAATTTAGGGATTTAGATCAATCTTTGGCAAAGATCTTCTGAAAGGCATCATAAACCGCCAGGTGCAGCGTATCGCCGTGGGTAAGGGCCTTGAAAAAACCGAAATACACGTCTTCACCGTTCGGCTTTAGCGATCTGACCTTTTCAAATAGCGCCCGCGCTACACTTTCCATGACCTTGCCTTCTTTTCCCACACCGATGTAAACCGAGCCCGGCGCTTTCGGCCAGGACGGCTGGTATTGCAACAGCGATTCATCATCCCACCACAAACTCGGACTGATGATGATGTAATGATCAAAGAGCGTTGGCTGTTTAAACAGGATCTCCGTAGCCAGCAAACCGCCGAGGGACTGTCCGATGAGCGTTGTGGTGCCTTCGGTGAGGAAGCGATCCTCGATCAGCGGTTGTAATTCTTCGTTCAAAAACTGCGTAAACTTTGCGGATCCGCCACTGGTCGGAAAATCCTTCTGGTCCTGCTGGTTGGTAGTAGGGTAAGTAAAATCCCGCTTCCGGTCTACATTCGCGATACCGACCACAATGGATTCCGGCAGCATATCGATCCAGGGAAAATTACCGAATTGTACCAATCCGGCAATGTGAATAAAATCCTCATCCTGGGAGCCGTCCAGAAGGTAGATCACCGGATAGGTCCGGAGAGAGTCCTCGCCGTAGCCGGGAGGCAGGTACACATTAAGCGTTCGGTCTTCATCCAATACCGTCGAATAAAATTCGAGGGTTTCTCCGATGGTGAGGGGTCGACTCCGGAGGTCGGGATCAGATTGAGCAACCGCCAGTTGAGTCAAAATGATCAAAACGGTACAGAGGAGCAATCGGCACATTAGCCATTTGTTTTTGAGTTCGGAAATCATGAGAGAAAGGGTTTAGCGGAAAGCGCGCAACCGATTATTTTTATTAAGATTCATCGGTTTGGGGTGCAAAATTCCGTTGAAATCCAATGCGTTGCGCCGGCTCATCATCGTCGTAATCCTCCCAGTGCGTGATCTCGGTAATGAACGTTTCCAGATGCCGGATAAAGAAGGGCGCCTGTAGTTCCGCCGGCCGGTAGATCGCGATCTGTTTGGGTTGCTTGGGCTCACTGTACCCCTCGATGAACGGATACTGGACCAGCACCACGATCTTTCCGTTGAACAACTGCTGGTACACCAGCGCGCCATTGTATTTCACCAGATCCCGCTGGAAATCGTCGTTCACCTGCTGGAACATACCGCTACGCGCCGATCCGAGGGTAAACACCACGGCCTCCAGGTTTTCCAGGTCGCCGCGCTCTTCCACCTGCCCTTCCAGTCCGGACGCTTCCGCCAACTGAGTCAACTGGTCCATGATCTCCTTTTTCAGGCTATCCTTCCAGGTTTGCCGGTAAATGTCCGTTTGTTGCAGCACTTCTTTGTAGCGCAAAACCTTGCGTTGCAGGTTAAAGATCTGAGTATCCATTTTTTAATTATTTTGGGCACGGAATATCGTCAGCGATAAAACTACAAAAATCGGGTTACTTACCACTAACGACACAATACTTACGATTATTTACTTATGCTACTAGCAATCGATATCGGCAATTCCAATGTAACGTTCGGCTTCTACCACGAAGAAAAGTGGAAACACGTCTGGCGGCTGCCCACCCGTACCGACCGGGAAGCGCCAATGTACTACCAGATGCAACTGGGACAGCGTTTGCTCGAAGCCAATATTACGCCTTTGAATGTGCGGAGACTGATCCTGAGCAGTGTAGTGCCGGACCTGATCCCGATTTTTGAACACCTCTCCCAGCATTTACTCCATAAAAAGGCCTTTACCCTTCGACCCGATATTTACCATTCCCTGCAGTTACAGATCGACCGGCCCAATGAGATCGGGACGGATCTGCTGGCCAATGCCGCCGCCGCCTATTATCTCTACGGCAAAGACAGCATCGTAGTGGACTTCGGTACGGCGCTTACCTTCACCACCGTCAACGGCCAGGGTCATATTCTCGGGGTCTCCATTGTACCGGGCTTAAAGACCGCTATCAGCGCCCTCTTCCAGAAAACGGCCCAATTGCCGGAAGTACCGCTGGAAATGCCGGAAAGTGCGGTGGGTAAAAACACCGTTCACGCCATACAAAGCGGTGTACTGATCGGCTACGTCGGTCTGGTTCGCCACATGCTCCGTTCCATCCGGTCCGAACTGGGCGAACACTACCAGGCCATCGCTACCGGTGGGCTTTCCTCTATTCTGCACCCTTTACGAAACGACTTTCTCATCATCAACCCCAACCTTACCCTCGACGGGCTGCGCCTGATCGGCGAGGCCATCGAGGATTGAACCTAATTATAAACTTGTTGTTTCGTATCCTATATTTGTAATTTTTCCAGATAGCAGGGAACGGAACTCAGATATAGAGGGCGTCCGGAACCAGGCATTTCTGCTCCCTGCGCCAAGCTAAAATAAATATCATGGTATCCAACCAAGCGCACCGCACGTCCATCGGCATCGATGATATGGCGGCCTACATTCCGCACTTATATTTCCCTATTTCCGACCTGGCCGAAGCCCGGGATCTGGAATACGCAAAACTGAATAAAGGGCTGGGGCTGGAAGCCATGTCTATCACCGACGCGCACGAGGACGCCGCCACCATGGCCGCCAATGCAGTGCTGGAACTGATCCTCAAGAACGATATTGATCCCCACCGGATCGGACGCATTTACCTGGGTACGGAAAGCGCACTCGATGGGGCAAAACCCACCGCTACTTACACCCTGGACATGCTCAATGATTATTTTGAACCCACTTACGGACCGGACTGCCTGCTCCACTGCGATGTGGTCGATCTCACTTTTGCCTGCGTGGGTGCCGTTGATGCCCTGCAAAACACCCTGGATTGGGTACGTGGCGGAAGCGACCGGATCGGGATCGTAGTGGCCTCCGACATTGCCCGCTACGAATTGGGTTCCGGAGGAGAATATACCCAGGGCGCCGGAGCTATCGCTCTGCTGGTCCGGGAAAATCCCCGTCTGCTGAGCATCGATCCCGACTGGGGCGTAGCCACCCGACCGGTGCATGACTTTTTCAAACCGCTGCGGCAGGTGAGCAAAGCGGATATTATTCGCGAGGTGCTCAATCTGTTCGACGATCAGCGGATGGACGTGGAAGCGCTGGTGGAACAATTGTCCGAATCCATTGAAGTAAAAGGTATCCTGGACGCGAATGAAGCCCAGCTGAACCTTCATAAAAGTACGCCGGTATTTGACGGCCCCTATTCCAACGATTGTTACCAGCAGCGGATCGGTGAAGCCCTCGGTCACTACCTGGCCCAGTCCGGTCAGTCGGCCGATCTGCCCATCATCGATAAGTGGGATCGCCTGGTCTTCCACCTGCCGTACGCCTACCAGGCCCGCCGGATGTTTTCCGAGATCTTTGTCGATACCCTGCGCAAGCGGGGCGAATGGACAGCCTGGGCGGCAAAAAATGAACTAAGTGATCCCCAACCCGAGCAGTTTGAATCGCCGGAAGCTTTTCAGAAGGCCAACGCTCAGTTGCTGAAAGTAGTAACCAAAACTGCCGATTACCGGGCATTTGTGCAGGAAAAGATCGAGGCGGGAGAGCGGGCTTCATCCCTGATGGGCAATCTCTACGCCGGGTCCTTGTTCCTTTCGCTGATGAGCACCCTGGCGGTCGCCCAGCGGGAACAGGATGATCTCGAAGACGGTCGCATCGGCTTTTTCGGCTACGGCAGCGGTTCTAAATCCAAGGTATTTGTGGGCAGCCTGCAGCCCGGCTGGCGGGAACTGGTCGAGCGCTTCCAGTTATTCGAACGGCTGGAGGAGCGGCAGGCGGTAGACTATGACACCTACGAACAACTGCACCGCGGTACCCGGACGGAAAGTGTAATGCCTCCGGAAGATACGTTCTACCTCAAACACATTGAGACAGCGCGCGGCGTGCGGGAAGGCGCACGTACTTACGGGCGTTTTGAGCGGGTGATGATCTGATCATCAGAGGTTACCAAACGCCAGATTGCCGACAAAGACTCGCTGCTTTCGCTTGGCAACTGATCCGGGCCTTCGGTCGAAATGATTTCGACCGAAGGCCCGTTGTTATTCAGGCCGGCAACAACCGGTCCCAATCGTCCCAGACGTACAGATAGACCGGTTCCTTACGGTCGTAGGGGACGTCGTAAAATAATTTTTTGACGTTCTTTCCCCCCATGCTATCGTAAAATTTGATCGCATTGTGGTTTCCCGCCAGCACCAGCAGATGGTATTTTGCCGCAGGTGTTTTTTCCCGTACCCAGGCCGCCGTCCGGTAGATCAGCTGACGGGCAATACCCCGGCGCTGCCAGTTGGGCAGCACGTGCAGATTATCCAGTAGTGCGCCCCACTCCGGGTCGTGGTTGAGATAGACGCAGGCAAAGCCGCAAATTTCCTCGCCGTCCATGGCCAGCAGTATATACTGTTCGGGATTGGGTTGCGCCATGCGCTTTTGCCATTCGGCCTGTCGTTCAGCACTGATATCTTCGTCCAGATAACGATCGCTCATCATACCCCGGTAGTGCTGTTGCCAGCTTTGGGTGTGCAGCCGGGCGATGGCCGTCGTATCATCGGGGGTAGCGGTTCGGTAGGTGATCATACTCAATTTTTAAAAGGGGAATGGGCGGCATCTCTCCGGCCGGTTCAAAATTAGTACTTCCCGACTAGCGGTAAAAGCCGGCGGCTCAATAAATCTTGCTGACGACTGGTCGCTTTTCCGTATTTCCCAGACTCTACAAAGTCCCCGTTCTAGCCCGACAATAAAAAAGGGCTAAACTACCTGCAGCAGTTTAGCCCCCGAATATTCATCCATTTTCATTAAGCAGCAGCCGGTTGCTACCGGCCCTAAAAGACTTTATAGTATTTTGATCCGGCAACCGCAGTCAGTGTTTATGATTGTTTATGGTCTGAATTGTGCTCCCACCGACTGCCGTTTACCGAATGGTTTTATCCTTTTTCACCTTTGCCATTCCGGGCGTCCGCTCTACGCTCGAAGATGGGATGTTTTTTGAAGGATTTGTCTTCTTTTTTCATTTGCCCTTTACCGGCTCTCATCGTATGTTTGAATTCTTCCTTATTGAGTCCCTTCGCGTGATTTTCTGCACGTTTTTGCCCCTGGTAGCCAGTTCTGTCGTTGGTCCCTTCTTCGCAACTGGTCTTATCCTTTTTCCCATTATTCCGGGCATTTTCTTTTCCGCCTTTACGGCCTTTATCTTTTTTCCAGTTTTCTCTTTCTTTCGTTTCCTGGTGATTGTAGGTGCCATCCTCCGATCTGTCGTCTTCTTTCTGAACTTCCGGTTCGGTCTTGTTGCCGTGTACGGGGCCGGGCGTTTGCGCCATCAGTCCGTTGAAAGTCAGTGTAGTAGCGAAAAACAGTAAAGTAGCAGTGATCTTGTTTTTCATGTTATCGAGGTTTTGATTCGCATTTATGACGGGGCGGATTGTGGGATGTAACTTTATTTTAGAAAATTTTAACAGATGAGAAAATGTGGAGATGGTGCCAGACCGTATTTGTGGGAAGTAGTGGCGGCCCGGAAGTCGCAGATTTTCCATGTGCTTTTGGGCCTTAAGGTAAAGTAAGTGTTGCCCTACTCCCCCTAACCGCAGTTCCTTTAGCTTTTGTGTAAAAAAATATCTGCAACAATAAATTTGCAATAAAATTTCACAAGGAGTTCAATTATTGATTTATTCTTTGTCCTTTTTCAATATGTGCATTATATTGCACGGATAAGAGCTCGAAATGAACAAATAAAAAACGAGGTAGATTGTGAAACCGACGAACATTCAAGACCCGGAATATTTCCATAAGGTCGTTGATTGCCAGTACGCTTGCCCGGCCCACACGCCGGTCCCGGAATACATCCGGTTGATTGCAGCGGAGCGTTACACCGCGGCCTATATGGTCAACTGGGAATCCAACGTTTTTCCGGGCATCCTGGGACGCACCTGTGACCGTCCCTGTGAACCGGCCTGCCGAAGAGGCCGTCTCGAAGACGAGGAAGAACCCGTAGCTATCTGTCGCCTGAAGCGCGTAGCTGCCGATCATAAAGGAGAAGTTAAACATCTGATGCCACAGGGCCCTTTTGCGTCCAACGGTAAAAAGATCGCTCTGATCGGCGGAGGCCCGGCTTCACTGACCGTAGCCCGTGACCTGGCTCCTCTCGGATACGAGATCCATCTCTACGACGAATGGAATAAAGGTGGCGGCATGATGCGCACGCAGATCCCCGCCTTCCGATTACCCGAAACCGTACTGGACGAGGAAGTTAACTACATCCTGGACATGGGTGTACACACGCACTTCAATCACTACGTTTCCAGTATGCGGGACATGCTCGATAAAGACTACGACGCGATCTTCGTAGGTACCGGCGCTCCGAAAGGACGCGACCTGAATCTGCCGGGCCGGGAAGAAGCGGACGCCAACATCCACATCGGTATCGAGTGGTTGGCCGGCGTGGCCTTTGAGCACATCAAAAGCGTAGGCAAAAAAGTGATCGTACTGGGCGGTGGTAATACCGCGATGGACTGCTGCCGTACTTCCCGCCGCCTGGGTGGCGAAGCGGTAAAAGTAGTGGTGCGGAGTCCGTTCAAAGATATGAAGGCCTCGCCCTGGGAGATCGATGATGCCCAGCACGAGGATATTCCCATCATGAACAATATGCCTCCCAAGGAATTTGTGGTGGAAAACGGCAAACTCAAAGGAGTGATCTTTGGGAATGTACGGGCCGAATACGACGAGAACGGACGCCGTAAGCTGATCCCGACCGGCGAGCCGGACGTGTTCATCGAAGCGGATGATGTGATCATCGCTATCGGTCAGGACAATGCCTTCCCCTGGATCGAACGCGACCTGGGACTGGAACTGGGCAAATGGGACCTGCCGGTAGTGAATAAGGTCACCTTCCAGTCAACCCTTCCCCATGTATTTTTCGGGGGTGATGCGGCATTTGGTCCGGAAAATGTGATCACGGCGGTAGCGCACGGTCACCAGGCAGCTATTTCCATCGACCTGTTCTGTCAGGGAGATGATGTGCTGACGGACCGGCCGGGACCAACCACCAACCTCATCAGTCAGAAAATGGGTATCCACGAATGGATCTATGATAGCGGCGTGACCAATGACGATCGCTACGCGGTACCCCACGAGGATAAAAGAAAAACCCTGGCCAACCGGAAGGTGGAGGTCGAACTCGGTTTCGACGAGCGCCTCGGCTTCAAAGAGGCCCAGCGCTGTCTGAACTGCGATGTGCAGACCGTATTCAACACCAGCCGCTGTATAGAATGTGACGCCTGTGTGGATATCTGTCCTACCAGTTGTATCACCTTTACTAAAAACGGAGAGGAGGAGGAACTGCGCGAACGGCTCAACGCCCCGGCGCAGAATACGGACCAGGAGCTTTATGTATCCGAAACGCTTCCCACTCTACGCGTCATGATCAAGGATGAGGATGTCTGTCTTCATTGCGGATTATGTGCCGAACGTTGTCCCACATCCGCCTGGGACATGCAGAAATATTTATACCAAGTTACAAAAGCAGGACAGACATGCAGCAACTTAGTGGAGTAAACGATATGGTGGTCCGTTTCGCCAATGTGAACGGAACGGGCTCGGCGAGTGCGAATAACCTTTTTGCCAAATCGATCGTCCGGATGGGTATTCCGGTTTCTCCCAAGAATATTTTCCCTTCGAACATTCAGGGATTGCCGACCTGGTACGAGGTACGGGTCAGTGAAAAGGATTATCTGGGACGTCGTGACGGCGTCGATATCATGGTCTGCGTCAATCCGCAGAGTATGATGAAGGACGTTCAGTCCGTCCGTCCGGGCGGTTATTTCATCTACGATAATACCAAGCGGTTGCACGAGGAGTTCATCCGGGATGATATCCACTATATCGGTATTCCGATGATGGAGCTTTCGATGAAAAATTACCGCGATCCGCGGCAACGGCAGCTGTTTAAAAATATCATCTACGTCGGCGCATTATCGCTTTTACTGGATATTGAGTTCAACGTACTGGAAGATATGATCAAGGATCAGTTCAAGAAAAAAGAGAAACTGATCCCACCCAACATCCAGGCATTGGAACTGGGGCGTACCTACGTGCGGGAAAATTACGAATTCCCACTGCAGTTGCGCCTGGAGCGCCGCGACCTGGTAGGTGACCGTATCGTGATCGACGGCAACACGGCCTGCGGGCTCGGCGCCATCTACGGCGGCGCCACGGTGGTAGCCTGGTATCCGATCACGCCGTCCACTTCGGTGGCCCAGGCCTTCGAACGTTACGCCAACCGCCTGCGGATAGATCCGGAAACCGGACAGAAAAAATTCGCGGTAATCCAGGCTGAAGACGAGCTGGCCGCTATGGGAATGGTGATCGGCGCCACCTGGAACGGTTCACGTGCCTTCACGGCTACCAGTGGTCCCGGAGTTTCCCTGATGAATGAATTTATCGGGCTGGCCTACTTTGCCGAGATCCCGGTGGTACTGATCAATGTACAGCGGGGCGGCCCGTCTACCGGTATGCCCACCCGTACCCAGCAATCGGACCTCGTGTCTACGGCCTACGCCTCCCACGGTGATACCAAACACGTACTGCTGTTGCCGGCCAATCCGAAGGAATGCTTCGAGATGACCGCCCAGGCTTTTGATCTGGCGGACCGGCTGCAAACGCCGATCATGCTGATGACCGATCTGGATCTCGGTATGAACGATCACCTCTCCCCTCCCCTCAAGTGGGACGACGAGCGGAAATACGATCGCGGCAAAGTACTCAACGCTGAGGATCTGGAACGCGTAAAGGAATTCGGCCGTTACCTCGATGTGGACGGAGACGGTATTCCCTACCGCACGCTTCCGGGCACGCACCCCAGCAAAGGGGCCTTTTTCACCCGCGGTACTTCCCGCGATGAATACGCCCGGTACACCGAAGACGGTGCGGCTTATGTACGCAACGTGGATCGCCTCGTTAAAAAATGGAACACGGCCAAAACCTACGTTCCCGCCGCTGAATTGTACCAGGATGGTAAAGAAAGTGATACGGGCATGATCTTCTTCGGCACCACCACTTACGCCGCACTGGAAGCCATGGATATACTGGAGGCCGACGGGTTGGTGATCGACTCCATGCGCCTGAAGGCATTCCCCTTCGGTGCGGAAGTGGAGCAGTTTGTGGAGGAACACGACCAGATCTTCATTATCGAACAAAACCGGGACGCTCAGATGCGGACCCTGCTGATCAACGAACTGGATGTAAATCCAGGAAAATTGATCTCCGTATTGAATTACGATGGCATGCCCATTACTGCGGATAACATCAAGGGGCAGATCATTAATGAATTAATGCCGGCAACGGTTAATCATAAATAATCCGTTCGAAGATCGGCGATCAGCGATAGTGCTGAGGGTTCCGGTCACGGCTCAAAACTGAAAAGAAATTATGACCTATATACGTCCATCCTTCCGACACCCGGGGCTGCCCAAGAACGATATTGGGTTTACCCGGGCTGATTATGAAGGTGCCATTTCCACGCTTTGCGCCGGATGTGGCCACGACTCCATCAGCGGTGCGATCGTGCAGGCCTGCTACGAAATGTCCTTGGAGCCGCACCGACTGGCTAAACTTTCGGGTATCGGTTGTTCTTCCAAAACGCCGACCTATTTTCTGAGTCACTCCCACGGCTTCAATTCCGTGCATGGCCGGATGCCATCCATTGCTACCGGAGCCTATATGGCCAACCGGGACCTGGTTTATCTGGGGGTTTCCGGTGACGGGGATACCGCCTCCATCGGTATGGGGCAGTTCGTCCACGCTATCCGCCGGAACCTGAATATGGTGTACATCGTGATGAATAACGGCTGTTACGGTCTGACCAAAGGGCAACACTCGGCTACCGCCGATGCCGGCTCAAAAAGCAAAGACGGCGCGATCAATCCGTTCCAGTCTATCGACCTGGTGGGGATGGCGCTCGAACTCGGCGCTACTTTTGTGGGCCGGAGTTTCTCCGGGGATAAAACCCAGCTGGTGCCCCTGATCCAGGCGGCAATGTCCCACCCGGGATTTGCTTTCCTCGACGTACTGTCTCCCTGCGTAACTTTCAATAATAAGCCCGAATCGACGAAATCCTACGATTACGTACGGGCCCACCTGGAAGCTACCGCTACCATTGACTTCGTACCCGAGAAAAAGGAGATCACGGTCGATTACGCCGAAGGCTCTTCCAAAAATGTGAAGTTGCACGACGGTTCCCGGATCCAGCTCCACAAGCTGGCGCCCAACTGGGATCCGACGGATCGCGGTTCGGCGGTCAACCGGCTCTACGAAGCCAAATCCAAAGGGGAGATCCTCACCGGCCTGTTGTACATCGACCAGGAGAGCCGGGACCTGCACGAATTGGAAAATACCGTGCACCGCCCGCTGAACAGTCTGCAGGAAACGGACCTGAATCCGGGAGCCGCAGCACTGGAAAATATCAATGAAAGTTTCCGATAATTAGGAAAGATATCGGTGATGCAAGTGGTGTAAACGCCGGTAGCCTTAGCTTCCGGTTCCAGCACCAAGTCGTTATAAAAAGCAAAAAATTGGCCGAAGTGTACCGCTTCGGCCAATTGTATTTTATCAGAGAGAGCAAGTCAAAAGGCTAACGTTTAGTCTTTGGAATACCCTGATCTTCCAGGATCTTCCGGACCTCTTCGGCCGTAGGTTCAATAGCCAGGATCTCACCTTCCCGGTCAATCAGGAAAATGCCGCCCCCCGAAAACGGGATTTTGTACTTCAACCAGATCTCGTTTTGATCATCCAGTTCCAGTAAATTCATCCAGGGGTACTGCTCTCTGGTGAGTGTTTTTTCCAGTCGTTCGGTATTTTTGAATTCCCGGGCCACGCCTACGACTGTGAAATCAGGCCCGTTGTAGTCTCTGTACACCGGTATCAGTTCCCGGCTTTTTTGCAGGCAGGGACGACACCAGGAGGCCCATAGATCAAGTACCAAGATCTTACCTTTTTTCAGATCCGATAACTGATGCTCTACACCCTGTAGGTCCGGCGCAATGAAATCCTCGTAAACTCCGCCTACTTTGATCGCCTTAAAACTGAAGATCATTTCCCGGATGATATTTGTGTACGGGTGCTCGGGATACAACTTCTTGAATTCCTCAAAGGCCACAGCCATTTCCCCGATATTACCATTATTTTCACCCGACCTTTTCAGGTCCTGGTACAGTAGATAATAGCTCATAATGCTGGGATTATTGCTGATATAATCGTACCGCCAGTCCAGCGCCTTTTGATCGATAATTTTCCGCTGGTCATCCAGTACTTTAGCTTTTGGACTCAGATGCAGGCCCTCGTCCCGCAGGGCAGTGATCTTTCGCCCAAGATCGGTTCGCTCCTTTTCGTCTTTCGGATCTCTCACCGCCTGGAGCAATACTTTCATGGAATCGCTTGAGTACTCATCATTTTGGAACAATTCCCTCATTTTAGCCTGGATGGGAGCATACTGGCCGTAGAACTTCGTTTCAAAAAGGGTCTGAAATTCCGTCCACAGCCGGTTCAATTCACCTCCCTCGATCTTATTTTCGTCCGCCCGCTGCGACTCCTGCAGCACGAAGTCGATCTCTCCGGGTTCGGCAAAGAATACGATCGGCCTCCACGCTCCAGCCATATCCAGTTCATGCGTGTAGATAAGTTGGAAGGCCTCCTCGTGATCGGTAACCAATTCGTACTCAAAAGCACCGTTAACGACTGGAATACGAACCTTTTCCCCTCGGGTATCCTGGGTGACTTTTAACAGGTACAGCCCCTCCGCATCCGGATCGAGAACCACGCCTTTGAGCAAGGCTTTTACTGGTTCGGAAGATGCCGGCAGGGGATTATCCACGGAGTTGGGGAATCCGTTGGCCAGAGCTAAGTTATCGGGTTGTGGAGATTCCACGGAAACGGAAGTATCTGTGCCTGTGGTAAGTGGTGCACCGGGCAGGAAATTGAATAAGACCATAACCAGGATTGCCAGGCCAATTGCACCCACTACCAATGGAGTGAAATTGATCCGGGAAAACCAGGCTTTGTTCGTCATGGCCCCGTCCGGCAGGGCATTGATCATTTTGGCAATCTCCTCTTGTTCTATTTTTGGTGGCAGCTTTTGCAGCGAATCATTTATTCTTTGACTTCGGAAACCCTCGTCGGAAATAGGATCACGCAGAAATAACAATAGTCCCAGCAGCGATTTGGACTCCGGTTTTTCCTCGATCATCTTCCGCAAACTGCTGCGACCGCGGCTGATCCTCGTTTTGACCGCTCCCACGGTGGAGCGCTGGATCTCCGCGATTTCTTTCATGCTGAAGCCGCTTATTTCGAAGAGCAAAATAGCATCTTTTTGTTCGTCCGGCAGTTTGGTCATCAGTTGGTATAACAGCTGGATATCGAGGATCACTTCCGGCGAAGTAGTTCCGGGTCGGCACCAACTGGGGTGAGCTTCCTGTAACCCTTCTCTTTGCTTGGATCGTCGCCAGGTACTGATCGCCCGGTTACGGGCAGCCCGGATCAAATAGTGCAACAGGCGGTCCTTTTTTCTGATATTTTCGAATTGCTCGTAGGCCGTCACTAATACATCCTGCACCAGATCCTCCAGTTCTATTTTGTTGTAAGCCAATGCAGAACAATACCGGATAAAGGGATCATGACAGGAGGCATAAGCCTCCATAAAAAGGGTCTGTTTTTGCTGATTCATGCCTTCCATCTTTTGAGAACGATTTTTAAAATAAGTCATATTCAGAAAAGATAGTCGCCGAAGTAGCAAAAAGGTTACAAGGAAAATGTGATTTTTTTAGCTGCTTAATAGTAGGCTGCCTCCAAAATGGCCGGGCAATAGCGGATTTTGGCAGGTAGTGAAGAATCGTAATTATTCCGTAATATGGGAAAGAAAAAGGGAGCTGTTCGCGCCGAAACCCGAGCTATTCCGAATGCTACGGATAACAATTATACCCGGAGCGTTCGGAATGGCTCAGCTTAAAGTTTACCGGGGGCGATACGGGACCCGGTATATGACATGAAGGTGCCTGATCTAATCCATCAGTTTTGGTCCATACCTTCCGAAATGGCGCGCAGCAGGCCGCCATCCGTCCGGTCGTCGGTCAGTTGCCAGAACATGATGCCGCCCAATTTTTTATCCATTGCGTATTTGGTCTTGAGTCGGATGGACACCTCATCGTCGAAGGTGGCAAATTCATTCAATTTTGCACTGTAGGCGTAAGGCGCCTTAGACACAGGGTCGCGATAGAAAACAAAACCCTGCTCGGCGGTCAGCGCCTGATCGAATCGATGGTGGGGAATAAAAGATTTGAAAGTGCCCGACTGGTACAATCCATTATTGACATTTTTCACGCCGCTCCAGCTACGCCCGTAAAAGGCCGCTCCGATGATGATCTTTTCGGAAGGCACGCCAAGATCGATCAGGTACTGTACCCCGTAATCGCCCGAACCCGTCTGATCCGGATTGGAATAAAGCGGCGTATGGTGCCCGGTGACCTTGCTGTATCCGCCAACCAGGTCGTAGCTCATGAGGTTGACGTAATCTACCAGCGGCATGACCTTATCCCACTCGATGGAGTGCTCGAAGTACTTCTCAAAACCGCCCGCCGCAAAACTTAGGATGGCCTTTTTTCCGAGTTTCCGCCGCAATTGCTCCACCAGCATAGTGAAATTTTGTTTGTCTTCGGCCATAAAAGGATGGCCTGGCACCCCTTCGATCCCGGGATATTCCCAGTCGAGATCGAGGCCGTCCGTGCGGTAGGTTTTCGTCAGCTTTTTCACGGAACGGGCAAAGACCTCCCGACCTTCGTCGGTGGCGAATACCGGTGAACAGGTTTTGCAGCCGCCCCAGCCGCCCAGGGAAAGCAATACTTTGAGGTGCTTGTACTGTTTCTTCAGCGCCACCAGATTGCGGATGGTGATGCTGTCTTTGGCGTTGTCAACCGCCAGTTCCTGCCCTTTGAGGTGACAAAAGCTATAGATAACGTGGGTGATCCGGTTCCATTCGTATTTGTCCAGATCCTGTCCGTTACCGGCATAGTAGGCAATGACCGCGAAATCCTCCGTTTTTTTGTCCGGCCCGTTTTTCAACAGAAAAAAACCCAGTAGGGCAAGCGGCAGGACACTAAACAGTCTGAATTGATAATTGGTGAAGAACATTGGGTGGTATTTGTTTGGTAGATGGGTGACGGTCCACTGGTGACGGTTGACGGTCGACGGTTGATGGTCGACGGTTGATGGTCGATGGTCGATGGTTGACGGTAGCAGGAATGGCTTGATATTTATCTATTCCTGGTCTATCCGGCCGTTGTTTCCCCGTTTACCGTAGACCGCATGGCTTCTACCAAATTAGTTACGAAAAAAATTAAGCCGGCTAATTACAAAAAAATGGTAAAATGGCCGGATGATCCACCAAATTTAGTGGTCGCCGATCAGGCATTCTCCTACTCTCCCCAGAGTCGTTAAGTTTCCAAATGATGACCTATAAAAAATGGCAAATCCAATGGCAATAGTAATTTCAATCATTCCAAATCAGGCGAAGAGGTCAAAGATGGACCCAAAGTTGCCTTTTCCCTGCCATTGTAATTGCAACTGATATTGCGCCTAAAAAAGACATATCACAATTTCTCGCCCGAGGACATTCTCCCCCTCACCCCCTCTCCCCATCACCCATTCACTCCCTCTCCGAGTCACCCACTACGCGCACTCCGGGCAATACCCCGTGATCAGGCAATTCACCGATTCCTGCCGGTAGCCGCCGGGTAGTTGCACCTTAACCTCTTCCTGCAAACACTCTACCTTCTGGCAATTGAGGCAGCGGAAATGAAAATGATCGTGGTGGTGATCGTCTTCCCGGCAATTCAGGCAGATCGCAAAGTAATATTTACCGTCATCCGCCAGGATCTTGTGGATGTATCCATCTTCGTAAAAACTATTCAGTACCCGGTAGACCGTTACCCGGTTCATCTTGCCCGCTACCTTTTGCTCGATATCTTCCTGACTCAGGGGCACCGACCGGGATGCCTGCAGGATATCCAGGATCGTTTGTTTGGCTGCAGTATTTCGTCTTTTCATTTTGTTAATGCAATTGAATTGCAATAATAAAAACAATTACTAACTTTGACAACTATTACCGGTTTGATCTTCCAGTAAAACATAGCAAATGAACGATAACAACCATTTCGACGTGATCATTATCGGAGGCAGCTACGCCGGCTTGTCAGCAGCCATGGCACTAGGGCGTTCGCTCCGTAAAGTACTGATCATTGACGGTGGCCGGCCCTGCAACCGGCAAACGCCCCACTCCCATAATTTTATCACCCAGGATGGGGAAAAGCCGGCCGTTATTGCGGAAAAAGCCCGCACCCAGGTACTCCAATACCGTACGGTTAGCTTCCTCAATGACTTCGCCATCAGCGGCAACGCCACCGATGAGGGTTTTGCGATCACCACGCGTACGAGCCAGACGTATAGCGCCAAAAAGCTGGTTTTTGCCACCGGGATCAAGGATCTGCTCCCGGATAATGAAGGATTTGCCGACTGCTGGGGGATCTCGGTGATCCACTGCCCCTACTGCCACGGCTACGAAGTGAAAGGGGAGATCACAGGTATACTGGACCACGGAGACACCGCCATGCACCTCGCCAGCCTGGTAAACAATCTGACGGATGATCTGACCATTTTCACCAACGGTCAGTCGGATTTTACCGCCGAACAGACCGCTCAACTAACGGCAAACCAGATCAAGGTAGAAAATAGGCTGATCGAAAGGCTGGAACACCAAAACGGGCAACTGGAGCGTATCCACTTTACCGACGGCCCTCCGGTAGCCATAAAAGCGCTTTACGCCCGGGTGCCATTTGTCCAGCATTCCGATATCCCCGAAAGTCTGGGGTGCCAATTGACGGAGCAGGGATTTATTGAAGTAAACGCCATGCAGCAAACCAGTGTACCGGGCGTATTTGCCTGTGGGGACAATACCACGCCCATGCGGTCCGTAGCGAGTGCCGTAGCCGGCGGGAATTTTGCCGGGGCGGTGGTCAATAAGGAACTATGTAGTGAACAGTTTTGAAAATAAGAAGAGATGGCCGGTGAAGAACCGGAACATTGAATTCCTTTTAATCTACAATTACGATCAGGGGCCGGCGGTGAATCAGCCCCTGATCGTATCCATCCTCACTAAGTCTAGCGGGGAGTCAGCACCATTTTCCGTGTAGACTGTACCTTGCCATCCAGTACCAGACTATAAAAATAGGTGCCGGCACTCAGGCTTTGAGCCTGTAGTTGGGTGCGACCTTCACCCCGTTGATCGATTACCACGGTTTTCAGCAGTCGACCCCCGGCGTCGGTGATCCGCAATTCTGCCTTACGAACGGACGTAGGAACCGTATATACGATACTGGTCGTTTCCGTAAAGGGGTTCGGCTGGTTTTGCAGCAGGGAGGCGTCACCTACCGGCACAACTGTAGAGCCGTCCTCCGTTGCGGCCAGTTTGGCCACGATCGCTTCCAGTTTGGCCAGCCGATCTTCCAGGCCGGCAATGTGGCGGTCGCGGTTAGCTACCTGGCTTTCCAGGTCCAGTATCTTTTGTTGCTGTTCCTGGGTAGCCCGGGTGAGTACCGGGATCAAGCCGGAGTAGTTGACCCCCTTATAATCCACGGAAGGATAATAGGCGGTTGGTCTTCCCTCCTCATCCCTGGTTTTAGCCATTTCCGGGTGCCGGTTGTCCTTGACCAGTTCCGGAAATACCCGGGCCATTTCCTGGGCGATGAATCCCATCTGAGGCCCTTGGGCCAGGCGCATCTGCGGATAGTCCCGGGTACGAAATTCATAGCTTACCGGGTGTAAGGCCATAAGCCGGTCTACGGCCTGATCCAGGCTGCGGACATTGGTTTTCAATTTTTCATCGGAAGGATTATCAAAAGTGCCCGTTACAATTGCATCGCCGATAAAATAGCCGGCGTAATGCGCTCCGGCTCCCGCGGCCTCGTCTATCCCGATGACACCGACGGTCAGATTCGAGGCATTTTGACTAGCTACTCTGCCGTAGACGGCAAAGTGTTGCCCGTCCGCTGCATCCGCACCCGTATCCACAAGACTGGAGACACCGAGCCTGGTCCCGGATCCCGCACCCCGTACGCTACTATATATTCCGGTTTGTTCCGGTCCGGCCGTATTCTCATTGTCCGCTCGAATACTGTAAGCGGCGTTGCCATCCGTAATGACTCTTAATTTCTCTGCATTCGGCTGGATCGTGCCAATGCCGACATTTCCGACAGTACTAATAAAAAAACGATTGCTGGCGGCCGTCTCGTCCCGGATCATGAAATTACCGGCTCCTTCGGAATTACTCGCGCCGAGGGAATAGATCCCGAAAGTATGTCCGCCGGCACTGGTATTGGCCAGTCCCAATACGGTTTGGGTCTCGCCCTCTACGTGCAATTTGAAATTCGGACTAATGGTACCGATGCCCAACCAGCCGGCCGGAGTCAGGCGCATCTGTTCCCCGGCGGCTAGTTCTGCGGAGAACCGCAAATCGTTTACCCCGACAAGCATATCCAGGCCGGAGATGCTTGCTTCGGGATCACCCAGGACTAAGTTTCCCCGGATTGATGCGGGACCTTCAACGTCTAATTTTAATTGTGCGTGCAGCGTCCAGGTCGTTAGCAGAGCCAACAAAAAAACAGTAAGGATCTTTAGCATTTATCTTGGTATTGAGTTAGAAAATACGACGTCGTTGCCAGGAGAATGCAATTGGTAAGAAGAGGACTGATACTGAGCTTTCGCTGCAGTGGAAATTAGCCAGTTTAAATACTGATCACGGAAACATTAGGCAATCATCCTAACCATGATCGAAACACCGCTAAAATAGAAATGAAATAAAGTAGGGAACTGTCTAAAGGTATACTGCAATGTAAGAAAAAATAGTTGAAACTTTATATTACCTACTGTCTCTACGCCCCTTTTCTTCAGCTTGACTAAAGGAGGTACAGCGTTAAACTTTGTAATTACTATTGGCAGGTACCTTCCATTTCGGAGTGCCCCTTGAACGACCTCTGTTGACAGCATACTTCAGGCGCGTAGAGCCTATCCAGAAACCGTTTTTGCTGTCGAAAATGACCAGATTTGGGTTCTCACGAAGTCATTTTCGAGTTTCGTAGCAGCGCTACGGAAGGAGGAAAGGACGAAATGAGGTTCCATAGATGGTTATTTTAAGACCAAAGTATGGTTTTTGGATAGGCTCTTGGCCAACCAATCTACTCCGCCGGCTCCTCTTTACCCAAAACACCTGCATGATAAAGCTACTGCACCACAGCCTGAGAACCCTTTTCAAATATCGCCTGTACACCCTGGTTTCCTGGATCGGTCTGGGCGTTTCGCTGGCCTCCATCTGGTTTATCGCCGACTATATCCAGCAATCCAGACAATACGATGCCTTCCACGAAAAAAATCAGAATATTTACCGCCTGACGATGGATGTCACCGCCGGTGGCCAAACGGATCAATACGCGACCACCGGTCTGCCGCCCGGTGATCTGCTGCAGCAAAACTTTCCGGACGTAACAGCCTACGCCCGTCTGGGTTTCCACGCGGCCGATGTACGGGTCGGACAGAAAGTGTTCCGGGAATCCGGATTTTACCAGGCCAATCCCCAAACGCTGGAGGTGTTTTCTTTTGATCTGCTAGCCGGTAAGCGGGAGCAGGCAACTACCCAACCGAACATTATACTATTGACCAGATCCCTGGCGGAAAAGTATTTCAACAGCATAGATATTATCGGAGAACAAATTATGGTAGGCGAGGAAAACTTTACCGTTAGCGGTGTTTTTCAGGACTGGCCCCCAAATGCACATCTACAGATCAACGCGCTGATAATGGCGACAGCCCAGACCGCATACGATCCCCAGGAATGGTTCAATCTGGAAAATTATACCTACGTATTACTCGCCCCCACCGCTAATGCCGAAAAACTAAATGAGCACTTACAGGCGTTTACCGACCGGGAGCTGACCCCTCTGCTGGAGGATTCCGGTCTGGCCGTCCGTTTCCACGCCCAGCCATTGCGGGAGATCTATTTCTCTCCGGGCCTGGTGGACGATGTGCCCAAAGGCAACCGGATGTATCTCGTGGCTCTGGCCATCGCCGGACTGTTGGTATTGGGGATTGCCGGACTCAATTTTATCAATCTCACCCTGACCCGCTCTGTCCAACGCACCAAAGAGATCCGGCTCAAAAAGATCCTGGGTATTTCGCGCCGCCGGTTACTACTGCAAAGCAGTACCGAATCTGGCGTTATGACCGTGCTGATCCTCCTGCTGTCCACCCTGCTGATCTTCGGTTTTGCCAGAACCTATTCCGCTTATACCGGCTTCGATGCCCTGGCACTGGACGGCAAATGGCTCCTGATCGGACTGCTGCCGCTGCTGGTGTTGGTACTGGGCCTGTTGGGTACGAGTTATTCCGGCATTTACCTGTCCTTTTCTTCCCGTACGGTTCACGAAGCGGGCACGGCCCAGACCTGGCTAAAAAATACCCTGCTTGGTCTGGAATACGTCCTGACCGGCGTCATCCTGATCGTCACCCTGGCCATTGGTCAGCAACTCGATTTCATCCGGCAGAAGGATCTGGGTTTTTCCCAGGACCAGATCCAGATCGTAGCGCTTCCGGATACGGAGCATACGCCGGGGAAAGTCCATGAATTAAAAGCCCGGATCCAGCAATTGGCCGGCGTCAAAAATGCCTCTCTGGTATCCGGCGGCGCTTTGCCCGGAGAGGAAAACGGCAAGGAAGTATTCCAGGTGATCATCGATGGAAAAAAAACGGAAAAGGTATATAATATCTATCGGATCGATGAAGACTACTTCGACTTATTGGAAATCCCCCTGGCCCGCGGCCGGAACTTCGATCCGGAACAGTTGAATGATCGCAGTGGAAGCGTCATTATTAACCAGGCCCTGGTCAGAGCTCTGGGTTGGGAAGAGCCGATCGGCCGACGGATCTGGTACGGCGAGGATACACCGCTGGAGGTAGTGGGCGTCATCGAAAATTTCCATAACAAATCCCTACATCACCTTATCGAACCGATCGTGTTTCTGTACAATACCAACTATGCCGGCAAACTGTTGGTCAAGGCTCCTCCCGGTGCGGGCGGGATGATCCGGAGCGAATGGGAGACATTGTTCCCGGAAATTGCTTTTTCGCTTACCTACTTCGATCAGTTCCTTGCGGCTATGTACTCGCGGGAGGATCAACTGGCGCAGCTATTTCGCTTTTTCGCGCTGATCGCATTACTACTTTGTTGCACCGGCCTTTTTGCGCTTTTCTCGCTGCATGTACACCAAAGGACCCGGGAAATGAGCATCCGCAAAGTGCTGGGAGCCGGTCCCGTCCATCTGCTCCGTTCCGTGACCCGGCGCTACAGCCGAATCACGCTGATCTCCGTTGCGGTCGCCATGCCGATTGCGTGGTGGCTGATCAAGCGCTGGCTACAGGCATTCAGTTACCGTATCGAGCCGGGGCCTGACCTTTTTTTAGTGTCCGGGGCGCTTATGCTTCTGGTAAGTACGCTCGTGATCACCTACCATCTGATCCGGGTCCTGCGGGTCAATCCGGTGGATGCGCTAAAAACGGAGTAGGATGTAAAATATCAAGCTTAGGGGCAATGACGCTTCACAATTTACGACGCTATATTGCAGTTAGAAACTAAACGGTATCACTGTGAAAAATCACGGCACCAATGCGACCTACAGTAGTCGGTTTTCCGCGTGAAGGTTAAGGCGCCGTTAAGGAGGTCCCTTGCCGGGTAACTACCGGCCGCCGGTGCAAATCCATCTACCGTAAACTTTCCCTTGTCACCACCTGAAATCTACTGCATATGACTAAACCAATTTTGCTCCTGCTGAGCTGCATCAGTTTAACGATCACTACCGCCGCCCAGGATGTCCAAAAAGATTTTCGGACCTCCTCTATTTCTATTTTCAAGAACAGTACTGCATTTTTCATCAAATCCGGCACCGTTACCGCGGATGCAGGCACCTACCGGATCACCGATAACCTACCGCCGGCCCTGTTCGGGACTTATTGGATGAACTCTCCTCAGGGCCAGTTGGAGGCTCTGAGCAGTTTTGTGGATACGCTGGAAACGGCCCGTTCACTGCCCGCCCAAACTATTCCGGAAATGTTGTACGCCAACCTCGGCAAACGGGTTATTCTGCACGTTGGCAAAGACGAAATGATCGAGGGTACCGTGGAAGCACTCGAAGAGGAGACTCCCGCCACGGGCCAGATCGTTACCTTCCGGATGGACGGTCGCTGGCGGACTTTCCTGCTCAGTGAAATTCGCCGCATCGAATTTTTCGAAAAACCGGTGCAGGCCTACGAGCACAAAAAAACGGAGGTAAAACCCGTTCTGGAGGTAGCCTTCACTTCAGAAAAAAAGGAACAGGCACTCGACCTGATGTACCTCTCCAACGGCTTGAACTGGACGCCGCTGTACCTCATGGAGCTTACCGGAGAAAAGCGGGCCCGCCTGACCCTCCGCGCCGAAGTGGTCAATGAGATCGAAGATATTAAAGATACCGACGTCAATTTTGTGGTGGGGGTGCCCAACTTCAGCTATGCCGACCGCCTGTCTCCGCTTATCGATTTCTCCAGTATTCAACCCCGCTCTATGGCGAGGGGAGGCGTCAGTAATTTTGACGCTTTTTCCAATACTCTGCAAACCCAGACCTACGGTTATGCCATTGAGGAGGATGTGGTGGGCAATGCCCCCGGCACGACCAGCGGACTCGACGGCTCGGCCGAAGAAGACCTTTACTTCTACACCCTGGAAGATATGAGCATCAAAAAGGGCGGCCGCGGCCACTATCCGGTTTTCACGGCCGATATTGATATTGCGCACATTTACGAGTGTAACCTTCCCCAAAACAACGCCCAAAAGTACGCCTACCGGGACGAATACCTGTTCTCCCCTAATCCCAACAAGGTCTTTCATTCCATCAAGGTGGTTAATGATACCGAATACCCTTTCACCACGGGTGCGGCCCTGGTGGTGAAGAACGGAGAGGAAACCCGGCCCATCAGTCAGGACCGTCTGAATTATACCCCGATCAAGGGTAATTCTTTTGTCAAGTTGACCGAAGCACCGGACGTGCACATCAAGCAGGCGGAAAAGGCCGTGAAGCGCCAGGAAAATGCCCGGAAGACCAATCGCGACGGAGACACTTATTATTACGACCTGCTGACCATTGCCGGTCAGATAGAGGTAAAGAATTACAAAAGTCAGGATATTGATCTGAATATTCGCCGACCTATTCTCGGGGAACTCCAGGAGAGCAGTATCAAATGGCTAAAAGCCGAACGGATCAATACCGCCGGAGATCTCAATAAACTAACCGACGTCTGCTGGGAAACCAGTGTGGATGCCGGTGACGAACTGACCATCACCTATACCTATGAGATTTATGTACCTCATTAAATAACGGGTAGCGGTGGCTGCACTACGGGCCGGATCAAGGATGAATGTCCCGATCCGGCCCGGCTGTTTTTAGTCCGCTTTCTGACCTTCGTCCAGCCTTTGAGTAACAAAATTTGGAATTTCATATACCGATCGGTATATTTGTGTTATGGTTCGTTCCGAAAAGACAAGACAGTTGATTATCGAAAAAACCGCGGAGGTCTTTAACAAAAAGGGCTACGCCGGTACCTCTTTGTCCGATCTCACCGCGGCTACGGGCCTGACCAAAGGCAGTATCTACGGCAATTTCAAAAATAAGGAAGAGGTGGCCATCGAGGCTTTTCGTTTCAATCACCGTTTCATGGTGAACGGTTTCCAACAACAACTGACCGGAAAAGAAACGCCTATTGAAAAGCTACTGGCCTTTGTCGACTTTTTCCGGGACGAATATCGGGCCGTTTTTGACCGGGGGGGATGCGCGCTGCTCAATGCCGCCACGGACGTGGACGATATGGAGCCCCGCCTGTTTCAGGAGGTCAAAGCAGCTTTTCAGGACTGGCGATCCGGACTGGCCGACATCATCACCGAAGGGATCGACCGGCAGGAAATACAGCCCGTTGATGCCCGGAAAATGGCCCAGAAAATGATCGCTGTCATGGAAGGAAGCATATTACTATCCAAAACACTGGAGGAACCGAATATCCTCGTGGATAACATGGACGGTTTGAAAAGGGAGATCCTGCACCTTAAAACGAGCTAAAAATTTTTTACCCACTCATATACCGATCGGTATATGAGTGTGGTCTCATCATAACCATACAGATCAATGACACCGTACGACATTATCATCATCGGATCCGGCCCCGGAGGATATTCCGCAGCTGTTCGGGCCGCCCAGCTGGGTTACCGGACAGCTATTGTGGAAAAGTACGCCAGTCTCGGCGGCACCTGTACCAATGTAGGTTGCATCCCTTCCAAGGCATTGCTGGATGCCACGGAAAACTACCACAGTGTGCACACCAAGTTTTCCGCCCAGGGTATTGAGATCAAAAATCTCACGCTGAATTTTTCGCAACTGATGGAACACAAAAAGGGCGTGGTACGCCAGAATTTATCGGGCCTGAAGTACCTGATGAAAAAAAATAAGATCGAGGTGATCCGGGGTACGGCCACTTTCGTCAACAGCCGGGAGATCCGGGTTGAGCACGAAAGCACCGCAAACATCTATTCGGCCCGGCATTTCATCATCGCTACGGGTTCCAAACCCGCCACAATCCCCGGCGTAACGATCGATAAAAAACGGATCATCACCTCCACGGAGGCGCTTTCCCTCCCCGAAAAACCCGGATCGATGGTGATCATCGGCGGTGGCGTGATCGGGGTGGAGATGGCATCCATTTATGCGCGCATTGGTGTCCAGGTCACCATCCTGGAATATATGGACAGCCTTATACCCGCTATGGACCACGACCTAGGTCGGGAACTGAAACGCATTTTTCAGAAAGAGGGCATCCGCGTTTTACTAAAGAAACGGGTAACCTCCGTTTCCGCCAGTGGGGAAAAGGTTACAGTGCATTTTGATTCCGATCAGGAAGATCCGGATCAGGTCACGGCCGATTACTGTCTGGTGGCCACCGGCCGCAAACCGTATACCGAAGGCCTGGGCCTGGAAAATACTGCGATCCAACTGGACGAACGCGGCCGGATCCAAACGAACGAAAAGCTCCAAACCCGGGAGCCGCACATCTACGCAATCGGCGATGTCATTGCCGGCCCCATGCTGGCGCACAAGGCCGAAGAGGATGCCGTGTTTGGGGTGGAGACCATCCACGGCCAGCAGCCGCACCTCAATTACCATCTGGTACCCGGCGTGGTGTACACCTGGCCGGAAGTGGCCGGTGTGGGCTACACCGAAGAACAGCTAAAGGCCAAAGGCATTGCCTACAATGTCGGCAAGTTTCCCTTTTCCGCCAGTGGTCGGGCCCGGGCCGCTATCGATACCCAGGGATTTACGAAGGTGCTGACCGATCCCAAATACGGGGAAGTGCTGGGTGTACACATCATCGGGGCGAGGGCGGCCGATCTGATCGCCCAGGCGGTGATCGGTCTGCATTACGAAATTACCGACGAGGATATGTTCCGCATTTCCTACGCCCACCCTACTTATTCGGAAACGCTGAAGGAAGCCTACCTGATCTCTTCGGGTCAGGGAGCGATCAATATCTAACAAACCGCTTAACCATTATACTATGAAAAGAGTGGTCATCACGGGCCTCGGTGCCCTCACTCCGATTGGAAACCAGGTCCCGGAATTTTGGAAAAATCTGATGAACGGCGTTTCGGGTTGTAGTACCATCACCCGCTTCGATCCGACAAATTTCAAAACCCGCTTTGCCTGTGAACTGAAGGCTTACGATGAGCTGGATCATTTCGACCGAAAGTCGGCGCGGAAAATGGATCGTTTTGCCCAGTACGGTCTGATCGCTACCGAGGAAGCCATCCGGGATGCTGCGCTGGATGTAGCCAACATCGACCGGCAAAGGGCCGGAGTGATCTACGCCAGCGGAATCGGCGGTTTTGAGACTTTCGAACGGGAAGTCACGGAAAATGCAGCACTTGCAGTGCCGCGGTACAATCCCTTTTTTATCACCAAGATCATCGCCAACGGTCTGGCGGGAATGATCGCCATCCAGTACGGATTGCAGGGCATCAATTACGCGCCGGTCACGGCCTGCGCTTCTTCCACCCAATCGGTCATCCAGGCCTTCAACTACATCCGGCTGGGTAAGGCCGATCTGATCATTGCCGGTGGCTCGGAAGCTCCGATCACCCCGGCTTCCATTGCGGGTTTCAATTCGATGAAGGCCATGTCTACCCGCAATGAGGATCCCGCTGCGGCCTGCCGGCCTTTCGATCCGGAGCGGGACGGATTTGTTCTGGGCGAAGGTGCCGGCACCCTAATCCTCGAAAGTCTGGAACACGCACTGAAGCGCAACGCCCGCATCTACGCGGAAGTCGCCGGCGGGGGCGAAGCATCCGACGCTTATCACATCACGGGCACTCATCCCGATGGGCAGGGCGCCTACCTAGCGATGCAGGCAGCCGTTCGGGAAGCCGGGATTGAACCGGAGGACCTGGATTACATCAACGCCCACGCCACCTCAACCGGTATTGGGGACCTCTCGGAGATCAAAGCCATTGATCGTTTGTTAGGCGGGCAGTTTACCAAGCTGCAACTCAGCGCCACCAAATCCATGACCGGGCACCTCCTGGGTGCAGCCGGAGCGATAGAAGCCATCGCCACTACCCTCGCGGTACAACAGGACCAGATACCGCCCACCATCAATACCCAGTCCGCCGATCCGACCGTACCGGCCGGACTGGACCTGACGCTGGGCCACTCCCGGGCTAAAACCGTTCGTTATGCGTTAAGCAACAGTTTCGGATTTGGTGGACACTGTGCAGCCCTGATCCTAAAAAAGTACGTCTCCCCGACATAAGCCCGGATCTTCTTATGCATTCCACGAAGGACGGTAAAAGCGGACCGTAAATTGGAGGCGGCGGCGGCTAAATTCCCTATATTGAGACCAAATCAACTTTATGTCCGGTCACAATATCTCCGCTTCCAATTCCCGTCGAAATTTTCTTCGATCCATGGGCCGTCTGGCTATCGCGCTCCCCGTTTTACCCGGTTGTCTGTCGACCGGAGAACCGGAAGAGATCGATCTGCCGGAAATGGTCAGTACTACGTTTGAGGAGCTTCCCGGAAGTCTGCGGCGGACACCGCAGGTCAAGGCCTGGCTCGAAGTGCTCGAAGACGGCCGGGTACGCATTTTTAGCGGCAAGGTCGAACTGGGGCAAGGTATCCGCAATGCCATCCGGCAGGTAGCCGCCGATGAGCTTTTCACGGAGCTGGATCAGATTGAAGTCGTACTCGCCGAAACTGGTCTGACGCCCAACGAAGGCTATACCGCCGGAAGCGGTTCGATCCAGAACAGTGCCATGGCGGTCCGCCACGCCGCCGCCGCTGCCCGGGAGCAGTTGCTGGATCTGGCGGCCGAAAAATTGCAGGTGACCAGAGAGGAATTGAGACTCCAAAGCGCTAAGATCAAAGTGGCGGACAGCGACCGGCAGCTTTCCTTCGCGGATATCCTGGAAGGCCGCCAACTGGAAGGAGAAGTCCCCCTGGATCTCAAAATGAAACCTAAGTCGGCCTACCAATTTGTGGGGCACCCCATTCCACGGTCCGATCTCCGGGATATCGTTCAGGGAAAAACAAAATACATTCACGATATAGATGCTTCCGATCTGGTGCACGCACGCGTACTGCGTCCGCACAACTACCAGTCGGAATTGCTCCGTTTTGACGAAACCGCCTTTAAGCAGGAATCCGAAGGCGTTCTGAAAACGGTACGCAACGGTAACTTCCTCGGGGTGATCACCGAGCGGGAGTACCAGGCTGAACGGGCCGTACAACTCCTGGCCAAACATTCGGAATGGTCGAAGCCCGCTATTTTTCCCCGACAAAATGAGCTACCGGAGCATATCAAATCCATTGCGAGCGAACCGGATGTCGTACACGGTAAGGAAGCGGTACTCGATCGCAACGCGGCGGAGATCAAACTTGCAGCAAGTTTCTTCAAACCCTACACCATGCACGCTGCACTCGGAACGGCCTGCGGACTGGCCCAATACGACGGCACCACCCTGCACGTGTGGAGCCACAGTCAGGGCATCTATCCCATGCGGGAAGGGCTGGCGTTGATGCTGGATATGCCCGTCGAAAAGATCCACGTCATCAGTGCACCGGGTTCGGGCGCTTACGGCCATACCGTAGCCGACGACGCGGCGGCCGATGCGGCCGTGCTGGCGATGGCCTATCCCGGAAAAATGGTCCGGGTGCGCTGGTCCCGCACCGACGAAAATCGCTGGGAACCCTACGGCTCGGCAATGATCACGGAACTCGAAGCCGGTTTGGACAGTGACGGTAAGATCAGCTTCTGGCGAACCGACGTCTGGACGGACTCCCACAGCACCCGGCCCAATAAAGATGCCGGCACCCTGTTGACGGCACGCTATCTGGATACGCCAAAACCCATGCAGGGGCGGGGGTATCTCGGCGGAGGGCATCGCAACGGTGATCCCTACTATCAGATCCCCGGGATGCAGGTAGCGGCTCATTACTTCGACGGCCCCCTGCGAGTCTCTTCATTGCGCAGCCTCGGTTCCTTCGCCAACATTTTTGCCATTGAATCTTTCATGGATGATCTGGCGGAACGTTCCGGTCAGGATGCGCTGGAATTCCGGCTCCGGCATCTGGAGGATCAGCGCGCGATCGATGTCATCCGGCAGGTACGGGAAATGGTCGGAACGGTGAGTCCGCAAGCGGGAGAAGGTATCGGTTTCGCATTTTGCCGCTATAAGAATCATGCCGCCTACTGCGCGATGGCCGCCCGGGTAAAAGTAGACCCAGCAACGGAAGCGATAGAACTGCAAAAGATCTGGGCCGCGATCGACGTGGGCGAGGTCATCAATCCGGATAGCCTTAAAAGCCAGACCGAAGGTGGTATCCTGCAGGCTATCGGGTGGACCCTCCAGGAGGAAGTCCGCTTTAGCGAATCGGAGATCACCAGCGACGATTGGAGCACTTACCGGGTACCCCGACTACAGGATGCGCCGGAGATCGGGGTCACGATCATCGACCGGCCGGAGGAGGCCGCCATGGGTGGTGGGGAAGCCGCCGTGCCCCCGGTAGCGGCAGCGATCTGCAATGCCATTTACCGGGCCGGAGGGAAACGGATCTATCGTTTACCGGTGCGGTCCTAGGATTGAGGCAATTGGATGAATAAGATCAATTCGGTCATTATCGATCGGCGGTAATTGATAACAGGACAGGAATATTCCAATTATCATTCAACGGCAGACCCAATAACTGGCTTCTCAGATCTATCTGGCCATGGCCCTCTTAGTGAACAAAATGTACTGCTGTAGGGGTAAACTTAGTCGACGGCTGCGGTTAGCTTATAAAACTGTTCGTATTCCCGAATATCCCGGCGACGGAGTAAATTGCGATAGTTGAGCTGGCTAATGGCGTAGGTCGAAGTAATACCTTCTACATTTTTTTGGAGGAACTTCTGCAATTGGGTAGCGTACGTCTCCGCCTGGGGAAAGCCGTCAAACCGACGGATGGTTATGACCGGTGTGTAGTTATTTTCCGCTTCCTGAATTGCGATAAAGGATGCCCGGATCTTTGGAGCAGCATCTCCATATTCGGCATTAAATTTATTCACCAGTTCCTGGTAGGGCATCCCATTTCGGATCGTATTCCCCTCCACTTCAATTTCACTCTTTTTCAAAACAACAATTGCGTAGTTCACACTTTCTTCAACCATACTGTAACCGGAAGTTTCCAGAGTCTCCAGTTTATTGGCCGAACAGCCGAGTAAAATAACAGCCAGAAAAACCAGAACAGAAAAGAGCGAATTTTTCATAACTGCTTGTTTTAGATGATCATCTTTTGGTTTAGAAATAGGATCCAACCCAACCCCAAAAATCTTCAGCTTCTTCGTCGTTGAACCAGGATGCTATCCGCGGTGGATAGCCGTTGGCCAACCGACTGCCTCCCAGGTGAATATCCGGGTTTTTCCGGATAAAAGAATTGAATTGGTCCAGGGAAACATTATTTCCCGAAATATCCAGCAACTTCAATGAGCTTTTCAGCGCCAGATATCTGTTCAGGAAAAGGCTGGTGTTGCCGGCCAGGTACAATTCTTCCAGTTGCGGCAAAAACCGGGAACCTAACAGGGGATCAAGCTGCAGTTCATCAAATTGATTGTAAGATAGATCCAGAACCTGTAGTTTTTGAAACTGTGGATGCTGCATCAGTATGTCTACCCCGGCGTTCGTAATTCGGTTGAAAGGAAGGATCAATTCCTTTAGATGTCTAATGTAAGAAGAAGTGGCCAGAAGATGAAGATCGTTATCGTTAAATTCCTGTGATATGATCGCAAGTTGCTCGAGGTGCTGCATTCCGGGATGTTGAAATAAGGTCGAAAAATCCCGAAACGAAGCCGGCTGGCTGTTGCTGGTCTGTTGTGTTCCTGCGTAAGCCTTGTTCAGTATCAGCCAACGCAGACGCCCGGTCTCCAGGCTGGCTGCTCCCAACTCAGCGAGCAACTTATGGCTTAATACCTGCTTTTCTAAGATAATTCCCCGGCAGTATGTCCTGGAGGTGAGGTAATGGGGAAGAATACCCGAGTCGTGACAGACCTGGCAATAGGGACCCTCGTGGCAGATCCTTTGCTTTTGAACCGGCTCGGTATCCGGCTCTGATTCGGTACCGTAAGCCAGCCGTTTCTGGTCCCGGTGACTCTCGTGATATTTTTTTCTATTGGGGTGCATAGTGCCATTATTTACAATTGGTTGGCCGTAATAGTTCCCGATCACTATTAGAAATAAGAGACGGCAAAAATCTTCGAACCTTGGGGTTGGAGGTAGCCAGAGAGTGGCTTTCATCCCCTTATCAAATCGTCAAGCAGTTTTACGATATCCGTCCAGAGTTTGTCCTTCATCCTCGTTTTGAAATAGCCAAAATGGTCGATTTTTTTCAGCCCGAACTCTTCCGGGCTAAGTGCTCTGAACGTTATTGCTTTTTCGCTGCTCACATTTTGCCAAAATGCTTTCGTGTTCTTCGCGTTGGAAATGGTATCGTCCGTGGAATAAATGACGTGAATGGGAAATTGGAAGTTTTTGAAATGACCCGTTGGAACCGTGACCCCGTAAAATTTTTCATTGAAAAAATAGTCTTCTTTTTCCAACCAGTCCCGCCACTGGAACACTACCTTTTTCGGAAGATTTTCCATAATCCCGTAGGGTTTCGCCTTGACAAAACCGTTCAACAAAACACTGATCGGAGAAAATACATAGAAGAAAAAATAGGCCTTCATTCTGTAGCCGAAAGGCATATTGGGATAATAACCCGAAGAAACGGCAATGTTGATATTGCCCTTAACATTGCTCAAGTCGCGGATAAAGCCAATTTGCTGTCCGCCGGCGCTGTGCCCAATGAATAGTAAAGGCAGACCGGGAAATTGGCGCTCCAGGTACGCTTTTATGGCCGGCATATCTTTGGTGCCGTAATCTATAAAAGTGTAAGCACTGTTCTTCAGGTCGTCGTTTTTTTCACTCCCCCGGTAATTCCACAAACAGCACAGATAATTGTGTTTTGCCAAATAGGTGAGAAAAGGAAGGTAAAACTCTTTTTTGGTAGCCGTACCGCAATTGAATTGGATTATGGCTTTTGGCTGCTCCGGGATCAATAAATTGCCCCTCAGGATTACGCCGTCTTCACTATTGGTTTCGAATTCTTCTTTTCTCATTAGGTGAATTGTGTAGGGACCGGGTCAAAATGAGAGGATTGCTTTTTGCCATGTGACATATGGCATAGCAGCGTGCTTAGGCTAAAGTTACCTAACTTCTGCATTTCCACTCCAAAACGCCTCAATTTCCGCCGCAAACACTCCAGTCAAATGCGTTCCAACCTGAACGGCATTCCTGCCCATTTTATCCTTGATGTATGGATCAGCACCATTCTTAATTAGGAATTGGATCGTAGCTTTTCGATCCTTGATCTTTTCATCCGTCGACTGTGTTTCCCACTTAGCATTAAGTGCTCTATTCTTTTGTTGGTACAGACCCGCCAATTCATGTGCCTGTCGATGCAGTACGGTCCATCCAAAATCATTTTGAAAATTGATGTTGACGCCTTTCTCAATCAGTAGCGCTATAGCCTTTTTATTGTTATTCCAATAGGAGCACCAGTGAAGCGCGCCATCAGTTGCGGCCCCCTGTTCCAGTAAAAAAGAAACGATCTCGTTGTTACTGACGAAGCAGGCATTGGATAAAAAGGATAAGTTCTTGTAAGAACCGTTTATGTCAATTTCTTTTTGTTCCACCAACTGTTTGAAGCGGTCATTGTGTTTCCATCGAATTAGATTCACCTCAAAAGCTTCGTTGGCCTTTTGGTGAGCCGGTTTGAGGGTATTGTATTTTGGCCCCGGTGAGTATTTCCTGGGTACAAAATCGTGGTTCCCGATTAGGGTAGCACCGTCCTTTTTCAGCGCATTTTGAATACTGCCGAGTTTATTGCCCATCCTTTCCATGTAGATGACCTCCTTCTGGTAAACCAGGAACTGAAAACTGTCATTACTGCCCACCAGATAGTAGGAGAACCCGTCCTTCGAACTCAGCAAAATTGAGATCTTATCCAGGATGGGGGTTAATGGAACGCTTATCTCTCGTTTGTTAATGTGTTCCTCAATTGTCTCCAGGATGTCAGCCAATTTTTGTTCGAGGTATTCGTAGGCCATGATCTGACTGTTCAATGGTTCCTGCTCATCACTTAGGTCATCTTCAAATTCGATCTTTATGGAATCGGATGAGGTCAGTAAGTCGCTTGAGATCGCGAGGTGAGTAATTTTCATATCAAATTCCCAGGTGCCTTTGAATTGGAATTTTTGCATTGCTTGATTACTGATAAGATCATGCTGAATGGGTGAGAGAAAGCCGGTTGTATAAACAGAGGATAGGTGCTTATTTCTTACATACACTCAACTTCTTCTCCAGATATCTCTACAGTTAATTTTACTTTGGCCTTTAGCGCTTCAAATACTCTGATAATCGTACCAATGGAAACATTTTTAGCATTATTCTCCAGCTTTGAGATCTGGGCCTTTTGCACACCAATCAACTCGCCTAATTGACCTTGTGTCAGGTTTCTTTCCTTTCTAACCGTTTTGATCAACGCTCCAATGACTTCCAATTGGAGGTCAGTTTCATATTGGTCTCTTTTTGCAGTGCCACTTTCACCAATAAAGCGGTCTTTTACTTCATCTAAGGTATATTTTTTCATCCCTTTTGCCATGGTCATTTATTTTTATCAGCGAAATACATCTGCCTGATCTTTTCAGCTTTCGCAATTTCTTTCTTTGCTACTTTATCCGTTTTCTTTATGATCCCGTGTGTTGAAACGACCAGTGTTTCTTCTCCATCCTCTTTGTCCCAAAAAGCCAATAAACGAACCTGGATCTTATTGAATCGGGTTCTGAATTCCCAGATTTCTGCATTTAGTTTTTTAAACAACTTCGGATCATTAATGTAGCGGGACTTATCAATATTATAAATAACTTTTTCCCGGGTCTTTTCATCTAGCTTTTCAAGAAAATCCATTGCCTCCATCAGAAAGATGACATTGTATTTTGGAACCATATGCGCGTTATTGTAATAGCTTAAAAATACAAAAAGTTTCCTTTAGAGGAAACTTTTATTATAATTTAACTTATACTGCATACTGGAAACATCATAAGATCTAACTGGAAAAATGATCACAGTTTAACAGAGTCACCATACAGAAGTCATTCTTGAATCCATCAAAATGCTACCGGGATCCCGAGCGATGAGATTTCCAAACAAGCGCTTATTTATCTACCTTCGTCAAGTCAAATTATACTGCATAACGTCAGACTTTGTGTATTTGATATTCCTCCTCCGCCCTGCCCGTACGGGCCCGTTCTGGGCGGGCACCTCCTCCCGAGGAGGATAGCACCTTGCTTAATGGATGGTTGTGCTCCACCCCGGTACGGGCCGTATGGCTGGGGGAGCTGGCCGAAGTTCTGAGGGGGATCTTCATTTGCACAAAATCACATGTTGTCAAGTATAGAACGAAAACAATTATCTGCATAATAACAAAAAACGCACCTTATGAAATTTACCGCCGCCCAGATCGCAGCCGTATTGAAAGGAAAGATAGAAGGAGATGAAAACGCCGAAGTGAGCAATGTCTCCCGCATTGAAGGTGGCGCGCCGGGAACGATCTCCTTCCTGGCCAATCCCAAATACACCCAATATATCTATACCACTGACGCCAGTATCGTGATCGTCAATGAGGACTTCGAAGCCACGGCTCCCATCAGGGCTACGCTGATCCGGGTAGCCAATGCGGAAAATGCCTTTGCCCAACTCCTCGAGATGTACAACGAGGTCAAACTGGCCAAGAGCGGCATTTCCGAACAATCCTACATCGCGGAATCGGCCACGGTGGGAGCGGACGCCTACGTTGGGGAATTTGCGGTGATAGCCGACAATGCCCGCATCGGTAAAAATGTCAAGATCTACCCGCAGGTCTATGTGGGAGAGAACGTCACCATCGGCGACAACACGGTGCTTTTTGCCGGTGTGAAGATCTACTCCGACTGTGTCATCGGCAACGACTGCATCCTCCATTCGGGTACGGTGGTCGGCAGTGACGGTTTCCGCTTTGCCCTGCAGGACGGCGGCAAAAAGATCCCGCAAATCGGTAATGTCGTTCTCGGCAACAATGTAGAACTGGGTTCCAACTGTTCCATCGACCGCGCTACGCTCGGTTCCACCATACTGCGGGATGGGGTCAAGCTGGATAATCTGGTGCACATCGCCCACAATGTGGAGATCAAAGAAAACAGCTATCTGGCGGCCCACAATGTGGTGGCCGGTTCTACGGTTATTGGGAAGAACTGTATGTTTAGCGGACAGGTTGGGGTCATTGATCACCTGGTGATCGCGGACAATACTATGCTGGCCGCCCAGTCGGGCGTATCCAAAAGTATCCGGAAACCCGGTTCGGTGCAAATGGGCAGTCCGTCTATGGATGTGATGAAATACCGGAAAAACTATATTCATTTCCGCAACCTGGACAGCCTCGTTGAGCGGGTAAGTGAACTGGAAAAAATGCTGGCCGAAATGGATACCCAAAAGAGCGGGTCCTAAATAATAGTTAGCAGATCTCCATTTTTTCGCAGATCGCATCGTGAAGTTCCCGGGCCTTGATCCCGGTATCTTGGTAAACGTATTCCAGGGTCTTCCAGAAGTAAGCCTGCTGTTCTACCAGATGCTGAAAACGCTTGTCCTGCCGGATAAATTCCACATCATCCGGCCGGGCACCGTAATACGCCCAACCGGAGAAATGATCCAGGTAATAGGCCCGCAAGTCCTCGCGGGCCAGATCGGCCTGGCCTTCGTATTCGTAAATGTAGGGGACGTGTAATTCATAATAAGCCAGCATCTGCTGGCGGATCTCCGGGTCGCTGATCAGATCAAAACCCAGCGACTTCAGCTCCTCGAACTTCGGCCGGCTCGTCGGAATAAAAAAGACGAAGTTGGCCAGATTTCTGAAATGTTGATCCAGGGTATCGTGATAGGGCCGGTCGGATTGCAGGAAGGTGTCGATCACCCCGATCGATGCGGACCATTCGATCATGGCCTCCCGGTTTTCCTGGATATCATGGATCTCGAGCAGCAAAGCTTTCTGGAAATCTTCCAGAAAAGTCTTTTCCTTTTTCCGCCATTTTCGCTCCTCCACCGCACTGTTCAGCGAAAGAGCGATCAGTAAACCGATGACGATCAGCACTACCTCACCCAGCGCGTGCAGGAGATAACGTTTCCAGGGTAACTTATTCATGAGAGCATTTTGTAAACGGCGCAATGACCCGAACATACCTTTTCCTTTTATCCGATCAAAGATAGCGTAACCTTTGGCTAACACCACGTCTTTAGATCCGGTGAGCAACTGTCAGAAAGATGAACATTGCGCCGTTTACCCCCTATAGCTGCTAGGGCTGTTCAGTTCTCAAATTATTGAATATAAAAAATGGCAATTTCAATGGCAATAGCAATTTCAATAACTCAACATCAGGCGAAAAGGTCAAAATCGGAGCAGAAAGCTGCCTTTTGCTTGCTATTGCTATTGTGCTTGACATTGTAATTGAAAAATTCGCATTGCGTTTTTATAGAACTGAACAGCCCTGCCCTATAGCTGCGGAGCGTAATTGGAGAATCCCCAAAGATCTAATCAGTTAACTGCTCCAGTACCGAGCCACACTTCATCATCTTTTCTCCGAAATAGGGGTTACGGATCGTTTCTTCGTTACTGATCCAGTCGGCACCCTCATTATCGAACGCCATAGGACAGTGCTGTACGTAGAGCGCCTCGCCCTCCGCACCAAAGGCTTTCACCGTATGGATCAGCGCCTGGGACAGGAAATCGAACTGCCGCCGCTGGGCTTCGATCTCCTCCTGGCCGATCATATTCCGGGAATGCACATCCAGAGCTTCCAGCTGCTGCATCCAGTACGTGTGGGCGTCCCCTTTGAGTAGCATCATATCCACCCCTTCCAGGCGATCCCGGAAATTGCCGGCAGCTTGGGTGACGGCCTGCGGGTCGGTATTGACGAAAGCATCCTTGAGTGCGAGGTAAGCCAGCGCCAGCGCTCCGACCTGTTCTTTGAAAGCCGATGGCGTTTCCGCCCGGTAGTCAGGCACCGCCATTTCCATGACCATGTCCTGCCCCTGGACCTGAACATCGCGGTTCATCATACTCAGCTGGTTGTTGAGCTGGGCGGCCGCATCTATCGAAAAAGCGCCGTTGGTCACGACCCGGTCGCCGGGCTGCAGCCCCTCCCGGATCAGGTATTGATTGCCCACCCGGTCGCCCAGCGTGACTTCCCGGTACTCGTAGGAAGGTACCTCCATATTCGGTACTTCCACGTAGACCACCGAGCGATCTCCCGTCCACAGAACGGCGGTTTTCGGTACGCTGATCTCCGCACCGGCTTCTCCCCGGCGCAGGGCGATCTGGCCCCGAACGAACATTTCCGGTTTCAGGACACCACCGGGATTGTTGATCTCCGCCCGGGTGGCCGCTACCCGCGTACCGGCATTGATGAGCGGATCGATAAAGGAAAGGGAGGCGGTAAACTTCCGCCCCGGCAAAGCGGGGGTGGAGAACAGCACCCGATCCCCTACCTTAATATTGGCGAGATCTTCCTCGTAGGCATCAAACAGCACCCAAAGGCGGCCGAGGTCAGCCAGGGTAAACAAAGCTTCTCCCTGTTTGATGTAATCGCCGACATTCACGCGTTTATCCATTACCACTCCGGCCCGGTCGGCGTAGATCGTTACATTGCTGATGATCTCTCCGGAGCTCTGGATCTGCTGAATGGTCGCTTCGTCGATCTTCCAGTTGCGAAGTTTCTGCCGGCTGGCTTCGGCCAGATCCATATTGGTACCCGCAAAGCGCAGGGCTTCCAGCAATTCCTTCTGGGCGGTGACCAGCTCCGGGGAGTAGACCGTAGCCAGTTTTTGCCCGGCCTTTACCCGTTCGCCGGTGAAGGTAACGAAAAGCTGCTCGATCCGTCCGGGTACATGGGCAACCTGGGAAGCCGCCCGCCGTTCGTCGGCTTTGATCTTTCCGTTGAGTTCCAGCGTATCGCCGGTGGCGGTAGCCGTACCCACCTCGGTGGTGGCAATGCGGGCCAGCGCTACGGCCTGTTCGGTCATTTTCAATACCAGCGGATCATCGGACATATTCTGGTCCAGCGGGATCAGATCCATTTCACAGATCGGGCAGATCCCGGGTTCCGGCTGGCGGATCTGGGGGTGCATCGAACAGGTCCAGATTTCCGCCCCCCCGGCAGTTGCTGTCATGTCGTGTTGGTGTTCCTCTACGGGCACTGCCTCATTTCCACCAAACAGCAAATACCCCAGGCCGAGCCCACCAAGCATCGCGAATAGAATATATAACCATTTCATAATTGTTGTTTTTTGTGTAATCACCACTTTGCTGTAAGGCCAGTTGGTGAAAGCTGAAAAATCTTTCGTTTGTACCAGCTGCTGCTAAAAGAGCAGATAAAACCGTAGATCCGCCATCACAATATGCATCCGGATCAGGGAAGCCAGGTGGCGTTCCTTGTATCCGATCAGTTTTTCCTGTAGCTGTAATAATTCTTCAAACGAACGTTTCCCGTTCGCATAATCCGTCTGGGCGACCCGCAGCGTTGTCCGCAACAAATAAGCCTGTTCGTCCAGAAAATCGATCTCACTCTGGGCGGACCGATAATTCGTCAGCGCCATCTCCACCATCGACCGGAAAGCATTCAACTGATCCAGCTGGTGCTGATCCAGGGCCTGGATACGCAGGGCTTCTTCCTGTTCTTTGGCCCGGTACTTTCCCTTATTCAGTGGAATAGTCATCATCACGTGCGGCATGAGAATGTCCCGGCCGTTACCCATCGGATCCGCATCGGTACGCTTCCCTACCAGAAAATAATCGAGACCGACGGTGAAATCCGGTTTACTGTCCAGGTCACTGACCGCCAAGGCCTGTCGGGAAACCTCCTGTTGCAATTCCAGAATGCGCAGCATCGGGTGGTCCGTGGTGATCCGGGTGAGCAGATCCTCCAGGTTTACCGGCAATTCGGGAATGCCCATAAAGCCCGTAATGGTTACTCCGGCATTGGACGGACGGCCCAGAACCCGGTTGATCTCCGCCTGTGGTTTGGATTTTTCGATCTCCAGCTGGGTCATCTTCTGCTGCAGTTCGTTGCGTTGCAGTTGGATCCGGTAGACGTCTACCGTCCCACCCCGGTTATTCTCCACTTTAGCCAGCGCTACTTCTTCGAGACTTTCGTAGATCTCGAGCTGTTCCTCTATTACTTCCTGGAGCTTGTTGAGCCGGTATAGTTCCAGCCAGGATTTTCGCAGGTTTTGCTCCAGCACCAGTTTGCGGGCAGCCACCTTTTCCAGCAGCGGAGCCGCCCGGGCCAGAGCCAGATCCTTTTGGGCTTCCAATTTTCCCGGCCAGGGTAGTTTCTGGTTGAAGATCCACCAGAATCGCTGTGGCCCCAGACGGGTTTCCGGAGGCAGCATAAACCAACCTAATTTCAGATCCGGGTCCGGCAACTGACTTACCTGGGGAGCGATCTGCAGTGCAGCCCGGTACTCGAGCTCCAGGGCCTTCAATTCCGGATTATTCTCCGGGATCGCCGCCAGCAGGGTATCCAGAGGCTGTCCGGCCAGACCAAATGCCGGCAACAGGAACAGGCAACCCAGCCCGAGCCGCCGGATCAGGGAATACACCGCATCACCAGCAGTGCCGGCTCCCCAAAGCCGCCATTCCGAAAGCGGCAATTTATGATTTGCAATTTTGTTCATGATCTCTCTTATTAGACAGTACCCTTCCGCCAGAACGATACCGCTTTGGGGCTGCCCCCGGCCTGGTGCCGGAGATATCAGCCCGTATTTGGGAATTGTTAATCCGGGAACAACGCCCCGTCCTATGCCGCCGAAGTCCCCCGCCGGCGTTTGAATTTCAAATTCGTCTCTTTCCACAGGGAAAACAGCACCGGTACCGTAAACATGGTGACCACCTGCAGCAACATGCCTCCAAATGAAGGGATCGCCATCGGCAGCATGATATCCGCGCCCCGTCCCGTAGAGGTAAGGATGGGCAGCAGCGCCAGTATGGTCGTAGCGGTGGTCATCATGGCCGGACGCACCCGGCGCAGACCGCCTTCCAGTACGGCATCGCGGATCTCGGGCACAGTTTCCGGATCATTGCGCCGGAAGCTATCTTTGAGAAAAGTAGCCACCAGTACGCCGTCATCGGTTGCAATACCGAAAAGCGCTAAAAATCCTACCCAGACCGCCACACTGAGGTTAATGTTCTGCATCTGGAAAAGGGATCGCATATTCGTACCCAGGAAATCGAAATTGAAGAACCAGTCCTGTCCGTACAGCCAGATCATGATGAAACCGCCCGAGAAAGCGACGAATACCCCGGTGAACACCATAGCGGTGATCGCCACGGAACGAAACTGAAAGTACAGAATCAGGAAGATCATTCCGAGCGCGATCGGCAAAACGATACTCAGGCGTTTGCTCGCCCGCAGTTGCTGCTCGTAGGTACCGGCAAAACGGTAGCTGATGCCCGGAGGTATATCCAACTCACCGGCGTCCGCCTGCTCCTGAATGAGTCGTTGGGCATTTTCCACAACCTCCACTTCCGCAAATTCTTTCTCCCGGTCGAACAGGACGTAACCGATCAGGAATCCGTCTTCGCTCTTGATCGATTGGGGGCCCTGCTCGTAGCGGATCTTTACCAGTTGCCCCAGTGGTATCTGCTCACCGGTCCGGGTACTGATCAGAATACGTTTGATCGCTTCCGGATCATCCCGCATTTCCCGCGGATAACGGATGCGCACCGGGTAGCGCTCGCGCCCCTCGACGGTAGTTGTCATCGGCATCCCGCCGATAGCCGTCTGAATGTAGGTTTGCACCTCATCGATCCGTAGACCGTAACGGGCAATAGCCGCCCGGTCAATATCCAGTAGCAGATAGGGCTTGCCCACGATGCGGTCCGCAAAAACGGCAGCGTCTTTCACGCCGTCCACATCTTTGAGCAATTGTTCGAGTTGCAGCCCGAAATCCTCGATGGTTTTCAGGTCCGGCCCCTGTACCTTGATCCCCATGGGCGCCCGCATGCCCGTTTGCAGCATGACCAGACGGGTCTCAATGGGTTGCAGTTTCGGTGCGGAGGTTACCCCCGGCAGTTTGGTGACGGCCACAATCTCATTCCAGATATCATCCGGACTGTGGATGTGATCCCGCCACTGCCGGAAATACTGCCCGTTCTTATCCGGGATTAATTCGTCTTTCTCGTTACGGAGGTATTCCCCGTTCTCATCAACCGCGTAGCGGATGCGGTGCCCCTGAGCATCGGTTTTGTATTCCGAATGATACAGGATAACGTTTTCGTACATCGACAGTGGGGCCGGATCCAGCGGACTGTTCACCCGACCGGCTTTACCGACTACCGTTGCCACTTCGGGGATCGCCGTCACGGCCATATCCAGTGCCCGCAGGTTCTTCAGGTTTTCCTGTACGCCCGAATGGGGCATGGAGGTCGGCATCAACAAAAAGGAACCCTCATCCAGGGAAGGCATGAATTCTTCACCAATCCCCAGGAATACGTTGTAGCCGGCAAAAACAATGACCGTGACCAGAGCCAGGAACAACAACTTGAAGCGCAGCAAAAAACGCAGTATCGACTCGTAGAAATAGATCACCACCCAAAACAGACCGATCAGTACGCCGGCGACAATGGCCACAAACAGGAAATTGGTGCCGATAGACTGGGCTACTCCCAGCGGCATCCAGATCCGGGCGAGGGTAAATCCGACCAGTGCCGCCAGCAGAATATTTTTGATCAGATCGATCCGGCTGAGTTGCCGTTCCGACAAGCGATCCTGCAGGCTCACCGTAAACAATCCGAACAGGGCGATAATACCGATCATCGCCGCCAGGGTCAGGTCCAGCCAGATCCCCGCGGCCACGGCCGCCACTACCAGTCCGGCATTGAGCAGCCACTGTTGATTTTTTTCTTTGGAATTGAATTTAAAGACGGTATGGGCCAGCGCCGGGATCACAGCGATAGCAATGACGATCGCCGCCAGCAAGGCAAAAGTTTTGGTGAAAGCCAGCGGGCGGAACAGCTTACCTTCGGCGGCCTCCATCGTGAACACCGGTAAAAAGCTGATCACGGTAGTGGCGACGGCGGTGATCACCGCCGAGGCAACTTCTACGGTAGCCTGATAAATACTCTCCAGCAGGCTTTCTCCCGGCGGCGCTTCCCGAATTCGGTTGACCATACTTTCCGTCAGTACGATCCCCATATCGACCATGGTCCCGATCGCGATGGCAATACCCGATAGCGCTACGATGTTGGCATCCACCCCGAAGTACCGCATGGCGATAAAACACATAAGCACCGCCACCGGCAGGGTACCACTCACCAGCAGGGAGGATTGCACATTCAATAGCATCAAAATAACCACAATGATGGTAATGATCACTTCCAGCGACAGGGCTTCCTGCAGGGTACCGATGGTTTCGTTGATCAGTTGGGTCCGGTCGTAAAAGGGTACGATGGTCACTTTGGACACCGTGCCGTCGGCCAGTTCCTTGCTCGGCAGGCCCGGGCCCAGTTCGGCGATCTTCGCCTTCACATTATTGATCACCTCCAGGGGATTGGCGCCGTAGCGGGCTACCACTACCCCACCGACCGCTTCGGCCCCCGATTTATCGAGGAGTCCACGGCGGGTAGCCGGCCCGATATTTACCCGGGCGACATCCCGGACGCGGATGGGCACATTATTGTTAACCGCCACTACACTTTCCTCAATGTCCTCGATATTGTCGATGTAGCCCAGGCCGCGAACAAAATATTCGGCCAGGTTAATCTCCAGGGTCTGGGCTCCGATGTCCAGATTACTTCCCCGGATCGCCGCCATGACCTGATTGAGACTCACGCCGGCGGCCCGCATGGCGTCCGGATCCACGTCCACCTGGTATTCTTTGACAAAACCGCCGATGGAAGCCACCTCCGACACTCCGGAAGCCGAAGACAGTCCGTAACGAACGTAAAAATCCTGAATGGAGCGTAGTTCGTGCAGATCCCAGCCACCGGTCGGTTGCCCGTCCTTATCGCGGCCTTCCAGGGTGTACCAGTAGATCTGCCCGAGTGCCGTGGCATCCGGACCCAACATCGGCGTCACGCCTTCCGGCAGCGTACCGTTGGGCAGCGCGTTCAGTTTTTCCAGGATCCGGCTCCGGGACCAGTAAAAGTCTATATCTTCTTCGAAAATGAGGTAAATGCTCGAAAAACCGAACATAGAATTGGATCGCACACTTTTCACACCGGGAATGCCCAGCAGGGCGGAGGTGAGCGGATAGGTCACCTGGTCTTCCACATCCTGTGGGGACCGACCGTTCCAGGAAGTAAATACGATCTGCTGGTTTTCACCGATATCGGGAATGGCGTCTACCGCTACGGGATCCCGCGGCAGGTCCTTGATGTTGAAATCAAAGGGTGCCGTGACCAATCCCCATCCTACAAACAGCAGGAGCAAGAGCCAGACCACCAGCTTATTTTCCAGAAAAAATCGAATCGTGTTATTTAACATTGCCGCTTAGAATTATACGGTCGAAATCCGATAGCTGTAAACAGGTAGGTACGCTTACCGGCAAATGCTGCCGGTGGAGGAGCAGATCAGTACGGCATGATCCGTTTTTTTGGATGTAGCACGCCGCCGGTCGATCTACTGTAAGCCAATTTCAACACTTTATTACCTATTCCGTTCGGATCTCTGTTTAGATCAATTGAGGCCCATTCATGAACTTGGAACTACCCTAAAGGTCTGATCCTGATCCCGGAGACTGCCTATGATCAATCTCCTAGGCTGAAAATACGAAAAGCCCCTTATCCGCAGGCCGGATAAGTGGAACTTGCTAACAAGATCGATCTATAAACGGAAAATCTGAAACTGAATAGTTGGCTCGGTAGGGAGCGGAGGCGGGCGGTAGAATCGTCCGCTGAGTTGCGCGGGGCTCTGACTGAATACGGAGGCAGTAGTAAAAGCAGCGACCGGAGTAGCTACCAGCGCCTTCCAGACGGGCAGATCCTGCTGCTCCATTTGCTGCTCCTGGGTGGATTTGAGAAAGTGGGTGCTGTCATTACAGCAATCCCGCTGATCCAGTCCATTGCGCTTACTCTGCTTCTGGTGATGCGGGCAGGCCGGCGCCGGTGTTTCCTCCGTGGTATGGCAGCTTTGCACCGCAGCAAAAAGAGCGGTATTTTTTAACTCATCCTGACAGAAATGCTGATTGATCACCACCCCGACCGAACTGGTCAGGAGGCTTAACACCAAGGTGATATGTAGGGCTTTAATCAGCAAGTTGTAGAAAAGTTAATTGAATTTGAACATAAAAACGCTGCGAAGATAGGGATAGTTGTGGTTTACCGGGTTTTAAAAAATAATCTTGGGATAACTTTAAGAGATAGTTTCCATTTCCATGCTTTCCTGCTCCCTTCCCCGCACTACGCGTTTACCTTCCATTTTGCCGCGGGTTTCCGTGACGACGGTCGCCTGCCCTTCGTGCTGATCTTTTTCGTAATAAATCACCACCCAGTCCTTTACCTTTTGTAGTTCATGGGCCCGGACGGTATTGGAAAACAAGGCCGTAAAGGACCATCCTTCCAGATCCGTATGGAGGATCGGCAGCCACGCCCGGTTCTCCGGGTTGAAGCGGCGGGGAGCGATCCGCTTGAGTTGTTTGTTTTTTGCTTTGGTGCGATATTCCTCGTCAATCCTGAGCAGGAGTTCCACCGACGGGCGATCCGGTCCGGTGCGATGTCCCGGCATACTGGTAGTGGGATCCATACGACGGAAAGGCTGCCGCATCTTACCGGCCAGACTCAAACGCACGGTTTCCAGTCGTTTTTCGCCGAAGCCTTCCACTTTAGCCAGTCGGCCGTCGTACACGGCCTGTTCCAGTTCCTCGAGGGTTTTGATGTCCAGTTCTTCGACGATACGATCGGCCAGTTCGGGTCCGATGCCCGGTACACTTTCGAATAGTTCATCCGGATGCACTTCTCCTTCGAGGCGCTGGAGGATACGGGATTTGCCCGTTTTCGCGTATTCGATAATGAGGTTGGTCAGCCGTTCGCCGATATGGGGCATATCCAGCAGGGTCTGCTTGTCGGAAAGCGCCAGTTCGGCAATTTCTACCTGGGCTTCCCGGACCTGGTTCGCTCCGGATCGGTAGGCCTGTACCCGAAAGGTATTAGCGTCCTGTAGTTCGAGCAGGCTGGCAATATGCTCCAGCAGTTGAGCGATTTCGTGGTTGTTGGGAAGTTTCTTTATCATGGCTGTGGTTTTCGGCCAGATCAACTGGCGGTTGCTGATATGCGCAATGTTTTTTTCTCTGATCATCCACCGGCAAGTAATTGGGCCCCGGACTTTCGTGCGGATATCATTCCGCTAACTTCCGGATCAAACGTTTGCCTGCAGTTCGCCGATTATAGATCCATCACCTCTTAAAACCTTCACAACCTATAGGGATGTTCATATATTTAATTTTCGCTTTGTTCGCCAACTTTTATAGCTCCCGATAATTTACCATTTTTCAATTCCGGATACAATTAGCCGGCACCACCGGCGGCCATGATTGTGATCATCTTCGGGAACGCCGCCGAAAATACCGCCCCAGGATAATCAATACCACCACCAGGGCCGGCAGGCCGATCAGGAGGCCCATCCAGAACCATTGCACGATACTGATCTGCCGCACCCGGTAGGGATCCGCTTCTTCGTAGGGGATCAATTGTTGCTCCGCTATCCGGCGACTGGATAATTCATCCACCGCCGCGAAATAGGTTTCGCTCTCCGCAACCAATGCCGCAAAATCAAAGGAACCGACCCGCTCCCCGTAATTGATCAGGAGGTTATCCGACGGTAAGGGCGAAAAGTTCTTTTTGCTACCGAAAAGCAGGGCATCGGCGGGAACGGCAGCGAAGTCGATACTGCGCGAAATACCGTAGATGTCCTCCAGTTCCAGTCCGTCCATCAACTGTATTTTAAAATCCGCTTTTTCGATCGGCTGCTGCCAGATCCTTCCGGATTCCAGGATGTAGATAAAGGCATTATGGGCATCGCTCGCATAACCCGCCGTGATCTTGGCGTCATTCGTATTTACCATGAAATAGACGCTGATCTCCGTTACGGCACGCGGGGGAAAAACGGATTCCCAAATGTACCAGTTGTCATTATCAAAAGTCTGCGCCTGGGGCTGGGGACTGCGGACCGGTTCGGCGATCACCGGTCGGGGCCGACCATCCTGCAGCACTTTCAAACGGTACAGACCGTCGAAGGTGATCTCATTGCGCTCCATCCCCTGGTCGCTATCGTAGATCCCTTCTACCGGATATCCCACCCGGATGGATATACTATCCGCCGTCGTATTGTACATCTGGTACGTGCCCCTGACCACCGCAAAACCCGGATATAACTGGATCGTGATCGCTTCCCGTTGCATCTGGATCTTCCGGTAGGCACTGCTGTCTTCCGGAAACAAAAGATTGAAACCACCGCCACCTGCATTCCAAACCCCGGGCTGGGCCGCATTGCCGCAAAACAAGAGGATTACAAAAAAGGCAGCACCCAGCTGCAAAAACCACCAACCAATTTGTTTCATACGATTTGTTTTCTAACTTTGGACTATCATTAGCATGTGTTTTCACCGCTCTGGCCGTTCCCACGGCCGGTAAAATCATCCGATCGATATGAGTGCCAAAAAACCGGAACCAACGCCGTTTAAACTCAAGGATATCTATTCCGAAGCATTGATCTCCGGTTATGCCCGCCTGGTGCAGCAGATCCATCCGGAATTCCCGGCTTCCGAATTTCAAGATCTGGTATTTAGTCCGGAATGGCAAACTCTGGAACTCAAAGAGCGGATGCGACACATCAGTTCCAGCATGCAGCAAACGCTGCCGCAGGATTATACCGAAGCGGTTTTTATCGTAGTGGAATCTGCGGAGGCGCTGATCCGGGAACACGGAGAGAAAATGGCCTTCGAGTACGGCTTCCTGGCCGATTTTATCGAACGTTTCGGTCTGGATACGCCCGATCTTTCCCTGCCCGCACTGGAGCGGATCACCCGATGGACCAGCGCTGAGTTTGCCGTACGCCCCTACCTGCGCGATTACCCGGAGCGCATGTACGCCCAGATGCAGCGCTGGGCCCGTCATACCAGTCCCTACGTGCGCCGCCTGGCTACGGAAGGGTTTCGCCCCCGGCTGCCCTGGGGTATGGGTATCCCGGTACTCAAAAAGCAACCCGAACTGGTGCTGCCGGTACTGGAACAATTGAAGCAGGATCCCGCCGAGACCGTCCGCCGCTCGGTAGCCAACAATTTAAATGATATTTCCAAAGATCATCCCGATCTGGTGTTGGAGATCGCCGACCGCTGGCTGGGCCATCATCCGGATACGGACTGGATCGTGCGCCACGCCTGCCGGGGCCTGCTCAAAAAAGGACATCCCGCCGCTTTGGAGCTTTTCGGCTTTAACCCGGAGCTGTCCACAGTTACCATCTACGACTTCCGGCACGATGATTCCGTAGCGATCGGCCGGCGGTTCCATTTTGCATTCGGCCTGCGCAACGATGGCCGTCTGGCGAATATGATCCGGCTGGAATACGCCATCGACTACCAAACCCTGAGCGGCAAGATTTCCAAAAAGGTATTTAAGATCAGTGAATTTGAACTCGCAGCGGGTGCCACGAAAGAATTCAGCAAGCAGCAACGCTTCCAGGACTTCACGACTCGCAAACACTATCCCGGCCCCCATAGCTTAAGCATCTTGGTCAACGGGCAGGAACAGATCAGCGGGTCGTTTACTGTACGGCCGGCCTGAATATTGTTTACAATGCTTGCAATACCGTTTCCAGGATAATATCAGGTTTTAATCAGGTCGATCTTTCCGGACCTCACTTCGAAAACCATCTGTTGTACGGTGATGCCCATCATGATACGATCGTCCTGCAGGATCTTCATACAGGCCGCCGCGTGTTCCGGGATCTGGTCGCGCAGCAGTTCCTCCGCACGTTCAAATCTCCCGCAGGAAGTAGCCTGTAGTTCATTGCCCCCGAACGACTCGTTTTTGATCAGCTTGTAATCATTAGTTACCGCAATAAAATCGGAATCCGGACGGCGAACGGCACTTCTTTTGGGCGTTCTTTCGATTACCGCCATTTCTGTGGCCTCCGTTCCCGCCAGCAACAGTAGGCAGTCACTGGCGATGGTGGTGGTTTCCAGTTGTCGTTTCGCCTCCACGTAAGAGTTGGCTCCGGCCAGGACATCGCGCAGCAGAAAAGAAACCGGAGTGGCGATTTCCACCGGATCTTTACTCGACACTGCATTTAGGGTCAGGGAGAAATACCCGGGTTTTACTCCGGAAAGAGCACCGATAAAACCCGGCCATCCAACCGTTTTAAAAATGACCTGTCCATCTTTAGTGAATTCGAAGATCTTCGAGTGTTTACTCAACAGGTTGTTGTCTGTCCACCAATCCAGGTTCCGCGCGTGGAGGATCTGGTCTTCGGTGGCCACCGCAAAGGCCGTACATCCCAGATAGAATTTTAGCGCATCGTAGTATAGATTCGCCAGCAAAACCTCGTCCGGATTATAATCGGAAAGAGCGGCAATGCAATCAATTTCTTCGAGGTATTCTTCAGCGATCAATTCGTGTTTGTATTCGCCGATCTCCGCAAAGAGGAAATCCGCTCCCGCCAGATCATTCAGGTAACACCCCAACAGTGCGTTGAGCTCCGCTTTAAAGTCCGCTAAAAACTGCCACCGTTCCCGGGCGGGCAGATCCAGATTGATCGTGATTATTTCCGGTATCATGCTGTAGGTAATTACGCCAGGACCATCTGATCCAGGCTACAGCCTACCAATTCGTTCCTGCAAGGAATAGTTCCCCGATGCCGTATTTGCTGCCATTGCGTTATAACGCTATCCAATGATCAGCGAGATTACATAGTTCAGGATCGCATGGCGAAAAGGGTAGAACGCAAAGAGCACAAAAAGAATGATCAGGTAGGATTTTAATTTCACCAGCCGTCGCTTCCTGTAATTTCTAAGCCAGCGCCACAGCAGGAAAATCAGGGCCGTGAGGAGTGGTACAAACTGATAGATCAGGCGGGAAACCGGTAGTTCTATGATACGGGAGGCGGTAGACCCCGATCCGAATAAGCTCCAGAAAGTGACCGGAAGAATCAGATACATCATCAGACCCGGCAGCAGTAAGGTAAACACCAGTCGGGGGATTAGATGCAGATAGGATATAGGCGTGTGGATAATAGTATCAAAATCCACACGCCCAGAATGCTCTTCCTGACTTTTCATACGCACGGGTAATTTGCAAAAGTGATTGAATTACCCTTCCGTAAATTGCCATTTGACCACCCTCACCAGCTTATTTGATGATTTTCCGGATCGCGTCGGCCGGAATATCCTGAAAGGTCAGGATGTGAAGATTTTGACCATTGCTGCTGGGGTCCGCTGCGGCTAAAAAATCGATATACCACCGGTGATCCGGAATGCGATCCGTATCGATCACCACAATGCTCCAGTCATCATAGTACCGGAACAGGTCGGCGGTATTGGGCGTCCCGGAAGGGATCGTACAAAAGATCGCATCAATGTCGGCCAATAGTTTGGTACGAGGCATTTTTATTCGAAGTCCTTCCCGTTTTATCCGATCAATTCGCTCATCGGGAGTTGCGTGGAGCAACAGGCCGCTCACGGAAACCGGTTCCAGATCTTCAGTGTATTCCCGCCCGTCCGGGCCGCGATATTTCAATTTCATCACCAGATAGTTGAAGGTTGGCACACAAAGATAGTGGACCGGAGTCGTTGGTTCCCATTCTTTCTGCGGCGCACAGATGATCTTATCGAGAAAGATCTTCTTGTATACGGTCTCACCGGTCTGGATAAGGCCAGCAAAGCGGGGCGGAGTAATTCCACTCCCGGTTTCATACCCAATTGCGGCCGCGCCCCCTTGCCATCAAAGCTCAACCCCCAATGTCACAAAAAAGCTACGGCCTTCCGCCGGGATGATCCCGGGCCCCGGATAGGCCTCCGCCCGGCGGGTAAAGTAGCGGGCGTCGAAAAGGTTGTTACAACTGACTTCCAGCGTCAACAGGCGCCATTTATAGGCAGCCGACAGATCCGCCACCTGGTAGGCAGGGATGATCCCATTCACCGCCGAAGAAGTACGCCGGGCATTAGTGGCATCCGTAAAATGTTCGGCGGTGTAAGCCCAGATAAAGGAGGTCCGAAAATCGCGATGCCGATAGGTCAGGCCGCTGCGTACGGTTACCGGAGGCACGAGTTCTACTTTCCGGTTAAGGATGGACAGATCATCCGTATTGATGTAGCGGGCATCGATCAGAGAAGTATTGATGAAGAGCGACAATTTGTGGTCGGGATCCTGCTTGCGAATAAAATGCCAGAGATCGGCCTCGGCAAACAACTCAAGTCCTAAATTTCGGGCGTCGGCGATGTTGGTTCGCAGGCGGTAATCGTTGTAGAGCGGAGGTTCGCCGGAACGCAGCACCTGCCCGATCCGGTCGCGGTAAGCAACGTAAAAAGCCGTGACATCCGCGTACAGCCAGCCGCCCGTACGGGTGCGCCAGCCCAGGTCCGCCGTAAAACCGCGTTCATCCGTGATATTGGGATCGATCCGACTGTTGGGATTGTCGATTCGCAGATCCGAAAAATTGATCGCCCGGTAATTTTGCGATAGGTTCGCGTAGAATTCGTAACGCTCGGAAGGTTTCCAACTGGCGCCCAGTCCGAATAACAGAAAATCCCGGCGGCGGCTTTCGGTCTCTTCTTCGCGGGTCTCGGCTACCAGATTACCGGCCGCATCGTATACCCGCTGGTTGTAATAACCTTCCGCCTGGGTGTGGATATATTCGTAACGAATACCGGGGGTCAGGCTCCACTTATTTCCCAATCGGAAAATGTGTTCGGCGAAAGCCGCGTAGTTGGTATTCGGGAAGGTGTAATCGGATTTGCCCACGTTTTCCGGGTCGAGAAAATAAAAATCCGGACCACTGCCGTTGTTGCCCTCTCCCTGCCGGGCGGTCGTATAGCCTTTGTACAGACGAATGCCCGCAACGAAGGTGTGATCCTGTCCGCCCATACGGTAACGGTGCAGCAGGCGCGTTTCGTTACCCATATTTTCGAAGGTACCTTCGATCAGATCCCGGTTCTCTCCGAAATCCGTAACGTTGATCGGGGCAAGTACGCCGAGTGATCTCCGGCTCGCCAGCAGGCCGAAGTTGCGGATATTGATCCGCGTCCGGTCCGACAGGCGGTAATCCAGGGTCAGGGCCAGGAGGTTCCAGTCTACCTTAAACCAGTTCCGCTCCCGGTAAGAGGCCCGGGCATCCCGTTCGAAAAGGGCATCGGTAAGTCCGCCGGCCTGCTGGGCCAGATAACTCATCCGTGTCATTTCCAGGCCGATGTCCCAGCGATTGGAAGGTTTCCAGGAGAGGGAGGCAAAGGCGTTGTGCATTTGGAACTCACTGTTCGGACGCCAGCCGTCTCCCTGTTTGTACTGGTAGTAACCAAAATAGGAGAATTTGCCGTCCGCCAGGGTGCCGGCCAGTTGATTATAGGAACCCAGAAATCCGAAGGAGCCGGCCGTCTGGCGAGTGACCAGACTGATCTTCCGGTCCGCCGGTGGTTTTTTGAAAACAAAATTCAGCATACCGCCAAATTGGGTACCGTACTGTAGAGAGGCCGCTCCGCGTACTACCTGGATGCGGTCCAGCGCTTCGGTGGGCGGTGTGTAGTAGCTTTCGGGGTATCCCAGGGCATCGGCGCTGATGTCGTATCCATTCTGCCGGGTATTGAAGTTGGCCGTGCGGTTAGGGCTCAGTCCCCGGCCGCCGATCCCCAGTTGCAGGCCGGCACCGTCGCTTTCCCAGATGTTCAGTCCCGCTACCCGGCCGTAGACCTGCCGGGGGTTGTTGGCCGCCAGATTGGCCGCCAGGTCACGCAGTACCACTACTTCACTTTTTTTTCCCTCATAAATAGCCACGCCTTCGACGGCCCGCAGCCGGGCCATCCCAAAACTCTCTTCTTCTTCGGCCCGGACACTCACCTCGGTCAGTAACTGGGCTTCGTCTTCCAGCCTGATCTTCAGCTCTTTTTTTTGCCCGCCCGTGCGGATGCTTTCGCTATGGGTTGTTTTTCCGGTATAACTGACTTCGAGCAGAAATTCTCCCTCCGGCAGATCGCTGATTATAAAAAAACCGGATGCATCGGTGATGGTCCGCCGATCCAGTTCGGGAATACTGATGTGGGCCCCAATGAGGGGGAAATTATCGGCCTGATCCAATACGTGGCCGCTAATCGTAGCGGTCTGGCCCTGCAAACCGAAGGTGATTCCCATGACTAACAGACCGCTCAAAGCCCATGCTTTAGAACCGCCTATCGTAGGTTGAGAAACCATTTTTATGATACGTAGTAATCCGTTATTGCTCATCGTCAACTGATTTGTCATACGGTAAAATCCATTTTTTAGGGGCCCAGCTGTCTTCCACGGTCGTCAGATCCAGATTGGGATCCACCAGCAACTGACTGGGCCGGGCGTTCAGCGTGACGTATACTTCGGCGCGAACCCGGGGATCCCTCATCCCATTTTCTTTATAATGTGCTTCCAGAAAATGCGCATACTGCAAGATCATATCCGGCTGCATCGCCATTTGCTTCTCCTGGTGGTCGGACAGAAAGTCTTCATTGAAAACTATGCCTTCCCTCCCCCCGGCACCATCCCGAACGTAAAAGGTAGCCGTGCCGGCTTTCTCCATCAGCATTACCCGCCAGCCGAAACGGTATCCTTCCTCCGTCCAGAACATATTGCCGGGATACAGGAGGTAGCGCCAGGGAAACAACAACTGCAGCGCGAAATGCGCTACGAGCAGATAGAAGGTCCAGGAAGCGATGCGGCGGGGTGACGCCGCTTTTTGCACGCTTATTTTCACCGGCCATCCTTGTTCGAGGAATCGCAATAATCGCTCGTGAAACTTTTCGGAAAAGAAGATCCAGGTTGCACCGATCATAACGATCGGGAAAACACCGATCTGGAACATCATACCGGTCAGGCCGTGAAAAATGATCACGCTCAGATAGGCCAGCACGCGGGTAGGTCGCCAGCTCAGCCAAAAAACAATAGTCGCATCGTACAACATTCCGATCCAGCTGAATATCCAGGGCGTGTATTCCCAGCGGAACAGGGGCCCTACCAAGGGCAGATTATCGTTGGCCGGTACCCAGATCTTCAGGGGCAGGGCAGCAATCAGCCAGTCGTAATTAATCTTGGCCAGTCCGGCGTAGATGTATACGATCCCGATCTGCCACTTAAAGATCAGTATCGTCCAGCGCGCCGTCTGCAATTGTCGGAGCTCCGGTTTCCGCCAGCAATCCACCGAAAAGCGGCGGTGAGCCGGCACCAGGATCAACAAAAAAGCGGCAATGCTGACGAAGTAATAGTGATTGAGGTAGTAGGTCAGGTCGATCAGCCACGCGTAGGTGAAGGTCAGAAAAAAGACGCCGGCCGATAGCCGGTAAAATAAACCCAGCCAAACCCCAATGGCCCCCAGCAACATGAGGGCGTGCAACAGATACATGGCTTCCGGCAGTAACAATTGTATCCATTCGAAACCGAAATATTTAAAAGTGACCTGCGTATCGATAAAGTGCTCCTCAATCCAGCCGAGATACCAGAACCGCAGCGTACTAAATACCATCACCGCCCCGAAAACCAGCCGGAAGGTCACCAGCGGTGCGATGGAAACCGGCTTGCTCAGCCAGTCGGTGATGGTATGCAGACGCTCGTTGGTCATATCTTACAGGCTTTCGAGAAAGCGGATCAGGGCTTCCCGTTCCGATGCAGCTAATTGTGTGAAGGCCTTTTGGGCGGCCTCAGCCTCTCCTCCGTGCCAGAGAATGGCTTCCTCCAGATTGCGGGCCCGTCCGTCGTGTAGCAGAGTGGTATGTCCGTTAACCGTAGCGATCAGACCGATGCCCCACAGCGGCGGCGTACGCCACTCAGTACCAGAAGCCAGAAAATCCGGCCGGTTGTCGGCCAGTCCGGGGCCCATATCGTGCAGCAGCAGATCCGTGTAGGGATAGATCGTCTGGTTGTTCAGGGCCGGTATCGGTCCGTTGGCAGCCGTTTCCATTTTCGGCTGGTGGCAGGTGGCACACTGCAATTGATGGAACATGGCTTTTCCCTGCAGGACCTGCGCATCATCCACATTACGGCGGCCGGGTACCGCCAGGGTTTCCAGGTAACGCACTACGCGATCAAGTTGATCATCCGATAATTCCGGCTCGCCGCCGTTGGGTACGTCCTGCAACGCTTCCCGCTGGGTGTCCGTCAGATGATCCTGGGGGTTGATGGAAGAAGTGATCCCGATATCTCCGTTGAAGGCATCGGCCGTTTGTTGCCGCAGGTGCGGTTGGTTGGCTTTCCAGCCAAATCGGCCCAAAGCGACCGACTGTTTGACTTTATCCCACACGTAATTCGGCCGGCCGGAAATTCCGTCGCCATCGGCATCCTGCTCATCGGCCAGGGCCAGGATGTTACTTTCGGGTATATTCTCCAGCAGCCCCAGTCCGGGGATCTGCTGGGCGATACGGGGAGAGAAGTGCAGGTCCGCCGCAAAATCACCGAAGCGAAGATCGTAAAACTCGTAATCGGGTTCCCGGAGCGTATATATGCTGCCGTCGGCGTAGGTCCCACTGATCTCCCGGTAGTTTACGTGTACCGAAGCTTCCTGCCGGACGCCCAGGATGGCTTTATCCTGCAGTTGCAGCCCGTATACCGGATCCCCCAGAGTTTGCCCGTGTTGGCCGGGCGCTGTGACGCTGAGACGAAACAACAAACCGTTCAGCGGCTCGTCCGGACTCAGGGGTGGTTCGGCCCGTCCGTCCTTGAAATGGCAGCTCCCGCAGGAGATCGCATTGAATACCGGCCCGAGCCCGTCCAGGGATTGGACCGAAGCGGGAGCCGTTACCCAATTGGTACGAAACAGGGCATTTCCCGCCACAAAAAGATTCTCATCCTCTCGACTCAGATTTCTGCCCTGCACGCCGAAGGCATTTTCCGAAAAATCAAATGTGGTGAAATTCTCCCCTCCGGAATACTTCTCCCCCGCTTCTGTTTCCAATAGCGGTTCGTCCTTGGTGCAGGCTACCAGGCTCAACAGAATACTCAGGAAGAAAAGGCGCTTTGCCGCCATGATATGCTGCATTTTAAGTTTAACTCTACAGGTCTAAATAATTGCCGTTTAAACGCAAAAAGCGCTAAGGCGCACTCAGCCTTCCGGAAACGGAAAACTTCGATGCTCCTTAGCGTTTTTCGGTGGTTATGTTCTGTGGCAGACCGGTGCGGACTTACCGCTATTTCCGATCTCGCCCGTTGCGAGGGAACAGTTCGAAATCTGGTCTCTAAAACTCCGCCCCCATAGCAAAGCCCATATCCGTCAGCCGGTCGCTCAGTTCGCGCAGGGCTTCCACCGCGTTCAGGATCAGGGTCTCATTGTTGAGGATGGCCTGATCGAACGGGCGGGGAATCGCCTCCACGGCAGTTTCGGCGGCCTGGAAAGCGGCATCTACCGCATCCGCTTTGGTCGCATCCACCAGAGCCGCTTTCTGTGCCAGACTTTCGCCCTGGATGACGTCAGCGGCCGGTCCGGTCCGGGTGTAAATCCCGTAGTACACGTTTTCGATCCCTTCCAGGTTCATCCGGATATCCGTATCCGTGTTGTCGCTGAAACAGGAGTGTTCGTTCTCCTGATCTTTGGAGTCGACGGCTACGAACATGCGCTCCCCGGCCAGTTCGCCTTTACTCAGCTCGCCTAAAGAAGTAAAGATGCGTCCCAGCGCCACGGCATCATCGGTGGCCAGAAAGGCCGTCCGGTACTCCGCCCGGTCGGCCCATTCGTCCCGAACTTCGGCCAGGTGATCCAGCAAAAGATCGGTGACAACCTGCAGGTATTCCGCCCGGCGAGCCTGGTGGTCAGCGGTACCCGTGCCGTCGGTAACATAATCCGTGTACGGGCGTTCGCCGGGCCCGTCGGCACTTAGATCCTGCCCCCAGAGCAGAAATTCGATGGCGTGGTAACCAGTATAGATACTGGTCTCCGAAATGCTTTCGTTCAGGTCCGCCAGGGTAGCTTTATCGATCGTCGGGTAATTCACCGGATCGTTGATGAGACCGGCCGTAGCATTACCGTCCACATAATCGATAAAGTTCTCATCGATCGGCCAGGCATTGATCAGCCCTTCGGGTCCGTTTTCGTCGTCGATCGGACCTCCGTAAAAACGGTAGGCTTCGGTTTGACCGTAAGGGATCCGGGCCACCAGCCACAGGTTTTTAGCACTTTCCAGTCCCTCTGCCGTGGGATTCGCTACAAAATCGTCAATGGCCGTCTTCAGGTCAGCTACTGTCCGGTAACTGTCTTCGTAGGAAGCGTGCACGATCTCGGCGTAATTTTCAAAGACTTCGCGATAGTCGATAGTCAGGTCCTCGTCATCTTTCTGACAAGCAAAAAAACTGACAGTTAACAGAAGCAGGCCAAGCATTCGGCCGGCGGTAAAAGGTGTGTTCATAGTGTAGTGTATTTTGATCGGATGTTCTTGAATTGACGTGTTACCGGAAATACCGGATTTAATCCCCATCCCCACTGTTGAAGGTGATCGCGATGCCCAGCAGAGAAGACATATCACTTTTGAAAAAGCGGATCTGTTTCTGCATTTCGGTATGCAGGGCATCCACAGCCGGGTCATCCTGAGCGGCCAATTCGGAGAAAGCAGGTGTAGCCGGCACCTTGGCCAGCGCCTGCTCTACCGCCGCCCACTGCGCTTCGGTGGATGCGATCAGGGTTGGGCCGCCCTCCACGGCCTGGAGGTATTCGTGAAAGCCGGCACCATCGCCGCCGTTCAGTCCCTTACCGTAATAGATCCGGTCGATGGAGGCCAGATGGGCCTGCAACAGATCCAGTGATCTGCCGGAGTAGTAGGCTTCCACCAGTTGGGGTTCCGCCTGGGTCTGACCGGCCCGTTTTCCCGCGGGTAGCCCTACTTTGAAATTCTTGGCGGCTTCGTAGCTGCGGACAAATTCATTGTACAACTGTGAAGTGCCGGAGCCCACATCCGTACCGTCATTAGCGATGAATTCGGTCTGATAGGTTTCCCAGGCCGTCGCCACCCGATCCACTTCGCCGTACAGGTGATCGATCAGGGCGGCCAGATAGATCCGCCGGTTGTCGTCCTCCAAGGCCTGTAGTACATCTTGAGTATTACCGCTATGCCCAAAAAGCAGATATTCAATGGCCAGGATACCGCGACTGTCCCGATCAAAATTATTCAGCGTGGCATCACCGGCGCTGATGAAATTCTCGATCTTATCGGTATTTACCGGAAAGGTGCCGATCTCTTCGATCAGTCCTTTTCGCAATCCCTCTTCACCGGCCGGGCCGAAATTGAAGCCGTTGGCCGCCTGCCAGGCAATGGCCGTACTCAGCCACTGATCCTGTAGGGCCGCCAGTTTATCTGTATCGGGGGCAGCAACAAATTCCGTCCATCGTCCGGAGAGGGTATTGGTCGCGGCCAGGAGTTCCTCGTAGGCCGGACGGATGACGTTAACCGCATAGTTTTCGAGCATAGCGGCGCGGTCAAAATCCGGTCTTTCGCTCCCCGGATCATCTTTTTTGCAGGCCCAGGCCAGGGTTAGGATCAACAACAGGCCCGGTAAGTAGATCAATGTGCGCTTCATGGTTGGCGGTTTATTGGTAACTCAGATCTTGGATGTTCCAGAAAATTAGACGGTGCCCGGCACCAGCCCTATGTTCGGTTATTTTAGCGTCCCTGCTTGGAGACCCAGTTTTCTTTAAAGTCCTGGATCTGCTGATCGGTGAAGCTGTAAATGGCCTGGATCTTATCGATCGCCTGGGTCATTTTCGGCAGCTCATTCACCGGATCGGTAGCAAAAGTGTAGGAGGCCGGAGCCGCATCGTAGGGTGCATTCAGGGTGAGCAGCAGATCATCGATCTCACTGTCGGTGATCAGCTTTTGCGCCGGGGCGATTTCCCGCCATCCGTGGATAAAACCAATTACTTCACTGTACGCGTGAAGCGCACTGGCCTGATCCGCATCCGTCGGATTGGTGCTACTTAGCTTGGAAATGGCGGAATGGAGGTAGTTGATCGCGGTGGCGAAAATGGCCCGCTCCCAGGTCGTTTTCAAGGCAGCAATGGCGAGACGTTTTTGAGTATCCAGATCATCTCCTATGCGAATAGCTGTTTGCAGGACCTCGAAGTTATTCACCATGATGTAGTACATGCCAAGACCGTCATTTTTGTCCCTGCGGGCGGTATACTTGGCTGAAAAGGTGTCGGGATTATCCACGGAGGAGTTGTCGGAGTTGGAAAAATCCGGATGTGCACCGAAAAGGGCTACTACCCGGTCGGCAGTCGTTTCGTCGTGGCTACCGTCCAGGATCGCCGCCGCGTAGTTATAAAGTGCGGCGGCAAACAGACCTTTTTCTACCATCTGCTCCAGTTCCAGGCCGTATTCATTGAAGAGATAACCTTCGTATACCCCACCTTCTCCGGTAGGCGTACCCGGCGTATAAGTTCCGCCACTGGCCTTGCTCAACTCTTCCAGCCAGCCACCGGCACCTTCGATACGGTTCTGGTAGTAGGTGGTGGAGGTAGAAGCCAGAGAAGGTGTGCCGGCCTGATAGAGACTTAACAGCTGGTTATAATCCACCTGTGTACCGGCGGTACGGCCGTTTTTCATTTCAGAAGCCAATGCTGATAATGCGTTGCGCAGTTCCAGTTCGGCGGCGGCATTGGTCTCAAAATTATCTCCTTCGTAAACGAAGTCGTAATTAATAATGGGTTGAACGTCCTTTTCACAGGCCCCGAAAAGGGCAACGATGATCAGTAGTCCAGACAGTCGGGTGATTTTGTAAATATCCATATACTCCTGCTTATTCTTATTTAGACAAATTCTAAACGCAAAGATAGGACGCCATTCCCGATCCTGAAATCGCTATTTTCTTGATTTTCGCTATACCTAATATTGGCTATCCCTATACCTACCATTCTTACAATTCACTGTAAATCAATCTATTTCATTAGCCTTTTTTCAGCTTTCCCGGCTTATCAACATCCTAATTTCCCATTTCGAACTATCGGATAGGGACTTTCACTAATTGCCACGACCGCTCCCCTTCTTCTATTTCCGAGCTAAAGAATAACTAAAAATATTTTTTAGATTAATCTAAAATTGTATTTTTGAATATCAAACGATTGGCTTATGCACAAACTAATACCTCTCTATATACTCTTATCATGCGGGTCGGGCCTCTACGGACAAAGCGGAAGCGTACGCGGCCAGATCTTTTCCGGTGATCAACCGCTGGAATTCGCGTCTGTCGCTCTGCTTCGTACCAGCTGGGGCAGCATCAGCGATACGGCCGGCTATTTCCTGATCGAAGCGGTTCCCTACGGTGAATACCAGATAGAAGTGAGTATGCTGGGCTTTGTTTCCCGACGCAGATCCATCACCATCGATGCCCAAAACCAGGACGTGACGGTAGACTTTCAACTTGAGCCATCCCAACTGGATCTGGACGAAGTGGTCGTCTCCGGTACGATGAAAACCGTCAGCCGGCTGGATAGCCCGGTGCCCGTAGAAGTCTACCGCGATGATTTTTTCAAGGCTAACCCTACCCCATCGGTTTTTGAATCCCTGCAAAATGTAAATGGAGTACGCCCCCAACTCAACTGCAATGTGTGTAATACCGGAGACATCCACATCAATGGTTTGGAAGGCCCCTATACCATGGTGCTGATCGACGGCATGCCGATCGTCAGTGGCCTTTCTACGGTTTACGGACTTACCGGTATTCCGCAATCGCTGATCGAGCGGGTAGAAGTGGTCAAAGGGCCCGCTTCTACGCTGTACGGATCGGAAGCCGTGGGTGGACTGATCAACATCATTACCCGCAACCCCGGCAGCGCGCCCCAGTTCTCGGCGGATATTTTTGGTACCAGTTGGGGTGAGCTCAATACGGATCTCGGGCTGCGTTTTGGCCTCGGTAAAAAAGCGAGTTCCCTATTGGGCGTGAATTATTTTAACTACCAGCAGCCCATTGATCACAATGGGGACGGCTTTACGGATGTTACCCTGCAGGACCGGATCTCCGTTTTCAACAAATGGAGTATCGACCGTCCGCAGAACCGGACATTCTCCTTCGCCGGACGTTATGTGTACGAAGATCGCTGGGGCGGTGAAATGAACTGGGCCAAACCCTACCGGGGCGGCGACGAAGTGTACGGAGAAAGCATCTATACCAACCGCTGGGAAGCCTTTGGGATCTATCAGTTGCCGACCACGGAGCTGATCAATTTCCAGTTCAGCGCTAACGGTCACGATCAGAATTCGGTCTATGGCAATACCACCTACTTGGCCCAACAGTATATCGGTTTCGGGCAACTGAGCTGGCATAAAGAACTCGGCCTGCGGCACAGCTTTTTATTGGGTACCGCTTTCCGCTACACCTATTACGATGATGACACGCCGGCCACCGCGGCTTTTGAACCGGATGGCGGCGACGGCAATGCGCCCTCGGTCACTTATCTGCCGGGCATTTTCGTGCAGGATGAAATTGCGCTGCATGCGAACCACAAGCTACTCCTCGGCCTGCGTTACGATCACAACAGTCTGCACGGCGGCATCCTGTCGCCGCGGATCAATTACAAATGGAGTTCCAGTGATAAAAAGAGTACCCTGCGGATCAGCGCCGGGAACGGCTACCGGGTAGCGAATGTCTTTACCGAAGACCACGCGGCCCTAACCGGGGCCCGGCAGGTCGTTTTTATCGGTGATCTGCAACCGGAAACCTCCTGGAACGCCAATATTAATGTGGTGAGAAAGATCTTTACCCGTAATAATACGATCATCAGCCTGGACGCCACGGCTTTCTATACCTACTTCAACAACCGGATCATTGCCGACTACGAGACCAACCCCAATCAGATCATTTACGCCAATCTGGACGGCCACGCGATCTCGCGGGGTGTATCGCTGAATGTGGACCTCGCCTTTCCTTCGGGTTTCAATGTGGTGGCCGGACTGACCGGTATGGATGTTTTCGCGGAAGAGAACGGCGTAAAAACCCAACAGATCCTCACCGAGTCCTATTCCGGGGTCTGGAATATCAACTATACTTTTCCTGAACTGGATCTTAAGATCGATTACACGGGCAATGTGTACGGCCCGATGCGCCTGCCCCGGCTCAGTGATACGGACCCACGGGCGGCCGAATCTCCCTGGTGGAGTATTCAAAACCTGCAACTGACCAAAAGCTTCGGAAAAAACTGGGAGATCTACGCCGGAGTGAAGAACCTGCTTAATTTCACCCCTCCCGCCAACAGCATCGCCCGGGCCTTTGATCCCTTCGATCGCGGGGTCACCTTTGATGAACAGGGGCAGGTGGTGGCTACGGCGAATAACCCATACGCCCTCACCTTCGATCCCAGCTATGTATTTGCACCCAATCAGGGGATCAGGGGCTTTCTGGGTTTCAGATATACCGTAAGATGAGCGGGGCGGTAAAAATAGGAAAGACGCTGGTGCTGCTGGTCCTGCTCTGCAGTGGACTACAGCTACACGCCCAGGCGGTGCAATGGACTGCTTTTGCCGATCTGCCGGATAGCCTGCGCCGGGCTCCCAAACCGGTACTGCTGTTCATTCATACGGATTGGTGTAAGTACTGTGCTCTGCAGGATCACAATACCTTTCAAAATGAACAGGTCAGTGAGAAGATCAATGGGAATTTCTATGCGCTTCGCCTCGACGCGGAGTCCCGGGATGCGCTTATCTTTTTGAACCGGAATTACGAAGGCGCACAGGATGGTTACCACGAACTGGCCGAGATGCTCGCCAAAAAAGATGGACAGATCATTTTTCCGACCACGATCCTCCTTTCGGAAAAACTACAACTGCGGGAAAGATGGTGCGGATTTGTCAGTCCAGCGGTGTTGATACCCTACCTACAGGGGCCGCCTGCGGCCCCGTAAGCCCGACGGATCAGCGCACCTCTTTCACCACTTCCAGGCTGCCCGCCGAACTCCCCAGATGCCCTTCCGGCGAAACGCCTTCCAACCGGATCTCGAAATTCCCTACCGCATCGCCGGTAAAGAAACGGACCGTCGCTTTTCCCTGCTCATCCGTGTGTACGGACGGGTCCCAGTACAGTGTATTCCGAAAATCCGGCAAGCGGCTATCCGGCTGAGCGGCATAATCCGGGACACTGAACTGCCGCTCCGGCAGCAGGGTCAGGAAGGATCGCTGCAGGGCATTTTCCGGCAAACGAAAACAGCGGCCGTCCTTCTCGAAAGAGATCAACTGAATAACCCCATTGTAAAAGAGCGGATTGAGCCAGAAGGGCTCGGTAACGATCTCGGCCGTTTCGATGAGTTTATTATTGATCTTTAGAAAAGTGCGCTGGTCAAATACCGGTACACCGTCCACCAGCAGCAGCGGTTTCGGATCCTCGAAGGGACTCTCCCATTCGTTGATCACTTCCACGCGTTCGCTGCCGTATTTCCCCTTTACCGCTACTTCCAGTACGATCTCGAAAAAGAATTCCGGCAGGGGGAAACGATTGTAATCATCAAGTCGGTAAAGCGCCTCGGGTTGCCCAAAAAACGGGATACTGTCAAAATGATTTCCGACTTCGTATACCGGCGGTAGTTCGAAGGATTGATAAGATTGCCGGACCTGGGCATTGACCAGAGCCGCATTGGCCACCGGCACCCAGTCGGGAGGCAAAATAAAAGTCGTTTGATCTTTCGCTGCGATCGGATGAAATTCATCGGTCAGTTCCATGCGCAGGTTGCGGGTCTCTTCCGGATGGGTTTGCAGTACGACCTGACGCAAACCGTACAGTTCTGGCAATAGAAAGGAGAAATTCCCCGCTTCATCCGTCCTGGCCATATACACCCGGGCCACGTCTCCCGGAAATGCCAGAAAGATATCCGCATCCGCAGCGCCGGATTGAGTAACCTCATCGATCACCTTTCCGCTCAGGTTCATACCCCGATCTTCGGGTGCGTAGCGAATACTGCCGGGAGCAACGGCCGGGCGCCCCGCCGGACGGCTCCCTTCCTGAAACAGGGGTACCGTGCCTGTATTTTCGGTAGCCTGCAGCGCAACGGCCAGGGATAGGTCCGCGGATACCGGACGGCCCGCAGCGTCGGTCGTGGTGATCTCCAGCACCGCTTCACTGCGCTGGCCCACAGTTGCCTGAACGGTTTCTATCTGGATATTCAGCGAACGGGCCGGATCGACCGTTAAAGTCGGGTGCTCCGGCACAAAACCGGCATAATCACCGGCCCGGGCTGCATCCGCCCGGACGACGGCCTGCCCTGGATTCAGAATGATCAGTTTTGAGCGGGCAAAGTCCGTTTCTGCTCCGTTGCGCATCGCCTGGGTGTACGCGCGCAGGACGTAGCTGCCACTGTTGAGCGCCTGCGGTAATTCAATGGAACCATTGCCCTGCCCTGCGTTCAGATCTATTTTCACCCGGGAAACCGGTATCCGGTCCGGGCTGATCAACTCCACGTAAGCTACCTGGCTGAAATCGGACAACTGATCGGTATCCGCCGCAAAAGCCAGCAAGCGGAACCAGATCACTTCGCCGCTGATATACAACTGCCGGTCCGTATGAACCAGCAGACGCTCCGCCACCAACTCCGCCGGCACCTCCGTACCGGTCGTTTGCGCCCGGATGGCTAAAGGCAGCACCATCAGGACCAGGCATACGAGAGATCTGAAAATTTGCATATATCCTAATTTATTCAATTTGTCCTTGATTAATTGGATGACCGATGATCGGTCTACCAGAACTCCGGTTCGATATTCGTGGCCCCGAGGGCTGAACAACGGGCGCATTCCGGCGTAGTTACCTGATATCCGTTGGGATTACCAAATAGGTCATAGGAATAATTGTACAGTAACTTACCGGAGTAGCGGATCTCATTGTAGAGGTCCCGCAAATTGTAGGCAAGCGTATCTACGGAGCAATCGGGTCCGTAGGGCGGATTTAAGCCCATCGGCAATTCGTCCCGGTTGATGAATATGCGTTTGGAATTGCTCCCCGCTACCCCAAAGTAACCCAACACGGGAATATCACGCCCGTCCGAACTGTGCACATTGCCGAAGATCTCATTCGGGATCGGATCGAAAAGGCTACCGGTAGTCTGGTTAGTCGCCTCGATCGTGCGCAGATACTCGTAGTAATCTTCAGAAATAGCGTACTGGCGCACTAGCAGGCTGTACCGCAGGTAAAGTCGCGGCGTCCGGTTATTCACATAAAGCAGGGGATAGCCTTCGATCTTATCCTGGGAAAAACTTTCGGTAGAGGCGATGAATATTTTGGTGGATTCTACAGATTTCCAGCAGCGATAGCCTTCCAGTTCGTTCAGCGGGATCTCGAAAATGGTATCCCTTCCCCGGGCCGGCGGATTGCCGAATTTAGGTATCAGCAGCGGTGGGTAAGTCAATCCGTAACGGTAGGTCTCCACGTATTCCCAGCGATAGAAACGCGTATTGTTTTCGGTGTCTTCGGTATCCAGGTACAGTTGAATTCCCTTGAAGGGGAACAAGTCCGGGTTATCCCGCTCCCGTTCTTCGTATTGATAGTAGACATCTTTGATCGGAGGTGAAGATTTCAGGGTTTCCCAGTCCGATTCGAACTGATTACCCTCCGGAGTAATGACCAACAGCCGGTAATTCACCCCGGCGCGCCCCGAAACAACCGCCGGATCATTCTGATATTTCCCGGGGGATGTCTCTGTAAATTCGATCCGGTTACCCTGTTCGTCCTCTACCGCTACGGTAGCTCCCACCACCAGTTCGGGCGCGCCGCCCGAGTAGGCGTAAGAACGGGAAAGCAAAACCGTTGAGGTATCTTCGCCATCTGTAAAGATGCCGTCCACCACCAGGGTGCTGTCGTATTCGCCAACTTCCGGCTCGTAGGGCTCCACACAACTGTATACCGAAAGGGCCAGGAGTACAAAGTAGATGCACTTTTTCATATTCTGAAATTGTAAGTCAGTGTGAAGAAGGGTTTACCGAAAATAGAAAGCTGATAGCCGCGGGCCGTAGTGCCGTCACTCACAAAATAGATGGAGTAGACATTCTGCCGGCCGGTTACGTTGTACAGCGACAAAGACCACGAACTGTGGGCCAGTTTTTTCAGTTTATGGCTTCCCTCCAGATTGACGGACAGGTCCCAGCGAAAATAGTCGGGTACCCGGAATTCGTTGCGCCGTGAATACTGCAGCCGCACGCCATTGGCATACTGGTATTTGGCAACCGGTATGGTGATGGGCCGCCCCGTACTGTAGGCGATGTTCGTGGAAAAGCTGAACCGGCGGGAGGCCCGGTAAAACGCCACGAAACTGAAATCGTGCGGTTTATCAAAATTGGTCGGGAACCATTCTCCCTGATTGATACGATCTTCCGCGTAGGGGCTATCCGCCCGGAAGCGCGTTCTGGAATAGGTATAGCTCATCCAGCCGTTGAGTTTCCGGCCATTCTTCTTGAAGAGTACTTCCAGTCCGTAGGCCCGGCCTTCTCCGTTGACTACATCCGTTTCCAAACGGTCATTCAGCAGCAGTTCGGCCCCGGCCTTGTACTCCACCATATTCCGGATGAGTTTATAATAGCCTTCCAGAGAAAACTCCAGGCGGTCCTCCAGCATATTTTTGAAGAGCCCCAGCGAAAACTGATCGCCCGTCTGCGGGCGAATGTGGGAGTCCGATAATTTCCAGGTGGCCGTCGGGGATACCGTAGCCGAATTGAACAGCATACTCAGGTACTGTCGATTTCGGTTGAAAGCGGCTTTCAGGGAGGAATTGGGGCCCAGCGAGTAGCGCAGAGACATCCGGTATTCCGGTCCGCCGTACCGCTGCACGATGGAGCCGCCCGAATACAGGGTGCTGTCCACGATATTCTCTTCGATGCGGGCGGCGTTCTCCTGGTAATTGTACACCTTTTGCGGCCCCAGGAACAAATACTGGGTCAGCCGCAAGCCGGCCTGTACCGAGAATTTGTCCGAAACCGTCCATTCGTCACTGACGTAGATACTGCCTTCCAATGCCCGTTCTTTATCAAGTTGCCGCGGCACCACGATGGATTCGGGGCTATCGGGCTCGATGCTTCCCGGATCCAGCCGGTAGTTGATCAGGCCCGCCCCGAAGTTAATCTGATGCTTATCATCAGGAGCGTAGGAAAAATGTGCCTTCCCTTCCAGGTGATCGATCTGATAAGCCAGATCAAAGGACCGGATCGCCTGCGCATCACTGCCTACATTGAAGCGGTAATGACTGTAGATCCCGGAAAAAGTACCGAACAGTTTTTCGCCGAAACCTTTCCGGTAATTCACCACCGCGTTTCGGTTTTGGTAAGCGAAGGTGGTATCTCCGTTCAGTTTAAAGAAATCCCGGCTTAAGTACAGCGAAGCGTCGAGCTGGTCGTTCTGCCCGATGCGGGTTTTATAGCGGGTGGTCAGGTCATAGTAATTGGCACGGCTGTTGCGAAAGGAAGCATCCCGGATACGCTTCAGGATCCAGTCGGAATAAGTACTCCGGCCGCTGACGATCAGCGAAGACCGGTCTTTCACGATGGGCCCTTCCACGGTGATCCGGCTGGTTACGGGACTGATCCCTCCTTTCAGGCTCCAGTCTTCCAGATCTCCCTGTTTCATTTCCAGGTCCAGGACCGAAGAGATCCGACCACCGAATTTGGCGGGAATACTACTCTTGTAGAGTTCGAATCCCTCGATCACGTCCGGGCTAAAGGAAGAGGAAAACCCGAAAAGGTGAGAAGCGTTAAATACAGGGGCGCCGTTGAGCAGGATCAGGTTCTGATCCGAGCCACCGCCGCGAACGTTGATACCCGATGAGAATTCCCCGACCGTTTGCACCCCGGGCAGCATCAGCGCCGAACGGACGATGTCTACCTCTCCCAGCAGGGCCGGCAGTTGCTTGATGGTTTCGATCTTTAGCGCCTCCACGCCCATCTGGGTACTGCGGACGTGTTCCTGCCGGTTGGCCCGCACCACCACTTCTTCCATATCGAGGATGAGGGCTCCGAGTCCGGCATTTACCTGTCCGCCGGCAAACAGCTGGACATTACGACTGGTCTCTTTTAAACCGATACTCTGGTACAGGATGCGGTATTTGCCCTGGGGGAGATTGAGCTCGTAGTAGCCCAGGGAATCGGTTGTCGTCCCGGATTGCAGTTCCTCCACAAACACGATGGCTTCCGGCAGGGGCCGGTCGGTGTCGGTATTACGGACAAAACCGCTCAGTTTTACCCGCGGTTTTTGCTCCGGTGCAGCCGGATCACCAATGATGATCCATTCGGTCTCAAAATCTTTAAGCTGGCGTTCGGCAGCCGAAATTACCGCAACATTCTCGGCACTGTTCCGGGCGGCTATCTCCGCCGGATCCATCAACTGGATCTCCGGTCGGATCGTTTTACCCTGCGTCAGGATCACCTGACCGTTGGGCTGAATGAAAAAGTGGTAATCCGTATCGGCGAAAGTCGAAGTCAGCACTTCGGATAAGGTCGCCGGCGTCTGATTCTGGACCACCTGCAGCTCACTCGTCCAGCCCGGAAAATAGTAGAACTGCAAATCATGCGCGGCCTCCACTTCGGTAACGAATGTGGTAAAAGCCTGGCCATTAAAATTTTTATTGAGTATATATTCCGGATCGCCGGACTGCCCGCTAAGCACGGCCAGCAGGCCGAGTTGCAGGCCTAACAGTAAGGTATATCTTTTCATTGCCGGTCGGGTTGAAGCGTATTTAAAAAACGGACAATGGCTACCCATTCCTCATCGGTAGCGCTCTTAAACCGGATCCTCTGATTTTTGATAAAACCGGAAAGTTCCTGCCGGTTGGCCTTACCGGCGGCGGCGAGCAGTGTTTTCCGGTTGCGTATCCGGTGAACGGTGCCGTCGATCAGTAGAAAACGGCGATCGTTCCGGGTAAAATAGTTGATCAGGGTCTTGTCTTCTTCCTGTATTTCCAGGGAACGTTTAATCAAAAACGTAACCTTATCGGCAAAGGCCTTTTCGTAGTAACCCGGCCGCAGCGGCAAGGAGGCATAGGGACTAAGGGCCAGATTGACGAATTGCCGGTCGCCGATATTAAAGTGTTCTACCTGCTTTCGGTTCAGACGAATAAAATAGAGTTTTGCCCCCTTCTGATTCAGGAGGATCAGATCATCCAGATAGATATCGTACCAGACCGGCATGTCCGTATACAACTTGCCCTGCATCTGGATATCTTCCAGGCTCCAGTCTTTCGTCAGAAACGGACTTCCCTTGATGGGAAAGTAATTGGGGGAATACAGGCGACCCTGTACCAGATTGTCCAGGTCTTCCTTAAAGGTGGGGGGCTTTTCGGCAATTTCCTGAGCAGTCGCAACAGGAAGTAGCCAACAGCAAAAGCCTCCCAGCAGGAGGCATTTCAGCAGATGGGATACGTGCATATAAGCACCGGTTTAAAGTGTTTAAAGCTGTTTTTGTTATGGCCTTTAGCTAGCGGTCAATAGTCAAAAAATAACCGGTAACCAGTTTGAAAAACCAAACCCAAACTGCTTTTAAAGTTTTTCGTTTTTTAAGCCCCTAAATAAACAAAATAAATCCGAGCTTTCTATCCTATACTGTTGTCTGTAAATTGACGAAGGGTCCACTTGTACCAAAAAAGATTACCTTTGTGTCGCTTAGGTGATCGTTTTGTTGATCCCGGTGGTTCGCAATCGATCTTAAAAGGGAATCCGGTGTAAATCCGGAGCAGTCCCCGCTGCTGTAAGTTCTGTACATTTTCCGGCATAACGCCACTGCCCAATCATCAGGGTGGGAAGGCGCCGGCAAAAAGAACGAGCCAGAAGACCTGCCTGATGTCATCTGCTTTTGACCGTCCGAAACGGTCGGAAGTTATTCATTCAAGCTTTCGGAGGAAAAGCGGGGAATGAGGCAAGGTAATACTGGCTGGAGGCCGAATGGTGCTCCCCTACCCCGCCCTGGATTACCCACTGACCTTTCTTCCTGGCATTGTTCCGTGAGCCAACCCGAAGGAACTATGCCTGCTTTCATTCATCTGTTCGCTGTTTGCCTCCTGCTGAGTCTGCCGCTTTTTAGCGTGGCGCAGATCGATACGTTACTGCAGTTGCCCACGGTCGAGATCAGTGAGACCAGCGTACGTAGTCAGGTCACGGGGGGGCGGACACGCAACTGGGACCGGGCGGACCTCCGGGCATTTGCTCACACCAATCTGGCAGAATGGCTCGGTCAGCAAAGCGGCCTCTACATCAAAAGCTACGGCAGCGGCAGCATTGCCACTACCTCAATCCGTGGCGGTAGCGCCGCCCATACCAGTGTGCTGTGGAACGGCCTGCCCATACCCAGCCCAATGTTGGGGCAATTAGATTTTTCGCTGTTCCCATTGGGGTTTATCGACCGTGCCCAACTCACTTACGGCGGCAATAGTGCCGCCTGGGGCAGCGGTGCCATCGGAGGGGTACTCAGTCTAAGTAATGAAATGCCCGGAGATAGTACCGCCGGTCTGGACCTAAGGTCTACCCTCGGCAGTTTTGGCTTTCAGGACTACCAGCTGAGCGGATATTATCGCCAGGGACGTCTGGGATTCCAGACCCGCCTTTTTTACCGATCTGCCGATAACGATTTCCGGTACCGGATCCGACCGGACCTGGCGGAGCAGGTCCGTACCCATGCGGCCCTGCAGCAGTCGGGCATTTTACAAAGTGCCTACTGGAAACCGGATGCGCGTCAGCAACTGAGCATACACGTCTGGGCCCAGCAATCCGACCGGGAGATCCCGCCCACTACCGTACAAAACCAAAGCCTCGCCACCCAGGCCGACCGCTTTATCCGAACGGCACTCCACTGGAAACGGATTGGTCCGCAAATGATCTGGCAGGCCCGGCTGGGGCTCTTCCGGGAGATCATCGACTACCGGGATGAACAGATCCGTTTGCAGGCACTGACCGGTTTCTGGACCACTCAGGCGGAGGTCAGCGGAAGCCGGGCCTGGAACGGGAACCACCACCTGCAATTCGGCATTACCCATAACTGGGTGACGGCCCGGGCGGATGCCTACGCCCGTCCTCCGGAACAAAACCGCACCGCGCCCTTTTTGGTATACCGATACCATTTGGGCGATTGGACGCTGCAGTTCAACCTCCGGGAAGAGATCGTCGACGGTAAGTTACAACCTCTGGTACCGGGGTTGGGGCTGGAAGGGCCGGTAAGCCGGCACCTGCGCTTTCGGGCCAAGGTCAGCCGCAACTATCGTCTGCCGACCCTCAACGACCTGTACTGGCAACCGGGTGGCAATCCGGACCTGCTGCCCGAAAGCGGCTGGAGCCAGGAAGCCGGGCTGGAGTGGCGGGCAGTTACCGGTGCCCACTCCTGGTCATTGGGCATTACGGCCTTCAATCGCCATATCGATAACTGGATCTTATGGAGCCGCCCCGATGGACAGTCTTTCTGGTCTTCTAATAATATTACCAAGGTGTGGAGCCGGGGACTGGAATATCGCGCGGAATGGGGCTGGCGGTCTTCCGACTGGCAGTTGCAGCTCTCTACCGCTTATGATTACATCCGCTCTACGAACGAGATCGGGATCACCAGTCCTAAACTCGAGCGGGGGGAACAACTGATCTACGTGCCGGAACATCAGGCATTCGGACAGGCCCGTCTGCAATGGCGGCAATTGCAGTTGCAGTACCGGCACACTTACACCGGCCCGGTCGGCAGTCTCAATGTCGGCCAGCTATCCGGTTATGACCTGGGCAGTACGGGACTTACCTATCATCTGGAGAAATCAAACTGGGGATCCCGTCTTTATCTCCAGATCAATAATCTCTGGAATGTTCCTTATCGCGTGATCGAACGCCAACCGATGCCTGGCCGGCATTTCCAGCTTGGCCTGCAGCTGTATTTTCGGCGACCGACCGGAAGCCAGGTGCATCAACCGATTCCATAAAAACCATAATAAACATCAATACCAATGAGACAATTCTTCATTTGCCTGCTGGGCAGTATTTCGCTGTCGTTCGTGTCGGCCCAGACAACGGCCACCTTCGAATCCTTTGGCCTGGCTCCCGATAACTTTCTGGACGGCGGCGACAACAGCGGCGGTTTTAGTGACGGCAATGTTTTTCTGCCCAATAGCTATAATTTCGATTACGGCTCCTGGTCCGGATGGGCCATTTCGAGCATGACGGATACGCTGACCGCGGGCTATACCAACCAATTCAGCGCCATTACCGGCGGTGGTTACGATGATTCCGATACCTATGCCGTTACGTTCGCTTCTCCATTCTCTAATCTGATCCTGACGGAAGGTGCAGCCGGAGGAACGGTGGAAGGGCTGTACGTCACCAACAATACCTATGCCTACCTGAGCATGCTGAACGGGGACAGCTTCGCCAAAAAATTCGGTGGAGAAACGGGAGACGATCCGGACTTTTTTCTGCTGACCATCAAGAAATACCTGAACGGTACGCTGAGTACGGATAGCATCGATTTCTACCTGGCCGATTACCGGTTTGAGGATAACAGCCAGGACTATATCGTTAAGGAATGGACCTATCTGGACCTGACGGCACTGGGCGATGCCGATAGCCTGCAATTTTCGCTGACCAGTAGTGATGTCGGACAATATGGCCCCAACACGCCGGCGTATCTCTGCCTGGATCAGATCACTACCCTGGATGTGGCCACACCGGTAAAGGATTATCTGACGGATGTAGCTGTTCGTATTTTCCCCAACCCTACAGCAGAACAAGTAACGGTCCACTGGCCGCAGCATCAGACCGGTAACGCTTTGCTGCTGGATGCGCAGGGACAGATCATAAAACGGGAACAGCTATTCAGTGGTGATAACCAGATCGGGATGCAGGAATTACCGGCCGGTCCATACCGTATCCGGATCCAGTCGGAAGATGGTTTTCTGACCCGGCAGATCATCAAGCAGTAGGACCGGTCAACTGCAAAATTTGCAGCCGAATATGCAAAATTGTCGGGAACAGAGGCTTGATACTGTCAATTTTTCAGATATAATCAATTGGCATACAAGTTGTTAATAAATAGATTGTACGGTGCAAACATCGGTTTTCGAGCACTTATTTCATTTATTGTTTAACCAAAAAAAACCGAAACCATGACACTTATCAAAAGTAATTTTCCGACATTGCCCCGTCTGTTCGACGATTTCTTTACCAGAGATGTTTTCGATTGGGGTAACAGCAATTTTTCGAATACCAACACGACCCTGCCGGCCGTAAACATTGTGGAAAACAACGAAGGTTTTCTCGTAGAAATGGCGGCTCCCGGCATGAAAAAAGAGGATTTCACTATCGAATTAGAGAACGAAGTCCTAAAAATTACTTCTCATCGGGAAACTGAACAAGAAAACAAAGAGGACGAACGTTATACCCGCAGAGAATTTAGCTACCAGTCTTTCCAACGGACTTTCCACCTGCCCAAAACGGTAGTGGATGATTCCCGGATCGAAGCTAAATACGAAGACGGATTACTGCGGATCATGATCCCGAAGAGAGAGGAAGCCAAGGTTTTACCGCCACGGCAGATCCAAGTACAATAATTCAACGCCGGTAAAGCACCGGCTAAAAATACAATAGCGTAACTTATGACCCGGTCTTCCCATTGCGGAACGCCGGGTCTTTTTATTTGCTCATGGCCTCGAGTAGATAATTTTTTGCACGGGCAACCAACGCTTCATCCCGGGGAGTAACACGCTCCGATGCCTGATCCAGATACTTGTAGAAAGCTTCGCCCCAATTGCGGGCGTAATCCGAAACGGAGCGGTCCCATGGCTGCCCCAGCCATCGGTCGTAGATGGTTTTAGTTTCGGTCCAGTTGCCGGCAAACAGCCAGGTGGTGGCCAGTTCTAGGTCCAGCCAGGCGGTGGACGGATCATAGGCCATGATTTTTTGATAAGCCTCAACAGCCGGGGTAAATGCTCCCCGACGAAAATGGTATTTGGCGTAATTGTAGAGCACTTCCGCCAGGTAGATCCGGTACCCGTCGCCAAAACGATCGACCAGATATTCCGTCACCTCCCGCGCGGTAGCCAGTTGCTCCAGACTCATCTCCTGTTGGGTATTATTTTCTCCCAGGTAATGCGTTCCGTACTCCAGGATCGCGCCGGGATCGGATAGCTGCCGGTAATCGAAAGGCAAACCGAAAGTGGCGCTTTGCGGGTAAGAAACGGCGGACCGATCGCCGAAATAGGCTTCGACCTGGTACAGCACAACGGCATTATGATCCGTTGTGCCCACCAGCAAGCGGGTGCCGTCCGGGGTAAATTCCAGGTCGCTGACCGCCTTTGGCCCCAGTTCGCTTCGTTGCAACTCCAACCCCTGTCGGTTCCACAGGATCACCGATCCGTCGGCACTACCGGTAGCCAGTACCTCACCGGGCCGGTAGGCACAGTTTTCACAAACCGGAGCAAAGGCAACCGCCATTACCGACGACGGTCCAGTTTCCAGGTGTTGGATAACCTGGCCCTTCAGATCCAGTAGCAGAGCACCTTCGCGCTCAAGCCCGAGTAGTAATTCCTGCCCATTGGGAGAAAAGGCCAGATCAAAGATCGGGACCGGGGTCGTTTGCAACTCATCCAGTAATTTACCCTCCGGGTTCAGGCGTACCACCCGTCCTTCACCACCGGCCAGTGCTACTTGTTGGCCATCCGGTGCAATGGCTAATCCGGAGATATTAAAAGGAGCCTCGTAGCTTGCCAACAAATAGCCTTCTATATCTCGGATGATTAATTCGCTACCGGCGGCGGTGCACCATTTCTTCCCATCCGGAAAAAACAGTATGGCTTTGATACCCCGCTCCTGCCCTTCAAAAGTCTGTAGCAGGCGGCCGTTGCGGTCCCACTGTTTTACGGTATGATCCAGGCTGCCACTCAGCAGACTTTGGCCATCCGGAGCAAAAGCGAGCGTTTCAACACTGCGATCGTGGGCCGGTATGAGCGTCCGCAACTGACCATCGGCATCCCACAAGCGGATCTCGCCCGCTCTTCCGGCGGTAGCCATCAGCGTGCCATCCGGAGCGTAGGCGACCGCGCGCACTTCTGCCGGATGCCCGCCCAGCACCCGAGTTAATTGTCCCTCCCGGTCAAAAATGCGGATCGTCTGATCGGCTCCGGCGGTAGCCAGTTTCCATGGGCAGGTGTCACAGTCGCGCAGAAAAGCTACCGCACTCACCATACCCTGGTGGGCTTCCAGCGTTTGTAATAATTCTCCCTGAATACTCCACAGTCTGGCCGTTTTGTCCGGACTGCTGCTCAATATTAACTGGCCGTCATTCGATATCGCCAGATCCGTGATGTCGTATTGATGTCCGGCCAGAGTACGGATCAGCGTCCCTTCCGGATCCCAGATGCAAATATCCGCGCCTTTGGCCGCCAGTAAGTACCGGCCATCGGGCGTGAAAGTCACCCGATTGATCGTGCGATCTGTATCGGCCCGGTAAGTATGGAGCAGGTTTCCTTCCAGATCACAACGCCAGACCACGCCCTCCAGACCTCCGAGCAGAACTTCCGTACCGTCCGGAGAAAAGGCAAGGGAGAAGACGTCCTCCTTCTGAACACTAAAATCTCGCTGCGCTCCAGTCTCCAATGCGATCAACTGCACATGCCCGCCGACGGATGCCAGCAGTAAATAGTTTCCGTCCGGCGATACCGCTACGGAATTAACGTAACCAAACCGGTAAGCTGATCCCTGAACGGTGGAAAGCAGGCTCCCCTCATGGCTCCTCAATTCTACCTGGCCATTCTCGCCGCCAATAATCAGTCGGGTGCCGTCCGCCGTGACGGCCATGCTTCTTACACTTCCAGCGTAGCAGTGGGCCCGCCAACGTATTTTTCCGTCCGCCGACCAGGCAATGATCGATCCGTCAGAGCTGCCAGTATAGATCTGACTGCCATCCGGGGCCGTAACCATAGCGGATATGGCCTCCCGGTGCCCGCCCAGCAATAGTTGCCTCCCCACCGACAGGTCCCAAAGTTTGGGTAAACCCGCCGGACTGAGCGAAAGCATCCACCGGCCATCGGCTGAAAAAACGGCATCGATCAGAGAATGAGCCGAACCCATTTGCCGGATGGCTCCTCTTTTCCGGCCGGACAATTCCCATGCTTCCACTACCCCTTCGGTACGGGCGATCAGGATATGGTCGTCAACGGCCGAAAACCCCGCCGCCCGAAAGGCAGATGGATTGGGCATTTCCCGCTCTACGCGATTACTTTCGGTTGCCCACAGCAGGGTTTTTCCTCCGATACTGTTTACCAGTAAGCGGTCTCCCCGCTGCGAAAAAGCAGCCGTCAGTAGATTATCAATATTCATTTCAGCTTTATCGAGCAATTGCCCGGAACGATCCCATTTTTTCACCGCACCGTAGGTATCGACCCCGACGATCCGACGATCATCTTCCGTAAAACTGATCGCTTCCAGTCGCCCCTGGCTTTCCTCAAATTTAGCGGCCAGCTCTTCACCGCTGATTTGCCACAATCGGAGACCGTCCCCGGCTTCACTCAGGAGCAACTTGCCGTCAGTGGAAAAAACCACCTGCTTGATCGCTCTCAGGTGCCCGGAGAAGGTGTGTAGCTCATGGCCCTCCAGGTCCCAGAGTTTAAGGTCGTGATCCTGACTGCTGGTGACCACGTGGCGGCCGTCCGGCGCAAAGGCCACCGCAGTGACGCTTCCGGCATGCCCGGTGAAATGCCGGAGGATGGTGCCTTTGAAGTCCCAGAGGATGGCGGTCCGGTCCTTGCTGCCCGTCAGTATGTACCGGCCATCCGGAGAAAAGGCCATGGCCGTTACTTCGGCCCGGTGCCCTTGCAGCGCGGTACGCAGCAGGAGTACGGCGGGATCCTGGTACATATTTCTCCGGATCTTGGCGGCTAACGGATGTCCGCGATCGGAAAGTTCAAAAGCGTAATGGGCCAGATTGGCCGCCAGGCCCGGATCTTCGGCCTGCACTTCCATCGCCTGCGCCGTTATGCGATTGATCTCGCTGTTTCGCTCTGCCGCCTTCCGCAATACCTCACTCCGGTCGCGCTCTTCCTGTACGATCCGCAGGGTACTCCTTACCCGTCCTTCGGCCTGTTCGGCGCGTTGTCTTTCGGTCTCTGCCTGTTCTTTTTCCCGCTGGATACTGTTGAACAATTGCTGCCGCAGGTCAGCTATTTCTTCCGCGTTGCTGCCCGGATAGGCTGCCGCCGATTCCAGATTATCGAAAGCGGATTGGTAACGTTTGGCGACCAGCGCTTCTTTTACCTTACGGATGACGCAGGGGTAATCGTAACAATTTTGCCCCATTACCACACCGGGTACCAGGCAAAGCAGGCCGGCCAGCAACAGCATGATCTGCCGATGCTGCCACTTTTCCCTTCCGATCCGATCCATTTTAGCTTCCATACCTTACCGTTGACAATGGGTTAATTTTGCGACCGTTTCTCCGTACTGTTGTTGTAATTCGGTAACTTCCTCGTGTTTTTGATAGAGGCTGTCGATGGTCTGGCGCATGCTTTCCGGCGGGCAGTTCCCGCCCTTGGCGATCTGGCCGGCCCTTTCCAGTAAAACGTTAAGCTCCGTTCTTTCCCGGGCCGCCTGGGCCGCGAGCAGTTCATCCAGAGCCGCCTGGGTCCGTCGCTGTTCCCGCAGCACGATCAGGATCACGGCCAGGGCTACGATAAAGGCCAGCAAAATGCCCAATCGCAAGCGGAGGATCTCTCGCTGCCGCCGGCGTTCGGACTGTTCGACAAAATCTTTTTGACTGGTCGACAACTCCTCCTGCAGCCGTTTCCGATAGGGCCGTATATAGGCGAGTTGTTCTTTCCCGAGCAGCGCACGGGTATCGGCGAATGTAGCGAGCCCTTCGGTAATCATGCGCCTTGCCTTCAGGTAGGCTTTTTCCTCTTCGCTTCGTTTTTCGGCAATTTGCCGGGCGAGCGTATCGTGCGCAACTTCGTAAGTCCTTTCCTCTTTCCGGTAGCGGAGTATCCGACCGTTCTCCAGCTCAGCGATCGTTTCCCGGATGAATTTTTCCGCCCAAGGCACCCCTTCGTCGGGCAGGTATTTTTTCAGATGGGGCAGGTCCGTTTCGCGGATCGGCACCTTGGTACCGTCAATCGTTGCGAAGGGAGACAGCAGCCGCCAGACCGTATCGGGCGGTAGGCCGGGATATTGGTGGGATAATTTCTGATAGATGCGGTGGTTCTGCCGTTCGATGAAATCCGCCAGTACATCTCCGATGTTACCGGTTTGCCGCACCAGATCCAGATCGATGGTTACGTCCTGTTCGCGCCGGATGGGCTCCCCGCTGGCCAGTTCGTACAGCCGATCCATAAATACCTGGAGATAGGGCAATTTCACATTTACGTCACCTTCCCGGATCTTTTCTACGATGGCTTCCGCAATTTCTTTTTCCCGACCGGTCGCCAACTGAACGTTGGACTGGGGATTGTGGACGGTAGCCTGCAGAATGACCTGCTCTACCCGCGGCAGGTCCATTGGTTCGATCCGGAGTTTTTTGTTCCGCAACTGCGGCACCGCTTTTTCCAGTTCGTATAGACGGGCCAGGTATTCCTCCCGCATTACGATCAGGATCTTGATGGGTAAGGGAAGCTGTACCAGTTCGCTGATGGTTCGTACCAATTCTTCCTGTTCCGCAGCCGTACCCAGCGTGTATAATTCTTCAAACTGATCGAAGATCAGGTAAATGGGGGTAAAATTGGCCAGATACAGTTCCCGAAGCGCCCGGGCCACCGGATGAGTGGAAAGGACCTCCGGAACGGCAGTCGTACGCCCTCCCGATTCATCGGCGATCATTTCCTCGAACCAGTCGGGCGAATTCTCCTCGGTGCCCTTCGCTACCACCTCCGGTATATGATTACGAATGGTTTCCAGTAGCGACTGATTGATGTCGGCTCCGCGGCGAATGTACAGATCCAGCCATTGCGAATCTTTGAAGCAATTGGCCAGTCCGCAACGGATCAGGCTGGTCTTTCCGGTACCCGAGCCACCGTATACCAATAGCAAATTGGTCTGGAAAACCATCCGGTACAGGGCATCGATCTCCCGGTCACGGCCAAAGAAGATCTCCCGATCTTCCCTGGTGTAGGCATCCAAAAACTTGAAAGGGTATTTACGCACGGTTTTAGCTTTTCAGTACCGAATATTTTATCGATCGAATTTCTGCCCCTTTACGGGACATCATTTTAGATGACGGAAAGTATATCGTCATCATCAAACTCCGTTGCGACCCGGCTCGGAGCCTCCTCCTGTAAGAGATCCTGCCGCACCAGCTCAAACTGCTGTAAGATCCGGGGATACATTCGCCCCGACACCTGAAGCGTATCCTTTTCATTTTCCATCCAATAGTAACAGAGGCCGGATTCCGTCCAGTGGGAAAAATGGTATAGTTTGGAATTGTATTCCCGGATCAGGGCATTCTCATCCAGGAAAAAAGGAGAAAGGTTGAGACTCTTATTCAGTGTCTCGCGGTACAACAGCACCGATTCCATATCCGTGGACTCGGCCAATTCCTGCTGCCGGTCCCGTTCTCCGATATCCTGGTAGTTATTATCCAGTTCGACGATGATGTGCCGGTAGGCCTTGGGCGGCATGTGCTTCATCTGCTTCACTTCGATATGTTTCACGACCGCCATTTTATAATGAGCCAGAAAGTGAATGGCTTCCAAGAGCTGGGCCAGCCGTTGTTCCGCTTCCATGCCGTAGGCTTCGATCAGGCGTCCGGGGATGTCGTATTCCAGTTCGCTCCGCATCCGCTGAAAGAAATCATTGCACTCGATCATCCGCTGATCTGTACTCCAGGATGGGCCAACCCGACCCAGCTCCTCCACGTAGCAGACCAGCTGATTGCGGGATATAATCCCCAGCAGGGCATGCAGTAGCTGGAAATAGTCAAAGGTTTTTACCGCGATGGCGTTCAGTTCAAAAAAGGCCCGCAGCTGCAGGCGCTCGGCTTCGTTCAACTGTATACCTCCGGCCTTGCGATGGTGGTGATCCCAGATATCCGACAGCAGTATAAACGCCAGGAACTGCATGGTCTTCTGGTAGGTATTGACGGTCTGCGCCAATCTGGCCTCATCGTATTTCGCGGAATGACTACTGGAAAACAGGGCCCGCAAATGCACGCTGACCGGTGCCGGGTAGGCCCGCACCAGTGTGTCTTTCTTTTCGGCATCCGTAGGCCGCCGGCTACTGTTGCCCGCTTTGCGCTCCTTGTGGATCTTACGGGCCAGTTCCTTGACGATCTCGCTTTCGCGAATGGCTTTCAGGCTTTCATTGACCAGCAGATCGTTTACCGGGCTTTCCCAGCGGTTTTTCCACTGTTCGGCGCCGAAGTTAACCTCCAGGGGAGATTCTACCGGCAATTTCCAGTCCAATACTTCCTCGCGGTCGGGACGATAATACAGCCCCCAGGGAATGGGTTCGGTAGCATGGAGCCGACTGAGATCGATCCCCCGTCCCAGCGGGCTTTCCTGAATATCCAGATCGTTGCGCGTGGTTTCGATAAAAGCGCGCGCCTTGCGAAAAGCTTCGCGGATCGTACTTCCGGCGGAAAGCGCCTGGTAGAACTGAGCGCCAAAGTGCTGGGCTTCCCGATCGTTGATCGGCACCCGGGTCGCGATGACGGCCGGCACGCCCTCGTCCAGCAGTACTTTTACCTGGCCGGCGGTGGCGCAGCCATTCAGAAAGACCAGTTTTAATTGATTTTGGGTACCCAGCAGGCCGGCAATGCCGCGCGCGTGGGCAGTCTGCACGACGCCTACTTCCCGTTCCAGTTGCAGACTTTCCCGGTCGGCATGTCCTCCGTAGTGGAAAATATGCAGGCGTTGGTGGTAGCGATTGACCAGATAGAAGATCTCCTCCGTAGAAGCGTGTTGCACATCCCGTAATTCCAGGTAATTCTTATCCACATGGTCCAGCAGCGCCTGCTTGATCGCTTTCTGTTCCGCCACGATCATGGGCAGGTAGTTATCCTGATCATTGGAAAAAGTAAGCAGCAATACGGGTTGGGTGACCACTGATCTTCGGTTTCTTTTAGGTGAAAACAGCCGCTCTGAGCTTTACCTTAATCTGCCGGGACAACAAAAGGTTACCCCGCCCGATCCGGTGGTGATGGGCCATCTATAAGCGGAAGATAGCTAATTCCGGCCATTGACACCAGCGTGGTTCCGGTACTGTGCCTACTTTTTTAGTGAATCGACGGGGAGAATGAGTGGATGAACTGTTGCAATGCCCGAAACGTTTAATCCAGCTTTACCAACCGCTTCGTCCAGACCTGTCCATCCGGAGCCCGGAGTCGCAGCAGGTAGGTTGCCGCCGGCAGGTTGTTGAGGCTCAATTCCGGCGTGAATTGCTGTTCCCCTTCCGTCAGCTCCAGTACCGAATCATCCAGCAGCTTCCCGGAAAGGTCAAAAAGGTGCAGCTGATAAGCTCCCGAAGCGGGTGCCTGGAAGCGGACGTTCAACGCCTCCCGGAACGGATTGGGAGCAATGGTCAGCGTGGGATCGATAATCTCCTCCTGATAAGGTTCTGCCCTGGGAGCGATCCGGGTGTAGACCACCGAACTGATGCCACCGAGGACCATAGGATCACCATGGTTACTGTTCGCAACGACGGCTACTTCCTGCAGCAGGTATTGCTTATCCTGCAGTTGTACGTCCAGGCTCAATTCGTCCGCCAGTTGTTGGCGGTCAAAAGTGAAAGTCCGGGCTTCAAAACCGATGAAACTGACGTCAACCGCTACATTTTCCAGTTCGTCCGGGATCGTCAATACGAACTGACCGTCCATATCACTCACCGTTCCGTTGCCGAAACCGACGATCCGGACATTGGCCCCGATCAGGGGCTCACCCCGGGTATCGGTCACCTGCCCGGTAATTTTCATTTTTCCCACAATGGGGCTATCACAACTTTTCAATGAAGCTCCCGTTTGCAATTCCGGGACCGGTGGCGGCAGCGGTGTTTCCAACACCTGTCCGGCCACCGCATGTCCGCCCAGCAATAAGCCACCGATCAAAGCGGCCGTACGCCAGGGAGCGATCCGGGAGGTGGGTGCCGCGGGATAAAAAGTATACACCTGGCGAAGCTGATCGCGCCGGAAACGGCCACAAATATTTTGTGGTTGCTTGCTAAAGAAATGGATGAGTTCCGCATCAGTAGCCTCGGAAAAGTCGCGCACCGTTTTGGTGCACTGGTGGCAATAACGGCCTTGTTTGCGAGGCTCCATGTCACCCCAGCTTTCTCCGCAGGGCTGATCGAGTTTGATCTTCAGGTAATGGGTCTGTTTTTTCATTGATCTCGGATTTAAGGTTTTCCCTTTAGAGATGCCGGACCGTGCCCGATTACACAAACCGGCAGGCTTTTTTTGCCGGATCGTTCTAATTTTCTTCCGCAAAATAGACCTCCAGATAAGCAGGAACCGGATAGTCCAGAAAGCATTCGAGCCGGCCGTCCCGTTCCCGGCAATCCAGTTGTTCGGGATCCCAGGTCGACTTTTTTAGCAGATGCGGATCGTATACCTTTTTAAATTTGCGGATGCTTTCCAGCACCGTCTCATCGGCACCGGATATCGACTCCCAACAACGGTAGGCCTGACCGATAAGCAGTTGTTTTTCCGGTAGGGAAAGTCCATCATTCTGCCCCATACTCACCAGATAGATCATGCCGTGTATCAGATGAAGCTGGTCCGCATCGGGATATTTTTCGAGTGCACCGGTGATCGTTCGCAGGGCGCTTTCGCAATCTTCGAATAAATACGCCTCGGTTTTGGCTTTGCTACCGGCCAGCATAATTCCGGTTTCCCGGTCTTCTACCTCCAACTGCCGGCTATCGAAAAAGCGTAAAAATTCAGCCTGCTGGGGATAGAGATAGCGCTTGTCAATCCGGGCGGGGATCAATGGAGAAAGAACCTGCAAGCTGTCATTTACCCGCACCTGAAATCTCAATTGGGTCAGGTACGGCCCCGATGAAGGCAATTGCTCATTCAGCCAGAGGTAGTGATCCGGAGGTAAGTTGACTGCATATTTTGTGTGTATGTAACAACTGCTCAGTTGGGGTGGATTCAATACGACCCAGGTTTCCGTCTCTTGGTTGTCCGCAACAAATTCGATCTCCAGATGAGCAGCTGCTCCATCCGACCAAAGCGGGACCAGTAGCGTATCGGCGGTGCGATTGATCAGAAAGGCAATGATGGCGCGGGTCGAATCCACCGCCTTATACTTCAACAAGATCGAATCTTTCGGATAATTTTCCGGCTGCTCCAGCGGCATCAGTTTTTTATACTGTGCGAACGGCTGCCCCACGCCCGGCGGAATTAGCCATAAAAACATAACCGGCAAGATCAGATAATGCAATCCCTTCATAAATCTATATTTCATTGCGAGAGCGTTTGCTTCCTGTATAAATGATGCCGGGTAGTGGATTCCTGGTGTGCGAAACGGCATTCCAGTCCGCTTGCGTTGCATGAGCTCAGCAGGATGATTATTTTTGCCGCCAACAATGATCAAACCCATGCCCGTACATCCATACTTAGACCTTTCCGAAGAAGTACAGACCGCTCTGGCGGAAAAACGCCCATTGGTCGCCCTCGAATCCACGATCATCTCCCACGGTATGCCCTATCCGCAAAATGTGGAAACGGCCCTGAAAGTAGAACGTACCGTTCGGAAAAACCGGGCGATCCCCGCAACCATCGCTATCCTGGACGGGAGGATCAAAGTGGGGCTTCAGTCCGGGCAACTCGAGCAACTGGGGCGAGGCGGCACGGTGATCCCCAAAGTCAGCCGCCGGGACCTGCCCATCATACTGGCGAAAGGTTCACACGGAGCCACAACGGTAGCGTCCACCATGATCATTGCCGAAATGGCGGGAATCAGCGTGTTCGGCACGGGTGGTATCGGTGGAGTGCACCGGGATGCCCCCACGAGTATGGACATTTCCGCCGACCTGCAGGAACTGGCCCGCACTCCGGTGGCTGTCGTTTGCGCGGGTGCCAAATCTATTCTGGACCTCGGCCTCACCCTGGAGTACCTGGAGACCCACGGGGTGCCGGTCATCGGCTACAAAACGAGCGAATTCCCGGCTTTCTTCACCCGAAAAAGCGGACTGGAAGTTGACTGCCGGCTGGATGGTCCCAAAGCGATCGCCGAAGTCATGCGCACCAAATGGGAACTGGGACTCGGCGGCGGAATGGTAGTTGCCAACCCCATTCCGGAAGAGGCTTCTCTGCCTAAAAAATGGATCGATGCCGTTATTGATCAGGCCGTTTCCGAAGCCAGCGGCCGGGGCATCACGGGTAAGGACATCACACCCTTTCTGCTGAGCCGGATCGAACAGCTCAGTAAGGGTAAAAGCCTGAAAGCCAATATCCAACTGGTACTGAGTAATGTCGCGCTAGCCGCAAAGATCGCCCGGGCCTACAGCAGTCTGACCGAATAAAGTTCCGACCTGGCTATAGGTCCATCCTCCTACTCCGTTCCCGATCGGCGACGAATGATCCGGAGATCGTCCATCCACACCGAATCTATGACCGGGTTCCAGATGTAGACCTGGAGGGTATTCGGGCTGTAATTATACGGCACCGTCAATTCGTGTCGCAGGCGCCTCCAGCCTTTATCACTTTCTTCATCTACAAAGTAGCGCTCAAAACTGTGCAATTGCTCCACGTCGGGTGCCCGGATCACCGTACCGGCCGAACCGGAATTGCCCCGGCGCCAGGCGGTAATCGTGATCTGCTCGCAGGCTTCCACACTGTCCAGTTGAATGGACAGGCCGTAGGGATGTTCGGGTGTCAGCAAAACGGATCGTCTCCCACTGAAGGCAACGGTCGAATCCAACTTGCCCCCGATACTGAATTGATAGCGGCCGTCATCGGATTGCACACTGCCCGCTTCACCGGTCCTTTCCAGATCGGTAAAGAGGGTATCCATCCGGATAAGAACGGGTCGGCGCAGTACGGCCAGGCTGTCGCCCAGTGGGTCCAGCCAGGTATGGGTCGGTACCCTTTTGATCACTTCGAAGCAGTCGAAAGCATCTTTGCCCAACAAGTATACATCCTCATTGACAAACCACCAGGACTTTGAGTCCGAACCGGAAGGATTTTTGGGGCCGGTCTCGTACCAGCCGTTAAATTCAAAACCTCCGTCGATCAGGCGGGGGCTGATCCCCTGCCCGACCACCAGTTCGTCCAGAGCCGTCCAGCGCGCGCGCTGCCAGGCGTGATAATCACGGGTAGCCACCAGGGAATAGAGCGCCAGGATTGAAAGCGTCAGGCCGCCGATGATCCGCGGCAACCGTCCGGGAGTTCGTTCGGCTGTAGGGCACAGCAGAATGATTAATAAGGGATAGACCGGTAAAAAATAGCGGTCGAATTTATTGGCATCGATCAGAATAAAGCAGGAATAGGCCAGCAACAGTAACAAAACGGCCAGTTTCCACAGTCGGATCCCGGAAAGATCACGCCATGCCTTCCGCCCGATCCAGGCCTGTTTACCGGCGTAGTACAAAAGCGCGACCGATGCCGGGAAAACCAGTTCCTGTAGCCACAACCAAGCCGCAGCGGGGATCTCCCGCGCCGGATTAAATCCTTTCTCGATATCGGCCAGCGGCATCGGACCGAAACCCAGGCCTAAAAACAGATTACCAACCGGGATCAGATCGTAGGAATAAGCGTAAAAATAGCCGCAGATGAAGGTAGCAAACGCCAGGATCAAAAGATCGGCTCTTTTTCGCCGGAAACCGTAGTCCAGTATAGCCAGCAGCGGGATCAGAAAAATACTCCAGTAGAATAAATGGGCTCCGCCGCGCTGCTGGAGTTGCACGCCCATAAAATAGGTATTCAGTTTATCCAGTAAAGATTCCGGTCGGCCGAAAGGCGGAGGTAGCCCCACGGTAGCTTCCATGTAGGCGGTATAGCCGTAAAGGGAAAGAAAACTGATGCCGGCAATGGCCGCTGCCAGTAAGATGTGTTTAGGGCGACGGCTCTTCAGCACAAGCACGGCACTGAAAATAAGCGGAACGATCAGGGCCAGCTGACGGGTCAGAATGGCGGCCACCGAAAACAGGAGCGCCAGTGCCCAATCCCGGTAACGATCCTCATCCAGCGCCTTTTTGAAGAACAGCAGGGCCGAGATGATCATGGTCAAAAACGGGACATCCGTCATGAAGGAAAAGGAAAGGAGCAGGAAGAAGGGATTGAATAGCAAAACGCCCACGGCCAGGCGGCGCGACCAGGTATTCCGGACGAAACTTTTCAGCAGTTCCAGAAAGACCAGGCTGCCGATGATCGCCATACACAGAGTGGACAGGCGCAGTACCGTAAAGGAGAAACCGAATAGCCAGCAAAACAGGCTGCCCCACATAACGTGGGTAAAAAGGGTCATACCCGGCCAGAACCCGAGGTCATAAACCCCGGTTTCCACAAACCGTTTGACGATCTGGGCGTAGGCCCAGTCATCATTTATCGGATAGTTTCCGACGGGGTTGACGAACAACAGGATCAGGATCCAGACTCCCAATAAGAGCGGCACATCGGACCGGTCCGATTTCAAAAGGTACATAGCTGTTCATTTATAGAGGGCGCTGCCCGGTTTGGCCGGGCATCCGAGGTATTTTCCCCAAAGATAAAATTAGCACATAAATACGAAGTTGGTCCATCTTTAGCCCAGATATGCCGGATAGGATAGCCCGCTTACATTGACACAAAAGACCCGCTGAAGGCTTCAGCAGCAGGAAGTTCACTAAAATCTGCACCTGTTCTCCGTTTGGGATACTTTCCTTACCTTCGTACTCATTTTTGAAAAACCGGTAGATCAAAGGCAATACAGGTAAGTCCTTGAGACGTTGAAGAGTTGGACGTTTTGGATTCCGGCAGCTTCACCGCTCAGCGTTCCATCGATCTCGTCCGACACGCATTGCCTAACCATCTACCCCAACAGGCCGAAGGGGAAAAGGCCTGCCAGTTAATAGCATGATTACGTACATCAAAGGAGAGATAACTTTTAAAACGCCCACCTTCATTGTGGTGGAGACGGGTGGCCTCGGTTATCACATCAACATCAGCCTGCATACTTATACCCAGATCGAAAAAATGGAAAGGGTGAAGATCCTGACCCATTTGCAGATCAAGGAGGACAGTCATACCCTGTACGGCTTTGCGGAAGCCGACGAACGCACCCTTTTCGTACAACTGATCAGTGTTTCCGGTATCGGTACCAGTACCGCTCAGGTACTCCTATCGGCCATGAACCCGGACGAACTGAAAAGCGCCATCATCAGTGAAGACCTCGTTGCCTTCAAGCGGGTGAAGGGTGTAGGGCCCAAAACGGCCAAACGCATCATCCTCGATCTGAAGGATAAAGTAATGAAAGAAAGTGGGGATACGGGATTAACTTTCTCGCCTCAGGACAATACCGTGCGCGATGAGGCGTTATCTGCTTTGGTAACTTTAGGTTACAACCGCATTCAGGTGCAAAAAGTGCTCAATAAGATTTTGAAACAACAGTCCGGCATTTCCAGTGTAGAGGCCCTGGTCAGGGTAGCTCTCAAACAAATGTCCGGATAAGAGCTTGCTTAGATCTCTTTCGCCTTTGCGGGGGAATGTAAACAATCTCAATATTGCGCTTCGCAAACTTGTCATCCTCCTGAAACCCTTTGCCGATATACTAAATCATAAATTCTCAAATGAGAAATCGGATCGCCGATCAGTTGAGGCTATTTTATTAGACAACCTCTGGCACAATTTCTTGAACAATTTCCGAAAGTACGCAGCGAATAGCTTTTGTCATTGTCATTAAAGTTGTCAACCGGTTGAAAAAATCCTCACAATGCAATCCGCCCCTATGCATCCCTCCTTTCCCCCAGACCAAGAGCAAACCTATGTTGTATGTAGTCCTGGCGAGGAACGTCGGATGAATTTTCGATTGATGTTAATTTTTTGACTGTCAGAAAATAAGGAACGATTCAAACGTTTAAGGGAAGAAACGAAAAAGAAATCTTCCCGGGAATGCTCCCGGATTTTTAATCGCGCATTCCAGATAGAATCCCGTGTTGAATTATGAATAGAATAGTACTACCTATCGGCTTACTGCTAACCTTTGTGGCCGCTCTAAGTTTCAGTTTTTCCGCTCTGGCCGGTGACACCGGCGGACTCGGAGATCCTTATGATTCGAAATACGTATTGGCCCAAACGGTTTCGGATACCATCCCTCCCCCACAGGAGCGGTATGGTGATTATATCAACGACAAGTCCAACAACCCTTTCGATCTGAAAGATCCGTCGGCCGTTGAACAAACGATCGAATACGATCCCGAAACCGGTCAGTATATCATTTCCGAAAAGATCGGCGACTCCTACTTCCGCCCTCCCACCTACATGTCTTTTGACGAATACCTGAAATACCGTCAGCAGAGGGAAGAACAGGAATACTTCAATCGCCTGTCGGGCATCAATACCGAAGGGACGGGCCTCAGCGCTACGGATCCCTTTGCCAAATTCGATGTCAAGAACAGTATCATCGACCGGCTCTTCGGTGGTACTACCGTTGATATCCGGCCGCAGGGGGGCATCGACCTTACCTTCGGTTTCGATGTACAGCGGCTGGACAACCCCATCCTGACCGAACGGCAGCGGACCACCGGTGGTTTCGACTTCGACATGGACATTCAGATGAACGTCACCGGTAAGATCGGTGAGAAGCTGAACCTGAATACCAACTACAACACGGGAGCTACTTTTGATTTTGACAATCAGATCAAACTCGATTACAATAGCGACGCATTCAGCGAAGATGATATCCTGAAGAAAATTGAGGCCGGTAACGTGAGCTTACCGCTCCGGGGTAGCCTGATCCAGGGGGCGCAAAGCCTTTTCGGTCTGAAAACGGAACTGCAGTTCGGTCACCTCCGCCTGACCGCCATCGCTTCCCAGCAAAAATCGCAACGGGAAAACATCCAGTTGCAGGGGGGCAGCCAGCTGCAGGAATTCCAGGTAAAGGCCGATGACTACGATGAGAACCGGCACTTCTTCCTCTCTCATTACAACCGAAGCACTTTCGAAGGGGCGCTGCAAAACCTGCCCCAGATCAATACGCTTTTCCAGATCGAGAACATCGAGGTCTGGATCACCAACGACCGGAACGAAGTAGAAGATGTACGGGACATCGTGGCTTTCTCGGATCTCGGTGAACCGGAAAGGCTGGTGAACCCCGATGCGATCCCAACCTACCAGACCCCGCGCTACCGCGAGATCTGTGACGGTAAACCGCTGCCGGATAACGACGCCAACGGTCTGTATAGCAAATTGATCAACCGCGAAGACGGTATCCGGAACATCGACCGTTCGGTAGCTATCCTGCAATCGGCCGAATTCGGACTCCAGCAGGCCCGCGATTTCGAAAAGGTAAGTGCCCGTAAGCTGAACTCCCGGGAATATACCATTCACCCGGAACTGGGCTTCATCTCCCTGAATATCAACGTACAACCCGACCAGGTACTGGCTGTTTCCTTCTCCTACAAATACAATGGAGAGACCTTCTTCGTGGGGGAATTCGCCAACCTGTACGACAATACTTCAACCGATACCCTCAAACAAACGCCGCAGGTACTGTTCACCAAATTGCTGAAAAGTACCACCCAGCGGATCGACGTGCCGACCTGGGACCTGATGATGAAAAACGTCTATTCCATCGGTGCCTACCAGGTGAATCCGCAGGATTTCCGCCTGGACGTATTCTACGAAGATCCGGGTGAAGGCCTGAAGCGCTTCCTGCCGTCCAGTAACCTGGCCGGTCGCCCGCTGATCGACGTGTTCAATCTCGATAACCTGAATACACAGGGAGACCCGCAACCGGACGGTATTTTTGACTACGTTCCCGGTTTAACCATTTATCCCAACAACGGCCGGATCATGTTCCCGGTACTGGAACCTTTCGGCTCGCACCTCCGGGAACAACTGGAAACGGAGGCCGCCATCGCCCAGTATACCTATCCGGAGCTTTATACCCAGACGCTCTTCCAGGCGCGGGAATATCCGGAGAAGAACCGTTACGTGATCAAGGGTAGCTACAAGTCAAGCGTTTCCTCAGAGATCTCCCTGGGTGCCTTCAACGTTCCTCCGGGATCGGTGCGGGTAACGGCCGGTGGTACTTTGCTGCAGGAAGGCCGCGACTACGAGGTAGACTATGCGACCGGTAAAGTGCGGGTACTGAACGATGCGATCCTGAGTTCCGGGGTTCCGATCAACGTCTCCTACGAGGATAATACGCTCTTCGGCTTCCAGTCCAAAACCATGCTGGGTCTGCGCGCCGATTACCAGCTCAATGATAATTTCAACATCGGAGCTACTTTCCTACAGCTCTTTGAACGCCCCTTCACCCAAAAGGTAAACCTGGGTGAAGATCCTATTAACAACAAGATCTATGGCCTTGATGTCAACTTCAGCAAGGAGTTGCCCTGGTTGACCAAGGCTGTAGATGCGTTTCCGCTGTTGTCCACCAAAGCGCCTTCCAATATCTCCTTCAGTGCGGAAGCGGCTTACCTGAAACCCGGTCACTCCCGGGCGATCAATGAGAGCCGTCGCGACAAGGACGGTATCATTTACGTGGATGACTTTGAAGGTAGCGCCAGCAGCTTCGACCTGCGGCAGCCGGTTACCCAGTGGTACCTGGCCAGTGTGCCGCAGAACGATGCGCAAAACAATAACCCTCTCTTCCCCGAAAGCCGCGAGAATACGCTGGCATCGGGTGCCAACCGGGCCCGGCTCAACTGGTACCGGATCGACCCCAGTGCCCGGGCGGGTACGGACGGTGGATCTACTTACTACGACCGGATCCCACAGCAGGAGGTATTCCCCAATATCCAGCCGACGCCGGCCGATCCGCAGTTGTTCCAGACGCTGGACCTGGCCTTCTTCCCCCGGGAAAGAGGTCCCTACAACTACGATGTACCAAATGGTTACGGCAACCTCACCCGCGGGGTGACCAGCCAGAACGATACCCTGATCCTGAACGATCCGGAAACCCGCTGGGGCGGTATCATGCGGGCTCTGACGACGAATGATTTTCAATCGGCTAACATCGAGTTCCTGGAATTCTGGGCGCTGAGTCCTTTCCTCGACAACCAGGATGCGTCCCAGCCGGCCAGCAATGTTGAAGCCCGCCAGGGTACGCTGTATATCAACCTGGGTAACATCTCCGAGGATATCCTGAAGGACTCGCGTAAATTTTTCGAAAATGGTCTGCCTACCCCGCAGAACCCCGAGCGACCGGTAGATACAACGGTCTGGTCGCGGGTGCCGATCGGGCAGCAGATCACCCGGGCCTTCGACAACGATCCGGGTACGCGGGAGATCCAGGACGTAGGTCTGGACGGTCTCAACAACGAGGGCGAACAACAGAAATTCGCTCCTTACCTTAGCGCACTCCAGGCACTGAGCCCGACCATCGCCAGCCGCGAAGCTCAGGATCCCTCGAATGACGATTTCCGTTATTATAACGATCAGGGTTTTACCAATACCGACGGTGTCCGGGAACGCTACAAGTTTTTCAATAACCCGGAAGGTAACTCCCGTTCCAATTCCGACAACCGGATCCGCCAGTCGGGTACCAACATCCCCGATGCGGAGGACCTGAACCAGGATAATACCCTCAACGAGACGGAAGCTTATTTCCAATACGAAGTTCCGCTGTACTACGATCCGATGAACCCACGGCTGATCGACCGGGAACGGACGCCTTTCATCACCGATCAGATCGAGGATGACGCTTCCAACCGGGTTTGGTACCGCTTCCGTATCCCGCTGAACACGCCGGACAAAAAGAGTGTGGGTGGTATTCGAGATTTCCGCTCCATTCGCTTTATGCGGATGTACATGCGCGGTTTCCAGGATCCCGTAGTTATGCGTTTTGCCCGCCTGGAACTGGTACGTAACCAGTGGCGCCGCTACACGCAGGACCTGACTTCCAGCGGCGTGATCAGCACCGGCTGCGACGACATCGAGACCACCTTCGACGTGGATGCGGTGAACATTGAAGAGAACAGCCGCCGGACGCCTTTCAACTACGTATTACCCGAAGGGATCCAGCGGGAATTGTCGCTGGGTGTATTCAATACGCTGCAGAACGAGCAATCTATCTCCATGCGCCTGGATAACCTTTGTGACGGGGATTCGCGGGCCATATTCAAGATCATCGAATGGGACTTCCGTCTGTACGAGGAACTCAAGATGTTCGTGCACGCCGAATCTAAGAACTTCGAAGTGCCGGACGGCGAACTGCGCCTGTTCATGCGTCTGGGTAGTGACTTCAAGAATAATTATTACGAATACGAGATCCCGCTGGTGATGTCCGATCCGGACCGGATACTGGAACTCAACCCGGCTTCCCCGGAATACAAACAGGAAGTCTGGCGGATCGAGAACGAACTGAATTTCCGTCTGCGCCTGCTCACCGAGCTGAAGGAAGCGCGAAACGCCAATAGCGGCAGTCCGGCGGATGAATATATAGAGACTATCGATCAGGGGCACGTAATCAAGGTGAAGGGTAATCCGAACCTCGGTTTCGTAAAAATGGCTATGATCGGTATCCGCAACCCGAAGAACGACGGGGTCTCCTACTCTACCGAAGTATGGGCGAACGAATTGCGCCTGGTCGGTCTGGATGAGCGCGGCGGTGCGGCGGCCCTGGCCAGAACGGATATCCAACTGGCGGACTTTGGTAACCTGACCCTGGCCGGTAACTTCAACAGCATCGGCTTCGGCGCCCTGGATGACGGTGTACACCAACGCTCCCGGGAGCAGATCGCCGGCTACGACGTAGCGGCCAACCTGGAACTGGGTAAACTGCTGCCGGAAAGCACCGGGATCAGCGTACCGTTCTACGCCCAGCTTTCCAATACGACCAAAACGCCGGAATACGATCCCTACGATCTGGACATTCTGCTGGATGAGAAGGTCAACAACGCGCAGAATCAGGAACAACGAGATTCGATCAAGGCCCAGGCCCAGGAGGTCACCCAGATCAAGACCCTCAACTTTACCAACGTCCGGAAGGAACGAACGGGCGACAGTAAACCTATGCCCTGGGATATCTCGAACTTCAGTCTGAGTTATTCACAATCGGAGATCGAATACCGGGATCCGATCATTGAATTCCAGCGCGAAAAGAAATACACCGGTATTATTGATTATTCCTACAGTCGACCGGGTGGATTCCTGGAGCCATTCAAAGGCTTCGGCAATTCGCCTTTCCTCCGGCTGGTCAAGGAATTCAACCTGAACCCGCTGCCAAACTCCTTTAATTTCAGCTCTATACTGGACCGGCAGTTTGCCGATACCCGCTACCGTTTTGCGGGAGATCCCCGGTATACGACCTATTTCAATAAGCGGTTCAACTGGGAACGGAACTACGACCTGCAGTGGAATATTACCAAATCCCTGCAGTTGAGTTTCAATGCCCGCAGCTTCTCGGTGATCGACGAACCGGACGAACGGGAAATGCGGGAGAATCCCAACATCACGGATATCGACCAGTTCCGCCGGGATAGCATCTGGACCAACCTGAAAAACCTGGGACGTCCGAAAAACTACGAGCACAACGTCAATGTAAGCTATACGCTGCCGCTCCGCTACCTGCCGTTTATGGATTGGGTACAGGTGCGGGCGCAGTACCAGGCCGGATACAGCTGGAACGCTGCGGCCCTGAACGTGGACAGTCTGGGTAACATCATCCAGAACAATCAGATCCGTCAGGTGACGGCCGACCTGAACTTCGAAAAACTGTACGACAACATACCGTACCTGAAGAAGATCAGTCGGGGCAATCAGCCTACCCGCGGACGTACGGATCCCAGAAGTCGCCGTACTCCGGCCCGACAGCCGGGAGCCGATGCCGAAGACGAGAAGCCCGAACGCGAACCCAGCGTTTTCGAAAAAGTACTGATCAGGCCGTTGCTGCTGATCCGCAAGGCCCGGTTGAATTATAAAGAAACCTTCGCCACCGTCGTGCCCGGCTTTATGCCCGAAACGGAATTACTCGGTCTTTCCTCCGGTTTCGATGCACCGGGCTGGGACTTCATCGCGGGTCTGCAACCGAATATCCGGACCCTGTCCGATGATCTGCGGAATAATCCGCGGGCGGGTGCCGGTGACTGGTTGTACGATAACCGCAACTGGATCACGGATAACGTCTTCATGAACCAGGACGTGGTGCAGGAATATTCCCAGGAATACGGCGGACGACTTACGCTCGAACCTTTCCGGGATTTCCGGATCGAGGTGGATGCCGACCGCAAGTACACGGAGAACTATACGGAAAGCTTCAAGGTATTTGACAAGGAACTCGGAGCTGATTACCGGCACGCCATCCCCAGCTATCTGGGATCGATGACGGTCAGCTACAATGCGCTGAATACCCTGTTCAAAAATGACGAAGAGGTCAAACAGTTGTTTAAGGATTTCGAAGATAATCGCGTGGTTATTTCCCAACGCCTCGGTACCGGACAGCACGAAGATCCGAACCTGGCGGCTCAGGGCTACACGGACGGTTACGGGCGGAACCAGCAGGAGGTATTGATCCCCGCATTTATTGCGACCTATACCGGTCAGGATCCGACCAACTTTAACATGGACCTCTTCGGAACGCGGCCGTTCCCCAACTGGCGGGCGTCCTACAACGGACTATCGAAACTGCCGATCTTCCGGGATATTTTCTCGAACTTCAATATCACCCACGGCTACCGCTCCACCCTGACGGTAAACAACTACCAGACGAACCTCTACTACCTGGACGGTCTGCGGAACAATAGCCTGAAAGATTCGGTCAACTATAACTACTACGCCAAACTGGAGATCCCCGATGTGGTGATCCAGGAAGGTTTCGCCCCGCTATTGGGCGTGGAGGCAACCGTACAGAACGGCATGTCCTTCAGCTTTGATTACCAGCAGCAGCGGACACTGGCCCTGAACGTGACCAACACCCTGCTGAGCGAAACCCGTTCCAAAAAGATCGACTTTGGTTTCGGCTACCTGATGCGTAACGTAGATATTCCTTTCCTGACCGGTAGTAACAAAAAAGGAAGCCGGAAACCGGACGACGCACCGGCACCGACCACCACTCCCGGACGGGGCGGCAACCGGCCCAGCCAGTTGCAGGGGCAGGATCTGGATATCCAGTTCACCTTCTCCCTGACCGATGACCTTACGATCGCCCGGAACCTGGATGATAAATCCTCCGAACCGACCCGGGGTAACAATACCGTGCAGTTTTCGCCTTCAGCGGAATACAAACTGAACCGGAGATTGTCCCTGCGCCTGTTCTTTGACTATCGGAAAACCATTCCGAAAACATCCGCGGGTTTCCCCCGTCTGGATACGTCCGGTGGTGTGGTGGTGCGGTTCCAGCTGAACTAATCCGAACTACAGTCAGCGAGAATTGGCGCACAATAAAAAAGGGCCTCTGCCGATCGGCAGAGGCCCTTTTTTATTACTCATTACTTTCGATTAAACCGTACAGGTTTCCACACCGTGGCGCAGGGCGGCGATCGGATCGTCCCAGGTAGGAACAAACTCCTGGCCTACGAAACCTTCGTAGCCCATTTCGGCGATCGCTTTCATGATCGCCGGGTAGTACAGTTCCTGCGTTTCGTCGATCTCATTCCGGCCGGGTACCCCTCCGGTATGATAATGCGCGATGTAATCCTTGTACTTTTTGATGGTGGCGATCACATCTCCCTCCATGATCTGCATGTGGTAGATGTCATACAATAGCTTGAAGTTCGGAGAGCCGACCTTATCTACCAGCTTAACGCCCCAGGGGGTCTTGTCGCACTGGTAATCCGGGTGGTTCACTTTACTGTTCAGGAGTTCCATAACGATGTTGACCCCTTTTTGCTCCGCTATCTTTACGATCGGCTCCAGGCCTACGGCACAATTTTCCAGTCCCGTTTCGTCATCCAGTCCGTTCCGGTTGCCGGAAAAACAGATGAGGTTGGGGATGCCCATTTCCACGGCCTTATCGATCAGGGTGGTGTAGCCGGCGAGTAATTCGGCGTGATTCTTGGGATCGTTGAGACAATCCGGTAATCTGATGAAGGAATCCGTTCCCATGGCGCAGGTCATGCCGTACTTAGCAGCAATCTCCCAATCTTTGGGTCCGATGATCTCCACGGATTTGATCCCGATGTCCTGAATTCTTTCACAGAATTCTTCCATTGGAATATCTCCATAGCACCACTTACAAACGGAGTGTTGGTATTTGGCCATACCCATAGTTGATTTTTCTTTTTCGTTTTCCGAATTAGCAGCTTGTCCATCGGCCGTATTACAGGCCGCCAGGCCCAGGCCGATGGCGCCGATACCGGCAGCTGTGTTTTTGATGGCTTCTCGTCTTGTTATCATATTTGAGGGATTTAATGTATTAGGATGGAGCGGGCTTTAAAGCCGGAGGCGGGCCGAACGCCCTTCCACCTGCTCCGGTCCCGGCACTTTGAAAGCTCGTTCAGGAATTGTTGATCCGGCCCAAAATACTGGTTTTCGCGAAGCAACAATTCCCAAACACACGCTTATTCTACAATGACCACAATTTCCCTCCGGTCAATTCCTGGAGATCTCCACAGGGGATCCATTCTCCGGGAACCGGATCGTAAGGCAGTACATTGGTACCGACTTCCTCGGATGTAAAGTAGCCCGCAATCACCAGATTTTTGAAATCCGGCAGGAAAGGACGGCGGTTGAGGCGTTCCTCTTCCGAATCGGGTTGCTGGATATTGCCCGCATCCGCAGCGATCTGCCGGGCATCCATTTCTACCTTTTGCAGATAACCGAGTTGTTCCTCTGAGCTCGCCTCAATGAAGGCTTTGCCGCCGGATTCTTCGTAGGCATCGTAGAGTTCCGCGATACCCTGCTTCATCCGCTGCTGCTCCGCCTCGGTCATACAGTTTTTGGTGATCATATCGATGTAGCGGTCTACAAAAACATCTTTTGCACCCGGCGTATCCGTCCTCGGCAGAATAGCCTCGGCCAGTGCGCCCAGTTTTTCACCCTCTTCGGGCGTAAAGAATTCCGGGGTCCAGTCCGGGGAAGTATCCACCTCCTGGCACCCCTGCATGACAGCGCTCACCAGCGAACCGGATACCGCAAAACCGGAGATCATGGCTGCCCTTTTTAGTGCATCTCTTCTGTTCATGACTATATTTTTAACGGTCGGTCTTTAGCGATCAGTGGCCGGCTATTACCACCTGGCTGTTGATCACTTAGGCCCGACTCCTGTTTTTAAATGTTCATTTTTTTCATTTCGCTTACTGCGTAATCCGCGGCCCGCGCGGTAAACGCCATGTAAGTCAACGAGGGGTTCTGGCAACCCGCGGAAGCCATGAACGCGCCATCGGTAACGAAAACGTTCGGAGCGTCCCAAACCTGATTGTGCTTGTTCAGTACGCTGTTATTCCGGCTCGTACCCATGCGGGCGGTGCCCATTTCGTGGATCCCCAGGCCGGGGTAAGACGCCCGGTCGTAGGTGTTGACGTCCTTGAAGCCGGCTGCTTCCAGCATTTCGGCCGCAGAGTCCATCATATCCTGGCGCATGGCTTTTTCGTTCTCTTTGAACTCGCAATCCATCGTCAGGGTAGGCAGTCCCCACTTGTCCGTCTTATCGCGATTGATGACGACCTTATTCTCGTGGTAAGGCAGGCATTCCCCGAAGGCAGTCAGTCCCATTCTCCAGGGGCCGGGCTGCATCAGCAGGTCTTTCGCTTCGGCGCCCATGGTCGCGCTCATTTCACTGATATCGCGCATCCAGTTCTGCCGGCTGGCACCTCCCTGGTAACCAAAGCCACGGAGATAATCCTGACGTTCGCTTTCTTTATCGACATTCCGGAAACGCGGAATGTACACGCCACCCGGACGACGACCTTTATAGTATTTGTCGTTGAATCCGTCGTAAACGCCGGCGGCGCCGCAGCGGAAGTGGTGGTCCATCAGGTTGTGGCCCAGTTCACCACTACTACTGCCCAATCCGTCGGGATACTCGTCGGAAACGGTATTCATCAGGATCTGGGTACTACCCAGGGCCGAAGCACAGAGGAAAATGACTTTGGAAAAATATTCGTGCGTCTCGTTGGTTTCCGCGTCGATGATGCGTACCCCTTTGGCCTTTTTATCGGCCGGATCGTAGATGAGTGAAAATACGATGGAGTTCGGGCGCAGAGTCATATTTCCGGTCGCCTCTGCCGCCGGAAGCGTTGCGGAGTTCGAGCTGAAATAAGCACCGAAAGGACAGCCGCGAATACAGCGGTTGCGGTACTGACATTTACCTCTGGAGCCGTGAACGGCCGGGTTCGGGGCCGTCAGGTGGGCGATCCGTCCCATAGTGACCACCCGTCCGCCGAAGTTGGCGGCGGTGCTTTCGCGCAGCTTGCTCTCCACACAGTTCAGTTCCATGGCCGGCAGGAATTTGCCGTCCGGCAACTGGTGCAGGCCTTCATTCTGACCGCAGATACCGGCGAAGGTCTCTACGTGATCGTACCAGGGTGCGATCTCCGCGTAGCGCACCGGCCAGTCCGATCCGTGTCCGTCTTTGGCGTTAGCCGAAAAGTCCATTTCACTCAACCGGTAGGAGTGCCGTCCCCACATGATGGACCGGCCACCGACGTGGTAACCGCGCATCCAGTCGAAACGCTTAACCTCGGAATATGGATTATCAATATCATTGACGAACCAGTGCTTAGTCGCTTCGCTGATGGTGTAGCCGGTACGACTTTGCTTGGGATATTTTTCTTTGATCTCGGCCTGAGCGGTGCGTCCGCGATTGGGAAGATCCCAGGGATCGAGATTAGCGGTGGGGTAATCCACTACGTGTTTTACCATTCGACCACGCTCTAATACCAAGGTGTTGAGCCCTTTCTCGCAGAGCTCTTTGGCCGCCCAACCGCCACTGATACCCGTGCCAACAACGATGGCATCATAGGTGACGTCGTCTTGCCCTTTAGAATTAAAATACATGATACTTTATTTTATGCTATTCGATTATTGTTTCCGGTTCTGTTGGTTAAGGGAATCAGGATGTGGCTGAAGCGGGGCTAGTATGCGTTTGCTTGGTTTTGGCTGGAGATCGCCCGCGTGCGAAACAGGCTGAGAAGCCCGGGTGACAGTAATTTGTAAATCAATATATTAACATGGCCGCTGCGAACGGTTACAGATCTTTTTCACTCCAACGGGAGAGCCGGTTTCAACGGAAAATCACCATTTTGAATTTTCCGGCGCTCCAACTAAGCAGACGAATAAACCGTGAATCGCTAAACTAACGAAAATTTATTTCACTTTTTTGTATCATTTGGATATTTGTTTGTGAAATTACGATTCTTTTTCCTTTTTTACCCGCTGAGTCGCCCGTGGATTATATTGCCTTTCCCGGACGACTGATCCTGCCGGAAAATCACCACCGAAGCGTTCAACATGGATATCCGAACCAGTCTTCTCGAAGAACATTCAAAAGAACAGGCCCAAAAGATCGCCGGCTGGATCGGCGACCGCCCCGAACGTTTTGACGAACTGATCGGGCTGATGCTGGAAGACGAATACCGGGTGGCCCAAAGGGCAGCCTGGGTGGTAACTCACTGTCTGGACCGGCATCCGCACCTGATCGCCCCCCATCTGGAAAAGATGGTCCTCAATCTTCGCGATAAACGACAGCACGACGCCATCCGGCGCAATACGCTCCGCGCCCTGCAGTATGTTGATATTCCGGAATCACTCTGGGGAGAGATAGCCGATATTTCCTTCCAACTGCTGACGGATCCGCGCGAACCCGCGGCCATCCGCGTTTTCGCCATGACCGTGATCTGGAACATCTGCACGCATGTACCGGAATTGAAGCAGGAATTAAAACTGATCATCGAAGATCAGTGGGAGCACGCTACGGCGGGTTTTCGCTCCCGGGGCCGGAAGATCCTGCAGGCGATGGAAAAAGATCAGAAGAGGAGTTGAGGATAGAGATGAATTGCGACTCCGGCGCACCGCTGCAATAAAAAAGGGTGCCCGGAGAGCTTCGGAATTTACAAAATATACGATTCTGTAAATTCCGGCTCCCGGTCACCCTTTTGGTTTGAGGACTTTATAGGACAATTAATTTTCTGGTCAGACTTCCGGATGGTGTTCGCAGCAGGTAGTAATACATACCGCTACCCGGCAATTCCCGGGCACTCACTTTCAACTCATTATAACCCGCCGCAAAATCCCCCTTGTACTGCCATACCGAACGGCCGCTCACGTCCATCAGCTGCACTTCCGCCGGACCACTGGTCGGCAGATCAAAAGCGATAATGGTATAATCCCCGAAGGGGTTCGGCCGGTTCTGGTAGAGTTTCAGGCTTGGCGTATCCGGATCGTTTCCTTCGAACTGCAGGTTTACGGTTGTTGCCCCCTCCAGTGTCCGGTAAGCTTCGGCCGGCGTTACCCGCGAACTGATCCGAAACACCTCACTCGGATGCAGCGTTGTATTCGCTCGCAGTTTCAGACTGAAGGCTTTAGTGCGTTCCGTTCCGGAGAGATCCAGCTTCGGATCGCGATCCCAGCTGAAGGTCATGACCCCTTCCCGGGAGAATCGCATCCCCGTCTGATCTTCGGTCAGCAGGCCGGGAATAAATTGTTCGATCTCCACCAACTCCGGGTCAAAACTGAGGGTAAACTGGAAGCCAAGCAGGCTGCCGGGGTCCGGTAATTCGACGGTCCAGATCGTTGAAGTGCCCGATTCCAGCAGTGGGTCCGATGCTTCCAGCGTCAGTCCGGCACCGAAACCGCGGTTACCGGCAAACGCTTCCGATTCGAAACGCGCGCTACCGTCCAGGTCGCCGATCTTGATCGCAGCGAAATCCAGTCCATTGATGCAGGTGACCAGTTCATCGATCACGACCGATTCCGGGAAGGGCTCCGACCAGGGGTTGAGCGCATCCGGGAAAGTATACTTTCGGTCGACGAACCGCCAACTGGTGTTGTTCGTGAAACGGTCCGCTTCTCCCAGCAGCACCCGGCGGAACTCGATCAGATCGAGCGCCGAGATATTCCCGGAATTATTGACATCCGCGGCAATCAGTTTATAGGGAGAATCCAGCGTCCGCAAGCCGAGAATATGCGCTCTGGCCAGCATCAAATCCAGGGTACTGACCCCGTTCCGGACACCCTGATCCCAATGGGGCGTGATGACGTAACCACCACCGGACGCCAGATCGCTCAGCTGGAAACCACCGTCTTTGGTTATGGGCGTTTGCACCATGCCCACATTTTCAATCTCCATTTCCACCATCGGCGGGGTATCGCCACCTTCCGTGGTTACGGTACCTCCCACCACGGGGCTGCCGTCACAATCCGGACAGACCTCTTCTGGGTCTTCAATGCGGATCTGCAATGTACAGTATTTGTAATTCGGCCCTCCCTGGGTCAGACTATCGGGTTGCAGACGGTAGGGATTAAAAGCACTGTCCCAAATGTATACTTCGAGGGAATCCGTGTACCGATCGTCACAGGTATAGCCAATACTGGTCCGGTTGATATCCGGCAGCTCTCCCGGGTGGTTTAGAGATATTCTTAGGGGGTTGGTACATTCCGTGGGGTCGTAAGTGATCAAATCGGCCGCATTGACGGTCACACCGGCAATATCCGCCGTACCGTCACCGTCAATATCTACGCCGGCGCCCAGCAGGGCGAGATCGACGGTCAGCCCTTCCGTACAGACGGGAGTAGCTACGAAACAATCGATCACGGTAAAGGGCAAATTGGCCGTAGTTGCATTACCGCATACATCGATGGCGGTAACGACAAACTGATGACTACCGATCGGGAAGTCTCCTATAATTTCAAAATGAGGATAGTCCCCAAAGAGTATACCAGCATCGGTCAGGTCCTGATCCAGCGTACCGTCCGCGTCGATATCCAGCCCGATGTTCAGTTCGTCGAAGGTCTCGATCACACAGGCATCGTCCGCCGTAAAGGGGTAAATCACTTCGGCCTCACAGCGGGCATCCACCGTACAGAATGGATCGGGTGCCTCAAAGGTGATCACCGGTGGCTGTTCGTCGTAAACACTGATCACCTGGGTATATACCCAGTAGCCGGTACTTTCCGCCGTTTTCCATAAACCGGCCTCATTGGTCTCACCGTCGCAGGACTGGCCTTTGGTACCGGCCGCCGGAACGGTATTGTTTTCGTTGGTATCCGAATCGATATATGCCCGATCGGGACGGCGCAGCACCCAGGTGCGCTCCTCCCCTTCCGTACCGTTACAGTCTTCGTCGCGGCTGATCAACACGGGATCGCTGATGCCGTCCCACTCGCAGTGACTGATAACGTGGTAAGTCCGGGCAACGCGGTAGCATTCATCCGCCACGGGATCCAGGCGCTCGTCCTCAAAAGTGACTTCGAGTGAATCACAGGCAGTTTTCCGCAGGATAAGGGTATCGCTCAAGTCCAGGCAATCGGTAACGGCATCCGCCGGAAAACCGATCTCATATTCAAGATACGCTTCGATATTGATCGTTTGGGTATAAATATCTTCCAGCAACAGGCCGTTCAGCCGGCTGATCTGAAAACGCCGCTGAATGCTACCCACACCACATTCCGTAAGTTGGAGTAAGGGACTTAATTCCCGGATGATACCCGGACAATTGGCGTCTACCTGCGGCAAACCGAAAACAGCCTGCAGGTGCAGGGTATCGGCGGCATCGAAATCATCCGGCAGATCGGAGCAGGTCAGATTTCGAGTTCCCAGACCGGAAACCACGGGTTGGCTGCCCGTTACCGGAACGTCCAGCCAGCACATATTTTCGATGCCGTAGATGTCGGTTACCCGCATTTCTACGGTGACCTTTTGGTCAATATCACAACAACTGAATTCTACGAATTCGCCCCATGCGGAATAGGCCGGCGTATCCAGCAGGGCACAGGTAGCGGGATCGCGGTGGAATACCCGGCGAACCTCAATTTTGGCGACTTCACAGTTATCGTAACTACCCTGATTGATCTCGTCTACGAAGATCCGCTGCGGTCCGTCTTCACTGATCGTAACGTCCAGATCCGTACGGCAGATCGCTGCGGGTTCCTGGGTGTCGGCTACCCGGAAAACGCAGAGCCGCTCCACAGAGTGATCCTCATTATCGAATACCGTATAGCGGAACAGATAATCTGCCGGCGGCAGATCGGTAATAACGCGTTCCTCTCCGGGCTCGAAAGTAGCCAGCACCAGCGTTTCGTCGCCCACTACCTGCAATACTTCGGTCCGCACCATCCAGTTTTGCTCGCCGCAGGTATTGATGATGTCGGGCAGCGGCGCTTCCACCGTGGCCGTACAGGCAAAGGGATCCAGCGGGAAGAGCATGATGTTGCCTTCCAGGATCGGACAGTAGTGATTGCTCACCGGACATTCCACAATGGGATCGGTAAATCCACCGATCTTGATCAGTTGGGAATATCGGAGCAAAGTGTCGTTACAGACATCCGTGATGGTCCAGTCCCGGTTAAAGGTCTTCGTGAAATCGCCCGGAATATTTACCACATTATCCTTATAGGCAATGGTCAGATTATAATTAAAAGACTCCGAGAGTTCGGCGTAACCCGACTGGGTCAGCACCATCGGGAAACCGGCGGCTGAGGGTGCCGGATTACCGTTGGAAAGGGTATCGTATACCGCACCGCAGGCGTAGAGGATCGCTTCCGGCGGCAAGATGATATCGTCGAGATCCGGGCGCCGCAGGGTCAGATCCTGCTCGCAACTGTCCAGAGGAGCCGGATTACCGTAGCCGTACACTTTGAACTTACGGTGAACGATGATGTCGCTACATTCGCCGAGATCAGTGATCCGGTCATCAAAGGTGATCGAATCTACCCCACAGTAGTCGCTGAGTTGGGGGTAACCCAAGGCGTCGGTGCTTTCCGGGTTATCCAGTACGAAATCGCGGTCGAAGAAGGTCAGTTCCATCCCCACTTCCAGTTGTTGCCGGTTTTCGATCGCGATGTCTCCGTTTACCACTTCCAGTTCCGCTTCCGGTCTGGACACGATCAACCAGGCGTAATCGCCTTCGGTGTCCTGGAGAAAAGTAGTGGTGAGCAGGGTGTACACTTCGTTCGGGGCCATCAACACACTGAATTTGGCGACAGCTGAATAGGGCTTGCTGAACAGTCCGGATGGATCGAGTAAAGGATTTTCCAATAAATCAGGTAATTCCGTAGCCGTGGCGCGTACATCGGAAGACTGCAGGAAACAGCAGGGATCATCCGGATAATACGGCCCGAGGAACAGACCACCGGCGCCGTCCAGTCCCAAGGTCAGATCCGCATTCCCGGGAATATCCGAGAACAGATAGAAGGTAAATATCTCGGGCTCCTCCGCCTCGCTGTTGTAGCGCAGGCTGAAGCGATCGTAGTAATGATCTCCCGATTCAAAATACTCATTGGGCATCCAGCACAGATCATCCACCTTGGCAAAACGGGCATCCGTCTCTTCCAGGCGACCTTCCAGTACCAGGGCATTGCGCGGTACCGTAGCCCGGAAGGCATCCTCCGGACATTCGATCGTGATGGGCGGAGGGCTTACACTGATCTCGTAGGCACAGTCCGCACTCAGATCATCCGTCAGGGTGACCGTAAAGGCCCCTTCGGCTGCCGGATGCGGCACGGAAGTAACCGGCACCCCGTATGCGCCGGTAGTACCATCGCTGGCCGTCCAGCTTTCGCCCAGGTTCAATCCATTCACCACTACGGTGTAGGTATAGAGATCATCCAGTGAATTGCCGGGGGTATTATTATCATCGCAGTCAACAGATATGATCTCTACCTCCTCGATCAGACACTGATCCGAACAGGGTTCGGGTGCCTCCACGGGCAATTCAAACCGGCAATCGACAAAGTCCAGACTGTTGAAGACCAATCGCCGGTTGCCGTCCCGAATGGGATAAGGGCCAAAGGTGACCTCTTCGCCGTAAACGCCGCGTACACCGCCGGAACCGATCCAGCCCGTGCCGGGATTATTGATCGGAGATACGATCACCCGCACCTGGAAAAGATCGTCATCCGCGTGGCTCGGCGTACCATTATCCAGACAGATCACTTCCAGGATGGTGGCTTCGATAGCGCACTGCTCCGAACAGGTGGGCGGAGCCGGGACATTAAATACAGTTTGACATTCCGGATCGGTCTTGTCAGTGATCACAATATTTTGTCCTCCTTCCCGGATCGGATAGGGGCCAAAACTCACCGGGGTGTTGTATTCGCCGCTGACGCCCAGGTTGGAAGACCAACCCTCGCCGGACACATTATAGCCGGTCACCACCAGTACAAACGAATAGGTATCATCACTCGGGTCGGTCGGGGTGCCGTTATCATCACAGAGCAGATCCCGCAGACCGGTACTGATGATCTCGCAGGCATCCGAGCAGGGCGGCGGTGCCTCCACACTTACGGGAACCGTACAGGCGGCATCTTCCAGATCGGAAATGACCGTATTGACCGTGCCACCGGCGACCGGGAATGGCCCCAGGGTGGTCACTTCCCCGTAGTTGCCAATGACACCTTCGGCCGACTGCCAGTTACCGGAATAATTAAAGCCATTGACGATCACGTCAAACGTAAAGGTATCATCATCCGAAAGGCTCGGAGTGCCGTTGTCATCACACTGTATATTGAGTACTTCCACGAATAATTCGCAGGCTTCGGAGCAGGTTGTTTCCGGAGCGGTCAGGGTGATCGAGGCCAGACAATCAGAATTGCCCGCATCGGTGATTTCCAGGCTGACATCGCCGTCAGCAATGGGGAACGGGCCAACTGTAGTCAGCACATTATACTGCCCGGAAATTTCACCGATGGTGAAGCCTTGTTCGCTGGTATTGGCACCCGTCACCAGGATATCTGCAAAATAGACATCGTCGGTCGGGTTGCTGGCTGTACCGTTGTCGTCACAATAAATGGCTTCGATGGCCGCTTCAATGGCACAAACATTGGAGCAAGTATTGGGAGGCGTTATCTCTAAAGTAAAGGTACACTCTGGATCACTTTCATCACTGATAACCAACTTAATAGCTCCGTCACTGATCAGATAGGGACCGAAGGAAGTCAGGGTTCCGTAGCTACCGGAAATCCCGATATTGGAAGACCAGCTATCACCCGTATTCAGGCCGGTAACCATCAGATCAAAAAAGAATATATCGTCATCGGGATCACTCAGGGTACCGTTATCCTCACAGCGCAAATTGCTCATTACGGCCTCAACGAGACATTCGTCCGAGCAGCTTGCCGGGGCATTTACGGTGCTGACGACCGTACAGGCGGCGTCTTCCTTATCGCGAATTTCGAGCTCAAGATCTCCGCCGCTGATGGGGAAAGGACCGGCGCGCAGGACTTCTCCGTAGCTGCCTTCCAGGTCGAAATTGCAGGTCCAGCCTTCAGCGCCCACGTTGGCTCCTTCGACCAGAATATCGAAGTAAAACACATCGTCTTCCGGATGGCTCGGCGTACCATTATCATCACAGATAATATTGGAAATGGCGGCTTCCACCTCACACAGCCCCGAACAGGTCAGCGGTTCCTGCACCACGACCTCCACTTTACAGGCTCCATCCCCAATATCCGTGATGGTCAGGTAGGTAGGTCCGTCGCTGATGGCAAAAGGACCGAAGGAAACGGTCTGCCCGTAGGCGGCCGAAACTGTACCGGCCGACCAGCTTTCCCCGGTATTAAAACCGGTCACCGTCAGATCAAAAGTATAGGTGTCATCATTGGGATCACTCGGCGTCCCGTTATCATTACACAACAGTTGGCTCACTTCCGTTTCGATCAGGCATTGATCCGAGCAGGTAGCCGGCGGATTTACACTAATGGGAATGCTACACACCCCGCCGAAAAACTGATCCTGGACCTGAAAGCTGACGATACCGTCGGCAATCCGGTACGGACCGAATTTCGTTGCCTGTCCGTATACCCCGGTACTCAGACCGGGATCATTGGCGATCCAGCCGGTTGAAGCATTGGCGGCATTGATGGTCACTTCAAACGTAAAGGTATCATCCGATGGGTCCACCGGCGTCCCGTTGTCGTCGCAGACCACTTTATCGATCGAGGCGCCCATACTACAGGGCTGGGGTACCAGTACCACGCCATCGCCGTCATCTTCATCGCCGGGGTCATCGGCCACCTCTCCGTTATTGTTGGTATCCACACCGTTACCCGGCGTAGAATCGATATCTTCCTGATCCATACTGGTGATCTCCGCCAGGTTGGTATAGCTGAGCCCCAGGGTAACCCGGGCCCGGTAACTCAGTACGATCGTCTGGCCTTCCGCCAGTGCCAGTCCGGTCCAGACAATGACGTCCGATTGCAGCATACCACCGTCGGAAATAGCGGTGATCTCCGTCAGACCGTCCGGGATCAGGTCTTCTACCCGAATACCCGTCGCTACCCCGGGACCGTGATTCGTCAGAGCGATCTCATAATTGATCACCTGGCCGATCTCCGGGTTCAGCACGTCTACCAGTTTGTCCAGTTCCACATCTACCGGGCAGACGATGACCGCCAGTTCGTGACTGGCCGATGTCGTACAACCGGTGGATTCCGCTACCGTTACGGTGTACATGCCCGGTTCGGAAACGGTGATCTGGGTATTCTCCGCACCGCCTTCACTGATGATTCCGGCCGGGCCTTCCCAGGTGATGGTAATGATATCCGAACTGGAAGTGATCGCCTCCAGGGTGGTTTCGGCATTTTCGCAGATCTCGGTCTCTCCTTCAATGGTCACTCCGGCGGGGAAGGGAATATCGACATAGGTAGTAAAAACATTGCGGGCAAACCACCAGGTGTTCAGCGTACTTTTATCCCCGTAACCCAGGGTGATATTGTCATTAATAAAGCGGCAATCTTCTGTATTGGGATCGAAATAATTCCAGGTACGGCAGCTTTCGGTCGTACAGTCGCAACCCAGTCGACCGTCCTTTACCGCCCCGGTCCCGGGATCATCCGTGATGTTGCGATCATCCCAGTACAACAAGTTGCTTTGTCCGTTATCGCAGATGGGCCGGACGGGTTCCACGCAGAAACCGTTCTTCAGAAATTCGCCGTCGAAAAGCGCCCAGTGCTGTACCCCCTGGGTGTATTGCACCAGCAGGTTGACCGTTTCGCCATTTGCCGGACGGGTACCATCGCCTTTTAAGCCATCCCAATTGATACACTTTGTAGACGATCCGGGGTCTTCGAATATTTCCAGTAATCGTACATCCAGACCGTTATCATATACTCCGTTCTGATTAAAATCCAGGACCACCTCTACCTGGCCGGGCCGGGAAACCGTTGCTTCGAGGCAATATCCTCCATAATCCGTACACAAAAAGGATTCCGCGACGGCAGCGGCACCGCATTCACCGTCCGGGAACTGGGTTGGATCCGGTTCATTGAGAAATATCAGGTGCTCGGCTGAATTCTCCGTCAGGTTCTGCCCCTCTACGGACATCCGATCCAGTTGGGGATCGCCGGAAGTACCCGGTCCGGTCCGGTTGAAAGCCACGTTGAACGAAAGGCCCTGAAAACCAGAATCGCTAAAATCGATCCTGGTCACGAAACCATCCGAGGTATAAGAATAGAGGATGCCGTTGAATTCGCGGTCCCACACACATTCCGGCGCTTCGTTCTGATCGGCAGGAGTTCGGAAAGCCCAGTTCATGGAAAAGATACGCCCGGTCTTCGCCGCACCGTCTCCGGCTACGGTAATATCCCAAAAACCGATATGGGTGGCATCTTCAAATTCGATAAAGTAATCACCGGCTTCCTGCGGATCAAAAAAGTAGCGACTATCGGTGGTTTCGTATCCCTGGCCGGTAATAGCGGCGGGGCCCAGCGTAGCGTCTTCCCAATTGCTGACGTTCTCGTTGAAAGCATGAATGGTGAACGGACCGTGCACGACCGCACCATCGCTGCGGCGGCGGATGCGAAAGTTATAGGCTCCGGTGGATTCCGGCTGGCCGTTGGCGCGGAAATTCCGGGAAAGCCCCAGATAGACTACTTCTCCCGGATCGTTGATCCGAAAATAGAGCCGACTGTTCTCGGGGCCGTCATAGGCGGCAAAGTTGCCGTAAACATCATTGTCCACCAGCAGCATGACGATCTCATCCGGATTGGGTGCAAGCTGTTTGGTCCCTTCGGCCCACAGGGTACCGGAGCCGGTAAAAATAAGGCCGCAACTGACCAGCAGGACGGCCCGGCACAGACGGCCGGGAAACTGGTTTAAAATTGTTCTGATGGTAGAGAATAGGTAAAAATATTCCATGGAAACCGGATTTATCAGGGCTCAGCTGTGTTTGTAAATTGTTTTATGCATGTTCATTTCCCTATCCCCAGGGCTAGGAAAAATGACACAAACGATGGGCCTACAGCTACGATAGCAGTCCGGCAAAACTTATCCAGATGGAATAGAAATGGGAATGGGGCCGGCCGGGCGATATACGTCGCTCCGACAGCCTTGGGAAGTGCTGTTGCGTAGTAGAACTCCATAGTGTTTGTACTCACCCAACCGCTCGCAGCGGTTGCGCTTTAATGTGCTAAGTGTGTTTAAAATGTAGTAATCAACTTTACGAAATCAAACCGCCAAAGTTTCAGGATCTACTCGGTGAGCTGACCCAAAAACCGGACTGTTTGCAGGTAAAGAGATCGTTGTTCGTATTAGTGAGGAGGATAAAAGGAACTACATTGTTATGCCAGTTTGAACGAAGGGGGGAAAGCCTCAAACGCACAGTAACAATATCGATTGGATCTTACCTTAATTTATTAGTGATCTTAGCAAGGGAGGGGAGTAATTTCTAACGCTCAAAAGTAAGGATAAACCGGCAAATTTAAAAGTAGGCCGAGGCAAAATTGCCTCGACCCCCTTCACATGAAACAAATTTACAAGTTTTATATTTTTAATTTCTAAAGATTAATAAATCAATCTATTAGAACCATTTTTCGCGTTGCGGAGAACCCGTTTACATTCATGCTGTAATATAATAAACCTGCGGGAAGATTCCCACGTTCCAGGACAATTTCGTTGTATCCTGCCGGATATTCATCCGTTATTATTTTCAACAGCTGTCCACGGGCGTCCATGAGCAAAAATTCAACTGAACTTTGCACGGGTAATTCAAAGCCTATTTTGGTCTGCTGACCAAAAGGGTTCGGGTGGTTTTGGAATAATCGGGGGGAAGTAGCCAACGTTTTGACCGATGGATTGAAATGAAGCTCTACATCGAGCGCTTGTCCTTCAACTCCGTAGGCTTCACGGGAGATATAACGAGAATCAATCCAAATAAGTTGTTTGAGCGGTGCATTTACTTTCGATCGCACCACCAGGGTGTATAACCTATTGGTACTCATTGTATTTCCGGGATCCAGATCCGGATGATTCCAGCTATTGGTGAGCATTCCGCGGTCGACAAATCGCCGGCCGATATGCTCGGGTTGGGCTATTCCGTATTCGATATCCATTAATTCCAGTGCATCCGGATTGAAATTCAGCGTGAACTGATAGCCGAGAATACGCTGCAACTCGTCCGAATGAATATCGATCCGATATTCCTTACCGGGTTCGAGCAGCTGATCGTCTACGTTCAGGCCAAATTTGCCCACGGCGTTTCTCGCTCCACCGGGATCTTCACTGTTGGCGATCGCCGAACCATTGAGATCACCGATCTTGATCGCCCGGAAATTAGCGCCCGACAGGCAATCCAGCAGATTGTCCACCTCGATGTATTCCGGGAAGTCCTCCGCCAGCGGATTCGTCGTATTGGTAAACTCGTAAGCCGCATCCACAAATCGCCAGCTGGTATTGGTCCGCAGATCATCGTTTTCACCAAGCAGCAACTGCCGCATTTCGAGCAGGTCCATCGTAGTGACGGTACCGCTACCATTGAGGTCCGCAGCGATGAGCAGGTACGGATCTGTGATCACATTCTCACCCATCAGATGGGCCCGCAGGTAAAGCAGATCGAAAGTGGTCAGCCCGTTGCGGTCATCACCATCCTTTTCCGGTGTAATGCGGTAGTTGTATCCATCTACCACATTGTTAAACAGATATATGCCCTGTACGTTCGTTTGGTCATCGGCATTCATCGCCTCGCCTTCCAAATGTACGATCACATCTTCCACCGGAACGGACCAGGAGGTCTCGATCGTTCCCTCCACACTGATCTCTCCGCAACCGGTACAGATCTCCTGTTCGTCCTGAACGAATACCCTCACGGTACACGACTTGAAATTGCGTCCGCCGACCGTACCGTCCGGTTGTGGCGCCAGCGGATTGTCGGCATTATCCCACACATGGACTTCCAGATCCACGCTGTAGCGATCGTCACAGGTCAGTTGGAGGCTGCTCCGGTCCAGATCGGGCAGTTCGCCGATACGATTCACGGAGAATCGGAGCGGTGCGGCGCATTCACTGAGATTACAGGAAGCCAGCTCGGAAGCAAATACCGAAACTGCGGCCTCGTCCGTAAATCCGTCGCCGTTGATATCCGTATCCGCCGGCAGTGCTTCCAGATTGACGATCATACCATCCAGGCAGATCGGATCGGGTACAAAGCAGTCGACTACTTCTAGCGGCATGATGGCTGTCGAACGGTTGTTGCAGCCATCCGCTACCCGGATAAGCAGATTATGTTTACCCAATGGTAAGGTAGTCCGGATAGCGTAGTTCGGATAAGTACCTACCAGCGCATCTTCGCTGATCAGTTCCCGTTCCACCGATCCGTCGCCGTTTTCATCCACCATAATGGTGAAATTCAGCAATTCCGCGATACAGTTCTCGGTGATCGTGAACGGATAGAGTATTTCAGCCGCACACTCCTCGGTAGTAGTACAGAACGGTGCCGGTTCTTCAAAGTCGATTTCCGGATCCACCTCATCGTACAAGCTGATGATCTGACTGTACTGCCAGTAACCCGTGGAGTTGACCGTACGCCAGTAGCCTGCCGGATTGGTGGTGCCGTCACAGACCTCGGACTTTTTGTTGGCGCTCGGAATGAAGTTGTTCTCGTTCCGGTCTGCATCAACATACACCTCGTTCGCCGAGCGACTCAGTACCCAGACATCCGCTTCGCCGGCTATACCATTACAGTTCTCATCCCGGCTGATGACGACCGGAGCCGAAATACCGTCCCACTCACAGTGGTTGATCACGTGGTAAGTCCGCATGATCCGGGCGCAGGCTTCGCCGGATACCGGCAGGATCTCGTCCGTATAACGAACCGTTACGGAATCACATCCGAATTTATACAGACTGATGCCGTACTCATCGATACAATCCGTCTCCACATCCGCGGGGAATCCGATCTCGTAATCTGCGCTGTACTGGATCGTAATGACCTGTTCGAAAATACTGGCCGAAACATTACCAACCCGGTCGACGGCCTGGAAGCGACGCGTGATGGTTCCCCCACCACACTCGTCCAGTGCGATCACCGGCGCCAGTTCAATGGCTTCGGCGGCACAGTTATCCACTACATCGGGAATTCCGAAGAGTCCGGCCAACATCGTGGAATCACTGGCCTGGAAGTTCAGCGGCAGTTCATCGCAGTGGATAAATTCATCCTCCAGACCGGTACAGAACGGCAGACTCTTATCTTCAACCAGAATACTGGTGTTACAAACATTGGTATTGCCGTTGATATCGGTGATGCGCAATTCAACTTCCACGTACAGTCCGGCATCGCAGCAGGTCAGATCGACATACGGCCCCCAATCCGAGTAGAACGGCGTGAGCAGCGTATCGCAGGTCTCCGGATCGCGGGTATATTTCCGACGCACTTCCATCGTGATCGGCCCACCGCATTCGTCGTAACTACCTTTATCGATCTGCTCGGCGTAGATCCGGGCCAGACCAAATCCACCGATGGAAACATTCAGTCCACCGACACATTCCGCTATCGGAGCCAGTTCATCCACTACCCGGAACGGGCAGTCCTGAGTAGCCAGCAGGCCACAGGCACTTTGCAGAATGTAATGGATTATGTATTCGCCGGTCGGCAGGGTATTCATCACGCGGGAGTCACCCTCACCGATCACCGAAATAACGGCACCTTCACTGTCCAGGATCTCCGTCATCAATACGTAGTCGATCGCTTCGCAACTGCTGTTGACCTCCACGATCGGCATCGGAATCTCTACGGTGGCAAAACATTTCTCCGGATCGGTACCGAAGATCATGATGCCATCCAGTACCGGACCGTTGTGTTGATCCACCGGACAGATAATACTGGCCGTGCCGAATCCGTCGATCGTGATCACCTGCACTTCCACCAGACTTTCACCCGGCAGACATTCATCCGTGATGGTCCAGGTCCGGTTGATGACCACACTTTCGGCACAACCGCCAACCACTTCATCCGCATAAGATGCCGACAGATTGCAATAGTCAGGATCCAGAGAGAATTCATCAAAGGCGGTAAGCACCGTCGGGTAACCGGTCACATTTGGATGCGGGTGACCGTTATCATCCGTTTCGAAGGTAGCGTCACAATCGAAGGACAGATCTACCGGCATATTGACATCGTCAAAATTCGGCTTGCGGATGTAGATCCGCTGTTCACAGGTAAAGTCCTGACCGGTGATCGTATGGATCGTGAAGGTTCTCAGAATAGTGATCACCGTGCACTCCCCGTCATCGACGATCTCATCGGAGAAATCGATGTGATCGACCCCGCAGGCATTCAGAATAAAGGGTTCGCCGGTCACGATCAGGCTGCCCGGGTTGTTGAGGATGAAATCCACATCGGTGCAGATGAAATCCAGGTAACCACCATCACCATCCCCGAATCCGGTTACGTCATCCGGACAGATGACCTGAGGAGCCGGCGGTGTCAGTTCCAGACTGAAGGAACATTCACTGTTCTGCTGATCACTGATCACAATGGTCTGATCGGCAAGCGGGAAAGGACCGAGCACCACCGTTTCTCCGTAGGTTCCGGACTGCCCATTACTGCTCGTCCAACCCTGAGCGGAGGCATTAACACTGGAAATAAATACGGTTGCCGTATAGGTATCGTCGTTAGGATCTTCCGGAGTTCCCATGTCATCACAACTTACTTCCTGGATCTCCGCCGTCACGGCACACTGGCTATCCGAGCAGGGCGCGGGTGCCTGGGCCGTAGCAGTAGTCATACAACCGGCATCTTCGGCATCGGCCAGCGTCAGGCTGACGTTACCTTCGCTGATCGGGAATGGCCCCAGGGTGATGGTCTCACCGTAAGCGCCACTCAGACCGGCTTCCGCGAAGGTCCATCCGGCCGAGGCGTAGGCTGCATTGACCGTCAGATCGAAGTAGTAGACATCATCGGTTGCATCCGCGCCGGTACCATTATCATCACAGGTAACGTTGCTGATCACCGCTTCTATTCCGCAAACCCGACAATCCGCCGGATCGAGGGTAACGATCGCTTCACAATTCGGATTGAGCAGATCGATAAATACCAGATTTCGGCTACCCTCAGCTACCGGGAACGGGAAGACCGGCATAAATGGCTGGCCGTAGAAGCCGGTACCTAGCACCTCACCGGTGCTTTCGTCGGAAACGATGTAACCGATACTGGCCCCTACATCCATCGAGGTGGCGATGATGCTCGCGGTGAATATATCATCCGACGCATCGGCGGGGGTACCGCCATCATTGCAGATGATCTCAATATCGTTTTCTGCGACATCGATGACGCACAGATCCGAACAGGGTTCGGGTGCATTTACAAAGATGGCCGCCTGACATTCCGGATTGGTTTTGTCCAGTACCTGAATCGTAATGGCACCATTCGAAACCGGCACTCCGCTGATCATGGTCGGTTGACCGTAAATACCGGAGTATTTGCGGTCAATACTGACCCATCCGTTGCCGCTACCGTTTCTAATGGTCACACTGAAGGAGAAAGTATCGTCCTCATTGTTACCGTAGGTGCCGGCCGGATCGCAGACGATCTGTCCGATCTCCACCCGTAGGTTACATTCGCCACAATCATCCGGCACTCCGATGTCGACGGTAGTCGTACAGCTCGGGTCCTCATCGTCAACGATGGTTACCGTGAGTACTTCTCCCATGGTGACGAAGGCCGGTGAGGTTACCGGTTCTCCGTAACTACCCGAGAAGGTGATGTCCCGCGCCGATGCCGTCCAGGTTCCGGAAGTATTTTCGCCGGTCACCGTCAGGTCAAAGACAAACAGTTGATCACCACTTTCGTGGCAGCTCACATTAGAGACCAGCGCTTCCAGCGTACATTCGGAACAGGTTTCCGCGGTTGGAGCAGTTACCGTTACGGTCGTGCTGCAGTCCGGGTTGCTGTTGTCCACTACCGTGAAGGTGATGGTCTCTCCCGTAGCCGGGATCGGTGCGGAAGTGGTCAGTTCACCGTAGTTACCAATAAAACTGATGCCTCCGCCGGTTGCCGTCCAGCTACCTTCAGCGGGTGCGGCATCCACCAGCAGATCGAAAGTAAAGGTGCCGTCGTTATTCGGCGTACACGCAATATTGCTGGCCGTTGCGGCGGTGATCGGGCAAATAAAGCAGTCTTCGGCCGTAGGCGCCTGTACCGTGAAGGTAGTAGTACAATCTCCGGTTTCCAGGTCGGTCAGTTCGAAGGTGTAGAGATTACCGGTCGCCGGTAAGGCGATGGAGGTGGTCGTTGTACCGTAAACTCCGGTGAAGACCAGGTCTCCGCTGACCGCTCTCCAGTTGGCGCCCGTGTTGATCCCGCTCACGTCCAGATCGAAAGTAAACATCCCGCTGACCGTTTCCGAACACTCGATATTGCTCACCGCTACTTCCTGGATCTCACAAACATCGGCCGAGCAGCCTACCGGCGGATCTACCGTAACCGTCACAATACAGGCATCGTTGGTACAATCGCGGAACGTCAGTTCTACCGGGCCGTCGCCGGCCATATACGGTCCGAAGGTAAATGGAACGCCGTAAGCACCGGTTTCCTGGATATAACCGAATTCTTTCTGGTTCCAGCAGTTGCCGTAGTTGTGCTGACCGATCACGGTCACATCAAAGGTATAGGTATCATCCGACGGATCGAGCGTGCCTTTATCGTCGCATTTGATGTTGTTCACCACGGCATCGATCAGACATTCATTGGAACATCCGCGATCGGGTGCCTGCAGCACGACGGAAGCCGTACATTGACTGTTGACATTATCCCGGAAATTGATCACTTTGTTACCTCCACTGATCGGGAATGGCCCGAGGATGGTGGCTACACCGTACTGACCGGTAGGCGTATTCGGATCGTTGGAACGCCAGAAACTGCCGTTATTAAATCCATCCACGGTCACGATCGCGATATATTGATCATCGGAATTGTCATAAGGCGTGCCGTTCGGATCACAAATGATCGTCTCAACGATGGCATTGATCTGACAGTTTTCAGAACAACGTTCCTCCGGCGGATCCACCGTAATGACCTCCTGGCAAGCGCCCTCCTGATCATCGGCAAAAGTGATCGTCACTGCACCGTCGGCAAAGGCATACGGTCCGAAAGTGAAGCTTGTGCCGTAATTACCTGACCAGGTATTACCGAAGTTGTCGGTAGCATCCCATCCGTTCGGACTGCCGTTGAAATTACTGGCTTCCAGTACTACAAAGTATACATCATCGGACGGATCGAAGTCCGTACCGTTATCATCACAATAGGGCGTCTGCGGCTGAATGAGCGTGATCTCACAGACATCCGAGCAGGTCTGGGGCGGAGCCACCGTCAGTACATCCGTACAATCGGGATCATCATTGTCCCGAACCAGGATGGATACCGCACCATTGCTGATGAAAAACGGTCCGATGGTCGTGACTTCGTCGTAATTGCCGCTATAGGGCGTACCGTTCACTGTACCCGTCCAGCCGGAACCTTTTCCTTCACCATTTACCCGGATCTCGAAAGTCCAGGTATCATCGTTCGGATTACTTTCCGTTCCGTTCGGATCGCAGATGGTCCGGATCAGAGTAGCCGTAATATCGCAGGGCACCTGCACATCGATCACCGCCGGATCGTAATCATCTTCATCTCCCGCAGCATCTCCGGTATTGGGAGCAGCGCTTCCGTCTCCATCCACTGCATCGTCAGCGGGAGAATTCGGCAGACCGCCACCGTCGTTGCCATTGATCTGATCGTATTGTGAATCGGCATCTTCCAGTCCGAGGGCATTTTCCGCCGCACTGATCTCCGCTGCATTCACAATTGAGCTACCGCCGGGGTAAGCCGGATCGATCCGAAGCCCCAGGGTAACGATCGTGGAAGTACCACCGGCCAACGGACCGGGGATCACCCGGGTGGCCAGTGCTCCTGATTGTGACCAGTTGGCATCATCGAGCAACATGCCGTCCGGAATGTAATCGGTGATCTCGATATTGGTCGCAGCAATGTTGCCCTGATTGATCAGTTCGAATGTAAACAGTACCAGGGTGCCGGGGAACAGATCGGTCGGGTTTACATTGCTTACCCGTTTGATCAGCGCCAGGTCAAAGCATTCCCGGGTAACAATTACTTCGGTAGTTGCCGAGCAACCGGCGGCATCGGTAACCGTTACGCCGTAAGTGCCGGCGGACAGATTATCCACGCTTAAGCCCGTCGCTCCATTACTCCATTCGATCGTGTATTCCGGCGTACCGCCGCTGATCGCAATCTGAATGCGACCATCGTTGCTTTCGCAGGAAGTACTCACATTTTCTTCAATGGTAATTTGCGGCAGCGGATTAACCACTACCTCGATCGTACCCGTGGCGGAGCAATTACTGCCGTTGGTAAAGGTGTAAGTAATCGTGTGAGTACCGACTCCGGCCAGTGATGGCGTAAATAATCCCTGTGCACTAACCCCGGGTCCGGAGAAAGTGCCTCCGCCCGGACTGGCCTGCAGTTGTTGGGGCGCATCTTCCAGACAGAAGGCATCCGCCGCTACAAACTCGATCACCGGTGCGGCCAGGATAGAGATGGTCAGAGTCTCTGTCGCCGAGCAACCCAGTTCGTCGGTATAACTGTAGGTAATCGTGTAGTCGCCGACTGCCAGTCCGGCCGGGTCAAACGTACTACCGCTCACGCCCGTTCCGGAGAAAACGCCACCGGCCGGAATGCCTGCCAGGGCAACCGGATCGTTGTCCTCACAAACGGCCGTGACGCCACTTTCCGTATCGACGATCAGGTCGGGCAGTTCATTCACCTCAATCGTAATGCTCGCCAGTTTGTCACAACCATTGGCATCGGTGACGGTGAGTCCGTACACGGTAGTTTCCGTCGGAGTGACAGTAATGGATTCCGTCGTTGCTCCGGTACTCCAGAGATATTCGTAAGTGGGCTGCCCGCCGCTCACCGTTGCCGTTAACACCGATGAACCTCCGGCGCAGACTGCTTCATCTTCCGTCAGAATAGCTACGATCAGATCGCTGGCTTCACTTAGTGCAAAGCTGGCTTCCGCCGTACAATTATTGGCATCCGTAACGGTCACCGTATACGTACCGGCGGTAAGGCCATTCAGATCTTCCGTAGTTGCCCCATTACTCCAGGCAAATGTGTATGGTGCCGTGCCGCCGGTTACCACCAGATCGATAGCCCCACTCGCATCACCAAAGCAATCAGCATCGGTCACTAAGGTGGCATCCAGATCGACCAGCAGTTCTTCCGCTTCTTCAATCGTGAAGTTCGCCGTCTCCGTACAATTATTCGCGTCCGTCACCGTAACGGTATAAGTACCGGCCGTGACATTGATCAGGTCTTCCGTGTCCGCACCGTTGCTCCAGGCAAAAGTGTAGGGACCAGTGCCGCCGCTGACTACCAGATCGATAGAACCGGTTGCATCGCCAAAGCAATCTGCATCATCCACTACCGTTGCATCGATATCAATTACCAGATCACTGGCTTCTTCAATGGTGAAGCTCGCCGTCTCCGTACAGTTATTCGCATCCGTCACCGTAACCGTGTAAGTACCGGCAGTGACGTTAGCTAAGTCTTCTGTATCCACGCCGTTGCTCCAAGCATAAGTGTAAGGAGCGGTGCCGCCGCTTACCACCATATCGATGGAGCCACTAGTTTCACCAAAGCAGTCTGCGTCGTCTATTACTGTGGCGTCAAGATCAATTACCAGTTCGCTGGCTTCTTCAATCGTGAAGCTAGCCGTCTCCGTACAATTATTCGCATCCGTAACGGTCACGGTGTAGGTTCCGGCAGCGAGGTTATTCAATTCCCCGGTACTTCCACCGTTACTCCATGCGTAAGTGTAGGGTGCCGTACCACCAGTTACGACCAGAGCAATCGAACCGCTCGCGTCGCCGAAGCAATCCACATCTTCCACTGCGGTCGCATCCAGGTCAATCACCAGGTCACTTGCATCCTCTACTGTGAAGCTGGCGGTTTCGGTACAGTTGTTGGCATCAGTAACCGTCACGGTGTAGGTGCCGGCGGTTAGATTGTTAAGATCTTCGGTAGTCGCACCGTTGCTCCATCCGAATGTATATGGAGCGGTACCGCCACTTACCACCAGATCAATAGATCCACTGGCATCACCAAAGCAATCTGCTCCGTCTACTACCGTAGCATTTAGATCAATTACCAGATCGCTGGCTTCTTCAATTGTGAAGCTAGCGGTTTCGGTACAGTTGTTGGCGTCCGTAACGGTCACCGTATAGGTTCCGGCCGTAACGTCGGTCAGATCTTCGGTGTCAGCACCGTTACTCCATGCATAAGTGTAAGGAGCTGTGCCGCCGTTTACTACCAGATCGATAGAACCACTGGCATCACCGAAGCAGTCGGCATCATCTACCACTGTCGCGTCAACATCGACTACCAGATCGCTGGCTTCTTCGATCGTGAAGCTTGCTGTCTCCGTACAATTATTCGCATCCGTAACGGTCACCGTGTAAGTGCCCGCAGTAACGTTAGTCAGATCTTCCGTTTCTGCACCGTTGCTCCACTCGAATGTGTAAGGAGCGGTGCCGCCGCTTACCACCAGATCGATAGAACCGGAAGCATCACCGAAGCAATCCGCATCGTCAACCACTGTTGCATCAAGATCGATCACCAGATCGCTGGCTTCTTCAATCGTGAAGCTTGCTGTCTCCGTACAATTATTCGCATCCGTAACGGTCACCGTATAGGTGCCCGCAGTAACGTCGGTCAGATCTTCCGTATCTGCGCCGTTGCTCCACTCATGGATGTAAGGAGCCGTGCCACCGCTTACTACCAGATCAATTGAGCCAGAAGCGTCGCCGAAGCAATCTGCATCATCCACTACTGTGGCGTCAAGATCAATTACCAGGTCGCTGGCTTCTTCGATCGTGAAGCTGGCTGTCTCGGTACAATTATTCGCATCCGTAACGGTAACGGTATAAGTTCCAGCCGTGACGTTAGTTAGATCTTCGGTATCAGTGCCGTTGCTCCACTCGAATGTATAAGGAGCCGTGCCACCGCTTACTACAAGATCGATAGAACCGGAGGCGTCACCGAAACAGTCCGCATCATCTACCACCGTTGCGTCAACATCAATCACCAGATCGCTAGCCTCTTCAATCGTGAAGCTCGCCATCTCTGTACAGTTATTGGCATCCGTAACGGTCACCGTATAAGTGCCTGCTGTGACGTTGGTCAGGTCTTCGGTATCAGCACCGTTGCTCCACTCGAATGTGTAAGGAGCAGTTCCACCGCTTACTACCAGATCGATGGAGCCAGAAGCATCGCCGAAGCAGTCCGCATTATCCACTACCGTATCGTCAACATCAATTACCAGGTCGCTGGCTTCTTCAATTGTGAAGCTCGCCGTCTCCGTACAATTATTAGCGTCGGTTACCGTGACCGTATAAGTACCAGCTATAACGTTGGTCAGATCTTCCGTGTCTGCGCCATTGCTCCATTCAAATGTATAAGGGGCCGTGCCGCCGCTGACTACCAGATCGATGGAGCCGCTGGCATCACCGAAGCAATCCGCATCATCCACTACCGTGGCATCAACATCAATTACCAGGTCGCTGGCTTCTTCGATCGTGAAACTGGCTGTCTCGGTACAGTTATTCGCATCGGTCACCGTGACCGTATAGGTTCCGGCAGTAACGTTAGTCAGATCTTCGGTATCCGCACCGTTGCTCCAAGCATAGGTATATGGAGCCGTACCGCCGCTTACTACCAAATCAATCGATCCGGAAGCATCGCCGAAGCAATCCGCATCATCCACTACGGTGGCGTCAACATCGATCACCAGATCGCTGGCTTCTTCGATCGTGAAGCTCGCTGTCTCTGTACAATTGTTAGCGTCGGTTACCGTGACGGTATAAGTACCAGCTGTGACATTGGTCAGATCTTCGGTGTCTGCACCGTTGCTCCACTCGAATGTGTAAGGAGTCGTGCCACCACTTACTACCAGGTCGATAGAGCCAGAAGCATCGCCGAAGCAGTCCGCATCATCAACTACCGTCGCATCAACGTCGATCACCAGATCGCTGGCTTCTTCGATTGTAAAGCTGGCCGTCTCTGTACAGTTATTCGCATCCGTAACGGTCACCATATAGGTACCAGCCGTGACGTTGGTCAGATCTTCCGTGTCAGCTCCGTTGCTCCACTCATAGGTGTAAGGAGCCGTGCCACCGCTGACTACCAGATCGATGGAGCCGCTGGCATCACCGAAGCAATCCGCATCATCCACTACCGTAGCGTCAACATCAATCACCAAGTCGGTGGCTTCTTCAATGGTGAAGCTCGCTGTCTCTGTACAATTATTCGCATCGGTCACCGTGACTGTGTAAGTTCCAGCCGTGACGTTAGTCAGATCTTTTGTGTCCGCACCGTTGCTCCATTCAAATGTATAAGGGGCCGTGCCGCCGCTTACTACCAGATCGATGGAGCCAGAAGCGTCGCCAAAGCAGTCCGCATCATCAACTACCGTTGCGTCAACATCAATCACCAGATCACTAGCTTCCTCAATGGTGAAGCTCGCTGTCTCGGTACAATTATTCACATCTGTAACGGTCACTGTGTAAGTGCCAGCCGTAACATTGGTTAAATCTTCCGTGTCTGCGCCGTTGCTCCAAGCGTAGGTATATGGAGCTGTGCCGCCGCTGACTACCAGATCGATGGAACCGGAAGCATCGCCGAAGCAGTCCGCATCATCTACCACCGTGGCGTCAACATCAATCACCAGATCGCTAGCCTCTTCAATCGTGAAGCTCGCCGTCTCTGTACAGTTGTTGGCGTCGGTCACCGTGACGGTGTAAGTGCCCGCTGTGACGTTGGTCAAATCTTCCGTATCAGCGCCGTTGCTCCACTCGAATGTATAAGGAGCCGTGCCGCCGCTTACTACCAGATCAATGGAGCCGCTGGCATCGCCGAAGCAATCTGCATCATCAACTACCGTGGCATCTACATCAATTACCAGATCAGTAGCTTCTTCAATTGTAAAGCTTGCTGTCTCCGTACAGTTATTCGCATCCGTCACTGTGACGGTATAAGTACCCGCCGTGACGTTGGTCAGATCTTCCGTATCTGCGCCGTTGCTCCACTCGAATGTGTATGGAGCAGTACCACCGCTGACTACCAGATCGATGGAGCCGGAAGCATCGCCAAAGCAATCCGCATCATCTACCACCGTGGCGTCAACATCAATCACCAGATCGCTAGCCTCTTCAATCGTGAAGCTCGCCGTCTCTGTACAGTTGTTAGCATCCGTAACGGTCACGGTGTAGGTGCCCGCCGTGACGTTGGTCAGATCTTCGGTATCTGCTCCATTGCTCCAAGAGAATGTGTAAGGAGCGGTGCCTCCGCTAACTGCTAGATCAATAGAGCCACTGGCATCGCCAAAGCAATCGGCATCATCCACTACTGTGGCATCAAGATCGATTACCAGATCACTAGCCTCTTCGATCGTGAAACTGGCCGTCTCGGTACAGTTGTTGGCGTCCGTCACCGTGACGGTGTAAGTGCCCGCGATAACGTTGGTCAAATCTTCCGTATCAGCGCCGTTGCTCCACTCGAATGTGTAAGGAGCCGTGCCGCCGCTAACTACCAAGTCAATAGAACCGGAAGCATCGCCGAAGCAATCCGCATCATCAACCACCGTAGCGTCAAGATCAATTACCAGATTGCTGGCTTCCTCAATCGTAAAGCTCGCCGTCTCTGTACAGTTGTTGGCGTCGGTCACCGTGACCGTGTAATTTCCAGCCGTGACGTTAGTTAGATCTTCCGTGTCAGCGCCGTTGCTCCACTCGAATGTGTAAGGAGCAGTGCCGCCGCTAACTGCTAGATCAATCGATCCACTGGCATCGCCGAAGCAATCCGCGTCATCAACCAACGTCGCATCAACGTCGATCACCAGATCAGTAGCTTCTTCAATTGTAAAGCTGGCCGTCTCCGTACAGTTATTCGCATCCGTAACGGTCACAGTGTAAGTGCCCGCTGTGACATTGGTTAAATCTTCGGTGTCTGCACCATTGCTCCAGGCGTAAGTGTAAGGAGCAGTGCCGCCGCTGACTACCAGATCGATAGAACCGGAAGCATCGCCGAAGCAATCTGCATCATCCACTACTGTGGCGTCAAGATCAATTACCAGGTCGCTGGCTTCTTCAATCGTGAAGCTCGCCGTCTCGGTACAGTTATTCGCATCCGTCACCGTAACGGTATAAGTACCGGCCGTAACGTTAGTTAGATCTTCCGTGTCAGCACCGTTACTCCAGGTATAAGTGTAAGGAGCCGTGCCGCCGCTTACTACCAGATCGATGGAGCCACTCGCATCGCCGAAGCAATCCGCATCATCCACTACCGTAGCGTCAACATCGATCACCAGATCGCTGGCTTCTTCAATCGTGAAGCTCGCTGTCTCCGTACAGTTATTCGCATCCGTAACGGTCACCGTATAAGTGCCTGCTGTGACGTTGGTCAGGTCTTCGGTGTTTGCGCCGTTGCTCCATACATAAGTGTAAGGAGCCGTGCCGCCACTTACTATCAGATCAATGGAGCCACTGGCATCGCCAAAGCAATCGGCATCATCCACTACCGTTGCGTCTACATCGATTACCAGATCGCTGGCCTCTTCAATGGTGAAGCTCGCTGTCTCCGTACAATTATTCGCATCCGTGACGGTCACCGTATAGGTGCCGGCCGTGACATTGATCAGATCTTCCGTTTCTGCTCCGTTGCTCCAGGCATAAGTGTATGGAGCAGTGCCACCGCTTACTACTAGATCGATAGAACCGCTAGCGTCACCGAAGCAGTCGGCATCATCAACTACCGTAGCGTCAACATCAATAACCAGATCGCTAGCTTCTTCAATGGTGAAGCTTGCCGTTTCTGTACAGTTGTTGGCATCCGTAACGGTCACGCTGTAAGTGCCCGCTGTGACGTTGGTCAGATCTTCCGTATCAGCGCCGTTGCTCCACTCGAATGTGTAAGGAGCAGTGCCGCCGCTAACTGCTAGATCAATCGATCCACTGGCATCGCCGAAGCAATCCGCGTCGTCTACTACCGTGGCATCAACATCAATCACCAGATCGCTGGCTTCTTCAATCGTGAAGCTCGCCGTCTCGGTACAGTTATTCGTATCTGTGACCGTAACGTTATAAGTTCCGGCCGTGACGTTAGTTAGATCTTCCGTGTCTACGCCGTTGCTCCACTCAAATGTATATGGAGCAGTGCCGCCGCTAACCACCAGATCGATGGAGCCAGAAGCATCGCCAAAGCAATCCGCATCGTCCACTACCGTGGCATCAACATCAATTACCAGGTCGCTGGCTTCTTCGATCGTGAAGCTGGCCGTCTCGGTACAATTGTTGGCATCGGTAACGGTCACCGTATAGGTGCCGGCCGTGACGTTGGTCAGGTCTTCCGTGTCAGCACCATTGCTCCAAGCATAAGTGTATGGTGCCGTGCCACCGCTTACTACCAGGTCGATTGAGCCAGAAGCGTCGCCAAAGCAATCTGCATCATCCACTACTGTTGCGTCAAGATCAATTACCAGGTCGCTGGCTTCTTCGATCGTGAAGCTGGCTGTCTCGGTACAATTATTCGCATCGGTCACCGTGACCGTATAGGTTCCAGCTGTGACGTTGGTTAGATCTTCGGTGTCAGCACCGTTGCTCCAAGCATAAGTGTAGGGAGCAGTGCCACCGCTAACTACCAGATCCATAGAGCCACTCGCATCGCCGAAGCAATCCGCATCATCCACTACCGTGGCGTCTACATCGATTACCAGATCGCTGGCTTCTTCAATGGTGAAGCTTGCCGTCTCGGTACAATTATTTGCATCCGTCACCGTGACGGTATAAGTTCCCGCCGTGACGTTGGTCAGGTCTTCGGTGTTCGCGCCGTTGCTCCACTCGAATGTATATGGAGCAGTGCCACCGCTTACTACCAGATCGATGGAGCCGCTAGCATCGCCGAAGCAATCCGCATCATCCACTACTGTGGCGTCAAGGTCAATCACCAGATCGCTGGCTTCTTCAATGGTGAAGCTTGCCGTCTCGGTACAATTATTTGCATCCGTCACCGTGACGGTATAAGTTCCCGCCGTGACGTTGGTCAGGTCTTCCGTGTCAGCACCGTTACTCCATGCGTAAGTGTAAGGAGCAGTGCCGCCGCTTACTACCAGATCAATCGAGCCGGAAGCATCGCCAAAGCAATCCACATCATCCACTACTGTGGCGTCAAGATCAATTACCAGATCGCTGGCTTCTTCAATGGTGAAGCTTGCTGTCTCTGTACAGTTGTTAGCATCCGTAACGGTGACGGTATAAGTTCCAGCCGTGACGTTAGTCAGATCTTCGGTATCTGCTCCATTGCTCCAAGAGAATGTGTAAGGAGCAGTACCACCGCTTACTACCAGATTGATGGAGCCGCTGGCATCACCGAAGCAATCCGCATCATCAACAACTGTCGCGTCAATATCGATTACCAGATCGCTGGCCTCTTCAATGGTGAAGCTCGCTGTATCTGTACAATTATTCGCATCCGTAACCGTGACGGTATAAGTGCCCGCCGTGACGTTGGTCAGGTCTTCCGTGTCAGCACCGTTGCTCCATGCATAAGTGTAGGGAGCCGTGCCGCCGCTTACTACCAGATCGATGGAGCCGGAAGCGTCGCCGAAGCAATCTGCATCATCCACTACTGTTGCGTCAACATCAATTACCAGGTCGCTAGCCTCTTCAATCGTGAAGCTCGCCGTCTCTGTACAGTTATTGGCATCCGTAACGGTCACAGTGTAAGTGCCCGCTGTGACATTGGTTAAATCTTCTGTGTCTGCACCATTGCTCCAGGCGTAAGTGTAAGGAGCAGTGCCGCCGCTGGCTACCAGATCGATAGAACCGGAAGCATCGCCGAAGCAGTCGGCATCATCAACTACAGTCGCATCAACGTCGATCACCAGATCGCTGGCTTCTTCGATCGTGAAGCTCGCTGTCTCTGTACAGTTATTCGCATCGGTCACTGTGACTGTATAAGTACCCGCCGTGGCGTTGGTCAGATCTTCCGTATCTGCGCCGTTGCTCCACTCAAATGTATATGGAGCCGTGCCGCCGCTGACTACCAGATCGATGGAGCCAGAAGCGTCGCCGAAGCAATCCGCGTCGTCTACTACCGTTGCGTCAACATCGATCACTAGATCGATAGCTTCTTCGATCGTGAAGCTCACCGTCTCCGTACAATCATTCGCATCCGTGACGGTGACGGTGTAAGTACCAGCCGTCACGTTATTCAGGTCTTCCGTGTCCGCGCCGTTGCTCCACTCGAATGTGTAAGGAGCGGTACCGCCGCTTACTACCAGATCGATGGAGCCGCTGGCATCACCGAAGCAATCCGCATCATCCACAACCGTAGCATCAACATCGATTACCAGATCGCTGGCTTCTTCGATCGTGAAACTTGCCGTTTCTGTACAATTATTTGCATCCGTCACCGTGACCGTGTAAGTACCCGCAGTAACGTTGGTTAGGTCTTCCGTGTCTGCGCCGTTGCTCCAAGCGTAAGTGTATGGAGCAGTGCCACCGCTTACTACCAGATCAATCGAGCCGGAAGCGTCGCCGAAGCAATCCGCATCATCTACCACCGTTGCGTCAACATCAATTACCAGATCGCTGGCTTCTTCAATCGTGAAGATTGCTGTCTCGGTACAATTATTCGCATCAGTCACCGTGACCGTATAGGTTCCAGCCGTGACGTTGGTTAAATCTTCGGTATCTGCTCCATTGCTCCAAGAGAATGTGTAAGGAGCGGTGCCGCCGCTAACCACCAGATCAATAGAGCCGCTGGCATCGCCAAAGCAATCTGCATCATCCACTACTGTGGCGTCAAGATCAATCACCAGATCACTAGCTTCTTCAATGGTGAAGCTGGCCGTCTCCGTACAATTATTGGCATCCGTAACGGTTACGGTATAAGTTCCAGCCGTGACGTTAGTTAGATCTTCGGTGTCAGCGCCGTTGCTCCACTCGAATGTGTAAGGAGCAGTGCCGCCGCTAACCACTAGATCGATAGAGCCACTGGCATCGCCGAAGCAATCCGCATCATCCACTACTGTGGCATCAAGATCGATTACCAGATCACTGGCTTCCTCAATGGTAAAGCTTGCCGTCTCCGTACAGTTATTGGCATCCGTAACGGTCACCATATAGGTTCCAGCCGTGACGTTGGTCAGATCTTCCGTATTAGCGCCGTTGCTCCACTCGAATGTGTAAGGAGCAGTGCCGCCGCTAACTACCAAGTCAATAGAACCGGAAGCATCGCCGAAGCAGTCCGCATCATCAACTACAGTCGCGTCAACATCGATTACCAGATCGCTGGCCTCTTCAATTGTGAAGCTCGCTGTCTCTGTACAATTATTCGCATCCGTAACCGTGACGGTATAAGTTCCAGCCGTGACGTTGGTCAGGTCTTCCGTGTCAGCACCGTTGCTCCAGGTATAAGTGTAGGGAGCTGTGCCGCCACTCACTACCATATCAATAGAGCCACTAGCATCTCCAAAGCAGTCCGCATCATCAACTACCGTTGCATCAACATCGATCACCAGATCGCTGGCTTCTTCAATCGTGAAGCTCGCAGTCTCTGTACAGTTGTTGGCGTCGGTCACCGTGACCGTGTAAGTTCCAGCTGTGACGTTAGTCAGGTCTTCGGTGTCAGCGCCGTTGCTCCAAGCATAAGTGTAGGGAGCCGTGCCGCCGCCTAATACCAGATCAATTGAGCCAGAAGCGTCGCCGAAGCAATCTGCATCATCAACTACTGTTGCGTTAAGATCAATTACCAGGTCGCTGGCTTCTTCGATCGTGAAGCTCGCTGTCTCCGTACAGTTATTCGCATCCGTGACGGTAACGGTGTAAGTGCCCGCTGTGACATTAGTCAGGTCTTCCGTATCAGCGCCGTTGCTCCACTCGAATGTGTAGGGAGCAGTGCCACCGCTGACTACCAGATCGATAGAGCCACTCGCATCGCCAAAGCAATCCGCATCGTCCACTACCGTGGCATCAACATCAATTACCAGATCGGTAGCTTCTTCGATTGTGAAGCTCGCTATCTCCGTACAGTTATTCGCATCGGTCACCGTGACCGTATAGGTGCCTGCAGTGATGTTGGTCAAATCTTCCGTGTCAGCTCCGTTGCTCCACTCATAGGTGTAAGGAGCCGTGCCACCGCTTACTACCAGATCGATAGAACCACTGGCATCGCCGAAGCAGTCTGCGTCATCTACTACCGTGGCGTCAACATCAATCACCAGATCAGAGGCTTCTTCAATCATGAAGCTCGCTGTCTCGGTACAGTTATTCGCATCCGTAACCGTGACCGTATAGGTGCCTGCAGTTACGTTGGTCAAATCTTCCGTGTCAGCTCCGTTGCTCCACTCATAGGTGTAAGGAGCCGTGCCGCCGCTCACCACCAGATCGATCGAGCCACTGGCATCGCCGAAGCAATCCGCATCATCAACTACTGTTGCATCAAGATCAATCACCAGATCGCTGGCTTCTTCGATCGTGAAGTTTGCTGTCTCTGTACAGTTGTTGGCATCCGTAACGGTGACGGTATAAGTTCCAGCCGTGACGTTAGTCAGATCTTCCGTATCCGCGCCGTTGCTCCACTCGAATGTGTAAGGAGCCGTACCGCCGCTTACTACCAAATCAATCGAGCCGGAAGCGTCGCCGAAGCAATCCGCATCATCTACCACCGTGGCGTCAACATCAATTACCAGATCGCTGGCTTCTTCAATTGTGAAACTTGCTATTTCCGTACAGTTATTGGCATCCGTAACGGTGACGGTATAAGTTCCAGCCGTGACGTTAGTCAGATCTTCGGTTTCAGCTCCGTTGCTCCACTCATAGGTGTAAGGAGCTGTACCGCCGCTAACTACTAGATCGATGGAGCCACTGGCATCGCCAAAGCAATCTGCATCATCCACTACTGTGGCGTCAAGATCAATTACCAGATCGCTGGCTTCTTCAATGGTGAAGCTTGCCGTCTCTGTACAGTTGTTCGCATCCGTAACGGTGACGGTATAAGTTCCAGCCGTGACGTTAGTCAGATCTTCGGTATCTGCTCCGTTGCTCCACTCATAGGTGTAAGGAGCAGTACCACCGCTTACTACCAGATCGATGGAGCCGCTGGCATCGCCGAAGCAATCCGCATCGTCTACTACCGTGGCATCGACATCAATTACCAGGTCGGTAGCTTCTTCGATCGTGAAACTGGCAGTTTCAGTACAGTTATTCGCATCCGTCACAGTGACCGTGTAAGTACCAGCTGTGACGTTGGTCAGATCTTCCGTGTCAGCGCCGTTGCTCCAGGCGTAAGTGTATGGAGCAGTGCCACCACTGACTACCAGATCGATGGAGCCGCTGGCATCACCGAAGCAATCTGCATCATCTACTACCGTAGCATCAATATCAATTACCAGATCACTGGCTTCTTCAATGGTGAAGCTGGCGGTCTCGGTGCAATTATTCGCATCCGTAACGGTCACGGTGTAAGTGCCAGCTGTAACGTTGGTTAGGTCTTCCGTGTCAGCACCGTTGCTCCACTCGAATGTATAAGGAGTAGTGCCACCACTGACTACCAGATCGATAGAGCCACTGGCATCACCGAAGCAGTCGGCATCATCTACCACCGTGGCGTCAAGATCAATTACCAGATCGCTGGCTTCTTCAATGGTGAAGCTTGCCGTCTCTGTACAGTTGTTGGCATCCGTAACGGTGACGGTATAAATTCCAGCCGTGACGTTAGTCAGATCTTCGGTATCTGCTCCATTGCTCCAAGAGAATGTGTAAGGAGCAGTACCACCGCTTACTACCAGATCAATGGAGCCGCTGGCATCGCCGAAGCAATCGGCATCGTCTACCACCGTAGCGTCAAGGTCAATCACCAGATCGCTGGCTTCTCCAATCGTGAAGCTCGCCGTCTCCGTACAATTATTAGCGTCGGTTACCGTGACCGTATAAGTACCCGCCGTGACGTTAGTCAGATCTTCAGTATCTGCTCCGTTGCTCCACTCAAATGTATATGGAGCAGTGCCGCCGCTGACCACCAAGTCAATCGATCCACTAGCATCACCGAAGCAATCGGCATCATCTACTACTGTGGCATCAAGATCGATTACCAGGTCGCTGGCTTCTTCAATGGTGAAGCTTGCCGTCTCTGTACAGTTGTTGGCGTCCGTCACCGTGACGGTGTAAGTGCCCGCGATAACGTTGGTCAAATCTTCCGTATCAGCGCCGTTGTTCCAAGCATAAGTGTAGGGCGCAGTGCCGCCGCTAACCACCAGATCAATCGAGCCGGAAGAGTCACCGAAGCAATCGGCGTCGTCTACAACCGTGGCGTCAATATCAATTACCAGATCGCTAGCTTCTTCAATGGTGAAGCTGGCCGTCTCGGTACAATTATTCGCATCCGTAACGGTCACCGTGTAAGTGCCCGCAGTAACGTTGGTTAGATCTTCCGTATCTGCGCCGTTGCTCCACTCATAGATGTAAGGAGCCGTGCCACCGCTAACTACCAGATCAATTGAGCCAGAAGCGTCGCCGAAGCAATCTGCATCATCCACTACTGTTGCGTCAAGATCAATTACCAGGTCGCTGGCTTCTTCGATCGTGAAGCTGGCTGTCTCGGTACAGTTATTCGCATCCGTAACCGTAACGGTATAAGTTCCAGCCGTGACGTTAGTTAGATCTTCGGTATCAGTGCCGTTGCTCCACTCGAATGTATAAGGAGCCGTGCCACCGCTTACTACAAGATCGATAGAACCGGAGGCGTCGCCGAAACAGTCCGCATCATCTACCACCGTTGCGTCAACATCAATCACCAGATCGCTAGCCTCTTCAATCGTGAAGCTCGCCGTCTCTGTACAGTTGTTGGCATCCGTAACGGTCACAGTGTAAGTGCCCGCTGTGACATTGGTTAAATCTTCTGTGTCTGCACCATTGCTCCAGGCGTAAGTGTAAGGAGCAGTGCCGCCGCTTACTACCAGATCGATAGAACCGGAAGCATCGCCGAAGCAATCGGCATCATCTACCACCGTAGCATCAACATCAATCACCAGATCGCTAGCCTCTTCAATCGTGAAGCTCGCCGTCTCTGTACAGTTGTTAGCATCCGTAACGGTCACGGTGTAGGTGCCCGCCGTGACGTTGGTCAGATCTTCGGTATCTGCTCCATTGCTCCAAGAGAATGTGTAAGGAGTGGTGCCGCCGCTAACTGCTAGATCAATGGAGCCACTGGCATCGCCAAAGCAATCGGCATCATCCACTACCGTGGCATCAACATCAATTACCAGGTCGCTGGCTTCTTCAATCGTGAAACTTGCTGTCTCGGTACAATTATTAGCATCCGTAACGGTCATCGTGTAAGTTCCTGCAGTGACGTTGGTCAGATCTTCAGTATCCGCACCGTTGCTCCAGGCATAAGTGTAAGGAGCCGTACCGCCGCTCACTACCAGATCAATGGAGCCAGTAGCATCACCAAAGCAATCTGCATCATCTACTACCGTGGCATCAACATCAATTACCAGGTCGCTGGCTTCTTCAATCGTGAAGCTCGCCGTCTCCGTGCAGTTGTTGGCATCAGTAACGGTCACCGTATAGGTACCCGCCGTGACGTTGGTCAAATCTTCCGTGTCTGCGCCGTTACTCCAGGCATAGGTGTAGGGAGCAGTGCCACCGCTTACTACCAGATCGATAGAACCGGAAGCATCGCCGAAGCAGTCCGCATCATCTACCACCGTGGCATCAACATCGACTACCAGATCGCTGGCCTCTTCAATGGTGAAGCTCGCTGTCTCGGTACAATTATTCGCATCCGTAACGGTCACCGTGTAAGTTCCTGCAGTGACGTTGGTCAGATCTTCAGTATCCGCACCGTTGCTCCAGGCATAAGTGTAAGGAGCCGTACCGCCGCTCACTACCAGATCAATAGAGCCAGATGCATCGCCGAAGCAATCCGCATCGTCCACTACCGTGGCATCAACATCAATTACCAGGTCGCTGGCTTCTTCAATCGTGAAGCTCGCCGTCTCGGTACAGTTGTTGGCATCCGTAACGGTCACTGTGTAAGTGCCCGCAGTGACATTGGTTAAATCTTCTGTGTCTGCACCATTGCTCCAGGCGTAAGTGTATGGAGCAGTCCCGCCGCTGACTACCAGATCGATAGAACCGGAAGCATCGCCGAAGCAGTCCGCATCATCTACTACCGTGGCATCAACATCGATTACCAGATTGGTGGCCTCTTCAATGGTGAAGCTCGCTGTCTCTGTACAGTTGTTGGCATCTGTCACCGTCACTGTGTAAGTTCCGGCAGTAACGTTGGTCAGGTCTTCCGTTTCTGCACCATTGCTCCACTCATAGGTGTAAGGAGCCGTGCCGCCGCTTACTACCAGATCAATAGATCCACTGGCATCGCCAAAGCAATCTGCATCATCCACTACCGTGGCGTCTACATCGATTACCAGATCGCTGGGCTCTTCAATTGTGAAGCTCGCTGTCTCCGTACAATTATTCGCATCCGTAACAGTAACGGTGTAGGTGCCAGCCGTGACGTTGGCTAGGTCTTCCGTGTCTGCGCCGTTGCTCCACTCGAATGTATATGGTGCCGTGCCGCCACTTACTACCAGATCGATAGAACCGCTAGCATCGCCGAAGCAGTCCGCATCATCAACCAACGTCGCATCAACGTCGATCACCAGATCGCTGGCTTCTTCGATTGTAAAGCTGGCCGTCTCTGTACAGTTATTCGCATCCGTAACGGTCACCGTGTAAGTGCCCGCCATAACGTTGGTCAAATCTTCCGTGTCCGCACCGTTGCTCCAGGCATAAGTGTAAGGAGATGTACCTCCGCTTACCACCAGATCAATAGAGCCGGAAGCATCGCCGAAGCAGTCCGCATCATCAACTAGCGTTGCATCAATATCGATCACTAGATCGCTGGCTTCTTCAATCGTGAAACTCGCTGTCTCCGTACAATTATTCGCATCAGTCACCGTAACCGTATAGGTGCCGGCCGTGACGTTGGTTAAATCTTCCGTTTCAGCACCGTTGCTCCATGCGTAAGTGTAAGGAGCCGTGCCACCGCTTACTACTAAATCGATAGAACCAGAAGCGTCGCCGAAGCAATCTGCGTCATCTACTACTGTAGCGTCAACATCAATCACCAGATCTGTGGCTTCTTCAATCGTGAAGCTTGCTGTCTCTGTACAGTTATTCGCGTCCGTAACGGTCACCGTATAGGTTCCGGCCGTGACGTTGATCAGATCTTCCGTATCAGCACCGTTGCTCCACTCGAATGTGTAAGGAGCGGTGCCGCCGCTAACCACTAAATCGATAGAGCCACTGGCATCGCCGAAGCAATCTGCATCGTCAACAATCGTAGCGTCGAGATCAATCACCAAATCGCTGGCCTCTTCAATCGTGAAGGTTGCTGTCTCGGTACAGTTATTCGCATCCGTAACGGTCACCGTATAGGTGCCGGCCGTGACGTTGATCAGATCTTCCGTATCTGCACCGTTACTCCAAGAGAAAGTGTAGGGAGCCGTACCGCCACTAACCACCAGATCGATAGATCCGGAAGCGTCGCCGAAGCAATCCGCATCATCAATTACCGTCGCGTCAACATCAATCACCAGATCGCTGGCTTCTTCAATCGTGAAGCTGGCTGTCTCCGTACAGTTGTTGGCATCCGTAACGGTTACGGTGTAAGTTCCCGCTGTGACATTGGTTAAATCTTCTGTGTCTGCACCATTGCTCCAGGCGTAAGTGTAAGGAGCAGTACCGCCGCTGACTACCAGATCGATAGAACCGGAAGCATCACCGAAGCAATCTGCATCGTCAATCTGAGTGCCATCCAAATTCAATGCATCGGCTTCAGTTATGGTAAAGCTCGCAGTTGTTGTGCAGCCGTTAGCATCACTTACTGTAACCGTGTATGCGTCAGCAGTTAGGTCATTTATATCTTCTGTTACTTCTCCATTACTCCAAATAAAGCTATAGTCCGGAGTTCCACCACTGACCGTAAGGTCAATCGAACCGGTCGCAGCGCCATTACACAGTACATCAACCTGAGTACCGTCGACTACCAATTCCGTAGGTTCAGTAATCGTGAAACTCATGGTTTCTTTACAGTCGTTGGCGTCTGTAACGGTTACCGTGTAAGTTCCGGCAGTCAAACCACTTATATCCTCAGTCGTCACACCGTTACTCCAGGCGTAGGTATAATCCGGCGTGCCGCCACTGACTGTCAGATCAATGGAGCCCGTCGCAGCTCCGTTACACAGCACGTCAACCTGAGTGCCCGTAGCTACCAGTTCATCGGTTTCGGTGATCGTAAAGCTGGCTGTCTCCGTACAGCCGTTGGCATCCGTTACAGTCACGGTATAAGTACCGGCAGTCAAGCCGTTAATATCTTCCGTGATAGCACCGTTACTCCAGACGTAAGAGTAGTCCGGGGTACCACCACTAACCGTTAAGTCGATAGAACCCGTCGCATCACCGTTACACAGTACATCTACCTGCGTACCATTCAATACCAGATCGGTTGGCTCGGTGATGGTGAAGCTCATCGTTTCCGGACAGTCGTTGGCGTCTGTAACGGTTACGCTATAAGTACCGGCTGTTAAGCCGTTGATATCCTCGGTCGTTGCACCGTTGCTCCAGGCATAAGTATAATCTGGTGTGCCGCCGCTGACCGTCAAGTCAATGGAGCCCGTCGCAGCGCCGTTACACAGTACATCTATCTGCGTACCGGCCAATGCCAATGCATCCGGTTGGGTAATTGTAATTTCCAGAATCTTCTCACAGCCGTTGGCGTCCGTCACCGTGACGGTGTAGGTGCCTGCCGTCAGGCCGTTGATACCTTCGGTGGTAGCACCGTTGCTCCAGAGGTAGGTGTAATCGGGTGTGCCACCACTAACCGTCAGATCGATAGAGCCCGTCGCAGCGCCGTTACACAGAATGTCAACCTGAGTTGCGGATAAACTGAGATCACTTGCCTCTTCGATCACAAAGCTCATCGTCTCCGTGCACTCGTTAGCATCTGTGACAGTCACCGTGTAAGTTCCGGCATCTAAACTGCTGATATCTTCGGTTGTGGCACCATTGCTCCAGGCATAGGTGTAATCCGGGGTGCCGCCGCTTACCGTCAGATCAATGGAGCCGGTCGCGGCGCCTTTACACGCAACGTCTACTTCTGTACCGCTCAATACCAGTTCCGTAGGTTCGGTGAGTGTGAAGCTGGTTGTTTCCGTACAGCCATTCGCATCCGTTACGGTCACGGTATAAATACCAGCCGTAAGTCCACTAATATCTTCGGTGGTCGCGCCGTTACTCCAAACATAAGTATAGTCCGGGGTACCGCCGCTCACCGTCAGGTCAATAGAACCGGTCGCGTCACCATTACACAGGATATCGACCTGCGTACTATTCAATACCAGATCAGTTGGCTCGGTAATGGTGAAGCTGGCCGTTTCTGTACAGTCGTTGGCGTCCGTGACGGTTACAGTGTAAGTATCAGCCGTCAGACCACTGATATCTTCCGTTGTTCCGCTATTACTCCAGGCATAAGTATAATCTGGCGTGCCACCGCTCACCGTCAGATCAATGGAACCGGTCGCAGCGCCATTACACAGTACATCCACCTGGGTACCACCCACTACCAATTCCGTAGGTTCGGTGATGGTGAAACTCATCGTTTCGATACAGTCATTGGCATCCGTGACGGTGACCGTGTAAGTTCCGGCCGTCAAGTCGCTAATATCTTCCGTAGTGGCGCTATTGCTCCAGACATAAATGTAATCCGGCGTGCCGCCGCTCACCGTCAAATCAATGAAGCCAGTCGCAGCGCCGTTACACAGTACGTCAATCTGGGTGCCCGTAACTACCAGTTCATCCGTCTCCGTGATGGTGAAGCTGGCTGTTTCGGTACAGCCGTTGGCATCCGTTACAGTCACGGTATAAGTACCGGCAGTCAAGCCGTTGATATCTTCGGTAATCTCGCCGTTGCTCCAGGCGTAAGTGTAGTCCGGGGTACCGCCGCTAACCGTCAAGTCTATAGAACCCGTCGCAGCTCCGTTACACAGGACATCGACCTGCGTACCGTTCAATACCAGATCGGTTGGTTCGGTGATGGTGAAGCTCATCGTTTCCGTACAGTCGTTGGCGTCTGTAACCGTTACGCTGTAAATACCGGCTACTAAGCCGTTGATATCCTCGGTCGTTGCACCGTTGCTCCACGTGTAGGTATAATCTGGTGTACCTCCGCTAACTGTCAGATCAATTGAACCCGTTGCCGCGCTATTACACAGCACATCAACCTGCGTACCGCTTAGCTCCAATGCATCCGGTTGGGTAATGGTAATTTCCAGGATCTTCTCACAGCCGTTGGCGTCGGTCACCGTTACGGTGTAGGTGCCGGCCGTCAAACCACTGAGGTCTTCTGTAGTTTCGCCGTTGCTCCAGAGGTAGGTGTAATCCGGTGTACCACCACTAACCGTCAGATCGATCGAGCCCGTCGCAGCGCCGTTACACAGAATGTCAATCTGGGTAGCCGACAAACTAAGATCGCTGGCCTCTTCGATCACAAAGCTCATCGTCTCCGTACAATCGTTGGCATCCGTGACCGTGACTGTGTAGGTCCCGGTACTCAGGCCACTAATATCTTCACTGGTCGCGCCGTTGTTCCAGGCATAAGTATAATCCGGCGTGCCGCCGCTTACCGTCAGATCGATCGAACCGGTCGCAGCGCCATTACAAGCAACATCCACCTCGGTACCGCTCAATACCAGATCCGTAGGTTCGCTGAGCGTGAAGCTGGTTGTTTCCGTACAGCCATTGGCATCCGTAACGGTCACGTTATAGGTACCAGCAGTCAAGCCGTTGATATCTTCGGTGGTCGCGCTGTTACTCCAGGCGTAGGTGTAGTCCGGAGTACCGCCGCTAACCGTCAGGTCAATAGAACCCGTCGCGTCACCATTACACAAGATATCGACCTGCGTACCATTCAATACCAGATAAGTTGGTTCGGTAATGGTGAAGCTGGCCGTTTCCGTACAGCCATTGGCATCCGTAACGGTTACGCTGTAAGTGCCGGCAGTTAACCCACTGATATCTTCCGTCGTGTTACTATTGCTCCAGACGAAAGTATAATCGGGTGTACCGCCACTCACTGTCAAGTCAATCGAGCCCGTCGCAGCACCATTGCACAGCACGTCTACCTGGGTACCATCAACTACCAATTCCGTAGGTTCAGTAATCGTGAAGCTCATGGTTTCCGTACAGTCGTTAGCATCAGTGACGGTTACCGTGTAAGTACCGGCCGTCAAGTCACTAATATCTTCCGTGATGGCGCTATTGCTCCAAACATAAGTGTAATCCGGCGTGCCGCCGCCAACCGTCAAATTAATGGAACCGGTCGCAGCTCCGTTACACAGTACGTCAACCTGGGTGCCCGTAACTACCAGTTCATCCGTCTCCGTGATGGTGAAGCTGGCGGTTTCGGTACAGTCATTGGCATCCGTGATGGTCACGGTGTATGTGCCTGCGGTCAAACCACTGATGTCTTCGGTGATCTCGCCGTTGCTCCAGGCGTAAGTGTAGTCCGGAGTACCGCCGCTAACCGTCAGGTCAATCGAACCCGTCGATGCTCCATTACACAGAACATCGACCTGCGTACCATTTAATACCAGATCGGTTGGTTCGGTGATGGTGAAACTCATCGTTTCCGTACAATTATTGGCGTCCGTGACGGTGACCGTGTAGGTGCCTGCCGTTAAACCGCTGATGTCTTCCGTGGTGGCACTGTTGCTCCAGGCGTAAGTATAATCCGGTGTACCACCGCTGACCGTTAGATCAATCGAACCCATCGCTGCTCCGTTACATAACACATCTACCTCTGTGCCATTCAAAGTCAATGCATCCGGCTGAGTGATCGTAATTTCCAGTATCTTCTCACAGCCATTGGCGTCCGTGACAGTGACGGTGTAGTTGCCCGCCGTTAAGCTGCTAATATCTTCCGTGGTGGCATCATTACTCCAGAGGAAGGTATAATCTGGCGTGCCACCACTAACCGTCAGATCGATCGAGCCCGTCGCATCCCCATTACACAGAATGTCTACCTGAGTCGCGGACAAACTTAGGTCACTGGCCTCTTCGATCACAAAGCTCATTGTCTCCGTACATTCGTTGGCATCCGTAACGGTTACCGTATAAGTACCCGTACCCAGGCCGCTAATATCTTCCGTGCTTGCCCCGTTGCTCCAGGCATAAGTATAATCCGGTGTACCACCGCTCACCGTCAGATCGATCGAACCGGTGGCAGCGCCATTACAGGCAACATCCACCTCGGTACCGCTCAGTACCAGATCCGTAGGTTCGCTAAGCGTGAAGCTGTTTGTTTCCGTACAGCCATTGGCATCCGTTACGGTCACCGTATAGGTGCCAGCAGTCAAGCTGTTGATATCTTCGGTGGTCGCGCCGTTACTCCAGACATAAGTATAGTCCGGGGTACCGCCGCTGACCGTCAGGTCAATAGAACCCGTCGCAGCGCCGTTACACAGGATGTCGACCTGCGTACCATTCAATACCAGATCAGTTGGCTCGGTAATGGTAAAGCTGGCCGTTTCCGTACAGCCATTGGCGTCCGTAACGGTTACACTGTAAGTGCCCGCAGTTAACCCACTGATATCTTCCGTCGTGGCACTATTGCTCCAGACGAAAGTATTATCGGGTGTACCGCCGCTCACCGTTAAGTCAATCGAGCCCGTCGCAGCACCATTGCACAGCACGTCTACCTGGGTACCATCAACTACCAATTCCGTAGGTTCAGTAATCGTGAAGCTCATGGTTTCCGTACAGTCGTTAGCATCAGTGACGGTTACCGTGTAAGTTCCGGCCGTCAAGTCGCTAATATCTTCTGTTGTTTCGCTATTACTCCAGACATAAGTGTAATCCGGGGTGCCGCCGCTCACCGTCAAATCAATGGAGCCAGTCGCAGCTCCGTTACACAGTACGTCAACCTGGGTGCCCGTAACTACCAGTTCATCTGTCTCCGTAATGGTGAAACTGGCTGTTTCGGTACAGCCATTGGCATCCGTTACGATCACCGTATAGGTACCAGCAGTCAAGCCGTTGATATCTTCGGTGGTCGCGCTGTTACTCCAGGCGTAGGTGTAGTCTGGGGTGCCGCCGCTGACCGTCAGGTCAATAGAACCCGTCGCGTCACCATTACACAGGATATCGACCTGCGTACCATTTAATACCAGATCGGTAGGCTCGGTGATGGTAAAGCTCATCGTTTCCGTACAGTCGTTGACGTCTGTTACGGTTACGCTGTAAGTACCAGCCGTTAAGCCGTTGATATCCTCGGTCGTTGCACCGTTGCTCCAGGCATAAGTATAATCTGGTGTGCCGCCGCTGACCGTCAAGTCAATGGAGCCCGTCGCAGCGCCGTTACACAGTACATCTATCTGCGTACCGGCCAATGCCAATGCATCCGGTTGAGTGATCGTAATTCCCAGGATCTTCTCACAGCCGTTGGCATCGGTCACCGTTACGCTGTAGGTGCCGGCAGTCAAACCACTGAGGTCTTCTGTGGTTTCGCCGTTGCTCCAGAGGTAGGTGTAATCGGGTGTGCCGCCACTCACCGTCAGATCGATCGAGCCCGTCGCGTCACCATTACACAGAATGTCAACCTGAGTAGCCGACAAACTGAGATCGCTGGCTTCTTCAATCACAAAGCTCATTGTTTCCGTGCACTCGTTGGCATCCGTAACGGTCACTGTGTAAGTACCGGTACCCAGTCCGTTGATATCTTCGGTCGTTGCGCCATTGCTCCAGGCATAGGTGTAATCCGGGGTGCCGCCGCTTACCGTTAGATCAATCGAGCCGGTCGCCGCGCCGTTACACGCAACGTCTACTTCCGTACCGCTCAATACCAAGTCAGTAGGTTCGGTGAGGGTGAAGCCGGTTGTTTCCGTACAGCCGTTGGCATCCGTAACGGTCACCGTATAAGTACCAGCAGTCAAGCCGTTGATGTCTTCGGTGGTCGCGCTGTTACTCCAGGCGTAGGTGTAGTCCGGAGTACCACCGCTGACCGTCAGGTCAATAGAACCCGTCGCGGCACCGTTACACAGGATATCGACCTGCGTACCATTCGATACCAGATCAGTTGGCTCGGTGATGGTGAAGCTTGCCGTTTCCGTACAGCCATTGGCGTCCGTAACGGTTACGCTGTAAGTGCCCGCAGTTAACCCACTGATATCTTCCGTGGTGGCACTATTGCTCCAAACGAAAGTATAATCGGGTGTACCGCCGCTCACCGTTAAGTCAATCGAGCCCGTCGCAGCGCCATCACACAGCACGTCTACCTGGGTACCATCAACTAGTAGGTCCGTAGGTTCGGTAATCGTGAAACTCATGGTTTCCGTACAGTCGTTAGCATCTGTAACGGTTACGGTGTAAGTACCGGCCGTCAAGTCGCTGATATCTTCCGTAGTGGGGCTGTTGCTCCAGGCATAGGTGTAATCCGGCGTACCGCCACTGACCGTCAGATCAATGGATCCAGTCGCAGCGCCGTTACACAGTACGTCAATCTGGGTACCCGTAACTACCAGTTCATCCGTCTCCGTGATCGTGAAGTTGGCTGTTTCGGTACAGTCATTGGCATCCGTTACGGTCACGGTGTAGGTGCCGGCGGTCAAACCACTGATGTCTTCGGTGATATCGCCGTTGCTCCAGGCGTAAGTGTAATCCGGCGTACCGCCACTAACGGTCAGGTCAATGGCCCCGGTCGCAGCGCCATTACACTCTACGTCGATCTGGGTGCCACTGACCACCAGATCCGTAGGTTCGGTGATGGTGAAACTCATTGTTTCTGTGCAGTCGTTGGTGTCTGTTACGGTTACGCTGTAAGTATCAGCCGTTAAGTCACTGATGTCTTCCGTAGTTGCACCGTTGCTCCAAGCGTAGGTAAAATTAGGTGTACCACCGCTCACCGTAAGATCAATGGAACCAGTTGCCGCGCCATTGCATAGCACATCAACCTGGGTACCGCTTAACTCCAATGCATCCGGTTGAGTGATCGTAATTTCCAGTATCTTCTCACAGCCATTGGCATCCGTTACCGTTACGGTGTAGGTGCCGGCCGTCAAACCGCTGAGGTCTTCAGTGGTAGCGTCATTACTCCAGAGGTAGGTGTAATCCGGGGTGCCGCCGCTAACCGTCAGATCGATCGAGCCCGTCGCGTCACCATTACACAGAATGTCAACCTGAGTCGCGGACAAACTAAGATCGCTGGCTTCTTCGATCACAAAGCTCATCGTCTCCGTACACTCGTTGGCATCCGTAACCGTCACCGTGTAAGTACCGGTGCCCAGTCCGTTAATATCTTCGGTAGTGGCGCCGTTGCTCCAGGCAAAGGTGTAATTTGGAGTACCACCGCTGACCGTCAGATCAATGGAGCCAGTTGCGGCACCGTTACACGCCACGTCCACTTCCGTACCGCTCAACACCAAGTCTGTAGGTTCAGTGAGGGTGAAGCCGGTTGTTTCCATACAGCCATTGGCATCGGTTACAGTCACGGTATAGGTACCGGCCGTAAGTCCACTAATATCTTCGGTGGTCGCGCCGTTACTCCAGGCGTAGGTGTAGTCTGGGGTGCCACCGCTGACCGTCAGGTCAATCGAACCCGTCGCATCACCATTACACAGGATATCAACCTGCGTACCATTCAATACCAGATCGGTTGGTTCGGTGATGGTAAAGCTGGCCGTTTCCGTACAGCCATTGGCGTCCGTAACGGTTACACTATAGGTGCCCGCAGATAATCCACTGATATCTTCCGTCGTGTTACTATTGCTCCAGACGAAAGTATAATCGGGTGTACCGCCACTCACTGTCAAGTCAATAGAGCCCGTCGCAGCGCCATTACACAGCACGTCTACCTGGGTACCATCAACTAACAATTCCGTAGGTTCAGTAATCGTGAAACTCATCGTTTCTGTACAGTCGTTGGCGTCCGTGACGGTGACCGTGTAAGTACCGGCCGTCAAGTCGCTAATATCTTCCGTAGTGGCGCTATTGCTCCAGGCATAAGTGTAATCCGGCGTGCCGCCGCTCACCGTCAAATCAATGGAGCCCGTCGCAGCGCCGTTACACAATACGTCAACCTGGGTGCCCGTAACTACCAGTTCATCCGTCTCCGTGATGGTGAAGCTGGCGGTTTCGGTACAGTCATTTGCATCCTTGACGGTCACAGTGTAAGTGCCGGCGGTCAAACCACTGATGTCTTCGGTGATCTCGCCGTTGCTCCAGGCGTAAGTGTAGTCCGGCGTACCGCCACTGACAGTCAGGTCGATTGAGCCCGTCGCAGCTCCATTACACAGTACGTCGATCTGGGTGCCACTGACTATCAGGTCCGTGGGTTCGATAATGGTGAAGCTCATCGTTTCCGTACATTCGTTGGCATCCGTAACGGTGACGGTGTAAGTCCCGGCAGTCAGATCGCTAACGTCTTCCGTGGTGGCTGTAGTGTTCCAGTTAATCGTGTAAGGAGTAGTGCCGCCACTAACGGTCAGATCGATCGAGCCGGTTGCCGCATTAAAGCAGTCTACATGAACCATTTCGGCGCTCAGGGTCAATTCATCTGCCTGTTCAATGGTGAATGTTGCCGTTTTATCGCAACCATTCGCATCCGTCACCGTTACCGTGTATTCGCCCGCCGGGAGGCCACTGATATCTTCGGTAGTGGCCGTAGTGTTCCAAATAATAGTGTAAGGAGTAGTGCCACCGCTGACCGTCAGGTCAATAGCGCCGGTCGACTCGCCAAAGCAGGCAACATCCGTTGTGGTACCTTCCACCAGCAGATCGCTGGTTTCTTCAATCGTGAATTCCAGTATCTTTTCGCAATCATTCGCATCGGTGATCGTCACCTGATAGTTGCCGGCGGTCAAACCGTCGATATCTTCCGTCGTAGCATTTGTATTCCAGGCAAAAGTGTAGGGAGGTGTACCCCCGGTTGGGGTCAGATCGATCTCACCGGTGGCCGCTCCGTTACAGTCCACATCAACCGTCTCACCGCTGCCATCCAGTACGGGAGGTTCCGTAACTGTGAAACTGGCCGTATCCTCACAACCATTGGCATCCGTGACGGTAACCGAATAGTTGCCGGCCGCCAGACCGCTGATATCCTGCGTGCTTGCGTTGTTGCTCCACAGGTAGGTATAGGGCGCGGTACCGCCGGAAACCAGTAGATCAATAGCACCGGAAGATGCGCCGAAGCAGTCGACCGGAGTGATCACACTTCCGTCCACATCAATTACCAGATCCGGATTTTTTGTAATAACAATATCCGCGGTCTGATCACAGCCATTCGCATCCATTACAGTCACTGAGTAGGTGGTGCTCGCTTCCGTAGGTAAAACGGTAATCGATACCGTTTCCTCACCGGTGTTCCACACGTAGGTGTAAGGACCATTACCCCCGCTTACTTCTGCCGTTAATGTGACTGACTGATCAGCGCACAGGATATTATCGGCATCATCAGTGGTAATGACTACTTCCGGACGGTCGTTGACAATCACGGTACCGGTCGTTTCGCCGGTGCAGCCGAAATCATCGGTAACGGTCACCTGATAATCCGTGGTTGCTTCCGGGCTTACCTCAATCGTGCTGGTAGTTGCTCCGGTACTCCACAGATAGGTATAAGGCCCGGTGCCGTCCGCCGGTACAGCTTCCAGAGTTGCCGTTTCACCGGTACAGATCGTTTCGGTGGCTACCGTTACCGTGGGATTGGGTTTGACGGTGACCATCACGACGTCTATCTCAAAGCATCCATTGGCATCGGTAGTTTTTACAAAGTAGTTGATCGTGCCGATGGTCTCCGGGGTAACGGTCAGTTCCGTACCCGTTCCGATCACCGTCGGATCATTGCCTTCGGTCCATTCGAAGGCATAGGGTGGTTCGCCGTTGAAAACGTTTTCTACCACCATAGTCGTCGATTCGCCCAGGCAAATCGTTACATCGTCACTCACATCCCCGATCGGCAATGAATTAACGGTAACCGTTACTGCACCGACATCTTCGCAACCGTAAATGTCCGTAACGGTAACGCTATACACGGTAGTGGTAACCGGTGATACGGTAATGAAGTTGCTGGTTTCATTGGTAGACCAGGTGAAGGTATAAGGCCCTACCCCACCGCTGGCGGAAACCTCCAGATCCGTAGCGGATCCGCGGCATACTTCCGCATCCGGGCTTAACGCTATAATCAGTTCTGAATTTTCTTCAATAGTGAAGGCTTCTATTTCGGTACAACCGTTGGCATCCGTAACCGTTACCGTATAGGTTCCGGCCGGTACTGCGGCAAGATCCTCGGTTGTCGCACCGTTGCTCCAGCTATAGGTATAAGCGGGCGTGCCGCCGCTCACGACGAGATCAATCGCTCCTGTGGATTCACCGAAACAGTCTACATCCGTAATTTCGGTAGCGTCCAGATCGATCACCAGATCATTCGCTTCCTCCACTTCGAAGCTGGCTGTGTCTTCACAACCTTTGGCATCCGTAACGGTTACGGTGTAAATTCCGGCCGCCAGATTATTGAGGTCTTGCGTAGTCGCATCGTTGCTCCACAGATAAGTGTAGGGTGGCGTGCCACCGCCGACCATCAGATCAATCGAGCCGGAAGCGTCGCCGTTGCATTCTACATTTTCTATTTGGGTAGCATCAATGTCGATCACCAGATCCGGAGCCTGTTCGATCGTAAAGCTTTCGGTAGTGGTGCAGTCATTCGCATCGGTGACGGTGACGCTGTAGGTTCCGGCCACCAGATTGCTGATATCCTCGGTGGTCGCATTATTGCTCCACAGATAAGTGTAAGGTGCCGTACCGCCCGTGACCACCAGATCGATAGCCCCTGTGGCATCGCCGAAGCAGTCTACATCCGTCAGTACCGTCGCATCCAGATCAATGAGTAGTTCCGGAGCCTGTTCGATGGTAAAGCTGGCAACCTCTTCGCAATCATTGGCATCCGTGACCGTGACGGTGTAGGTTCCAGCCGTCAGGTTACTCATATCCTCCGTAGTGGCGTTATTACTCCACAGATAAGTGTAAGGTGCCGTACCGCCCGTCACTACCAGATCGATGGCCCCGGTAGCTTCCCCAAAGCAGTCCACATCCGTCAGCTCCGTAGCGTCTACATCGATCACCAGATCCGGAGCCTGCTCGATGATAAAATCGGCAATTTCTTCACAATTATTGGCATCCGTAACCGTAACGGTATACGTGCCGGCCGCCAGGTTGCTGATATCTTCCGTAGTGGCGTTATTGCTCCACAGATAGGTGTAAGGGGCCGTACCGCCCGTAACTACCAGATCAATTGATCCGGTAGCTTCGCCAAAGCAATCCACATCCGTCAACTCAGTGGCGTCCACATCGATCACCAAATCGGATGCTTCTTCTACGGTAAAGCTGGCCGTGTCTTCACAACCGTTGGCATCGGTAACGGTCACCGAGTAGGTACCGGCAATCAGACCGGAGATATCTTCGGTCGTTGCGCCGTTACTCCAATCGAAGGAATAAGGTAATGTTCCACCGGATACGACCAGATCGATCGATCCGCTCGCATCACCGTTACACTCGACATCTTCGATCAGCGTACCGTCGACATCGATCACCAGATCCGGGTTCTTTTCAATGGTGATCTCGACCGACTTTTCACAGCCGTTAGCATCCGTCACGGTCACGCTGTAAGTCGTACTGGCCGCAACGGGCAGTTCGGTAATGGACATACCGGTGGCGCCGGTACTCCACTCGTAGGTATAGGGCGCCGTACCGCCACTTACATCCGCCGTTAACGTAACGGACTCGTCAAAGCATACAATATCATCGGCATCATCGGAGTTGATCACCACTTCCGGAAGCTCGTTCACGGTCACCGTCGCGCTGGTTTCCGCGATACAGCCATTAGCATCTGTTACGGTAAGTCCGTAAGTAGTGGTCATTTCCGGACTTACCTGAATGGTGGCGGTAGTTGCGCCCGTGCTCCAGGCATACGTATAAGGTTCGGTACCTACCGAGGTGGTGGGCTCCAGAGAAGCGATTTCACCGGCGCAAATGGTCTGATCCGCTACCGTTACTTCCGGTTTTGGATTTACAGTGACCATAACCACGTCAATTTCAAAGCAGCCTTTGGCATCCGTGGTTTTGACAAAATAGTTGGTAGTACCAATGGTAGTTGGCGTAACCGTGATCTCCGTTGCGGTGGAAATTACGGTCGGATCATTTCCTTCCGTCCACTCAAAGGTGTAAGGTGGTTCTCCGTTGAAAACATTTTCAATGAAGAGGTTGGTAGATTCGCCCAGACAGATAGTTACGTCATTACTGACGTCACCGATCGGCAATGGATTCACCGTCACCGTTACCTGCCCGGTAGCCGTACAGCCCAGCGCATCCCGCACTTCTACGGTATAGATGGTCGTAGCTACGGGTGCTACGCTAATGGTCGTGCTGGTTTCGGAGGTTGACCAGGTAAATACATAAGGTCCCACCCCACCGGTGGCACTGGCCACCAGATCCGTGGCTGTTCCGCGGCAAACTTCCGTATCCGGAGAAACCGTGATCTCGATCGCGGTATTTTCATCGATGTCGAAGCTTCCAGATTCCGTACAACCGTTGGCATCGGTGATTGTCACGCTATAGGTGCCGGCCGTCAGGCCATTGATGTCTTCGGTAGTGGCCCCGTTACTCCACAAGAAAATGTAGTCGGGCGTTCCTCCGCTTACGGTCAGATCGATCGCTCCGGTGGCATCACCGTTACAATCTACGTGGGTAACCTCCGTAGCGGCCAGGTCAATTTCCAGATCACTGGCTTCATCGATCGTAAAGCTGGCTGTTTCGATACAGTCATTAGCATCGGTTACGGTAACGGTATAAGTACCGGCCGCCAGGTCCGTCAGATCTTCGCTGGTAGCGCCGTTGCTCCAGGCGTAGGTGAACGGCAGGGTACCGCCGCTAACCACCAGGTCAATGGCCCCGGTAGCATCCCCGTTACATTCCACATCTTCTACCGTGCTGCCGTCGACATCGATCACCAGATCGGTGGGCTCTTCAATCACGAAGGTCGCTACATCGAGACAAGTATTTTCATCCGTAACCGTCACGCTGTAAGTTCCGGCGGGTAGCCCGCTAATATCTTCCGTTTCGGCACCGTTACTCCATTCGAAATCGTAATTTCCGGAGCCTCCGGTCACTACCAGATCAATGGCTCCGGTGGATTCACCAAAGCAGCCCACGTGTGTGATCACGGTATTGCCTTCGGAATCACCGATCTGAATTTCCGGCAATTCGTATACGACGATGTCAATGGTGACTACGTCTTCACAGCCGGCGCCATCATTATATTCATAGGTAATGGTCCAGTTACCGGGGCCGGCGATTGCGGGATCGAAGAGTCCGGCAGGAGTAACGCCCGTACCGCTGTAAGTACCTCCGGCGGGTTGTCCGTTCAACTGGAAGCTGCCGTTGTCCTCACAAACCGGATCGACTGCCGCCAGGGTGACTACGTCACAGACACCAACTTCCGCATCGTCGCCGTCGTCTTCATCATCGGGATCCTGGGAGCCGTCATTATCCAAAGGTCCTACCAAACCGTCACCATCCGTATCGGCACCATTGCCGGGGGTGGAATCGCTGTCCTGCTCATTGGCACTGATCACTTCCGCCAGGTTGATCACATTGCCTTCCGGCAATACCGTTACGGTAATGTTCAGCGTAGCCGTACCGTTCGACGGAATATTGGGAACAGTCCAGATGCCCGTCCCGGCATTATAATCGCCATCCGCTCCCACATAAGCATAACCATCGGGCAATTGATCGCCAACTTCCACACCGGTCGCTTCGCTGGGGCCGCGGTTCGTCAGTGTAATGGTGAATACGATCTCATCGCCCACGTTAGGAGTGGCATCGCTGACGGTCTTGATCAATTCCAGATCAATGACCGGTACCGGCGTGGTCTCGGCATCATCACCGTCGTCTTCATCATTCGGGTCCTGAGAGCCATCATTATCCAGTGGTCCCACGATGCCGTTATCATTGGTATCCGCTCCGTTGCCCGGAGTGGAGTCGATGTCGTCTTCATTAGCGGCTGTAACTTCCGCCAGGTTAATATAAGCTCCGGTGGGCAGTACCGTTACGGTGATATTGAGTTCAACAGTCTCTCCGGCTGCTACTGTACCCACGGTCCAGATTCCGCTACCGGCATTGTAAGCGCCATCTGCACTAACATACGCATAGCCTGAAGGCAACTGATCACTGACTTCCACACCCGTAGCCGCGCTTGGCCCCTGGTTGGTCAGGCTGATCGTGAAAACAATATCTGTGCCTACATTCGGACTGCTGTTGCTTACGGATTTGATCAGTTCCAGATCGATCTGCCGGTACAGACCGGCGTCCAGATCATTGTAATTCTCGCCGGAAGTCAGCGTTACCGTTTCGGTCATACCACTCATGGCCGGATCGGCATCACTATCCCGGGTTTCATCGCCGCCTGCATTCAGGTCCGTGAAAATAATTCCGGTCGGCAATTCAAACTGCACGGAGTAATCTCCTGGCTCCAGATTAGTGAAGCTGTAGGAACCATCGGCCGCCGTAGTGGTGGTATTGATTATGGTACCCGTGCCATCTTTAAGATTGACGGTAACGCCACCAACGCCCGACTCACCTGCATCCTGGATGCCATCGCCGTTCAGGTCTTCCCAAACGTAATCGCCAATAGAGGCGCCAGTCAAAATACCGGCATCCAGATCCGTATA
>NZ_PDUD01000032.1 GCF_002646595.1 Flavilitoribacter nigricans DSM 23189 = NBRC 102662
TTCAAAAAGGGCAGTGCGACCGTTGTAGCACTTAGACTCCGTTTGGACTCGAACCTTAAACCTTCCCGATCGTATCGGGATGCTCTATCCAGTTGAGCTACGGAGCCGTTATTCAAAAAAGGACAGCGCTAACGTTTTTAGCACTGAAACCCGCTAAAAAGAGATTTTTAACGAGTGACTTTTTAATGAGCCATTCCTCAAATGCGGATGCAAAGATAAGACTTTATTTTATTTCAAAAAAGGTTTTGTGAAAAAAAGAGAAAAAATCCTGGATAGGGTGATTAGGTTCGGTCAGTACAGTTGAGACAATAGTATGATTCTCTTGCAGATAGCAGTAAGTCTACCGGCAAATCAGGGAGGTGAAACAAAACCAAAAGGAAAGCGGATCTAACGTGCCAGGGTATGAATATCGTGGATGGCCCGCAAAATATCCTGCCGGCTGATCTGGCCGATCAGCCGCTGCTGATCATCCACCACCAGTAACCTTTTGTATTTGGTGCTGAGAAAAATATCCGCAACTTCGAATATATCGGCATGTGCGGAGATGGTCCGCATCACATTAGTCATATAGTCGGATACGGTATTTTTGTTGACGGGCTGATTGTGGTAAGAACTGTCAAACAACACCCGAAGGCAGTCTTTATCATCGATCAGTCCCACCAATTCTTTGCGCGAATTCAGCACCGGCGCACCGGCAATGTTCTTTCCGAGTAGCGTTTTGATAACCTCCATGATAGCGGTATCCGGCTGGAAGGTGATCAGGTCACGGACCATGTAATCAGAAACGGAAGGAGCTTTGACGGTGGTACGGTCATCCGTACGCTCAACGGGTTTTTGCTGATAATTTTTCATAGCTCGATTGGTTAGGGTGGAGAAAAGACAATTGTTGTATAAAATACCGATTTTTTGCGGATTTTCCTAACCAGAAGCACGCCCTACCCGGAGCGAAAGCCTAATGAACGAGTAATTTTTTACTGGAGATCTCCCGGCCGTTACTGACGCTGACTACGTACATACCGGCGCCAAGCTGGGTGAGTTTGATGCTTTTTCTTTTAGGGTCTAATTGCAGAGGAGAGAAATTTTCACGGTATACGACCTGGCCGAGTGCATTGGTAACGATCAATTCGTAAGTCTCAAAATCGGGAGTCTGCATCTCGATCGTAACCTCTCCCTGGGTTGGGTTAGGATAAAGCGTGATCAGATCGAGATCACCGATACTGGCGGAACAACCCTGGCTGAGCAGTTGCAGTGATTGAAAGAGGTTTAGCCGGCCACCGGTAACTGTTTTATCCTGAAGGCTGTTGAGCGGATCGACACCGTTCAGTAAAGCTTCGCGAATGGCCAGTGCCGTTTCCGCCGGTTGGCGCAGGGCATCTTCGGCCAGGTATTCGCAGGGCAGGCTGTATAATAAAGCGATAGAGCCGGTCACGTGGGGTGCGGCGGCAGAATTACCGCCAAACAGGCTGCGTTCGTCGTAGAGGTCAATGGTGACGGTGCCTTCTCCGGGAGCTCCCAGGTCAACGGAGGTGTTTCCGTAGGCCGAAGCTTCGTACTTTTCGTCGCGCCGTGTCGTATTGGTCACGGCAAGGATATAATCGCTGGTACAGGTGGGCGGCATATCTCCGAATTCTTCCACATCGAAATTTTCGTTCGCAGCCGCTACTCCGGCCAGAATGCCTACTTCGCCCAGGCGATCGTACATGCTGCCCCATACGGGCTGGTCCACACAAAAAGTACGCGCCAGACCCAGGGATAAATTGGTGGCGACCACAAAGGCCCCTTCCGCACCGTCCGATTCGTTGTAGCGCCGCCGCTGTTCGATCATATAATCATAGGCTTCGATCAGCCCGCTGATCCGCGTACTGGTCAACAGCATCATTTTGACTTCCCAGTTGATGCCGGAGGTGCCGAAACCGTTGTTGCCTCTGGCCCCGATGATGCCGGCTACCCGATGGCCGTGGTTATCGGCCGGGTGGACGTTATTATTCAGATTGAAATTCCAGCCCCGGTCGTCGTCGATATATCCATTGGCATCGTTATCAATCCCATCGTCGGGGATTTCACCTTTATTGAACCATAAATTGGGCAAAATATCTCCATGCCGGGGATTGAAGCCGGCATCAGTAATGGCCACTACAATGGTATCCCCACGAGCGGTAACCCCGCCGGTCGTAATATCCCAGGCTTTTGCAATACCGATGCGATTGAGGGTCCACTGGTCGGTGAAATACGGATCGTCGGGAGTGTTGCGCGGACTGAGTTCGTAGTCGGCCTGTACGGCTTTTACCGATTCCAGCACGGTCAGCCTGCCGATCACTTCAAACAGATCGAGTTCGGGATCGCAACTAAAAAGGTGAATGTTGTTTGGGGCGGAAAGCGTTCGGCTGTAGGCCAGTTCCAGAGCTTGTCCGGGCAGACTTTTGCTGTTGGATACTAAGTCCTGAGGAGAGCTCTTCGTATCCAGCTGGAGGATAATTACTCCCGGAATGGGGCCCGGAGCATCCCGGCTAAAAAGGGAGGAAAGCGCGATAAAGAATACGACAAATAAGGACGTAAATAATTTCATGCCTATATTTTATGGCCGGTATTAAAACTAATAAGCCGGAACGACTACTAAATTAAGCATTCGTTTTACCTCCTGCCAACTTATGCTGTTGGTTTTACCCGACAATAACTAAATTTATTCGGGTAGTAATGCTACGCTGGAGGCAGCAAGGAATAGTTCCGCTTCGGTAGATATCGAGTCCTTTCGGGGATAAAGAATACCTGCCGGAATGCTAGTTATCCGGTCCTATATATACGGAGAAATTTGGTGGAAGGTTTTGGGCCTGATGGGTTAGATGACCACTTTGCCGCCTTTGAGCCGCAGCATGCGTTGGGTCTTGGCCGCCAGATCGAGATCGTGGGTAACCAGCACCAGGGTGGTGTTCGCTTCCTCATTCAGCTGAAAAAGCAGATCCTCTACTAACTGGCCCGTATCCTCGTCCAGGTTGCCGGTAGGTTCGTCGGCAAATAAGATCTTGGGGCGGTTGGCAAAAGCGCGGGCCATGGCTACCCGCTGCTGTTCCCCGCCGGAGAGCTGGGAAGGATAGTGATCCAGCCGATCGTTCAGCTCTACACGCCGGAGCAGTTCCGTCGCCTGGCTGAGCGCATCGGGATCGCCCTGCAGTTCCAGCGGTATCATTACGTTCTCCAGCGCAGTGAGAGTGGGCAAAAGCTGAAAATTCTGAAAGATGAAACCGACGTGTTCGTTGCGTACGGCGGCCCGTTCGTCTTCGCTCAGCGGATCCAATTGGATACCATTCAAATAAACGGCACCGCTGGAGGCCTGATCCAAACCGGCGCACAGGCCGAGCAGGGTCGTTTTTCCGCTTCCGCTGGGACCGACAATAGCAAAGGTTTCCCCGGCTCCGATCTCAAAGCTCACTTCGTGTAATACGGTGAGCTCCCGCCCGTCATTTCCCGTAAAGGTTTTACTTAGGTTTTCAACTTTCAGCATGGACATCATTTAAAATGAGCCGCAGTCAGGCGGCCATCATTACTAACCCCTAAATGTACAAAAGGTTGATGGAAGGGTAGGAGGAAGAAATGGAAGGCGGGGATAAACAATCCTGGGAATGCTTTTATCTTTGCCTCCTGATTTAATCTAATGACGAGCGAAATATGCTTTGGGATAAGGAAGCGGTAAGGTATTCGGTTCTGCTGGCCCTGCTGGGAGCGGTTTTTTACATTTCCTTTCTGGGAGGGGTGCACCTGTTTGATTGGGATGAGATCAATTTTGCCGAGATCAGCCGGGAAATGCTGATCACCGGTGAGTACACCCGGGTATATATCGATTTTCAGCCTTTCTGGGAAAAACCACCGCTATTCTTCTGGCTGCAGGCGGCCGCAATGCAGGTATTCGGGGTGAATGAATTTGCGGCCCGTTTGCCGAATGCGGTTTGCGGGATTATTACCCTGGTGGTTCTGTTCAATATCGGCCGCAGACTTTACGATACACGTTTTGGTTTGATCTGGGCGGGCGTCTATTTCGGAACGATCCTGCCTTTTCTGTATTTCAAATCCGGGATCATTGATCCCTGGTTCAATCTTTTCATTTTTCTGGGAGTCTATTATTTCGTGCTGTCCCACTGGAAAAGAAATGGTTATACCGGCATTGAACTTCCGGCCAGTCACTGGACGTATCTCATCGCCGGTGGCCTGTTCATCGGTCTGGCGATGCTGACGAAAGGCCAGGTGGCTTATATCATTGCCTGTCTGGCGTTTTTCGTTTACTGGGTTATCTATGAGCGCTTTCGCTTTTATATCAATATGCCGCAGTTCCTGGTCTTTACGCTGGCAGCGGTGGTGATCACACTGGCCTGGTACGGCATTGAGACCTGGAATAACGGGCCCTGGTTTATCGGGGCGTTTCTGGAGTATCAGTATCGGCTGTTCAGTACGCCGGATGCCGGGCACCGGGGATTCCCCTTCTACCACGTTGTTGTATTGCTGGTGGGATGTTTCCCGGCTTCTGTTTTTACGATCCGCTCCTTTTTTAAGCTGCCGGGCGAGGAGCAGGCTTTCCGGAAAGACTTTCAGGTCTGGATGAAAATACTGTTTTGGGTGGTGCTTATTCTGTTCAGCATCGTTCAGTCCAAGATCGTCCATTACTCTTCGCTATGTTATTATCCGCTTACCTTCCTGGCCACGGTAGTCATTGATAAAATGGTGCGGGGGGAGATCCAGCTGCTGCGCTGGATGCGGATAGCGCTCTGGAGCATCGGCGGACTCTTCATACTGGTAACGGTGGCGCTGCCTTTTTTGGGAATGAATATCGAGTTGATCGAACCGCTGTTCAGTAAAGATCCCTTTGCGGCCGCAAACCTGGAGGCGGATGTCACCTGGACCGGTTTTGAGATCATTCCCGGACTGCTGTTGTTTGCGGTTATTTTCCTGACTTTGCGCTGGTGGCGACAGGAACAGTTCCGACGGGCCATACCGACCTTATTTGGTGGAACGGCAATATTCGTCATGCTGACGCTGATCTTTTTTATTAACCGCATCGAAAGTTATTCCCAGCGAGCCGCGATCGAATTCTTTGAAAGCAAGGTAGGGGAGGATGCTTATCTGATCACCGACGGCTATAAATCCTACGCCCAATACTTTTACGGAAAGACCCGGGAGTATTCGCGGAAAGGAGAGGAGGAGCGGGAAATACTTTTTTCGGGAGATATCGATAAGGATGTCTATATCGTAACTAAGATCCACAAAGCGGATCGGCTGCGGGCCAGACCGGAATTGACGGAGATCGGAGCGAAGAACGGATTTGTATTTTTTAAGCGGGAAAAGACTGCTGGGGACTAAATTTTGTAAAGACAACTCTCGCTTCGGATCGTCTAGTGTTCCTACCGGTTCATTCTGATGGTTCTTATTTTATGCACCAGTATTTCTTCCTTTTCCCCGGCGAGAGTCAGGGAATCGAACCAGCCTTCGCAGGCGCTTTCTATTTAACAATCATCAATTTAAAATATTAACATTTTCATAATTGCGTTTCGTCGATTTAACCCTTCTTTAACGTGGACAAAATTGGCAACGGAGCGCTTTTTCTTCTAATTTGTAGTGGCCAATATTCGTGAATTCAACTACAAGTTATGAAAACCAAATCTACTCTTTTGATGCTCTCTGGCTTGGCGCTGCTCTCTCTGAGTGCCTGCTTTTCTCCCCGCCCGGTAGTCCGGGTAGAACCGATTGAAGAACCGCAAAGATGGAATTACGGCCAGGCCATCCTCGAAGCGGAAAAGAACGGTATCACCGCCAATGCGGCCTTCGCTTACAGCGACGATGATTTCCTGGTGTTTGATGTAGAAGTTACCAACTGGCGCGAGGAGCGCATCCTGGTGGATCCCGCCGGCATCCAGCTCGATGTCAATTCCGCTACCAGTATGTACATTCCCGCAATTGATCCCGAGGAACAAATGCTGGGTATGGAAATGGATGCCTCCCGTCGGGAAGCCAATGCCAAAAATGCGGCAGTAGTGGCCGGGGTAGTAGCCGTGGCGGCCGTAGCGGCGGCCGTTGCTACCAGTTCTAATGACAACAACAATAATGAAAACAATTTCAACAACGATGGTGTTGATGTGGTCAATGTAGCGCCTACGCTCGTGCTTGGCGCTGGTGCCGGCGGAGCACCGCCTCCCGGACCTATTGCCGTGGATCCCTGGTTCTGGTCCGATCAGACCTTGCGGAAAACCACCCTGGAAAAAGGGCAGCAGGTGCGCGGTAAAGTACTTTTTCCACGGAATGATCAGATCCGGAATTTTGAAATGTCGGTACCGGTTGAAGAACTTATTTTTACCTTTGAGTTCAGACAAGTTTTACACCGACCATGAATTTGAAAAAATACGAGTACAAGATCGTTGAGGCAACGCGCAAAGGTAAATGGCAAAGCGAAATTGATGTAGATGCTAACGAAGATATCCTGATCGGCTTGGGCCTGGAAGGTTGGGAACTGATCCAGGTAAGCCCACATGTGCAGAACAACGGGCTGACGGCTTATCTCTACTATCTCAAGCGCGAATTGCCACCGGAAGATCTCGTTTAACCTTTATATTTTGAAAAATCCTTTTCAGCCATTTCTGGAACAGCAGGGTTTTGTGGTGCTGGATGGGGCAATGGCTACAGAACTGGAAGCGATGGGAGCGGATCTCAATGATCCGCTCTGGTCGGCCAAAGTCCTGGTGGAAGATCCGGAATTGATCCGCGAGGTGCACCTCAATTATTTGACTGCGGGAGCGGATGTGCTGAGTACCGCTACTTACCAGGCGACCTACCGGGGCTTTGCCCGGCGGGGCATCGATCGCGAAGCGGCAGAAAATCTTTTTGTCGAAAGCGTCCGGCTGGCTGCTGCCGCGAGAGCACAGTTTTGGATGGAGGAGCGACATAATATTGCGAGTCGGAACTTTCCCCTTATTGCCGCATCCCTGGGACCTTACGGGGCCTACCTGGCCGATGGCTCCGAATACCATGGCAACTACGGCCTTTCCCGTTCGGAGTTGGAAGACTGGCACCGGCCCCAGGTAGAAACGCTCGCTGCTCTGGAGGAGGTCGACCTGCTGCTTTTTGAAACGATTCCTTCCCTTTTGGAAGCCGAAGCCATTATCGATCTGATGGGGAATTTTCCCGATCGGCCATACGGATTGAGTTTTAGTTGCAAAAATGGGAGAGCAGTGTCCCATGGCGAAACGTTCATGGAAGCGCTCGCTCTAGCATCGGGCGTATCGCAGATCGCGGCCGTAGGGATCAATTGTACGGCTCCGGAGTTTATCGGTCCTTTGCTGGAAACGATCAAGGGGGAGGGTAGCCGGCCGCTAATGGTGTACCCCAACAGTGGCGAGGTTTGGAATGCCGGCGCTCACTGCTGGGAGGATCCGGAAAATAAGCAGGGGATTGCGGATCACCTTTCAGATTGGTACCATTCGGGCGCCCGCATCATTGGTGGCTGTTGCCGGACGACACCTGCCGATATTGCCCGGATCCGGGGAAATCTTCAACCTTTAGTCAAACCGCTGTAGCGCCCTGAGGAGCCTTTCGGGCAGTTCGTCCTGGCTGGCCTTTTTGTAATCGTTATAGGAGCAGGGGATCAGCCGGTGTCTTTGTAATTTTTTATTGGTCTTGACCGGGATCTGCATCCACCATCGGCCGCTTTTATTACTTTTCCAAAAGGTGAGTTGGTAGTCCAGTCCCTTGAAATCAACGATATATTCCACCAGTCCATCCGTACTGACGGGGAAATCGTTTTTACGACTGTAAAATCCTTCCGCAAAGTACCAGATCATTTGGGCTAAACTGCGGGCGGTCTGCTCATCCCGATCCTTCTCCGGTTTAAATCCATAAATACCGAAGGCCCGAAGTTTATCACTCATGCCTGCATACCGACTGATCTGGCAGGCTTCCTCCGTGAAAAAGCCGCTGGGTGATCCATCCTCCTGCCCCGGTGCTTCGGCCTGTTTTAAAGCGGAGATATGAAAGCTGAGTAGGTCGGCATCCCGGATCAGGGGTTCCAATTCCGACAGGTCGGCTTTGGCCTTGCCCAGCCGCATCATATCGTACTGTTGCTGGTGAACCCAGTTATAGGTACTATTGTTTATGAAATGTGACTGGCACCCGATCAACCCCAGGTGAAAGAGTCTGGACCTTTTTTGGTGCACGATTTCGTGAAAGTAATGCCGCTCGGTAGCGGAGCCCTCCGCTGCGAAAGGTACCTTTTCATCGACAATCACCTGACTGATGGATTCCTTAATGCTTTTAAACGCCCGGTATTGGGCCTGGATCATGGTGGCATGACTGCCGATAAGGATCGGAACAATGCGGCTGTCCATGAGTTCCCGGATCACCGGAACCAAAAAGCCAACCTGTTTGCGGCGGGCATTTCCGAAATCCATTAATTGCAGATTCTCGAAAGGGAAACTGAGCTGGTACAATTGGCGACGTACGGCATCTGCCGTTTCCTGGTCCAGCCCGACCAGCGCAAGTTGTACAGATTGCAGGTCAGCCTGGTCCGGACGAAAAAATTGGATGCTTTGCCCAAAATCTTCTGCCTTGAGGTCGAGGTCTTCAAAATGAGAAAGATCGATGGGGTGTAACCAATTTTCGTACATGTAGATGATAAATTTTTAAGCTAAGGGTATAAGTACTGCCTGGTCAAAGAACGATATTTTGTTAAAATATTTCAAAAAAGTTCGTTCAAAATGAAACCGGCGCAATGCTTATGCGTAAGAACTAATTAATTATGAATTTTCTGGGATATGACGCAAATAACATTTACCTTTGCGGAGGATTATGTCCCATGACGATTTGTAAGTGGCAGCTACCTGACCACATACCAACAGGGAAATTGCCGAATGAGAAAACTAACAGAGCTTACTTGTCTGCAAAAGATAAATTGAGAGGTTTGGTGGCCTGGTCCGTCAAGCCTTTTGTATTTTTTAACCACATTCCATGAACTGATTTAAAATCCACCCCTATGACAAGGAGAATTACCCTTGCGGCAGTCCTGATCCTCGGTCTGCTTTTTAACGCAAACGCACAACGAAAAAACAACGGACCCAAACCACGTAATATGTGGGAGGTTGGTGCCAATGGCGGTTACCTATTTTATTCTGGTGATGTTCCATCTGAAGGAGGCTGGGCAGCCGGTATTCATTTTCGGAAGGCACTAGACCATGCATTTTCTCTAAGAGCCGATGTTTTGTATGGTATGACCAAAGGTGACAATGGAACGAACAGACTTTACGATAGTAAGTGGACCAGCGGTACCGTTTTTGGTATACTGAGTATGAATAATTTCAGTATTGACCGAAAAGCTCGCAAATTCAACTACTATATTTTGATCGGTGCGGGCTTTAACCGATTTGAAACTAATTACATTAATGAGGGAGATGGTATGCAAGGTAGTACAGATAGAGGGACAATAGAGATGGACCTTGCGCCCCACATGACCCCCGGTGCCGGCTTTGCCGTACGCCTCAGCAAAAGACTCAATATCGGTGCCGAATACCAGGGCATGATCCTATTCGGTCGTCGGGCGGATTTGCTGGATGGCTCCGAATTGGAGAAAGGTATCCGTTCACCCTTCCGTGATATCGCCAACTACGCTAACCTCAAGATCAATTTCAACCTCGGTAATCCTTCCAAAAAATCCGAGCCTTTATACTGGGTAAGCCCCGGCGATGTGGTATTCCAGGAAATAGATGAGATCAAAAAACGCCAGGATGAAGCATTCCAGGATAGTGATAAAGATGGTGTGATCGACCTGCTGGATCAGGAAGAAAATACACCGCCCAATGCGGAGGTAGATACCAAGGGACGTACCCTGGACAGTGATAAAGACGGTGTACCCAACTACCGCGACAAAGAACCTTACTATCCACCCCGCGCCGGTGAAGAAGTGGATGATGACGGTGTTGTTATCAATCCGATCGCTGGTCCTAATGGTGCAAATGGCAGTGGAGGCGTGACCGAAGATCGCGTTCGGGAGATCATCGACGAAGAGTTATCCAAGTATAACCTTTCCGAAGGAGGTTCAACTGTAGCCGAATGGTTCCTGCCGATGATCCACTTCGGTACCAACAGCCACTCCGTGAAATACTCTGATTACGGAACGCTGGCGGGTATCGCCCGGATGATGAAGGGCAATCCGAGCCTGCGTCTGGTAGTGGAAGGCCATACTGACCAAACTGGTGGTGAGTCTTACAACGACATGCTTTCCTACGAAAGAGCTAAAGCCGTTGTTGACCATATGGAAACCAATCACGGCATCAGCCGCGGTCGTTTTGTGATCATCTGGAAAGGTAAGGAAAACGGTTTAGTTCCTCAGAATAGTAGCTACATGAACCGCCGCGTTGAATTCCGCGCTGCCGGTCCTGGCGATTACGAAATGGCTCCTCCATCTGAATCAGGAAAATCAAACGGATACTAGAACAAGCGATCCGTTCGTATAAAGTCTCTACGTTGAGGACCTAAAAAGGGATATCGGTTTCGGCCGGTATCCCTTTTTAGTTGTCCACAGCTTGGCTTTGCAATCCTAATAAGCCCCCCTTCGAAAACTACCTCATTCACTGCCGGCCCGGCACGGTTCGATCAAAGCGGATTGAGTTGATCCGGCAGCGGATCGGAGCGAACCTTATGCGACTGTCTCTGAGCGAATTCCCGCTTGAATGAACGATAATTTTCCAGCAATTAACCGGCAGGAGAAAAAACGTAGACATCGTTAAAATAGGGGAATCGGCACTTTATTAAAAAATTGTACTATATTTACAAGGGCAAACATGCAGTGAGAAAGCAAAATCAATCCGATCGCCGGAGTTGCTTTCCGAAAAATTCGGAGGCTCTCCGGCAATTTCAATATATAATTGCAATCCATTCTCTTTTTACATTTTCACAAAGAGCCAGCGCACCAACTCCTTCAGGCTCGTTTTCTTTCCATACATCAGAATACCTATCCGATAGATCCGGCCGGACAACCAGACTAGTCCGATCGCGGTACCGATCAATAAAAGGATGGATACCAGTAATTGCCAGGCCGGAGGATCATAGGGTATCCTGGCGGCCATAACAATCGGCGAAAAGAGCGGGAAAATGGAAGACCAAACCGCCAAACTGCTATTGGGAGCTTCTACCGTAGCGATCATGATGTAAAACGCCAGAAGTACCGGGATCGTAATGGGGATCGTAAGGGATTGTCCTTCGCCCAGATCATCACCCATAGCGGAACCAACCGCGGCAAAGAGGGACGCATAAATAAAGTACCCACCCAGGAAATAGGCAACGAACAACGGAATGATCACCCACCAGTTGAGATTGGAGATCTCCGCCATGATCTGAGTGACCATCGCCTGGGTTTCTTCCGGATCAATTTGTCCGGCTCCGGCCGGGGCTTCCATCTGGGACGGATCTACCCCGAAAAACAAGCTACTGATCACTAAGATAACGGGGAACAGGATCAGCCAGATGGCCAGTTGGGTAAGCCCGACTGCTCCCACGCCAATGATCTTTCCCATCATCAGCTGAAATGGTTTTACCGATGAGATCATGACTTCAACGATCCGGTTGGTCTTTTCTTCCATCACACTGCGCATCACCATCATACCGTAAATGAAAACGGTCAGGTACATCACAAAGCCCATTACAAAACCCATTGCGGCGGCGATCTTACTCGCCAGTTTGCCGGTATTGTTTTCGGCGGCCGCCGTGATCGGCCTGGGTTCGAGTTCTATATCGGTGTCCAGCGCTTCCAGTTGCCGCTTGTCCAGCGAAAGGGCATTGATCTTGTACTCCCGCAACGCGCGACTGACGCCGCGCAGGATAACGGGTTCCAGATCGAGCGTCAGTTTTTCATCCGAATAGAAATAGATCTCGTAATTGTTATCCAGCACATCTGCTACCGGAGGCAGGTACAGGATCCCATTGTAGTCTTCCTGGGGCAGATTTTGTTTGAGCGTCTCGAGATCCGTATCCATTTTCCGAAAGAAAATATTTCCATCGGAAGCGATGTTTCCGGCCAGGATCTTTCCTTCGTCGACGATAGCGATCCTCTTTGTATCGTCACTCTCGTAAGAAAAGATCACGGTGATCACTACTATAAAAAGCCCCATAGCCAGGGGAGTGAGCAAGGTAGCCAATATGAAAGACCGTCTTTTTACCCGGGTTAAATACTCCCGTTTTATGATTAGCCAGAGTTTATCCATAGTTGTTTTTTTAGGCTTGGAAGAATTAGGTGGTTAGAGTTGATTGACCTGACGGATGAATATCTCGTTCAAACTGGGAAGAACTTCCCGAAAAGCCCGCAGACGTACCCCATGATCCAGTAAATACCGAAGCAGATTGGTGGAGTCGACGCCTTCAGTCAGTTTTACCTTATAAATGCCGTTGCGCTCGTTTACAACGGTGGCGATTTCCTCCAGACTGGTTGGCAGCGTGTCCAGCGGTTCCAGCTCGTACAGGTTCTCTTTAAAGTTTTCCTTGATATCGGCCACCTTTCCTTCCAGGACGTTTTGACCTTTGTTGATCAATACGATGTATTCACAGATCTCTTCGACCTGTTCCATGCGGTGGGTAGAAAATATAATGGTAGTTCCGGACTGGTGTAATTTGAAGATCTCTTCTTTGATCAGATTGGTGTTGATGGGGTCCAGTCCGGAAAAAGGCTCATCGAGGATCAGCAGGCGGGGTTCGTGCACTACCGTGGAAATGAACTGAATCTTTTGTTGCATCCCCTTGGAAAGCTCATCCACTTTTTTGTTCCACCAATCGGTGATCTCGAATTTTTCCAGCCAGGCATTGATCTTTTGGCGGGCGGTCGCTTTGTCCAGTCCTTTTAGCCGGGCCAGGTAGATCAAATGCTCTCCCACCTTCATCTTTTTATAAAGACCCCGTTCTTCCGGCATGTAACCGATCTGCATCGGGTGGGCCGTGTTAAGCGGTTCTCCCTCAAAAAATACGTGGCCGGTATCAGCCCGGGTGATGGTGGTTATGATCCGGATCAGAGAGGTCTTTCCGGCTCCGTTCGGTCCCAACAATCCAAAGATGGAACCCTGGGGTACGGAAAAACTAACTTCATCAACCGCTTTGTGACGATGGTACTGTTTGACCACGTCCTGCAATTGGAGTACATCCATAAATTAATAATTAGGTTTTGAGTGGGCGATCACGAGCGAAAATAATTACTTTCGGTTAAACAAAACATAATTATCTATTGATCGCACCAAGCCTTCGATGAAGGCTGAAACTATCCACCCTTAGCGAATGGCTCGATTTGAAAATGCTCACTGGATGTTTATTGTCAACCCGGCGGCGGCCAACGGAAAAGTCGGTCGGATCTGGCCCGGCTTGGAAGCCCGGATCGCCGAACGGCTACAGCTTTACGAAGTGAGTCATACCCGCTATTCCGGGCACGGTATTGAACTGGCCCGGAAAGCTGTCCAGTCCGGCTTTCGGCACATCATTGCGGTAGGAGGAGATGGTACCAATCACGAAGTGACCAATGGAATCCTCCAGCAGGATCTGATCCCCAGTCGTGATATTTTTTATACATTGCTACCGGTGGGAACCGGGAATGACTGGATCCGTACCCATCGGATACCCCGCCAACTCGATGCCTGGCTGGATATGCTGGAGGAAGGCTTTTTGACCGTTCAGGAAGTAGGGTTGGTGCGTTACCGGCTTGAGAATGAACAATCTCAAAGGTATTTTGTCAATGTAGCGGGGATGGCCTACGACGGCTTTGTTGTGCATTACGGTGAAAAGTGGAAGGCCTGGATCCGAAACCGCTTCTTTTATCTGCTGCTTATCCTTCGGTGCCTTTTTTTGTATCGACTCACCGGAGGGATCATTCTGGCAGACGATAAACGAATTGAGAACCGTTTTTATACTATTAATATTGGGATCTGCCGGTTTTCGGGTGGCGGCATGCAACTCGTTCCTCAGGCCGATCCCCGGGATGGTCAACTGGCCCTTACCTACGCCGGGCCGGTATCTAAAATGGGCGTTATCCTCAATACTTGGAGGTTTTATAACGGCAGTATCGGACGGCATCCAAAAATTGAACTCCTGCAGGCACGGACCGTCGAGGTCGGCAGTCTGCCCGGCGAAAAGGGGATCCCGCTCGAAGCGGACGGAGAATTCCTGGGGTATAGTCCGGCCGCTTTTTCTCTGGTGCCGGCGGCCCTGACGGTGATCGTTCCGTCACCGGAATAAGTGCGATCGTATAGTAATGAAGGATCGCGAAAGAGGGGATCGGAGACAATTTACCGGGCCGTAAAAGGACGACTCCAAAGCCCGCAAACCGGCCAGGGGTGTGACCACTCCCAAAATTGACCGTCAAAAGAATGCCTATCAACCAAAAATTGATATACCATGAGAATTTATATGCTGAGCTTTTTGCTGATTTTTGTTACCACTCAATTCCTTTCCGCCCAACTTTACGAGAAAGCCGTCCCCATGAGTGAGGGTAGCAACAATGCATTGACGCTCTCCTTACCCCGTATCTCCGTAAAAGATGCGGAAAAAGTCTGGCAACAGTACATGGACGACTTTTATGACAGTAAAGCCAAATGGAACCGCAAGACCAAAGAATGGATCATTACCGATGCCGATATTGTTGCCCTCGGCCGTGGCAAAACCATTGATATGTACACTACTTTCGATAAATCGGGAGATGGTGTAAAAGTTAATCTCTGGGTCGATCTGGATGGCGAATTCCTTACCTCCAGAGAATACCCGGATCGCTATACCGATGCGGAAAAGCTGATGATGCGCTACGCACTGGAAGTCGCCAAAGCTTCGGTACAGGAAGAACTCGATAAGGAAGAAAAGGAACTGGATCGCATGGAAACGGATATGCGAAAGTTGAAGAATGCCAACGAGCGTTATCACCGCGATATCGAGCGGGCAAAAGACGCAATCAAAAAGGCCGAAGAAGACATCGTGAAAAACGTCCGGGAGCAGGAGGATACTCTGAAAAAGATCGAATTGCAGAAGGAATTACTCGATCAGATCCGGAAAAAACTGAATGAACTTTAGACGAAAGAAACCCTCATAATACACATTGGTATTTTTTGAAAAGCCTCGCTTTAAGCGGGGCTTTTTTTTGTGGAAAAACGACCAAAATTACTTTTGCACAATCTGCCGATAACAACAATATAGTGATAGTTTTATCCTAACTTTAAAGGACTGTGTCAAACCTGAATAAACAGTAGGTAAACTCCAGGTAAACAAACTGTCGATAAACTGAACAATATGCATTATTTTTTATAAACATATATAGAATTTTATTTTTTAAAACGAGTCCCCGAAAACCTGGAAAAATGGCATCAGATTGTGGACAACAAGTGGTTTATCCACAGTTTTTGCGCCTTTATTAACAATGGGCCTCGTATCAATTCGATCACCATTTCGTATAATCTTGAATTATTCATACGTTAACTGTAAGATAAGCTGTAAATTTGGCACTACTTTTCCACAGCACTAAAGCATTCAGCATACTATGGCCGAAGTGAATAAATCTGCAAACACCAAGGGGTACCGGAGCACGCGCGATAAGAAGAGAGGGGATGACCTCTCCAACTTCGTATTCGGGCGGGTGCAGCCACAGGCCAGTTCCCTGGAGGAAGCAGTGCTCGGTGCCGTAATGCTGGATAAGAATGCCTTATCGATCATACTGGATATTCTCCGTCCGGAGAGTTTTTACGTCGATGCCCATACGCTGATCTTCAAAGCTATGCTCCGGCTTTTCGAAAAGTCGCATCCCATCGACCTGTTAACGGTGATGGAAGAGCTGAAGAAATCCGGTGACCTCGAAGCGGTCGGCGGACCGGCTTACCTGGCAGAACTGACCAATCGCGTTGCATCGGCCGCCAACATCGAATTTCACGCACGGATCATCGCCCAAAAGTATATTCAGCGGGAACTCATCGCTACTTCTACCAAGGTGATCCGGGATGCATTTGAAGATACTACCGATGTATTCCAGTTGCTGGACGACGCAGAGCAGGGCCTCTTTGCCATTGCACAGCAGAACATGAGCCGTGGTTACGAATCCATGAGCACCCTGGCGAGTAAAACGCTCAAACAGCTGGAAGGCCTGAAAGACCGGGAAGACGGTCTGACCGGGGTGCCCACGGGTTTTACCGATTTCGACCGACTGACTTCCGGTCTGCAGAAATCGGATCTGATCATTCTGGCGGCTCGTCCCGGCATGGGTAAAACCTCTTTCACTTTGTCCCTGGCCAAAAATGCCGCTGCGGAATTCGGTAAGGGGGTCGCCTTTTTCTCCCTGGAGATGTCCAGTCTGCAGCTTGCCCAACGGATCATCTCCATGGAAGCGGAGATCTCCGGTATGAAGATGCGGAACGGCCAATTGGAAGAATACGAGTGGCAGCAATTGCACACAGCTATCGAAAGGGTAGGGGAAGCTCCGATCTTTATCGATGATACGCCCGGTATCAACGTTTTCGAACTGCGTGCTAAATGCCGCCGCCTGAAAATGCAGCACGATATTCAACTGATCATCATTGACTACCTACAATTGATGAGTGGTGGTGGCGAAAACCAAAAGGGTAACCGGGAACAGGAGGTTAGTGCCATCTCGCGGGCACTGAAAGGCCTGGCCAAAGAACTGGACGTACCCGTCATCGCCCTGTCCCAGCTGAGCCGGGCCGTAGAGGTGCGGGGAGGAACGAAACGCCCTCAGCTGAGTGACCTTCGGGAATCCGGCTCGATCGAGCAGGATGCGGATATGGTAGCCTTTATCTACCGTCCGGAATACTACCAGATCATGGAAGACGAAGAAGGACAATCCCTAAAAGGAGTCGCGGAGATCATCGTAGCCAAAAACCGTCACGGTGAGCTGAAAGACGTGCGCATGCGCTTTACCGCCGAGTTCGCCCGCTTTTCGGATCTGGGAGATCCCGATTTTGGGGATCTGCCGGACGATACTTTCGACACACCCGTCATTCCCAATATCATCACCCGTCCTTCCAAGATGAATGACGATGAGGATATTCCTTTTTAATTAAATTTACTACTCTACAGATTGGTAATGGCCGGATGGTCATCCTTCACATCTATTTAAACGTTGCAAAATGTCTAAAAGCAGGAAACCTGAAAAGAAAAGATCCTTCCGTCCCAGCGCACCTCCCAAAAAAGAAAAGCAAGCCGCCGCACCCGTCGAACAGACCACTTCGGTCGTCGGCATGCGACTGAATAAATACGTTGCCCACTGTGGTGTTTGTTCGCGCCGGCAGGCCGCCGACTTCGTAAAAGCGGGGAAGGTAAGCGTGAACGGTAAGGTTGAACTTTCGCCGGCCTACCAGATCGAAGAGGGAGATCAGGTCTCCTTTGAGGGCAAACCCATCCAACCGGAAGAAAAGCTGGTCTACATTCTGATGAATAAACCGCGGGGCATTATCACCACCGTGAAAGACGATCAGGGACGCCGTACGGTGATCGATCTGGTTTCGGATAAGGTATCCGAGCGGATATTCCCCGTTGGCCGGCTCGATCGGGACACATCCGGTTTACTCCTGCTCACCAATGACGGCTCCCTGGCCGAGCGCATGATGCACCCCCGACACGAGACCAAAAAGGTCTACAACGTCACCCTTGATAAAACGGTGACCAAAGCCCATATGGAGGCCATTGCGGCCGGCCTGGAACTGGAGGACGGACCTGCCCCCATCAAATGGGTACAGTACCTGGATCCGGATAACAAGAAGGAAGTAGGGATAGAGATCGTGATCGGCCGGAACCGCATCGTACGCCGAATCTTCGAACATCTGGGCTATCGCGTGCGAAAACTGGATCGTGTCTATCTGGGGGGGCTCACTAAAAAAGACCTGCCACGGGGATGGTGGCGTTATCTGACGGACCAGGAAATCATCATGGTAAAGCACTTTTAGACAGGCCAATACTCCAGGCATACGTCCAATAGATCACCTCGATCGGAAAGCACCGGTTAAACCGGGAGAGTACCATCAGCCCTCTCCACTATCAATACCGTAATCGCATTCGGAATTTACACATTCACGTGCCGTTCGGCGTGGTAGGAAGAACGTACCAGCGGTCCGCTTTCCACGTATTTCAGACCTTTTGCCAGTCCAACCTCTTCGTAGCGCGCAAATTGATCCGGATGGACAAATTCCGCTACTTCCAGGTGCATTTTGGTGGGTTGCAGGTACTGACCGATAGTAAGGATATCACAACCGTGGGCTACCAGGTCATCCATGATCTTGAAGACTTCCTCTTCCGTTTCACCGAGGCCGACCATGATACCCGATTTGGTTCGTTTACCGGCGTCTTTGGTACGCTGGGTCTGTTCCAGGCTCCGGGCGTATTTGGCCTGTGGGCGCACTTTGCGGTACAGGCGCTCTACGGTCTCCATATTGTGAGAAACGACTTCCTGGCCACCGCTGATCATGCGGTCCAGCGCATCCCAGTTGGCTTTTACGTCCGGGATCAGGGTTTCGATCGTGGTTTCCGGGCTGATTTCCTTCACCGCCCGCACGGTCTGGTACCAGATCTCGGCACCGCGGTCTTTCAGTTCGTCGCGGTTCACGGAGGTGATCACGGCGTGTTTGACCTGCATTAATTTAATGGCTTCGGCTACCCGGCGGGGTTCGTCTTCGTCATATTCCGGCGGTCTGCCGGTCTTTACGGCGCAAAAAGAACAGGAACGGGTGCAGGTATTACCCAGTATCATAAAGGTGGCCGTGCCGGCTCCCCAGCATTCTCCCATGTTGGGGCAATTACCGCTCTGGCAGATGGTATGCAACTTATATTCATCCACCAGTGACCTCACTTTTTTATAGTTCTCCCCAATGGGCAGTTTCACCCGCAACCAGTCCGGTTTCCGGGTTCTTTCTTTCTTATTCTCTACAATTGGTAATTCCAGCATGAAAACGTTCCTTTTTTGGGTATTAGCCAGTGCAAAGATAACACTTATCCTTCATTTTGGTTGTATGCGTGGACTGGCTTATAGGTCAATCGCACTAAATTCTTAACACTCTTTTAGCGATCAAAGAGAGTCAAAAAAACCGGCCAATCCTATGCTCGTCACCAGGCTGTCAACCAAGAGGTGCGCACCCGTCTGGGCGCCCACTGCATTGGCCGATTCCCTCGTGTAAAACCTAATTTTTGTGATACCCTTATTTTGATGCGATTGTCTTAGCTCAATTTTCGGAATTGCTCTGGTAAGATCATTTAAATTCCAAAGGGCCCGTTCCAAAACGATAGAAGCCCGACCGGCATCTCATAACCGGTCGGGCTTCCAGGTATCGGGCTTATCTCCGATGCTTACCAGCGTTTACCCAGCTGCACATTGATGAACAGATTGATAAACAATGGCGAGTTCTCTATATCGCCGTTAGCAGTTTCCACCATGATGGGCACTTTCTTAAAATAGAAATCCACCATCACGCCGGCTTCCATGGCTTTTACGAATTCGTCAAACGCACCCCAGTCGAAGTGGAGCGCCATTTTAGCGTGGCCACCGGGGAGGATCTTAAGTTCGTCCAGCCCTTTCGAGAAACCCGAGGAACCGTAGATGAGCCCCAGGTTGGTAAAGTCGGCCGCATTTTCCTGCGTATAGCGTTCGCTGCGAATGAAGTAGTTATTTGATCCCGGATCAAGCGTCCGGTATAGCTCCAGGTAATAAGGCTTCAGCAGACCCAGAGAGGGGCCGGCTTCGTAGCTGATACCGATGGCGAGTCCTTTGTGTTTGGCTTTTTCCGAAAAATAGCGCTTTTCGCCCACGCCGCCCCGGAGTACAAAAAAGCTGTTTTGCTTTCCGAAAATGAAGGCACGGGATACTTTCCCCGCCGCGGCGGTCTGAAAATCGCTTTGGCGGTATTCCTTGATGTGCTTGAGCTCCCCGATCTCAAAATTCAGGAAACGGGTCAGATAGTAGGTATTGATGGTACCGATCTGGGTGCCGATAGCAAAGCCGTGCGTATGAAACTTCAGGTCAATGGTCAGCTCCTTATTGTACACAATACCGGCCCGGTCATCATAGTAGTTTTCTCCAGAATTTAAGTATTGCTGAGCATCTGCAACGACTGCCAGCAACAGAAAAGGAAGTACAATATATATAGCTCTTCTCATGGGCTATGTTCTGTGACCCCGTCGACCAACATTCAGGTGCGGGGTAATGTTAAAAAGGTAAAAATTTCGCTCCCAGGGGGATGGAAATGCGTGTACGATAATTATTTAACGTACAATTTAAGCAAATCATTTGATTAAAAATAGTCGTCCACCAGCCTTTAAGGGCGATTTGGACAAAAAAGTCCCGCTAACCGGATCGAAAGCAATAAAAATTGGTAGGTCGATGAATTTTCGCCAATTTTATGCCGCGTTAAGGGACTAGTTTATTAATAAAAAACAAGCGAGTTATCCTCTTGTTCAAATTATTTACGGAATGATCTTCAACCTGAGTAAACAGGCAAATATTGGGAACCAGTTTTTGGCAGAATTGCGGGATATTCACGTGCAAAAAGATCGGATGCGCTTCCGGCGAAACCTCGAAAGGGTCGGCGAAATTCTGGCCTACGAGTTGAGCAAGCGCTTAGAACACAAAGTGATAGAAGTAGAAACTCCGCTGGGAACAGCCACCGCTAATGTCCCGGCGGATCGTATTGTATTGGCTTCGATCCTGCGGGCCGGCTTGCCCTTGCACCAGGGATTACTGAATTATTTTGATCAGGCCGACAATGCCTTTATTTCCGCTTACCGCAAACACCATAAAGACGGCACCTTTGAGATCAATCTGGAATACGTTTCCTGCCCCGATCTGAACGATTGTGTCCTGATCCTGTGCGATCCGATGCTGGCCACCGGCGCTTCCATCGATATTACACTCCAGGAACTGAGTCCTTTCGGCACGCCCAAAGCGATCCACATCGTGACGGCCATTGCCGCTACCGCGGGCCTCAACCACGTGCGAAGACTGCACCGCAAAGCCCACATCTGGCTGGGAGCCGAGGACGAAGAACTGACGGCCAAGTCCTATATCGTGCCCGGACTGGGCGATGCCGGGGATCTGAGTTTTGGTCCTAAATTGCAGGAATAAGTAGGGATAATTTTGATGATCTGATGATCGTATGATTGGATCGGGGGAAATGACCACAGAACTCACCTGCCCGCTTGCGAAGCTTTTCTTTTACCAGACACCAGCGTTTAAATATGAAAAACTACCTGATCGTTATTGCATTTCTGGCTAGCCTGCAGTTGGTGGCCCAGGAAGAAAAGAAGATGAATGTGCTGTTCATCATTGCCGATGATCTTACCGCAACGGCCGTATCCGCTTACGAAAACAAAGTTTCCCGTACGCCCAATATTGATGCGCTGGCGGGCGAAGGGGTTCGGTTCACTTCAGCCTATTGCCAATACCCGGTATGTGGTCCTTCGCGGGCTTCGCTGATGTCGGGATATTATCCGAGTGCAACCGAGATATTCGGTTATGTCAGCGGTCGGGACGGGATCGGCCCGGAACGCCGGACCTGGGCGCAACTGTTCAAAGAGAACGGGTACTACACCGCCCGGGTGAGCAAGATCTTCCACATGGGCGTACCCATCGATATTGAAAAAGGCAGTGACGGTACGGATGACCCGGCCTCCTGGAACGAAAAATTCAACAGTCAGGGGCCGGAATGGCGGGCTCCCGGCGATGGAGAGCTGGTACAGGGAAACCCGGACGGCACCCTGCCGATCAAAGGGGGAAATGTGATGACGATCGTGAAAGCCGAGGGTGACGATATGGTGCATTCCGACGGAAAAACGGCCGAAAAGGCCAGCGCCCTGATCCGGGAACATAAGGATAAGCCTTTTTTCCTGGCGGTCGGTTTCGTTCGCCCCCATGTGCCCTTTGTTGCCCCCAAACCCTACTTTGAGCCCTATCCTTTTGAAGACATCATCATGCCACCCAAGGTGGAAAACGACTGGGATGATATTCCCAAAAAGGGGATCAACTACGTGACCAGCGTCAATGGCAAAATGAACCGGGAGCAGGAGAAAAAAGCCGTTGCCGCTTACTATGCCTCCGTTGCCTATATGGATGCTCAGGTCGGCAAAGTGCTGCAGACCCTTAAAGAGGAAGGTCTGGAGGATAACACCATTGTGGTATTTACTTCCGATCACGGATTTCACCTGGGCGAACACAACTTCTGGATGAAAGTCAGTCTCAAAGAAGAATCGGTACGGGTGCCCCTGATCATTAAAGTACCGGGCCAGGCGCCGGCGGTCAGTCACTCTCTGGTCGAACTGCTCGATCTGTACCCGACGATCTCCGAGCTGGCCGGACTGGAACATTCCGAGCATCTACAGGGTAAAAGTCTGACGACCGTACTGGAACAACCGGAAACGGAAGTACGGGATCTGGCCTTCTCGGTTACCCAGGGCGGCAACACCTTCCTGATCCGTACCAAAGACTGGGCCTACATTCAGTACCAGGAAGACGGTAGCCTGGGTATGGAATTGTTCGATATGCGGCGGGATCCGCAGCAATTTACCAACCTGGCTCACATTCCGGCCTACGCTCCGATCGTGGCTGAATTCCAGCAAAAATTGCGGGATAAACTGGAGGCCGTGCGGACCAATGATCTGGAAAAGGATTATTCCGATAAATAAATAGGGGCAGTGATCCGACAGGTAGGTCGCTTCGACGGCTTCACCGACAGATCATTCCCATCCAACGATACATATTCCCGATCCACCGAAGAATCCGGCGGCGTGATCAGAAGGAGCCTAACTTCGACTCAGTTTTTAAATAAAATATGGAGTTATGGCATCTTCACCGATGAAAAAAGAAATATTCGACCGCGACAAAGTAGCTCTGTGGTTTTTCATGGGCACTCTGGTCCTCGGTCTGATCCTGATCCTGGTTCTGCTGCTGAAAAATTATTTAACCTAGCAGTTGCTGCTCCGGGCATAGCCTTGGGATCTGAAGAACTATTTAGCGCATGTCAGTGCGATATTTTGGGTCAAGTCCAAAATTTGCGTGATTAAAACCTCAACGGCCTGGGCAGTTACACCCAGGCCGTTTTTCGTCTGTATTGCTCTCCGGGAAAAATTGATCCCGTTTGTGGTTTGTTTCCGAAAATGCTAAGTATGGATATGAGAAAGTGGCCGGCCGGGATCACAGTGGGAGCAGGCCCGGCATTCCGAAAGCCATCGGGAATACCCGATGCTTGCATGGAGCCTCCAGTCACTATGATCTGCCGCCCGGCGGGTACCGGTCAACTGGCGAGTCTTTGCTTTAAATAACCTCTGGCTGAGTGCATTCTGCTTTTAACCGTACCGATGGAAATGCCCATGTCTTCGGCAATTTCCCGGTAGGAAAAACCTTCGTAAAAAAGTTCAAGGGGTTTACTGTAATTGGTTGCCAGCGTGTGGATCTCGTTCAGGAGATCGTCGTATATCATTTTTTGTTCTCCGGAGTTTTCGATATGACTTTCAATTTTTTCTTCATCATAATAGGCCGAATCGTTTCTCCTTTTTTTCTGCTTGCGGTAGTCATTGATAAAGAGGTTCCGCATGATCATCGAAGACCAGGCTTTAAAGTTGGTCCCCATTTCGAATTTATCCTGATTACTCCAGATCCGGACGACGGTGTCCTGGAAAAGATCGTCCGCTGCCATTTCACTGGAAGTGTAATTGCGAGCCAACTGTTTCAGGTAAATAAGCTGGGAATCGATCAGGGCTTCGAAGTTCATTATCACATCCATGATTTTCGGTTTTTGTGGAAAGGACAGGAATCCGGACAAAGGTCACCCGTATGGCTGCAAAAAATTGATGCCGCTTAATCTGTAGCGCCTGGAGTCGATTGTGACCTTTGGTAAGCAGCCAGTCTTTTAGGGGATGAATGGAATTGCTCTTTTAAGACCTTAAAATATACACCATGGATCAGGATCAGCTTCGTCGGCACGGCCCCAAGGTTATTTTTCTTCTTCTGGCACTCCTGTTATTATTTCTCCTCTGGCCGGATTTAACCGATACCGGAGAGGAGAAAGAAAAGGTGCTGGAAGATCAGACCCGGATAGAACAGGAGGAACAAGCCGGCATTGAGAGCGCCGAAGAAAATACGACTCTGAAGCCGGCGCCGGAACTACGCGACGAAATAAGAGAAGTACCGGATACGATTCCCACTAATCTGGACTCAATTAAGTAATTCAAGTTTCGATACTTGAATTGTAGAGAGTAGATGGTAAAGCGTAGAGAGACTGCAACCGTTAAAATGAGCGATTTTGCTCCATTTTAACGATAGGTAATCCCTCTACCCGCTACTCTCTACCCGCTACCTAAGTTACATCGCAACTTAGATTAAATAAGAAAAGTGACCTCTCCCAAAGCGCTTGTCCTATCCGTAAACCAAATCCATTATGCTATGAAAAAGATCAAGATCGCAGTAATCGCCGGGATAACCGTCCTGAGCGCCTGCGAACAGGTCATTGACCCTTCGGATCAGGCCAAAGAACGCACGCCGGAAAATACTACGGTATTTGAAGCCTACGCGGTGACGGATGCCAATGCCTCGGTTCAGGCTTTCGGAGAAGTAGTGGAGGCCTTTGAAAAAAATGATGAGGGATTAGTCGCCCGGAAACTCCAGACCGGGATCAATGCGCTGGCCAACGAAGGCAAAAGTCTCAACGGCCAAACGAAAGTCCGGCTGGACCGCGCCATACGGAAGCTGGAGCAACTGCGCACGAACGTGATCGACGGTAAAGTGCCCAATATTGACGAGCTGCTGACCGCAATCTCCACCGCAGAGCAGGATGTACCCCATAAACTACTGGCCGGCTACGCGGAAACGGAAGTTGAACCGGGATCTTAGCTATCGTTTCGGCACCTCCATCCGTATCCAAAAAACCGGGAACAATACCGCAAAAGACCAAAAATATCATAATCGGCAGGGATTCGATCCTGCCGAAAGAACCACAAAAATTACCAGTCATGAAAAAGCAAATTGCATTATTCGTACTATCAGCCTTGACGGTAACGACGGTATCCGCCCAAGAAATGCTATTCTCCGCCAAATTGAAAAAAGAAGAAATTCCGGCCGTGGTGATCACCGCGCAGGAAAGTGATTATCCGGGTATGGAGATCACCGATTACGAGGCCGTGCCGCTGGAATTTATTGGAGAAGACTGGATCGTGCACCCCAACACGGCAGCCTTCGCCAATAAAGATTACGATACTTACCTGATCACCTTCTCGGGCGATCGACTGAAGGGGCAGGCTACTTACGATAGAGACGGTAACCTGATCTCGGCCCGCGAACGCATGGAAAACGTGCCGCTACCGCATTACATCCAGAGAGCCGTTGCTCAATCCTATCCCGGATGGGCGATGGCCATGGACCACGAGTTGTTGACTATTAACCGAAAAGGCCAGAAACGCGTGTACTACAGGATCGAACTTGATAAAGCTGGAAAAACTAGAAATGTAGTGTACGACGGTAATGCCAACGAAGTGAAAGAAGGTAAAGTCCATCATCTGGGATAGTTTCATTGCGAAGTAGAAGCGGTGGTCTGTCGGCTGGTCCTGTCACCAGTCCGGCAGACCATTTTCTATTAAGCTGCTTATCTTTGGGCGGGTAAAACGGAAAGAAATGAAATGCCTGATCGTAGACGATAACCCACTGGCCAGACTGGCATTGAAAAAAATGCTGGGCGGCGTAGCGGACCTGATCCTAATCGGGGAATGTGAAAATGCCATGGCGGCCTATAATCTGCTGCAAAAAGAACCGGCGGATGTACTTTTCCTGGATGTGGAAATGCCCGGCATGTCGGGGCTGGACCTCCTGAAAAGTCTGGATTACCAGCCGCAGGTGGTGCTGATCACTTCCAAAAAGGATTACGCCGCAGATGGTTTTGACCTGGAGGTTGTCGATTATATTGTAAAACCGGTTGAAATGCCGCGATTGTTGAAAGCCGTACAGCGCGCGCGGGACCGGTGGATACAGGCAGGCGGTTCCGGACAGGAAGGTACCGGGTCCACTATTTTTATCCGCGTAAACAATCAGCTGCTGAGCGTCAGGTACGAAGATATTCTCCAGGTACAGGCGCTGGGGGATTATGTCGTTTTCGTGACGGCGGACAAAAAATATCCCGTGCATCTGACCATGAAAGTGGTCGAGGAACGGCTGCCGGCAGATCGCTTCCTGCGCGTGCATCGCAGCCACATCGTAGCCGTGGATAAAATTACGAACCTGGAACAGAATTCACTACTTATCGATGATCAGGTGGTTCCCGTCAGCGAGGGGTATAAAAAGGCGCTGATGGAGCGATTGAATATATTTTAGGGACCGAATCTGCGGTGGGCCATTTGAAAAAACAGCGTGTATGAATCATGAACATAAACAGTCGATCAAGCTGGAAAAGCAGGACTGGCAGCTGGCGGCCGTGCTCCTTACGGCCATCCTGCTGGCGCTGGCGGCTCACCTGGTAACCATCGAAACGCTCGAAGAACTGGAAGCTTCCGGCAAGGAAGTCATGGGCGTATACGATGGCACCGAAAGCCTGCGGAGCCTGGACCGTCATCTGATCGAACTGGTGCACGCTCAGAACGATTTCGTCGACACCGGCGATGGCGCGATGACCCAACGGGCGGAGACCGCCGTTCGCGGGATCAAAAAAGATCTGGGTGAGATTAAGCTCTTTTTTCAGAACGATCTTACCGCTCCTTTTTTGAATCAACTGGATAGTCTGGTCGCCCAGAAGATCGCCTACCACCGCAACCTGATTGCGAAAGCCCAGACAGAAGGAATACAGCCCGAATTGCAAAACCTGGACCTCAACCGGGGCGAAATACTGCGGGATAGCATATTGGAAACAACCGACCAGCTGCGGCACTACCACCGGCAGTACATGCTGAACTATCTCGATAAAAAAAATGGCCTTTCTTCTACCCTGATGCTGATGAGTCTGGGCAGCGTGATTTTCGTTATGCTAATCGGCATTTTTTCCATCTATTACCTGATGAAAACGGCCCGCCGCCGGCGGGGCTTACTCAATAATCTGGTCGATGCAAAAGAGCATGCTGAACGGGCCGCGCTGCTGAAGGAACAGTTCATCGCCAACATGAGCCATGAGATCCGCACCCCGCTCAACGCTATTATCGGTTTTTCCAATCTGCTACAGCGTACCGACCTGCAAAACGACCAGCCCGAATTCGTACGCAGTATCCGAACGAGTAGTGAAAACCTGCTGTCCATTATTAACGACATTCTGGATTTTTCCAGGATCGAAGCGGGCGCCCTGCACCTGGAGATCATCCCCTTCCACCTGGAAGCGCTGATCGGATCGGTGGAGAGTATGTTTCGCTACCGCGAAAAGGATAAACCGATCCGTTTCCGGGTACTGCTTGTCGGGGAGATCCCCAGTGTTTTGCTGGGCGACCCGACCCGGCTTACCCAGATCCTGGTCAACCTTCTGGGTAATGCCTTCAAGTTCACGAACGAAGGTCAGGTGGAACTGGTGGTAAAAGCCGGAGCGCTTCAGAACGACCAGCAGTGGATGCATTTCGAGATCCGAGATACCGGTATCGGGATACCCCCGGAAAAGTTATCCAACATCTTTGATCGTTTTGCGCAGGCCAGTTCGGAGACTACCCGGAAATACGGGGGCGCCGGACTTGGGCTTACCATCACCCGACAGCTGGTGGATATCCAAAAAGGGAGAATAGAGGTAGTGAGTAAGGAAGGGGAAGGGACTACCTTTTTAGTGGATATTCCCTACCGGGTCTCAGCGGTAGCCCAGGAGGCAGACCGGCGTACGATCGCCGCGGCCCACCTATCCGAACCGGAAGAGGTCCGTATCCTGTTGGTGGAAGACAATCCGCTGAATCGCCGGATCGCGGCCTTACTGCTCGATGAATGGGGTTTTTCCCACGATCATGCGGGCAATGGCCGGGAAGCTTTGGAAAAACTATCTGACCGGAAATACGACCTGGTCCTGATGGATATTCAGATGCCCGAAATGGATGGATATACGGCCGTACGGAAAATGCGGGAAGAGATGGATCTGCAAACTCCCGTAATTGCTACTACCGCTCACGCATTTGCCGGAGAACGCGAAAAGTGTCTGCAATATGGCATGACCGAATACATTGCCAAACCGCTGAATGAACAGGAGCTGCTCCGGCTGATCCTGCAGTTGCTGCCCGCCGGCAAAAGGACGGAAGAGCAACCCATCCTCCCGGAGGCCGCCGGTATGGAAACCTCCCCACCGGCCTTCAACCGTGCTTATTTGCTGGAGATCGCCCAGGGGGATGAAGCAACTATTCGGGAAATGGCAACCATTTTCCTCGAACAATCTGCGCGGGAAATGGAAGCTATTGAGCAGGGGCTACGAGAGGAGGACCTCGCCGCAGCGGCAGCGGCGGCCCACAGTATGAAAAGTACGGCTTCCTATATGGGATTTGCGGCGTCCCTGAGTAAAACCATCGGTCACTTTGAGACCGAGTGCAGGAAGGATGTACCTTCACCGGAGGCGCTGCGGGACCAACTGGAAAAGATCGGGGAGGCCTTAGACGCAGCGGGCGCGCTGATCCGTCGCGAATTCCTGGCCTGAACGCCTACCGAAGCATTTACGGAACTCACCGAAGTATTTCCCCAATCTACCGAAAAAACCCATACCGGGGGGCGCTACGGACTAACTTGTAGGTATCAATTAAACAAAGAAAAAAGTTAGTCATGGAAACTGTCGCTCAAAACACCTTACAAGATCTGCCAGATAGCACCCTGGTCTACCAATATCAGTTAACACTGAATGAAATTTACTTTAGCACCCTGTACAAGCGGTATTACGAAAAGATGAACCGCTACTGCCTGAAAGCACTCGGCAACCCTACCGATGCGGCGGATATGGTACAGGACGTTTTCCTGAAGGCATTCGAGAAATTACCTACTCTCAACAATCCGGAACTGTGGGTAGCCTGGTTATTCAGGATCGCTCGTAATAAGATCATCAATCTTCACAAAAGACAGGCCCTGCGCCCGACCGACTCCCTGGAAGACAAAACCCCGGATATTCCGGCCACCAATGAGATAAAAGAAAAACTGGAACTGGAAAAAAAGTTGCTGGCTATTCCCCGCTTGCTCGGTAAGATGCCCAGCCAGCAGGCCAGGATCCTGCGGTTGAAATACATTGAACACCGCACTATTGAAAACCTCTGTGACGAGCTGCAATTGAAAGAAAGCGCCGTGAAAATGCGCCTGCTGAGGGCCAGAACCAATATCGTAAAAATGTACGAAGATCAATCCCGGGTCAGTGCCTGATCCCGGTGATCTTCGCCTGGACACTCATAAATTACGTTCTGAGATCAGAACTTGTTGATCATTGTTGACCGATCAAACCCGAATTCCGGGTCTGAAGGTTTTTAAGTTGTCGATGCTCCGCCTACCCTGAGAGGCGGAGCATTTTTTGTAGCTATACCGGTGACCGGCTCCCGGCCAAATGTCTTTTTATTAAATGCATGACCATGAAAAATCTAATCGCAATACTGTTCATTGCTCTGGCATTTGTCACGCTTATTTTGATCACGGCGATTGTATCCGTGCGTACCGAAGCACTCGAAGAAAAGGCCATACGGACGGATGAGGCGATCGTGGGAGCTTTGCAAACGGGGATGGCGGATCGGCTGAGTACTTTTTTTGCACCGGACGTTACTTTCTTTATTCCGGGACATCCTACTTCCAACGACAGCGCGGAGGCTACCCGACTGGTGCGGGGATTTATGAGCGCGCATCCGGTACAGAGTTTTGAAAAGAAAAGTATGTTGCCCGGCAGTGCTCCCAGTCTGTCTTACCTCAAAGGGATACTACACACGACTGATGATGATTTTGCGCTCTATGCTACCATTTACAACGGCAGGATAGAGCGCTTTGATCTGAACGAAGAGAAGAAGTAGGTCGCTAAACTGCGGCTACAGGGCCGCTTAATTGCGGTTAAAGAGATAAATAAAAATGATGGAAGCCAGGAAGCCCATACTCACGTCAACCAGGAAATTCCCCATGGCGTTCAGCGCAAATTTGAATCCACTGGAGATCGGCAGAGTCATGATACCCACCTCTACCGGTACGTGGATCAGAACGAAAATAATGTTGCAGGGCAGGGTGAATAAGGCCGTGGCGGCGGAGATCATCAAGCCGAGAATAATGGTGTCATTGGCTTCAAATCCCTCATTGAGCAAATGCTGGCCGCCGGCCCGAAAAGTACCTATTCCTATCATGAGAAAAAAGATCAGGTAGTTCAGCATGTGAAACCCCTGCCGTCCGTCCATACCGGCAAAATGGATCAGAAGTTCAAAAATGCTCATCAAAACGGCCGTGGCCGCACCGTAGAAAAGGGCGTATCTGAGAAATTCACCCAGATCGTGGTGCCGGGAAATTTTTAAGGATATCATAATACCTTGGTTTGGGAAGGTACCGGGAGATCGGGTTGGGAAACCAGAGAACCTGGAGAAATGGCGAAAAGCAGTGCTTTTCCCCAATCTCCCGATCACCCCGTCTAATAGCAAGGCAACTACAGGCATGGCCCGTATAGCTGCGATCTCCCAATACCTTCGAGGATTTAAACAACTTACTGGTCACTGAAAAGACCTTTTAAATCCCCAAGGTCACCACTGCATCCACAGCCGGAGAGATGTAAAAGCCCGATAGGGGAGGCCTAACGGAGCTGCACGCTAATATCTTCCGATTCGATGCGCGATAACTCCTTCATCTTTCCTTCATTGAACATACGGTCGAAAGTAGCTACTTCCCGGATTTCGGGTTCCGGCCGGTAGTTGACGTAATCCGCAAAGCGAATACCGTCGATGGTTCGTACATTATAAGCTTCCCGGAAGCGGGCGCCTCCGCCGTCAACGATGTAGTTATAGGCAAAATAGTCCATCGTAAAATCATCCTGGTGGATCCAGTAAACGAATTCATCTTCGAAGTCTTTGCCGCCGTCCGCCTGCCGGAAGGTCACTTTGACCTTGTGGTAGGTCTGGCCCTTGATATCGCCCTGCCCCAGGTAGGTTTTACGTACGGCGGGATCGTTCAGATAATAGGGCAGCAGTGCAAAATAAAGCACGGAATTGGTGCTATTGGCGTAAGCCGAACTGTCTTTGGCCGAGAGTTCCACCCGTTCGCCGTTAATCTCCCGGTAGAGTCGGTCGTTGGTCAGCACATCCCGGTACTGATCGCCGGTGGTATCCTGCCAGATCCGTTCGTAAGTGAAAGCACCTCCCTGCCGGTCGGAAATGTAATGGCGGTCCCGAAAGTCGAATTCGATATGGCTGTTGTCGACCTTGTCCCCACCGTGGGCACTTATCGCCTTATCGATGACCCACTGGGCACTATCGACGGCACTGCCTCCTTCGTTTTGGGAAAGCTGGTCGCCAGACTCATTCCCACAGGCCCAGAGAATGAGTAAGAGTAGAATGTACCAGGTATTTTTCATGCTTATTTTTTTGCAAAAATATGGTTTCACGATCATATGGAGTGTCGGTCCCGGAACAGTGTGTTGCAGAAGCCGCATCTCCGATCTCTGAATGAAGGTACGACACTTTATTCGCCGCCAATCTCATACTCCCACAATAATGCTCCCTGCGTATCCCGCACTTCGATCTGAATCCGGCGGTCATCCCGGGGACCGGTAACGTTCAGGATACCGAAATTCTGGATGCCCACATGGGTGCCGGGCACCCGCAGGGTATTGGGCTCGTCCGTGGCGTCATAGCTGCGGGAAGTCAGCGGGGAAATAGTAAGATCATAAACCGGGATACCGCGGTTGTTGACGTAGCGGCTCAGTTCCGTATGGTGCCGATCCCCTGTCAGGAAGACCACCCCGGTGATCCCTTCTTCCTCAATACGGTTCAGCAGATATTGTCTTTCTTCAAAATGCCGGTTGGCATAATTTTCGAACAGCGGCGCCGTGTTGAGTACCTGCCCGCCGACGGCCACCATTTTGTACGGTGCGTTGCTGTAGCTGAGGGCATCGATCAGCCATTCCAGTTGCGCTTTGCCTAGTATGGTCTTTTCTCCTCCCCGCCGGTCATTGGGGCTGCGGTGGTACCGGTTATCCAATAGGAAAAAATCGATGTCCATATACTGGAAAAAGCTGATCGCACCGGGCACGCCCGGAAGGCCGAAGGTCGGATTGCCCCAAAAAAGCTCGAAGGCCGCGAGCGTTTTATCCTTGTGGATGAAGCTGCGGTCGCTATTATTGGGGCCGAAGTCGTGATCGTCCCAGATGGCATAATTATGGGCGGTGGCCAGCAACTCCTGCATTTTGGGGATGGAGCGGGTGTGGGTGTAGCGGTGCAGGATCCCGGTTTGGGTGTACCAGTCTGCATCACCCAGGTAAATATTATCACCCAGCCAGAGCATCAGGTCCGGTTGCCGGTCGGCAATACTGGGAAAGATCTCGTAGCGGGCCGTGAATTCCGGGTTGGGCGCATCAAACAGGGGATCGATGGTATTGGTGCAGCTTCCGAGTGCGATCCGAAAATCGGGCGCACGGCCATCGCGCTTCCAGTTGGGCTGGGCGGTGAAGGTGGTAGGGTAGGGCAGGTCGACGACCGTACGGTTGATGATGAGCCGGTAGTCGTAGGTTACACCGGGCATCACCCGATCGGCGATGAATTTGGCGGTAAAAGCCCGTTCCGGTTCGGTCCGAATCTGCCCGGTATATAAGGTATCGCTCGGCTGGTCGGACTCCCAGTACATAAATTGCACCTCGGCGGCGGAAGTGGTCTGTACCCAGAGCAGGACTTCCCGCATTTCGTTGTAACCGAGCATGGGGCCGGACTGCAAAAGGGCGGATTGAGACCAGACCGTCAGGGAGCACCAGAACATCAAAACTGCCAGTACAAAACGCATGCCACTGTATTTTTAAATGAACGAATTGATTTCGGACGCAAGATCAAAGCTTGATCAGTTTCTGTGTATGCCACCAGGTATGTTCCGGGGTCCGGAACTCAAACTGCAGGGAATAAAGCCCGGCCGGGATAGGCTGTGTGTTGAGCTGACTCCGGTAAGACCCGCTGGATTGTCGGGCATCGACCAGCGTACGCAGCGGCCGGCCCAGCGCATCGACCAGTTGTATGTGTACCTGGACGACTTCGCTGAGTTCGTATTCAAAAGTGAATTGATCGGTGAATGGATTAGGAGCACTGTCCGTTGTCCGGAACGGGCGGGGAGGCGGGACGTCTTTCACCCGGGTAAATCCGCAGGCCGGCGGGGTGCGTTCCGGACAAAAAGCCCGATAAGCCAAAGTGCAATCCAGAATATAGGGATTGGGTTTATTATCCTGATAGGCAGCGATCGCCGCGTTGCGATCCCACTCCTGCTGGTCAACGGGATCCAGAACATGCCAGTCGCATAAAGTATTTTTCTGATCGGGGAAAAAATCCCGGTCGGCCAGTTCCGCTTCCGTCCGGTACATGGTGTAAAAGTAGAACATGGCCCGGGCGATATCGCCTTTCGAATTTTCCCGGACTTCAAACTGTCCGTTGCCCAGTTCGCTGTAGGCGTCAATATTGTCCGTTGGGGTGGCGGATTGTTTTCGATCCAGATAGTACCAGGCAGTGGTTTGCGGATCGGGTACTTCGCCGAACGGCAGATCTCCGCGATCGGAGTTGACGTCCACCCGACTGGGAAACAGATGGTGCATATCCGAACGGGCCATGTCTTCTTCGGCCCCTTTGGAGCGGGGGTAGGCGTGTTCGGTATTGATACCAGCGTCAAAAGCGGCCATAGTCGGATCCAGGCCGGGCGGCAGGTAGATCCGGTAACCGGTGTAAATGCAGACCAGGCTGTCATTTTGATTGAGGATGCGGCCGTAGAGGGTATCGCGGGCGTTACCGTAATTCAGGCCGGAGGCCGGTTTATAGGTCGAAACGAGGGAATCGAGGAGCTCTTCGCCGCCTAGGGCCGGGAACACGGAAGTCTGCGCGTGGACGCCGGAAAAACCTAGCCAGCAGTACAAAATAATGGAAAGTAAAGATCGACGGTGAGCGGTCAGCATGGGCAAATGGACAATTTTCTGAGCCGCAAATATAGTTATTCTCTAACGCCAAACCACCGGCCGGGCCGTTAATCCGACCCGGGGCCTTTCACCCAGAAATAATGGACCGAAGCCAATGATCATCGACTTCGGTCCGGTTTACTCATAGTATTTAATTCCCGCAGGAATCGTGTTTATTGCTCTTTGATCTTCTTTTTGCTGCGACTGACGGTGTTCTCCAACTCGGCCAGTTTGGCTTCGGCTTTCTGGATGGCCGCTTCGCGTTTGGAGATCTCTTCTTCGTTCATTTTTCCCTCGGCTTTGGCTTTAGCCAGTTTTTCCTTGGCCATATTGATCTTTTCCTTGGCTTCGGATTTTTTCTCTTCGGCCATTTCGATCTTTTCCTCGGCCATTTCCTTTTTCTCTTCGTGTCTGGCTTTGGCGGCGGCGGCTCTTTCCGCACCGAATTCTTTACCGCTCATATCGCTTTTATTCTTGCCGTAGGCATTGCCTTTTCCTTCCTTTGCCTTTTCGGGCTTTTCTTTTCGGTCTTCATCCATCTCTTCCAGATCATCATCGTCTTTCTCCTGCTGTGCTTTCTCCATTTTCTCCTTTCCGGCTTTGCCGCGCTCCTCTGCTTTTTCCGTTTTCTCCTTTTTGTCTTTCCCCTTGCCCTGAGACTGTCCCTGAGCGTAGGAAAGATTGGTAACAAAGGCCAGGCAAAGGATCAATATCCAACTCAATAATAAGGGCTGCTTTTTCATAATGATGCATTTTTGGTGGTAAAGAAAAGTAAAGGGATAGGGATGGATCAGTTCTGTTCTTCGGAAAACAAAGCGTCCAGGGAATCCAGGGCTTCATCCAGGTCGGCTACCGTGGAGTCGATGCTTTCGACACTTTCCTCCAGCGCTTCGCTGGCATTTTCCATTTCTACAATTTCCGTTTGAGAAACTTCATCGGCGGGTTCCTGTTGGCTGCCACAGGCAGTGATCAATAGGGCTCCGGCGAGGATCAGGGGTAAGGTGAACTTTTTCATACTGTTTTTGATTTACGTGTTTTGTGACGAAACGTCCTTGAAAAAGTAACATATTGACCTTCTAATTTAAAAAAGAAATCCCAGACCGGACGACTGCCGATCTGGGATATACTCACTGGGGGATGCTTCGTAAAGCGTTTACTGGATGACCAGTTTTTCTTTGAAGGTTTCGTTATTGCGTTGGATGACCATGTGATAAAACCCGGCCGGCAGGTTCCGGAATTGCGGGCTGAACAGGGCGTCGGGAGACTGGAATTGCATCACCCGTACTCCAGCGGCATTGTATAATTCCGCCTGATCGAAGGTACCCTGAATGTTCAGTTGCTGCCCCCGGCCTAGCGGATTGGGGAAGATGCGGAGGGTATTGGGTTCCTCACCGATATATAGGTTAGCGATAGAGGAATACTCGTACTGGCCGTCGAAGTCCATTTGTTTCAGCCGGAAATAGTGCTCACCGGTCGGCAGACCATCTACGGTAAATTCGTAATTCTGGGCTTCTTCGGTCGTACCCACTCCGGCTACAAAGCCGAGGGGTTCCCAGACTTCTCCGGTCTGGGTGTGTTCAACCATAAAGCCTTCGTTGTTCACTTCGGTTTCTGTCCCCCAGTTCAGGACCGCTTTGCCTTTGTCTTCTTCGGCATCGAAATACAGCAGTTTAACGGGGAGGAGCGCCGCTACATCCAGGCCACAGGAGCCGGAAGGAGTGACGATGTCGATCTCATCGAGAAAACGGGTCAGCAGGATACAGGGAAATACCGTATTCACCTGCCCCTGGAACTGAACGATCCCGGGGTCGGAAACGGAAAAAGCGACGAGCGGCTGGCCCAGTGCCTCGACACTGTAGGCGCCTACTTCGGTAGCAGTAATGGTGATGTTATAATTGATAACACAACCGGATCTCCGCAAGGAGCTAAATTCAAGGTCGGTAACCGTAACAGAGGTACCGGGTGCACCGCATTCGATGGTTTCCTGGGCGTTTAGGGTGGTGCTGAAGAGAAGAGCCAGGAGTAGATTGAAGTAAAAAATTTTCATGGTAATAATTTTATGGTTATAACTTGAATGCCAGCGTTGTTCACGGCGATTTACAGGGCTCTTGTTTTTGACTTAAATTGGGTACGGTCTGCCGTATACAGCTTTAACCGACCACAGGTGCAACCGTGTTTTACGGCTGAAAGCCCGTGTCGGCTATAGATTTCTTTTTACCTTTACTAAACAGTGCCAATTAGATCCGCGAATACCAATTCATTACTAACCACATACCAAATTACTATGCTATCTTTTCGATCAGCTTTTCAACTCCTTCTGGTGATTGCAATGATATTCCAGGCTTCTCCTGCGGAAGCACAAAAGAAAAAGGACAAGAATGATGAACAGGCTACAAAGTATTACCTGGACACCTTAGGACTAAACGGTTTGAGATTTCGATCTATAGGGCCCGCCTTAACTTCAGGTCGTATTTCAGATTTCGCGGTGCACCCGGCCAGGCCGAGCACCTATTACGTTGCCACTTCTTCCGGGGGGATTTGGAAGACTACTAATGCTGGTACTACCTTTCAACCAATTTTTGATCAGGAAAGTTCGTATTCAATTGGATGTATTGTAATAGATCCTAATAATACGAATATTTTATGGGTTGGCACAGGAGAAAATAACAATCAACGCTCAGTTTCTTACGGAGATGGAGTCTATAAAAGTGAGGATGGTGGAAATAGTTGGAAAAATGTCGGTTTGAAGTCATCTGAGCACATCGGAAAGATCATTGTCGACCCCCGAAATTCATCCGTGGTGTACGTCGCAGCCATCGGCCCGCTGTGGAGCTCGGGCGGCGAACGCGGCGTATATAAGACCACTGACGGCGGCGAAACCTGGGAGGCCGTACTAACGATCGACGAGCATACCGGCGTTACCGATCTGATCATGGACCCGCGCAATCCGGATGTCCTCTACGCAGCGGCTTTTCAACGCCGCCGGCACGTATTCACCTATGTGGGCGGTGGCCCCGGAAGCGATCTGTACAAAAGCGAGGACGGCGGAAAAACCTGGAAAAAAGCCAATCGGGGATTACCCTCGGGAGATAAGGGAAGGATCGGTCTGGCCATCTCACCCGCCGATCCCGAAGTACTGTACGCTCTGGTCGAAGCTCAGGATGGTAAAGGCGGCTTCTACCGGTCGACCAACCGGGGTGCCAGTTGGGAAAGAAGGAGCGGCCATACCACCAGTGGTAATTACTACGTGGAGATCGTTCCGCATCCGACCGACCCGGATATCATTTACAGCATGGATACCTGGCTGCAGTGGAGCACGGACGGCGGCCGCAGTTTCGAAATGGTAAACGAGCAGTACAAACACGTCGACAACCACTGTATGTGGATAGATCCGGCGGATACGGATCACTATCTGGTCGGTTGCGACGGCGGGATCTACGAATCCTGGGATGCGGCCGAGACCTGGGATTACAAGGCCAATCTGCCCATCACCCAATTTTATAAAGTGGCAGTGGATAATTCCCAGCCCTTCTACTATGTCTACGGAGGTACCCAGGACAACTTCAGTATGGGCGGACCTTCCCGTACCCGTAGCCGTAATGGTATTCCCAATTCGGACTGGTTCATTACCAACGGAGGGGATGGTTTCGAATCCCAGGTGGAACCCGATAATCCCAATGTAGTGTACGCCCAGTCCCAGTACGGCAATCTCGTGCGCTTTGACCGGGCCAGTGGGGAGAGCATGGGTATTCAGCCCCAGCCGCGGGACGGCGAAGAAGAATACCGCTGGAACTGGGATGCTCCCCTGGCGGTTTCCACCCACCAACCGACCCGGGTCTATTTTGCCGCAAATAAATTGTTTAAAAGCGACGACCGGGGCAATACCTGGCAGGTGATCAGTGAGGATCTGACCCGCCAGGTGGACCGCAATACCCTGAAGGTAATGGGCCGGGTGCAGAGTATCGACGCAGTGGCCAAGAACCGTTCCACTTCGCCCTACGGCACGATTGTGGCGTTTTCGGAAAGTCCGGTCAATCCGAACCTGCTGTGGGTGGGAACGGACGACGGACTGATCCAGATGACCGGCGACGGTGGAAATTCCTGGACAACCATTGATGCCAACCGCATCGCCGGGGTGCCGGAAAGGACCTACGTCAATGCCGTACTCGCCTCCCAACACGATGAAAATGTAGTGTACGCGGTTTTCAACCACCATAAATACGGTGACTTTACACCTTATGTATATAAGAGCACCGATAAGGGAAAAAGCTGGACGGCTATTGCTGCGGGCCTGCCGGAGCGGGGATCGGCCTATACGATCGCCGAAGATCATGTCGACCCGGATCTGTTGTTCCTGGGGACGGAATTCAGTTGCTTTTTCTCCAACAACGGCGGTAGCAACTGGAAGAAACTAAGTGCCGGTCTGCCGCCGATCGCCGTGCGGGATATCGCGATCCAGGAGCGGGAAAACGATCTGGTACTGGCTACCTTCGGCCGGGGTTTTTACGTAATGGATGATTATTCGCCCCTGCGGCATCTGGACCGGGAAGCGCTGACGGCGGAAGCCAGTATTCTGCCGGTCAAAGATGGCCTGCTGTTTATCGAGAGTACTCCATTGGGTTTAAGGGGTAACGGCTTTCTGGGGCACAGTCACTTCAGTACGCCCAACCCACCAGTAGGGGCCACTTTCACCTATTATATAAAGGAAGGCCACGAAAGCCTGGCGGACCAGCGGCAAAAACGCGAACGCGAACTGATCAAAGCGGGAAAAGATGTGACGTACCCCACTTACGAAGAACTGCTGGCCGAAGAGCGGGAAGAATCTCCGTATCTGGAATTTACCATTCGCGATCTGGACGGCAATATCATCCGCAAGTTGAATACCAGCCTGCGCAAAGGCGTACAGCGGATCGTCTGGGACGGCCGTTATCCGAGTTTGCGACCGGTAAGTCTGCGGTCCTCCGGATTTGATAATCCCTTTGCCAACGAGGATGTCGGCATTCTGGCGGTACCCGGGCCCTACACGGTTTCCCTATCCCGCAGTGTCAACGGCAAAATGGAAGAACTGGTAGCTCCCATGGAGTTCAAGCTGAAGACCCTCGGCGGGGAAACCCTGCCGGCGAAAGATCGCGATGCTTTGGCCGCATTCCAGCGGGAAGCACACGAATTGCAACGGGCCCTGAGCGGAGCTACCCAAATGATGAGCGACATCAACAACCGCATGCGGTATATTGAAAAAGCCATTCAGTCCGCACCGGCAGCAACGGCCGATCTGATGGCCGATTACCGGGCATTGGAACAGAAAATGTATACGCTGCGGCAGGATTTTTACGGCGACCGCCTGGCCGGCCGTCTGGACAAAGGTACCCAGGCCACGCTTACCAGTCGGCTGAACGGCCTGGTTTACGATATGTGGAATTCGACTTCGGCACCTACTGCCACCCAGCGGGAGGCTTTCCGACTGGCCAGCGCGGCTTTCCGTCCGCTGCTGCAGCGGGTACAGGATATTATGGATAAAGATGTGCGGGCACTCGAAGAAAAGCTCGAAAAAGCCGGCGCTCCCTACACGCCCGGCCGGGAAGTGGAATGGGGCAAAAACTGATCTGTAGCGCCCGGTAGCCCGCACGCTTAGCTTGCGCTACCGGGCGCTCAACATTGGACCAAAACCTTTTTGAACCTGATTATAACAAAACACAACTCTTTAATGCAACGAATCTTAACACTCCTACTAGTTTTAAGCTGGCTGGGTTTATCGGCTCAGTCCGTAGATCTGACCTACTATCTGCCCGATATTGACTACGATCCGGAGATACCGACACCGGAGTCATTTCTGGGTTATCAGATCGGATCCTGGCACATCAGCCACGATCAGCAACTCATGTATATGCGTCACCTGGCGGAACTTTCGCCCCGGATGAGCTTGCGTCAGCACGCCCGTACCTACGAGGGACGCCCACTCGTTCATATCATCGTGACCAGCGAGGCCAATCAGGCCCGACTGGATGAAATTCAGGCGGAACACGTCGCGCTCAGCGATCCGGAACAATCCGGTCGACTGGACACGGAAGACATGCCGACGGTGATCTACCAGGGATTCAGCATCCACGGGAACGAGCCCAGTGGAGCCAACGCCGCGCCGCTGGTAGCCTATTATCTCGCGGCCGCTCGGGGGGCGGAGATCGAAGCCCTGCTCGATGATCTGGTGATCATTTTTGATCCCAGTTTTAATCCGGACGGCCTCACCCGTTTCTCGACCTGGGCCAATATGCACAAGAATGAAAATCTCACTTCGGATTCCAACGATCGCGAGTACGACGAGGCCTGGCCCGGCGGGCGGACAAACCACTATTGGTTCGACATTAACCGCGACTGGTTGCCGGTACAGCATCCGGAAAGCCGGGGACGCATCCAGACTTTCCACGACTGGAAGCCGAACATCCTGACGGACCACCACGAAATGGGTTCCAATTCTACCTTTTTCTTCATGCCCGGAGAACCCACGCGGGTACACCCCCTGACGCCCAAGATGAACCAGGAGCTGACCGGCAAAATTGCCGACTACCACGCTGAGGCGCTGGATGAGATCGGGTCCCTTTATTACAGTGGCGAAGGATACGATGATTTCTACTACGGAAAAGGCTCTACCTATCCCGACGCCAACGGCTGTATCGGTATCCTGTTCGAGCAGGCCAGTAGCCGGGGGCACCTGCAGGAAACGGACAACGGTCTGCTGAGTTTCCCCTATACCATCCGGAATCAGGTAACCACTGCACTGAGCACCCAGCGGGCTGCGGTGGGCTTGCGCCAGGATCTGCTTAATTTTCAACGTGATTTCTATCGCCAGTCGATGGACGATGCCCGGGGAGACCGGGTGAAGTCCTACGTTTTCGGCGATGCCAATGATGCTTCCCGCACCCAGCACTTGCTGGAGATCCTGCGGCGTCACCGGATCGATGTCTATAAACTGGACGGCGACCTGAGCCTGGACGGTAAACCCTTTGCCGCCGAAAGCAGTTATGTCGTGCCGGTGGAGCAAACCCAGTACCGGCTGATCAAAGCGATGTTTGAGACCCGTACCAGCTTTGAAGACAGCCTGTTCTACGATGTTTCCGCCTGGACACTGCCCATGGCCTTCAATATTCCCTACGCGGAGACCGGCCGCAGAGATATTCAGGGAGAGCAGGTTACCGGATTGATGGATGCCAATGAACCGGCTGTACCGCAGCAAAGCAATTACGCTTATCTGGTAGACTGGGACGATTATTACGCACCGAAGGCGGTATACCGCTTGCTGAAAGCCGGCCTGCGCGCCAAGGTTGCCTCCCGTCCTCTGGAACTGGAAGGTGAGCGTTACCCGGAAGGTACGGTTATGGTGCCGGCACGAAATCAGGACATGTCCGGCGATGAGATCTATGAGTTGATCAGATCGGTCAGTCAGTCAACCGGAGTGGAGATCACCGCGGTGGCTACGGGATATTCTCCTGTAGGTCCGGACCTGGGGAGTAACGATTTTGAACCTCTGGAGTTGCCCAAGGTCTTACTGGCTGTAGGGGAGGGCGTTTCCAGCTACGATGCGGGAGAAGTCTGGCACCTTTTTGACCAGCGCTACGGCATGGTGACCAGTAAAGTGGATATCTCCAGCCTGTCCCGGGTCGATATCTGGCAATATAATGTTATCGTACTGCCCAACGGTTCCTACAGTCGCATCAATAGTGTAGCGTCGACCATTAAGCGCTGGCTGCAGGACGGTGGTACCCTGATCACCATGGACCGCTCGGCCCAGTGGGCCGCCCAGAATGATCTGGCCAGCTTGAAAGTACGCAAACCCACGGATGAGAAAGATGATGATAAAACGCGCCGGCCCTACGCAAAAGCCAATCGGGACCGCGGAGGTAAAGTGATCGGAGGGGCCATTTTTGCCATTGAGGCGGACCTCACCCATCCGGTGTTTTACGGTTACCACCAGGAAGAGATCCCGGTGTTTAAGCGGGGGACGATTTTCTTCGAGCCTTCTAACAATGTCTACGCGACCCCCGCGATTTACCGCGATAAACCACTGCTGAGCGGTTACCTGAACAAGATCTACGAAGGTAAGATCGACGGTTCGGCTGCTGTAGTGGTGAGTGGGGTAGGACGCGGACGGACGATCTCTATGACTTTCAATCCCAACTTCCGGGCTTTCTGGTACGGAACGAACCGAATCTTTCTGAATAGCGTTTTCTTCGGTTCTACCATCAGTGGCGGCACCGTGGAGACGGAGGATTAATGAGCTGATCATCAGTAGTTTCGTATTCTCCGGATAGGAGGCTGAGGCTAATTCCCGGAGTTTGACGAAGCATGAAACGGAGAAGGCGCGGATGGTAGGTACCACCCGCGCCTTCTCTAATTTTATCCTTAGCTTATGCCGTAGGGAAACTGCTGATAATCGAATTTTGGTCCGCCCGTGAAAGCTTACCTGAAAAAAGGTCCGGAGAATTGATCCTCCATAAATCAGGCTAGGTAAACAATTTTAGGTAGATTTTGTTTATATTTATAGATATGTTCCTCTTTTTCAATGCTTTTTGCTCCTGGAACCAAATTTAGGAGATGGCGTCGGCCACGATGCCCTTGATGTAAGGTCATTCCACTCATCTTTTTGAAAAAAGCCGGAAAGGAATTATAAAGTTGACGGGCAGCACATTTGGGTAACTGCTTCTCTATCGAGCTTATTCGATACGGATGGTCAGCTATTTTCCTTTGGGAGCAACAATCAAACACCCAATTTTTTTTAACAGATAAATTTTTTCCATTATGAAAAGTAGTATGAAAGTAAGAGTGATAAAGGAAAATGCCAACCGCGTAACCATTAAACTGATTATGGCCAATGCGAAAATGCCGGTACCCCGTGACGAATTTGAGAAGCGGGTAAAGGATGGTGTTTACGAAGTGGTCAACTAATACCGGCCGACTTATAACTATTAAGAAATAAAGTTTCCAATAATTTTATGGCGATTGAAAACCATCCTGGACAATTCTTCCAGGGTGAACGAATTTAGCGGACGCAGTGCCTGCTTGAGCAAAGATTCAAATTTTTGAAGTAACAGATTTTTCTGTTTTATCCTTTTCTGGCAGTTTCTTTCCTGCTCCACGGTCTCCGCACTATTGTTGTAAACCGATTGAATCACGGCACCGGACTGATCCAGATGACTCCGACCAATAATGGCCCGGACGGACCAGGAAGAAGATTCTTTTGACAAGAAACCATTCTCCATTTCCGGACAGTCCGTGATCAGGATAAAAGGCAAATAGGGCATCGTAATACGAAGCCTGATATTTGCCTTTTGTGCTTGGTTGTGGGGTAACTGGTGGTCACAGATCACCATATGGTAATCCAGCCACCCGATCCGTTTTTTCAGATTTGCTTCATTGCGGGCAACTACGTATAGACTATTGGGAGCAAAGCTCCGAATTTTTGATTTTACAGTTTCAATATCTTTGCTATTGCTACTGATAATTAATATAGACAAGGGTTGATCAATCATTTCTTTATGGTTTAAGGGATAAGAGGCATCTCCGGTACAATATCGTCCGGAGATGCGTTCTCAGGGTCTACAGGGTTATAATTTGGCTAAACAGTACTTGATGCCTTTAGAGAACAGAGGTATGGAAAGGCAACTACTTGTTAGAGCTGAGTTTATTATTGGTAGTATTTTTGAATTAACTTTCTAGCTTCCTGTTTGGTAGCGTTCAGCTTATTTTTTACAATGGGTTCGGAAATATTTAGTGCTTTGGCAATGTCCCGGGGGGAATACCCGCGGTAATGCATTAACATGATGCGACTCTGTTCATCTCCGAGCTGCTTAAAAATCTTTTCCAGGATTTGAAACCTGAGTTGCGCCCTTTCAGAAAGAGAATTGGTTATCGGTTTCATTATTAAATCCGGTTTTCGCGATTTTAAAAAATACTTATCACTATATAGTACTTCAAAAACCAGTCCAACTTTTTAACCACTGATAATCAGTAGTTTACGGGTTAAATAAAAATATTTTTATTAAATATAATAATCCCTGTTTGTCAATTTTATTATATTTAAAACAAATGCGCCACTCATTTGAAAATCAGTAGAAAAAAAGCGACAGAGATCGTATTTTTGTGCCTGGAAATTATGGTCAATCTCGAATAAGCTGAGCTGGTAAATGTCTCATCAAAACTTAGATAAATATACGCAATATCTGATCGACAGGTTTGTGCCTAAATCTGTCTTTGTCAATGCTGACCTAGATATTCTATACACTCACGGAAATATTGAGGAATATTTTAGTTTTCCCCGTGCACTGGTAAAATTCAATGTCTCCAGGATGCTGGATGGAGAAGTCCTGCTGCTATTCCAGAATGCGGTAAAACGTTGTCTGGCCGGAGAAAGTTCGCTTGCTTTTCGCAATGTAGCTTTCAGTAAGGCAGGAGTAGAAAAGTTAGCGAATCTCCATTTCCAGAAAATTTGGCTGGAGGATAAGCGGCAAGAGATCATTCTGGTGGAGATCACGAACGTTGAGCCTTCCGGCGCAGACGGGCCGAAAGATAGTTCTCCTTCCAATCAGTCGGTTATCTGGAACCAGCAGATGAAAAACCTGGAAATGCAGCTCGGCGATGCCAATCAGAGAGCTCAGAACCTGATCGATGAACAGGAAGCCACCAATGAAGAGTTACAGGCTTCTAACCGCGAACTGATGGCCTCCAATGAAGAACTGCAAAGCACTAATGAAGAATTGCAGTCGGTCAATGAGGAACTGTATACCGTCAACAGCGAGCTGCAACTCAAAAACGATGCACTTTCCCAGGCCAACAACGACATACTCAACCTGCTGAGAAGTACCGATATTGGCACGATCTTTCTGGATAAGGAATTACAGGTGCGAAGGTTCACGCCCGCTATCCGCAAACATTTTAATCTGCTGGAATCGGATATCGGCCGCCCTATCTCGGATTTCTCCACCACACTTATCGGCGTGGATATCAGTCGCATCAGCCGACAGGTATACATTACTCTCGACAAATACGAAAAAGAAGTAGAGGACACAAACGGCAACCACTACCTGTTGCGGGTATTGCCGTATCGCACCCAGGATGACCTCATTCAGGGCCTGGTCATTACTTTCGTGGATGTCAACGAGCTGATCAGGATCCGGGAACAGATGCTGACCTTTGCCAAAAAATTCAAAGCCATCTTTCAGAATTCCGATGATATTATCCTGGAACTGGACGCCGTAGGCGATATCGAGGAGGCCAGCAACGGTATCGGACCTTATTCGAAGGGTGCCCTTGTGGGTAAGAATATTTTCGAAGTCCTTCCCGGGGAGGAAACCCGGCGACTGAAAGCGGAACTGGAAGACATGTCCAAAAAGTTTCGCCCCCTTTCATTTGAATTTGAGATCAGAGATCAGAATGAGCTGTCGCGTTATTACGCAGGTACCATGATCCCCCTGGGGGATAATCCTCCAAATGGATCGGGGCAGGTGTTGGTCTCTTTTGTAGCCATAATGCAGGATATCACCAAAAACGTCAATGAACAGCATGAGCTAACCCAAAACCTGGCAGCATATGAGGCATTTATGGATAATGCCCTCCATCAGATTGCTTTGATCGACCGGGACGGCACCATCAAATATCTGAATTATGCCCAGCATACCGGTAGCAGTAAGAAAGAGATGATCGGTACCAGCATTTATAAATATCTGGGAGATTCCGAGCAAGGCAAGGTCAGATCATCTATTGAGAATATCTTCTCCGGTAACCCGTTTGAAACAGTGCGGTTCAATTTTGTCGATAAAAACGGAAGAGAAGCAATGATCGAACTGGTCGCTACGCCGGTGATCATTGAGGAGCGGATCAGGTACGTAGCACTGATCGGACAGGAGTCCGGGTAGGGTAAAAAAAAAGCATCTCTAACTTGTAGTTAGAGATGCAAAAGAGCCCCAATTTAAATAAATCAAAAACGATTTATTATTTTTAAACATCGTTACTTACTTAAAGACAAATAGCGTGCCATCTGGTAAAGTGTTGATAATCAGTGTTTTATAGAATGTGCCAAAAAATGAAATTTTATTAAATCTAATAATCGTTATCAAATTTAATACTTTCCTGGTTGAGGACCACTCTGACACTCTAGCCGGAAGTGCGCTAATCCGGTAAATAAGGAACTAATGTCAACCGGTTTTGTTAAATTATGGACTCTAACAACGCACTTACCTTTTTTCCTGACTGATTTGCACGATAATTGATAGGGATTTATCAGTTGATTCATAAGGTGTTGTTTATCCCAGGAAAGATTTTACTAATCATTCAATTGAGCTCATGAGAGTGGTAGGACTTGGAGCCTCCGCCGGAGGAATGGAAGCATTGATGTCCTTATTATCTAATTTGCCGGATAATACGGGTGCCGCTTTCGTACTTATTCTACATCTTTCTCCGGATCACCACAGCGTTATGGACGAACTGTTGGCCAAGCACGCCAGCATGCCGATCACGATCGTTGATTCCGTAATGCCCGTTCAGGCCAATCAGATCTATATCATTTCCAAAGACAAAAATCTCACCCTCGAAAAGAACATGCTGATCACCCATCCGCGTACACCGAATGATGGGTTAAATCTTCCAATAGACAAGTTTTTCCATTCCCTGGGAGAAAGTCAGAAAGAAAAGGCGATCGGGGTGATCCTGTCCGGCACGGGCACGGATGGCTCCCGGGGTGTTCGTACTATTAAGGAGGCCGGAGGGCTGGTTTTGGTGCAGACTCCCGAATCCGCCAAATTTGATGGGATGCCCAAGGCGGTGCTCCGCCTGCAGATGGCCGATAAAGTCCTATCCCCAGAAGGGCTGGCTTCTATCTTGACGGATATTCTGGAGTGGTCCGACACGAATGGAGATTTCAATATAGCCATTTCCGGTAACGGGGTGGAACCGCTTCCTTACCTGGACCGGATCCTGCGGGAAGTACTTACCGCTACCGGAATTGATTTTTCCGGCTACCGGGAGCCCACGCTCAACCGGCGTCTGGCCAACCGGGTGTTGCTACATCGACTGGGGGATCCGGAGGAATACATCGAACTGCTGAGAAAGGATGATCGTGAGATTTTCGCGCTCCAGAAAGATTTCCTGATCGGGGTTACGCGATTTTTCAGAAACCCACTGGCCTTCGAATCTCTGGAGAGGGTAGTTTTGCCACAGATATTCGACAACCGGGAAGAGGAAGAGGCCGTTCGGATCTGGGTGCCGGCCTGCTCAACGGGAGAAGAAGCTTACTCCATCGCCCTGATCTTCGACCGCTACCTCCGGAAAAACAATCTCAATCACGATTTTAAGATCTTTGGTACCGATGTAGATAGTGCAGCTATTAAGCTGGCGTCAGAAGGGGCCTTTTCCCATAACTGCGCCGCGGATATCCCCGATGATCTGCTGTTGGAATACTTTGTCAAAGAGGCGGACTTTTATCGCATTAAAAGCGTAATCCGGGATAAGATGCTTTTCGCCGTTCACAATCTGTTGAGCGACCCTCCTTTTATCCATATGGACCTGATCTCCTGTCGGAATGCATTGATCTACTTCAAATCTGTTTCCCAGCGGGCCGTGTTGTCTACTTTTCACTTTGCTCTCAATCCGATGGGTTACCTGTTTCTGGGACCCAGTGAATCGCTGGGAGATGTCAAGCACGCTTACAATCAGGTAGAAAAGAAATGGAATATTTTCCAGAAAAAAGAAAATACCCAGCTGCCCTATCAGTCCCGCTTAAGATCCGGACCGGGACAGCTACTGCACCAGCCACGTAAAAAAACTAAAACGGCCGAAGTGCAGGCCGTATCCTCCGGCGAAGAAGAACTAAAGGATCCATTTACAAAGTACCTGCTTGACTATTACGTTCCCACTGTGCTTTTTCTTAATGACAAATTGGATGTTATCTATATCCAGGGCAATGTCGAACGCCTGCTTACTTTTCCCCGCGGGCAGGCTGACTTCAATCTGGATAACATGCTGCCGCCGGAACAGGTCCTGCTTTTCCGAAAAGGAGTTGGTAAAGTGTCCGGTAATGAAATATCCGTCGTGTACAAGGATGTTAGTTTTTCCAAAAACGGGAATGATGAGCTGCTCGACCTGCGGTTTCGCCGGGTCAATCTAAACGGGAACGAGGAAGATACCTTTATGGTAGAACTCCTCGCCAATACGGACGGGGCCGCGGCCAATGAAGTAGAGCTGGAAGAAGTAAACAGCAACGAATTGCTGAAGGATCATATCCGGATCCTGGAAGGTAAACTGAACCAGGCCAATAGCAACAGTAAAGACCTGGTGAGCCGCCTGGAGTCTACCAATGAAGAATTACAGGCTTCCAACCGCGAGCTACTGGCCGCTAACGAAGAATTGCAGAGTACGAACGAAGAACTGCAGTCGGTCAACGAAGAGCTCTATACCGTTAATAATGAGCTACAGATCAAAAACGAAAACCTGACTACGGTCAATAATGATATCAAGAATCTCCTGAAGAGTACGGAGATCGGTACGATCTTTCTGGATGCCGAACTCCGCATTCGCCGCTTTACCCCGGCCATTCGCCAGCAGTTCAATCTGTTGGAAACGGATATTGGCCGTCCGATCACCGATTTTTCCAGTACCCTGGAAAAGCTGGACATCGCCGAGATCAGTCGGGAGGTATTCGAAACCCTCGATACTTTCGAACAGGAAGTCACGGATCAGCAAGGTAATCATTACCTGTTGCGGATCCTGCCCTACCGAACGGAAAAGAACATGATCAAAGGCCTGGTGATCAACTTCGTGGATGTCAACGAACTCATGAAGGTGAAGGAGCAGATCAAGACCTTTGCCAACAAGTTCCAGGCTATTTTCGATTATTCGAATGAGACCATCATGGTACTGGATAAGGATGGTACCATTACCCGGATCAACCAGGAGTTCGGAGGGCTGGAAGCTCCGAAGCTGATCTTCAAAAACGTGTACGACTACCTCCAGGAAGAAGATCGCAACAGCTTAGAAAATGCTCTACAGAAAACCCTGAATAAGAAAGAACCGCAGGAAGTAAAGGTCAGTCTGATCACCCGGGACCGGGGAGACCGGTTCTACTCGGGTTGTGTGATCCCCGTTATCGATCAGGATCAAGAGACGCATCCTGTTAAAAAGATCATCATCATCTGGGCAGACCGGACCGAGCAGATCATCAAACACCAGCAAATGCTGGATGCAGTGGGCGAATACGAGTCCTTTATGGACAATGCCCTGCACCAGATCATTCTTTTGGATAGTGAGGGCATTATCAAACACATCAACCGGGTTAAATTTCAGGATCTGGAAAAATCCGATCTGATCGGCAATAGTATCTATGATTTTGCCGGCGAAGGCGAAGGCAAACAGATCGCTACCGCTATCGAGCAGGTATTCACCGGCGCTACTTCTCAAAAAATAGCCTATGAGATCCGGAATAAAGAGGGGAAAAATATACAGGTGGAGTTGATCGGTACGCCCGTAATCCTCAACGATAAGGTACAGTATGCGGCGCTGATCGTGAATGACACCGAAAGTATTAACCAATAATCAACGATCGCTGCGCTTGATGCCGAGTTTTCGCATCCGGGAATAGAGCGTCTGAGGATGCATATCGAGAATAGCCGCGGCACCATCCGGACCACTGACCCGCCAGTGGGTTTTCTCCAGCGTACGGATGATCAACTCCTGCTGCATTTCTTCCATCGTTTTAATCTCCGTACTTCTTTCCCGACTGGATTCATTATCCGGCTTCCAGTAGCTGAGGTCAAGAATTTCTCCGGGAGTGAGAATGACCGCCCGTTCAATAATGTTTTCCAGCTCGCGCACATTACCGGGGAACCGGTACTGTTGGAGCCGTTTCATATCCTTAGGCAGGATCTTATCGATCTGTTTTCCAGTTTTCAGGCTGAATTTTTTCAGGAAATGCTGGGTCAGTAATGGAATATCCTCCGTTCTTTCCCGGAGCGGGATATTTTCGATCGGAAAGACATTCAGACGATAATAGAGGTCTTCCCGGAATTTTTTCTGACCCACCATCTGCTTCAGCTTGCGGTTGGTGGCGGCGATGATGCGTACGTTGACGGTCAGGGTGACGTTGCCACCTACCCGTTCGAACTCACCTTCCTGCAGTACGCGGAGCAGTTTGGCCTGGATGTCCAGGGGAAGTTCCCCGATCTCATCCAGAAATATGGTGCCGCCGTCCGCGAGTTCAAAGCGGCCCTGGCGGCGTTTATCGGCTCCGGTAAAGGCCCCTTTTTCGTGACCGAACAGCTCACTCTCGATCAGGCTTTCCGGTAATACCGCGCAGTTTACCTTTACCAGCGCCCGTTGGCTGCGCTGGCTCAGCCGGTGGATGGCGTGGGCGATGAGCTCCTTACCCGTACCGCTCTCCCCTTCGATCAGGACCGTTGAATCGGTGGGCGCCACCTGTTCTACCTGGTGCAGAACTTCTGCGTAAGCCTTGCTTTTACTAATGATATTTTCAAAATGGTGGGAGACTTCCTCCTGCAGATATTGATTTTCGGCTTCCAGTTGTTGACTCAACTGATTGATCTGCAGCAGGCCGGCTTTCAATTGTGCTTCTTCCTGGCGGCGCATACTGATATCCTGGGCGAGCAATCCAATGACTCCATCTTCCAGTTGCACAATGTTGACTGCTACCGGAAAAACGGTGCCGTCCCGGCGTTGGAAAGAGGTTTCCATCTGAATGGTCTTTTGCTCCCGCAATTTGTCGCGAAAGCTATTCCATTTGGTCCGGGAATTCTCAATATCGATCTGATAAATACTAATTTCTTCCTGCAGCTGCTGGCTGGAATATCCCAGTGCCCGGCTCAGGGACTGATTGATGTAGGCCAGGCTACCGTCGGGCTGAATCCAACAGATCATGGCCCGGGCATTATCCAGCAACAGTTGTGCCTTCTGGTCACCAACGGGTGGCGGACTATTTTCCACTTTCTTCAATACGCCGCGGATCTTGTGGATCTGCCCTTTGTTGCCGATGGCTTCGGCCCGCAGTAAGATCTGTTTTTCCGTATCCTTCCACTTAATGCGCAATTGCTGTTCAAAGCTTTGTTTACCGGACCGCAGATCGGCCACGGATTGGGTAAATTCAGCCATCTGGTCCGCGGTAAGGCGGTCCCTCAGTAATTGGAGAATGTTGAGTCCATGATTCTGGTATCGCTCCGGGTCGAGATCGAAAAGTCGGTAGAAGTGATCGGTCACTATAAACCGCTCCTTTTCCAGATCCCATTCCCAGGCTGCGCTCTGGGAAAAACTGGCGCTCGACTGCAACAGGGGAAACAGCGCATTGACAGACGAAAGATGGATCTTGTAGACGGCAAACGGACGGCTTTCATTTAACAGGATACAGGCCGTGAAAAAGATGGGGATTGTTTTCCCGTTGGATTTGCGCCAATGGGTACGGGTCTGGATAAAACCTTCCGTTTCCAGAGATTTCCACCATTTCCGCCATTCCTTCATCGTCAGCGATTCATCCAGGTGAAAAATGGACATGGTCTCGAGGGTTTCCCGGGAAAATTCGGTGATCTTACTGACCATCGGATCGGCCCGGTAAATATTTCCCTGGTCATCGATAAAAAGGATACCCCTCACTACTTTAATCAGTGATTGGTAGATCGAATCAAAGTGAAACAAGTCCAGGTTTTCTTTATTGTTGCTCATCGGAGACACAGCCAATTCACCGGGAAAGGGCGAATTGAACCGAATTTACGGCTCTTAATTTTAGTTAATATGCGAGGATAATTGGGGACACTTATACATTCTGCCACGGCGGATAGACCGTAGCGAATGGAAAAGAACACTAAAAATAGGATTTTTTAACCTAATGGATCACAAATGGATAGACTTCCTGCTGCCGGTTGGTCTGTATTTGTAAAAAATACAGGCCGGCCGGCAGGTCCAGATCAAAGCTTTTCCGGTATTCGCCACCCGGCTCGTAACCACTGTAAAGCGAACGGATCCGGCGTCCCTTACCGTCGGACAATAACAGGCTGATCCGTGCCGCCTCGGGCAATTGATAGCTTATATTTACCGGTCCGGTGGCTGGATTGGGCGCTACCCGGACCCGGAAATAATCCTGCACCAATTCCCGGGTAGGTGTGGGATAGCCATTGGGCGGAGGCCCCAGACGAACCGAGGTATATACGTGGTATTCACCCGGAGCCAGACCTACGCTCTGAGCGGCGTCTTCCACCAGTATGCTGTCTCCGCTGAAATAGTCGTACCACCATCCTGTTGCGGAGAAGGCCGCACTAAGGTCCCGATCATTTACATCGAAATTCCCTTGCACCACCACGTCCATATTCTCGCCGTTCAGGAAGATCTTTTTTACGGTGGTTCCCCCGCCTATATCCAGTGTGAAATCTGTGGTGTTAAACACATCGTAATTGGTTTTCAGATGTATCAATCCGCTCACTACATCGAACAACCGCTTGCGGTAGGCATCTTCCAGATAATCCCAGCGAATGGGTTTGCGGGACAGGCGACAGTTATCACTGACACTGCCATTTTCACAGGTATTAATGGAGTAGTCGTAACCCAGTTCACCAAACTGCCAGAGCATTTTGGGGCCGGGAACGGTGTAAAAGAAAGCCGCCGCCAGTTCGGAGCGTTTGATTGCCGTGGGATATTCCCGGATGTCGTAATCTCCGTCGCTATTACCAAACTGGGTGTTTTTATACACCAGTCTTTCTTCGTCGTGACTTTCGATATAGGCCACCAGATGCGGCTGGGTCCAGTTGCGGTAGGTGTAGGCTGCCCCCCGCAGGTCAGCGGTGTATCCGAGCGCTGCTTCCAGGTATTGATTGTGTACTCCGCCTCCGGCCCAGGACATCATTCCGTAATTGATCAGTTCTACTTCTTCGAGATTATCCGCAAAATGTTCCAGGATCACGTAGGCATCCGGATTGACGGACCACATCACATCGGCGTAGTGTTTGAGAATGGCGACCCGGTTGGCATCGTACGAACCCCAGAAACCGACATCCGTGGTCATGCGCTGGGTGAAGCCTTTTGACAGGTCGAAGCGGAAGCCGTCCACCCGGTATTCTTCCAGCCAGTATTTCATCACCCGATCTACGTAGCGCCGGGTAGCCGGACTGCTATGATTGAAGTCATAACCCACGTTAAAGGGGTGCATAGGAGTCACATTAAACCAGGGGTTGGTGGCCGTCGGCCGGAAATTCACCGGATCCCAGTCGAGCTGAGCCAACGGACTCTGACTAAAGGCGTGATTGTACACGACATCCAGGATGACCGCGATCCCGCGACGATGACATTCGTCGATCAGCGCTTTGAAGGCCTCGGGGGTGCCGTAATACTTATCCAGTGCCATATGGAAACTGGGGTTATAACCCCAGCTGTCATTCGCTTCAAATTCGCTCACCGGCATCAGTTCGATGGCGTTTATACCGAGCCGCTCCAGATAATCCAGGGTGTCTTTGAGGGTCTGATAATCGTGGCGTTCAATAAAATCACGCAATAGCAGCTCGTAGACCACCAACTCCTCTTTCGGAGGCGCCTGGAAATCATCGATCTGCCAGTTGTATTCGGCCTCGGCCATGGTAAATACACTCACGATCCCCTGTCCTTTTCCGGATGGGTAAGCCGGTAGATCGGGGAAGGTCACTTCCGGAATGAATGGATCATTAGCGGGGTCGAGTACGAGCGTGCTGAGCGGATCGGCCAGGCGCAGCCCCTCGTCCACCAGATACTGGTAGGTGTAGGTTTCGCCCGGAGTGAGACCGTCTACTTCCAGCCAGAAAGTGCCGTTCAGATCGCGGTGCATGAGGTAATCGGTACTGACTTGCCAGTCGTTAAAATCCCCTATCAGAAAAACGACCTGATTGCTCGGCGCGTGTAACTGGAAAAAAGCCGTGGTGCTGTTGATTTCGGTTCGCCCGTCCGGATAATCAGCCGGTACGGGCATTGTCCCGACCAGATAAGGGACCAGATAGGCCAGACGACGGGAAACGATCTCTCCACCGGCTTCGGCCCGGATCTCCACGGAGTGGGGCCGGGTGTCCGCATCGAAGGTGTAAGTGATTGCCGTAGCGTCCGTCTGGCTGGTGACCAGCATCTCGTCCTGGAAGATGGAGATCGTGGCCGGACGGTTCGTCTGAGCCTCTACCACAATGTCGTCGCCGGGGTTCACCAACATAACCTCCTGGGCGGGACTGGCCAGATTGAGCTGGAGGGATTCGTCAAAGACACCGGCAAAGATATCGGTATTGCCGGTGTTCTTGCCTTCTTTGGAACCATCGGCATTGCGAAATACAAAGGCCATTTTTTCAATCGATTCTTCCGCCGGCACGTTGTAATATTCCCGGATAGAAGGGCCGATCACGAAGCTGTAAACGTTGGGGCGTCCTTCTACGGGAGTGAGCTTCCAGTCGGCGTTGGCCTGGCCCCATACTGTTTGCACGTATTTCCAGTCGGTATCGGTACTACTGAGGTTGGTGACTACCCCGGTATGGAGGTAGACGTCGCAGTTGCAGTCTTTCAGGCCGGCATTGCCCAGGCTGGCGTCAAAATAAATGGTTACCTGGTCGGCCTCAGTGGGAAATGTAGGTTCGGTGGTGAGGATCTGGGCAGTGAGAGCAACGGTGGCCCATGAACAAAGCATAGCCAGTAATAGTCGTTGGTGCATGATGGTATGTGAGTTTAAGTTTCCTTACTCACAAAGTTACAGGAATAAATTTGAATATGCATCTACAGACTGGCCGGTTAGGAGTACCGGTAAGGAAGGGAAAGGGCCCGGGAGAGAAAGTAAAGAAAAGTATATCGGAAGGAGAGGAGTGAAGGATGGCAGACGAAGCTCGTCTGTCATGCTCCACTCCTCGATCCTATCTTAGTCCCAGTCGTTACGACGACGGGATCCACCCCGGTCATAACGATCATTATCGTATCCTCCGCCACCGCCACGACGATTGCCGCCGCGGTCATTGCGATCGCGATATCCGCCGCCGCCACCGTCACGGTCGCCGCCGCCACCATAACCGCCGCCGCCACCGCGGTTGCCGTATCCGCCGCCACCATAACCGCCGCCACCGCCGCGATTACCGTAGCCGCCACCACCGTATCCTCCACCGCCGCCACCGCGACGATTACGGTTAAATCCACCTCCGCCGCCACCTCGGCTTTCACGAGGTTCAGCTTTTTTCACTACAATCGTGTTGCCATCCAAATCTGAATCATTCAGGGCTTCGATCGCCGCGTATGCTTCATCGTCGTTAGGCATTTCAACAAATCCAAATCCCCTTGATTTGCCAGTAAATTTGTCCATAATAACTTTGGCAGAATCAATCTCACCGAACTGAGCAAATGTACTTTCCAGCTCCTCGCTGGTAGTGTCAAAATTAAGTCTAGCTACAAAAATGTTCATCTTGAGAAAAAAATTAATAAAGAAAAAGTTAGGAAAAAGAACTCTAGCCCTTGGAAAGGCTTATATCCAAAGGGATAAGTAATAGCGAGTAGATTTTAGGAAATTTCCGGGGAGTGGAGGTGCTAAAAAAGACCGGCTAATCTTATCAAATTGCAAAATTGTCATTCGAATTAGTGAAAAATCAAAAACCTAACCGACGTGGTGAAGCATATAAACTTACCAATACCTTTGTACACTAGACAAAAGTAGCACAAATACTAATACAACGCCAGCGTAGTTGACAAATATTTTATACGAATTTTGCCCCTTTTGGCCCATAAACAGGCCCAAAATAGTCGCTTAAGCGGTCAGTACCCATTTTGGCCCTTTCCGCCTGCGCGCACTGCATGTAATTAAACCCTATTTTTGCACGATGATCAGGCGTCTCTGGAAATCCATTCGAAAACTCTTCCGGACCCATCCGCGGTGGGCCTGGGGATCCGTTTTGGTTCTGCTGCTGGCCTACGTTTTTTGTCTGCCTCGCCCCTTGTTCGATGCGCCTACGAGTATGGTGCTGGAAGACCGGGAAGGCAATCTGCTGGGGGCCCGTATTGCGGCCGACGGACAGTGGCGATTTCCCGCTCCGGACAGCTTGCCGCAGACTTTCGTACAGGCCCTGCTCGAATTCGAGGATCGCCGGTTTTACCGGCATCCGGGCGTCGACCTGCGCAGTATCGGCCGGGCGATGGTGCAGAACATCCGCAACGGCCGGATCGTAAGCGGCGGCAGCACCATCACGATGCAACTCATGCGAATGTCCCGCAACCGGGACAGCCGTTCCCTCTGGCAAAAGCTCATCGAAGTGATCCAGGCCACCCGCCTGGAATGGACCTACAGCAAAGAGGAGATCCTGACGCTCTACGCCGCCCACGCGCCCTTCGGTGGCAACGTTGTGGGCCTGGAAGCCGCTTCGTGGCGGTATTTTGCCAAGCGCCCGGAACTGCTTACCTGGGCCGAAGCCGCTACCCTGGCCGTACTTCCGAACAGTCCCGGTCTGATCCATCCGGGCCGCAACCGGGATGCCCTGGAAGCCAAACGCAACCGTCTGCTCGACCGACTGGAACAAGCCGGTACCCTGGATAAACTGACATGCGAACTGGCGAAGGAAGAACCACTGCCGCAGGCCCCGCTGCCGTTGCCGCGTCTCGCACCCCATCTGCTCGACCGGGCGGACCTGGAATACGTCAAAAGTGGACAGGTCCGGCAATCCCGCGTACGCACCACGCTGGATCGGGGACTGCAACAACAGTTGAACACCCTGGTCCAACGGCACCACGAGCGCCTGCGTGCCAACGGAATTTTTAATCTGGCGGCTTTTGTAGTGGATCTGGAAAGCGGAGCGGTGCAGGCCTACGTGGGCAACGTCATGGGTGCCGGCGAAGACCACGGAGAAGCAGTAGATGTGATCACCGCCCCACGGAGTACGGGCAGCATCCTGAAGCCGTTGCTGTACGCCAGTATGCTCCAGGAAGGGCAGATCGTGGGCGAAACGCAGGTACCGGATGTGCCGACGCTGCTCAGCGGGTATAAGCCGGAAAATTTTCACGAGCAATACGACGGACTGGTCAGTGCCCGTCAGGCGCTGGTACGTTCCCTGAATGTGCCGTTTATCCATCTGTTGCAGGGATACGGTCTGGAAAAATTCCACTATCAGTTGCGGAAGTTCGGCTTCCAGCACATCACTTTCCCTCCGGACCACTACGGTCTGCCGCTGATCCTGGGTGGGGCGGAAGCGAGTTTGTGGGATATTACCGGCACCTACGCCTCCCTGGGAAGAATATTGCAACATACCTACGGATACAGCGGCGAATACGATCCCGCCGATTTTCACAAGCCCTACTATTTATACCGGGAACCGACCGGTAACGCACCGGCGGTGGATCTGCGAAGGGACCCGCCTTTTCTGGGGTCGGGCGCTATCTGGCTGATGCTGGATGCGATGAAGGAACTGGAACGACCTAACGAGGAAGGTATCTGGGAACGTTTTCGTTCCAGCCGGCAGGTGGCCTGGAAAACCGGCACCAGCTTCGGCTTCCGGGATGCCTGGGCGGTCGGTGTGACGCCGCAATACGCGATCGGTATCTGGGCGGGCAATGCGGACGGTGAAGGCCGTGCCGGTCTGGTAGGAGTTAAAGCAGCCGCTCCGGTGCTGTTTGATATAGTCAATATGTTGCCCAAGCCACCTTCCGGCCGGGCCTCCTGGTTTAGTCAGCCCTACGATGATCTGCTGGAACTGGAAGTCTGTGCGAGATCCGGGTTCCGGCCGGTAGAGGGATGCCCGGTGGATACGGTCTGGGCTACCGCCAATGGCCGCCGGGTACCGCCCTGCCCATACCATAAGACCATTCATCTGGATCCCGGCCGGCAGTGGCGGGTGAATGCTTCCTGCATCAATCCGGCCGATATCGTGCACGTGCCCTGGCTGGTGTTGCCGCCGCTGGAAGGGCATTACTACCGCTCCAAACATCCCGACTTTAGTCCACTGCCGCCATTCCGGCCGGATTGTCGCAGCACCGATGAGGGGCAACCCATGCAATTGATCTATCCCAAACAACCTACCCGGATCTACGTTCCCGTGGATCTGGACGGATCGCTTTCCCGGACGGTTTTTGCCGTTGCGCACAATGATCCGGGGGCAACCATCCACTGGCATATCGACGAACAATTCATGGGGAGTACGGAAAACTTCCACAGCCTGGAACTCAAACCCGCTCCCGGCCCCCATCTGCTGACGCTGGTGGACGAACGGGGCAATCGGCTGGAACAGCCCTTTGAGATCATCGGCAGGGAAGAATAGGGGAGAGGCTCCGGTTATTCAGGCTTGCAGGGATTCCCCGGGAGGTTTTCTTAATGGCAATGTCAATTGCAATTATAACATGAATCATGCGAATTAGGGGTTAAAAGTCCCCTAGGAGCGAGAGATAGGTAGCCCGTCCTATAATTTGGGAGGTTCAGCGTGCCGTAGGTACGCAATATGGTTTTACATGGCGTACCTACGGCACGCTAAGCCGGGAAATGGTCATTTTGCTACCTACATCTTGTGCCTAAAGGCACATTGATTCCTGATTCGCATGATTCACCCCGAATTTTATAGAAGGCGGCGTATGACCTCAGAGAGAGGTCAAATATTCGTATAATTTAGCTGGATTAGCGTTTTCCGACCTCATCGAGGTCGCACATTTACCACATTGCTCCATGTTGTGCGACCTCCCTGAGGTCGAAACCAGCATTTCGACTATTTTTCTACGAATGTTTAACCTCTACGAGGTCATTTTTGAATCCTGAAAAAATTCAGGATGAACTCATATCTTAATGGCAATGTCAATTGCAATTACAATAGCAAGGTAAAGGTCGCGAACTGGTTCCTTTTCCCAATTTTGAATCATTGAAATGGCCATTGGAATTGAAATTGCTATTTCCCAAAACGCTATTCCAGTTTTCTGAAATCCACGTAACGATCCCCGTTAATCCGGATCTCACCGTAGCCGTATGCTACCGTTGTCACTCCGGTAGTATCCAGGTGGGCGATCGGTTCGTTATCCCGGAGGAAGGATTCGAGCGTAGCGATAGAATAGCCCTTTGACCGGCGAACGACCTTGAGCCGCTGGCCCTGGTTGGGAGCGATCGGGATGGAACCACAGTAAATGAAATTTTTGTCTTTGGCGTACGGGTAACCGATCTCTTCAAAAGTAGCCGGATCGGCCTGACCGATGGGAAGGTGCAGGAAATAAATCCGGTCCTTGTCGGCCGTAAAGATCCCGCTCGGGAGCAGGCGGTAGCTGGGTGCATCAACGCCGGGCAGTACCAGGCCCTGATAAAAGACCTGATCTTTGTCTTTGGCGAATGCCCGCTGGCTGAGGATCTCGAAGGTTTCCGGATCTACCTCCAACGGTTGAACACGGCGGCCGTGCCCTTCATCGATGGTGACGTAAGACCACTGACCATCCACTTGCCGGTAGCCGTTCTCGCAGCTCATCAGGGACAAAATGGTCAACAGGAATAAAACGGATTGCAGGAGGGGTTTCATAAGTAAATTTTTAGGATCGCAAAGCCCGAATGCCTTTAGCAAATGGGCGGTGTATAAAAACGTGTTGCCACAGTGCATAGTGTACCCATGCCCGCAGGGAGAAAGAGCCGCAATAGTCTGTTTTAAACCCCGTCCTGGGGCCTAAATGTTCTGATAAGGTCTTAAGGAAAATTTACCCGGCAGCGTAGGCTGCCGGGTGCCGGTCTATTCTTTACTGTTGATGTATTCGATAAATTCGGTGAAAATGGTCTCGAATTCCGCCTCGGTCTTGGTGGAGGTGTAATAGACGGATTGATCATTATTGAGATCAATATGGCCATTCTCGTCAAAAGGGCCGATACAGCCCAGGTAATAAGCTCCTTCTTCTTCGGAAGCGCATTTCATAAAGACCATATTCCCGGGCTTCACCTCATTGGCCAAAATTTCCCGGACGAGTGTACAGTCTTCACACCAGTAATCGTAATTGCTGAAGAAGTGGTATTTCATCACCGCTTCGGCCACTTTCTCTTTGTCATTCCAGCGATCCGGTAATTCCCGGTCGAAAGTCGACAGTCCTTTCAGGATCCAGTAGCGGTAGTAGGAGCTTTCCATGACCGTATCCATCAGCGCCTGGGGAAGTGGTTCGTCTTTGGCGATGCGATTGTAGATCACCCGGTACTTGCCGAATATATCGGTAGATCCGGAGATCACTTCGTACAGCTTTTCGGCGGTTTCCCGGTCGCCTTTCTCCCGGATGTAGTCCATCAGGTAGCCGTCAATGCTGGCGGTGGAATCGGCCTCCAGCGTAACGTAGAAGCTGTCGATACGGGCGTACATGCGGGGGTGGTACCAGGCCAGGTCATTTTCCAGGAATGGATAGTTTGTTTCCTGTTCCAGCCAGTGGGCGATCAGGGCCAGTACTTCGGAGGTACCGATATCCTTTTCCGCCAGTTTTTTCAATTGTGGATAATATTGCTGCATCAGTTCCAGGGAATCGGCGAAGGGTTTGAACAGATCGGAGGAGAGTTGCTGGGGTGACTCCATCTGTTTCATCAGACCGATCATTTTGGGCATACTGGTTGGCGAACTTCGCTGCCCCAGGCTCTCGAGGATGATGGCTTTGACGTTGCCGTTGTCGGTAGCGCTGTAGTATTTTACGAGTTCGTCCTCTACTTCTTCCGATTCAAAATTGTGCAGCATGGCCACCAGAATATATTTGGCGTTGTATTCATCAATCTCATTCAGCAGAGGTTTCCAAAGCAAAGGGTAGACCAGGGGGAGGTCCGCCTCCGTAAAGTTTTCGTAGTTATTGAAGGCCTGCAGGGCATTGCTAAAGGTCAGGCTGTCCTTGGATTCCAGGTCCTGCAGAATGAGGGGCGCTTTCCGGCTCGTCAGGGAAGTACCGGAATCCTCATCCAGTTCGAAGCGGATGGTCCCCAGCAGATCGTCTACATAGGAAGAAGTCTGTAATGGCTGGGGCGCAACCAGTTCCAGGGAGGTAAAGGTGTGATTGCAGAAGATACCCATTACGGTGCGGTAGTAGAAGGTGGAGTCGTTCTGGTACCGGACGATGTAAGCGGGGCAAACATCACCGTATTTAAAGGTTTTAAATTCCAGGATGGTATCCGTCAGTTCGCGGTCTACTGCATTATCGAGCGTAAAAATGGAGTCGGACAGATTGAGTTCCTGGTATTTGCCGTAAGGCTCAAATTCGAGCATCAGGGTGACGCCGGAACCGGTATAATTAAAATCAAAATTTTCCACCCTTTGCTCCTCTTCGGTAGTTTGGTACTGATAATTTGCCGCGGGAGCTTTCATGGAAAAGCGGGCGTCCGGAAAAGTGAAAGTATTCGGTACGTTATATTTTGGTTCCGAAAAAGCGATGTTCTCGAAAAAATCCTCATTGACCTCGTGACTGGGAGATTTCTGCACCCAGATATAAAGCATGGCTCCCCGAATGATCTCCCGCACGTAAAAGTGGTTATCAAAGCGATCCACGAGTATGGCATCCATCCCGAGATGCTCATCCTTAGTGATGAATTTCTCTTCACTCACTTTGGCGTTGTAGATCGACCCCAGACTTTCCATGGTGGCCCGGAGATCAGAATAAGGCTCAACGTAGGTGATCCCCGGCGGCATACAGTGGTACCGGACCATATATTCATCCTCCGTCTGCGGATCTTCGTAGACCTTATACCGCAGCAGGATGTCTCCCCGCTCGGCGTAATGCTCATTGGTGACCGGATTATCGGAAAATGCGATGTCATCGGGGAAATAATATTCAAACGCGCCATCTGCGCTAAATTGTCGGTTCCACTTTTTCTCCACCGGTTTTTCCTGCGGGTAAATGACCAGCCCGTTCAGGTAGCGCTCTACGTTGGGATGATCGAAAGCGGAAATGGAAAGCCCCAGGATCATCTGCAGGGAGAAAGCATCCTCCGTGATCTGGAGACGCGCCCGGTAGGCATTCTTTTCGGAGAAATTTTCAATATCGTAACGGGTGAGGGTATCGCCTAATTCGGTTTTTATCAGGTTGAGATTGAGGGTATCCGGAAAGACGGCCGCTTTTGCGTACTCCAGGAAGGCCGTTTCGTCTTCAAGCAGGGCGATTGGAAAGATCATGGTCATATAAATCAGACCTTTGTCAAACTCCGTTGCCATGTGGACTTCCCCCTGATCGTAGAGCGGGACCAGTTCGTTGTTGAGGCTGGATTGCAGGCTAAAACGGAGCAGGGAACCGTCCAGCTGGTACCAGTCCTGCGCCTGGTGCAGAAGATAAGTGCGGTCGATGCGGTCGGTGGATTGCCCGAAATTCACCCGTCGTACCCGGTAGCCGGCTGCAGCCAGTTGGTCGAGCACATTATCCTTGCCGAATAGGTGGGCCGCGCCGACCACCGCGAAGGTGCCGGCCCGCTTCGCCAGCGCTTCAAAGGAAGTAGCCTGTATCAGATTGCGTTCGGACATCCGGTAAACATCCGCTTCGTCGTATACCTTGGGCTCGGTCATTTCCCTTAATTTATCGACATCTCCCCGGGCGTAGGTATTGATGAATTCTTCGTACCAGGGATCATCGATCTTGAACTTCTCCTCTTTTTCGGGAATACCGTCGAGAATGCTGACATGTTCACTCATATCCTCGAGCCCGTGACTGGACAAGCCCAGGTTCATAGCCGTTCGGAAAAGGTAACAATCCACTACGGTCGGCTTGCCGTACATATCCATCTCATCGAAAATGTTGCTGTCTTCCGAGGACGCATTTTCCTCAGTAGTATCCGTTTCTGCTTCGTCTTCTCCCTCCACGCCGGCCATGAAGGACTTGGCCAGGATCTTGATCAGGAAGGTATCTATTTGCTGAAAGTTGATCTCTCCGGCAAACTGCTCACAGGAGCTGAGTGCGAAATAGAGGGAATCGCCGAAATCGAAAATGCGCCGGTCATTGAGGTGAGCGGAACCGTAGAGGTAGGAGTTGGCGGGCAGTCCGTTACCGGAGATCTCCCAGAGCATGCTTTGCCGCTCACCGGCATTCTGGGAATAGATACTAGCGATAAAGGCAAACTGGAGCAGGATCAGAGACAGGTATTTCATTGATGTTTGGGATTTGGAATGATATTCAGGACAAATTTACACACTCCGCCGCATTGGATCGGGCAGATATTTGAGTTTTGGTCCGTCGACGCTCCTTTTTGGTCTAAAAGCTATACATCCGATCCGGTGCGCACCAATTGTCGGTGCAGCCCGGGAGGATCGATACGGCCTGGCAGTAGACTATTTGCAAACTACTCCTGCAAAGAAGGTCGGTCCTTACGGTGATTTTCGAACATCTCCACTGCACTTTTAACCATGCCCATGAATCCAATGCCCAGAACGATCAGGCCGAAGGACAATTCCTGCAGCACTTCGTGGGGAGAGGCGAGGTAGCCGATCAAACCGAGCACAATGAATACGAGGGTGGCGACGGACATAAAGGTCAAAAAGGTTTTTCCTTTTTTGGGATTTTCCCAGATCCGGCGCGAAGCTTCATTTTGAACTTTGGTGGTATCCTGGAGGGTGGAAAAGCTGATGCCCAGGCCCATGAAGATGAGTAAATTATTGAGGTTGTCCCACAGGGTATCGAAACCGACGATATAGGGCAGGACGGCGTAGTACAACCCAATGAGCATGAGGGGATACTGGAGATAGCTGATCTTGTGGAACAAATCTTTGGCGTTGATCATAGGTTCACCTGGTTTAATGCTGAAGTGATGCGGGAGCGCGAGGCTAAAGTTACAAAACGCATCTTTGGCCGGCAAGTCGCTATGGGATTTAGAGTCTATCCAAAAACCATCTATGGAACCTCATTTCCTCCTTCCGTAGTGCTGCTACGAAACTCGAAAGTGACTTCGTGAGCACCCAACTCTGGTCATTGCCGACAGCAAAAACGGTTTCTGGACAGGCGCTTAACCCATTCACGACAAATACGGGGCCATTCACGAAAATGCGGACGGCAGACCGGCTTTTTAAGTGCACCTTCCATTATTTCGAAGGGAAAAAGAGCATTATGAAAAGAAAGGTATTTCTGAAAAGAGCCTGGTCGACCCTGGCCGGTGGAATGTTGTTCTCCCCGGCACTGGTTGCCGCCAACCGGGCCAATGAAATTTTTGAAGCCGCTGAGATCAAGGAATTTGTGCGGACGGCCCACGTAGACTTCAATGCCTGCAAAAAGATCATCGAGGCCAAACCTTTATTACTGAATTGTACCAATCAGAATAAGAAAGGCGACTTCGAAACGCCACTGGGCGGAGCGGCACACATGGGCCGGAAGGATATCGCCGATCTCCTGCTGAGCAAAGGGGCCCGAATGGACCTGTTTATCCACGCTTTTCTGGGGCACGCCGATCTGGTCCGGAAAATGATCGGTGAGTATCCGCATCTGCTCCGGGCTCCCGGGCCGCACGGTTTTACCCTGCTGCACCACGCCCAGGCCGGCGAGCACCAGGAACTGGCCGACTGGATCACCGAAGCCGGGCTGACGGAGACCTTTTTTAAAGGCGCATTCTAGCGCTCCGGTAAAGGGGAGATCTTCCAATGTGCCCAGGTAAGTGCAGCGCACCGGACTATGTTCAAACCCATTGGATGAAAACAACCCAGAGCTACAGCGTAGCGATCTGATGGATCGACAGGGATAATCAGCAGAACGGTGCGCTGTACCTGAAAACATCGATCCGGTGCTGTTGCCTGGTGCCGATTGGAAAAAACGCGTTCAACGACGGACTCCGTGGATCCGGCGGAAAATGAATATCTTTAGAAAATGAAAGAGATCACTACCACTCTGATGGCGGAAAGGAAGTACTTCGTTTTCAGCCTGCTCTACCTGCTGGTCATCGGAGTGGTGATGATGGCTCAGAATTACATTCGTTACGGCTGGCACGATACCTATAATCCCTGGCCGACTGTAGTGTTCCTGAGTATTGGGCTGATCCTGTTCATTGCCGTTGCCCCCATTTATTATCTGGGAATAGAATGGATCCGGGAAAAATACCCCCACCGTTTCTGGCTGCCGGCGACCGCCTGGATCCTCCTGACCGTTTTGATCTTTTATGCTTTTTCCAGCCTCCTGCTATACCTGACCACCCTGGCGGAAGTGCCCTTCAAAGGGAGTTACGCCCGTTTCTATTTTGGCCGGGCCGTCGTCTTTCATCTGTTGTACTTACTGGTAACGGCTTTTTATTTACTACGAAAAGAGCGGGGCACAGAGCCCAAACACATCTCCGGTACACTAGGCCGGAAAAAAGTGACCATCAAAGCGGATCAGGCCAAATGGATTGAAGCGGATGATCATTATCTCAAGGTCCACCTCGCCGAAGGCGTGATCCTGACCCGCTCCACCCTGGATCAGATGACCGAAACGCTGAATCCGGACTTCATCCGCATTCACCGCAAGTACCTCGTCAACCGGCAGCAGGTGATCGGTAAGGAAAAGAATAAGCGCGATGAGTACCTGATCCTGTCCACCGGAGAACGACTGAAGGTAGGCCGCTCGTACCTGCCGCTTGATCTGCAGTACGCCATAGATTAGAATGCCAGATCATATAGAGGCTGTCCCCGCTAGCGGATCAGCGCCACATCTCCCTGGAAGACTTCCGTCTGCCCGTCCACAAACCGTATCTGGGCCACGTACACGTACACCCCGCTGCTCAGGTCCTGACCGTTGAGCGTACCGTCCCAACTGCGGATCGGATCATTGGGCAGCAGATCATTATCCTGATAGACCAGATGCCCGTCGCGGCTGAAAACCCGCAGGGATTCGATGGCCACAATGTCATTATCGCCGTAGATAAAGAAGTAATCGTTATTGCCGTCCATATTCGGACTAAAGGCATTCGGGATATACACCCGCCGGCGCTTGTTCACCTGTACAAAGACTACCGCTTCCGCCCGGCACAGGGTTTCGGTATCTTCTACCCGAACGCGGTAATAGCTACTGATCTGCGGAGAGACCGTGGTATTGGAACCCGCCAGGGTATTGTCGTGATCCCACTGGTAAAGTACGTTGGCACTGCTGCTGAGGGCTGCTAGTTCGATGCTGTCTCCAAGATCCAGTTCGATGGTTTCGCTGCCGAGGCTGACGGTCAGTTCCGGCGGCGTCTGGATGGTAACGGGAAATTGCTGTTCACAGCCACCGCCGTCCTGTACGATCAGTACATAATCTCCGCCGGGCAGGTTGCTGATTGCCGGGGTCCGGAAAAACCGGTCGCCATCAACGGAGAAAAGATAATCGCCCAGTCCGCCGTTTACTTCATCTACGTAAATGATCCCGCTTTCCGGAGCATCGAGGCAACTGATATCGCGAGTACTCAGACTGGCGGTGATCACGGGCGGCTCTTCCAGTTGGAAGGTATCCGAAGTGATGCAATCTCTTTCGTTGCGGATCTGGAGCGTATAGGTGCCGGCACCGAGCTGGTTGATGCCGCTGGTGGTGGCGCCGTTGCTCCACTGGTAATAAAGATCCTGATAGGGCCCTTCCACCAGCGCCTGCAACTGTCCGTCCGTTTCACCACCACAACTGACGGGAGCGATCTGCCGGATCTCCAGTTCCAGAGGCGCTGCCGGTTCGGTGATCTCAATTTCCGTGACCGATTCGCAGAATAGGTCGCTGGTAACGGTCAGCTGGTAGAAACCGGCCGGCAGTCCGGACTGGCTGGACGTAGTGGCGCCGTTACTCCAAAAATAATCCGCCGCCTTACCGTTCTCGATCCTGACCCCGACCTGACCATTGCTGCCCTGATAGCAGGAAACTTCCTGGAGCAATTCGGCCGTGGCCGTAAAGGGTAGCGGCTCTTCCAGGGTGGCGGAGAGCGTGGTCTCGCATCCGTTGGCGTCCGTTACGGTGAGCGTATAGGTGCCGGCGCAGAGGTCCTGCAGCTGCTCGCTGCGGGCTCCGTCGTTCCAGCTCAGGTCGTAGGGCGGCGTACCGCCGGTAACTTCCACCGTAAGGCTGCCGCTACAATCTCCGGTGCAGGTGATCTCCTGCTGATCCAGTAATCGGGCCTGCAATTGGGGCGGTTCGTTGACATTGACGGTAAAGGTGCTGTCCCGATAACTGTCGCGGATCGTGAAGGTGTATGCCCCCGCCGGTAGATCCGCGATCCGGATCTCCTGGAAATTGGTATCGATCACGCCGTTGCCGGATAAGGCTCCGTCGGCGCTGCTCCAGTCAAAAGTATAGGGTGGCAAGCCACGGGCGGCACTGAGGGTGATCACGCCGTTCTCATCTCCAAAACAGGCCACACTGGTATCCTGGTAAATGGGGGACACCCCGGTAATGTATTCAATTTCAAAACAGGCTTCGTACTGGCAGCCGATGGAATCGACAACGCTTACACAACACTGGCTGCCGCCTATTAATCCGGTAGCTGTATCGCCGGTCTGGCCGTCACACCAGGTGATGGTTGGTGTACCGATACCACCGCTGACGGTGACCCGGGCTTCCGCATCCGCCATACCTTCGCCGAAAGCGTAGCGGGTTTGCTGGAAGTCGATTGACAGGGGTTCGGCCACGGTGAGATTGGTGTAGACAATACTATCACAGCCTTCCCGTACCCGGAGCGTATCGATATAATTGCCGCTGGTATCGTAAGTTTTAAAACCAACGCGGATGCTTTCTCCCGCACAGATCATGGTATCTACCTGGACTACCGGCGTAATATCGCCCGCATCGGAAACCGACAGTTTGAAGATCCCGCGGGCCTGATAACCGGAACCATCGACCAGGATGAAATACCGACGCCCACCGAAAAGGCAGCTTACTTCCATCGATTCGTCGTAGTCTCCGGGCTGGTATTGACTTTTGATGTGCCGTAATCCGCCATTGCAAACGCCGCTCACCGCCTGGTAAACCGCCAATTGCGCATCCAGCGGTTGAATGAGCTGATCGCTCAGCGCGTCGATCCGGACGTGGCCGGAAGCCGGTGCTATAAAGCTGTACCAGACTGAGTGCTGACTGACAAAAGCAGACACGTAGGGATCTGCGAAATCCGAAGCGCAGAGGTTGGAGCGAAAACCATCAGTTTCGACAATGCCGTTTTCGGGAACAACACCAAGATCCTCAAAATCACAGCGCAGGTCGCCGCCTTCTTGTACCCCGGGATCAATGATCCGCAGGCTGAAGGGACCTTCGATGGATTCATTACCGAAGGTGCCGCCGTCGACCAGCAAATAATACCGGGTATTCGGCTGGATACAGGTAGGTCGGAGCTGGACGTTGAAACTGCTGTTATCCGAATTGGTGGCCAGCAGGGTAGGAGTGGCCGTACAATCTCCACCGGGAAACTCGTACAGGGCAGCCTGGGCGTCGAATTCGTCACCTGTATTTAAGGGATCACTGCGTACGTCGATCAGTAGAATATTGCTGGCGACACTATCGGTGGTAAAGCTGAACCAGACGCCCCGATCATTGATGAAAACGCCGGCAGCCACCACGTCGAAGGGATTCGGCTCGTCGACATTGGTCGCGCAGTAGTTATTGTAAACGGGATTAATGAGGTTGCCGATCGAATTGTTGAACCGCACCGTACCCAGATCGATGGCATCACAGATCAGGTCATTGGTGGCGGGCGGATTGAGGCTTTCTACGGCCATCGTGAAATTCAGGGTACCGGTCACATCACCACCGGCGGGCAGGGCCAGGGAAAGGGACTGGGGCTGGCCGGGAGCCGGCACGGTAAAATTCTGGCAAATGGTGGCTTCACAATCCGGATTGATCTCACAGCTCGCCGGTGCCGGAATGAGCGGATCGTTCTCGAAGCCGTGAAAGCAAACTTCGATCTCCGTGGGAAGATCGGCCGGGCAGGAGACGGTCTCGATGTATTGCTGATTGGGCAGCGGCGAAAAGCAGGCGCCGTTTTGTGGGTAATACTGGTAAGGCTGTCCGTTTACCTGCACACCCCACATCGGTTCGGGGTTGCCGAACAGGTCACCGCAGGTCAGGTCGATGGTGGCACTGTCCACCTGCAGCACGAGGCCGGTTTGGGCACTCATCCGAAAAACAGAGAGGCAGACAATACTCAGGATTGACAGAGCAATAAACGTACTTCGCATCATGAACTTTGGTTCGTCAGTTATAAACTACTATCCGGCAAAGCAAAACACCGATCTATCTACCTAATGGGCCGTAATGCCGGAGGAAGCCGTTTGTCCGGGTACGGCGATTATCGATCAACGTCTAGTCATTTCTTTATACAACGTCAAACACTTAGACGTCTCTGAAAATTTACCGGGTTGGGTATAGGGCGGGCACGTGTGCGAAGGGAAGTTGAATATAAAAGTACGACGGACACGAAAATGAAAGCGGTACAGAAAATCCGAACGGACTATTATCTTCAGCTTTTCCGTGCAGCATTCATTTTCATGCCGGAGTCAAGTTGCTATGGTTATTAACGAAGAATGGCCTGGCTGTATTACAATACCGCTTTAAACTGCTCCAAAAAGCGTACATCATTCTCGAACAGCAGGCGGATATCATTGATCTGGTACAACAGCATGGCCTGGCGTTCGATTCCCATACCGAAGGCAAAGCCGGAGTATTTCTCCGGATCGATACCGCAGTTGATCAGCACCTGTGGGTCCACCATTCCGCAGCCCAGGATCTCTACCCAGCCGGTATATTTACACACATTACATCCTTTCGCATTGCAGATAAAGCAGGTTACATCCATTTCCGCACTCGGTTCGGTGAACGGGAAATAAGATGGGCGCAGCCGGATATCGGTTTGCGGTCCGTACATTTCACGGGCGAAATACAGGAGGGTTTGTTTGAGGTCGGCGAAGGATACTTTCTCGTCGATGTACAAACCTTCCACCTGGTGGAACTGCGCGTGGGCGCGGGCCGAAATGGTCTCATTCCGGTAGACCCGGCCCGGAGCGATGATCCGGATGGGCGGCTGCTGGTTTTTCATGACCCTGGCCTGTACCGAAGAAGTATGGGTACGCAGCAGCATACTGGTACTGTCCTTGAGGTAGTAGGTATCCTGCATGTCGCGGGCCGGGTGATCTTCGGGCGTATTCATGGCCGTGAAATTGTGCCAGTCGTCCTCGATCTCCCGCTCTTCCGCCACCACAAAGCCGATGCGTTCGAAAATGCGTACGATACGGTTCCAGGTAGCTGAGATCGGATGGCGGGCGCCGAGTACCAGCGGATCACCGGGAGCGGTGAGGTCCAGTTGCTGGGCGCTGGCCTGTTCGGCGGCGGATTCCAGTTCGATCTTCAAAGCGGCGTATTTACTTTCCGCTACCTGCTTGGCTTTATTGACCAGCTGGCCGTAATCGCGTTTCTGCTCGTTCGGCACATTGCGGATCTCTCCCATCAGGGGTTTCAGAATATTTTTGGAACCCAGGTACTTGATCCGGAACTGCTCCAGCTCGTCCATATTGGCGGGCTGGCTGTTTTCCATATCGGCGATCAGGCCGTTCACTTTATCGAATACTTCCATGTCTGTCTGATTGAAGCGCAAAAGTAAATAATTTTTTGGGATTCGGTGCGCCTGGTCCGGGCTTCGATAGAACGGAAAAACGGATGGCTTCCGACCTTACGGCCGGGCTTCCCCGGAATTAACCAGATTGGTGTACAAAAGATTCCGATGATCGGCTACCGGCCTGCGTAGTAAGTATCCAGTTCCGGTTTCGGATAATTGAAACGGAAATAGAATCCAGCCAGCACCCCGAAGACGAAACCGCCGATATGAGCCCACCAGGCAACTCCCTCACTCTGCACTGTTTCGACGTTCAATGCGGCCGTTCCGGCCAGCCACTGCTGGGTGATCCAAAACCCCAGAAAAAGGATAGCGGGCACCCGGAACACAAAGAACAGGAGCAGCATTTTGATCTTGGAAGTCGGGAACATCACCAGATAAGCACCCATGATGCCGGAGATGGCCCCACTGGCCCCGACGGTCGGTATCTGGCTGTTCCAGTTGAAATAAATATGGGCTGCGTGGGCGGCCAAACCGGCCATCAGGTAGAAAATGAAGAAGTGAAAATTGCCGATCGTCGCTTCGATATTATCGGCAAAGACCCAAAGGAAAAGCATATTCCCGATCAAATGCGCCCAACCGCCGTGCAGGAACATACTGGTGAACAGCGTATATAGGTCCTGACCGCTGGTCGTTTCTTCCGGAATGGAGCCGTATTCATAAATAAAGGACTGCAACTGCGCCGGAGGCAGGGAATTCTGAAATAAAAATACAATGATATTCAGGGCGATAAACCCATAACTGAAAATGGGAAAATAGCCTCCTTTTACTTGATCATCTCCAATTGGAAATAGCATGAGCGGGTATGTTTGTTCGCAATTTAAGTTAACGAGTCGTTTGTGCCAAGTTTATGGGGGGACAAATGTTGGGGGATGGTTGATGGTTGAGGGTCGAAGGTTGACGGTCGATGGTCGATGGTCGACGGTCGACGGTTGATGGTCGACGGTACGGTTGACGGTTGATGGCGATTATTGAGATGCCAACCTCAACACATCCCACTTCAACACCGCAACACCTTCCTCCCCTGACATCTGAATCCTCGCACCTGACACCTCCGACCTGACCCCTGACCCCTCCAACCTGACCCCTGATCCCTCCAACCTAATCCCACATAAATTGTCCACCCATCCTCCCGGATTTAGGATAAAATGTGCATTTTTGAGCCTGATTATTGATCACAACTCTCGATGCATGTACGCCCAAGCGGAACAAAAAAGACTCTACGAACAATCCAAACAATATCTGGACGGAGAAAGTGCTGTACACCAGCAATCCGATGACCTAAAAGTGGAAAATCTGCGCCAGCTGATCATCTACCACGAATGGCGTTATTATCTGCTGAATGATCCGGTGGTCAGTGATTATGAGTACGATCTGCTGTACAAACAGCTGGAAGCCATCGAGGCCGAGCATCCGGAAATGATCACGCCCGATTCGCCGACCCAGCGGGTATCGGCGGACCTGACGGCCGACTTCCCTTCCGTGGAGCATCTGACGCCCATGTTATCGCTGGCCAACTCCTACAATGCGGAAGATCTGAATGAGTTCGACCAGCAGATCAAACGTTTTCTCAATCTCCCCGAAGACGAGGACATCCTTTACGCGGTGGAGCCGAAATTTGACGGTGGGTCGATTGCGCTGGTGTACGAAAATGATCTGCTGGTGCGGGCGGCTACCCGGGGCAACGGTACCCTGGGAGAGGAAATGACCGCCAACGCCCGGGCCATTCGCTCCATCCCGCTGAGTGCGAAATTCTCAAAATATCAGCTCGGTAAAGTGGAACTGCGCGGGGAGGTCATTATCCGGAAGGATGTGTTTACCAAAATGAACAAAGCGCGGGGAGAAGCGGGGTTGACCCTCTTTGCCAATGCCCGGAATACCGCTACCGGCGGCCTGCGCATGAAAGATCCGAAAGAGGTAGCACAGCGGGGATTGGAAGCCTTTATCTATACCCTGGGCTACGGGACCGATGCGGAGGGAAATAATCAACTGGATCGTTTCGATACCCACTACGAGAGTCTGGATATGCTGGCCGATCTTGGCTTTAAGGTGCCGAAGGACGGCGATGAACGCAAATTGTGTAAGAACATCGGCGAAGTGGTGGCGTTCTGCAAATCCTGGGAAGCGCGCCGGGAGGGATATCCCTACGAGATCGACGGAATGGTGGTCAAGGTAAATGACCGGATATTGCAGGAACGCACGGGCTCTACCAGCCATCATCCGCGCTGGGCGATCGCCTACAAGTTCGCGGCCAAGCAAGCTACCTCCCGTTTGCTGAAGGTAGACTACCAGGTAGGTAAGATCGGGACCATCACCCCGGTGGCAAAAGTGGAACCCGTGGCGCTGGCCGGAGTGACGATCTCTTCCATTTCCCTGCACAACGAAGATTTTATCAAAGAAAAAGATCTGCATCTCGGGGATACCGTGCTGATCGAGCGGGCCGGGGATGTGATCCCTTATATCGTTAAAGCCATGCCCGAATTGCGGGACGGCAGCGAAACACCCATAGAATTTCCACGCTTCTGCCCGATCAATGATACCGATCAGCCGGTGGAACTGGAACGAACCGAAGGAGAAGCGGCCTGGCGTTGCCCCAATTGTGTGTGCGGTGCCCAGGATCTGCAACGCATCATCTTTCACGTTTCCAAACCGGCCATGGATATCGACGGCTTTGGGAAGCAGATCGTGGAACGGTTTTACGATCAGGGCTGGATTAGGACCATGGCCGATGTATACCGCCTGGATTACGAGCAGATTGCTCAACTGGAAGGTTTCGGCGAGCGCTCCGCGGAGAACCTGCGGCAGGCTATTGACCAGGCCAAACAAAATCCGATCTACCGGCTCCTGCACAGCCTGAGCATTCACCACCTGGGCAAAAAAGTCTCCAAACTACTGGCGGCAGAGATCGACCACGTGCTGGATCTGCAGGAGTGGACCGAAGAAAATTATACCCACATCAAGGACGTCGGGCCCAAAGTTGCCCAAAACGTGATGGCCTATTTCTCCGTACCGCGCAATATCGAGATCCTGCGCGAAATGGAAAGTCTGGGCGTCAACCTGAGCCAGACCGAAGACGATCAGCCGAAAGCGGCCGTGAGTGAAGGGCCTTTTGTCGGAAAAACGATCCTGTTTACGGGGACGCTGCAAAACATGAGCCGTAAGGAAGCCCAACAGAAGGCCGAAGCGGCCGGTGCCAAAAATATCAGCGCCGTGAGCGGCAACCTGGATATTTTGGTGGTGGGCGAAAAAGCTGGTTCCAAATTAAAGAAGGCCCAGGCGCTGGGGACCGTGGAAATCATGACGGAGGAAGAATTCCTCGCCCGCGTATAGTACAGGACGCAGCGAGAAAGTTGATCGGAGGTATTGCCTTATCTTGGCAAGAGATCAAAAGCCATTCGATATGCGCTATCCTTTCCTGTTTCTGCCATCTGCTCTGCTTTTTTTATCTGCCTGCGGTGATCCGGGTATCGAATCCGGGACAGGGACGGCCGTCGGCACCTATACGAATCCCGTCGGTGACAGCATCCGTATGGGAGATCCTTATGTGCTGCTGCACGAGGGTACCTATTACCTTTACGGCACGGCTGGGAAGGACGGATTCAAATGCTGGTCTTCCGGTAATCTGCGCGACTGGACCTACGAAGGGTACGCCTTTAAAGAAACCACGACTTCTTTCGGTCAGTCCAACTACTGGGCGCCTGAAGTCATTCATTACCGGGACAAATTCTATCTCACCTACAGCTGTAAACCAAAGGATACGGGCGCCTACCCGGATATGATGCTGGTCTGTCTGGCCGAAAGCGATTCGCCGACCGGACCCTTCACGGACAAATACGCGCCCTGGATCGATCAGGGCTACAGTTGTATTGATGCCCATATCTTCGTAGACGAAGAGCAGCCCTACGTTTATTTTGACCGGGTCGGCTACGTCGGCGACTGGCCGGACGGCTATATGTTCGGGATCATCTACGCCATGCAACTGGATCGGGACAATCTGCAACCGAGCGGCGATACCGTCAGGGTCAGCGAAGCGGAACAGGACTGGGAAAACCCGGATAGCGATTTTTCCAGATGCAATGAGGGCGCTTACGTTTTTAAGGAGCGGGATACCTATTACCTCACCTATTCGGCCAACCACTGGGCCGATCCGGACTACGGCATCGGCTACGCTACGGCGCCGACACCGATGGGTCCCTGGACCAAAGCTCCGGACAATCCGTTGATCGGAAAGGATTCACTACGTGGGATCTTCGGACCGGGCCATAATTCCTTTACCAGTTCTCCGGATGGAAAGGAGACATTTATGGTCTACCATACTCACGGATCCTTCGAGGATAAGGAGCGCACTGTAAATATCGACCGGATAAAAATAGACGATGCGGGAGCGCTGAGGATCCTGGGGCCAACCCGGACGCCCCAACCGCTTCCTTCGGGTATTCGCTAAACGTGTGCAAGCCCTGGGCTTTGGTCTAAAATAATATCGGGCCGGTAGTTGGAACCGTATCTTGGCAACATACGGCAAAAATATCATCATGACACCGGATAAGTTTACCGACCAATTGATCGAGGCCTTCTTACGAGAATTTGACGGTCGGCTGGCGGCAGTCGCGCTTTACGGCTCCAAAGTGGAACCGGAATTCACCGATCGCTGGTCCGACACCGATCTGATCTTGGTTTTCCGACCGGAGGAGCAACCGAAATTGCGGGCATTAAACGAGCTGGTCAGTAGGTTGGGTAGGATACTGGGCCGGGAAGTCCACCACCAGACGGGAAAGCTCGTTGCCCGGTATGTTATACAATCCGGGCCGACCATCGAAGCGCTTGATCTGAGTGTTTTCGGCTACGATCAATGGTTGGCGGAAAAGACGGTTTCGCCCGGTCCGCACCGGCTGCTTTGGGGAAAGTTTCCGGAGAGAAAAGGAGCGCTTGATGCCGATGGATCTCCGGCACCTTATTCGGCAGCGGCCATCGACGCCAACTGGTTTTTGTATTACGAGTGTGTGAAGAAACTAAAGCGGCGCGATAATCTGATCGGACTGCACCTCCTGCTGAAGCTGATGCAGGAAAATCTGGTGCTGGAAATGATAGCGCGGGATGAAGAAACCGGGACCAATATCCACCGCTTCGGGGGAAATGAACCGGTGCGCTGGCTGAGCGGTTTGCACAAATTAGAAGCGGACAACACCGCCCTGCTCCTGGAAAATCTTCGACAGTTGAGTGCCTGGTACGATCAGCAGCTACTGAACCGGATCCCGGATTACGAAAGCCGGTTCAGCGCCTTTGTGGAGTATCTTGAGGTAGAATAAAAAAGCGCTATTCTTTCTCCTGACAATTCTCTTTCTTCCGCGTATCCGTGATCTGGAGGATCTTCCAGCCGTCCTCGGTTTTGGCTACCTGAAAGGCATTGACCCCACAGTGCGACATTCTTTCTCCGAGATAAAAAGTGTAGGGCGTCCAGACGGTGGCCAGATTGTCTTCGATCATCACCTCGTAACCCCAGATCTGCTCGTCGTACACCTGCTCGTGGGGCGTACCGATGTTGGTGATGAATTTTTCCAGATCGGCCGTTTGGATCTGCGGTTTCCCCTCCTTATCGGTAAAAGTAGTTTGTAAGCGGGCGGTAGGATGAAAAGCGGCCCGAACCATGCTACTGTCGCCGGCCCGCATTCCGTCAAATAATTTATGGATCGGCGCGAGTACGGCTTCTTCCGTTTCGGATTGTGCGCTTAGAGTGAAATTGGCTACGATGAAGAGCGCTAAAGTGATGAGTATGGTTTTGAAATTCATTTCGGTATTGATTTGGTCCTTTAAAGGTAAGCTAATCCCTCTTCCTAATCAGACAATTGCGGCCGGGTATAGACAAAACCCGGTCTGAAACCGCTCTAGTTATAAATTTTCCGGATATCCTATAGGAAAGAAAGGTGCCCTAACTTCTTAACTTTCCATTGGCTGCAACAAAAACCTGGGCCGGATTCACATTGAGGTGAATCCGGCCCGGTTATCTTAAGGTACTCTACAAATGATCCTGACCTCGGTATTATCTGGCTACAGTCTCAGATCCACTATCTTTTACGATGATCTTCCAGATAAACTTATCATCCCGCATTCCGGTAGGGATTTGTTTGGATTCCTCCACCCCAATAGCACCACTTTCCAGGGTAGTCAGGTACTTTTTGGTGCCAATATGATAGATATAAACCTCATCCCCACTGTAAATAGTCGCGCCGTTTTGGGCGCCTACCTTTTGGATCGTCCACTGCGCCCAGGCATCATGATCCCAGAAGTGAGCAAACGGAATAATGCCTCCCAGTTTCAGGAATCGTTTTTTAATCCAATCAGCATTTTGTTCTTTATCCCTGTTTCCCTCGGTCCAGTGGGGCATCAATTCATCTTCCTGGAACATAATGGTTACATTATTATTTTGTACCAGGTTGGCTGGCGAATATGGATTGAAGGTAAATCGCCCGGCCACTCTGAAATCCCCAATGTTTTCTGCAACATACATTATTGGATAGTAAGCTTGCGGAAAAGGTTTGAAGATTGGCCGGGTCAGGTAGCGACCGTCATTTGATTTAAGTACGAAAGTACTGTTCTGTCTGATGACCGGTGCCGGTTCCGGAAGCGGAGTACCATGGTCTTCCAGGTACTTTTTCATCGCAGTTTTCAGCTCATTTCTTCTTACATCCGTAGCGGCTAATTCGGCGATAGGTTGGAGACCGTGATCACCAAAATCCGCTAAGGTCATTTGCTGACGGATCGTATTACGCCAGTTGGTGTAGAACTGGCTATTGTTTTTATCTCGCTCAATAGCTTCTGCCAGAGCAGGGTCCCCGCCAAAAACCTGGACCGAAGCATTTTTAGTAAACTCATCTTGATAAGTCTTATTGGCTGTTCCTACGCTACCTTCTCCGGAAACTGTGCCGTAGGAAGCTTTAACGGAAGCTTCAAAGTCCGATTCATCCGTAAACTCGCTCCGGTTAATGTACGTGTTAAAGGCTATTCTGGCCCCGATGAATGCCGATTGGATAAAATGAGTACCGTATTTGTCGAACAGATCATTGGGGGCCATATAGTTGATATCATTTTTTACTTCCGGTAACAGGGCGGTGCGATCGGGATCGATATCCAATCGGTAATAACCAATGACCCGGTTCCAGGTAAAAAATGAATTGTCCGATCTTTGGGTAGAACTGGAACTGAAACTGGTACTGATACCCGCTGAGAAAAGTCCGTAACTGCCTTCAATGGAAGCCGCTGCGGATAAACTATTGCTGTATTGTCTGATCGATCTACCCTGTGCCATGCGACCTTCGAATTTTCCGGTTTCCTGAACGCTTGCATATCTGGCCAGTTCCTGAGGAACGAATAAAGGCCGGGTGGCATAATTTAGATCAGCGTAACCTTTTTCCGCCCGGTAGCCTTTGCCCACACATTTTTCCAGCATGGCCTGCTGCTCGGCAGTCAATAGATTGTCGTTTTGAGGGGTATTTTCAACTACAGGAAGAAGCCTGAATTGTTGATTACCGGCACCGGTCCGGCTCCATTGGTGCAGCACTGCTCCATTTTCCCGGGAAACCCGGCTGACATCCAGATATTTTCCGCTGTGCCTGGCGCGAATAAAATAGACTCCGTTTCCGGCCGGCTCTAATTTGAATTTTTGATTATCACCGTTCCAGTATTCCCATTGGTGGAATACCGCTCCGTCTGATTGGGAAACCTGAGAAACATCGAGCAACTTTCCACTGCTGCGCACCACGATGTTGTAATAGCCGTCCTCTTTTGGGACAAATTTGAACTGTTGGGTAGTCGCACCGGTTTTATCCCACTGGTTAATGAGGACGCCATTATCATTACTATTTCTAGCTAGCTGCACCACTTTGCCGCTGTGAACGGCTTGCAAATAATAATAGTTGGAAGTAGATATCTGGGCGGTGCCCGAGGTACCGGCAAATAGAAGGATAAAAATACCGATCAGGTGGCTGAGTCGTAAAACAGTTGACCCGTTCCGGCTTTTTCGATAAATAAAAGGATAATTCGGAAGTGATCTGAAAATCTGGTGATTTAAGATTGGAGTTTTCATTTGTGAATATTTTGGGTGAAAAAATGAAATTGCCTGTTGGCCTTACAAAGATGGTGGCGATAGGGGCAGGGCATACTTCACCTATTCCTCAAATCTCTTCACGGATTTAACAGGGGCCGGGAAAAAGTAGCACTTATTTCACGTGGGGAAAATTATTTTGGTTTGAAGGAGCTGAATTTCAGTTACTTGCGTGTAACATTGGGTGGGTGGCCAAATTCTTCGGAATAACTCCTTGAAAAATAGTTCGGGTCTTTAAAACCGACGTCATACGCGATTTCGGAGATGTTCAGGTCGGTTGTCTCCAGCAAATGCCGGGCCTTTTGCAAACGTATGGACCGAATAAATTGGGAAGGAGTTTTGCCGGTGAGGGCTTTCAGCTTTCGGTTGACCTGCATATTGCTGAGTCGGGCGGCCCGGCAAAGGTCAACTACCCCCATAGTGGGGTCATCGAGGCGTGTTGCTACTACCTGTTGCAGTTTTTGCAGAAAAGTATCTTCAAGATTTTTGCGGGATGGATCTGATTTTGCGTCAGACAAATGCTTCATATCGGCATATCTTGCCCGCAGGGTTCGCCTTAAGTGCAAAAGCTTTTCCAGCCGCACCATCAATTCCTCTTTGTTAAAAGGTTTAGTCAGATAGGCGTCGGCTCCCATCTCCAACCCCTTTATCCGGTCCTCCGGACTGGCTTTAGCCGTGAGTAGAATAATGGGAATATGGCTGGTTCGTTCGTCTTGTTTTAATTCCCGGCAAACTGCATAACCGTCTTTTTCCGGCATCATCACATCACAGATGATGATATCCGGTATATTTTCAAAGGCCATTTCGATGCCTTGCTGGCCATTTCTGGCAGTTGCAATTTGATGATCTTTTTCCAACAGACTTTGGAGATAACTGACCACATCATCATTATCTTCAATGATCAGTAATTCATCTTTTTCCCCGGTAGTAATCCGGTTTAGACCAGGCCGGCCGGTCGTATCTGCCTGATCCTTTGCCAGGTCAGCTTGTATCAGGTTGGATGCTGGTGTTGAAAAAGGGGCATTTTTGCTGATCGGAATAAGAAAAGTGAATTCGCTGCCATCTCCTTCCTCGCTTTGCACGCTAATCGCGCCATCCATTAAGCCTAGCAATTCTTTAGTAAAAGCCAGACCTATGCCGGAACCCTGGTGAATTTTGGCGCTATTGGTCGCATCCTGAAAAAAGCGGTCAAAGATCTGAGAGATGGATCCGGCGGGGATACCAATGCCGGAATCCCGGACTTTTACCTGCAGGTGCTGCTTTCCATGTTGTTCTGTTTGACAAACATGCACAATCACCTTGCCGCCTTCTTCCGTGAATTTTAAAGCATTGGATAACAGATTATACATGACCTGCTGGACTTTTTCTTCGTCAAAATCCATGATCAGCTCTTTCTCTTCGGAATAGAACACCAGCTTGATCCGCTTACTTTCGGCCAGAGAGTAAAATGATTCGGTAAGGTATTGTAAAAAGGGAATGATGTCGGCCTGCAGATTATTCAGCCTTAGCGTGCCAGCTTCCAGTTTGGATAGATCGAGCAGGCGGTTGACCAGTCCCAGGAGGTTTTTGCTGTTGCGCCGGATTAAAGTTCTTTCTCTTTCATTGCCTTTAATCTGGTCGGCACTTCCCATGATGACCGTGAGCGGCGTGCGAAATTCGTGTGATATGTTGGCGAAAAAATCTGATTTCGCCTGATTGATCTCTTCGATGTACTGCTTTTGTTTTTCCTGCAACCGCATGCGATACCCGAGCCCATTGGAAAAAATGAGAATTTCAATAACGATCCCGATCTCCGTGAAATAATTTCTGGGAAAAGGCAGCGGTTCGATCAGGTCATAGGAGGAAAGTAAAAAAAAGGTAGTGTTGAGCAGAACGCCTAATACAAGGAAAATGCTCCCTAAAATAAAATAGTTGGCCAGTCGGTCTTTCGTTTTAATAATGGCAATGATGTAATAGAGCCCGATTGCCAAAGTCAGGACCGGGAAAATGCGCCCGATCGATAGGGCCAGATGGCTTCCCCATATCCAGTAGATCAAAGCCAGGAGGTAGCCGGAAATCCCCAAAAACCATAAAAACCGGATTAAAAACTGATCCAGTTTAGGCAGGAGCTGGCTTAAGCCGACAAAACTTCGCATGAATAAAAAGTAGAGAATGGTCACTGTTAGGGAAAGGACAAGGGATTCCTTAATGAGCGCATGAATTTGCTGGTGTTCGGTAAACAAGAATATTTGCAGGACGCCCGTCTCGTTCAGTAAAATAACCGAACATAAAAAGGTGTACAGCGCATACCATAAAAAAGCTTTGTCCCCTTTTTGCAAGAAGATCAACAGGTGGTATAAACTCAGGATCAATAAAGCACCGAACAAGATCCCCTGCCACAGCAGATAATGCTCCCGATGAGCGGTGGTTTCCGTATCCCAGGTATTAACGGGCCATAAACTCAGCTGCGGCCTGATCATTTGATCGAAAGGAATATTGGTACGTAAGAAAAATTGGTGGGTTCCGGAGGATAGAGCAAGTTGGGTCTGAGCACTAAACCCAATACCTTCCAGGATCTTTCCCCTTAGAAGTTGCCGTTGACTAAAAGGCAAGGAGGTTCCGGCCAGCGTGGTATCCAGCGCAGGATCATTATTCAGGCGATGATAAACAGTGACCTCCGGCAGATCGTGTAAATACAGTATAGCATTAACTTCTTTGGGGTTCTGGTTGGCTAATACGAAGCGGTACCAAAGGTTTCCCTGGCGGGGATTTACCTCTGAATTCGCCTCCCATTTGCTCCATTGTTCAGGAATTTCTCCGGCGGGTGAATAGGATACGAAAAGATAGTTTTCAAGATCTATAACGGTATCCCATTGCTGATCGATCCGCAAAATGGGACTGGATATCGTATCATTAGCAGAATTCAACAGATTTTGCTCCTGGGCGAATAGCCCGGAAGTCACAAAACCAATAAGCAGCCCCAGCAGTGTTAGATGACTCCTCAAAATGTCTCGATTGTGCCCGAAATAAGCAATACCTTCAAATCCTGTGCGAAATTCGCCAGGTCTAATATAAAGCTACTGGACAAAAGAAAAAATATGAGTAAAGTCCAGGAGAATGGAAGACAAGTCGAAGGGGCGAAACGCAACGCTCACACTCCCTGCCTCTTAGTCTCTCCATCTTCGCCTGATTAGTGCAAAAGGTCCAGTAGTGTAGTCTAATATACCGAACTATAGCTGCAATCCAAGTTTTCCAGTAGTATACCTCTTCCGGCCGGATCATCAGTGGTGCCGTTTCAGCCTAGGTAGGAAGCACCGGTCAATACCATCTTATTTAATTTGCAAAAACTGTGTATCAGAAGGCAAAAATAATACTATATTGATCGAGTCTCATGATTTAATTTTGCTCATGTCCAGATGATGAAGGCTTTGTTTTTGTACGGGAAAAAATTAGCTTCACCGTCTTCCTTTTACCAAATGCCAGCTGGTGTATCCTCTGCTGGTTCAAGAATATTTTCAATGAGAATGGCTTTTAACCAAATTCTGCTAAAGCTGCAAAATGCTTTTCCTTTCTTCCTTATCTTAGGCTTACTCAGTTGCCTGTCTTCCGGCTGCGAAAAGGCATCGGACCGGCACCTGAGTCTGCACGAGAACGACCACATCGTCCTGGTGGGGAATAACCTCGGTTCCCGGATGCTCAATTTCGGTCATTTCGAAACGGAGATGTACGTCCGTTATCCGGACAGTTCCCTCGTGATCCGCAATATGTGCGATGGCGGTAACACGCCCGGCTTCCGGCCGCACTCCGGCCGGGTCTCCCCCTGGGCATTCCCGGGCGCGGAGAACTTCCAGACGGAACTGGCGCACAAATCCGGCAGCCAGGGTCATTTCGAAACGCCCGACGAGTGGATCACCCGACTGGAAGCGGACATCATCGTCGGTTTCTTCGGATACAACGAATCCTTTCAGGGAGAGGAAGGCCTGGAAAATTACAAGGCAGAATTGGCCGCCTTTATTGAGCACACCCTGCAACAAAAATACAACGGGCAGTCGGCGCCCCAGCTGGCTCTGGTTTCCCCCATTGCCTTTGAAGACCTTTCCGACCGCTACGATCTGCCCGATGGGGTACAGGAAAATATCAACCTGCAACTATACACAAAAGCGATGCAGGAAGTAGCAGACAGTCATCAGGTCCTCTTCGTCGATGTGTACACGCCGAGCAAGGCATGGATCGCGGATGCGGAGGAACCGCTGACTACGGACGGCTTCCAGCTGACCGATGCCGGCTACGAAAAATTAGGCCCCTATCTGGTCGACAAACTCTTTGGCGATACACCCGCCCGGGCCGAAGAGCACCGGGAGATGATCCACGCGGCGGTGATGGAAAAGAACTGGTTGTGGCACAATGATTACAAGATCCCCAATGGGGTACACGTTTTCGGCCGTCGCTACAACCCTTTCGGGCCGGATAACTATCCTGCCGAACTGGCCAAGATCCGGGAGATGACCGCTATCCGGGACCAGGCCATCTGGCAGGCCGTACACGGAGAGAAAATGGATCTGGCCGCCGCGGACGCCAAGACCAGCACCCTGCCGCCGGTTGAGACCAACTATACGCCGCAAAATACTAAAAACGGCGACCCGAATTATCTCTACGGGGAAGATGCGCTGAGTAAATTCACTATGGCGCCGGGTTACCAGGTCGAGCTTTTTGCCTCGGAAGAAGATTTTCCCGATCTGGCCAATCCGGTACAGATCGCATTTGATAATCAGGGCCGCTTGTGGGTAGCCGTTATGCCGAGTTATCCGCACTACAAACCGGGCGACCAGCGACCGGACGACAAACTACTTATCCTGGAAGACACCGACGGAGACGGTAAAGCGGATAAGCAGACTATTTTCAAAGGCGGTCTGCACCTGCCGACCGGTTTTGAATTTGCTCCGGAGGGGGTATACATTGCTCAGGGTACCAACCTCATGCTGTATACCGATACGGACGGCGACGATCACGCCGACACGGAACAGATCATCATGAGTGGTTTTGACGACCACGATTCCCACCATGTGATCAGTGCCTTTACGGCCGATCCTTCGGGCGCCTTCTTTATGGGTGAAGGGGTATTCCTGCATACCAATGTGGAAACGCCCTACGGACCGGTACGGGGTACCAATGGCGGCTTTTACCGCTACAACCCCCAGCGCCGTCATCTGGAGCGGACCGCTCAGATCCCCATTCCCAATCCCTGGGGGATTGCGGTTGACAAATGGGGACAGCCCTTCTTTGCCGAAACCTCCGGACCGGATATCCGCTGGATGACACCGGGTACGATCAAACCGCTTTACGGCGTTTCCCACAACAAGAGCTTCAGCCTCGTAGAAGAAGAACACCGCGTACGTCCGACCTCCGGACTGGAATTTGTTTCCAGTCGTCATTTTCCGGATGAAGTGCAGGGCGATATGCTGGTCAACAATACCATTGGTTTTCTCGGAATGAAGCAGCACCAGGTCATTGACGATACGACCGGATACCGGCTGCATTTCCGGCATAACCTGATCCAGTCCTCCGACGGGAATTTCCGCCCGGTGGACATGGAATTCGCTCCGGACGGATCGCTTTATCTGGTAGACTGGCACAATGTGCTCATCGGCCACATGCAGCACAACGCCCGGGATCCGCTGCGTGATCACCAACACGGCCGGATCTATCGGATCACTTATCCGTCCCGGCCGTTGGTGGATCCGGCGCCCGTCGCGGGCGCGTCCATTGAGCAACTGCTCGAAAATTTAAAACTACCCGAATACCGCACCCGTTACCGCTCCCGCCGGGAGTTGCGCGGCCGTGATGCCGACGAAGTGCTGCACAGTCTGCGCAAATGGGTGGATAACCTGGACCGCAACGATCCACAGTACGAGCACCATATGCTGGAAGGCATGTGGGTGAGCTGGGGCCTGAATCGCATCGAGCCTTCTCTGCTGAAACGCCTGTTGAAATCTGATGATTACCGGGTGCGGGCTTCCGCCGTACGTACGCTTCGGTACGTTGGACATCAGATCCCGGAACAAACCGATCTGCTGATCGAAGCGGCCCGCGACGATCACGGTCGCGTCCGGATGGAAGCCGTCGTAGCTGCTTCCTGGCTGAAACCCGAAGCCGGTGCGGCCGTGCTGGATGCCGCTGAAGGAATGCCTATGGATAGATGGCTGGAACCTGCCTTCGCTACGGCCCGGGCTCACCTGAACGGGCGCTCGGTAGAACAGGTAGCCGAGGAAGCGGTGAAAACCAATCTTAAAGGAACTGATCTGGCGGCCTTTACAAAAGGTAAGGAAATTTACGAGCGGGAAGGATTCTGTGCTACCTGCCACCAGGAAGACGGGAAAGGACTGGATGCTTCCGGATTCCCTCCACTGGCGGATACCAAATGGGTACTCGGTGACGAAGAACGTCTTGTGAAAATTGTTTTGAACGGATTGTACGGACCAATTGAAGTGAAAGGCAAGACCTACCCGGGGCAGGTACCCATGACGCCCTACCGCGGATTACTGAATGATGAAGAAATCGCAGCTGTACTGACCTACGTGCGTAATGCTTTCAACAATGAAGCTTCGATCATCAAGGCGGAAACCGTTAAAAAAGTACGAGATGCAACCGCGGATAAAACCGGCTTCTATTCCCCGGAAGAACTACTGAAGGATCATCCTTTGTAGAGAGTTCCCGGTAGTGAAGCGTTCGGATCCCGAAGATATTGCTAAATTCAGGGCCGGATACCGGATGACCGGTACCGATATACTGTAAACCACTAATAAAAAGAAAGATATGCACCTAGCCATTCACAACTGGATGCGCGCCGAACCACTGGAAAAGACCATCGACCGTATCGCCAGCCAGGGATACCACGCTCTGGAGATCCAGGGTACCCCGGATCAGTACGATACCAAATACGTGCGCCAGTTATTGAAAAGTAAAGGACTGAAATGTTGGGGATCTGTAACCCTGATGATGGAAGAACGTAACCTGCTGGCCAAAGAAGAAGCCCAACGCGCCGCTTCCATTCAATACGTAAAGGATGTAATCACCATGGTGAAGGAACTGGACGGACATATGGTGTCCGTAGTACCGGGTACCGTGGGTAAGATCGTACCGGATTCCCGCCCGGAGGAAGAGTGGGAGTGGGCCGTGGAGTCGATGAAAGAATGTTATGACTTCGCCGAAAAATCGGGCCTGCTGCTGGGCATCGAACCGATCAACCGTTTTGAGACCTATTTTATCAATCGGGGAGATCAGGCCCTGGCGCTGGCGGAAGCCGTCGGCCCCAATTGCGGGGTTTGCCTGGACGCCTTCCACATGAACATGGAAGAGGATGATTCCGTCGCCGCGATCCACCGCACCAAGGAACGCCTGGTAGGCTTCCACGTGGCGGACAACAACCGCATGGCTCCGGGTATGGGCACCATCGACTGGCCCAAGATCGTATCTACCTTAAAAGAAGTGGGCTACGATGGCGCTTTATCCGTCGAATTCTGTCCGCCGCTGGATCGTACCCCCGCTACGCCTTACCCCGGCAGTATCGATGAAAACCCCGAGGGATTGTCCCCCGAGCAACTGAAATTCCTGGAAGACCACGGTAGTTCCGCTTTTACGGAAGAGTTCTACAGCATGCTGACCCAAAAGTCCATCGATACTTTGCGTCCGCTGTTGTAGGCTGGTCCCTGTCCCGGGGAGATTACCACAAACAACCTGTTTCCTTTAAATCAATTCTATTCTATGGCATTAACAGCAAGCCAGGAAATATCCGGCCGGGAGCCGGATCTACAAGAAAAAAATATGAGAATAGCCAAAGTAGAAGCTTTTTGGCTGAGGTGTCCAATCCCGGAAGCGAAGCAGCACCGTTCGGATTACGGATTGCTTACGGCTTTCGATATGACCCTGGTCGTGATCACCACGGAAAGTGGATTGCAGGGCTTTGGAGAAGCGAAGGCAGCGGTAGGTTCCTCGGGCGTTTGTGCTTCCATCGTAAGCTGCGTGGAAAATGAACTGGCACCGATACTGATCGGCCAGGACGCCAGGAATATCAACGAGCTGTGGGAACGTATGTACAACGGCGTTCGCGACCACTACGCCATAAAGAGGGGTAGAGTGTTCCCCATCCTGGGTAACCGGGGGCTGACCGTTTCCGCCATGAGCGGTGTGGATATGGCCCTTTGGGATATCCTGGGCAAATCGCTAAACGTGCCGGTGGTACAATTGCTGGGCGGAGCCATCCGCGACCGTATGGAGGCTTACGCCAGTGGCGGCTGGGCCGGAGCGGATGCGATCGGCGAACAGCTGCTGGGGTATACCGCCAAAGGCTTTAAGGCGATCAAAATGCGCGTAGGCGTGATGGACGAAACCGTCGATTACAGTATCGAACGGGTGAAAGCCGCCCGGGAAGCACTGGGGCCGGATATTAAGATCATGGCCGATGCCCACGGTACTTTTTCCGTACCGGAAGCCAAGCGTTTCTGCCGGGGAGTAGAGGACTGTAATCTCTACTGGATGGAAGAACCCATCTCGCCCGACAATAAGAAAGGAACGGCCGAAGTACGGGCAATGACCACCATCCCGATCGCAGCCGGTGAAAGTGAATTTACCCGTTTCAATATCCGCGAACTGATCGAGTTGAGCGCGGTGGACGTCATCCAGCCGGATTCGGCCATCATGGGCGGGATCACGGAAAGCTGGCGGGTAGCGGCGCTGGCGGCTGCCTACCAACTGGAACTGGCACCGCACTGCTGGGGCTCGGCCCTGTCCTTCATGGCCGGTGTGAATATCGCCTTCGCCAGTCCTTCGGCGGTAGTCATCGAATTCTCCTCCGGAGGTAATCCGATGATGTACGACCTGGTCGAGGAGCAAATCCAGGCGGTGGACGGACAGATCCTGGCCCCGACGGATCCCGGTCTGGGGATGACCGTAAACTGGGATTTTGTTAAGGAGTACAAGCAATAGTTAAGTCATTAGTCGTAAGTTTGGAATCACCGGATCTTCGGACCGGACTTCAAAGTACGATCACTAATACCCTTCAACAGCAATGCCTGGCCGGATCAGATCGCATCGCCAATTAGGTGATCTTCTGGCCAGGCATCTAAAATCAACGTATCATGCCAAAACTAACCAAGATCAATCATGTCACCCTGGTGGTAGATCAGTTGGAAGCTGCCGCTGAGTTCTACGAAAAAGAAATGGGCCTGGAAGTCATTGCTGCCTTTGTCTTTGACTATCCAACGGCATTCTTCAAGATCAATGAGGAAGAACAGCTTCATCTTACGGAGTGGGAAGATGCCCAATCCTTCCGGGGGCACATCTGCCTGATGGTCGACGATTTCAATCCTTTCTTCTGGCGGGTGAAAGAGCTGGGCATTATCGATATCAAGCCCTGGGGTAAAGTGCGGCAATTGCCGGACGGCGCCATGCAGCTATTTATCCGCGATCCGTCGAATAACCTGCTGGAGATTTCTTCTCCTCCCGGTTATGAAGTTGATCCGGCTATCTTTGAAGACGAGCTCTACCAGGAAGGCCTGTATGTTTCCGGCCGTAACGATTTCCGTGGTTACAAAAGCGAAAACGCCACGCTCTACCACGGTAAGGCCAATTAAAGAACAGGTGGTAAGCTGCCTGCGCGGGAGGACGGCGGCATAGTTTGAGCAGAATAGTAGCCCGGAAGTCTTTAGCAGATATCCTGTCGGGCTTTGCTCGCGCGCCCGCCTCCCAAATCATAGAAGCATCCATTCATGAAGAAGAACGTATTATTACTGGAATCGGTCAGCGATCACGCCGATCTGCTGCTGAATAAGCATTTGAACGTACTGGTCGCAGAAACGCCGACTTCCGGCATACCTCTGGCCGAAGCGAATCCTGTCCACGCGATCGTAACGCGCGGTAAAGGCGATGTGAGTGAGGCTCTGATCGCCGCCTGTCCGAAGCTGGAAGTGATCTCGCGTTGCGGAGTAGGCCTGGATAATGTCAATGTGGATGCCGCCACCCGGAAGGGGATCAAAGTGGTGAACGCGCCGGGGATCAACGCCGATACCGTGGCGGAGCACGCCCTGACCCTCATGCTGGCGCTGCAGCGACAGTTATTCTCCACCGTCCACGCCGTCAAGGCCAATAACTGGGATATCCGGAAAACCTACGACGGGGACGAGATCCGGGGAAAGACCCTGGGTATACTCGGACTGGGCAATATCGGTAAAAAGGTAGCCCGGCTGGCCTCGGCTTTCGGGATGTCCGTGGTGTACTGGGATGCCCATAAGCAGGAAGGGGTAGACTATCATTTTCTGCCGCTGGAAGAATTGTTATACCAGTCGGATATCATGAGCCTGCACCTGCCTCTGGTGCCGGGCACCCACCAGCTGATCGACGAAAAAGCTTTCGGCCGGATGCGGCCCAATGCCATTTTGATCAATACTTCCCGCGGCGAGGTGATCGACCAGCAGGCACTGATCAAAGCGCTGGATCGTAAACTGATCGCCGGTTTCGGAGCGGACGTGCTGGCGGTAGAGCCACCGGCCACCGATGATCCCCTGCTGCAAATGGACAATGTCCTGATCACACCGCATTCCGCCAGCCTCACCGCCCGTACCTACAACGAGATGTGTGTGCTCACCGTACAGAACACGATTGACCTGCTGGATGGAAAAGCCATTAACCAAAAGTACATTTTCAACCATAAAGAATTATGAGACCAAACCAACTTCAAACCTGGATTGCCCTGGCCGTATTATTAATACTGGCGGCCTGCGGCAGTTCCAGTGATGTCGATCAGGGAGAAGAAGTCGTAAGCCAGGATGACGGTCCTGTACTGTGGATCAATTACGCCGCCGAGAAACCGGTAGATCCACCGAAAAAGATCGTGCTGGTCAGCGGTGATGAGGAATACCGCTCGGAAGAAGCGCTGCCCCAACTGGCGAAGATCCTTTCGACGGAACACGGCTTCGACTGCACCGTACTGTTCGCGCAGGATACCGCCGAACCGGGAGTCGTCGATCCGAACTTTACCGGGAATATCCCCGGACTGGAAGCTTTGGATGGTGCCGACCTGATGGTGCTATTCACCCGCTTCCGCAACCTGCCGGCGGATCAGATGATGCATTTCGAAGAATATCTGAAGGCGGGAAAACCGGTGATCGGTATTCGTACCTCCACCCATGCCTTTAATTATAAGGATACGACCCACCAGTATTACCACTGGGGGAATTATTACAAAGAAGAAGGTTCGCCCTGGAACGGTGGTTTCGGCCGGCTCGTTCTGGGAGAACGCTGGCATACGCACCACGGACACCACAAGCACCAGAGTACCCGCGGCCTCATCGCCGACGGCGCTGCCGGTCATCCGATCACCAGCGGACTGGAAAGCGGCGACATCTGGGGCCCTACCGATGTGTACGGTGTGCGTTTGCCCCTGCCGGGAGACGCCCAGCCGATCATCATGGGACAGGTAGTGGACCGGGACGGCGAGTTCAATGATCAGGATGCTTTCTACGGGCTGCGTTCAACGGATATGAAAATCGCGAACAACAATCCGGCCGCCAAGGAACCCTATAATCCCAACGATCCGATGATGCCGATCGCCTGGACCAAATCCTATCAGTTGCCGGGCGGACAGCAGGGCATGGCCTTTACTTCCACGATCGGCTCTTCTACGGATCTGACCAACGAAGGTGTCCGCAGACTACTGGTAAACGCCAGTTACTATCTGATGGGACTGGAAGTACCCGCATCGGCCAAAGTGGATCTCGTAGGGGATTACGAACCTTCCGCCTACAACTTCCACAAGGATGAGTACTGGGATGCCAAAAAGATGAAGATCGAAGATCTGGTGGAATAAGAGCCTATCCAGCAACCATCCTTTGGTCTTAAAATAACCAGATTTGGGTTCTCACTAAGTCATTTTCGACATCAAAAACGGCTTATGGATAGGCTCTAAGTATCGGGGCCCGGAGATCATTCCGAATTTTCTGGCATATTCGGAAGAATCAAAAGGTTTATATCAGGAGCCTTAATACCAAATAATTGCGGGTTACGGGTAAGCGAGTTGGCCAAACCGCTCGCAACAAAAGCCAAAGCATTGACTGGTAGCAATCATTCGCTGGTAGAGCTCGACTTTAGCATTTTGACATTGGGTTCAATCAATAATGAAGAAAAAGGTACATTCTTGGCAATCTATGGCCAGGGCTACGCCCTTCGCTGCAAAATAAAATATTTCCGCAGCTACGCCGCTGAGGATTATAAGAGCATCGCCCTGAAATATTTATAGGGCTGTGGTTCGAATCAGATCGGTGAAGGGCGTAGCCCTGGAGATATCCGACTTTTTCGGATGCTACTCCCCAGGTTCGAAGGCGCACCTGGGCTCCAATGTATTTTCATACATCCGCTATAAACCCGGATGTGCATAAATTAAATAATGACTTTACTGAGCATTTGATAGCTCTCATTTATAGAACTGCTTAAAATGCTAAAGTCGAGTAGAGATCATGTGAAAATCGGGATAATTCCTGCCAATCCAGGGCGAAAAGTCCCGGAGGGACGTGATAGAGGTAGCCCGTTCGATAGTTCGATAGGTTCAGCGTGCTGTAGGTACGCCATGTGAAACCATATTACATATCTACGGCACGCTAATCCGGGAAAGGATCATTTCACTCCCTATATTTTAGGCCTAAAGGTACCTTCGCTCAAAATTTACTCCTGATTCGTATAATTCCGGTTTTCTCATTCCCCATTTTCCCGCAAATAATCTGTCCGGCCGACACAATCAAAAGCCTTAAAATTCTGTTATATTAGTGTTTTGGCCGACATTTACCGGCCTGCACTAATTAGTCTATGAATATTTACGGTCAAAAGTCGGGCTGGCGTATCTACTTAGCGATCTTCGGGTTGATCATTGTAGCTGTGTCGCTATATTTTTCCAATCACCTGGCGAAAGAACTACGCGTATCCGAGCGGCAGCAGGCGGAAAACGTAGCCAGTGCTTATCTGGCCATTTCCGATGTGGACGATGAGGAAGCCCAGTATGTCGACTTCACTTTCTTTTCCAATGTACTCAATACGAATAAGACCATTCCGTTGATCATCACCGATGAACGGGACAATATATTCTGGACGAAAAACTTCGGAGAGGCGATCGATATGGAGACCTATATGCACAGTACTGAAGGTACCGAGCTCCGGGAATCCACCGAAAAGTACCTGCGGGAAGAGATGCAGAAACTGCGCGAATCCGGTTTCACGCCCATTAATGCCTCCGGCAACTACATCTGGTACAAAGAATCGAAAGTACTTACCCAACTTGAATATTTCCCACTGGTCCAGTTTTTACTGATCGCTGCCTTCGTTTTCTTCGGCTATCTGGGCATCAATGCCGCCCGCCGGAGTGAGCAAAACCGCGTCTGGGTTGGTATGGCCAAAGAGACGGCCCACCAGTTGGGGACGCCCATATCCGCGATCATCGCCTGGATGGAGCACCTAAAAATAATCCGGGAGAACGACCGGGAAGTGCTGGGCGTCGTGGATGAGCTGGGGAAAGATATCCGCCGCCTCGAACTGGTGGCCGAGCGTTTCTCCAAGATCGGTTCCGAGCCGAAACTGGAGCCGATCAATGTATTCAAAGAACTGGACGGTTGCCGCTCCTATATGGAAGTTCGCGCGCCGCGTAAGGTCAGTTTCCATTTCCCGGATGCCAATGCGGAGGCTTTATTCGTTGATATTAACCCGCCGCTGTTCGACTGGGTCGTGGAGAACCTGCTCCGGAACGCCCTGGATGCAATGGAAGGCAAAGGTAAGATCGGCGCCGAGATCTATCAGGAAGGCGATCAGGTGTGTATCGATCTTTGGGATACGGGTAAGGGTATTCCTTCCAATAAATTTAAAACGGTATTCCAGCCGGGATTCACCACCAAGAAACGGGGCTGGGGGCTCGGATTGTCACTGGCCAAACGGATCATTGAAGAATACCACCGCGGTAAGATCTTCGTGAAAAAATCCGCTCCGGGTGAAGGTACGACCTTTACGATCCGCCTGCCCAAAAGCAAAAATATTCCCACCAGTAAGCAAAATGTACAGGGGCCGCGCGCCGCTATCGTATCTTAAATAAGCCATTACAAGCTCAAGCTCCTTAAAAACATGACTCATGCGAATCAGGAGTTTATAGGTAGCCCGTCCAATAATTTGGGAGGTTCAGCGTGCCGTAGGTACACAATATGGTTTTACATGGCGTACCTCCGGCACGCTAAGCCGGGAAATGGTCATTTTGCTACCTACATTTTGTGCCTAAAAGCACATTGATTCCAAGTTTAACCCCTGATTGGCATGAATCAACCCGAATTTTTAAAAGGCAGTGTATGATCTCAGAGAGGTAGGGTTGTACAATATGCCACACTAATCATGCGGTATTTTTTAAATTTCTCCGTACTTTTTTATGCCAAAAAAGAGTACCCAAAAGGCCGGGCAAAATTATCTTTCCCACGAAGCAAGCACCCCCACCCACCATTTTGCCAGCTTCCCAACCCGCACCACGACATCTGATTGCACTAAGTTGAACGAAAAGTATTTATAAAAAATGCACGCAATTTCTACCCCTCAGATTGTACTACCTCAGAGAGGTCGAATATTCGTAGAATTTAGCCTGGATAAGCGTTTTCCGACCTCAGGGAGGTCGCACATTTACCACATCGCTCCCTGTTGTGCGCCCTCCCCTGAGGTAGAAACCCGCATTTCGACTATTTTTCTCCTAAAAAAACAGGCTTATCCAACCGTATCGGTCCGATAAACCTGTGACTTTCATTCCAAATTCGATATCCAAAAATTTCGTACGGCTTCGGTGCTCAGGGCTAAAACCCCGGTAAGCAGGCAGGTTGAGAGCCGCAGGGATCTTTAGCAAAGATCCGGATGTTGCGGCTCCGAACGACCTGATGCCTTTGCAGTGAGATAACGGGGTTTAGCCTCTGATCCCTCGCATCATTCCTGAGAGACTGTTTGAAAACCTCTCACTGGGTTACAAAACGCGGCTTTTGCCGCCACTTTGCACCTATTTTTAACTCCGTAGCTGGGCTATGCAGTGAAAAATAGCTTTCAATTGACGCCAAAATCCGGGTTTTTCTCCGGCAGCAGAAGTTTGCAAACAGTCTCTTAGAATACTACATTTGCACCCAATGTCCACCCCATGGTTTGGGGATAATTAAAGAAGGAGATCTCTCCCGGAATGACGTAGGTATTTTCCACCGAACCGACGCCCACTTCCGGATCTCCGGTATAGTGCGGAGCAAAAGTGAGCAGATTTGTACCCTGCACGAACAGGCGGATCTGCTGGAAATGGAGATTCTCCACCAGCCGGGCCGGAAGGGAATATCCGAGATTGACGTTGCGCAGCCGGATATAATCCGCCTTTTGCAGGAACCGATCGGATACATCCACATTGTTGTTGATGCTCGGCCGGGGCAATACGTTAACGTCTCCCGGTGCTTTCCAGTAATCGAGCGCCCGGACGTCGTGCTGACTCCTGCCGCGTGCACCGTCACTGAGTACGGCGTTTTCGTTGAAATTATAGGTATAGTGCCCCGCTGCATAGTAGAAATTGACGGTCAGATCAAACCCTTTCACATTGATATTGGTACCGAAAGAACCGAAGTACTTCGGCTGGGGAGCCTTCCCGTCCAGCGCTACAGCGTCATCCGCGCTGTACACGTTGGTCACGTTACCCTCCGCGTCCAGATAGAGCGCATCTCCGTTGATGGGATCCACTCCGGCGTAGCGGTTCAGGTAAAAATTATTCACGGGCAGCCCTTCCCGGAGCAGGGTAATGCCACTATTCACATCGATGATGTCTTCCCCACCGTTCTTGAGGTTGATGATCTCATTTTTATTCGTGGTGAAGTTGGCGAACAGGGCAACATTGAAATCCTGCGAGCGGATCACTTCACCCACTACTTCCACCTCCAGACCGGAATTCAGCATTTCACCGATATTGGCCAGGCGGCTGGTCCAGCCGGTAGTGCGGGATAGCGGTTCCGGGAACAGCAGATCGGAGGTCCGGCGATTGTAGTAATCAATGCTACCGGAAAGCCGGTTGTTGAAAACCCCAAAATCGATACCCACGCTGTAGTTGAAATTCTCCTCCCATTTGAGGGTTTGGTTCGAGAGTTGATTCGGACGCGAAGCCGTCAGGTCATTATAGCTGATGAAGTCATAATTCCCCTGCCAGTAGAGATTGTTGATCCCGGGTTCGTTACCGGAAGTACCGGCGGAAAGCCGCAGTTTCAACTGGTCGAAACCGGCATCGGCGAAGAAATCCTCGCTCGCGACATTCCAGGCCACACTACCGGCATAGAACACCCCAAACTTATTTTGCGAACCAAAGCGGGAACTACCGTCCCGGCGCAGGCTGAAGGAAGCCAGATAGCGGCTGGCAAAATTATAGCGGACTTCTCCAAACTGCGACCACAGTGCCCATTGGTTGCGGGCCGTATTACCGCCGGTGATCTCCGCCGCATTATCCTGGGTGCTAAAATTAGCCGATGGGAAACCTTTGCCGTTGATCTGGTAGGATTGCAGATCGCGCTCGTAGTATTCCGTACCGATCAGCGCATTGAACTGGTGCTGGCCGCCCAGCGTGAAATCGTAGGACAGGGTATTGAACCAGTTGTAGAGGAAGCGGTCCGAACCGTTGTCGGTCTTGATGCCCGGAGCGTTCGGGTCGCCGATGTAGCCGTCCAGAATGGAGCCCGGTTTGATATAGGCTTCCCGCCGGTATATCTGGTAGTTGCCGCCCACCTGGGATTTGAAGGTCAGTTTGGGCAGGATGCTCGCCTGCACGTACACACTGCCGATGGCATTGGCCTGCTTTTTATTCTCGGGATTGTTCAGGAGCGCTTCCGTGATGCTGAATCCCTGCTGGGTGCGGTTGTAGACCGGATTCCCGTTTTCGTCCAGCACGGTGTTCCCGTTTTCATCCAGTACGAATTCCGGCTCGTAGGGGTTGTACGTATAGATGGCTACAAAGGGATTTTGTACGTTGTAGACATCCCGTAGCTCGTTGTCGTCGGTCCGGCTAAGTGAGAAGGTATTACCCACTTTCAGCCAGTCGGTCACATCAAAATCCATATTGAAACGCCCGGTCAGTCGTTCGAAGCTCGAACCCACGGTAATGCCCCGCTCACTGTAGGTGCCGAGCGAGAAGTGGTAGTTCGCGCGATCACTACCGCCGGAAATAGACAGATCGTGGGTACGCACCAGGCCCTTCCGGGTCAGCACATCTTCCCAGTCCGTTTCCAGAAAACCCAGATCATCGCGAATGGCCTGGGCTTCTTCCTCCGTCCGGATCCCCAGCGCTAATTCGTAATCGAGCTTCTGATTGCCGTTCATCAGCGTCATTCCATCGTCGGTCTGTTGTTTTTCCCCGTACTGGAAATTGTATGTGATCTGTGGTTTGCGATCCCGCCGTCCTTTTTTGGTGGAGATCAGGATCACGCCGTTGGAAGCCCGGGAACCGTAGATGGCCGTTGATGCAGCATCCTTCAGCACAGTTACTTTACTCACGTCGTTCGGGTTCAGAGCGTTGTAATCCGCCTGGGTGACCTGGACCCCGTCGATGATGAACAGGGGTTCGTTGGAGGCATTTACCGATCCGACTCCCCGGATGCGAATAAATGCGGCTCCCCCGGGGCGTCCGTTCTGACCGACGACCTGCAAACCGGTGGAAGTACCCTGCAGCAAATTATCGATCCCGCCGATCGGCTGAGCCGTCAGTTGATCTCCTTCCACCACCGATACGGAGGAGGTGAGGTCGGAACGCTTGACGGAATTGTAACCAACTACCAGCACCTCGGATAGTTGCGCGATATCGGCGCTGAGGTTGATATCGACCACACTGGAGGCACCGATCTCCACTTCCTGTGGAGCGTAGCCGGTGTAGGAAAATTCCAGGATCTCCCGGCCGGCCGGGACGATAATGTTGTATTGACCATTCAGGTCGGATACGGTACCTACAGTGGTGCCCTGCACGAGCACGGTGGCTCCGATGAGCGCTTCACCGGTTTCCTGATCGTAAATGGTTCCGGAAATATTGCGTTGGGCAAGCGCGGTACCCATAGCGGTACCCACTAGCAGAAAGACCAGCAAAAGTCTTTTCATAATGATAACAGTTTAGGTGATAGAAATGGTAAAGGGTAGCGGGTATTGGGTAGTGAGATACCCGGTGCGACCGGAAGACAAAGGATGCTGTCTCCGATGCAGGTGATCTCCATACTCAATACGCAAAACCCGATACGGGAAATTCAACAGTCTTGCGAATTGCTTTGCCGCTAGTGAGAGGTGATTGTTGTTGCTGCCGGTATCATCGGTGAAGCACCGGACCGGCTATTTTGTCGAACTAATGAATGGAGCTTTTTTGAGAATTTTCTGGTATAATCCTATCGTTCAGAAATACGATACTGCTGCTTTTTTGGGCTTCACCTACACAGAACCTATACAGTTGAGTAGGGAAGCGATAGGTGTTATTTTATAAAATAAATATTTGTAAAAAATTGATAATCAAAATTATAAAAAATTAAAAAGATTCAATTTAATACGAGCTAGGTATTTACCCGATCTCTGCTTTAGAATTCCTCTTCTGTCAGATGACTGACAAAGGAAGCGTTGGAACTGCCCGAAACACCGGCCGGTGTCCCGGACAGTTCCGGGAGCGTGCAAAAAGTGCGTCCTGCTGAATGCGTAAATGTGCACCTGGATATAGATGGATCCGTCACATCAATGTCCGCATCGGCCTTCTCACACCGCTCCCGGTGATACTTACTGTTGTAAGGTCAGGCTTACCGTTCCGGTGTCCGAATAGCCGTTGCTCCAGGTATAGGTGATGGCTCCGGAGCATTTTTCGTAGGTGCCCGAGCCGGATACGCTGGTACCGAATGGCTCACTACCGCTGATGGTGACTACACTTCCGTCTACGGTAAGGGTGACCGGCAGGGGCAGATCCGCCGTTACCCCGTAAACATCGTACCATTCCAGATAGAGACCGGCACTGAAATCGCTGACTTCGTAGGTGCCGTCGCCGTTGTCGGTGATCGTGACCACGGAAGCGTGATTGGCCACCTCGTCCGGGCAGCATCCGTCCGTAGACTGGCCGGTCGTCAGGGACACATAGGTGCCACCGACCGGTATCCGGGTACATTCGTTCTTAATAGTCAGCAGGTAAGTGGAATTATTACCATCCGGTCCGGGGAAGCCCGCAACTCCGTTCTGCGGATTGGTCAGCGTGATCTCCAACACGGCGTCACTTGCACTCGGTTGGTTGTAGACCGGCTGAATGCGGATCACATCCTGGTAACCGCTGCCGGCATCAAACGAAAGGGTATTGCTACTGTTGAGGATCTCGTAGTCCGTGCCGGCTGCTCCGCCGGAGATCTCAAATTCTACACTGCCGCTGGAACCGTCCGTAGTGGAATAACGCACGGGGATCTCGATCGGCATGGGATCATCCTCAAAAATAGCCGTACCGGAAGAGGTAAAGCGGTAGAAGTTGTCTCCGGTGTAGGGCGTTATATCGTATTTGGTTTCCTCACAGGCGGAAAACCCGACAAGCAGGGCTACCAACAGGAGGAAAGAAATGCTATTCTTTAAAGTCATTGTGATTTCTTTTAATGCTTTTAGAGGTTAAGAATGGAGATGCCGGGTAGCAGGTAACCTGATCTGCCCCCCGACATCTCCGGAGCTTTTTAGTAACCCGGATTTTGTTGCATATTCGGGTTGGCGTTCAGTTCCGCCTGCGGGATCGGAAGCTGGAAACGTGGATCGTCGGCCGGAAGTAATAAGGCATCCGCCGGCAGGGTTACTCCGGTACCGTCGGCCAGATCTCCGAAGTTGGAACGGTCTACGGGCAGTCCCTGGCGTTTCAGGTCAAAGAAACGGTGGCCTTCGAAAGCCAGTTCCAGTCTTCTTTCCAGCTGGATGGCATCTTTCAGCGCCTGACCGGTCTCATTACCGGAGGTGAAATCCGTATACCGCTGGCTGCGTACTACATCCAGATCGGCGAGTGCTTCCGCGTCCATACCCTTCTCGGCGTAGGCTTCCGCGCGATTGAGGTAAACCTCGGCCCACCGCAGTACCTTGGTATCAACCACGTTCAGTGATCCGGTTTCCCGGCCGAAGTACTTGGCGATGTGGTTGAACAGTTTGTCCGCAAAGGGCGTAGTGGAGAAATAGGTGGTAGTCCGGATGTCATTTTCCTGATACAACTGGAAGAAATCGTAAGCGGCCACGTATTCCGAGCGCACGCCGGTAGTACCGGTCTGGCTGTATTCCACCCCGATGGAGGTACCGTCGGCTTCGGTATGGCGGATCTTAAAGGCCACACCTTCGTCGGTCGCATCCGTCCAGATGCCGGGGAAGAGGTCAATACTGCCGACACTCGGATCGCTTCTCAATGCTGCAGATGCGGCGTTGATCGTACCGTCGTAATCCTGGATATACAGATATACCCGGGACAAGAGTCCGTTCACAGCATCCGCACCCAGGCGACCGTCTCCGTTGTTGTCGGCAATAAGGTCTTTAGCCCGTTGAAAATCGGCCAGGATATTGTCGTAGGTTTCCTGTACGGTCGGACGTTCCGGTACCAGCGTTACATCGGTGGAGGTTACGTAGGGAATACCCATGTCCGAAGCACCGTCCTGGGGGAATTTGGCGTAAACCCGGGCCATGTCGAAGTGCGACAGGGCGCGTAGTGCCAGCGCTTCTCCTTCAATATTGTTCCGGAAATCGCCTTCGTCCAGATTTTCCAGGTTTTCGAGGATGGCATTGGCCCGGTAGATCGTACGGTAGGCCTGATCCCAGAGCAGTCCCCAGGTATTGTTCCCGGAATAGTTCCAGTAGTGGATCGATTGCTTGCTGGTCCGGCCTTCCGAACTGATGATCAGGTTGTCCGCCAGAATATCCGGAGTACTGATGTACCAGCCGCCGTAGTAGCTACCGCCCCGCATGGAGCTGTATACCCCCCGGACGGCGTTAGTGAAATCCGATGGGGTCTGGAGGGCCACCTCGGTCTCCAGGGCGTTGAACGGTTTCAGATCCAGATTCTGATCACAACTGACCAGAAAAGAACTCACTATTAATAAAGCCAGAATTATTCTTTTCATGCTTTTGTTTTTTAGTTAAATGAAGTAGTGGCACCGGGTTACGGACATAAGACCGGCCGTTGCCGGAGAGCGATCGCGTCCGGAAGCGGGATTCGGTCTGTAATACCGACTCGTGTTTCACTACTGTTGATCTGGGCGGCGGTACCGGATGGTCAGCAGTTGGGTATGTTGCCGGGAAGCCCTTGCGAGAGCGCTTTGGTACCCGTTTCATACTTTGGTGCTGCCGGGTCCGCCGACCCGAAAAATTTATATGCAAAGCAAGACTGTTCAATGATCGGGTAGCAGTGCGACATCCGGGCCGAAACCGGCGGACTCTGCTACCGTTGCAGTGGTCCCTTAAAAGACCACGTTTACGCCGAACGTCCAACCCATAGTCTGGGGATAGGAGTACAGCGTAGCCTCACCCAATAGGGTTAGGTTGGATTCTTCCGAACCACGGCCTACCTCGGGATCACCCCGGAAATAGGGGTTATACGTCCACAGGTTGGTTGCCTGCAGGAATACCCGCAGGTTCTGTACATAGAATTTCTGCGTCAGTGTACTGGGCAGCGTATAGCCAACCGAAACATTCCGCAGGCGGATGTAGTCGGTTTTCTGCAGATAGCGGGTCGTGGTATTGGTATTATTATTCCGGCTTGGTTTCGGCAATACACCGGTATCGCCGGGTTGTTTCCAGTAATTGAGCGCGGCTACATCCTGATTGTCATTGAAATTGGCACCGTCGCTGATGTTGTCGCGCAGCATGTAATTCAGACTGTAAGCACCGTAGGAATAGTAGAAGGATGCGCTCACGTCGATACCGTAGACGTTCAGGTTGGTCCCTACCGTACCGAAGAGTTTTGGCTGGGGCGACTTGCCTTCCAGCGCTACAGCATCATCCGCACTGTAAACATTGGTCACGTTACCGTCCTTATCGAAATACAGCTCGTCTCCGTTGGCGGGGTCCACACCGGCGTACCGCACCAGATAGAAGGTGTTGGCGGTCAGTCCTTCGCGCAGCAGGGTGAGGCCGCTGTTGCCGTTGATGATATCTTCACCGCCGTTGTTGAGGCTGGTGATCTCGTTCTTATTGGTGGTCAGGTTGCCGAACAGGGAAACGGAAAAGTTATTGCTCCGTACCACATCGGCCACCAGTTCTACTTCGATACCGGAGTTCAGCATCTCACCGATATTGGCCAGGCGACTCGCCCATCCCGTGGTGCGGGACAGCGGCTCGGGGAAAAGCAGATCGTAGGTTTTCCGATTGTAATAATCCACGCTACCCGAGATGCGGTTGTTGAGAATACCGAAGTCGATCCCGGCGCTGTAGTTGAAGTTCTCTTCCCACTTGATCGTTGCGTTGGACAACTGATTCGGGATAGAGGTGGTGCGATCCGTGTAGCTGCCGAAACCGTAGGTTCCCTGCCAGTACAGGCCGGTCGGTTCGTTACCGGACGTACCGGCGGACAGGCGCAGTTTCAGCTGGTCGAACAGGCTGGAATTGGACATGAAGTTCTCACTGCCAATGTTCCAGGCTATACTACCGGCGTAGAAGAAACCGAATTGATTTTCAGAACCGAAGCGGGAGCTACCGTCCCGGCGCAGACTGAAAGTGGCCAGGTAACGGCTGTCGTAATTATAGCGCACTTCACCGAACTGCGACCAGAGCGACCATTGCGTCCGGGTGGTATTTCCACCGGTGATCTCCGCCGCATTATCCTGGGTAAAGAACTGCGCGGAGGGGAAACCTTTGCCGTCTACCCGGTAAGAATCGAAATTCTGCTTGTAGTATTCCGTACCGATCATGGTATTGAACTGGTGTACACCGCCCAGGTTAAAGTCGTAGGAGAGCGTGTTGAACCAGTTGAAAATGAAGCGATCCGAGCCGTTGTCGGTCTTGATACCCGGTGCATTCGGGTCTCCGACGTAACCGTCGAGGATCGATCCCGGCTGGATGTAGTACTGACGGCGGAAGATGCGGTAGTTACCACCGGCCTGGGTTTTGAAACGTAGTTTATCCGTAATGCTGGCTTCGGCGTAGAGGTTGCCGATGGCGTTGGTCCGGGTAGCTTCTTCCGGGTTATTGCGCTGGGCCTCGGAAATACTGAAACCTTCGTGGGTGGTATTGTAAACCGGTTCGCCGTTCTCATCCAGACGCAGCGTACCGTCGTCTTCGTAGACAAATTCCGGCTCGTAGGCATTGTAGGCATAGACGGCTACAAAGGGGTTTTGGACATTGTAGCGGTCGCGGAGCTCGTCCTCTTCGGTCCGGCTCAGGGAGATGGTGTTACCCACTTTTAGCCAGTCCGTTACATCGAAATCCATATTGAAGCGGCCGTTCAGGCGGCTGAAGTCGGAGCCGATGGAAATCCCCTGCTCATCATAGGAGCCCAGAGAGAAGTGATAATTGGCATTTTCGCCACCTCCGGAAATGGACAGGTTATGCGAGCGGACCTCACCGGTGCGCAGCAGCACGTCTTCCCAGTTGGTTTCTTTGAAACTGCGCTGCTGGCGCAGAGCATCGGCGGCTTCGGCCGTTCTGGCTCCCAGTGCCACTTCGTAATCCAGCTTCTGATCGTAATCCATCATGGTGAAGCCGTCGTCCGTACGTTCTTTCTGACCGTACTGGAAGGTATAATTGATCGTGGGTTTGCGATCTCTGCGCCCCTTCTTGGTGGTGATCAGCACCACACCATTTGATGCTCGGGAACCGTAGATCGCCGTGGCAGCGGCATCTTTCAGGACGGATACTTCTTTAATGTCGTTAGGGTTGATGGCGTTGTAGTCATCCTGGGTGATCTGGATACCGTCTACAATGAAGAGGGGAGCGTTGGAAGCATTGACGGAACCCTGACCGCGGATGCGGATATAGGCCGATCCGCCGGGGCGTCCGTTTTCGGCAACTACCTGCAGACCAGGTGATTGCCCCTGGAGGAGGTTGTCGATGCTACCGATGGGCTGGGCCTGCAGCTTATCTCCGCTAACGGTAGTAACCGAGGAAGTCAGGTCCGATTTCTTTACGGAGTTGTAGCCGACAACAATTACTTCGGAAAGCTGAGCGATATCTGTACTCATGGTTACATCCACAACGTTTGAGCTGCCGATCGCAACATCCTGGGTGGCATATCCGGTGTAGGAAAATTCCAGGGTGTTACTGCCGTCCGGCACCCGGATGGAATAATTGCCGTCAATGTCGGTGACGGTACCGGTGGTGGTACCTTTTACTAAAACAGTTGCACCGATAAGAGACTCTCCGGATTCGTCAATGACTTTCCCGGATATAGTTCTCTGAGCTAATGTCAGGCTCACGGCCGATGACACCAGCAGTAGGACTAGTGCGAGTTTTTTCATAAGAAATAACAGTTTAGTGATATAATTATATGCTTCTTAATTGCTGAACTAGTGTTGAAAAGAATGGAGAAGAGTGATTATTTTTCGGCCTGTTCTCGCCATTAAAGATCGGATTTCGGTACCTTCCTGCTGCGTAAATTCGCTAAACCTACCCAAGAACTACTCATTTGTGTAGGGTTTGAATAGTATTGTATATGTTTTTATTTATTTCTTAAATAATTGAAAAATAGTTTATTGAATATTTAAAATTATTTATATTATAACATTGTATAGTTTTATTTGATGTGTAAGTGAGTAAGTGTTCCTTTGTCAGATGGCTGACAATGGACCGGGCCGCATTACTTTTGGTATTGGTTTTTCTTGACGCTTAAATGAAGAGGAAAGTAAAAATCCATTGTACTTTTGCAACTTTAGCTACGCTAAAGGCATTCTTAATACGAAAGTCGGGAATATAAGCTCCGGCAAATTCTGGTAAAATTTTTCTTCCTGGTGAAGCCGATAGAAGCGATAAAAAATAATACGATCACGATCAAAAAGCAGGCGGAGGCACCGATCCCCACACCCTGGGGTTTATTCAATATGATTGCCTTTTCCGGCAAGTCCGATGACTGGATGCCCCATTTCGCATTGGTTCATGAGCATTTTGATCCGGATCACCCCGTGCTGACCCGGGTCCATTCCGAGTGTATTACCGGTGACCTCTTTGGCTCAGCGCGTTGTGAATGCGGTGAACAGTTGCACAAGTCCATGGAGTTGACCGCTCAGGCCGGCGGTATCGTATTATATTTAAGACAGGAAGGCCGTGGTATCGGCATCATCAATAAGCTAAAGGCCTACAATCTGCAGGATCTGGGGGACAATACCATTGAGGCGAATGAACACCTGCACCTGCCGATCGATGCGCGCAGCTACGATGTAGCCGTACAGATGCTGCAGACCATTGGGGTACGTCAGATCCGCCTGTTGACTAATAATCCGGCAAAGATCGAAGCCATTGAACATTCTCCCATTGAAATGCTGGAAATAGTACCGCTGATCATAGATCCGAAACCGGAAAATGTGGAATATCTGCGTACCAAAAAACGCGATATGGGCCATCTGATCAACTGGCCGGATAATAAAGAGTAGTTACCAAATACAAGGTATAATTGACTGACAAAAAGGTCGTTATCCCTCCGTGCCCCAACTGCTAAACTTTCCAACCTCCTAACCTACCAATAACGATGAGCAAGACAGTAAAGGATGCGCAGATTCTGGTCACCGGCGGCACCGGACTGGTAGGTTCTTATCTCATCCGTTATCTTTTGCAAAGTGGGTATACCCGAATTCGTGCGCTGTGTCGGCCGGATAGTAAATTTGATCTGCTGGACGGGCAGGAAGATCGGGTAGAATGGGTGGAGACCGACATTCTGGACATCATCGGGGTGGAAGAGGCCATGGCGGGTGTACAACAGGTCTACCATTGCGCCGCCCTGGTATCATTCGATAAGCGGGAAAAAGACCTGATGCTTCGTACCAACCGGGACGGAACGGCCAATATCGTCAATGCGGCCCTTTACGCCGGAGTGGAAAAACTGGTGCACGTCAGCTCCGTAGCCGCCATCGGTCGGGACAAAAAGACGACCTGGGTCGATGAAAAGACCAAATGGGCACGCAGCCCGGATAATACGCACTACGCGATCAGCAAATTTCAGGCGGAACAGGAAGTATGGCGGGGCCAGGCGGAAGGCCTGACCGTGGCGGTCGTTAATCCGGCCATCATCCTCGGTGCCGGCTATTGGGATAAAGGATCGTCGGAGTTTTTTAGTCTGGCCTGGAAGGAGTTCCCTTTTTACCCGATAGGCGAGAATGGCTTCGTGGACGTCAGGGACGTGGCCCGTTTCGCGCTTCGCCTGATGGAAAGCAAGGTGCAGGGAGAGCGATTCATTCTGAGTGGGACCAATCTGGCTTTCCGGGAAATGCAGGAGACCATGGCCCGGGCTATGGATCGCAAACCGCCCCGCTACCGATTCTCACCTTTTCTGGGCCGCTGGGCCGCCCGAATGGAGTGGTTGCGCAACAAACTTACCGGAAAAGAACCCCTGATCACCCGGGAAAACGTCAAGATGACCTCCCTGATCTACCATTACCGGAATGATAAGTCTCGCCGTATGTTTGATTTTGCGTATATCCCCTTCGAACGAACCATTGAGGAGACTTCGGATTTGTTTAGAAAGAACCAGGAAAACGGATCCGCTCCCCGAGTATTGCCGTTGGTCCCGGTCGACCAGTGACCCTTATTTTCAGAACACCATCATTACATTATGCAGCCAATACAAATCGAAAATCAACAATTCACCGCAACCATAGACCTGCACGGCGCCCAACTGGCCTCGCTGTTGCGTAAAGAAAGCTCAGAAGAATTCATCTGGCAGCGCGATCCCGCTTACTGGGCGGAATCAGCACCGATCTGTTTTCCGATCGTCGGTGACCTCAAGGACGGCACCTACCACTACGAGGGAAAAACCTACCGTATGAAAAAGCACGGGGTGGTGCGCTATGCCGATTTCAGCCTGAAAGACCGGCAAACCGATGCCTGTACCCTGTCAGTAAAAGCCGATGCGGACACGCTGGCGTCCTATCCTTTTCAATTTGCGCTGGAAATTAATTTCAGATTGACTGATGAGGGAATAGTAGTGGCTTACACCATTCGGAATGAAGGCAATAAGGATATGCCCACCGGTCTGGGTTACCATCCGGCTTTCAATATCGACATCGAAAATTTTGAGCACAGCGATTATGAGATCAAATTTTCCGAAAAGGAGACCCTGGACCTGTACTGGCTGCAGCAGGGCGTACTCGAACTGAAAACCGAAAAGTATCTGCAGAACGAGGATTCCATCACTCTGACGCCCCATATTTTTAACGATGATGCCCTGATCTTTAAGGATATTAAGTCTCAGAAAATCAGCCTGAACCGCAAGGGGACGGACTGGCAACTGGACATGTATACCGGCGGCGCGCCGCATCTCGGAATCTGGGCCAAACCGGCGGCGCCCTACGTTTGTATAGAACCCTGGTACACTTACCAGGATAGTGCAGATGTGAGTGGGGATCTTTTTGAAAAACCGGGAATGTTCGTCCTGAAACCGGGCGAAACCTTCGAAAGCCACTACGAGCTCCGGGTTTGATATAAAAGTACCGGAACTTACCGATCCAATCGTTTGGAGATAGCCCTAATACGGAGAAAGGGGATGCAAGCTGCATCCCCTTTCTCTATTTACCGGTATTCCGGATCTCTTCAAAGCCGTAAATAAACCGGACTAACTTTTCTCCACAAATGGAGGGCGTTGCACCACCGCCTTCAGGCGTTTCTTGCCGGCAACTACAGCAATCTCCGTTCCCGGCGCGGCAAATTCCTTTTGCACGTAACCCAACCCGATCGGAACATCCAAGGTGGGGGACTGCGTACCGGAAGTAACTTCGCCGATGGCATTGCCTTCCAGATCTTCTATGCCGTAGCCGTGGCGCGGTACCCGGCGGTCTTCCACCTTGAATCCAACCAGTTTTCGATCCACGCCTTCTTCCCGTTGCTTAATAAAGATATCCCGTGAATTAAATTCCCCTTTTTTGGTCTTGGTGATCCAACCGAGGCCGGCTTCAATGGGGGAGGTTTCATCAGTGATGTCGTTGCCGTACAGGCAGTAACCCATTTCGAGGCGAAGCGTATCGCGGGCCCCGAGTCCGATCGGCTGAATATCATAGGCTTTGCCGGCTTCGAAAACGGCGTCCCAGAGTACTTCCGCATTCTTGATGTCCACGTAGAGCTCAAAACCTCCGGAGCCGGTATAGCCCGTGGCGGAGATCAGTACATTATCGATACCGGCCATGGTACCTTTGGTGAAGGTATAATAAGCCAGCTCACTGAGATCGATATCGGTCAGCTTTTGTAGTACTTCATCGGCTTTGGGGCCCTGTACCGCCAGTAATGCCGTTTGATCGGAAATATTGATCAGGCGGGTATCGAAAGAATTGTGCTTACTGATCCAGTTCCAGTCCTTTTCAATGTTGGAAGCATTCACCACCAGCATGTAAGCCCGTTCGCCTTCGGCGCAGTTGTCTTCCGCCAGTCGGTAGACGAGCAGGTCATCCACAATGCCGCCATCGGTATTCGGCAGGCAGGAATACTGGGCCTGACCGATCTCGATCTTGGAGGCATCGTTGCTGGTAACCAGTTGAATGAGGTCCAGCGCTTCTTTTCCTTTGACAATGAATTCCCCCATGTGGGAAACATCAAAAACGCCAACATTAGTCCTCACGCAGTGGTGTTCGTCCTTAATGTTGCTGTAGGAAATGGGCATATTGTATCCCGCAAATTCTGCCATCCGAGCCCCCAGTGCCAGGTGCTTGTCGTTGAGTGGCGTATTCTTCATGGTTTATTCGGTTTACGGTACATTGGTACCTGCTAAAGCGCCCCGGGAAGTGACCGGAAAACGGATACGCAGGTGCCTTCTAAATCATTCAATGGTGATCCGGGTGATATCATCCCCGATCTGCAGGCGATGGACAATATCCATGCCTTCCGTTACGCGGCCAAAGATAGTATATTTCCCGTCCAGGTGAGGGGTAGGGGAGTGGGTAATGAAAAACTGACTGCCTTCCGTATCCTTTCCGGCGCTGGCCATCCCCAGGACACCTTCCTGATCGTAATACAGCTGGCTCAGTTCGGAGCGGATGGTGTAATCCGGTCCGCCGTAGCCGTCGCCGTTCGGGCAGCCACCCTGCACCACAAAGTTGGGTACTACCCGGTGCAGTTCCACCCCATTGTAGAAACCATCCCTGGCCAGTTGCACAAAGCTGGCAACAGTACCCGGCGCTTCGATGGGGAACAGCCGGAGCTTGATCGTTCCTTTGACGGTCTCCATGATCACATTGAGCCGGGTACTGTCCAGATCGTTGAAAACGGTCCAGTCGATCGGATGGTTGTATTCCACGGCCTGGGGATCGCCGGGCCGGCGTCCGCGCAGGAAGGCGATGGTCTCGGACAGGGTGCGGTAGGTTTCGATCTGACCGGGCAGCGGGATCTGACGCAGACTCCGCTGGAGCACACCGATACTGTCGGCCAGGATCGCCCGGAATTCCCGGGCCGGATTATTGAGCGCCGAGGCTGCCTCGGATACCATACCCGGATCACCACTGCGGATAGCGGCTACAAATGTACCGGCCAGTTCGCGGGTGACCCGGCGGCGGGACGCACCGAACAGTCTATCGAAACTATCCAGGCGGGCAATACCGTTCAGCGCCCGGATACCGGCGGTACGCACTGTAGCCGATGGATGCACCAGCGCTTCCCGTTGTACAAATTGATAATTCCAGCCGAACTCAGCCAGAGCCGAAAGGGCATCGGCTTTTTCGAAGGGGTCATTGGCCCCGACAAAACGCCGGCGCAGTTCGGAGTTCATGCTGTTACGGTAGTCTTGGTAGTAGACCGGCAGGTGGTGATTGGCGGCTTTGTAGAGTGTGGTCTGCACCGGCCAGGCCAGGGAATCCTTGGCCCAGCGCCAGTAGAGGGTCGCATCGTCGGCCTGTCCGTAATCCAGAAAATACTGGGCGGCCCGCTGGGCGACGTGCAGATTGGGATCCCGCAGCGCTACGGCGGGCATGGCCTTGGCCGCATCGTAATCGAAATTACCGAATGCCCGGAGGATATTGCACCGCACCCGGTAATCCGTATCGATACTCATTCTTTGTTGCAGATAACTCAGGGCTTCGGGCGTTTTGCATTTTCCGAGGCCGATGACGAGGGACATCCGGATATTGGGATTGGTCTCGGTGGAGATCGCCTCGATCAGACTGGTGGTGAAAGGCGCCAGTTCCAGATTGACGGCCCGGGCCAGATAATTGGCGGCGTAAATACGTACGGGTTCCGGATAGCGGCGGTTGGAGGCTAGGGCAACCATCCGGGCGGTACCCTCGGGCAGGACGATCTGGCGGAGGGCGAAGCGGTAAATTCCACGTACCTGTCCCAGTAGGAGTGCGGTATCCGTCGGAAGGTAGGTCGTCACGGTACTCAGGGCACGCAGGTTGTCGGCATTGCCGCATTTACCCACGGCTTCCAGAACGCTGCTGTTGAAGTAGTTGAAATAACCCGCGGTATCATTGGCTTCGAAGGCTCCGATCAGTTCATCCGCAGAGTTGGGGCTGCCGATCTGCCCGATAGCGTAGGCCGCCGCGGCCCGGACCGCTTCGATCGGATCTTCCAGCAGGTAGTATAAGCTGTCGAGGACCGAAGAGTCCTGAATGGAGGCCATTGCCATAGCCGACAGGTAGCGATAAGTGGGATTGGCCGCATCGAAATAAGTGAGCAGGCTATCGGTCGCACGCTGATCCTGCAGATCGTGGATCTGCTGAAAGAGGGAATCCTGCGTACTGAGATGGATCTCATCCATAGGGCCGGTTTCCGGCGGCAGGCAGCCGATCAACAGGAGCATCCCAAATATTGTACCGGGTACAACTAAGCGGTTCATGTATTAAACGTTTGGTACGTAGCGTAGTAAGCTGTGGTGATCAATCGGAAATTTTGGAGTTGTACAGTTATGGGATTATGCCTATGGGCTTCATACTTTCTGCCTCCGGTGTCGAATGAGAAAAACAAAAGCGACCGAAGACGATATCAACATCACGATCAGATGGAAAACCGGTATGCCGGAACGGTCCCTGATGGTGCTCCAGAGGGAAAGCAACAGGGCAATGATGAGCAAACCACTCAGCAGCGTCAGGATATTGGCCGTCAGCGGGTTGCCCGACCGGAACGGCGGCACGGTGATCACAAACAAGCCGCCAAAGGCTACCGGTATCAGCGCCGTTGAGGTCTCAGCCGTCGTCGATGCATAGGCCCAAAGGCCTATAACGATCAGAATGATACCGTTAAGCAGGTTGACGTGATGGGTTTTCAAAAGACTTTATTATTGCTGCTGGATCTGGATCGTATCCCGGGCGGTGCCGAACTCATCTCCGAACTGATCTTCGGAAAATTCGTCTTCAAATTCGTCCCCACCTTCGAGTGGTGGCAGATCACCGCTGTATTTTCCACAATCCAGCTCAATGCCGAGATCTCCCGGTGGTCGGTAGAAACGATCTTCAAAGTTGTAGCCGCTGGCCGGTTCTTCTTCCAGCCTCTTTAAAAAATTCTTGACGAGGGGTTTAGACATGAAAGAACCCTGCCCGTAGCCGATACTGCGGAAACTGATCCAGCGATCTTCCCCACCCGTCCAGGTGCCGACCACCAGGTTGGGCGTGATCCCCACGAACCAGCCGTCGGCGTAGTCGTTCGTGGTACCGGTCTTACCGCCGACATCACTCTTCAGGGAACCCTGCAGGGTGCCGGAGTAACGCAGCATTTCCACCATGACGTAATTGGAGTTCGGCGGCAGCGCCTGTTGCTCCGTGGCAAAGCTTTCGTATAGGATACGGCCATTTTTATCCTCGATACGAGTGATAAAGGTAGGCTTATTGAAAATTCCGTTATTGGCAAATGTGGTATAGGCACCGGTCAATTCCAGTACCGACATATCCGCTGCCCCGAGCGCAATGGAAGGTACGCGCGGCAGGCGGTAACGGCCGTTGGCGTATTTATCGTTCTTATCGATCCCCATGCGGTGTACCAGGTCCAGTACCGGATTCACACTACCCAGCTGTTTCATCAGGAAGGCGGATACCGTGTTCTTGGACTGGCGCAATCCTTCCTTCAGGGTCAGCAACTGGCCGGAATAGCTGTCGTGCGAGTTGCGGGGTGTCCAGGGTTCGTTCAGGAAGAATCCCTGATCCTGCGGCGTGATCGTGACCGGCAGATCGTACACCTGGAAGCAGGGCGAAAAGCCTTGCTGGAAAATGGCGGTGGCGTAAATGAAGGGTTTGAAGGTAGAACCTACCTGCCGGTTGATGTTAACGTGGTCAAACTGGAAATACTTGTGATCAATACCGCCGATCCAGACTTTAACGTGGCCGGTTTGCGGCTCTACGGCGACCATACCCGTCTGGAGGAACATCCGATGGTAGCGGATGGAATCCATCGGGCTCATCGTCGTGTCCTTCTCCATTTTATCGTTGTAGGCGAAGACGGTCATTTCGACGGGCTTTTTGAAAACGTCTTCGACCTCCGTCTGCAGTTTATCCCACTGGGTGGCCAGTTCCTGGAAATGCGGACTGTTCAGTACTTTCCGGTACTGAGCGGCCAGTTCCGTACTGATCATTTTTTGGGAGACCAGGCGGGTGATCGTTCCTTTTTTCCGGGATTCTTCCACGATGCGTTCCACTTCGCGGTCGTCATCGTGGAAAGTGAGGTCGAGTTCATCGTTGAGCTTGGCCAGTACGCCGGACAGGTGTTTGGTCCGCAGTGACTGGTAGCGATCGGAACTGCGCATCAGCCGGGTGAGCATCATCTGCCGGATCTCGACGGGCACCTCGGTCTCCGAGCCGCTGGAGTATTTCCAGGGGTCGTGCCACTTCCAGGTTTCCCAGAAGGCTTTTTGGACCACCGGCATACGCTTACGCATTTCCTCTTCCGCAATGCGCTGCATGACGGGATTGATGGTCGTATAGATACGGAGACCATCCTGATAGATATTGTATTTACTGCCGTCGGATTTCTGACGACCCGGCTGGGCCAGTAAATCCTTTACTTCTTTAGCGAGTTCCATCCGGAAATAGGGGGCCGGACCGTCAATGTGGGTCTGGCGGGTAAATTTGATGCCCAGGTCCGTCTGGCGCAGCGAGTCGTACTGCGCCGCCGTGATGAAACCGTTCTTCTCCATCTGTTTCAGTACGACCATCCGGCGGTGTTCTACCTTTTCCGGCCAGCGCAGCGGATCGTACAGGGAAGGGTTTTTCAGCATGCCGACCAGCGTGGCGGCCTGCGTGAGATTCAGGGAATCCTGATCTTCGTCAAAATAGATCTTGGCGGCCTGCTTGATCCCGAAAGCACCGTTGACGTACTCAAATTTATTGAGGTACATGGCAATGATCTCCTCCTTGGTGTATTTGCGCTCCAGCCGAATGGCAATGATCCATTCTTTCAGTTTCTGGAAGATCCGCTCTACTGTGGAGCTGGCACTTTTTTCGGTGAAAAGCAATTTGGCGAGCTGCTGGGTGATGGTACTGGCACCGCCCGCGCTGGACTGACCCATCAGGCCGGTTTTTACGATCGCCCGGGCCAGGGCTTCAAAATCGATGCCGGTATGTTCAAAATATCTTTCGTCCTCGGTAGCGATCAGGGCATTGACCAGATTCGGGGAAAGTTCATCGAAGGTGACCGGGATCCGGTTTTCCGTATAATAAGTGGCCATGATCGATCCGTCATCGGCGTAGATCAGGGAAGCCTCATTACTTCTGGGATTTTCCAACTCCTCAACGGAAGGAAGATCGGTGAAAGAAAGTACGATGAAAACCAGCACACCCAGGGCGATACCGGCAAAAACAGCCAGCCACAACCACTTGACGATCCGGACGAATTCCGGGCGCTGATTGTCTCCGAAGAGGAACTGATTGATCTTGTCCATAAGCTCGGTCAGGATTTTGAAGGTCAAAGATAACAATATTCTATGACCCACCGATGAAACTTTTTACCCCTTTAAACGCTTTTATTAAAGTATGGCCTGCCAGTTGGTTGGCCGGAAATGTATTATTATCTTTGTTTTATGGATATCAAAGCTGGAGTACTCAATAAGGACGAAGCCGAAAAACTGGAAAGGATTGCTTATATCCTCAAAACAGTTGCACACCCGTTGCGCCTGGGCATCGTACACTTATTAGAAAAATACCCCCGCCTTTCGGTTGGGGAGATCTGCGAAATGCTGGATAGCGAGCAATCGCTAACCTCTCACCATCTGCAAAATATGCGTTTAAAGGGATTACTCTCGGTAAAACGCGAAGGTCGCAGCATGTATTATTCACTGAAAGAAAGAGATGTTTCTCTGATCATTGAGTGTCTGGAGAACTGTCAGTGTAATATGTAGTATCCGGCTGGCGGCCGCCGGCCGCCCCAAATCAATCTATGAGCGCTTCCAAAGTACCTGGTAAAGCTTCGGCTATCCTGCAACTCACCTGTCCCCGCTGTCGACAGGGCAAGCTTTTCCATACACCCACCACTTCCTTTCGCCGTCCCTTCGATATGAAGGATCACTGTGAGGTCTGTGAACTGGACTTTATGCCAGAACCCGGCTTCTACTACGGTTCCATGTACGTCTCCTATATGTTTGTCGGTGGTTTCAGCCTGGTCTTTATCGCCGTTTTCCACTGGGTATTCGGCTGGAGTATGACCGCTTCTTTCGCGGCGCTGATCGCAATTGTAGCCATTTTTATGGTCTATATCTTCCGCCTTTCCCGTTCCTTCTGGTTGGGTGTACACGTCAAGTACCGGCCGGAAACCCGGAACGCCAAGTAAGTACGGCACCTTTCCCGGTTGCCGTTTCCCGAATTTATCCAAGCTCGACTTTAGCATTTTCAAGGATAGGATGCAGTGCTCTCGCAAAGGTGTAAGCTAATTTCAAAACACACTCTCTTAATCTCCAGGGCTATGCCCTTCTCCGATCTGATCTCAATTATATAGCTACAAATATTTCAGGGCTACGCCCTTACCCATGGCAGTGGCGTAGCTGCGAGAATATTTGTAGATCAGTAACGGATTTCACATCGAAGGGCGTAGCCCTGGCCATATATGAATCTGAAATGTCCGTTTTCCTATTCTATTTACTGGACACAATATAAAATCAGCTAAAGTCGAGCTAAGAGATTGTTTGACAAGCTCTCACTGGATTTTCTCCGGCAGCAGAGGTTTTTAAATAGTCTTTTAGGATTTACAGAACTGGATCTCCAGGCCGTCGTAAGCCAGGGCTACACCCTCCGGTAGTTCGGCGTTCACTATTTCGTGCAGGCCCATGCGGTGGCTCATGTGGGTCAGGTAAGCCTGTTGCGGTCGGATCTCGGCAATGAAGGCCAGCGCTTCTTTCAGATTCAAATGGGAATGGTGTTCGCTGTGGTGCAGGGCATTGACGACCAGCGTGTGTGTACCGACTATCTTCTGTTTTTCCTCCTCACCGATGGTTTTCATATCCGTGATATAGGTGAAATCGTCCACCCGGAAACCCAGTACCGGCATGCGCCCGTGGAGGACAGCGATTGGTTGGAAGGTCAGAGATCCGATGCTAAAGTCGTCCTTTTCCGAAATGGGAATGGGTTTCAGCATGGGCGCTCCGGGGTAGGGGTTGGCCGCAAAAACGTAGGCAAAGCGATTTTTCAATTCTTTGATCACCTGTTCGCTGGCGTAAACCGGCATATCCGCCTTATTCTTGAAATTGAAGGGCCGGACGTCGTCCATGCCGATGATGTGATCGTTGTGTTCGTGGGTCAGCACCACCGCATCCAGATGATCGGTCTCCGAACGCAGCATTTGTTGCCGAAAATCCGGACCGCAATCGATCACCACTTTGGTCGCTCCCTTAGTAAGCAGTACGGAAGTCCGCAGCCGGTTGTCGCGGGGATCAGCCGACCGGCATACCTCGCAATCGCATCCGATCACGGGTACTCCCTGGGAAGTACCGGTGCCTAAGAATGTTACGGTAAGTGGTGTAGCGCTCAAATTGTGGTGCTTGAATGATGCGGAATAGGTGATACTGGTAGTTAGGAATAAAACGAAACAATTTTCAACGGGCCAAAGTTTAGCCGGTTTTCGGACTACTCTTCCTCTTCGTCCTGGGCCGTACTTTGTTCGATCTTTTTGAGCAGTTTAACCGAAGCTTCGCTGAGTTTTTCTTCTTCGACCTCCAGATTTTGCAGAATATCGAGCAGGCAGTTCATCCGCCCCTCCACGTCGAAGAACTTATTGATGACGGCTATTTTTTTGTTTTCTACAATACAATACCCGGAGTTGAAGTTCCCCTTTTCGTAACGAACCGTATATTCTAGTTCATTCATCAGGGCCTCCAGTTTTTTGAGACTGTGTCTGGTATATTTTAACATGGATCCGGCTAACTATTATCTTTGTGGTAGTACCTTCCGGAAAGCGGTAACTTGGTGCCGGCTTTCGGAAGCCGCTACAAAAAAAGCAAAACTATGCAAAAAAGGAAGGTATTCCTCCTAATGTTCGCTCTATTGATCGGGAGTTTAACAAGCGCTACGGCCCAACGGTTCAGAGCGTCCCTGATCGGAGGTTTCAATATGGCCCAACTGGATGGAGACGATCTGAGCGGATTCAATAAGATCGGGCTGAACACCGGAGCCAAGGTGGCCGCCGTACTGAGCGACCGCTGGCAGCTCAGCCTGGAAATGCTCTTTTCCCAGCAGGGCAGCCACCGCACCCGCGACGATCTGTACTTTGGCCAGTACGATAACATCCGCCTGAATTTTGTGGAAACGCCCGTCATGATCAGTTTCAGGGACTGGAAATTCCACGTGAGCACCGGTTTTTCCTACGCCCGCCTGATCAGCTATAAGGCGGAATCCCCGATCGGGGAGGACCTGACGGATACGGAGACCTACCGCAACGATCTCTACTTCTGGGTAGTGGGCGCTACTTATTATTTCAATGATCGCTGGGGGCTCAACGTACGCTGGTCCCGGGCTCTGGTCGATCTGGAAACCCGGGAAGGAAAAACCCTGCTGGGTCGTAACCTGGGGATCCGGCTGATCTATGCACTACAGAAATGATCTTCCCGATGGATAGCTGGGTGGGGACGGATGTCGCATCCCGGTCCGGCACAAATTCTAAAACGAAATCCCGGCCACTTCTCGCGAATTACCTAAATTTACCGGATACACCTTATTTTCGGATCTGACGATTGCCGATCCCCGGCAGCGCGTGAAGCATCCGGAATTATCTAAGCATTTTACTATGACCCATTATTCAATCAAGGCACTGGCAGTACTGATCATCCTGTTGGTATCGGCCTGCGGCGGCAATACGAATGACGCCGGCGCCACTACCGCAGAAACACCCGCAAGCGAAACGCCGGCTCCGGCCGGAGAAAACCAGCAGACACTTACCTATCCTAGTCTGCCGATCGCCAAGATGCAGGAATTGTACGATTCGGTCGATTACATTGATTTCGTGTTCTACTACGCCAATTTCTCAATGAATCAGGCAAACGATTCGAGTATTAAAGCCACCCTGGCCCACGTATCGAACGAAGTGCCGACGGTGTATTCTTCCTGCCAGCCCATTGGGAGCCTCTTCTTTCAATCGCAGGGTAAGGAACTGATGCAGGCCGAACTGTATTTTTCGGATAAGTGTGTCTATTATATCTGGCTGGTAAATGGCCAGCGGACCTACGCCAACAAGATGACACCGGCCGGTTTCCAGTTCTACCAGCAGGTCTTTTCGCAGGGTGCGCAGTAAACCGGCCAGAGTGCTGACCGTTATAATGGGCTGTCTTTCCGGGCGTTTGCTTACTTCCGGCCGGGGTGCATAGTGGAACCGGCCGATTTTCGGATACGCCCCAGCGAACAGCTGCTTTATATAAAAACATTCCTAGGATCCATCGTACTTTTTTCTACACCGGTAGATAATATTGGGCGGGGCAGGGGGAAAAGGCTTAGTTTTGGAAAGACTGATTTAGTAAAAAGTATTAAAAACACAAGTTGCCCTTCGGCAGAACAGCGCTCCCTTCCGTCCGAATCTGCGCGCTTTTATAAAGAAGGCCTGCCAGGCAACTCAAATTAAAATAATTACCATGGCAAGAAGACTGAAATCCACCCCTTTCGCCCGCTTTTTGATCGCAATGCTATTTATCGTACCGCTGGCTTACATCGGTGCCTCCTATTATAACGGAGAGGATCCGATTGCTCTGATCAAGGATAAACTGGGGATAGAGGAAGGTAACCGTACAACGGTGGCCGAGGAGACGACTTATGACGACGAGACCTATGACTTTCGGCAGGAGATCGAGGACCTGAAAGACCGGATCGAAGAGTTGGAGCAGGAAAACGCAGACCTGAGAGATAAGGTCCGTCAGCTGGAAATGAAGCAGTAGCCGGGCGGCTCTAACCCAACTTCCATTTATCGTTTTGGGTTACAAAATGTGAGTCGCCGAATGACTCCAATGATTCCGTAACTAAAACCTTATAAATATGGATTTACCACTTTTACTTGATGGCATGATGCAGGCCAGCCTGGGTTCCTGGATCCTTCATATCCTGGTCAACGCCCTGGCGCTGATGGCTGCGGCCTATCTACTGAGCGGGGTAACCATTTCTGATTTTACCCGCGCCCTTATTCTGGCCGTGGTGCTGGCACTGCTGAACAGTACGTTGGGCGTGGTGCTGGATTTTATTTCCACGCCGATTCGCTGGTTGACCCTGGGGCTGTTCAGCATCGTTGTAGATGCCGTCGTTTTGAAAGTTGCCGATTACTTTATGAAAGGGTTTTCCATTAAGTCCTTTAGCTGGGCGCTGATCATGGCTGTGGTACTGGCAATATTCAATACGCTCTCCAACTGGATCTTTTTCTAAAGACTTCACCAAAATAACCGGAGATACCGGATAGCGTGAACAGGAGTTCTGGATTGGTAATACAGGAAACTGATCTACCGGTCGCAACTACCGGCTGCCGCCGGTGCTTTTTGAATTTAACCTTGGGTCACGATCCCGCCGTTCGCCGGATAATATTCCTGCTGCCAAGAGTGGCCGTTCACCGCCACCCTTGGCAGTGCCTTTTTGGCTCGTCCCCGAAGTCTACACGAATGAATTTGTCGGGAGATCAGTAAATTTTTCGAGTTTCCCCCCGCTGCGAAAGATCTTCGTTTCTCTCAGTATTTACGGGCGCATCCGGGTATTCCCTCCGCCGGGGGGATGATTTATCCGGCCGGGCTCAACACTTCGCTACCGCGAATAGATACAAAAGTCGTATCTTTCCGGTTCAATATGGGGGGACACGATGCATATGAACCGCTTAATTTTTTCCCTGTTTTTGCTTTTCTGTTGCTCACTCGGTGCTTTGGCCCAGGGGTCTCCATGGAAAATGGACTTCTACCTGGGAATAGCCAGCTATGCGGGTGATCTGGCAGACCATCCCTTCTATTCCGAAAACTGGAAGCCAAGTGTAGGCCTGGGCCTGCAGTACCGTCTCGGTGCTCCCCTGGCATTGAAGTCAGACTTTTATCACGGCCGCCTCAGTGGCAGTGATGAGTATTTTTCTACTTCCGACTGGCCGGACGGCGACCGGAGAGCCCGTTTCAACTCGGCTTTTACCCAATGGAATATTGCTTTGGAATACCATTTCCTGGAATCGGCAGCGCGGAATAGTCCCCGCCGACTGTCACCCTATCTGGCGCTTGGCGGCGGCTTACTGATCTATGAGCCGCGGATCAATTTCGGATTTACCCGTAATTCAGAACTGGAACAGGCCATTAGCGATGATATGGGAACCAATTACTCCAAGGTAGCGCTGAACGGTGACCTGACCGTCGGCCTGGATTACCGCATTTTTAAGGCCTGGTCCATTGGCCTGAGTATGAGTGTTCATCCCACCAATACCGATTATCTGGACGGCATGAGCTGGTCCGGCAATCCCAATAAAAATGACTGGTTTGCCAAGGGCGGACTGCGCCTCCAGCATCAGTTTAGTCACGAGCCCGATCGCGATCGGGATGGCGTTGCCGACAGCCGGGATGCCTGCCCCGATGTGGCCGGACTCCCGGGAATGCTGGGCTGCCCGGACTCCGACCGGGACGGATTGCACGACGGTGAAGACCTCTGCCCGAATGATCCGGGAGGGATCAATCTCCGGGGATGCCCGGATTCCGACGGGGACGGGATCGCAGATAAGGACGATCTATGTCCTTATGTCTACGGTCTGGTCCAGCGCGGCGGCTGCCCGATCGAAGATCGCGACGGCGATGGGATCGAGGACAGCAAAGACCTCTGCCCGAATTCCGCCGGGCCGCCCGAGCGCGAAGGCTGCCCGATCGTGGATACGGATCAGGATGGCATTCTGGACGAAGATGACCGCTGCCCCAGCGACTACGGTTTATCGATCTTTCAGGGATGCCCGGATACCGACGGCGACGGGATCGAGGATGGGCGGGATGCCTGTCCGACCCTGTTTGGCGTATACACCCACAATGGCTGCCCAGAAGTGATCTTCCCGGAAGAGGCGGCCGCCGAGATTAACCGGCAGGTATTGCTGTTTGATTCCGGGAGCGCCGATATTCCCCGTTTCCGGCTGCTGGATCAGGTAGTGGAGTTTATGCAGGAATATCCTACTTATAAGTTGACCATCAGCGGGTTTACGGATAGTGAAGGCAATTCCCAGGACAACCTTACCTTATCCAGGTCCCGGGCGCGGGCGTGTTTCCGTTACCTGGCCCAACAGGGCGTAGACGAAGCCCGGATGCGTTACCTGGGCATGGGGCAGAGTGATTCCGGACCGGATGATTTTTATCCGAAAGGCGAGGCGATGAATCGCCGGGTTGAGTTTTTTTTGTACCAATAGTTTAAAAAATAATCTTTTGATTGTAACTTTAGAGCAAGACCAGCGTAAAGGTCTTGAGATTGTCCAATTCCTCTGCTAAATTTTCCCCCTCTAATTACAACGTCAGTGCATTTTGCTATTTAGATCATCCCATTAGGTATAACAACCATTTCCTAGATCAAAATAAGAACACATTCTTCTCTACATTTTTGTGGGGTTACCTCCGCAATCCCATTGGTGTATTTAGTTGCTGCAGCTAAGCGGTAACCGTACGCCACATCCCTCGATTAGTGTCTGATTCCGCTCTGATGGCGCACCCGTCAGAGGCTAGGCGTGTATGTCCGGTGGTGTCGGACCAACCGCTCTGACCGGATTTCCCCCTTGATTAACACTAACGATTGAATAATTCAAAGAACCCTTTATTTATGCGAAAAATTTCTACACTCATCTGTATGCTGCTGTTCACCCTGACGGCGCATGCACAAACGACTTTCTGGGAAGGTGGACTGTTACTGGGAGGTGCCGCGATGGGAGGAGACCTGGTGGACGCTAAGTTTGGCTCTATGAACGATCTGAATTTCGCCTACGGTCTGATGGCCAGAAGGTATTTTCATCCGAACCTCGCCATCCGGGGCAATCTGCTGCGGAGCCGGCTCACCGGGAACGATGATCGTTACGAACGGCTGGCCGAACGCGGATTCCGCACCCAGACACCCCTCACGGAACTGTCTATGGATCTGGAATTTGATCTTTTCGGGCACCGGCGCGGCAACCCCGAGCTTACTTCCGGCCCGATCTCCCCTTACTTCCTGGTGGGGGTAGGCATGGCTTTTACCAATCCGAAAACAAATTACGGCTCGCTGGATGGCGACGCTCTGCAGGATCAGAATGCCGAGGTGTCCGGTACGCGCTTCGTCCTGCCGGTCGGCCTCGGACTGCGCATCGATATGGGAACCAATTGGGCCGCGGCGGTAGAGGTATCGCCCCGGGCGACTTTTTCGGACTATCTCGATGGGGTAAGTCTCTCCGGCAATCCGGATAAAAATGACTGGTACGGGATCGGTAGTGTCCAGTTGTGGTACAAACTGACCGTGGCGGATCGCGATCGCGACGGCATTGCGGATGCGGATGACGCCTGCCCGGATATTGCCGGCACGGAACTGGCCATGGGCTGTCCGGACCGGGATAACGATTCCGTTCCCGATGAACGGGATACCTGCCCGGATATTCCGGGAAGTGTGGCGCTGGCCGGTTGCCCGGATAGTGATAATGACGGCGTTACGGATTTCGACGATGAATGCCCGACCCAGGCCGGTCTGATCAGTATGAATGGCTGTCCGGATAGTGACGGCGACGGCATTGCCAACGGAAAGGACGAGTGCCCACTGGAGGCCGGTGTGGCAGAGAACGGTGGCTGCCCGGTACGCGACCGGGATAATGACGGGGTCATGGACGACGAAGATGACTGCCCGGACCGCTCCGGACCGATCGCCAATCAGGGCTGCCCCTACGGCGATGCGGACGGCGATGGTATTCCGGATAATGAAGATGACTGTCCGAATGCGGTCGGCGCGCTGGCCAACGGCGGCTGTCCGGAGGCCAAAGTGGCCGATAAAGCGCAGGAAGTGGTGGATTTTGCCACCAGGAACATTCAGTTCGCGACGGATAAGGCCGAATTTCTGGATGCTTCCTACGCCATTCTGGACGAAGTGGCCCAGGTGATGAAGCAGTACACCAATTACAAATTAAAGATCGAAGGCTTTACCGATAGTCGCGGTCGCAGTAATTACAATCAGGATCTGTCGGAGTCGCGGGCACGCCGTTGCTACGATTACCTGGTCAGTAAGGGCGTGCCGGCGGCACGGATGCAGTATCGCGGTTTTGGGGAAACCAATCCGGTAGCTTCCAACCTGACGGAGGAGGGCCGGATGCAAAACCGCCGGGTAGAGTTCTCCCTATTTCAATAGGCTCAATATTTTTGACTATAGTTTTATCATTTTTTTGAATGATTTGGGCACCTGCCATCCTTTGGACCGGCAGGTGCTTTTTTATGAATTGGCGGGATTACCAAAGGACCGGGGACCGGCCGATTCTCCCAACTTCTCAACTTCCGAATGCCCATTTTTCCTAACTTGCAGCCGAATTGCAAAACGAGCTGATATGTCCACACCCTATATACCGAGAACCCGGGCCCAGGAGTCCCGCGCCGCCATTGAACGTTTGTACATTGCCATGCGTCATCTCTTCATTCGCGGCAGTTACAAACCGCTGGGCGTTTCCGGCGAGGCAATGATCGAAGCGATGATGGTGCTCTGTCCGGAGATCTACGGATCGATCGCCGATCCCGAACGGGTAGAACTGGAAGGCCTGCTGTACATCTTTCAACGGCTGCCCCGGGGCATCGAGGAGTGCCGGTTTGTCCGCCTCATTTCCCGGGAAGGATTTGAGAATGCCAGCTTTCCGCCCATCGTGCCACCGAAACGCCGCCGCAACTGCTACCGCATTGACGAAGAAGAGATGTATATCGAAATGACCCGCGGTCGCAGTGATATCTACGACGTGCTGACCCACCTGACCTTCTTGTACATTGAAGCGGAAAAGATCCGCCGGAACAGCGAAGATCACCGGGGCCGGAAAAAGCGCGACTGGAACATGCTGGAAGAGGTCGTAAAGCGGGAGGAAGCGGGTGAACCCTTCAACAAGGAAGTTGCCTTTACCTATCTGAGCACCATTTTAGGGCGCACTTACGAAGAAACGGTGGAAGCCTGCGCCCGATTCTCCCAGGATCCCAATCTCAACAGTATTTTTCATATCGCCTACTGGATGGGGTACCGTTCCACCGAAGAAGCGGTGAACGAGAACGACCGGGAGATCTCTTTCTCTTCCGCCCTGCGGGAAAAGATCGGACATCACTACTACGGAGAGCTGTGGGCCCAGAATATCAAGGAATTCCTGATGGATAAGGGCCTGATCAACCGGCCGATCCACATCATCAGTGCCAACCTGCACAGTGTGATGAATACCCTCTACGCGCCGTATATTTTCAAAGGGAAGAAGAAAAACCTGGAAGAGATCGCCCGCGACCTGAGCCTGTTGCAGAACGAAACGCTCCGACAGAAGGTCGTGAGTTATGCGAGCAAAAAGGGCATGTACCAACTGGATGATCACAGCGGAACGAATATTACCGTCCAGATCTACGATCTGGCGCAGATCCCTCTGCAGAACCTGTCTTCCGAACTCCAGTGGAACGCGGATCACCTGGAAAAGGAAAAACCCGTGATCATCGTAATGGACTACGCCTTTGGCGAACAGGCCTACGAAACTCTGGACGAACTGCTCAAACCCTACGAAGAAGACGGTGAAAAGATCCCGCTGGATATCAAGTCCATCAATATCATGGGCAAAGCCGGTATCCTGGAAGGTGGGAAAGGGGATATTATGGTGCCCACGGCGCACGTATTTGAAGGAACGGCGGATAATTACCCGATCGAGAATGACTTCAAGCAAGAAGACTTTACCGGTTTTGGATTAAAAGTATTCGAAGGGCCGATGATCACCGTCCTGGGTACTTCGCTGCAGAATAAAGACATCCTGCGTTATTTTCGCCGATCTTCCTGGGGGGCCATCGGACTGGAAATGGAAGGAGCCCACTACCAGAAAGCCATCCAGGCGGCCACCCGTATTCGCCGGACGGGACCCAACGAGAACGTCATCCTGCGCTATGCCTATTACGCTTCGGACAATCCCCTGATCAGCGGGCATACCCTGGCTTCGGGAAGTCTCGGTGTGGACGGCGTAAAACCGACTTACCTGATCACCATCAAAATGTTGAACCGGATCCTGGGCGGAGATAAACGTTAATCTCTACCGCAGCTCCGAAAAGTATTGATACATCCGAGAATTGTATACCTGCCACTGGTGGGAAGGGGCGAATTTTGTATGCAAACAAACCAGATACCATGGCACCTTCCAAAAAAGTATTGCTCACCGGCGTAAGCGGATTTTTAGGTAGTCACACCACCATTCAGTTGCTCAATCGCGGCTATACCGTAACCGGTACGTTGCGGCGCATGGATCGGGGGGATTCCCTACGGGAGATCCTGGCCCGCCACACGCCGCACATCGACCGTCTCCGTTTTGCCGAAGCCGAACTGGAAGATCAGGAGGTATGGATGAAACTGATGGACGGCGTGGATTATGTGCAGCACATTGCTTCGCCTTTTCCCCGGGTCTTACCCGAGCGGGAAGAAGATCTGATCATCCCCGCCCGGGCGGGCGTACTGAACGTGCTGAAAGCAGCGGCGGCTAAACAGGTGAAACGAGTGGTGATGACCTCTTCTTCCGGAGCGATCGTGTACGGTAAGGACCGCGCCGACCGCAGCGGCACCTTTGACGAATCAGACTGGACCGACGTCAGTAAGCGGGAGGACACCACGCCCTATTTCCGCAGCAAGACCATTGCCGAAAAGGCGGCCTGGGATTTTATCGCCAACGAGGGGAAAGGACTGGAACTGGCGGTTATCTGCCCCGGAGCCATTTTAGGTCCGGTGCTGGAACAAGACTTTGGGACTTCGGCCAATATTGTGATCAAGACCATGGACGGCAGCTCTCCGGCCATTCCCCGCATCGGATTCGATATCGTAGACGTACGTTCGGTGGCCGATCTACAGATCCGGGCCATGGAAGCGCCGGAGGCGGCCAATCAGCGGTTTATCGGTTCGGCGGGTTTCTTGTCCTTTAAGGCCGTTGCCGATATTCTGCGGGAGGCGTATCCGGACCGCCGGATCCCCCGCATGATCCTGCCCAACTTTGCCGTTCGCCTGTTTGCCCGCATCGATAAAACCCTGCAACCGATCCTGCTGGACCTTGGTACGGAGAGAAAAGTTGACAACCGAAAAGCCCGAAATCTGTTAAATTGGAAACCTATTCCGGTAAAGGAAGCCGTTTTGTCCTGTGCCGAAAGTGTGATCGAATTAAACCTGGTCTGATCATGGAAAAGTGGTTGAAAGTAGACAGCATTGCCCAACTTGTGGAACTTTCCGGTTTTCCGCCGGTGGCTTACCCGTATTTTGCCATCATCCGGGTGGAGGATCTGGCCACGCTGCCGGGAGAATTTTTTCAACCCCTGGTGTTTAATTTTTACACGGCTGGACTGAAAAAGAACCTCTCCGGTGCCGTACGCTACGGTCGCGCTACCTACGATTTCAACAAAGGCGTACTGGGCTTTACGGCGCCGAACCAGGTGTTGGAGATCAATGAGGATATGAAGAATAACGGCTCCGGCTGGATGATCTTTTTTGAGATAGAATTTCTCCGGGGCCACGCACTGCAAAACAACATTGATCAGTACGGATTTTTCAACTACGATGTGAACGAAGCCCTGCATCTGTCCGATAAGGAAGAAAAGATCATTGAAGATATCTTTCAGCGGATGGCGGCCGAATACGAGAATAATATCGATCGTTTCAGCCGGGAAGTGATGTTGTCCTACCTGGATCTACTGCTCAAATATTCCAACCGCTATTACAGTCGTCAGTTCATCACCCGTAACGAGGTGGGCAGCGACCTGCTGAAAAGATTTGAACAGCAGCTTGGACAGTATTTCCGGGAAGGATTGTTCCGCAAGCTGGGATTGCCTACCGTCGCCTATTTTGCGGAAGCGCTGTGCGTTTCTCCGAATTATCTGAGCGATTTCCTGCGCTCTAATACCGGGAAAAGTACCCAGGAACACATCCATCTGGCCATTCTGGAACAGGCCAAGATCCTGCTGCTGAGTTCTTCCCGGACGGTCTCCCAGATCGCCTACGAACTGGGCTTTGAATATCCGCAGTATTTCAGCCGATTGTTTAAACAGAAGACGGGATTGACTCCGAGTGCTTTTCGGATGCGGGAGTGATTTTGGAGATGGGGTGAGTTGGAGACTGGGTGAGGTGGAGATTGGGTGAATGTGGCGAGGGGGAGCAACACTTTGGTTGCTCCCCCTCGCCGGTTGTTTCATAATGCTTGGATGTGGTGCTTAGGGCCTGGTTTTAGTTCAGGGGGACCATGAAGCCTACATTCACGCCAAATCCTTTGTTCTTGATCTTTTCGTCAACCAGTGGGAAGTTGTATAGTTCCGTGAATCCCTGGCTGTAGCGGGCATCGGCGAAGAACTTACCGAATCCGGTGGTATAACTTACACCCGCACCGGCGGTAGCGCCTACTTCAAAGCGGTTGTAGTTGATGTTATCCAGGTTGATATTCGTTGAACCCAGGTCGAAATCCACTAGTACACGGGCTTTCGTATCGATGCGTCCGGCAGTGGCGTATCCGAAAGTAGGACCGGCGGTTACGTAAGCCTGTAATCCTTCTCCTCCGAAAGTATATTTAGCTAGCAGGGGTACTTCCACGTAGCTGAATTTGGTTTCGGCACGGCCACCGACCGGCAATTGAATACCGAATAATTCCGTGTTATCCAGATTCGCTTTGGTGGTAAATCCTTTTTTCAGGAAATTCAGTTCGGTTTGCAGTGCAAACTGATCGGTAATACTATATTCTGTAACCAGGCCGAAATTAGCCTCGCTGATATTAGTAAAATCGGGAGCCAGCTCACCGAGTGCTTCGGTCGTGTGCAGGTTATTGAAGTTCATTCCGGTTTTTACACCTACGGATACCTGAGCGGTTGCAAAAATGGCCAGCGCCAGAGCGGCCAGGGTCAGTATGGATTTACGTGCGTTCAACATGACTGTGTATTCTTTTTGTTAGTGAAGTAGAACGGTTAATATCGAGTAGTGAGCAGCGGAACAGGACCGGTATTTTTTCTGGGTCATTCTCAAAGATCCGTCTCGTTTGACTCAATTTGCTACGCTCTACAGTAATAGCGTGTTAACAGGTACAAATATGGGCGCTTCGCTAGTTAAGGTGGGTTAAGCAGCTGTTAGGCTTTATTTAAAATTTTAATCTTTTCCCTCGCTTAAGTGAATAATTTTTAAAATCTTCGAGCTGCTGTTAATTTTGGTAACGGTGTCCGGAGCCGGGCGGGCGCTGTGATGGCCGGGTGCTGCAATTTTTCACACCTTTTCAGAACAAAACCCGGAGAACCGAGACCCATGTGGAAAAAGCTCAGCGAAAGGATCGCCTATAAAGGCTGGAGACAGATCAAGGTCAAGCAATTTGAATTGCCGGATGGGAAAATTGCGGAATTCGATATCCTGTCGAGCCGATCCTTCGTGACGGTAGCGGCCTTTACCACCGGCGGGGAGTTGATCCTGATCCGGCAGTACCGACCGGGACCGGAACGGGAACTGCTCAGCTTTTGCGAAGGAGCCATCGATCCGGGAGAGACGCCCGTACAGTCGGCCCACCGGGAATTGCTGGAGGAGACCGGCTACGCTACCGAAGAACTGATCTTTCTGAAAAAGCGATACAGTGCCTATACCGACCAGGAGCAGTTTTTTTTCCTGGCCCTGAATTGCCGGTACCAACAGGCCCCCGAACCCGACGCCGGAGAATTCCTCAGCGTAGAGCTCTCACCCGAATCACATTTCCGGGCCATGCTCCGGGATGCGGATAATGATCTGTTTAATAATATTGATGCGGCTTATCTTGCACTGGATTTCATTAGTGGCAGAACCACTCCACCTTCCAAACCGTAAATTTATGAAGTATACACTCACTACCATTTTAGGTCTGATGTTGACCCTGGGCGTGCTATCCGCCCAAAAGTCTTCGATAATGGGATTTTCCGCGCAGGCCGCCGAGCAGCAGAAGGCGCTGGAGGCCAAACTGGATAGTTACCTGAACGCCGAGAACCTCGACGAATGGATGAAATATATGACCGCCCGTCCCCACCACGTGGGTTCTCCCTACGATAAGGCCGTGGTCGATTATATGGCCGACAAGTTCCGCTCCTGGGGATACGATGTGGAGGTGGAAAAATTCGATGTCCTGTTTCCTACGCCCAAGGTCCGCCTGCTGGAACTGACCGCGCCGGAAAAATTTACGGCCAGCCTGACCGAACCGCCGGTAGATGGTGATGCTTCCTCCGCCCAGACGGAAGAGGCGCTGCCGCCCTACAACTGCTTCTCCATCGACGGTGATGTGGAAGCCGAGCTTGTATTTGTCAACTACGGCGTGCCGGCTGATTACGAAGAGCTGGAAAAACGCGGGATCGACGTTAAAGGAAAGATCGTGATCGCAAAATACCAGGGTTCCTGGCGCGGCATCAAACCCAAAGTGGCCGCCGAAAAGGGGGCGATCGGTTGTATCATCTATTCCGATCCGCGGGACGACGGCTATTTTCAGGGCGATGTCTATCCCGAAGGGCCCTACAAAAACGAATATGGCGTACAGCGGGGAGCGGTCATGGATTTGCCGCTGTTCCCCGGAGATCCGCTGACGCCCGGCTACGGAGCGACGGACGATGCCGAACGCCTGGAGATCGAAGATTCCCCGGCGCTCACCAAGATCCCCGTGCTGCCGATCTCTTACCACGATGCCCAGCCTTTACTGGAAGCCCTGGGTGGTCCGGTCGCGCCGGGTTCCTGGCGCGGTGCCCTGCCCATCACCTACCATTTGGGCCCCGGCCCGGCGAAGGTGCGGCTGAAACTGGAATTCAACTGGGAACTGCGCCCCGCCTACGACGTGATCGCCAAAATGCGGGGAAGTGAATATCCGGACGAATGGGTGATCCGCGGCAATCACCACGATGCCTGGGTGCACGGTGCGAATGATCCCGTCAGCGGTATGGTGACCGTTATGGAAGAAGCCCGGGCCGTAGCCGAACTGGCCAAAACGGGCTGGAAACCCAAACGCACCATCGTATACTGTGCCTGGGGTGCGGAAGAACCGGGCCTGCTGGGATCTACCGAATGGGTCGAAACCCACGCTGATGAACTGAAAGAAAAAGCGGTAGCCTATATCAATACCGACGGTACCGGCCGGGGATTCCTGTTTGCCGGTGGCTCGCATACGCTGGAGCAGTTTTTCGATCAAATCACGCGGGATGTGCAGGATCCACAAAAAGATGTAACGCTTTTTGAAAGGCGCAATGCCCTGGGCATGGTAAACGGTGCGCCCAAAATGAGCCACTACAAATTATCGGCCCTGGGTTCCGGATCGGACTATTCGCCTTTCTTCCAGCATTTGGGTATCGCCTCCTTCAATATGGGCTTCGGCGGGGAAAGCTCCGGCGGAGAATACCATACCATGTACGATTCTTACGAGCATTACTCCCGTTTCAAAGATCCGGGTTTCCAATACGGCACCACGCTGGTGAAGGTGGCCGGTCGCACTACGCTGCGCCTGGCGGATGCGGAGGTGTTGCCGTTTGAATTCAATCAGTTTACCAGTACGCTCTCCGGCTATATCGATGAGGTGACCAAACTGGCGGACAACCTACGGAGTCAGACGGAAAAGGAAAATATGCTGATCCGAGAAGGATTGTACGATCTGGCCGCTGATCCCGAGGAAACTTTTGTTGTGCCGGAAATAAAGGAAGAAGTACCCTATCTGAATTTCGCCCCTTTGCAAAATGGCCTGCACGCGATTGAAAAACAGGCTAAAGCTTACGCTAAAGTGCAGACTTCCGATTTGCCGAAAGCCAAAAAGCAGTCCTTGAACCAGCTCTTGAAGGATATGGAACGCGCCCTCACGCGGGACCACGGTCTGCCCCGGCGGCCCTGGTTCATTCACCATATCTATGCCCCCGGTTTTTACACCGGTTATGGGGTGAAAACCCTGCCGGGCGTTCGGGAAGCGATCGAACAGCGGGATTTTAAAGAAGCACAGGAGCAGATCGTTATTCTGGGAGAAGTACTGCAGGGCTTCGCCGACCAGATCGCAGCAGCGGTTGGGGTTGCCGGGAAATAATCCCGGAGGGGCCGGCCAATTTTTGGCCGGTAAACTGGTGACCACTACTTTCCAATCTAATCATCATTGCTCCGGGCCGGAAACTACTGCAGTCATCGGCCCGGAGCATCCATTTTTGCACCTTATTATTCGATACTCATGAGATCACTGCTATTTACCCTTTTACTCACTATCCTTTTAGTACCGGCCGTTGCCCAGCAGGAGGAAACCTACGACTACGCCCGTGGTCAGCGGGAGATGGTCCAATCCGGCGTACAGGCCATCTTAATGTGTAATGGGCTGTTCACCTCCGAGCGCACCCTGGAACAGGTTTACGCCCAGGAACTGGCCTATCTGCGCCAACCCATTGGCACCCCGCGCGGTGGGGATTATCAGGTCGACTGGGAGCGGAAAACCGTGGCGATCGGCACGCCCGGCGGTACTCCGGTGATGCGGGCGGTCTTTCGGGAGGGTTTGGGCTGTATCATCCTGCCCCCGGATCAGACCTTCGAAGCGATGGACGACCTGCCCCAAATGACTCTGCCGGTCGCTCCGGGAGATCCCGCCGAAATGGCCTGGCCGGACGGAGATAAATTAACTCCGCAGTCCCTGCCGGAAACCGTTGATGCAACCGCTCTGCAGGCGGCATCCGACTGGGCATTCGACCGGGAATCGCCGGAACAGGTCACCCTGAGCCTGCTGGTGGTGCACCAGGGACAGATCATTCACGAACGCTACGCACCGGGAGTAACGATGGCTACCAAAACCCGTACCTGGTCGACGGCCAAAAGTATCGCCGTGACCCTGATCGGAATGCTCGCGGACCGGGGGAAGATGGCGCTGGATGAACCCCTGGGGCTGGACTGGTTGCCCAAAGAACGAAACCCGGAAACGGACCCGCGCTCTGAGATCACTTTGCGCCATGTGCTGAATATGTCCAGTGGTCTGTACACGGTGGATAACCGGGGCATGGAATACGCGACCGGTTCGGGCCTGGCCTATTGGGCCGGTGCCAGCTCGGTCAAGGGCGCGCTCAACCGCGGACTGATCCGCCGGCCCGGTACTTTCTGGGATTACGAGAATTACGATACCATACTCGGAGTACTGGCCATGAAAAAAGCGCTGGAAGAGGAGGGAGAATCCTATCTGGAATACCCCCGCAAGGCCCTGTTGGATAAGATCGGAATGCGGAATACCTGGCTCAGTGTTGATCGTTTCGGTGATTTCATTTTGAGCAGTCAGGTCTACACCAACGCCCGGGATCTGGCGCGTTTTGGCCTCTTGTACCAGCAGAACGGGATCTGGAACGGAGAACGCTTACTATCGGAAGAGTGGATCGAATTTGTCCGGACTCCCGCACCGGCTACCGCCGAACGGGGCAACTTTTACGGCGGCCAGTGGTGGCTGGTACCGGACGATCGGACCGATGTGCCCGCAGATGCCTATTCCACTGCCGGCAATCGCGGACAGTTCGTCATCGTTGTACCTTCCCACGATCTGGTGATCGTCCGGCGCGGACTGGATTATGGTCGCCAGGGTTTCAATCGCTGGGATCTGACGCGGGAAGTGCTGAAGGCATTTGAATAAACCAAACTGAAAAATGCGGTCGGGTGGATATCTGAAATTCTAAAGGAAGGTGCAGCGCACCGGACTATTTTCAGCCCGAAGGGATGAAAATACATTGAGCTACAGCGTAGCGACCTGATCAACCGATAGGAAAAAACTGCAGGACGGTTTGCTATACCTATTTCTAAGTGATGGATTGCGTGATTAGGGAAACACCCACTGATCAGCAGAAGTAGGCCAAATAAAAAAGGCCGCAAAGCACTGGGCTTTGCGGCCTTTTTTATTCCAAGAGGGCGATATTACTCAATACCGAAAGACAGACCAACACTCACTTGTACGTGTTGGTTGTACAGTTCGGGGGTAGCATCAATTACATTGGAGAACCCTCGCAGGTAACGCACGTCGGTGTTCAGCCAGGTTCCTCCGGTGATACGGTAGTGGAAACCCAGACCGGCCGTACCGGCAAAGTCAAATTTATTGTAATTGTCGATCACTTCCCGCTCTCCCTGTTCGGCGTTCACCAACAGACCCGGAGCTACACCGGCGTAGATCTTGGGACGGAAGTCGTCACCGAGTTCGCGGAAAAAATACTGGAACATGATTGGCAGGCGTACGTAATTCAGAGCCAGATCACCGAAGTTATTACTTTCGGCACCTTCACCGGAATACAGCAGATCTACACCGATACCGGCTTTTTCGTTAATACTGTAAGTAGAAGTAATACCGGCAACCAATAGGGTATTGTTCTGAAAATCAGAACCGTCGCTGGTCAGATTGGCAAAATTGACACCTACACGGGGACCGATAGAAAAGGTCTGTGCAAAGGTCGTTGTGGTCAGCGCCACCAGGGCGGCAACAAATAGGGCTAATGATAACTTTTTCATGATTTGTTCTTCATTTGGTTTAAATGATTCGTTTTTATAACTACCGGTGGGTGGGTGCATGTTCGGTAACGAATAAGTTAAATTATGGGAGCGGTCCTGTATTCCGGTACATAATATCCCGGAGGAGGAAGCCTGTTTAATCGAGTTTTACCCCTGTAGAGGAAGTTCCGAAAAACGGAACTTTTCCGCCCGCAGCCCCGTTCATCAGATGAGTTTTGACCTGAATGATCAACCCAATATTCATGAGTATCGACCCCAACTTCAAATTCCGTCAGGCCCGCTATCTCTTCGAGGATTTTCAGGAATCGATAGCCAAATTATCGGTGATCGGCTATTGCTGTATTATGCTGGCCGTACTATTGGTAGTGTCCGGCGTATTATTTGGCGCGGACAGCAACCTGCACGCCCTGTTCAGTGCCGCTTCCGGTCTGGCCCTGATCCTGGCTCCCCGTCTGCTGGAACTGGAAGAAAGATCGATGATCTACTTTCTGCTTGCCGCTTACCTGTTGGTGGTGGCGGTAGAATATCTTACCCTGGGTTTACCCGATCGCTTCATCCCCGGCCTGGGCGAGTACGGCCGGACCAAAGTGATCGGTCTGGTAACCATCTTAAATGATCTTACTCCACTGCTCTATTTCGGCATTCGACTGGGCGTGAGTTATCTGTTCTTCCGCGTCCTGTTTTTCTGGCAAAAAGTAGATCAGTTGCCGGGGGAGCTGAAAATGAGACTGGGTTTGAAGAAATAAATATCGGATCCGGCTTTTATTCTGAAGAATACTACTGGACAAACGAGTAAGACGGGGTGACCAAGACATTGGCAGACCAGGTTGAATGGACCAGTCTCCCAATCCTCTTGTCTCCCCAACACCCACTCTCCCCATCACCCCGTCTCCAAATCTCCCCATCACCTACTCTCCCCATTTAAAAAAAATATAGCATCATATAATTTTAGAGTTTAGCAACTGGCTATCCCCTTCAATATCAAAGAATTCCTTATTTTTAAGACAGATGAATCTACTACCGTAACTTTAAGCATAAAGTTGGGTAGTATCCAAGAAAAACCAACCAACTCCTCCGGAGCCAGACCCATATGCGTTTTGCACTGATCACTTGCTTGGCCTTAGGGCTGTTCACTTCTACCTTATCCGCGGCCGGCTATCCGCCGGACCAGATCCACTACTGGGATGTGGTAATGCCCATCATGCGGAAGTACTGCAATCAGGAATGTCACAATGCCGATGATCTGAAGGGTGGGCTCAACCTAGAACGATACGATTTCATTTCCCGCATCCAGCGGGACGGCGAATTGTTTACCAGTCTGATCCGCCTGGTGGAAAACGGCGAAATGCCGCCGGAGAACAAACTGCAAATGCCGGCGGCGGAACAGGATACCCTGCTCAGCTATATCAAGAAATATCTGAAAGAGGCACTGGCTATTCCCAATCCGGGGCAGATCCCGCCGCGTCGCCTGAGTATGCGCGAATACGCCTACGCGATCCAGGACCTTACCGGAGTGTCCCTGGACCCTACGGAATTTTTCCCGAAGGATCCTTCCGGTGGTGAAGGTTTTGACAACTTCGCCCGGGTGCTCTACCTCAATCCTTTGTTGATGGAACGCTATCTGGAAGCTACCGAATACATCGTGGAGGAGGCCTATTGCAACGTGGATCGCTGGGAACGCATCGTTCCGGGATACCGGCAGAGTTTGGGTACCGCCCTGCGGGTGTGGTGGCAACGGGTCCGGCACGATCGCGATATCAGTCTGGAAGGGCCGCTGGCCGCCGCCGAAACGCAGATCACGGATTTTGCCACGCGTGCCTACCGGCGCATTCTGCTGCCGCAGGAAAAGCAAAAGCTACTCGACTTTTTTACCGAAGTATACCTCCAGCTCCCCGCTATTCCGGAGCGGTTCGATATCAGCATGCAACAGGTATTCAAGGCGGTTTTGCTTTCGCCCAATTTTTTGATCCGGCAGGAAAACGATCGCCCCACCGAAGATCCCTATCTGGTGAGTAGTTTTGAAATGGCCTCCCGCCTGTCCTTTTTCCTTTGGTCGAGCATCCCAGACGATACCCTGATGCAGGCTGCTTACCGCGACGAACTCCTGCAACCCGAACTCCTGCGTGTCCAGATAACGCGTATGCTGCGCAGCCCCAAGCTGAAGCGGATGGCCGAAAGTTTTGCCTCCCAGTGGCTGGAGATCGACAAACTGGCCGATCCCTCCCACAGCGTGGATGATAAGATCTTTCCCGAATACAGCCCGGACCTGGGGAAATGGATGCAGCAGGAGGCGGTAGATTATTTCTACTACACCCTCACCGGCAGCAACAACCTGCTGGAACTGATCGATGGCCGCTATACTTTCCTCAACGAACCGCTGGCCGAACACTACGGCATCGAGGGTATCGACGGGGAGAATATGCGCCGGGTGCAGCTCGACGACCCGATCCGCGGCGGTGTACTGGGCATGGGTGGCGTACTGACCGCTACCTCATTACCCCACCGGACCAGTCCGGTACTACGCGGCAAATGGGTGCTCGAAAAAATACTGGGTACGCCCGCTAAGGCTCCGCCGCCCGATGTGCCGGAACTGGAAGAGGCCAAAAAGACGAACGATGAGATGGCGCTGCGGGAATTGCTGACCATCCACCGGGCCAATCCTGCCTGCCAGGGTTGTCACCAAGAAATGGACGACCTGGGGTTTGCGCTGGAAAACTTCGATGCCATCGGCCGCTGGCGCGACAGCTACGGTATGAAGCTGGTCGATATCGATGCTTCGGGCATCATGAAAAGTGGAGAAGCGTTCAACGGGCCGGTAGAATTGAAGGCCCTGCTGCGCAGTAAAAAGGCCCAGTTCGCGAAAAGTTTCTCCCAGAAAGTGCTGGGTTTTGCCCTGGGACGCGGGATCGACTTTAAGGATTCCAAAACCGTAGCGGCGTTGAGTGAGACTTTGCTGGAAAATGATTTCGACGCTTCGCTTTTCCTTACGGAAGTGGCGATGAGCTATCCGTTCCGCTACAAACTGAGCGATCCGGTGGTGGTGCAGGAGTTTTAAACGCCCGTACTGGTTGTTCTGATAATTTGATCATATCGATCTGCAGGACCTTCGGGTACTGCCGGTTGTTCTGAAATACCCAAAACATGAAAAGAAAAGCCATTTCCCGTCGTAAAATGTTACAGGGTCTGGGCGCCTGTGTCGCCTTACCTTTCCTGGAAGCGATGACCCCGCCCGGCGTGAGCACGGCCCGCTACGTGGAACGTATCCGTCCGAAGCGGCTGGCCGTTTTTTATTTCCCGAACGGGGTACATTCCGAGCACTGGACACCCAAAGGCCGGGGCAATGACTTCGAACTTTCCCGCACCCTGAAACCGCTGGAGCCTTTCAAAAAGGACCTGCTGGTCCTCAGCGAATTGAAAAACCGGGAAGTGGACGTTCGGGGTACCGACGGGCACTACGCCAAAACGGCTCCGTTCCTGACCTGCCACAACATTACGAAAACCACGGGCTCGAATATTGATGTCAAAGGGGTATCTATGGATCAGGTGGCCGCCCGGCAGTTGGGTGGAGCAACGATGTTCCCTTCCCTGGAATACGGCGTGGATCCGATCATTAGCGGCGTGGACCAGAATGTAGGTTACACCCGCCTGTACGGATCGGCTATCTCCTGGGCCAGTCCGAATCAGCCCTGCTCCAAAGAGATTGATCCGCACCACGCCTTCAACCGGCTGTTCCGGACGGTAGTGCCCGGGGCTTCCAGCGGCGGGCAGGATCCCTGGCGGAAAAGCGTACTGGACCTGGTGATGGATGACGCCAAACGTCTGAACAAACACCTGGGAGCGGCCGATCAGAATAAAATGTCCGAATATCTGGAATCGGTGCGTTCGGTAGAAAAACGACTGACCTCCCAGGATAAGCTGCGGGAATTCGAAGCCAATATCACCCCGGATATTCGCAAAGAACTGGTAAAACTGAACGTAAGACTCAAGGATTATGTAGAGGTAAATTCCGGATATGACGTCACCCAAAAGGTGCGGCTGATGATGGACATTAACGCCCTGGCGCTCTGGAGTGATGCCACCCGGGTGACGACGTTCATGTTTGGTAATTCGGTAAGCAATCGCAATTTCTCTTTCCTGGACGGGGTGACCGGAAATCATCACACGATTTCTCACCACCGCTCCAACGACCGCCTGCTCGATATGTACAGCAAGATCAATTACTGGCATACGGAGCAATACGCCTACTTCCTGGAAAAAATGCGATCCATGAAGGAAGGCGATCAAAGCCTATTGGATCAGTCCATGGTGTTGTACGGCTCCAGCCTGCGGGACGGCAACAGTCACCAGGCTACGAACCTCCCCATCGTAGTGGCAGGCAAAGGCGGAGGCGCCCTGAAAACCGGACAAAACCTGGCCTTTGAAAAAGAGACGCCGCTGGCCAATCTCTATTTGGCAATGTTGAAGGCACTGGATGTTAAGGTCGATCAGTTTGGGGACAGTGAACGCGTACTGACTGAGATCCTGGCCTGAGATGCTGGCCTATATACGAATGAATCTGCATGAAGAAAAACCGACTTTTTTTACTCCTTCTGGTGATTGGCATTTTGCCGTTCCTGCCCGAGCCGACGTCTGAAACTGCGGGTGCCTGGACGGGCTTTCTGGGACGATTCCATATTTTGATCCTGCACTTTCCGGTAGTTTTGGTACTGGCGCTGGCCGGATTGGAACTGGCTAGGACCCGTCGGCCGCAATGGGACACGGGCCGCCTGGCCCGTCCCTTTTGGGTCACCACGCTGGGCAGTTGCCTGTTGAGCGTGCTGGCCGGATATATGTTATACCGCACCGGCGAATACCAGGGCGAACTGGTCCGGGACCACCTTTGGGGCGGCGTCCTGCTGACGGTATTTCTGAGCCTGGCGGCATTCCTGCGTTTCCAACCCACCGAAAAAACTTCAACAACCAGCAACATCCTGCAAAATGGTCTGCTGGCGCTGAGTGCTTTGCTGGTGATCTATACCAGCCACCAGGGAGGATCACTGACCCACGGGCCGGATTTTTTAACGGAGTACGCTCCCGCGCTCCGGGTCGAAGCGGTTTCGCCCCTGGAGCAAAAGCCAAAAGCCGAACTGCTGGTTTATCAGGACCTTATCGTACCCGTGCTGGACAAGCGCTGTTTTTCCTGCCACAATGAGTACAAGACCAAAGGCGATCTATTGATGACTTCCTTCCCTGAACTGATGCGCGGTGGAAAAAGCGGCAAAACCATGCTGGTAGCCGGTGAGCCGAAAGAGAGTGAGCTCTACCACCGGATCACCCTGCCGGAAACGGACGATGACCATATGCCGCCTCCGGAAAAACCGGGTTTGGAAGAGGACGAGATCGCACTGATGCGCTGGTGGATCGAAAGCGGTGCCGATCCGGAAATGCAACTGAGAGAGGGGCCGGAAAGCCCGGAAGGAAAAGCTTTAATCGATCGTCTGTTGCCCAACTTGTTCCAGGCCCGGCGCTTGCAGATGCGCCGCGAAAAAGAACAGGAGGCCCTGCTGCTTGAGATCAGGGAAAAGGCCACGCCACTGGGACTTACCATTGAGCCGGACCGGGAAGCTCCCGGTTTTTTCGCGATAGGGCAGACCATTCCCCCACAGCCGGTCAACGACGGGGCAGTGAGTGAATTACTGGAGTACGCGGAAGCCTTTTCCAAGGTGTCGCTGCCCGGCGCCCTGATCACCGACGATGGGCTTTTTGAACTGAGTAAAATGACGCATCTGAACCGCCTGTACCTGCCAAAAACCTGCATCAAAGGTCCGGGCCTGGCCTACCTGCAATCCCTGCCCACGCTGGAAGAGATCAACCTTTCGTATACCTTTCTCGACGATGCGGGAGCATTGAACCTGCTCCACTTGCCGCAGGTCAAAAAAGTGTATCTATTCGGTACCGAAATTGAACCCAATGTGTTGAAAGCCCTGCGCAGGAACTTGCCGGATGTGGAGATCCTGGAAGAGGAGGGCCCTTATTTTTAGGCGCAGTACTTCCGGGTGGAAAGGAGTCGTAAGCAAATTTTCCGGATTGATCGATTCGATGTCGTCTTCTATACCTTGTTGCTTAGCTTAGGGTAAGGCCAAACCTGAACCCGACATGAAACAACTGTATCTATTCTTTTTTGCTGCTTTGCTTAGTGCCGATCTGTCGGCGCATCCCTCCTACGGGATCGTGATCACCGAAAATAATGAGATCATTTTTTGTGATGTGCTCCACAATGAGGGCACCATCTGGAAACTGGATCAAACCGGTGAACTCCGGGAGATACTGACCGGACTGCACAGCCATTTTCTTTTCCTGGACCGGCAGGGCCATATCTGGGGAACCGATCACGATTATATCGCCGCCCGGGAGACCAACCGCAATACCCTCTGGCGACTGGTGGACGGGCAGCAGGAGACGATCATCCCACCCACGGAAGACCCCTCAGTGTTTAGTGGCGTCAATTTTGTGGCCGCTCCCGATGGTACCATTTACTTCGATACCGGAGGGCAACTGTATGTCCGTAGTACGGAAGGTGCAACCCGACTATTGTCCGACCATAAATTTGGCCGAATCATGAGTCTGCAACTAACCCCGGATGGGCAATTACTGGTGGTGGATAATTATGCGGATAATGGCTCCCTGATCCAGGTCTCTCCGCGGGGAGAGCTGACCATTATCGCAACCTGCCTGCTGGAGGACAGTCCGGCGGATCCACCCTTTGAAGAAGCGCGCTTCAATATGTTGTACGCTGCCTTTGCCGGCACCGACGGCGAGGTATTCGTGGCCAACAGTGGCAGTCGGCGGATCTCCCGGGTCGCCGCTGATGGTGCAATTACCCATATTTATCACAGTGAAAAACCCTGGTATCCGGTAGCGTATACCGAAAAAGACGGTATCGGGTATGTAATGGAAATGTGTTACCTGCCGGGCATCGGCAACCTCGGGCCGCAGATCATCCGGCTGGAAAATGGGGCTGCTACCGTACTGGTAAACGTAGATGCCGATAAAATGCCGGAAATTGCACCGCTGGACCCGGATAAAAACGAAGGGGAAAGGGCCGTACCCTCCAATTGGTTCTGGTACGGGCTGGGCGTAGTAATGCTTTTCATTCTGCTGGGATGGTGGTTTTCGCGGCGCAGGAATAACGCTATGATGGCGGACTAATCCGGTGAAAGTCCCGGCATAGGTGGCCAATAATCCGTAATTTGGCGGCACAATTCAAGATATGTCAAAACACTGGGTCACCTTACTGTTGGGTTTATTGATCGGAAGTATCGGCTACGGGCAGTCGGCGGTGGATTCACTCCTGCAGGAACTGGATGCAACGCTGGCCGACAGTAAGGTATACGCGGAGAAGAAGGAAGTCAGGATCAGGGAGTTGAAAGAGCAGTTGAAGGCGCCCGGAGTAGACAGTATGACGCGCTACGGGCTCTACGATCAGCTCTTCGAGGCCTATCGCCTGTACCGCTTTGATTCCGCCATGCAATTTATTTTCACCAAACTGGAATTTGCGGAAGCCACCGGGCGCGCGGACTGGATCCTGGATTCCAAATTGAAACTCTCGGCCGTACTCACCTCGGCGGGCATGTATAAAGAATCCCTCGATCATCTGGAGGCAGTAGAAAGAGAACTACTGTCCGGTACCAATCTGGAATTTTATTACCATACTTACAAACTGCTTTACGAATCGCTCCGGGATTACGCCTCGGACGATACCTATGCCCCATATTATGATCTGAAGGTCCGGGCCTATCAGGATTCCCTGTTGGGGACCCTGTCCCCCGATTCGGACGGCTATTTACTGGAATCCGGAGTCTTACTCCTCAGCAACGGCAAGCTGGAAGCCGCGGAAGATATCTACCGCGATATCGTCAACGAGCGGGAAGTGCCCGGAACGGCTGCTTACGCCCGGGCCGCCGCCACGCTTGCCCACATCTACGCCCGGCAGGGGCAGCAGGGATTGCAGAAGAAATTCCGTATCCTTTCGGCCATCTCGGACATCCAGGCGGCAGTGAAGGAAAACGCGGCCCTGACCGATCTGGCGGTACAGTTGTACCGGGAAGGGGACATCCCGCGGGCCAACCGCTATATCGAATTTGCGCTGGCCGACGCCAACTTCTACAACGCCCGCCAGCGAAAGGTCGAGATCTCGGAAGTCTATCCCATCATCACCGGGGCTTATCAAATGCAGATCGAACGGCAGAAAGCTATACTGGGGCGCTATCTGGGGATCATCGCCGTGATCTCCGTACTGCTCGTGATCGCCCTCGTCTGGATCTACTGGCAGATGCGTCGGCTGGCCCGCGCCCGAAAAAACCTGCACCAGGCGAACGTACAGCTACAGGAACTGAATCAGCAATTGAAGGAAGCGAATTTCGTCAAGGAAGAATACATCGGGCACTTCCTGAACCAATGTTCCGTCTACATCGAAAAGCTGGAGAACTACCAAAAACTGGTGCGGAAAAATGTACTGGCTAAAAAGATGAACACCCTGCTGGAAATGACCGAGCCGGATGCCATCAGCCAGGCGGAGCTAAAAGAATTCTACGCCAATTTCGACGCGGCCTTTCTTCGCCTGTACCCCGACTTTGTTTCGGAATTCAATGGACTACTGGACAAAGGCGAGCGGGTCAACCTGAAAAACGGGGAATTACTCAATACGGAACTACGCATCTTTGCACTCATTCGACTCGGCATTGCAGACAGCAATAAGATCGCGCACTTTTTGCGTTACTCGGTCAATACCATCTACAACTACCGGGCCCAGATCAAAAATAAATCCTCCATTGATCGCGATCAGTTTGAAGAAGAAGTAATGAAGATCGGGGCGATTCCGGCCTGATCATTGGAGAGCCGTACCGCCCGAAAATAAGGTCCAAAACCAGTCCTTCACCTTTCGGGTATTCCCGATTTTCTGGATTTTTCGCCCTTTCTATTCCACTTTTCCTTTGGTTTATCCACTTTTACGGCCACTCTTCTGGTTGTTAAGGTGTTGGTTTACAGGTTTTTATTTGTTTTTGGTGTCTTTGGGCGTCCACTATTCCCACACAGGGGGTAAAATCCACCTGCCTCTCCCCGTAAATTTGTAGCAGTATTTTATACTGCACTTCCTTCAACCTAAATAAAGTTATGAAACTGCCTTTAATCCGCACCCTCTGGCTCGCTGTGGGGCTCAGTTCACTGAGTCTGGCATCGGGACAGGATCTATCTCTTACCCTGCAGGTCGATATGCGACAGCAGAATGTTTCCGCGCAGGGGGTACACGTGGCCGGCAGTTTCCAGAGCGAAGCCGGTTTCCCCGCCGACTGGAATCCCGCTTCTACGCCCATGTCCGATCCGGATGGCGATAAGATCTACACCATCACGCTGCTGTTACCTGCGGGGACTTATGAGTACAAATTCATCAACGGCAATGCCTGGGGCAGCGACGAATCTCCACCCGCCGAATGTTCCGTTACCAATAATAATAACCGGATAGTCACGCTTGGCAGTGATCTGACCCTGCCGCCGGTACCTTTTAATGCCTGTAATGCCCAGTTGCGGCTCGCCGTCAATATGAGCGAGCAGACCGTCAGCCCCGATGGGGTGCACGTGATGGGAGACTTTCAGCAGGCAGCCGGTTTTCCCGCCGACTGGGACCCGGCCTCTATCGAATTGCTGGACCAAAATGGGGACGGCACCTACGAGATCACTTTACCCGTTCCGAACGGTACGTACCAATACGTTTTTGTGAACGGGAACACGGTCGACGGAGCGGAGATCATCCCGGAGGAGTGTTCCGTAACGGGAGCAAACGATTTGCGCTACCGGCAGGCCGATACCGATAGTGAAATCATCTACTGCTTCGGTACCTGCACGCCCTGCGATCCGGCTATCTCCACGAGTTATGAAACGCATTGGTGGAACGACGCCGTTTTCTACGAGATCTTCGTCCGGAGTTTTTACGATAGTGACAACGACGGGATCGGCGATTTTCGCGGGATCATCGAAAAACTGGATTATCTCAATGACGGAGATCCCGAAACCGATACGGACCTGGGCATCACCGGTATCTGGCTGATGCCGATGATGGCATCTCCGAGCTACCACGGCTACGATGTAACGGACTACTATGCGACCGAGCCCGACTACGGCACCATGGCCGATTTTGAGGCCTTGCTGGAAGCCGCGCACGCCCGGGGGATCAAAGTGATCATTGACTTTGTAATGAACCACAGTTCCGATCAGCATCCCTGGTTTACGCAGTCGGCAAATAGTCAATCGAATTTTCGCGACTGGTACATCTGGTCCGACAATAATCCCGGATTCAATGGTCCCTGGGGGCAAAATGTCTGGCACGCGCGGAACGGCGATTACTACTACGGCTTATTCTGGGGCGGCATGCCCGATCTGAATTACAGCCACCCGCCGCTCAAGGAAGAAATGTTCAACATTACCCGCTTCTGGCTGGACAAAGGCGTGGACGGCTTCCGGCTGGATGCGATCAAATATCTGGATGAAGACGGCACCCTGCTCGAAAATACGCCGGAAACCTTTACCCTGCTCGAAGAATTCAATACCGTCTACAAAACGGCCCGGCCGGATGCCTTTACCGTCGGTGAGGTCTGGTCGGCGACCAGTTCCGTTGTCCCCTATGTGCAAAATAACCGGCTGGATATCTGTTTCGATTTTGATTTGGCCGGCGCGATCCTCAATGCCGTCAACGGCGGCGATCCTGCTAATATACAAAACCAGTTTGGCGTGCTGCAGGCGGCTTATCCCAAATTGCAGTACGGCACCTTTTTAACTAACCACGACATCGATCGCGTCTTCAGTCAATTGGGAAATGATGCCAGCCGGATGAAACTGGCCGCCGCCCTGTACCTCAGTATGCCGGGCGTTCCTTTCATCTACTATGGCGAAGAAGTAGGCATGACCGGTACCGGCATCCACGAAAATATTCGCCGTCCGATGCAATGGTCCACTGCTGCCAACGGTGGATTCAGCAGCCATACGCCCTGGTACGGTCTGGGTAGCAATGTCGCTACCAATAATGTAGCAACCATGGCGGCAGAGCCGGGCTCTCTCTGGCAGCACTACCGCAAGCTGGTCCATATCCGCAACGATGAGGCCGCTCTTCGCCGCGGCTACCTGCTGGGCCTGGAAAGCAACACCGCCCGGACCTTAGGCTACGCCCGCATTTACGAAGAAGAAGCGGTACTGGTGGTGTCCAATTTCAATACGGCGGCGATCAGTCCGGAAATTACCCTGCCGGTTTCTTCCCTGACCCCGGGTACCTATTCGGTGCGGGAATTGTACAGTAGTACCGCGATGGGCACCGTAGAGATCAACGAGCAGGGCGGCTTCGGCAACTGGACGGCTGCTGCCGGATCGATGCTGAACCCACGCGAGACCTGGTTCCTAAAACTGGCAAGCACGGAACCCACGCCGGTACGGGAGCAACTAGCTCCGGAACTTGATTTTTCCCTACGCCCGAATCCGGCTTCGGATCAGGTAGACCTGCAATTCAACGACCTGCGTACTGACGGTGGACGGATCATCATTTTTAACGCTTCCGGCAGGTCACATTACGAAACGAATATCACCGGGGCCTCACTGAGCATTTCAACTCAGGAATGGCCCGCCGGCCTGTACTTTATAAAAGTGGTCATCGATGGGCGGGTAAGGACCCAGTCCCTGCTTATCCAGCATTGACCCGTACGAATGTAGCACCCGGGATCCCAGGAACCGGATCCGGAAACTTAAAACGAAAAAAAATTGGAATGAACAAGGTTACAAGCCTGCTCCCTTTGCTATCTATCAGTAACAGACTAAAAATCAATTGATGGAATTGGAAAATGGAGCATCGTTCTCAATTGAAGCCTTGATGGAGAATCCTGGTTTTAGGGCCTGGGTGCTTAAGGAAGATCAGCGGGAAGGGGAGTACTGGAAGGCGTATATCGCAGAACATCCGGAACGCCGGGAAGTGATAGAACAGGCCCGTTCGCTGCTGCTGGACATGAACGAACACTTTACGACCGATGATATGAACGCCGCTGCGGTGGAGCAAAAACTACAGGCTCAGTTGGAGCGGCTGGGAAGCCCCGAAAAGTTGGGGCGGAATTCCCGTTTTGAACTTCGTTGGACATCCGGATATCTCCGGCTGGCGGCGGCATCAATACTGCTGTTGCTCGTGGCCGGTATCGCCTGGTGGTGGATCCAGCGACCCTCCGACCTGTACGCCACGAATTTTGGCGAATGGGAAACGGTAACATTACCGGACGGATCACGGGTAAACATGAACGCCAATACCACCCTCCGGCTGGACGATCACTGGAACGATGGAGCGATCCGTCGCGTCTGGCTTTCCGGTGAGGCCTACTTTCAGGTAACAAAACAGAGTGACACCCACGGTCTTTTTCAGGTGATTACCGACGATCTGACCGTAGAGGTATTGGGCACTGCTTTCAATGTGCACAGTCGTGGAGAGCACACGGAAGTATATCTGGAAGAAGGCAGTGTGAACCTGGAACTGGCGGACGGAACCCAGGGAGCCATGCAACTGGAGCCTGGCGAAATGTTGACTTACTCCAAAGCACTGAGCACTATCGTGGAGAGCGGACCGGCTTCTAAAGAACTGACAACTTCCTGGAAAGACGGACTGCTCAAATTCGATAAAACGCCGATGCGGGAAGTGCTGCAGGAAGTAGAGGACATCTACGGAATTACTTTCCGTTTGGAAGACGAAAGCCAGTACGATCGCCCCATTACTTCCCAGGGCGTTCCGATGGAACAGCTGGAAGTGACCCTGCCCATACTGGCCCGGGCGCTGGGGCTGACGGTAGAGTTAGAAAATGATATTTATGTGATAAAATAGGGTAGCGGTGAAGGCGGGAATCGCTTACTTTTGCGGTAGCGACCCTCCCTAATAAACTCACCTGAGATCCTGTCTGAATTCCTTCAAGATCCCGGTAATACCGGTAGCAAACAAAAACCGACTAAACCTCGTCCTGAAGATTAAGTTTTTGGAACCTCGATAAAGCACTTTTACCGGTGGAACCCGCCAAAAAATGGGTATTGCCGGTAGATTACTTAGGGAACAATGGGATTATTCTGGTCATTGAGCAAGACGATTTCAGTAGCTAGCTGGCTGTGGTGCAGTCTGCTACCCGCTACTTTGCTTGCCTTTTCCGGAAGACCGCTACCCGCCGACCGACCGCTTCCCGATCTGCTGGAAGAAATGGGCGAGCGCTACCAGGTCTTCTTCACCTACGATGCCGATCTGCTCGGTGATACCCAAGTCAACTTCGAATTTAAAGAAGGGGAGCAACTGGAAACCGCCATTGATCGCCTGCTTCGCTACACCAACTTCCGCTACGAATCTTTCGGTGAAAAATACTTTGTGATCTACCGCGAGGGAGACCGCGATGAGCGCATGACCAAAAAGCTCAAGAAAAAGATCCGTCAGATCGAGCAACTGGAAAAACGCAGCGGACTAAATCTCCAACGCAAACAATCCGACCCCGAAAATCAACTGGGACTGATGATCGAGTCCCTCGCCGATCAAAAAGAAAAGATAGACCTGCAGGGCACGGTACATTCCAGTACCGGTGAACCGCTGTTCGGAGTGAACATCCGTCTCCTGAATGAGCCGAGCGGCACCATAACCGGACCGGACGGTGCTTTTACCCTCCACTTACCGCCCTACGCCAGCCTGGAATTTTCCTATGTAGGGTTCAAGCCGCAGGTGATCTCACTGGATGGCCGGACCACCACACTGGCCGTTAATCTGCAACCGGATCAATTGGCTCTGCAGGAAGTGGTTGTATTGGGCTACGGCACCACCCAGCGCGGCGATCAGACCGGCGTGGCGCAAACCGTGCAGGAAGAAGCTTTCCGGAAAGGCGCTAATGTGTCGCCGGAGCAACTGCTCAACGGCCGGGTAGCCGGTTTGCAGGTCCTCAGCGGCAACGGCGAACCCGGCGGGCAAATGTCCGTACGCATCCGCGGCGGCGGCTCCCTCAATGCCAGTAACGAACCATTATATGTGATCGATGGCGTTCCCATCGACAACCGGCCGCATAATCCCAGCGGGTTCCAAAGCGGCCGTAATCCCCTGAATGCTTTAAACCCCAACGATATAGAAAGTATCAGCGTACTGAAGGATGCTTCCGCCACGGCCATATACGGTTCGCGCGGAGCCAATGGAGTGCTGCTGATCACCACTAAAAAAGGTAGCATTGGCGGCCGGGACCAGATTACCTATGATGCCTGGTTATCGATGGCCACCAATGACCGGCGGGTGGAGGTGCTTAGTCCCGAAGAGTTCCGGCACACGGTGCAGGACAAAGCGCCTCGGCGCTTTCCCGAACTGGGTATTAGCGATACGGACTGGCAGGACGAGATCTTCCGCAAGGCCTACGGTCAAAACCATACGCTCGGCGTTTCCGGCGGCGGTAAGGACATGGGCTACCGGGCTTCTCTCGGTTACCTGCGGCAGGATGGGGTGGTCCAGTCGGCCTTTACCGAACGCTATAGTCTCAGCCTGAGCTACCACCAGCAATTTCTGCAGGACCAGTTGAAACTGGAAGCCAATTTCAAAGGAGCCAAGACGCGGGACCGTTTCGCAATTCAGTCGACTATCGGCAATGCGATCAACTTCGATCCGACCCAGTCGGTCCACGACGAGGCCAGCATCTGGGGCGGCTACTTCGAGTACGCAATGGATCAGGCCATCAAAAACCCGGTGGCGGAACTCGACCTCACCCGCGACCTGAGTGATAACTACCGAAGCATCGGCAATATCCAGTTGGAATACCGGTATCCGTCCATTCCCAGTCTTTCGGTGAAAACCAATCTGGGGTACGATCTGGCCACCGGTGAGCGCAAGCGCTATCTGCCTAAAGCACTGCGCAATCAGTATTCCAGCCAGGGCGAGATCCGGATCGCCAACTTCTTCCGGGCTTCCCTGTTGTGGGAATCCTATCTACATTTCCGCAAGGACCTGGCCAATATCGATACCCGGATCGACGCCACGGCGGGTTATTCTTACCAGGATTTTCAAAGCGAATATCCGGAGATCCGGGCCTGGGAACTGAATAATGATGTGCTCGGATTCAACGGTACGAGTTTCGCCGGTGAGTTTTTCGGCAGCAACAGTACGCTGCAAAACCGGTTGATCTCCTTCTTCGGTCGGGTAAATCTGCAGTGGCGGGAAAAATACCTGATGACCGTGACAGTTCGCCGCGACGGTTCCTCCCGTTTCAGCCCGGACAACCGCTGGGGGACTTTCCCTTCGGTGGCGTTGGCCTGGAAGATAGGGGAGGAGTCCTTTTTGCACGGCATCAGTCCCTGGGTTCAGAACCTAAAATTGCGCTTCAGCGCCGGCATCACCGGCAATCAGGAAATCGGAGATTATCAATATCTAAAGACTTACCAGTTTGGCGACAGCCAGGTGCGCTACCAGTTTGGGGATCAGTTTGTGACGACGGTCCGCCCCGGAGGTTCGGATCCCGGCCTGAAGTGGGAAGAAACGGCCTCCCTCAATGTTGGCCTTTCTTTCGATCTCTGGCAGGGCCGCGTTCGCGGAGAACTGGATTATTACTACCGCCGGACCAATGACCTACTGTCGCGGGTGATCGTACCGGCCGGGGTCAATCTGACCGATATTATTCTGACCAACATTGGATCGCTGAATAACGAGGGGCTGGAACTGGGCCTGGACGCGCGCCTGTTGCGTCGCAAATATTTCCAGTGGGATGTATCCGCTAACCTGTCCGTCAACCACAGCCGCATTTCACGCCTGACCAATTTTTCCGATCCGCGATTCCAGGGCTTTTCTACCGGGGAGATCTCAGGAGGGGCCGGCAATCGCATCCAGATCCTGCGTGTGGGTCAGCCGGCGAATGCCTTTTTTGTATTCCGCCACAAGCGGGATGAGAACGGACTGCCGCTCTCCGATCAATTCGATCACAATGAGGACGGCCGGATCAACCTGGCGGACATTTACGAAGATACCAACGGAGACGGCATCGTCAACGATAATGATAAAGTGCCTTACGGCAAACCCGCACCGGACCTGCTGTTCGGGTTCAGTTCGGACTGGCAGTTCGGTCAATGGGACATCAGTTGTACCTGGCGGGGGCAGCTGGGCAACTATGTATACAACAACATTCAATCGGTGGGTGGGAATTACGACCGGATCATCACCAATATCGTTCCGACGAATCTGACCCGGAGCGTGCAGGAAACCGGTTTCCTGCATCCGCAGTATTTCTCAGACTATTATGTGGAGGATGCCTCTTTCATCCGGTTGGATCAGGTCAGTGTGGGATACACATTTACCGGTCTGTCCCGGCTCGGGTATCTGCGACTATACGCCATGGCCAACAATCTGCTGGTATTGACCGGATACAGTGGTCTGGACCCCGAGATCGGTAACGCAAGCGGGAATGAGGATTATCCCAAATACGGGATCGACGACAATGTATTCCCGCGGGCCAGGACCTTTATGATTGGAGTAAAACTAATTATCTGATGGTATGATTATGCGATGATGCGAACGATGGACTCCTCGTCAAAACATCAAATGATCATACCATAAAATCATCAATAAAATTGATAACCAAATTAACTTAATTTATGAAACTTAACTTCGACATGCTAACCAAAGGTTTGCTCTTTGTGGGGATACTGCTGATGAGCCAGACCCTGTTGGCGCAGCGCGATATCAGCGGCCAGATCACGGACGCCGAAACGGGCGAACCGCTGATCGGAGCAAATATTCTGATTGTTGGTACCAGTACGGGTACCATAACCGATTTTGACGGCAATTATGCCATGACCCTGCCGGAAGGTACTACCGATCTGGAGGTCAGCTATACCGGCTATGCTTCCAAGCGCGTAACCGTGGGTTCGGAATCCGTGTTGAACATTCAACTCTCAGCCGGTGAGGTACTGGATGAGGTAGTAGTGATCGGCTACGGTTCGGTAAAAAAAGACGACGCGACCGGTTCGGTGAACGCTATTTCCGATGAAGATTTTAACAAAGGGGTCATTGTTTCTCCCGATCAGTTGATCACCGGTAAAGTGGCCGGGGTTCAGGTGAGTAAGAACAGTGGCGAGCCCGGGGGCGGTACTTCCATCCGCATTCGCGGGGGTACCTCCATCAATGCCGGTAACGAACCGCTGTTCGTGATCGACGGAGTGCCCATCGACAACAACGGCAACCCGGGTACCCGTAACCCGCTCAACTTCATCAACCCGAACGACATTGCTACGTTCACCGTACTGAAAGACGCTTCCGCAACGGCTATTTACGGATCTCGCGGTGCGAACGGGGTGATCATCATTACCACCAAAAGAGGCAAAGCCGGCAGCCCTAGCCGACTCACTTACGATGGTTCTTATACCACTTCCAATATTATTGATGATCTGCCGATCCTTTCTACAGAAGCCTTCCGCAACCTGGTAACTTTTGTCGCTCCGGAGCGTCTGGAACGCCTGGGGTCGGCGAGTACCAACTGGTTCGATGAAGTAACCCGCCCCGCTACCGGTCAGAATCACAACCTGAGCTTTACCGGTGGTGCGGAGAATATCGGTTACCGCGTATCCGTCGGTTACCAGGGACTGGAAGGGGTGATCAAGACTTCCAAAACGGAACGGACCACCATCGGTCTGAATTACAACCACTCGCTGCTGGATGAAACCCTTAATATCAATATCAACCTGAAAGGTGCCTTCACCAAAGATCGCTTCGATCAGGGACTGGGTGCTTCCTGGTATTTCGATCCGACCCAGCCGGTGTACGATCCGTCCAATACGGCTTTCGGCGGGTTCTTTGAATATGGTGTTGGTCTGGCGCCCCGGAACCCCGTTTCCGGGATCGAGCAGATCGACGCGACGGGCAGAAGCTTCCGTACGCTGGGTAACATCGAGTTCGAATATAAGATGGATGAACTGATCCAGGGCCTGAGCGCCAAGCTGAACCTGGGTTACGATGCGAATAATGGCCGGGCGGCGACCTTCACCCCGACGACCTACCGCAACAAACTGGTCAGTGACCGCGACGGTGAGATCTACATGGAAAACTTCACCCGTACGAGTTCTCTGCTGGATGCCTACCTGAATTACAAGCGTAGTTTCGGTGTGCACGATCTGGATATCACGGCGGGTTATTCTTACCAGGATTTTGATGCGGAGTTCCCGCAATTCCTGGCTTACGATCTGTCCAACGACATCTTCGGAACCAACAGTACCAATCCAGCTTCAGAATTCGAAGCTTCCAACTTTGTGGTACAGAACCGCCTGATCTCCTTCTTCGGTCGGATCAACTACGGCATCAACAGCAAATACCTGTTTACGGCTACGCTGCGGAGAGACGGTTCTACCCGTTTTGGTCCGGAAAACCGCTGGGGGCTTTTCCCATCGGCTGCATTTGCCTGGCGGATCCTGGAGGAAGATTTTGCCGACGGCCTGCGCGGCGTATTTTCCGATCTTAAACTACGCGTTGGTTACGGTATCACCGGTAACCAGGAGATCGGGGACTTCAACTACCTGCCGCGCTACTCCCTGAGTGACGCTCAGGCGCGCTACCTGTTCGGCAACCAGTACATTACCACGGTACGCCCCGACGCGTACGATGCCGGTCTGAAATGGGAGGAAACCGCTTCGCTGAACGTTGGTCTGGACTTTGGTTTCGGCAACGGCCGTTTCAGCGGTATTCTGGATTACTACAACAAGCGGACCAACGATCTGCTGTTTACGGTTAACGTTCCGGCGGGTACGAACCTGTCCGACCGCGTACTGACCAATATCGGTGAAGTAGAGAACGAAGGAGTGGAACTGACCCTGAACGCCATTGCTGTGGATTCCCGGGATTTCAAATGGGACCTCAGTGGTAACATCGCTTACAACCGCAACCAGATCCTGGCCATCGATCAGACCAGCGATGCGGGTATCCTGACCGGTGGTATCGCCGGTGGTGTGGGCAACAACGTACAGATCCTGCGCGTAGGCCAGCCGGCTTATTCCTTCTTCCTGTTCGAACACAAACTGGATGCGAACGGCCTGCCGCTGGTAGACGGTATCGATCACAATGACGACGGTACGATCAACCTGGCGGACATCTACGAAGATACTAACGGCGACGGTATGGTAAATGATCTGGACAAACGTCCGATCGAGAAACCCGCACCGGATTTCATCTTCGGTCTGACCTCGGCTATGTCCTACAAAGGATTTGACCTGAGCTTTACCCTGCGGGGAAGCCTCGGCAACTATGTGTATAACAACAGCTCTTCCGACGGCGGTTACCTCAACCGGGTGAACGAGCGCGGAGATATCTTCCTGAACAACGTTCACGAATCGGCACTGGTGACCCGCTTCAACGGGCCGCAGTACTTCTCGGATTACTACCTGGAAGACGGTTCTTTCCTGCGCCTGGACAACATTACACTGGGCTACAATTTCAATAACCTGGGCGGACGGACCAACCTGCGGGTATACGCTACGGCGAACAACCTGTTCCTGTTGACCAACTATACCGGCCTCGATCCGGAAGTAGGCGGTATTGACAACAATCCGTATCCCCGCTCCCGTTCCCTGGTGTTCGGTCTGACCCTGGGACTTTAATGAACATTATTAAACTGAATGTTAAAAGATTTTGCAATGAATAAGCTATTTAAATACGGTATGGTCCTGGCGCTTTTTGCGGCAACGGCTTGTACCGACCTTGATCTTTCACCAAAAAGTACCACAACGGCGGATGTCCTGTTCCAGGATGAATCCGCATACCGGGCTTTCCTGGCCCGCGTTTACTCCGGTCTGGCGGTAACCGGACAGGCCGGTCCTGCCGGTGCGGCGGATATTTCCAGTCTCGACGAAGGTTTCTCCAACTACCTGCGTCAGTACTGGCAATTCCAGGAGCTCACCACGGATGAAGCCGTGATCGCCTGGGGCGATGAGGGGCTGGGCGACCTGCACAACCACAACTGGACAGACGCCAACCAATTCGTTCGCGCCATTTACTACCGCATTTTCTTCCAGGTATCTATGGCCAACGAGTTCCTGCGCGAAACCACGGAGGAAAAACTGGATAGCCGCGGTGTCAGCGATGCTACCCGGGGCGATATTCAGGCCTACCGGGCGGAAGCTCGTTTCCTGCGGGCTCTGAGCTACTGGCACGGCATCGACCTGCTGGGTAATATTCCGTTCTACACGGAAGAGCAGGCCATCGGCTCCGACGCTCCCCGCCAGGCAACCCGCGAGGAAGTCTTCAACTTCCTGGATAGCGAACTGCAGGCCATCGAAAGCGATATTGTCGCAGCCGGCCAGAATGAATACGGCCGTGCCGACCGCGCTGCCCTCTGGATGCTGCAGGCGAAACTGTACCTCAACGCCGAAGTATATACCGGTACGGACCGCTACTCCGATGCGGTAGCTGCTACCAAAAAAGTGATCGATTCCGGCATCTACAGCCTGGAAGAAGATTACGATAACCTGTTCCTGACCGATAATGACAGCTCTCCCGAACTGATCTTTGCCATTCCTTTCGACGGAGAAAGCACCCAGACCTGGGGCGGTATGACCTACCTCATCCACGCACCCGTGGGCGGTAGCATGGATCCGGTGGATTACGGCATCAACGGCGGCTGGTTCGGTCTGCGTACCACCAGCGCTCTGGTCGACCTGTTCCCATCCGAGAGCGATGACATCGATGATCGGGCCAATTTCTACACCGACGGACAAACCAAAGAGATCAACTCTATCAGCAACTTTGCCGACGGCTACGCTATCGTTAAGTTCCAGAACGTCTCTTCCGAAGGTGAGCCGGGCTCTGACCTGGACCACGGTGACGCGGACTTTCCGATGTTCCGTCTGGGAGATGCCTATCTGATGTACGCCGAAGCGGTACTGAGAGGTGGCTCCGGTGGTGATCTGGCTACGGCCGTCGGATACATCAACGAGCTGCGCCAGCGCGCTTACGGTGACAATACCGGAAACATCGCCCAGGCCGACCTGGATCTGGATTTCATCCTCGACGAGCGGGCCCGCGAACTCTACTGGGAAGCGCACCGCCGGACGGACCTGATCCGCTTCAACCAGTTTACCGAAAACGGTGTCTGGCCCTGGAAAGGCAACGTAAAGGAAGGCCGTACGACCGAAGCTTTCCGCAACCTTTTGCCGATCCCGGCATCTGAGATCCTGGCCAATCCGAACCTCAGCCAGAATCAGGGATATTAAATCCGGCTCAGACTTTCCGGGTTTTGAGATCTGGAAAGTCTAAACCACGAAAAATATTAAAAATCAGTGCCGCTCCGGCGGCATAAACCAATAAGATCATGCAATTTAGATATAGCTTTTTATGGGTTGTGATCGGTCTGCTGACCTTTACAGCTTGTGAAAAAATGGAGGTGGATCAACTGGCCCTGACGGATTTTCCTCCGGGCCTGCTGGAGATCAGCCCGGCTGATAATGGCAAAGTCGTTATCGGCGATTTCGATGTAAAAGTAATTTTTGTAGACGGTACAACTTCTCCGTTGGCTAATGCGGAAGTAGCTCTGATGAACGCCGACGGTACCGAACTGGCGGCGGCTTCCAAATCGCTGAACGGTGTGCGGGATTCCATCGTGATCGAAGGCTCAACCTTCGGTGCGGCCGATCTCGGAGTGGGTACCTATTCTCTGAGCATTAAGGTGACAGACTCTAAAGGACAGGTACAGGAAAAGAACACCACCTTTGAGATCTCGCTGCTGCCTTTCCCGGCCAATTACAATGAAATGTATATCGCCGGTGCGTTCAACGGCTGGGGTGCCGATGCACTGACCCTGGTGGCGCCCAACACCTGGGAGATCAAGGAGATCGACCTGATGGGCGGTGCTTTCAAACTGAAGAACTGTGTGGACTGGTGCGACCAGGACTGGGGCGGTGACGCCAGTTGTAACGGTATTCTGGAGAATACTACCGGCGGTGGCCCCGATAATACCTGTGCCGGTAACGGCCTGGTGAACGTCCGTTTCAACGACCAGACCCTGCGGTATACTATTGAACCGGCAGTGCTGTTCGCTAAAAACGTGGCGGAACTCTATCTGCTGGGTACCTTCAATACCTTCCAGGGCTCGGACTACCAGTTCAGCCTGGTGGATGACAATACCTGGGTACTGAATGAAGTACTGCTGGAAAACGGCGCTCAGTTCAAATTTGCCGAAATGCCGGATTTTAACGGCAAAAATTACGGTGATGCCGAAGGGGATGGAATCGCCGAATTGTACGGACCTAATATCACCTTCGCCGAGCAGGATGCCTTCTATGACATCACCTTCAATGACAAAACGCTGGAATACAGCATCACCTTTGTACGCTTTCCTTCTATCGGGATCATCGGTTCGGCCACGCCCGGCGGCTGGGACAGCGATACCGATATGATGGACAACGGCGACGGTACCTTCAGTCTCAATATCGAGTTGATCGACGGCGAAGCCAAATTCCGCGCTAACGACAGCTGGGATACCAACTGGGGAGGAGGAGATTTTCCGACCGGCGTAGGTACCCTGGACGGTCCGAATATCCCGGTAACTGCCGGTAAATACGATGTGACTTTCAATCCGGAAACGGGAGCCTACTCCTTTGAGCTGGACGAAGGATTTGAGAGCGTAGGAATCATCGGCTCGGCTACCCCCAATGGCTGGGATAGTGATATCGATATGACCGACAACGGCGACGGTACCTACACCCTCCTGATCGGGTTGAATGATGGCGAGGTGAAATTCCGGGCGGATAACGACTGGGTGGTCAACTGGGGTAGTTTTAATTTCCCAACGGGAACCGGTGCGATCAACGGAGATAATATTCCGGTTACCGCTGGTCTGTATTTCGTAACGTTTGATTCCAATACCGGTGCCTATAATTTTGCCGAGGCTTCGGTCGGGATCATCGGCTCGGCTACCCCCGGCGGCTGGGATAGCGATACCGATATGACCTATGAAGGCAGCGGTATTGTTACCGTTACCATGGATCTGGTAGACGGAGAAGCGAAGTTCCGGGCCAACGATGCCTGGGACCTCAACTGGGGCGCCGGTGACTTCCCTACGGGTGTCGGTGCTTTGAACGGACCCAATATTCCCGTAGCAGCGGGTAATTATACCATCAAATTCAATGTGAATACCGGAGCGTATTCTTTTGAATAACATTTGTGCCTTGACACAATTCTACGGACGGGCAGCTTTTGGCTGCCCGTTTTCGTAATACCGACTTCGTAACACCGACTTTGTAACACCGACTTCCAGTCGGTGGAACCACCAACCGGAAGTCGGCCATTGCAAAGTCAATAAACTGCCGACTGGGAAGTCGGCCTTATGTTCCAAGCATGAAAAACAATGCAGCATTCCGGGTTGGTTTAATGCTTTTGTTCATTTCCGGCGTTTGTTCCGTTCGGGCTCAGTTCGAAGACCGGACGGCGGTGGCTGGTATCGGCAATACCGGACAACACCGTGGGATATCCATCATTGATTTCGATCAGGATGGCTGGGAGGACCTGTACTTTACCCGCCTGGATGGAGCCAATTTGCTGTATCGCAACGAAGGCAACGGTACCTTCACGGAGATAGCGGCGGCGGCCGGAATAGCTTACGCCGGCGCCAGCGGTACTGCGGTCTGGGGGGATCTGGACAACGACAACTGGCCGGACCTGGTACTGGCCAACCGACGGGAACCGAGCCGGATATATCGCAACAACGGCGACGGCACTTTCACGGATATTACGGCCGGCAGTGGGGTGGTGGTGAATGCACAGGTCATGTCCGTAAGTCTGGCGGACGTGGACAGCGACGGCCACCTGGATCTGTACTTCGCCAATCTCGGAGAGCAGAATGCATTTTATCTCAACAACGGTGACGGCACCTTTGCGGATTATACATACGCTTCCGGCGCTCTGGATGAGGGAATTGCCATGGGCACTGTTTTTTTCGATTACGATCGCGACGGTGATCCCGATCTTTATTTGACCCACGACGCCAACCAGCCGAATATTCTGTATCAGAATGTCGGTGGTGGTCATTTTGTGGATGTTTCCCGGGCTTCCGGGCTCGATCTGGCGGCACAGGGCATGGGCGTGGATGTAGCCGATATTGACGGTGACGGCTGGCTGGATGTTTACGTTACCAACCTCTACGAAAATATACTCTTCCGCAATCGCGGCGATGGTACCTTTGAGAATATTGCCGCCCGGGCCGGAGTGACCGACCGGGGTATGGGCTGGGGCACGCTTTTTCTGGATTATGATAATGACAGCCGCCCGGATCTTTACGTCGCCAACGAAACTAATTTCGGAGTAGCATATCAGTTTTACGACAACATCCTGTACCGAAATGTAGATGGCAGTATCTTCGAAACGGTTAGTGATCAGAATGCGGTGAAAAGTCCATTCGGAGGCTACGGCGTAGCCGGCGCGGATCTGGATCAGAACGGGCAGGTAGACCTGGTGATCGCTAATTCCGGACAGGATGGCAACCAGCTCTTACTCAATTTTCAACCGAATGATCACCACTGGACGACCATTCGCCTGCGCGGTACCCGGAGCAACCGTTCCGCTATTGGCGCCCGTGTACAGGTGGAAAGCGGTGATCTGGTGCTGGTCGATGAAGTAATTGCCGGATCGGGTTTTTCCGGCCAAAACAGCCTGTATCTGCATTTTGGCCTCGGTGATCGCAATCGGATCGACCGATTGACTATATCCTGGCCCGGGGGGGAGGAAGAGATATTTGAGGACCTTCCCGCGGATCAGTTGCTAACTTTCGTGGAAACCGTCGGTATCACCGCCGGCCGGGAATTACCATTATCTTCCGGACTGGAAGCGAAGGTCAGTCCGAATCCTTCGAATGGGCTATTTTCTTTGCAACTAAAACTGCCGGCATCCGTAAAAAACTATCAGCTTAGTATTTTCAACACTTATGGACAACTTATGTACCGTGATCAGGAGCCCGTATTATCGAAACAAGTGATTACCAGGACGCTAAATGTAAAGGATAAGCTTGTCCCCGGAATATACTATCTACAGTTGATCTCCGGGCGGCAATCCCGCACGCTAAAGATCCTGTTCCAGCATGAGGAGTGATTTTATAAGCTGTTCCGGCAAGTTTTGGAACAAACAGTCGGAGCTTTCTGGAAAATGTCTTTACTTTGAGAACATGGAGCGTCAAAACGTGATCAAATCTTGATTCGGTATTCTGCACTCATATTGGCCCTTATTTCCTTTACTCTGGTGGGACTGGCCCAAAACCCTACCATAGACAGTTTATGGCAGGCAGTAGAAAACGCTACGACCATCGCCGAGCAGGTTGACGAATCGAATTATCTTGCCGAACAATACCAGGACATCGAGCCCCGGGAGGCCATCGAGATCAGCCGGACCGCGCTTAGCCTGGCTACCCGCATCAATTACACCGAAGGTATATTTTACGCTTTAAATAATCTGGGAACCGCCTACGACGGTATCGGTCAGGGGGATAGCGCCTATTTCTTTTTCGTAAAAGCCCAGGAACTGGGCGTGGAACTGGGCGATGAGTACGCTATGTCCGTGGTGAAAAATAATTTTGGACTTTATTACCTCTTCCAGGGGAATTACCCGCTGGCGCTGAAATATTTTCAGGAATCGCTGGTGAGTATCAATGAGCCCGGATACTATATGGACCCGGTGGTTACCTACAACAATATCGGGGTCATTCACCAGGAACAGGGCAATCTCGATAAGGCCATCGAATATTTCCAGAAAGCCGGGGATGCTTCCTTCGAATCCGATGATAAACCATTTGCCTACCTCTGCTACGGGTACATCGCCCAGTTAAAGGAAGATCATTCCAGTGCACTCTCGTTTTATAATGAAGCGCTAAATATCTACCGGGAGGCCCACGATGATATGCATACCGGCGAAAGCCTGTATTATATGGGAGAATGTTATCTGGGGATGCAGGATTACGACCGGGCGAAAGCCGTACTCGATACCTCACTGCAGATCTACCATCGGTTGGGCATGGTCCCGGATGAGGTGGAGATCTACCGGGCTTTAGCTTCTGTATACGAAGCGGAAGGAAATAACGATGAGGCGCTTAAGCTTTATCACCAGGCGGCCGAACTGGGATTGGAAAGCGAAATGAATACTCTTCTGGTCCCCATTTTCAAAGCACTGGCCCGCCAGTATGCCCTCAAGCAGGATTACCGGGCAGCTTACGATTACCAACTCCGCTACCAGGAGCTGAATGACAATATTTACGACAACACTACCAAGGAGCGGATCGCCCAGTTGGAGCACAGTTACGAACTGGAATTCAACAAAGCGGAGCGGGACCGCCTGCAGGCCGAAAAAGACAAACGGGATGCCGTCGTCCGGCAGCGGACCGTCGTTGCGGCGGGGAGTACCGTGGTCACCATTTTACTGGCCGTACTGCTGGTCGTCTACTACCGGGCCAACCGGCAGAAAAAAGTGATCAACAAGGTGCTGGAAACCAAAGTGAAGCAGCGCACTGCGGAGCTGGAACTGGTCAACAACAAACTCCTCGTATCCAATTCCGAACTGGAACATGTGAATAATAAGTTGCTGGAATCCAACGAAGAGCTGGAACGCTTCACCTATATCGCATCCCACGACCTTAAGGAACCGCTAAGGAATATTACCAGCTTCATCAATCTGATCCAGCGTAAGGTCGGTGAAAAAGCGGATGAGGAACTTGAGGAGTACATGGATTACGTGATCCGGAATACCCGGCAGATGTATACCCTGATCGATGATGTGCTCAACTTTTCCCGGATCGCAGCCCTGGAAGTACGGGGTACCAAATACATTGAGTTGAATGTGCTGATGATCGATGTGGAAGCGACTTTAAGCCGGACGATCGCGGAAAAGAACGCCGAATTGGAAGTGGATACGCTACCGGTCATCCAGGCGCACAACACTCATGTCTTCATGCTGCTGAAAAACCTGATCGAGAACGGCCTGAAATACAATGAATCCCCGCAACCCCGGGTGAAGATCAGCTACCGCGAAGAGGGGGATTTTTATCGTTTCTCCGTGGAGGATAACGGGATTGGCATCGACCCGGTTTATCACGAACAGATCTTTGAGATGTTCAAACGAATGAATACCCGGGATAAATACGACGGGACCGGAATTGGCCTGGCCACCTGCAAAAAGATCGTCACCAAATACGGCGGTGAGATCGGCATCCGGAGTGAAGAAGGTAAAGGCAGTACCTTTTACTTTACCTGGCCGAAGCCACAGCCGCAGGAGGAATTGATTTAGCCGGGAGGCGTAAGCTCGACTTTCGCCTTTTCAACGATAGTATTCCGTGTCCTCGCAAAGCTATAAGCTAATTTTAAAATGTACTATCGTAAACCGGATGACTTAAAATCGCTCTCCTAAGAATCCCATTTTATCTCCAGGGCTATGCCCTTCCCGATCTTATCTCAATCATTTAGCTACAAATATTCCAGGGCTATGCCCTTATCCATGTCAGCGGTGTAGCTGGGAAAATATTTGTAGATCTGTAAGGGGTTTTACCTCGAAGGGCATAGCCCTGGCCAGGTATTGATTTAGGTGCAATATAAGATGCTCAAGTCGAGCCAGGAAACGGTCTTAAAACCGCTTACTGGCCTCCAAAGCGCGGATTTCACCACCACTCTGCACCTGTTTTTAACTCCGTAGCTGGGCTAAGGAGTGAATAATAGCTTTCGACTGGCAGCTCATACAGGTCTGTACCGGGGCAAGATCCGGGCTTTTCGCCGGCAGCAGAAGTTTTAAGATTGTTTCTAATTTATTCCTCCCGGCCGGATTTTTTAGGCATTCAGTATTGCTTTCACTTTTTCGGGCCGGAAAGGAATATGGCGCAGGGGCGTTCCCGTCAGGCTCAGGAAGGCATTGGCGATCGCACCTCCCACCAACGGCAGACTCAATTCTCCGATACTACTCGGAGCGCCCTCGGAGGCAATCAGGGAGATCTCAATATCTTCCGGCACATCGGCCATTCTCAGCAGCGGATAATCGTGGAAATTAGACTGTTGAACGGCACCGTCCTTGAAGGTGATACTTTCCTGGAGCACGCTACTGATCCCCATGACGATACCCCCTTCGATCTGGGCTTTGGTATTGGCCGGCTGCACCACGATACCGGCATCAACGGCCGTCCAGAAGCGATGGACGCGGATCTTGTACTGCTCGTCCACGGATATTTCCGCAACACCCGCAGCGAAGGACCCACCGTGATCGGTAACCGACAGACCGCGCGCCCGGCCTTCGGGGATCGCAGCATTGCCCCAGTCCGTCATCTGGGCCACCTCCTTGAGCACCTTCATTTCGCGGGGATGCTCCCGCATCAGGCGCAGGCGAAAGTTCAGCGGATCGCGGCCGAGATCATGGGCGATCTCATCCAGAAAAGTTTCGATGGCAAATTTATTGGCCCCGTGACTGACCGAGCGCCAGTGCTTGGTCCGTACTCCTTCATCGATATTGCGTACTTCTATGCGGTGGTTGGGTAGCGAGTAATAGTCGCACTTCCCGGCCGAGCCCAGAAGGCCTCCGCCGGTACCGGCAATGTAGTGACCCCAGGCGACCAGTTCTCCGGTCTCATCCACTCCGGCCTGCATGCGCTGCACACTGATCGGGCGGAATGCTCCGTAGCGGACATCGTCTTCCCGGGTCCAGATCAATTTTACCGGCTGATCCACTTTGGCAGCCAGCAGGGCTGCTTCCTCCACATAACCACTCATGGAACGCCGGCCGAAACCTCCACCGAGATAGCAGGGGTGGAATTTCACCTGCTCGAATTCGATACCCAGTGCGTCGGCTACGGCCTTCCGGCTGCCATCCATACCCTGGGTGCCGACCCACACCTCCGCGCTCTTTTTATCGGAGGTAACGGAAACCACGGCATTGAGCGGCTCCATTTGTGCGTGGTAAAGAAAGTCATTGCGGTATTCCAGATCATAGGTCTTCTGGGCACCGCGCATGGCACCGCTATAATTCCCGGACTCGCTTACCTTGCGACTATCGGCGGTGGTCTGTCGGGCGAGCTGCTGGTATTTGGCAAAAGCCGCCTCGCTGTCGTATCCCTGGGCCTGAGCGTCCTGGCTCCAGTCTACCTGCAGGGCGCGTTTGGCTTTCAGCGCCTTCTCGTAATTATCGGCTACGATACCGACACCATGGTCTAACATTACCACTTCCAGCACACCGTCCATTTTTCGGATGTCGGTTTCGTTCTTTAGCGTCGGTTTGGCACCGTGGACCGGAGTACGCAGTACTGAACCGTAGAGCATACCCGGCAGGTGAACGTCCATGGCAAACTGCGCCGTACCGTCCACCTTGGCCGGAATATCCCTTCTCGGCACATCCGTACCGATCAGGCGGAATTCTTCCGGTTTTTTCCAGGCCGATTCGGGGATCTCCCGTAATTCGATGCTGGTTTCGGTATCCGTCATCAGGGCGGCGAGGTCGCCGTAGCTGATCCGTTGTTTCCCTTTCGCGTCAACCACCGTGCCGGGCTCGGTACTCAACTGTCCGATATCAACTCCCCAGTGGGCAGCGGCCAGTTGCAGCAAGGCGTTCCGGGCCTGCGCTCCGGCGTGCCGCAGCGCCTGGAAATAACCACGGATGGTCCGGCTACCGACGGTCAGCATCGGTCCGCCGAGAGCACCGCTCCACTGCAGCCCGTAGGTGTCGGGTTCAACCGGTGCGGATTCAATGCGGACCATGTCCCAATCCGCATCCATTTCTTCGGCAAAGATCACCGCGAGGGCCGTCATGGAACCCTGTCCCATTTCGGCGGCCGGATTGTAGAAAATGATCTCTCCGTTCGGATTGAGCTTTACCCAGGCCGTGATCTCCTGATCGGGTAAAGTCTTTTTATTTTTGCCGGGCTCGGCAAAATATTTGAACCCCATCGCTCCGGCGGCAACCGCGAAGGTGACCCCTCCGGCGGCGGTCAGAAATTGGCGACGAGATAGTTTAGGTTTATTATTTTGTTCGGAAGGCATATTCATGATGAAAGTGGATTTGGGAGTTGTGAGAAATGCAGCGGCTACCGGTTTTCCGGTCGGGCTCTATGCGGAGGTTGAAGCCCGTTCGATGGCTTTGATGATCCGCAGGTAGGTGCCGCAGCGGCAGAGCACTCCGTTCATGTGGTTGACGATCTCTTCCCGGCTGGGACTGGGATTTTCGGCTAAAAGCGCCGCGGCCTGCATGATCTGGCCGGACTGGCAGTAGCCGCACTGGGGAACCTGCTCCGCGATCCAGGCTTCCTGCAGGGCGGAGAGCTTTTTCTCGGAAAGTCCCTCAATGGTCGTCACGGATTTTCCGGCTACACTGGCCAGAGGCGTGATGCAGGCCCGGGTTGGTACACCGTCAACGTGGACGGTACAGGATCCGCACTGGGCAATACCGCAGGCGAATTTGGTACCGGTGAGTTGTAAATTTTCGCGAATGGTCCACAGGAGATTGGCGTCTTCCGCAGTTTCCACTTCTATTGATTTTCCGTTGAGTTTAAATGATGTGGTCATAAACTATTGGGTTGGGTTGTAGGATTATAAATATACGGAAATTTTATGGATGCAGGGAGGAGAAACGGATGATTACCGGGCGAAGCGATCTGATCACTCCGGTATTACTGAAACCACTGGTACAGATCTTCCAGTCGCACCTTTTCCTTTTCGGAAGCATTCAGGTCCCGGATGATCCGGCCTTGGTCCATTTGAATAAGGCGATTGCCAAAGCGAAGCGACTCGCCCAGATTGTGGGTGATCATGATGGTCGTGAGCTGGAATTTGCCGATGATCTTTTCGGCCGTTCTGAGCACTACATCGGCGGATTTGGGGTCGAGTGCGGCGGTGGGTTCATCCAGCAGCAGGATATCCGTGTGATCCATTACGCTCATCAGCAGAGTAAGTGCCTGTCGCTGGCCGCCGGACAGGGAGCCCATAGGTTGCTGCAGCTTGTTCTCGAGGCCCAGTCCCAGTTCGGCGATCGTATCCTGCACTTTTTTGCGAAAGGCGTCATTGATGCCGATCCGCAGCGTTTTCGCAGCGGTGCGCAGCGCGGCCAGCCGGAAATTGTCGAGTATACTCAGGTCGGGGGCGGTACCGCCCAGCGGATCCTGAAAAACACGGGCGATCCAGCGACTGCGCCGGTGTTCGGGCAGGTCAGTAACTTCATTGCTCCGGATATAGATATTCCCCGCACTGGGCAGGATCGCTCCGGAGATCACATTAAGTAGGGTCGTTTTACCGGAACCATTACTACCGAGCAGCACGGTGAAGCTACCGGGGGCAATTTCCAGATCAATCCCCCGCAGGGCCTCCACTTCGTTGACTTCCCCGCGGTTGAAGGTTTTACTCACCTCCGCCAGGCGGATCATGGCCTTTTCGGCTTCCGGATGCTTATCGCTGGAAATGGTACTGGATCTGGTGCTCAAATTGATTAATGTTTGCGGCGTCGGGCCAGCCGTGGGATCCCGACAATGATTAAAACAAATAGCGCCGTGATCAGTTTCAGGAAATTCGGATTTACACCTACCGACAGCGCCACGGCCAGCACCATCTGAAAAAGGATGCAGCCCAGCATGACGGTCAACAGTTGTAACCAGATATTCCGGATGCCGATCCAGTTGATGAGCGCATCGCCGATCAGCACGGAGCCGAGACCGACCAGTACGATCCCGATCCCCATATTGATATCCGAGAAGTTCTGGTATTGGGCCACCAGAAAGCCGCTGATGGCCGTGAGGGCATTGGCAATAGCGAGACCGATGATCTTCATCCGGTCATTATTGATGCCCAGGGCGCGGGTCATGGATTCGCTGTTGCCCGTTGCGCGCATGGCAATGCCGAAATCGGTCCGCAGCAGGTAGGCGATCAGTCCGCTGAGAATGAACAGGAACAGCAGGCCGACCCAAAGCTCATTGTAGACCGAACGGCTGAAAATGGACAATTTATTGAAAATAGTTTCGAGATTGATCAATGGAATATTGGAACGCCCCATGACGCTGAGATTGACGGAATACAGGCCGGTCATGACCAGAATACCCGCCAGCAGGGCGTCGATCTTCAGCCGGGTGTGGACCAGTCCGGTCATCACTCCGGCTACCGCTCCGGAAAGCAGGGTAAGACCCAGCGTTGCGGAAAGCGTCCAGCCCTGGGTGAGGGCCACGGCGGTCACCGCCGCACCGAGGGTGTAACTTCCGTCGGTAGTAATGTCCGGTATTCGGAAGATCTTCATGGTGATAAAGATCCCCAGGCCCATCGCCGATAGACAAAGGCCCAGAACAAGGGCAGATATATAAAACTCCATCAGTTAATTGACTCGAAATTTTCCGGCACCTGGAGGCTGAACCGTTGGGCGGATTCCGGATTGTAAACCCGTTTGCGTAGCTGCACCATTTCCCACTCCAGTCCCTCGGTCGACTGGTTCTGCAGGAAGCGGGCCGCCTGTTCTCCGGCCTGATAACCCCACTGGTAGAGATCGGCGCCAAAGGCTGCCACCGCACCCCGTTTGACCAGTCCGGCTTCACTGGTAAAAACCGGTACGTCGTTCTCATTACAGGCTTTTAGAATGGTTTCGAAAGATCCGAAAACCGTATTGTCCGGGTTGGCAAAAAAGGCGTCGATATCCTCATTCAGCAGGGCGCCGGTTACCAGTTGCACATCGGCGGTGGTGTTTACCGGGCGGGCTACCAACTGGATACCGAGTTGTTGCGCCAGACCGTTCAGCCGGTTGAAGGCGGAAACGGACTGTGGTTCCGACTGATTGTACAGCAGACCGACCCGCAGGGTAGCGCCGGCCGGTTCGATCAGGCGGGGAATGATGGAAAAGGAAGTATCGATGTAATTCAGATTCTCGGCTACCCCGTAAAGGTTGGGCGGATCATTACCCGCGGCATCCTGCACTTCCATCAGTTCCGGCGTGGGAGCCACCATCATAAAGACGGGAATCTCTTTAGTATTCTGGATAGCCGTGATCGTCGACAGCGAGGGATTCGTCGCCATGAGGGTCACCTCCTGGGCGATCATATAGCGGACGATCTGGGTTAGCGTTGGGATGTCGCCCTGGGCATTCCGGTAGATCACTTCCAGGGTCTGATCCGCTTCCGAAAAGCCGGCGGCCTGCAGTGCGTCCAGAAAGCCGATCTTGGCCTGCTCGATGGTGCTGTCCTCAAAGGCATCGACAAAGCCGACGGTAGGCAGGCCCGTATCCGGATCGTTACAGGCCGGCAGTCCGAGCAAAAGCAACAACAGGAGCTGGAAATGGCGGATAGTTATTCTCATCGGGTAGTTTTCCTTTCAGATTGAATGCAAAATAAAATAACGATTGGTGAGGGCGAAGGTTTAAAAGTAATAAAAGTAGAGGGAAAGCGGGGAATATTCGTACAGACACATATTTTGTGCCGCGGCCCGCTGTAATTCCGTACAGAAACCCTATTTTAAGCGATTCAAATCTCTTCTATGGCTGAATCCAATACGAACGCAGTACAATTAAAACGGACGCTGGGCCCACTGATGCTTTGGGGCCTGGGGGTCGGTTATGTGATCTCCGGCATGTATTTCGGCTGGAATCTGGGGCTGGAAAAAGGGGGCACCCTGGGTCTGGCCACCGCTACCGGATTTATCATCCTGCTCTACCTCACTTTTACCTTTAGCTATACCGAGCTGGCCTGCGCCATTCCCAAAGCGGGCGGCGTATTCGATTACGCTATGCGTAGTCTGGGAAAAGACTGGGGTTTTCTGGGCGGCATGGCTCAGATCATCGAATTTGTCTTTGCGCCACCGGCCATCGCTTTTGCCATTGGGGCCTATCTGCACCTGCTATTGCCCTGGGCACCGGTGCTGGCCATCGCCATCACGGCCTACGTGATTTTTACCGCCCTGAATATTTACGGCGTGGAGGCAGCGGCCTCCTTTGAGCTTATCGTCACGGTGATCGCGGTGATCGGACTGCTCGTATTTGCGGGTACGGCTCTGCCGGAAGTACGACTGGAAAATCTACAGCAAAATGCGCTACCCAACGGCTGGTCCGGAGCTTTCGCCGCTATTCCGTTTGCCATCTGGTTCTTTCTGGCGATCGAGGGCGTAGCTAATGTAGCCGAGGAGACCATTAATCCCCAGAAAAACGTACTGATCGGTTTCGGCTCGGCCATTCTTACTCTGGTCGTATTGTGTATCATCACCTTTATCGCTACGGTGGGCGTCAACGGTTGGGAAACGGCCGTTTTCCCGGAGGCGGGTGCGGATCCTTCGGATTCTCCGCTGCCCCTGGTCATGGCGCAGTTGCTGGGAGCGGATCACTGGCTGTACACCCTGGTCACTTTTATCGGCCTGTTCGGCCTGGTCGCTTCGTTCCACGGTATCATCCTGGCGGCGGGCCGGGCTACCTATGAGTTTGGCCGGGAGGGATTTGCTCCCCGGATTCTGGGGCGGATCCAACCGAAATTCCGCACGCCGGCCAATGCCCTGGTGGCCAATATGGTGGTCGGCATCATTGCCCTACTGACCGGTAAAACCGGAGAGATCATTACCATCGCCTGTTTCGGGGCCCTGAGCCTCTACATCATTTCCATGATCTCCCTGCTGGCGCTGCGGCGTAAGGAACCGGAACTGGAACGCCCTTTCAAAGTGCCGTTCTACCCGCTGTCCCCCTATATCGCGCTGGTAATTGCCATTGTGGCGCTGGTGGCCATTACCATTTACAATTTTCAGCTGGCGCTGATCTATTTTGCTTTACTGGCCGTCGCTTATGTCTGGTTCCGGTTGGTGAAGAAAGACTAAGTTTAAAGGAATAACTACTGACCTCAAAAAATACATAGCAATGTCCGAGAAACCGATAAGAGGAATGCTCACTTTGGATCAATTAAAGCAAAAAGTGGCAGCGGAAGAAATAGAGACGGTCGTGGTGGCTTTCACCGATCACTACGGCCGGCTGACCGGTAAACGTTTCGATGCGGAATTCTTTCTGGAAAGCGCCGTGGAAGACGGTACCCACGGTTGCGATTATCTGCTTACAACCGATATGGAACTCGAGCCCGTACCGGGTTATAAACTGGCCAACTGGGAACTGGGCTACGGCGATTTTCACCTGGTGCCCGATATGTCCACCCTGCGGGAAGCCAGCTGGCTGCCGGGCACCGCGATCGTGCTTTGTGATGTGGAAAATGATAAAACCCACGATTACGTGGCGGAAGCTCCGCGCTCCATTCTCCGGAAGCAGCTCGGCGCGGCGGCCGAACTGGGCTACGATTGCTTTGCGGCTTCCGAACTGGAATACTATCTCTTTGAAAATAATTACCGCGAGGCTTTCGATGCCCACTATCAGGACCTCAAACCCCGGGGCTGGTATCTGGAAGATTATCAGATCCTGCAGAGTACCCGGATCGAGGATTTCACGGCGGCGGCGCGGCGGCACCTGAAACACTCCGGCGTGCCGGTGGAAAATTCCAAGGGGGAATGGGGCCTGGGACAGCACGAACTGAATGTCCGGTACGCCCAGGCGCTGACCATGGCCGATCGTCATATTGTGCTCAAGCAGTGTATGAAGGAAATTGCCGATCGCATGGGGATCTCCCTGACCTTTATGGCCAAATTCCACGCCGAGCGGGCGGGCTCCAGTTGCCACATCCACCTGAGTCTGTGGCAGGACGGGGAAAATGCCTTTGCCGGGGATCAGCAATTCGGGCCGGTGGCCGGTTCGGATGCTTTTCGCTGGTTCCTGGGTGGCTGGATGGCCCACGTGCCGGACGTAATGCCGTTTTACGCTCCGACCGTTAATTCCTATAAGCGCTATGTGGACGCCTCCTGGGCACCCACCCGCCTGGCCTGGAGCTACGACAACCGCACGGCCGGTTTTCGGGTGGTGGGCAAGGGATCGAGTCTGCGCATCGAGTGCCGGATACCGGGAGCGGATTGCAATCCCTACCTGGCTTTTGCGGCCGCTCTGGCGTCGGGACTGGATGGGATCCGCAACCAGATCGAACCGCCGGAGATCTTTGAGGGGGATATTTACGCGGCCAAACACCTACCGCGGGTGCCTTACACCCTTACCCAGGCGATCGAACAGTTTGAGCAGAGTGAGTTTGCCAAGACGGCTTTCGGCGAAGATGTGGTCGCGCATTACCTCCACTTTTTCAAAAAAGAACAGGAGGCCTTCGATCAATCCGTAACGGATTGGGAGCGGAAGCGGTATTTTGAGCGGATCTAAAAACAGTTTTAAAATAATTTCAATTACCCTGTTTACCGGGCAAGGTGCGTGGACGGAAGGGTAGGGGAGATCGCCCCTGCTTCCAGGCTCCCTGCCCCAAGCTTTTTCTAAACATGCGCCTAAAAAACAAAGTAGCACTAATTACCGGGGCCGGCAGCGGTATCGGTTTGCAGACCGCCCTTCGCTTCGCCGAGGAAGGAGCGAAGGTTGTTGCCGTAGATATTCAGGAGGTCAACGGCGATGTGGTAGTGGATATGATCCGGAAGAAAGGCGGTGAGGCCGCTTTCTGCCAGGCTGATGTATCCAAAGCAAAAGACTGCGAGCGAATGGTGGCCTTTGCGGAGGAAACCTACGGCCGGCTGGATATCCTGTTCAACAATGCGGGAATCATGCACAGTCAGGACGACAATGCCGAAACCACCGAAGAAGACGTCTGGGACCTGACCATGGATGTAAATGTCAAAGGAGTCTTTTTGGGCTGTAAATACGGCATCCCGGCTCTGCGCCGGGCGGGCGGCGGCAGCATTATCAATACGGCATCCTTTGTCGCATTCCTGGGAGCAGCTACCGCCCAGCTGGCTTATACGACCAGCAAAGGAGCCGTACTGGCCATGAGCCGGGAACTGGCGGTGATCCACGCCCGGGAAAATATCCGGGTAAATGCCTTGTGCCCGGGGCCTCTGCGCACGGACCTACTGATGAAATTCCTGAATACGGAGGCCAAAAAACAAAGACGCCTGGTACATATCCCTATGGGGCGTTTCGGGGAAGCCCGGGAAATGGCCGATGCGGCGCTTTTCCTGGCATCCGACGAATCCTCCTATATGACCGGTTCGGAAATGCTGGTGGACGGAGGCATCACAGCGGCTTACGTAACGCCCGAATAGGCGGCCGCAGGAATGAGGCGTTAGGAAAGTGGGTAGAAACTAACGATGACGCCTCATTCCCAGCTATGCTGACGTAAAATCGGTTTGGATTTTCCAAACCAATTCGAGTACACCATATACTGATCGAATCGGTTTGGGAAAATCCCAAACCACTTCGCGTCAAGTGTAGTCCAGATAATGCTGCTGGTACTGCGAGGGCGTGTACTTGGTCAGGCTTTTAAATTTCCGGTTGAAATTGGCCAGGTTGTTGAAACCGCACTCGTAGCAGATCTGGGAAACGGACATGCTGGAATTGGTCAATAATTTGCAGGCGTAGCCGATGCGCATCTCAATAATGAACTCCATGAGTGTCCGACTGGTTTTCTCTTTAAAAAACCGGCAAAAGGCCGTAGGGTGCAGACTGGCGACTTCGGCTACCTCTTCCAGACTGATCTTTTCTTTGTAGCGGTAATTGAGGTAATTGATGACCTTACTGAGCCGTTCTTCGCGGAAATCCTGGTATTCCGGCTGGTAGCCTTCGCTGGCTAACAATTTATAGTCATCACTTTTGGCCAGTTGCTGGAGGATCTCCAGTAAGAGTATGAGCTGTTCGAATCCGGGGCGACCGTGCAGGGCCAGTACTTTCTCCTCCAGTTTTTTGGCGGTAGCCATACCGAAACTAATGCCTTTCCTGGCCTGGACCAGCAATTGTTTGATGGCCGCAAGTTCGGGATATTCGTCCACCTGATCCCTGAAAAAATTCTCCGGGAAGTGGATGACGGTGGCTTTAACCTGGTAAGGGCGCTCCGTCGTTTTAAATATTTCATTAAAGTCCCAGAAATGCGGAATATGACTTCCGAGCAGCACGAAATCTCCGGCATTAAATTCCTCGATACTATCGGCGATGAAACGGGTGCCGTAGCTTTGGTGGATGAACATCAGTTCATTTTCACCGTGGAAATGTAGGGGGTAAATAACGTGGGGAAAGCTGCTCCATTTTACCCTTATGGTAGCGTGACCGGGAAACATCACTTTTTCGTGCATAATCTTCATACAGGGGGTATTTTAGAATTTAATTTGGCAATTCTGGTTGTTTAAAAATAAAACCAAACCTGTAAATTGATCCGTAAAATTAAAATTGCTAATAAAGTATTATGGATTGCTAATATGTTATTTGTGGGTATGGCGCCAGGTTAACTACATTTGTTTTATACCAGAAACGATATATAAACTTCTATAGCTTTTAATCAATAATAGACCCATAATCCCCAAATCAGGTTTCGGACCTTACACCCGGGCTTGAAGTGTATATAATTCACCACAATAAGTAGGTTTCTCAGAACCCCAAGGAGTGCATCCCGTCGGGTAATGGGACTCGTTTATCTGTAAGAAAAAGTTTTACAAACAGCTTTCAACTCTCAGTTAATGGTCGGCCATCCGAAACCAGATGGTTAAGGCAAGGCCAACTCTTTTCTCAGGCATAATGCACTTTTGTCCACTTGTTCTATCTGGCTTACCCAGGCGGTGCCCGAAATGAACAAGCGAATGCTGAAGTATCGCCTTCGTTACCAGAAAGACGTACGACTCCGTGTTTGACCTTATTGGTTCAATCACTTTTCTCAGTTCGTGGGCGACCATACAATATTAGCAACAGACCAACCAAATTCCTTTCCGTTTTAATTCAAAAAGAAAAGCCACTATTTATGCAACAAAATTTTACGCCAGAGCTTGAACAAGCCAGGCTAAACAAGCAAAAAACGCTGCAACGATTCGCCAAAGAGTTGTTGTTGCTCAGTGCACTGATCCTGTGCAGCTGGGCCGCTGGAGCGCAGTCCAGCCGAACCGTTACCGGGCAGGTAATGGACGAAAATGGAGAACCGCTGATCGGGGTGACCATCCTGGTGGAAGGCACTTCTACCGGAACCATTACCGATGTGGACGGTGGTTTCAGCATCGATGTGCCCGACGGCGCCCAAAGCCTTTCGGTATCCTATATCGGTTATCTGACCCAGGACGTCGAGATCGGGAACCAGACCCGGATCGAGGTTACCATGGAGCCGGACGCTATCGGTCTGGATGAAGTGGTGGTGATCGGCTACGGTACTACCAAGAAAAAGGACCTGACCGGCGCGGTGACGAGCATCGACGCCGAAAAGCTGGAAACTACCGCTACGTCCAACATGACGGATATGCTCCGGGCGAATGCGCCGGGCCTGAACGTTAACTTCAATGCCTCGGCCAAGGGGATCTCCAGCGCAGATGCACTGGAAGTACGCGGGCAGACCAACGTACGGGATGCTGCGGCCAACGCTCCACTGATCGTACTGGACGGAATGCTCTATTCCGGCGACCTTGCCGATATCAACCCGAATGACATCGCTTCTTTTGATATCCTGAAAGATGCCTCTTCGGCGGCCATCTACGGCTCCCGGGCTTCCAACGGGGTGATCATCATTACCACCAAAAAGGGTAAGACCGGCAAACCGACCATTAACGTCAGCTCCAGTATTGGTGTTGCTACGCTGTCGCACGCCAGACTGGACCCGATGACCGGTCCGCAGTTCATCGACTGGCGGATCGCCGGTTTTGAAAGTAACGAACGCCGGCAGGTGGATTTCCCAAACTATTATGATAATCCGAACAACCTGCCGAGCGGAGTAAGCGTAGATGAGTGGAAAAGCTACGACGGATCATCCGCATCGTCTGACCTGGTTGGCATCTGGCTCAACCGCATCGGTTTCTCTCCGATCGAGATCGCCAACTACAAAGCGGGAAATACTATTGACTGGACACAGTATGAATTTCAGAACGGTCTGCGTAATGACCACAACATCAGTATCTCCGGCCGTACGGATAACATTTCCTACTATTGGTCGCTGGGCTACGTGGAAAACGAAGGCTACGTGGTGAACGAAAAGTTTTCCGCTGTGCGCTCCCGCCTGAACCTGGAAGCCTCTATCACCAACTGGCTGAAAGTGGGTACCAACACCCAACTGGCGGTACGGGATGAATCTCCGATCCCTTCGAGTACCAACCTGACCAACGTAACGGCCTATTCTTCTTTCTACGAAGATGACGGTACAACGATCTCTTACGCTCCAACGGGTAATATTTCCGCTTCCCGTCATCCCTGGCTGGAATTGGTTTATCGCGATCGCTCCACGGCGATCAATACGTTGAGTAGCTTGATCTACGGAACGGTTGAATTGCCGCTGGGTATTACCTTTACCCACCAGTTCATTCCCCAGTTTAGTTTTGAGAACCAGTTTAATCACTGGTCTTCCGAACACCCGGAATGGGGCAACCAGGGCGGTATTGCCGAGCGTCTGCACCGTTCGAAGTACGAATGGCAGATCAATAACATCCTGAAATGGGACAAAACCTTCGACAAGCATCATTTTTCGGTTACCCTGTTGCAGAATGCCGAAAAGTATCAGAGCTGGTACGATCGGGTCCGCAGAAGCCAGTTTCAGCCGAGTGACGTGCTTGGTTTCAACAATATCGGTGGTGCTACTAACGACGTGGCGATCGAATCGGATGATCAATACGAAACAGCGGACGCTCTCATGGCTCGTCTGAACTATACTTTCAACGATCGGTACATGTTCACGGCTTCCTATCGCCGGGACGGATATTCCGCTTTCGGTCAGAAACACCCACATGCGAATTTCGCTTCGGCGGCTCTGGGATGGATCATTAGTGAAGAACCGTTCTTCAATATCAACGGACTGGATCTGCTGAAACTGCGCCTTTCTTACGGTACGAACGGTAACCGTTCCATCGGTCGTTATTCTGCTCTATCCGATCTGGCTACCGGCCGGTATGTACAGGTTATTGATGGTCAGCCGCAGTATGTATCTCAGTTATACGCCAACCGCCTGGCCAACTCCGATCTGAAGTGGGAACGTACCGGAGCGTATAATATCGGGATCGACTTTGCTACTGCCCGCGGCCGGATCTCCGGTAATTTCGAGCTGTATTACATGAAAACCGAAGATCTGCTGGTACAGCGGACCCTGCCCAACGTAACCGGTTATTTTAACGTATTTACCAATCTCGGTCAGGTGGATAACCGCGGCTTCGAGATCAGCCTGAACACCGTAAATGTGGACAACCCGGGTCTGACCTGGCGCAGTAACTTCATCCTTACCCACAACACTAATAAGATCGTACACCTGTACGGCGATATGGTAGACGTGGAGGATGAGAACGGCAATGTGATCGGCCAGCGGGAAGCGGATGACGTGACCAACGGCTGGTTTATCGGACACGGGATTGATCAGATCTGGGACTACGAAGTGCTGGGCATCTGGCAATCAGACGAAGAAGATGAGGCCGCCAGATACAGTCGCGAGCCGGGTGATTTCAAACTGAATGACGTTAACGGCGACGGCGTATACACTAACGACGACAAGGTCTTCCAGGGATATACCAAACCCCGCTACCGCGTAACGCTGGGCAACGATGTGCAGGTGAAAAACTGGAACCTTTCCGTCAAACTGTATTCTTACCTGGGCCACTTCGCTACGAACAACCACAAGCGGAACAACGATGTATTCTACGATCGTGGCGCTTCCTTTGATGTACCCTACTGGACGCCGGATAACCCGAACAACGAATGGGCACGGGTAGAAAGTTACGAGAGTGGGTTCAATGTATACGAGAACAGTTCCTTCATCCGTCTGGATAACGTGGCGCTGTCTTACGACGTACCGGCGAGCTTCCTGGAAAAATTCCGGCTCTCCCGGATGCGCATGTCGGTCATCGCCCAGAACCCTTATGTCTGGTCTCCGGTCTGGACCTGGATGGATCCGGAAAACCGGGGCTACACGCCGACCTATTATACCTTCAAGCTCAATTTAACCCTCTAACGAAACAAAGGAAAATAACAATTGAAAATGAGAAATATAACAAAATATAGCTTCCTCACCTTTGCCATACTGCTGCTCAGTATGGGCTGCAAAAAGGAGTTTCTGGAGCCGAAACCGTTATCGTTTTTCGCACCTGAAAATGCTTTTATCGATGCGGCCGGCTTTGATGCGGCCCTGGTGGCCTGTCTGCGGAACATCCGCCATGAGTTCTACGGAGATGGGAACCCAATGATCACCGAAAACCTTTTTTCCGAAGTTGCGGTAGAAGGAACTACGGATAAGACCGGCCCGGCCATGGACCTGAGGGCTCAGATCCTGCCCGATGCGAACCTGAATAGTACCAACACCAACCGGATCGGCTGGTACTGGGACGAAGGTTATCGCCGGATCCGCTACGCGAGCGTGGTGATCTCCCGGATCGATAATGCGGAATACGCTTCCGAAGAAGAGCGGAACCACGTACTGGGCAAAGCCTATTTTCACCGGGCTCGTACTTACTATCGTCTGGCCCATCAGTTTGGTGATGTGCCACTGGTATTGGGAGAAACTACTGCGCCACGGCTGGATTTTTACACGGTAACCCGGGAAAGTATCCTGCGCAAGTGTAAAAAAGACCTGGAGTTTGCCGCCATGTGGGTAAAAGCGGAATGGGAAACCAATGTGATCGGGGACGTAACCAAGTCTGCCGTCAATCAGGTACTGACCAAAGTTAACCTGGCCCTGCTGGAATTTGACGACGCCATTGCTTCGGCCAACGCGATCATCAACGACGGACACCACGCCCTGATGACCGAAAGATTTGGTGTAGATAAAGATGATCCCGCTAAAAATGTAGTTTGGGATCTGCACCAGGCGCCCAACAAAGCCCTGGCCGAAAATACCGAACGTCTCTACGTGATGGTGGCCCGGGAAGGGTTTGAAGAAGACGGCAATAGCCGGACTTCCATCATGCGTCAGACCGTACCTTTCTGGGGTGGTACCGGCAAGATCAAAACTCCGAACGGTAATGCCGGAATGCGGGATGTACCTCTGGGGAACAGTGGGGTGGAGATCGATCTGGTGACCAAATACGGCCGGGGTATCGGCCGTTGCCGCCAGACGCCCTACCACCATACCGATATCTGGACCGATCCTAATGACCTGCGTCACGCTGAAGGCAACTGGGTAGATATGGAGGATCTGGTCTACAATCACCCTTCCCTGAAAGATGCCGGTGATCCTTACTACGGACAAAACTTACAACTTTACGATGCCAACGGTGGCATCCTGTGTACGGATACGATCCGCTCCTGGTACGGCTGGCCGTATTACAAACTCTACGTAGCGGATCCGACGGACCTGACGCCGGACGGTGGCCGTGGCGACTGGTACCTTTATCGCCTGGCGGAAACTTACCTGCTGCGGGCGGAAGCCTACTTCTGGAAAGGAGACCTGGTGAATGCCGCTGCGTCCCTCAATCCCGTACGTACCCGTGCGGGTGCGGCCGAGATCCCCGCCGGAGAGATCAACATGGATGTGATCCTGAACGAGCGGGCCCGGGAACTGTTCTACGAAGAACCACGCAAAACGGAGCTGACCCGGATCGCTTTCATCTTTGCCGAAACGGGAACACCGGCCTACAACGGCAAGAGCTACAGCATGGCCAACTTTTCGGAAGACAATTTCTGGTACGATCGCGTAGTGGAGAAGAACATTTTCTATCGTACCAACGTACGGGCTCCGCACTACAACTATACTGTAGCGCCCTGGCTGGTGCTCTGGCCGGTTCCGGCCAACGCCATCAACGCCAACGTACAGGGACATATCAATCAGAACAAAGGTTATCCCGGCGAAGAGAACCGGGAAGAGCCCTGGGTGTGGGTTGATGGAGAAGGTGACGGTGAAATTGTACCGAGATAAAACAAAAATTCCTGTATTAGGAAAAAATTAATCTGACTTTTAGACCTTCCGGGTTGTGTAGACTCGGAAGGTCTTTATTTTTGCGTAGTTCATTTTCACCCGGGGTAGCAAAAAACAAGTTTTTGATTTAAGGCGAGGCCTTCAGCTAGCAGGCGAGATGCAGGCAGGAAGCATGTCCACTAAAAGACCGCCTCAGATCGAGAAGATATTCTTTGCTGCTCCCCTATTTCGAAAAAACATCCCGATGGCCCAAAAATATTTCCACGTTATCAGTCCGATCGACGGTTCGGATATTCTACAGAGAGAATTCGCCCAGGCATCCATAATTGAGTCTACCCTGGAACAGGCCCGGCAGGCCCAGACCTCCTGGAAACAAACTTCCATTGCCCAAAGAGCGGCCATCTGCCGTCGGGCGGTAGCTTACTTTCTGGAGCACGCTGACATCATCGGCGAAGAGCTGAGCCGACAAATGGGCCGCCCCATACGCTATACACCGATGGAGATCACTAAAGGTTTCCAGGAACGGGCCCACTATATGATCGATATTGCCGAGGAGGCTTTGTCCGACATCGCTGTGGAGGAAATACCCGGTTTCCAGCGGTTTATCCGTCGGGATCCATTCGGAGTGGTGCTGGTGCTGGCTCCCTGGAATTATCCTTACCTCACCTCCGTCAATGCGGTGATCCCGGCCATCATGGCGGGCAACAGTGTGATCCTGAAGCACGCCCAGCAGACCCCGCTTTGTGCGGAGCGATACGCGGCCGCTTTTGAATATGCGGGTTTACCCGAAGGTGTTTTTCAGTATCTGCATATGTCCCACCCCCAGGTCGCGAGAGTAGTAAAAGACCCGCGGATCGACCATGTCGCTTTTACCGGATCGGTCGCCGGCGGCCAGGCGGTACAATCGGCTATCAGTGAGCGATTCATTACCGCCGGTCTGGAACTGGGGGGTAAGGATCCGGCATACGTACGGGCGGATGCCGATCTGGATTTCGCCGTAGAAAATGTGGTGGACGGCGCCTTTTTTAACTCCGGGCAATCCTGTTGCGGCATTGAAAGGATCTACGTACACGAAAGCCGTTTCGATGATTTTGTGGAAGCGGCTACCCAACTGACAAAAAGCTACGTGCTCGGGGATCCTTTGCTTCCCGAAACCACCCTGGGACCGATGGTCCGGATCACCGCTGCCGAATTTGCCAAAGAACAGATCGCAGAGGCGATCCTGCACGGAGCCAAAGCGATGATCGATCCCCTGGATTTTCCGGCCCACCAGCCGGAAACACCTTATCTGGCACCGCAGATCCTCATCAATGTGGATCACAGTATGCGCGTGATGCGGGAAGAGAGTTTTGCCCCGGTAGTCGGGATTATGCCCGTCAAAGACGATGCGGAAGCGATCCGCTTAATGAACGACAGCCGCTACGGACTTACGGCTTCGGTCTGGACCAAAGATGCAGTAGCCGCACTGCGGATCGGAGACCAGATCGAGACCGGCACCTGGTTCATGAATCGCTGTGACTATCTGGACCCGGCCCTGGCCTGGACGGGCGTCAAGGATTCCGGCCGCGGCGTAACGCTATCCAGACTGGGTTATGATGCGCTGACGCGGGTGAAGTCATTTCATTTGCGTTTGGGATAAAATCTTTTTTAAACGATATGATCTTTTATAGGATAAAGGTTTGTCCTGTGTCTCAAAGATTTTAATAACTAACTGGAGGTTAATTAATGAAATTAGGACTCTTACAATGCGATCACGTCGCCGATCATCTGCTTGCACTGAACGGTGACTACGACGAACAATTTACCAAATTACTTCCGGATTTTGAATGGTCTTATTATGATCTCACTGCCGGTCAATTCCCCGCTACCCTCGATGAATGTAACGCTTATCTCTGTACCGGGTCTAAATATTCCGTTTATGATAATATTTCCTGGATCCATCAGCTCAAGCACATTGTGCGTGAGATCTACTATGAGCAAATTCCCTTCGTCGGCGTCTGCTTTGGTCACCAGATGATAGCACATGCGCTGGGCGGCCGAGTAGATAAAGGGGCATGTGGTTGGTGCGTTGGCATACATACCTTCAACGTATTACAACGGGAAGAATGGATGGTGCCTTTCCAGCCAGCTTTCAATATACTTATGTCCTGCCAGGACCAGGTGCTGGAGTTACCGCAGGACAGTACCGTGCTGGCAGAAACGGCAGATTGTCGGGTGGGCATGTTCCTTGTGGGAGAACGTATGCTTGGGGTGCAGGGGCATCCTGAGTTTTCGGTGGCCTATGCACAGTCTTTGATGAAGGGGCGACGGGAGCGGATTGGCGAAGATAAGGTGTTGGTAGGTTTAGAAAGTCTGTGTTATAGATTGGAAATAGTCATAATCAGGGAGTGGATGATTAAATTCTTAAAGGGGTAGTGTTACATAAAGTGTATCAAACGTGCCGATTAATATGTTAAAGAACATTTTTTCGGAAAAGCCCTCAATGCTGTAGATACAATTTCAATCTTTTTTCAAAAATAATATACAGCTTTGATATGGACATGTTCTAATTGTAGAACTGCCGATTCCATTTGCTCATAATATCATCTTTGACCAGGTATAATAGTTTGATTAAGGCATCATCCTAGGTGAAAGCACCTTTGGTCTTGGCGATTCTTCGTAGCTGCTGATGGAAGCCTTCGATAAGATTGGTGGTGTAATTGACCTTTCGGATCTACGGAATATACTGAAAGTATTTAGAAAGCTGATCCCAATTCCTGCACCACGAGGCGATAACCACCCTACACTTCTTGCCTAAGGTAGCATCCAGCTTGTCCAGGTTACGCTCGGCCAGATCATTAATCCTGTGGCCTGATAGATCAATTTGAGATCCTTTATAAAGGGGCGCACATCTTTTCAGTCGATGTATTTCCGGAAATCGCGGATCTGGTGAAATATGCAAAGCTGAACTTCAGTTTTGGGGAAGATGCTCTCAATGGACTAAGCAAAAACCGAGAGGATTTCAATACATGCGATGAAAACATCCTGCAAATCCCGGTTTTGTAGGTCGGTCAGGACTTGGAAAATATTTTTTACGCCTTTCATTGGGGAACCATGTAAGGATCTTTTTTATCGTACTCATCCTTTTTTGTCTTCCAGTATTCTTTAACGGTAATAAGAATGGCGTTTGATCTGGTAGCTGGTAAACGATCATCCGCCAATTGGACCAATTGTCGAAGGTCCGGACTGAGCATCGGTGAAAAGCCATTCATGTTTTGATCGGTATAGGAACTCAATTGTTTCTTCGCTTCGATTTGATCACGAAGCCGCTTAATCAGTTTTTCATCCGTTAATGTAAAGGAAATTCGTTGGTCATTGTAAAAGGAAATAATAATCTGGAGTGTTTCCAACTCATAAGAATGGTTGAGTATTTTTGATTCAACCTGCTCAGTACCGATACTTACGATGTCACGGTAATAATATTGATTGGTTATGCCACCTATTTTTTTTTCTAAAATAAAATCATAAAAAAGGCCGTAAATTCCAATAGTTTCGGCGGTCATATAGATGAAATAGATGTAGTATATAGCATACATTGGCGATCCATCATTCACTCGCAAACCTAATTGGTGATTGAAATAATGCTTCTCGAGTATATCTTTACCGAGCACTTCATTTGCTTGCACCATCCCCCACTCTTCAATATTTAGCCCTTTAGTTTTTCGACTCTTAAGCGTCCCTTTTAGCGGGATAATCTGGCCGCCAAGCCTCAGTTCCTGAACAGCTAACCTGTCTAGTGTCAAGATTTCTTCATTTAGCCACTGACTAATCTGCTGATCGGATACCATAATTTGATATGGCAGGGGGTGATTTTGGTATACTAGCGATTGTAAATAACGTTGTTCTTTTTCAAGGTCTAACGCATAACTATGGAATACAACAACTTTCCTTGATAAAAAAAATAGCGGCATTATGACGCTGTTCCGAAATTTATAAAAGCAAATTAGAAAGAGTAGGTTCGCAGGTAAAATCCCTGTCCAATAATAACAGAAATAAACTCCTGCCAGTATTAAAAAAAACCAGGCAAACTTTTCAAGCCTTCTCTCATGGTATAATTCTTTTTCTGTTTTGAAATCTTCGATTAACTTTTTGTGTCTTCTTGCCAATTCAGTTTTCGAAAGTCGAAAAAAATAATCCCATTTGTTTAACTGGGTCCCGCTTAATTTCCTTCTTTCTTTTCCGTCGATGAAAAATTTTTTTATCCCATCCAATACATAAGGAGTTCCTGTTCTAAAAATCGGATAATCATTGAGATCATCACTAATAGTCGGAGTTATATCATTTACTTCAATGATCATAAGTTCCTCCTCATCGATATCTATTTCTTCAGACTCGAAACGATCTATGGTAAAAATGTTTACACCTAAGTTACCTTTGTAGATTATATAAATCCGATCACTATTCTGAAGAGATGGTATCATCCAGGCATGTAAAGGGATGTTTAATTTCCTTCGTCTCAAAAAACTTAATATTCCCTTCGGTGCGGATTCCAGACGATTAATTTGAGTCAGGTATTTCCAAGTATCTTGCTTAATACTTGAGCTTGGAGGAGATGTCATCTCAGCAGAAATTTGGTTTTGAAATGAAAGGAAATGGAACAATTTAGTTGTCCGATCAAATACCCGATCGGTGGTTCAGCAATTGTTGATATCTGGGCTATGAGGTCGTCGGAGGATGTAGATACTGTTCGAAACCTGGTCTCATAATAGTCGTGTACAATTAGAGCAATTATAAATAAATTAGTAGGCAAAAGGTCCTTTTCACGCTGAGCTATTTCGAGTCGTTGATATAGTTCTTCTATTTTTTTAGGACTTAAATTATCCAAAGTAAGATCAACATTTTTTAAAATAGCAATGCAGTACAGCAAGTTGTAAACCGGAACTTCGGGCTCCATTTTTAATTCATCCCAGATACGTTTACTAATCTTATTTGTATCTTCTTTTGCAAAGAAAATCTGGTACAGCGCAAGAACTTCATGGACACTATGTTCCTTTTGGAAATGCCCAAATTTGTTTTGAATTTTCTTTAGATGTTGCAATAATTTAGAATCGCCATTTTCTTTAAAGTAATCTAAAACATGGAGCTTTCTCAGTGAAAAAGGAATCTGGCAATTATCCAATCTAACCGGAAGAATATAGACTTGTCCTTCTGGCATCAAACTCGCCTGATCCAATGCAATATTTAGTTCGGCGTGGACATATCCTTTTTTATGTACTGCTGCATTGGAAAGACAGAAAATAAAAACGTCAGTCTGTTCTATGACCTGCTCAATTTCAGATTTCCATTGTTGGCCTACAATTAGATTGACTTCATCGAACCAAGGATTAAAACCGGCCCTTTTCAGGAGATCATACAGGTGGCGAACTATGTCACTGTCTTCTTTTGCATGGGAGATGAAAACTTTGAATGCCATCGAAAAATTTTATGAGCTAAAGAATGCAACTTCGTGTGACAGCTATTTAAAGCTGAAAGGCAAACGGAAATTACGAATAACACCACAGATCCGATTATAACTTTTGTTATATTCCCAATAATACTGGAAAGCGTAATTATGTAGCGGAAAGTAAACTTCCCTAGGCCCCCGTTATTTTGATAAATGGCCCTTGGAGTTAGGACGCGCTCTTCTCTTTTTCTCTTTTCCTGCCGGCCTCTTGTAGATCATATGTTAGATCTCAAGAAATTAAATCATGGCTACCTTAAGGCACAAAGTTTTTGTTAGTTATCATCACGCCAATGATCAGGTCAATTGCGATCAATTTGAAACATTGTTTGCAGATACCCATCAGATCACGGTCACTAAGTGTGTACGGATTAGTGAAATAGACCCATACCAGAATGCCGAACGCCTCGGGCAGATCATCAGAGATCAATATTTAAGAGATATCATGGTGACGGTCGTGTTGATCTTACAGAGACCTGGAAGCGGAAATATGTTGACTGGAAAATTGGGGCCAGTATCCGAAACGCGAAGAACAACGCCCGGTCAGGTCTGTCGGGGATTTTTCTGCCCAGTCATGGCAACCACGGCGAAATAAGGTATGATCCTTATTCGATCCCACCACGATTACACGATATTGGTTGTTGTGGTTTTGCGAAATTATATCATTGGTCTGATGATTCTTCTACTGTTCAAAATTGGATACATGAGGCTTTCACTTGTCGTTTTAAAGTTAATCCCGATTACTCCTATACGACATTTAGGAAAAACCGCTTGGGAGTGCAGTGGCAGAGGTAGATCTTTGAGTGAATAGAATTACCTGCCGAAATCACTCAGTCCCATTACTAAAACTACTAATTTCATTCAATAGATTTAGTAGATTGAAAACAATTCGATTACGTTGAACACTGGCGTCATTAAACGCAATGATTCCGATCATCTCATCTTGTTTCAATTTACTGTGCTGATTTTTAAGCATAAAGATTGGGTTTTGAAAAAGTTCTAGTGCAGCATCGGTCTTAATGATATTCTCCAACTCATTGATCGCCCTTTCGGTGCGGGCATGGCTCACCAACTCTTTAATCCTTGCAAATTTTGGTGCTAAACTTTCAGCCAAACTCACTTGCAGGAACTGCTCCAGGAAGGCAAATAGCTTATCTTTACCATTTGGTGAAAAATACCGTATAGCCTGATATTTGCTCAGTTTGTACTGGCCGGTGTCAAGCCTGCTGATCGGGATATCATCCAACAGGATCGGTATAATGTAGGCAGTCTCATGCTCTCGTTTGGTGACCTCTTCCAATGCCAACCTGATCTCCGTATGGACATAGCTACTCACAGGCAGCAACTGGTCGGAAAAACAGATAAAAAAGAGCTTGGCTTTTTTTATGGCCAGTTGAATATGGCTTTCCCATTCCGCACCCGGCGGCAGGTCGGATTCGTCCATCCAAGGATCGAAGTTCATGGTTTTGAGTTCATTGAATAAGGATCGGACGCGTTGCTTGTCGTTGGAGGCGTGGGCCAGGAAGATGGTTTTGGTCATGTTTGAGCAATTAAGGTTGTAAGTCAGCTTCGGTTTGGATGTGATCAATATAATAAAAAAAGGAACTATCTGAAAAGATAGCTCCCTCAAGGGCCAAGACAAAAAAAGATTATGAACTGGTAATATTTATTCTTTCTAAGCCCCAGGTCTTAATAGGGAAACAACCGGAAAAATGACGTTTTAATACTGATACCTGCCTGCGAGCAGAAGTTAGGTCCTGAAATTGTCCGATCAATACCTTATAGGAAGTCTTGCTGCCCTGCTTTTGCACTCCCACGAATAAGTCCTGTTGTGTAAATCTAAGTTTGTTTCCCTCGATGAAGATTATGGCATTTTGCAGATCTGAGAAGGAAGCAACCTGATTACTGTAGATGAAATCCGAGACGGTAGATATTTCCAAAGGCACCTGACGTTCTTCATGATAGGCGGTGGTTAAGTCTTGGTGCGAATCAATTATCTTATCTGGCTTTACCGTTGACTGGAGTCGGGAAGGTAAGTGAGTAAAGCCTGGCTTTCTATCGGCGAAGTATGCAGGGTAGATGGTAAACCATGCAGGATCAATACCATTATCGTTGAGCTGAATAGCATTGAATTCTGCGTTAGGCTGTTTCTTTTGCAGCAGTAGGTTACTGACCTTGGTAAATAAGCTACCATCGGATAATTTGGAAAAAGCAACGACAATAGCAAGGCATATTAACAAAAGTAGGGTTCTCTGAGCACTCAACTGAAATGGGCTCTTGCTTTTATTCCCCTGTTGTTTGAGCTTCAAGCAGACCAGTACAACGGCGATAACGGTGCAGACGAGGATCTTGAAAATAGTCATATGGCATGGATTTGAGTGTAGTTTAATCGAAGATTCACCAGTACTGATGAAAATTCCATGCCAGGAAAATATCTGCACTTTTATTTTGACTTAAATAATTGATTTTCAGTTTTTTAATTGGGTGTAAAATTTTTTTATTATAAATTAAATCTTTTAGAATTCCTGCGAAAAACGAATTTTCTGTCGAGAAATCCGAAAGAAATTAGAATACGATCTTAGCGTATTCAAGACGGAACCAGGCCGAAAAAATTAGACCTCCTGTAATTCTTTACAGAAGGTCTTCGACAAATGGAGATGAGTATTATGCAACTTTAAAACCAGTGAACCAACCTAATTAATTCAAGCTTACTTTGGGATTTTATTCTACGGTCTCGACGATGGGTTGAATGTTCATTTCAGGTCGATAATGATCTGACTGGTCCCGGGCCTTCTTGTTATTTTTACAACCAGGTGATTTTGCTTTTGTAACGTATCCTGAAATACCACGGTGATTGCCGGACTTTTCACATAATCAATACCAATTATACTGGATTGGTCATGTTTCAAGTCTAGCTTCAATTGTATCATATTATTGCCGGCAACTGTTGTATTGGTATGAATAATCTTCGTGTGATAGCTGACCGGCACTTCCGGATTTGGCGCAGGGAGGTCGTTCAGTTTGTCTTGTGCCGGAAAAAGGAAAATGGCAATTGCGCTTGTAAAGCCAAGCAGCAAATTCTTCTTAAAATCAAATGAGCTGCCTAAATATTCTTCTTCCGCTTCTTCAATGACTGCTCCGAATAATCGTTTTACTTTTTGTAATGGAGCACGATGAGCGCGCTTATCACCTAGGGTGGATAATAGCATTCTGATAATCGTTATTAGATTGAACTCCATTGGATACGGTTTACTGTTTTCGTTTGTTGACCAGTCTCTCTATTGGAGAGTGGTTTAGGTTGGAGCGGAAAAAACATTTCCACTCCAACCGGGTTTGTATATGGTGGTTTTGACGACAGGTCTGCTCATTAAATGAACAGAGAGAGCAGTGGCTTTAGAAAGTAGATGAGTAATCCACAATTGCTCTGTCTGAAGCAGGTACTCAAGGGCGGAGGTCTTTCGGGATGGCTCATTTTTTTGGATCTTACAGGTGTGTTAAATGAAACAGGAGTTGCCGTAAAATTGAGATTGGACTGGAGGCCAACCCGGACCTCCAGTATCCAACGACGGTGGCAATGATATTCTCTCTACATTTATTCGATTTTGCAAGGTGATGGAAATTGGATCTGTTCACGTAAAGGGGGCGGAGGACTTCCGTTCTTTCGCGGATACTTTTTTCGTTCCAGGGTGTGCTTCTGCATACTTGACAATTTTAGAGGTTAAGTAAATAAAGGATTCGTTCAGAAATGCCGGTAGTGCTGTCGACGGTATTCCGGGGCGGAACAATCGTCTTTTCTGCGAACTACGGCATAATTTCTTGGCGGCATTTGAGGGAAGTAGAGGGTGGACTTCAATTCCTGGATTAGCTGCCGAAATATCCGGGATAAACTTCCTTTCTTAAAATCTTTAGTTTTCATTTTTCAAGTTTTGTTGTTTGTCTATTGAGATGCCATTACTATGCCAAAAATCATAATAAATTGATTTTAAGTTGTTTATGTTTGGGATTAAAATCTAGAGTTATCAATAATTCGAATTTTTGTCGGATAAACTTTCGTAGAATTCTAAAATTATCGGAATGAAGAGCATGAAAGGATGGAATAAATAGTAGCTATAGGACCTGGTGTTTTTCCTATCGACCAGATTAATATTGACTTTTACTACCTTTAGTTATGTGATAGAATATAAAAGCACAGTATAATATCTATTGCTTTCAGGATAAATAATACGCTCAAAGACAAAATTCACAACAACTCAAATATTTCCTTTCGGATGAAGAAATTTAAAAAAGCTTATCAATTGGTGATAACTCCTCTGATCGTTACCGCCCTGATCGGGATTCTACTTGCCTGGCTTAAAACTTCCAAATTTCCTGAATGGGAAATCGAAATTGTGTTTATATGTATATTGATCGGTGTAGTGGTTAGGTTGATTCTAGTGACGGAAGAGAATCGGGAAATAAGCGAAAGGGTATATTATTTACTGAAATCCATAAATGTCGAAGATAACTTCAATGAGTTGGCAATAATCCTTGGACTAAAATCGATGGCGAAATACCAGGGAGATCAGATTGAAGTGAGCCGGGAAGATGTATTGATTTTTTGGTACGAAAGCGTCTCCCGGGTAAGAAGTAGCCTGGATGTAGTAACCTTTGCTAAACCGAGCGAGACTTGGGAACTAGGGTGGAACAAACGGGCTCAGGGTATTCAGCAGGAAAGGATTGCTCATGATTGTAAGATCGAGAGAGTATTCGTTCTGAACAATAATGACCTGGAAAGTGATTACGAAGTTATATTCCGGGAACAGGAAGAGATCGGCATCACCGTATATTGGGTTAGAGAGGAAATATTAGCCGCTAACCAGTTGATCAAACAATATCTGAATGAAATTGGCACCAAAGACTTTGCCATAGTGGACCGAAGGTGGATCCTGCGAACTTTTCTGGAAAAGAGAAATCGAAAGATCAGCAAGGCAGATGCCACCAAAAACAGAGAGATTCTGCGGAAGGCAACGCTGGTTTTTGATGAAGCTAAAAAAAATAGTACACGCTACACCGGCTGATCCAAAGCCAAAAATTCTAATATTTTTAGAATTTTATTCTAAAAATATTAGAATTTTAAAATGGATAAATTTTGGCAGGAATACTTATGTTGCTGAATGTTAAATGTTTATGTGATTAGATGCGAAATTGGCATGAGATTAGACTTTATCTTTCTTTATCAATGTGAGGATGCACCTTTAAGGCATTTAGGCATACGATCCTAATAGAGTTATAAATGCCTACCCAAAAGACTAATGGCTAAGCAATTTTTTTAACCTCAGAAAATAATACACTTGAAACAAAGGCTAACGTATTTCGTAAATCATTTTTACACATCTCTTAAAGCAGTAATGTGATTGCTTTTTGATCGTAAATTTCAAGTGGCAGTGCAATGGGAAAAGATCAAAGACACGAACTTATGCACCAGGTTAAAACCTGGATTGCTCGCGAACTCCCCGCCGTAAAGGTTAGGTGCGAAGAAGAACTTGGAAGCATTATCCTGAATCAAGAAGAGGGTAACAGTTTGCAGGATTATGTATTTTCGATGATCGATAAACACATCAAAGAAATAAAAGTCCGATCGAGTTTCACCATCGTAGCCTATCGCTTCCTGCGCGAAATGGCTAAAGCCAGGAAGGCCCGCTGTAAAGCCATTAAAAAAGAGACGCTCGATCAGATTGCTTTTGTAGCCGAGGCCTCGATGACCATGATGTATATGTATAATGATATTCTGGACAATAAGGCTGAGGTGAAAAATTGTCTTCACTATAAGATCATGGTACCGGGCACTAATATCTTCAGAGATCTGCTATTGGATTACATTAATGAACTGGATATATCTACCGTGCAAAAATTAAAGGTGCAGGATATATTTAGAAAAGCTTACAAGCAGGTGAATTCCGGTCAGATCATCGACAAAAGTTTTCGATTCGATAGTCTGGTTTATAATAAAGAGGTCAAGAACATTAATGAAAGTTTGAGAAATGATGAACTTGATAAGATTCTTTTAGATATCCAGGCGCTGAAAGATGAGTTTCCCGGCCATGATAATCTCTTCGATGTTTATTTTACCCGGATCTATCTAACCAATTCCAGTTTACTGAAGGCGCTGGTGGAAGTCATTGTGTATTTAACTGGATATGAGGGTAGAGGAAGAAAACAGTTAGAAGGTTTTGCCGAAATGATGGGGCTTTATATGCAGATCGTAAATGATTGTAAAGATTTTGTGCTGGATGTAAAAAGGACGTGGGAAACTGGAGAAAAACCACGATATCATTCCAATGTCCTTTCGGACCTTCATAATGAAACCGTATCGCTGCCGATTGCACTGCATTATCTTTCTCAGGAAACAGTTTCTACAAATATCGTTAACCAATTTATTCATGATAGGCTGAGAGATCCTAACCGCGGGATTAACCAATACCAGTTCGAATTGCGGGGACAACACAACAAAATACTCAAAGAAATTATCGAGAGTAAAGGTTTGACCCGGGCGATGGCCGTCGGCAGGGCAATTGCCATTAAAGCAATAGACTACCTTAAAGCCGGTCTGAAAGCGGAATGGGAACATACAGAGCAACATCAACATTTAAGAGTTTTGGCCGGTTATCCTGATATGGCCTTCAATAATCGTTATTATTTTCACATATGGAAAGCCAAAGCTGCCTATAAAAGCCATAGATTTTATCGATGTGAAGATTATCTTTTTGCTAAAAAAACAAGCTGCCCGAAGGGCAGCGCAATAGTGGGTATATAAATAAGTCAAGAGACAGTAAGAAACTTTTACCGAATCCAATCCAAAGTCCTCCCTTAACTGATTTTCTTGAGACAGATCTATAACAAAAGTTATATTTAGTAACTCCCCACATTTGTCGAATATTGAAAGTGGAATTGTCGCTGTATTTATGGTGTAGTGGACGATGCGGAATAAATTGGGCATCAGGCCTTTGATTTTCAATTTATATTAATTAAATTGCTTATAAATCCATTCCCACGGGCATTTCCCTTTAATCAAACTACTATCTCCATTCTTTACTAGCGTCTATTCATTGGTAATTGTCGCTTGTTGATCAGTCGATCAATGATGTGGTACTATGATGCACTTTCACATTAGTTTATATTGTCATGCACTTCCCCCCGCACTCGGCAATAAAACAGAACTTAACTTATGTCCAAGACAAAAAAGCCAGAAATTAGAATCGACGGAAGGCAAAAGATAGAAAATTTTAAGAAAGACTTTTGTGTTCAGTTGGTGAATCGATTGTATCCATTGGTGAAGTGGATTACTGACTGCCAGAATGATATTTTATTATTACTCAATATTTATGATCGACGGCCCTCGATTTTTACCGAACAATTGATCTACGGAGGCTTAGCAGCTCAACTCAAGTTCCTGTCTAAAGGAAGCACGAAGGAGGTTGACCGAGCATTGAAAGAAATTACGGAATTTGATCTTCCGCTTGGAGCCGGTAAAGTGGCGAGTAAGTTATACGATGAGTTTATCAGAGGTGAACTCGGTATAACTGACCTACAGGTAGGAAGATTAAAAGATTACTTCGAAGAGGCCCGCCGGGAAGGTCAAGGCAGTTTAAAGGGAGAGCAGGCATTGGAATATCCAATTCTCGATCATTTTTTTGATATTGGTAAAGATAGGTATCTTTCTTTTCCCTTGATTCAGTTCGGGGATTTCGATGGCGTAGTTCATCTTATTTTTAAAAATACGGATATCTTTCGCTTTAGTCCTGCAGGTGTCTGGAAGCAGTTGATTAGGATTTTCAGTAGTGAATACGAAAACCTTTTGCTTGGATGGGAACTGGTTGGCTCAAATATTCAGCGAAAGTCAACTGTACGGGCACAACTGGAATATTTGACCAGTAAAGAATACGAGGAAGCGGCTACGACCAACCCCATCTTCCGGGAATTGCGGTATCGCCAGTACTATGAAGGCTCCTACGATTACTTGTTGAAGCGGGTAGACCTGAATGATATTATCCCCGACCAATTCAAAGACGAGCACCGCAAGCGGGCCATTATATCGATCCTGATTGACTCCTACGCCCACAATATCAGCGCCCACAGCCTCACGGTATTGAAATGGTGGTTCCAGCAAAGAGCCTTCACGGATGTAGAGATCCAAAACCTCATTGAAGAACTCAAGGAAAAATCTTCCTTTGACGAGTGGGGGGTAAGCCTGAGGGATTATCTCAATAGACGGTTCCCGGAGGAATATAGCCTGGAATCGATCGAAGAGGGAATCCTACTGCAGGTGGCCCACTGGATCAAGATCGTAGATAAGCGCCGGGAGATAGGTAATTATTTACCGGTGCGGGATCAATTGCCCTCACTGGCCGAAGAACTACACCCACTCTTCAAATTTCTGTTGGAGAAAGGAGCCTTCTGGAGCGGGATCACCCGGGATCAACAATTTGGAGGGGAGATGCGGAATATGTACGATATCCTCTGGAACGACTTTATTCGTAATCCGCTGTACCTGGGTACGATCGCTCACTCTGAAAAGATCACCAAACTACATATTCAGATCCGGATCTACTCGGGCCGGCGGTATCCCGCCGAAAGCGACGATTTCATCCGGAGCTATGAGCTCGAAAAAGACGAGCAGGGACAGGTCCTGAGCGGTACTCTGGCAACCATTAATGTAGGTGGTGGAGAAAATGACAAAACCATCAAACACAAATATATTATTCCTGGAACCTTGCACGATTCCCTTAAGGCAAAACTGGAAACCTTTGAGATCTTTCTTCCGGGAGGAGTCGTGGGAAAACACTCCCTGTTCACGCTGATCGAGAACGAGATCCGCAACGTCAAACATTTCCAGGAACCCGACCTGGCAAAAATGCGGACCGACGGTTTAAAGCTGGTGATCGCCATTCGGCCGGGCAACCTCTCCTACGAGCCGCACCGGCTAACCAACAAGCCTCTATATAAGATCGGCGTATGGCTGGGGCACGAAACCATTCTTTACAACAAAGGTGAGCATCTCGTGGTCAAACGCCTGGAGACTCTGAAAAAGGATATCATTACCCAGGATACCAATCAGGCGCGCTTGGGTGGGAATTTTCAAGATAAGATCTGTGCGGCTATGCTGTTTAACAACAGTTTCATCAGTGTGGAAAGAAGGGTTTATGAACGAGATGACCGGTACTATCCCTGGCTGCGTTCGGCCTTCAGCACCGGAGTTGATCAAGGTGAACTGACCGAAACAGATTTTGAGATCAAGAACAGTAATCTGGAAAGGGCCAAAGAGGAATTAACCGAACCCGCGGAGGACAAGCAAAAGGGCTTTTTCAAAAAATACTTTCATTTGTGGCGGGCCGCGCCGTTGTATAAACTGGAGAGCCTGAATGCCATTCAGTCCGAAAACGTGGCCCGCTTCAAGATCGTTACCATTCCCGATGACAATTGGAAGAAAGCGGTCCGCGAACTGGGCGTCATCCGGATCCTGCCGGAGGAGTCCGCGGGTATGCAATGGGAAGAAGCCTATCAGAAATGGCTGAATATTTGGTTGAAGGAGAAAGAGGTCCTGATCGAGTTAGTACACGGCAAAACGGCAGTGGGTTATATCGTCTACGATCAGCAGCAGGCTGCTTACTATAATCAGGATGACTACCTTGTACTGGATAATGAAGTACAGGAAAATTATGCCTACTACACGAAAACGGAACTTCGCTTTGCACACGGTACGAATCCAGGTGGAGCAGAGGCCAAACTGGGGCTACTCGCTGTACGAAATCATGGAGTATTGGTCAGGAAATTTTTCGACAACCTGGAAACTATCAGTGATTTTGACCGGGCTACCATCACCCCGGCACATATTCTGGAACTGGTGGAAGTGATCCAGACCCGCATCTGTATTTTTGATAAACGGGTAGCCGACCGTATTACGGATGAAAAACGGGCCTTCCTGAATGAACGTTTAAATTGCGGGATTTATTCTGAAGATGAAGAACAGTGGGAGACAATCAAAAAAGCGCCCGGCCTGAGCCACTACCACTTTATCATTATGCACCTATCGTTTCTGGAGGCGATGAAGAACAATGAAGGTAAGCGCTACGGAGAAGAAGGAATCGTCGACTTTATCGATGAACAGATCGGCGATCAGTTGGGAGACAATTGTATCTTCGTGGTCACCACCGGCCGTGGTCGAGAGCAATGGTGGCGAAAACTGAAAGATAGCAAATATATGACCCATACCACTTTCCGTCCGGTGGAATCGCTGATCGAGGCGGTCGAAACGGCCAGCCTGAAGAACGATGATCTGGAGCTGAAATTTAATTTGGTAAAAACACTGTTCGGTTCCTAAAATCTGCTATTATGCCACAGACCTACGAAAGAGAAAGGGTAATGCTGATCTGTTGGAAATGGCGTGATTTCGAACTGAAGCAACGGATCGTCAGTAATGCGCTACTGAAAGAGAAACCCTACAAAAAAGTACTTAAAGACATAGAGGCGTTCAGGGACATACTCTTTGATGAATTTACTGTCTGCGACGAATTGCCGGATGAAACCACGCCGGCGGTCGTACCCCGGGCAGTCATTGTACGTACCTACGTGACCCATGAACTCAATAATCTCGAGTGTAAAAGTTATGCTTATATCAAAGCGCTGATCGATCTGTACAAAACAGACGGTAATGATCTTTATGTATTCCTGCACCGCCGGGATCATTTCGGCGACCAGGAAGTGGGGGATATTCTGACCCAGACCGCGGCCGATAAGTGTTTCCTCATCGGGGAGGGGCGTGATCAGATCTATTACCGGGATTTTCGCAATCAGGGTCTCCTTGGTGATAACGGTAAGTTCTATCGCTCACCGATCAATCCCAATAAGCCACCCGTAACAGTGGCAAATCACAAGACCAAGAAAGTCTTTCAGCCGCACTTCGATAAGATATGGGAATACTATCACCACGAATTTCATACCAAGATATTCGAACTAAAAGAAGATTTGCTGGTGTATTTTTATAAAATGTATCCGGATGATAAGCCCTGGGATAGTGACCGGATGAAGGCTGAACTAGAAGAAGATGAATGCCTGCGCCTGCGCCTAGCCAGCTTTATTGATCATGATACGTACCAACTATCCAATGATGAGATCAATCGTTTGAAAGCATTCGGGATTCAGGTGGAAAAATCCTATGAATTTGACGATTGCCGGAAAAATCTGGTCGAGAATTATCACCTGGGTGCTGAATACGAACGCATCGCCAATTTTCTAACGCATCTCTTTTTTACCGGCAGCAATGGAAACGAAGGCTCGGTCAATACCGTACTTCGGGAAATCGTAGCCGGTTTTTCGCAATTGTTAGAAAGCATCAAGCAACAGGAATCTGACTCCATAAGTACAGGATCATGAAGCAGCTCAATATTCGCTACTTATGCACACAGAAAAACGTCGAGGCGAGGCTGTGGCGGCATTTCGGTAAAAGATATCAGCTCGAGGCTTTCGATAAGCATATGTCTGATTATACCTCTATTGATGCCATGCTCATTGTTGAGCCGGTCCGTGTAAAGGGGCATTATTTGTCGGTCTATGAGGTCTGGAAGTTATTCCTGGCCCGGCAAAGTCCCAAAACCAAACTACTCATTGCCGGATTTACGGTTAACACGCACCCGAACTTCATTAACTTGTTGAATCTTCACGACAAATATGACCTAAAGAAAGCTATTGATAAAGCCAACCCTTGTCATAAGAACTGGGATGAAGGTCAGGTCGGGAACGGTTACGGCAAGGTGTCCACCAAACTTCAGATGTTTTTCAAAGGACACAATTACAACAGCATCATCGGAGCCGCCAGCAAGGTGCGCCAAATGTTGAACAATGTGGATCTGTCCCTGCACGGCAGCGAATCGCTCAAGCGGGAAAAAGAAGATTTTAAGACTATTTGGGAGAACCTCTTGTGGCCCAAGCGCAACTATTTCCGCAGTTTCTACAGCCGCTGGTACAATTATCGGGACTATTTCGACTGCATGCCTTTCTTTTCACAAATGGAAGCAGTGAAGGCGCATGGTTTTATCAATGAGTTGCAGGAATTCCTGAACGGGAAGAAAGAACTCGAAGCTAAGATTTTGGCGGAGAAAGAGCAGCAATACCGACGCATGGACCCCTTCAGCCGGATCGGAGAGATCATTCAGGTATTTCGACAGATCGACGCCAAGTATATTGCCCCCAACAGCATCGGCAATATTTTATTGATTGACGACGATCCGCACTTTCACCACCAATTGAAGGAAAACCTGACCAGCTTTTCTTTCAACAGTCTGTATACGGTCGAAGCGGCGAAAAATATAACAGTGAAGGAACCGATCCATTTGATCCTTCTTGATCTTGAACTTAATAAGGAAAAGGGTATTTTCAGTGGACTGGATCTCATCTCCGAACTCAAGCATAGATTTCCGGATACCCCCTTATCGGTGGTAAGTGTAGCCGAGGAAAGGGAGATCATAGAACTGGCCATTGTAGAAGAGGGCGCAGATTTTTACCTGTCTAAATCCCTTTATGATGCCGAAAAATGGACTACTTTGTTCATTCATCTCCTGACCAATCGAAGGTTTTCTTTGGGCGAGATCCTGATTTTCAATCAGACGCAAAAGATCGAAGAGAAGCCTTATATATTGGTAGTAGAGGACGAAAAAGACTGGTACGACCGAATCGCCGAATTGAGCCCAGACTATATGTTCAAGCAGGCACATACCATCCAGCAGGCCTCCGATATGTTGCGTTCGGGGGTTTATGATCTCGTTCTGCTCGATCTCTACTTTGTGATCGAAGGGGAACGGAAGATCGAAGGGCTACCGTTTGTGCGGAACATCAAGTTCAATTATCCTGATATACCCCTAATCGTTGTCTCGGCCGAAACCAGCCCGGAGATCATGAAGGAAGTACATGCTAACGGGGCCGATCGTTATCTGTCTAAGGCCACCTTTGATGCCAGAGAATGGTTAGAGATACTGAATGTGTTTATCAATTTGAAACAGGCCCGCGATCAAACGAAAATTGTGTAGGTGCTATATGGTTAAAGGTAAGCATACGATATTGGTTGTTGATGATGACTGGACCTTTCTCCGGGGGGTAGAACAAGGCCTGAAAGAAGTATTTGCACTTAAGCTAATTCCTTCTATCGATGCGGCCAAAAAGATTTTTGTAGATTCTAAGTTTGATCTGGTGCTGTTGGACTTGGTATTTAATCAAAGAAGCAATATACAGGATAGTCTCGACTTCCTGGCTTTAGTCCAGCGGGAACAACCAGGTTTACCAGTGATCGTTATGTCACAGTATGATAATGATCACAATTTCGTCCAGGCCATTCAGCAGGGGGCTGTCCACTATTTCCGAAAGGAAAAAATGAATTACGAGCTTTGGATCAAAGAGATCAAGACCTGGATCAGACATTCGGAAACCAGCGGTCCTAAAGAACTGGATAAGGATCCCGAGACGGGTGCTCAAACTACTGCGGAAGGGATTAAAAAAAGGGATACAGCTTCCCAAGAGTACCATTTTTTGGGAGAAACGCCCCGGATTATAGAAATAAAGGAAGAACTGGTCGCCCTGTCCCAGGAGCCGGACATTACCGTGCTGCTACTGGGGGAGACCGGAGTCGGGAAAGAGGTGGCCGCGCACTATCTACACAAGCAGGGGGCCCGTAGGCATATGCCCTTTGTGGCAGTCAACCTGAGTGTCGTAACGGAAACACTGATGGAAAGTACGCTTTTCGGCCACAAAAAGGGCGCCTTTACGCACGCGCTGGCGGATTCTGTCGGTGCTTTCGGTGAGGCCGACGGTGGCACTTTATTTTTGGATGAGATCGGTGAGATCCGCCCTGATCTGCAGGTTAAGCTATTGCGATTTTTGCAGGATAAGATCATCCGGCCGGTAGGCGGCACCGAGCGGGCTATCGATGTACAAATTGTCGCTGCAACCAACAAAGACCTTAAGAAAGAAATTGCCAAGAAAAACTTTAGAAGCGATCTGTTCCAGCGGATCAATGACTTCCCTATTGTCATTCCCCCCCTCCGGGAAAGAAGAGAAGATATCCCACTACTCGTCGAACATTACCTGGGCCTCAAGAGGCAGTCTTCGAAGATATTGACGGAAACGGTATGGGACTGCTTTATTAGTTATCACTGGCCCGGTAATATCCGCGAACTTGTAAAACTGATCAAGCGGCTGCTGGTGAAAAAGCGGCTGGCTAAGGCGGATAAGATCGATGAGTCTTTTCTGCCGGTGGAAATGCTGAAACCTGTAGTAGGTACAAACAGGACGGGTTCATCTTCCGGGACGGAAGCTTTCTCGATAGAAGAAATTGATGGGTTAGAAGCCCAAATGGCTTACGAGGAACTCGCTCGGATTGAAGAAGCCTTGAGACGCCTTGACAAAAAAGGGCTAGTGGTTAAAGAGCTGCAATTTAAGAATCACGACCAACTACGCAATCGGATCTTTAGCCTGCATAAAAACCACGAAACACTGTTTATCTATTTTCCGACGATTTGCAGGAAATTTAAGCTAGATCAAACGTCCTAGATCAATGAGCACCTCCAGAAGTATTTTGTGGGTCGAGGATGATGTTGATACGCAAATGGAAATGCAAAAGGCGTTTGGTGAAAAATACAAGATAGTTTTTTCTCCTACGAGTAGAAGTGCTGAAATCCTATTGTTGGAGGGACCGTCAAACTATGATTTGGTGGTTGTGGATCTCTTTCTGGAGAGTATGAGCAGAGATGACGGATTGAATTTGATTAAGTATATCAGCCGTACTCATCCAGTACTTCCGGTTATCGCCGTTACTGGAGAAGGAAGACACGAAGATTTACTTTCAGCCCATCGATTAGGTGCATCCCACAGTTTCATCAAGACCGATTTTGACGGTGAACGATGGGGCAACGAATTTGAAAATTATTTGAAGCCTTATGTATTCATTTCGTATAGCAGCAAGAACCGGGCCTTTGCCGAACTTCTGGAGAATCGTCTAACTCCTCACTGCCGGAAAGTGTGGCTGGATAATATCGAGTTGAAAGGGGGCGCAGTACCGATCCGTGAGATCGCAGAAGGTATCAGAAAAGCGACTCATTTCCTGCCCATTCTATCTGAGGCTTATTTACAATCTGATTGGGTGGAAAAGGAATACGATATCGTATCCCGGCAGGAAATAAGCGGCCTTACGCGTGTGATACCGATCACCTACGGTATCCACGAGGCTGACGTGCCTAATTATTTTACACAACTCCGGATCGATTTCGGCAAGGTGCTGAATCTGATCGGGCATGTTGATCTGCATCATGCGGTTTTTCATAAGAGTGCCAGACCAATGCACGAAATATTCGACACTGCTCTGCAAGAACTGGATCAGCAGTTCGAAAGACTACTTCGGGCACTGCGCAAAAGAAAGCCCGAGAAGTATTGATAGAATCATTTATGAAAAATTAGAGTAGTACAGTTCGTTTTCCGCAGCTAAATCAATCAGTTTATGACACAAGCCAAGAACCAACCTTCTTCCGGCAACATTTATTTCACCATTCCCGAATTCGAAAAATTCGGAGAAGTACTGCACGATCGACTGCACGGCATGATCTACCACGTGGAGGAATTGCACAGCCGTTTTATGCTAATCACCAATCTTTTCGACCGGGATCCAAAACGTATCGCCGCTTTGCGGGAAGAAGGTAAAAAGGATTTGGAGGCCTTGTGTTATTGTGGGACCGGTCGCCAGCGGTACATCCTCGAACTGGAGGAACCGGAATATTATATTAAGAAAAACGGTGGGCAATGGGATCGGGAGAAATGGCAAAAGCTCAGGGATAAGAACTGGAATGAATTGCGGTATCGGAAAATGACCAGAGCGATGAAAAAGGTGGAGACCTTTGACTACTTCGATCAATTCCGGAAGGGAGAAATTCCGGAGGATAAACAAACGGGGCTCGGCCTGGAAGATATCAAGGTCAGCGATCTGAAGATCTATTTTAAGAGTCTCGATAACGTCCTGCAGAAAAACGAGCATCCGATAATCTCGGACTACTTCGATATTGAAAAAGATAAATACATCGGGATACCAGTGCTCGGTCTCGGCCTGTTCCAGGGTATCGTCTGGATCGTTTTTACGGATGAGGTAACTGAAAAGTTCAGCGATCGGGATCGGATAAAACGCCTGATCCGGCTTTTCCAGATGGAATATGACAACCTCGCACTCAACTGGCAATTGAGCGGAGACGGCATCAGCAAGCAATCCCTGATCGATCGGGCGATCGATCGAATGGAAGAGACTAATCCCATACAACGATCCTGCAACATCAGGCTGTACTACGACATATCGGAACATTACCACCGGGAAAGAATTGAACAGAATGAATCGGTCACCAGAAGGGTCAGAGACCAATTTCAGAAGACTGCCATCATTTCGATCATGTTAGATGCTTTTGCAAAGAACGTCAGTACGCAAAGCCTCGCTACCTTAGCCTGGTGGTTTAAGGAACACGCTGAGATCGCCAGGTTGGAAGAAGAACTGTCGGGAGCCCACTTCAACCCGTTGATCCGGTACTCGAAAGTGGTTGAGAACCATCCGGGTTTTTCCAAAGAACTCTATCCGTTATTCAAATTTCTGTTGGAAAAAGGAGCTTTTTGGAGCGGGATCACCCGGCAAAACAATTTTACCGGCGAGATGGATGATCTTTTCCACCTGCTGTGGCACGAATTTGTCTATAATCCGCTTTATCTGGGTACGCTTGCCGTGTCGAAGCAGGTGCTGAAATTGCGTATCCGCGTCACTATTTACAGTGAAGATAGGCAAAGTGTACGTTTTCGTTTTGTGAAGTTCAAAACGATAAAGAAGAACGCCGATGGGAAACTGCTGGACGGAGAATTTGCGGTCATCAACCTGGAGGACTTCCAGGCCGGGCTGGTGAGCAGGGATAAAAGCGTGTTTGTGGAAAAAGGTACCGCCTTTGAGCTATTGCGGCCGGAACTGGAGAAATACCGTGCTTTCTTTCCGGGTGGGGTAGTGGGTAAGCAGGCTTTCTTTACCCTGCTGGAGAATGAGATCCGCAATGTGAAGCATTTCCGGCAACAGACTTTGAAAAACATCCAGGAGCAGGGCCTGGTGCTGAATATTTCGATCTTTGAGGCCTATCTGGACACGGAAAAAGAAGAATATGCGCTGGCACCGGAATTATTCAAGATCGGCGTCTGGTTGCAACATCAGGTCCGGATCGGTGCCGATCTGATGCTGCGTAGGATAGAAGGCCTGGACGAGGACATCGTCAGTGACGTCTCTCATCAGCCAAAATTTGGAGGGAATCACCAGGATAAGATCTGTGCTGCGCTGCTCATGACCAATTCCTTTCATCTGGTGCAGGATAAAGAGTCGGAAATTGGAAAGATTTATTACCCCTGGGTAAAAACCGCAAGTCAGGAGATGGAGATCAGCGGGGGCAAACACATCGCCTTTGAAGTGAGCAGTAGAAAATACAAGGAGCCGGGAGCTGTCGATAAAATTAAAGAGCTAATGGTAAGTAAAGAGGCTCATCTGAAAAAGTATTTCCATCTCTGGCGGGCGGACGACATCTACACCATCAAGGACCGGGAATACCGAAAGGTGACAATGGATAACCTGGCCCGACACCGGTTCCTACACCTGACCAGGGCACCCCTGGGTACCTACAAAAAATACCGGGCAGATGGTTTGATCCGGATTATTTCCAAGGATATTCCCAAACTGGCTGGTATTGCTGATGCCTATCAGTATTGGATGCCTATTTGGTTGAAGGCCGACAACGGTAATCTGGACTTTGTGGTGGATTTTCTGGAGAGGGATAGCCCGATTGTCCGTCTTACCTTTATTGCAGGTTCCGGTGCAGATCGCGGAGGAACCATCCAAATCGAAAATGCAGAGGAGATCCAGCGGACCGAACAAGATCGGGAAAGACTGGAAGCCTATCGATCAATCCCCAACCGAACGACTGTTTCCCTGGTTCGGGGAGCGCGTTTTCAAACCAGCCCCAAACACTTCAATTACAGCCCAGAAGGAGCTCTGATCAATCGATTTGCCGGCGGGGCAAACTTAGCTGCACTCAGTAGATTAAGTGAGGGCGGAGCCTTTGAACTCCTGGAAGTCGTTGCTACCAGGATCTGTATTTTTAACCGCTGGATCTACAACCGGTTAAATCTGCGGCGAGACCTGGATGTTCAGAATGGTAAGATACTAAGCGAGACGAAGAGCCGCTGGCAAGCTGAACATCTGACCTCTTACCGGGAAAAACTATTCCTCGATTTTCGCGAAGAAACGCCGGAAGACTGGGAGAAGGTGAAGGCCGGAGGTTTGCTGTCTCATCATTTTGTCATCTTAAATTTATCATTCATTGAAGAAATGACGGACAAACAAGGACGATTTTACACCGAAGAAAGGATCATTGAGTTCATTGATGAGCAAATACTGCAGGGGACAAAACCCGAATCGGTAAAGCGAGATTTCGTATTGGTGATCGCAACGGAAGGCGCACGAACCACCTGGTGGGACGCTATAGCCCAGGAGTCGGCCTACGCCAGTTTTATCACTTTCCGACCCATTGAATCCATTCAGGAAGTATTCGAGGATGCCGTGCAGATGGCCGATGATTTTCAGCTGAAATACAATATGGTGAAATTGCTTTTTGGGTCTTGATCGATGGAAGATGTCAGGTCCGGATCTCGGTATGGATCGGAGCTAAATCTCTGGAATTATCAGAAAAAAAATCTAACAGTTTTAGAATTGATTCAAATAATAAATGAATAACATATGATGTAAGTGTTTGGTATACAATAAGGTGTGATCAAAAGTCAGAACTGGCACTGTATTGGTGAGGTAAATAGTAATTAGAGCTACTCCCCCTCAGCCTCCAAGTTCAAAATACTTAATGGCTCCAGTAGGAGTTAACCAATTATTTAGTTGGTTGAAGGAGGGACGGGCATTGATTATTCTTTAACGTTCAAATTAAATTGAGATGTATTTTCCTTTACCACCACCACCGAAACTGCTGCTCATCGACGATGATCACGAATTTTGTCAGGAACTCAGGCAGGCGCTTGGTAATGTTTGCGATCTCGAAATTGCTAACAATAAAGGCGATGCCTTGGCTAAAGTTCGGCAAAAAAAGTACCAAGTCTTACTGCTCGATCTGTTTATTGAGAATAAAGACCACAACGGTAAACCGGACGGTTTGGATTTTTTAAGCGAGATCTATGAAATCGACTGCAATCTGCCGGTGGTCATTATTTCCAATAACAAGGATGCCCGTATCGCGCGGGACGCCTTTAAGGAGTTTCGCGTCTGGGATTTTATCTACAAAGGAGATCCTTTTCAGAAACTGCACGATAGAATTCAGGATATCATCAAACTCTCGGTTTTCATCTCTTACTCCTCAAAGGACCGAAAGTTTGTGGATCTTCTGCTGGAACAAATGGATAATGCCTCCATCAGTTACTGGCAGGATGTTAAAAAGATCAAGCCCGGCCAGAGTTTGAATCACAGCATCCCACAGGGGATCGCAAAGGCTAGTCATTATCTTGTGGTCCTATCCAAGCATTCGATCAAATCCTCGTGGGTGAAAAGAGAATTGTACTTTGCCCAGGAGAATGAGAAACTGATCCTACCGCTTGTTTATGACCCCGGTGATTGGAAACTACCGGATGAGATCAAATTTCTAATTTCTGATGCGCATCAGATTCACATTGAGAGTCCGTTCAAAAGGGAAGTTGAAAAAATTGCGGAACTGATGCGGTAGTTAATTCGTACCGCTCACCCAAGTCTCATATTCCATACGATGAACACTACTCCAGAAAACTTCCTTTCCTCTCTAAACCCTAATGATGCATGAATGTCTGTAATAGCTCATGCATCATTAGCGGTTTTAATTCGGCCATCCCTGTAAATTCTAGGTGATTAACTTTCAATAAATTAGCTTAGGAAAAGGCAAATAAAATACCCCGAATCTAGGCACATTTGCCTATTTTCGGGGTAAACATTTTATTAGA
>NZ_PDUD01000033.1 GCF_002646595.1 Flavilitoribacter nigricans DSM 23189 = NBRC 102662
AAAAAAGGCCATCAGCATCTTCTCCAAGAAAGACAGGACATCTACCGATTTATAATGAATCACGCCACTGAATTTCCTGTTGAGAAGATGTGTAAAGTATTTGGCGTAAGCCGCAGCGGCTATTATTGCTGGCGCAAGTGTGAGCAAACTGGGATGCATAAGCACAAACGTTTAGATAAGCAGATCAGGGAAATATTCAATGAGAGTGACTGCACCTATGGGAGTCCACGCATTGCTCTGGAACTGAAAAGAATGGAGGTGGAGGTGTCCGAAGCAACAGTTGCTCGTCGGATGAATGCACTCAGTATCAGGGCAAAAGCAGCCAAAAAGTATGTTGTAACAACTCAGTCCAAACACGATGAGCCAATAGCCCCTAATATCCTTAATCGTGATTTTGCCGCACAGACTCCAGCCATCAAATGGGTCAGCGATATTACCTATTTTCGAATTAATCGTCAGTGGTATTATCTGACGGTTATTCTGGACCTGGCCGATCGCTATGTAGTGGGGTGGACCATTAGCGATAGGATGAGTTCAAAGAAAACTACTGAAGCTGCTTTTAAGCGGGCAATCGCCAATCGTCCTCCCAGAAAAGGGATGATATTCCACTCCGATCGCGGAGTACAATATGCCTGCGACGATTTTCGTCGCCTGCTTAATAGCTGCGGATGCCAACAAAGCATGTCTCGGAAAGGAAACTGCTGGGATAACGCTGTAGCCGAATCCTTTTTCAAAACTATCAAAACAGAGTGCATCATGAAGCACCACTTTACCAGTAAAGAACAGGCCTTCACTGTCCTTTTTCGTTATATTGAGGGCTGGTACAATACCAAACGTATCCACTCTGGTATAGGAGGTATTTCTCCGAAAGAAATGTATTATCGATTGACTCAACTAAAACAGACAGCCTAGCCCAATTCACTGTCCACTATTCTGAGGAGTTCCATTGCTCCCAGTCTCCCCCTCTCCCAGTCTCCCCGTCACCCAGTCTCCAAATCTCCTGGTCTCCCAATCTCCCATTTCCCAAAAAATCCAATAAATCCATATTTCCCCCACCCCACGGATCCCGGATATCAGTCCGTACAAACCAAATGATCCGCCGATCACCCGCTCCTTTGCTTCCCTGCGTAAATAATCTGATCATCAATCCATTTTAAAGGAGAAAAGTCCTAATTTAGCGGCCGTTTTCAAAGAAGTGACCGTTGCTTTAGCTAATCGGGAACCAAATCCCGCGGTCACTTGTACAAATAGCAAGCGAAAAGAAATTTGACCATGATCAAGATCAGCTTTCCCGACGGAAGGGTACAGGAATACGAAAGTGGCGTATCCGCAATGGATATTGCCAAATCGATCAGTGAGGGCTTAGCCAGAAACGTATTAGCCGCCAAAGTGAACGGCGAAGTATGGGATGCCGGCCGGCCGATAACGGAAGATGCGACCGTACAACTACTCACCTGGAATGACGAAGACGGAAAAGCTACATTTTGGCACTCATCGGCTCACCTGATGGCCGAAGCGCTGGAAGCTCTGTATCCCGGTATCAAACTGGGGATTGGGCCGGCGGTGGAAGGCGGGTTCTATTATGATGTAGATCCCGGAGACCGCACCATCTCTACCGAAGATTTTAAGAAGATCGAAGATAAAATGACGGAACTGGCCCGGCAAAAAAACACCTACGAACGTCGTGAGGTGCCGAAAGCCGAAGCCATCAGCTATTTTAAAGAAAAAGGAGACGAGTATAAACTGGAGCTCCTGGAAGGCCTGAATGACGGCGAGATCACTTTTTACCAGCAGGGCAACTTCGTTGACCTTTGCCGGGGGCCGCACATTCCGAGCACCGAAAAGATCAAGGCCATCAAGCTCATGAAAGTGGGTGGTGCCTACTGGCGTGGTGACGAAAGCCGTAAACAGCTCACGCGGATCTACGGGGTGACCTTCCCGAAACAAAAAGAACTGACCGAGCACCTGGAACTGATCGAGGAAGCCAAGAAGCGTGATCACCGGAAACTGGGTGCCGAACTGGAATTGTTCATGTTCTCCGAAAGGGTAGGGCAGGGCTTACCGATGTGGCTGCCGAAGGGCGCACAGTTGCGGGATCGTCTGCAAAACTACCTGAAATCGGAACAGGAAAAGCGGGGCTACGAAATGGTGATGACGCCGCACATCGGCCACAAGCACCTCTACGAAACTTCCGGACACTGGGAGAAATACGGCGAAGACAGTTTCCGTCCCATCAAGACGCCGCGGGAAGGAGAGGAGTTTCTGCTCAAGCCGATGAACTGTCCGCACCACTGTGAGATCTACGGGGTGCGCCCGCGGTCGTATAAAGAACTGCCGCTACGCATTGCTGAATTCGGAACGGTGTATCGCTACGAGCAGAGCGGAGAATTGCACGGCTTGTCGCGCGTGCGCGGCTTTACCCAGGATGATGCCCACATCTTCTGTACGCCGGATCAGGTGAAGGAGGAATTCCTGAACGTACTGGATCTGACTACGACGGTATTATCCAAAATGGGTTTCGACAAATTTACGGCCCAGATCTCCCTGCGGGATCCGGACAATCCGGAAAAATACATCGGTACCGATGAAAACTGGGATAATGCCGAACGGGCGATCATCGAGGCCACCAGCGAAGTGGACCTGGAAACCGTTACTGCACTCGGTGAGGCGGCTTTCTACGGCCCCAAACTGGACTTTATGATCAAGGACGCCCTGGGGCGCTCCTGGCAGTTGGGAACCATTCAGGTGGACTACAACCTGCCCGACCGTTTCGAACTGGAATATATCGGACCGGACAACCAGCCGCACCGGCCGGTAATGATCCACCGGGCTCCGTTCGGTAGTATGGAGCGTTTCATCAGTATCCTGATCGAGCATACCGGCGGTAAGTTCCCGCTGTGGCTCACGCCGGATCAGTTTGCCGTATTGCCGATCAGCGATCGTTTCAACGATTACGCCGATGATATTAAGCGCAAACTGGCGCTGAAGGATATCCGCGGCTTTGTGGATGACCGCAGCGAGAAGATCGGGCGAAAGATCCGCGATACGGAATTGAAACGCGTACCGCTGATGCTGATCGTGGGGGAAAAAGAGGCCGAAGAAGGGACCGTGTCGGTTCGGAAGCAGGGTGAAGGTGATGTGGGCAGTATGAGCCTGGATGAATTCGTGGAATATTTTGAAAGCCTGCTTTAGGCGGTAAAAAATAGTTTGATCCCAGATTTACCGGTTTCCAGTTGTTCCCGGTGCCATCCGGAAATAGCGGGAAATCGGTAAAACATACCGGAAACGTGCGAACTTCTGTCTTTAAATGGGTGTTCTTATACCAAACATATAAGAATATTGCCTAATTTGTGTTAAAATTTAAATAATTCCTGTGGATGCATATTGATTTATGAGAATATTAATTTATTTTGCATGCGTTCAATATTTGTCATCCCTGGCTACCAAGAAGTAGCTCCCAAATCAGGTTCAAGCACCGATTTATGAAAAAAGCCTTACTCCTCGTATTCTGCACTTTCTGCCTCTACACGGTCACACTTGCTCAAGGAAAGCAGAGTGTAACCCGCCCTGCTTTTTCTAATAAAGTAGAGATTCAGGTGTTTCCGAATCCCGTACTCACCCATTTCAGCATCAACAACAACACGAAAGTAAAGGATATCGTGGTATTCAACCTGGTTGGAAAAGAACTTAAACGTTTCGTGTACAGTGATGACGAACGTTACTTCCTGGGAGATCTTCCCAAAGGTATCTACCTGGTACAATTCCTTGACCGGGAGAAAAATATCCTCATTACCCGTCGGATCAGTAAGCGATAAGTTGTTGGTTGTATTCTAATTCTATGTCCAATAGGTGTTTGAAACTATAAGGTGTGCTGTAGTTTCTGCAGCATCGGAAGAAACAGCTTAGTTATTAGTAGCAGAATTATTATTTAGAAAAGACCAGAACTGGCTCAAAGAGCGGACCATTCCTACAAATTTTTCAAAATCTATCGGTTTTACCACGTAAGCATTGGCGCCAAGGGCGTAACAGGCTTCCACATCTTTCTGCATCTCGGAAGAAGTGATCATGATCACCGGTACGCAGGCCCATTCGGGTTTACTGCGAATGGCTTTCAGTACTTCTATTCCGTTGATCTTCGGCATTTTTATATCGAGTAGAATAGCGGCGGGAACAGTATTCTCCCGGCCTTCGTAGCGCCCCTGATAGTTCAGGTAATCCAGCGCTTCCTGTCCGTCTCTGGCTACGGCAATGGGATGTTGCAACTGAATTTCTTCAAATGCTACCAGAAATAATTCAATATCATAAGGATTGTCATCTGCGCATAAAATCGGAGCTAATTCATCGGTCATTGGTAGTTTGAATTTTGCAGGTTACAGAATCACATAAAAGGTAGCCCCCTTACCGGGTGCAGCGGTAGCACGAATAGAGCCTCCATGTTTTTTCACGATCTGTTGCGCGTGGGCCAGGCCGATGCCCGTACCTTCAAATTCCTCTTCCTTATGCAGGCGTTGAAAAACACCAAACAGATTATCGGCATAGTCCATATCGAAGCCTACACCATTGTCTTTAATATAAATACAGTGATTATGTTCATGGTTTGGGAGGGAATTTATCTCGATGCTCGCTTCAGATTCGTTCCTGGTGTATTTTAAAGCATTGGAGATCAGATTTTCGAATACGATCTTGAGCAGATCCGGATCGCCCTGGATCGTGGGCAGAGCGCTGATATTCCACCTGACCCGGCGGCGTTCAATATCCGGTTTAAAGGTGCGGATCACTTCGGTTACGAGTCGGTTCAGATCAACGGTAGAATGGGTCATCTGCTGCCGGCCCAGCCGGGAAAAATGCAGCAAACCGTCGATCATGGTGCCCATGCGTTTGGAGGAGTTGCTGATCAGGTCGATGTATTCGATCGCACTCTTGGGCGGATCGATCAGTTTACGGCGTAGGATATTGGCAAATCCGTTGATATGCCGCAAGGGCCCCCGGAGGTCATGGGAGATGGAGTAGGCAAATGCTTCCAGGTCTTTGTTGATGTTCTCCAGTTGGACCGTCCGCTCTTTTACCAGGCTCTCCAGGTGTTCCCGGTAGCTGGTCAGTTCCATTTCCACCAGTTTGCGTTCAGTGATGTCCTGCACAATACCTACCGAAGTGAGGGGCTCACCGTCCTTATCATCCTCCTGATGGGATTTAAACCGGAGCCATTTGGTTTGCCCGTCAATAAGGATCCGGTGTTCCACGTCCAGTTTGCCCTTTATGGCCGCCTGTTCCACCGCCTGGAGCAGAATGGGCCGATCCGCTTCCGGCATCATATCGAGAAAACTTCGAAAATCCAGTGGGATCTGATCCGGAGCAAAACCGATCACATGCAGGGCCTGTTCGGACCACTCGTACTGATCGCCTTTGATATGATAGCGGTAGGGGCCGATCGCCGAGATCTCGAAGGCCTTCTGGAGGTTGCTTTCCTTTTCTTTCAGCGCCAGTTCGGCCAGCTTTCTTTCGGTAATATCCTGATTGACGCCGATCGTTTTGTATACGCCTTTATCCGGGTCCTTAATGGTCGCATAATGCGAGCACAGATAGCCGATCTCTCCGTTTTCGAAAAAGACCCTGAATTCCCGGTACCGTTGGTAGCCATCCAGGGATTGGCGACTGTAAAAGGCGGCCGCGAACTCTTCCTGAATAATATTCATATTATCCGGTAAGAGAAACCGCTCGACGTAGGTCTGGGGAGAAAAGGAATATCCGCCCATTTCCTTCGCCGTAGTCCGGTGCAGCAGTAGGAACTGATCATTCACGGTGAGCAAATTGGTGGTCTGGTCGTATTCCCAATAGCCCAGCTTGGCGATCTTGTTGGCCATCAGCAACTGGGTTTCCCGCTCCTGTTGGGCCTGCTCGGCCAGTTTGCGCTGGGTGATGTTCTGATTGGCGCCGTAGGTCCGGATGGTTTTACCTTCTTTATTCTTTACTACAAAGAAATTGACGCTCACGTAGCCGGTCTCGCCGTTCAGGTATTTGATGCGGTGTTCCAGATGTTTATTGAAGTCCGGATCCGGGGTGTCCAGAGCGATCTTGATCTCCCCGGCGATAAGATTCTTATCTTCTTCGTGGAGAAAAAGGTTGGAAAACTTTTGCGCCGACATCCGGTAGCCGCCCATTTCTTCGGCATTGGTGTGGTAAACTTCGTAGAAATGGTCGTTGAAGGTATACAGGTTCTTCTCCACATCGTACTCCCAGTACCCCAGCCCCGCGATCTTACTGGCCATGGAGAGTTGATATTCCTTGATCCTAAGTTTTTCCTCCGCCTCCTTTATGGTATTGATCTCCCGGGAGATGCCCGCCAGGCCGATGATCTCTCCGGCGGGATTGAAGAGGGGGACCTTGGTGGTGAGGGTCCAGTTGGTGTTGCCGTCGTCCAGTTCCCGGCGCTCGATCAGCCCGATGCGCGGCTTGCCGGTACGCATGATCTCCCGGTCAATGGCCATTGTTTTCTGTCCGAAGGACTCGCCGAAAAGGTCAATATCGTTTTTACCGAGCAATTCTTGATCACTGGTAGCGCCGATATCCCGAACCAACTTCTGGTTTACCCGGATCAGCCGGGCAGCCAGGTCCTTGAAATAGATGCTGTCGGGAATGCTTTCCATCAACGCATCCACCAATAGTTTTTCTTCCTGCAATTTTCTTTCGGCTTCCCGGGCCCGTGAGATATTCCGGATGAAGGCCAGCAGGAAGGTCTGTTCATCCCCCTGGAGAAAGGAAAGCTTGGTCTCCGTTTCAAATACGGTACCGTCCTTTTTCATTTTGCTTCCTTCAAAGCAGGGCGTACCGTTGTTCCGGAGATCCTGTAAATAGAGCTTCCCTTTATCGGCTGTAAAACCCACCTCGATCTCATCAAATCTAAGCTGCAGCATTTCTTCCAGGGAGTACCCCAGTTGATTACAGGCCTTATGATTGGCATCGAGCAGACACCACTCCAGATCCATGATGATGATACAATCGGGAGCCTGGTCAATTACGGATCGACACAGGGCGGCCGATAAAAATTGCTGTCTCTGGCTTTTCATGTTGTTGTCAGAATAAGATCACGGGCTTAACAATTTAGGGCCGGTATACGATTCGTTCAGTTGGCTATCCGGCCGGAAATACAGGATTTGTGACAAAACGTTCAAAAAAAGGCAAAGGTGTCAAATGGATTTTTATGGTGGAGGGAATTCCGGGAACGCGACCAGCTTTGGGCTTAGATTAGATTGGTGATCAATATAATCCAAAAGGATGATAAATGTCATATCGATTGGAACGCGATCCCACTAATTTAGTTTTCAATTAAATGATCAAATAAACTGTTATGAACCTTTTATCTCCCATCTCCAGCATTATGACCAAAAATCTGGTCACCGTCACACCTTCCGATCCGCTTACCCGGATCAAGGAAATTTTTGACGAAAAAAATATTCATCATATTCCCGTGGTTCGCTTCAAGAAGATCGTAGGGATTATCAGTAAAAGTGATTTTTCCTATTTCCTCTGGGGCTACACCAATAATGAGATGACGGATAATCTCACCAATAACCGGCTGAAAACCTGGGAAGCAGAAGACATTATGAGTACTAAACTTGCCAAAGTGGAAAGTACCGATGCCATCCGCACTGCCCTGGAAGTATTCAAGATCAACCGGTTCCATGCACTGCCCGTCGTTGACAACGACGAACTGGTTGGGATCATTACACCATTGGACATCGTCATAGCGCTGGCTAATGAGCCCATCCGTTTGCAGGACTACAGTAGTTAATAAAAAATATCGGGCTATAGGCAATCAGTGGCACGAGTGGAATACCACTCATGAACAATGGGCATTATCAGGATATCGTATGTGGGTTTTCTGGTAATAAAGTAAGGGAAGTACCGTTTGGCCCGATAAAAATAAAAAATATTTCCTTATCGGTAATAGTTTGCGAGGAATTCCGGCAGATGACGAAGTGCGGCCATTTCGCGATACATGGTGCGCACTTCTCCGGCCGGGGTGCCGAAATAGGTCTTTCCAGCTTCGAGGTCTTTGGAAACGCCTGATTTGGCCAGAATGATCGCTTTATCGCCGATCTTCAGGTTTTGGGCAATGCCCACCTGACCGTACAGGATGACCCAGTCTCCCAGAACCGTATTGCCCGCGATACCCACCTGCGCTGCGATCAGGCAGTGCTGGCCGATGCGTACATCGTGACCGATATGGATCTGGGCGTCGAGCTTGGTGCCCATTCCGATGATCGTATCGCCGGATACGCCGCGGCATACCGTGCAGCCAACCCCGATATCCACCTGGTCCTCAATGATCACGCGGCCGCAGGAGCGCCATTTCTGGTAGCCGTAGGGCGTGCGCTTGAAGTAGAAGGCGTCGGCTCCGATGCTGCATCCCGACTGGATGGTGACATCGTCGCCGATCTCGGTGTATTCGCCGATGGTCACATTGGCGTGGATATGGCAGTTCCGGCCGATCTTTACATGCTGGCCGATCACTACGTTCGGCTCGATGATGGTACTCTCGTGGATCTGCGCCGTATCGCTGACGGCCTGGGTCTGTATCGGTACCGGGCGGTAGGACAGCACCAGTTCGTTGTAAGCTTCAAAGGGATCGTCACAAACCAGTAAAGCCTTACTGGGCGGACACTTTACCTTCTTGTTGATAATGATGATACTGGCTGCGGAATGCAGCGATTTCTTGTAGTATTTTTCCACATCCACGAAAGAGATGTCACCTTTCTCCACCTGGTGAATTTCGTTGATGCCGGTGGCCATGAGCGTCTCATCGCCGATGAGTTTCGCTCCGATCATTTCGGCCAGCTTACTGACGGATACAGGCTCAGGGAGTTTCATAAGCAGGTATTTAAGCAGGGGGTACTAAGTAATAAGTCGCAAGCCTTACTGCTTGTTCAGTGAAAGACTTACGACTTACCAACTTATGACTTTTGACTATCGGGTCAAATACATATATCTCTGACGATCCAGCTCCCGGAAGAACGGATCGGATAGATCGCGAATGAACTGTATCGCCTCACCGGTAGATTTCATTTCCGGCCCCAGGTTTTTATCCACGTTGGGGAACTTATCGAAACTGAATACCGGTACTTTGATCGCGTAACCGCTGGGCTGAGGTTTGATATCGAAATCACTCAGCTTGTGGGTTCCCAGCATGACCAGCGTAGCGTACTTCAGGTACGGCACCTTGTAAGCCTTGGCGATGAAAGGCGTCGTCCGGCTGGCCCGTGGGTTCGCCTCGATCACATAAACCTTATCGTCCTTGATCGCAAACTGGATATTGATCAGCCCGCGGATGTCCAGGGCTTTGGCCAGTTTCTCGGTGTATTCCACCATGGTCGCCACCGCTTCTACGGAAAGGCTGTAGGTAGGCAGTACCGCAGAACTGTCACCGGAGTGGATACCCGCCGGTTCAATGTGTTCCATGATCCCCATGATGTGAACCTGCTCGCCGTCGCAGATGGCGTCGATCTCGGCTTCTTTGGCCCGGTCGAGGAACTGGTCGATCAGTACCTTGTTCTCCGGCATGTGCTTGAAGATGCTCAGCACGTGGCGTTCCAGCTCCTGATCGTTGATCACGATCCGCATGTTTTGGCCACCGAGTACATAGGAAGGCCGTACCAGCACCGGATAGGTGACTTCGTTGGCGATCCGCAGCGCCTCATCGGCATCGTCGGCCACACCGTAGCGGGGGTAGGGGATACCCTGTTCTTTTAGAAGATCGGAAAATGCACCGCGGTCTTCGGCCAGGTCCATATTTTTGAAGGAAGTACCGATGATCTTGATGCCTTTGTTGTGGAAGATCTCGGCCATTTTCAGCGCCGTCTGACCGCCCAGCTGAACGATCACCCCTTCCGGCTGTTCCAGATCGATGATCTCCTCCACGTGTTCCCAGAAGACCGGTTCGAAGTAGAGTTTATCGGCAACGTCGAAATCGGTAGAAACCGTTTCCGGGTTGCAGTTGATCATGATCGATTCCATACCGGCTTCCTTGATCGCCATCAGGCCGTGCACGCAGCAGTAGTCGAATTCGATACCCTGTCCGATCCGGTTGGGGCCGGATCCCAGTACGATCACTTTCTTTTTATCGGAAGCGGGGATACTTTCGTTTTCCTTATCGAAGGTGGAGTAGAAGTAAGGCGTGTGGGCTTCGAATTCCGCAGCGCAGGTGTCCACCATTTTATACGTACGACGGATACCCAGCTTTTTGCGTTGGGCCGTCACTTCTTCTTCTTCAATCCGCAACAACCAGGCGATCTGGGCGTCGGCATAACCCAGCTCTTTCAGTTCCCGGAAAAATTCTTCGGGAATATCTTCGGCCACGTTGTAACGCATGAGTTGCTGTTCCATCTTCACCAGACGCTTGATCTGCTTGATGAACCAGGGATCGATGTGCGTCAGCTTCTGTACCGTTTTCTCCGGTACGCCGAGCCGAAGGGCATCCTTCAGGCGGAAGATGCGGTCATCACTGGCCGCTTCCAGGCGTTCGAGCACGTCCTGGGTCCGGATCCATTCTTTTTTGTCCGCGCCGAGGCCCATACGGCCGATCTCCAGCGACTGGCAGGCTTTCTGGAGCGCTTCCAGGAAATTCCGGCCGATACCCATCACTTCCCCAACGGCTTTCATCTGCAGACCGAGTTCGTGGTCCGCACCGTGGAATTTATCGAAGTTCCAGCGGGGCATTTTCACGATCACGTAATCCAGGGTCGGTTCGAAATAAGCCGAAGTGGTCTTGGTGATCTGGTTTTTCAGTTCGTCCAGGTTGTAACCGATCGCCAGTTTGGCTGCGATCTTGGCAATGGGATATCCGGTAGCCTTACTGGCCAGGGCCGAAGAACGGGATACCCGCGGGTTGATCTCAATCACGATCAGCTCTTCCGTTTCCGGATTCTGAGAGAACTGGATATTACAACCACCGGCGAAATTACCGAGTGACCGCATGGCCTGGATGGCCTCATCCCGCATCTGCTGGTAAGCCGTATCGGAAAGGGTCATGGACGGCGCTACCGTGATACTGTCCCCGGTGTGGATACCCATGGGGTCGAGGTTTTCCACCGTACAGATGATCACCACGTTGTCATTGGCATCCCGCAGCAATTCCAGCTCGAATTCTTTCCAGCCCAGTACCGCTTTTTCCACCAGTACCTCGTGGGTAGGAGAGAGGTTGAGACCGCGACGGAGCGCTGCGTCAAACTTTTCCGGATCGTGGACGAATCCGCCACCGGTACCTCCAAGGGTATAGGAAGGACGGATCACCAGGGGATAGCCGATCTTCTGAGCGGCTTCCTTACCTTCCAGAAAGGAGTTGGCAATATAGGAAGGGGCCACTTTGAGCCCGATATTGATCATGTGCTGGCGGAAAGCTTCCCGGTTCTCGGTCAGCTCGATCGCGTCCAGATCCACCCCGATGAGGCGAATATCATATTTATCCCAAAGGCCTCTTTTACCGGCATCGATTGCCAGATTCAGGGCCGTTTGGCCGCCCATGGTGGGCAGGACAGCGTCAATCTGAGGCTGCTCTTGTAAAATTTGTTCAATGCTTTCAACGGTCAGCGGCAACAGGTAAATGTTGTCGGCAGTTACCGGGTCGGTCATGATGGTCGCCGGATTGGAATTGATGAGGGTAACCTCGATTCCCTCTTCCCGCAACGAACGGGAAGCCTGGCTTCCGGAGTAATCAAATTCACAAGCTTGACCGATAATAATGGGACCGCTACCTATGATCAGAACGGATTTAATGGATGTGTCTCTAGGCATGATGGATGGTTTCAATTTTGACCTCTTAAAAATGGCTAGGTCCAAATTGGGCGCAAAGTTATAAAATGCGGGGGAAGAAATCCGTGTAAGGCTTATAATTTTTCAAAAAAATTGGATAATCAACATGTTAGGTGATCGATCAGGGAAGGATCAGGTGTTAATCATCCGCTTTGCCTTGTCCCTGAGGGCCAGGTCCTTGGGAATGCTCGATGGTCGGATAAAGGCATCTTCGCTTTTAGTAAAACAGAATGCTGAAACGCCAGCGTACCGGGATGGCCTAGCCGCTCACTCAGGTTGCGGAAGCGGCCGCATCTATAGCGTAGCGAAGTTGGGTAAGGTATTCCTGTACGAATTCCTCCATTCGCTTCCGGCGGTACTGCATTACCCAACGCGGATGGGGAAGGGGAATGACCTCTCCGAAAAATCGGTGGGTGTCATTCAGCTTTCGGAAATACTCGTAATTTTTTCCCCGACCCAGGCAAAGGGCCACGGTATTGCTGACCGGAAAATCCAGCAGGGTATGCAGGTGATCGACAATGTGTGGGGTCACACGTTCCTCCAATTCCCGGTCATCGTAATAATTGTAATTCTTGCCGTCCTTTACAAAACCCAGCGGGCACAGGGAGGTAATGCAAAAATGGGGATAAAAGGCCTCCACACCGCCGAATGCTTCGATAAATTCGTAAACGAAAACGGAGGAAAGTTCGGGTTTCTTGGAAAAGGGATTGTCAATGCCGCAAACGCTTTCCAGCCGGATCGGGTCAGTGAACGGAACCCCGGTAACGGCTGCCCCGAAACGGCCCGGATTGATACCGAACAAACAAATGCGGGAGTTCCGGTCGCCGTAGTATTTCTGGTAAAAGGTAGTCAGTGCCGCCATGGTCTCCGGCCGGTCGTAGGGATAGAGTAATTCTACCGGTTCGGGAATGTCCCAGTCCGGGCTCAGTGATTGATTGAAGGCGATGATCTGGTCGGCGAAGGTCATTTTAGTTTTTTTGGTGGACGGTGGACGGTTGACGGTCGAGGGTGGACGGTCTGTGCGCGCCTGAAATAGGTTGACAAAAAAACGAGTGTACATCCACTCAAAAAACCTTAAATTCAGGCACATGAAAAAGTCAAAGAAAACTCGATCTTACCTTCGGGAACGACGCTACTTCAGCGAAGATTTTCGTCGATCCCGCGTGAAAGAATATGATGAAGGTCAGACAAGTGTCAGCGAAATTTGTCGGGTGTATGGCGTCACTAAATCGGCGGTCTATAAATGGATTAAGAAATATTCGCCTCACTACCAAAAAAGCATTACCAAGGTAGTTGAGGAAAAAAGCGAGACGCAAAAACGCCTGGCTTTAGAGCAAAAAGTCAAAGAATTAGAACAATTTATTGGCCGTCAACAGGTTCAGCTCAGTTATTATGAGAAGTTGTTAGCCACGGCTGAACAACGATACAATATTGAGCTGGAAATAAACTCCGACTGGAAGTCCTCGAATGGTTTTTCACACACCGATCCCAACACCAAATGAGTATGGAATCACTCTATCAGGTTGTGGGGATCAGCCGTCAGGGCTTCCATCAACATCGTCGACGCCTTCAGTGGCAAGAACAGCAAGTGGAGCCCATTATTGAACGGGTGAAGCATTATCGCCAATTCCATCCCCGAATGGGAGCCAGGCCCATCTATCAACTGATGAGTGCCCATAAAAATGACCAACAACTGATCGAGCATTTGGGGAGAGACAAGTTTGAATCGATATTGATTACCAACGGTTTAGGCATAGAACCGATCCGTGTTTTTCATATTACCACCTACAGTGGTGCCTTCAGGTTCCCTAATTTAACCGAAGGGCTGGAAATTAACGATATTAACCGAGTCTGGATTAGTGATCTGACCTATTACCGACTCTTGGACGGATGGGCCTATCTCACTTTTATTCTGGATCTCTATTCCCGGCGTTGCCTGGGATATGCGCTATCTCAAACCCTGGAAACCGAGCAAACCACCATGAAAGCTTTGAAAATGGCTCTAAAAACCAGAGGGGGGCACAACTTTGAACAGCGACTGATCTTTCACTCAGATGGTGGTGGCCAATACTATGATAAAGGCTTCCTGAAACTACTGCGTCAATATCAGATCGTCTCCTCAATGGCTGAGTGTGTTTACGAAAATCCTCATGTGGAGCGATTTCACAGTACCGCAAAAAATCAATATCTCATCCCCTGGGGTGTCAACTCGGTTTGTCAACTCGAAAAACGGATGCCACAGTTCATTAAATTGTATAACCAGATGAAACCACATCGAAGCCTTAAGGGCAAAAGCCCGCTCGATTTTGAACAGTTTATTCAACAAATTCCGCTATGTCAAAGACCGGTGGAGTTATTTAAAAAAATAACCTAATTTTTATTCATCAAGCGAGTGGAATGTACACTCGTTTTGTGTCAACCTATGTTAGGCGCGCACAGTAGACGGTCGACGGTGGGTGGTTGACGGTCGATGGTGGATGGAGTCGTCAACCGTCAACCGTCTACCCCTGACCGTCCACCGTCGACCATCAACCGTCGACCCCCTATCCCCTAACAATCACATTATCAATCAGCCGCACATCACCGGCCCAGGCGGCCACGCAGGCGACAATATATTTAGACTCCTTAAAGGAAGAGACGGGTTGCAGGGTTTTTCCATCTACGATCTCCAGGTACTCGGGGCGGAAGCCGGCCTGTTCCAGTTGGTTGTGGGCCCAGGTTTTCCATTCGGCTACTGACCGTTCCTCGCTATCCTGTTTGATCTGGGACAGTATTTCGTGGATTAGGGGCGCTTTGCTGCGGAACTCCGGACTGAGCCGAACATTCCGTGAACTCATGGCCAGACCGTCGGCCTCACGGACGATGTCGGCCATAACGAGTTCGACGGGCAACTCCAACTGGCGGATCATTTCCTGGATGATGGCCTGTTGCTGAAAGTCCTTCTGCCCCATGTAAAGGCGGTCCGGCAGCACCAGTTGCAGCAGCCGGTGGACCACCTGCATTACGCCCGCAAAATGGCCGGGGCGAAATGCGCCTTCCATGACCTCGGCGAGCTGGCCGAGCGAAACGTCCACTCCGGTATCCAGTCCCTCCGGGTAAACTTCCCCGACGGCGGGCAGAAACAACGCATCACAACCGGAATTAACCAGTAGTTCGATGTCCCGCGCCGGAGTCCGGGGGTACTTTTCCAGGTCCGTATGATCGTTGAATTGAGTGGGATTGACAAATATGCTACAGACCGTAAAGGTGTTGGCGGCCGCGGACTGGTCAATGAGTGACAGATGGCCGGCGTGCAACGCGCCCATGGTGGGCACAAAACCGATCTTTCGGTTGTGTCCGCGCACAGTTTGTAACCAGTTTTGCAGATCTTCGGATCGTTGAAACAAATACATAGATCTAAAACATTCTTCGAAAAGACGGGCTTGAAAAACAATCGCGCTAATATAGATGTTTTTTGTTTGTAGGCTCATTAAGTAGCCAGAATTGCCGAAAGTCGGTGGATTTTCGTAACTTTGCGTCTTGTTCATTGAGATTCAGCGATCTGCTATTAAATAAAACATACTACAAGATCTATGGATAAAAAGAAAGTGCTGATTGTGACGCAGGAGATGGATCCGTATACTAATCTTTCAACCATCTCTGAGATCGCCCGAAAGCTGCCTCAGTACGTTCAGGAAAACGGGATGGAAATCCGCGTGTTGATGCCCAGGTTTGGTACAATCAATGAAAGGCGTCATCGTTTGCATGAAGTGGTTAGATTATCAGGAATGAACATTATCGTTGACGATGATGATTTCCCGTTGATCATAAAAGTAGCCTCCTTGCCGGAAGCGCGCATGCAGGTCTATTTCTTGGATAACGAAGATTTCTTCAAGCGTAAGCAAGTTTTTAAGGACGAGAACGGGGAGCCATTCGAGGACAACCCCGACCGCATGGTCTTTTTCTGCAAAGGCGTTATTGAAACCGTCAAGAAATTTGGCTGGCCGCCCGATATCGTACACTGTCACGGCTGGATGACCAGTCTGATCCCCTTGTATCTGAAAACGGCATACAAGACCGAGCCGCTGTTCCAACAGTCCAAAGTGATCTACTCGATCTACGACAACGATCTGCAGCAGGCCTTCTCCGATCAGTTCGCAGTAAAAGCATCCATCAACAACCTTACGGAGTCCGATCTGGGTGCTTACCAGAACGGTACCGGCGTCAACCTGAATAAGGGCGCGGTGAAGTACGCGGATGCCGTTGTGATCGGAAGCGAAAACCCACCCAGCGGTTTGTCCAAATTACTGGATGAGCAGGATAAACCTGTGCTGAAAGCGCCGGCGAGTGAGGAAGACGATTACCTATCTGCCTACATCGAGTTTTACAATACCTTACTGGAAGAGGAAGTAAATCCTTAAGAAAGACGATTGTTTCCTGCTGAAACGCAATGATCCACCGCCTGACCTCCAAATGGTTGGAGGTCGGTTGGGTGCGATCGGTTTTGCCCGGGGATCCAGAGAGTCTGTGAACAGTGGCCACATGGCCGAAACTGATCACGAACTGCCGGATACCGGGCAAAATGGATTAATAATAGATGTATTGTCGAAGACATAAGTCTGTTCTTTTTTCCAGATACTTATGTCGGAGTACAACCCCGCAGTGCTCATACGGCGTCTTTATCGGAGTTGAAGTATGAGAACCTGCAAATGAATAACAATATGCAAATGAATAATTTTTGGGAACGGTTGTTCCCAGTTACTATAATTTTCGCATTTTTTCTGGGAAGTTGCGCCGATCCCACCTTCGTTGGAGAAGACATCCTGGACGACGACCGGATCAACGCCACTTTTACGGACACGATCACTATTGAGTCCCGGACCGTTCGAGGTGATTCGGTACTGACCTACTCGCCCGGTCCGATCTGGCTGTCTGCCTATCTGCTGGGAGATTATCAGGATCCGATCTTCGGAAATACTTATTCCGAGATCTACGCGCAACCGACGCTCGAACTTTCCCAGCTTTCTTACCTGCGTCCGGATTTCGAAAAAGCTTCTCTGGATTCTGTAGTGTTGGTACTGCCGTACAACGGGGACGGATTCTACGGAAATACCGAGCAGCAATTCAGCATCAACGTATACGAACTGATGGACAGTATGAGCCGGGATTCGCTGTACTATTCCGCGAGCAAGCTGGCTACCGGTACGCTGATCGGCAGCAAGACCTTTACGCCCAGCCTGGACAGTGTAACCTTTATTGACTACCGGACCACCTCACCGGATACCGTCTCTTTATCCCAACTGCGTATTCCGCTGGAAGGGATCTTTGGCCGCAGACTGATCTTTGCCGATACCAGTAATTATCTGACCAATGCCGACTTCCTGCGGTTTTTCCGCGGTGTGTCGATTCAACCGTCGACCCCGACGGACGGGATGATCAGTTTCGATCTGGTACCGACTAACGGTGCTTACGATGCGGGTATCTACGTTTACTTTAAGCGGGATACGATCCCTACTCAATATCGTTTCCCGATCTCCTACAGCTCTCCGGTGTCGGCTTATATGAATAATGACTATACCGGCTCGGTGGTGGAACCGGCGATCGGCAATGCTGATTTCTCCGATTCTCTGGCTTTTGTACAGGGAACGGAGGGACTATTGCTGGAGTTGAATTTCCCGAACCTGGAAGGCCTGCGCGACGTGGTGGTCAACAAGGCTGAACTATTGGTACCCGTCGCCTCCGTATCCGGAGATAATCCGGACCTTTTTCCGTCGGCCGAACGGCTCTATGCATTCTACTACAATGAGGATGCGATCGGCAACTACGTGCCCATCGATGACGTATTGCTTCCGAACTCCGGAGTGATCGATGTGGTATTCGGCGGACTGGTGGAAGAAGGCGCTAACGGCGAACCGGACATTTACCGGCTGAATATTTCCGCCTGGTTCCAGGAAATGCTCAAGGACGATCGCGAATCGGATATTCCGGATGTGATCTATCTGACACCTTCGCCCCGCTCCGAACGGGTTTCCCGTTCTATTCTTTACGGAGCACAGCACCCCCAATATCCGATCAAACTGAATCTGACCTATACCTCGCAGTAAGCGCACCAATACCGGATCCTGGTATCGCCGGAAGCCGGAAATTGCCCCCGCCGTCTAGTGGATGAATATGCAGACGGCGGGGGCAATATGTAATATCCGAACGATTGCAACGTTTGAAACTAGTGCTTCTGCTACCCAAATAAAATATCACCTAATTATCCGGCTACTGTTCCGTCCTCTTGGCACCACCGGGCATTTTTGCCCAAAAAAATGGCGCCGCTCAGAGAACAGTTGACGGAACAGTGAGTTCCTCTACTATAAATAGAATTGATGCCGTTCCGGAACGACAGGTCCCGAACGGCTTCCATCGTTTCATCAGCTAATACTGATAACCTCAAATCGCTAAATTATGTGTGGAATAGTCGCTTATGTAGGTCCACGAGAAGCTTATCCCATTTTAGTCAAAGGATTACACCGGCTGGAATACCGGGGCTACGACAGCGCCGGAGTGGCCATTCTGGATGATGATATCCAGGTTTATAAAAAGAAAGGCAAGGTGAGTGATCTCGAAGATCACGTATCGGAGAAAAAGCACCGCGGGCATGTGGGTATCGGTCACACCCGCTGGGCTACCCACGGCGCCCCGAACGACATAAACGCGCATCCGCACGTATCCGGCAACGGACGTCTGGCGCTGGTACACAACGGCATCATCGAGAATTACGGTTTGTTGAAAACGGCCCTGGAAAAAGTAGGGCATACTTTCGAGACCGAAACCGATACCGAAGTGCTGGTACACCTGATCGAAGAGATCCAGAGCCGGGAATCGCTGCCCCTGGAAGAGGCGGTACGGGTGGCCCTGACCCGCGTAGTAGGTGCGTACGCCATTGCGGTAGTGGACCGCGATGAGCCCGAAAAGATCGTAGCGGCCCGTAAGGCCAGTCCGTTGGTGATCGGTGTCGGGGAGAACGAATTTTTCCTGGGCTCGGACGCAACGCCCATCATTGAATATACCCGGAAGGTAGTCTACCTGAATGACGAAGAGATCGCCCTGATCAGTAAAGACGGTATTCTTTCCATTAAAACGATGGGTAACGAAGAACAGCATCCGGCCATTCAGGAACTGGATATGAAACTGGAGAGCCTGGAAAAAGGCGGTTTCGAATACTTCATGCTGAAGGAGATCCACGAGCAGTCCAAAACGATCTCCGACTGCATGCGGGGCCGGATGAACGCCGAAGAAGGCTGGATCCACCTGGGGGGGCTGGAAGAGTTCAGCAACAAATTGCTGGATGCTCAGCGGTTTATTATTGCGGGATGCGGCACATCCTGGCACGCGGGCCTGATCGGTGAATATCTTTTTGAGGACCTGGCCCGGATCCCGGTGGAAGTGGAGTATGCCTCTGAACTGCGCTATCGCAACCCGATCATTTCCGAAAAGGACGTGGTTATTGCCCTGTCCCAGTCCGGAGAGACTGCGGATACCCTGGCCGCTCTAGAACTGGCCAAGTCGAAGGGGGCGATGATCTACGGCATCGTCAATTCCGTAGGTTCCTCCATCGCCCGGCTCACGGATGCGGGCTCCTACATCCACGCCGGTCCGGAGATCGGAGTGGCCTCTACCAAGGCGTTTACCGGGCAGGTGACACTGCTGAGTATGATGGCCCTGAGCCTCGCCCGGAAGCGGGGTACGATCTCTCAGACTTACTTCCTGCAACTCCTGCACGAACTCAGCTACATCCCGGCCAAAGTGGAACGGGTACTGAAGAATGAAAATAAAATTAAGTTTATCGCTTCAGAAATAAAAGACAGCGCAAATGCACTATATTTGGGGCGGGGTTATAATTTCCCGGTAGCGCTGGAAGGCGCCTTGAAACTCAAGGAAATTTCGTATATTCATGCCGAAGGATATCCGGCTGCTGAAATGAAACACGGGCCGATCGCTCTGATCGATGAGCACATGCCCGTTATCGTGATCGCCACCAACCGAAGTGCCTACGATAAGATCGTTTCCAATATTCAGGAAGTAAAGGCCAGAAACGGATATGTCATTGCCATCGTTACGGAAGGAGATGAGACCATAAGTCAAATGGCCGATAGCGTAATTGAAATTCCGGATACAGAAGAGCCACTGACACCGCTTCTATCAGTTATTCCACTGCAATTGCTATCTTATCATATCGCCCTTATGCGGGGATGTAATGTAGACCAGCCCCGAAATCTGGCAAAATCAGTAACGGTTGAATAACCCCCACAAGCCCGAAGCTTGTCCTTGTAGAATTAACGTAAATTTCGCTGCGCCGCAGCGCCAACAAAAGTAAAACAATCAAATGGGAGAGAGAGAATGGAGTATGGCTTACAACTCCGAAAGAGATAACCTGATCATCCCCGAGTACGGACGCCACGTGCAGAACCTGGTCGAAGAAGCCAAATTGATCGAGAACCCGGCAGAGCGTCAGGTGTTCGTGGAGAAGATCGTAGATCTGATGATGCAGATCCATCCCCAGAGTCGGAATATAGAAGACTATATTGATAAACTGTGGAAACACGTTTTTCGCATCAGCAATTACGACCTGGAAGGTGTGATGCCGCCCAATGGCGTACTCCCTACCTCCGAGGATGCCGCCAAACGTCCGGAAATGATCAATTATCCGGAATCCGAAGCCAAATTTCGCCACTACGGGCATAACGTACAGCATTTGATCAAAAAAGCGATCGAAATGCCCGAAGGCCCCAAAAGAGATGGTTTCGTGGCGGTGATCGCTTCCTATATGAAACTGGCTTACCGCACCTGGAATAAGGAACACTTCGTAAGTGACGAGGTAGTGAAGAGCGATCTGGAATCATTGTCCAATGGCAAATTGGTGCTGAAGGAAGAACTCATGCAGGAAACCAATAACAATAACAATCGCAGACGGAAGCGCCCTTCCAATTCCGGAGGAGGCAAACGCTCCCGCTCTTCTTCACGTAGACGCCGATAGATCTTCCGGCGATCCCCAATGATTAACCTACATACATGACCAACGAATCTTTTGCCGTAACCGGCGGCAGGTCTCTGCGCGGTGATCTGGTCCCTCAGGGCGCCAAGAACGAAGCCCTGCAGGTGCTTTGCGCCGTACTGTTAAGTGCAGAACCTGTAACTATTGCCAACGTTCCGGAAATTCGCGACGTAGCCATGCTGCTCGATCTCCTGCGCGGACTGGGCGTTGAAGTTGAAAAATTAAATTCGGATACCTACCGTTTTACCGCCCGGGAAGTGGATCTGGACTACGTTCAGTCCGATGCCTTCGAAGACAAAGCCCGCCGCATTCGCGGCTCGGTGATGCTGATCGGGCCTCTGCTGGCCCGCTACGGACGGGCCTTCCTGCCCAAACCCGGTGGAGACAAGATCGGTCGCCGCCGCCTGGATACCCACTTTTTGGGATTGCAGCAGTTGGGCGCTCAGTTCGATTATGACGTCGATCGCAACCAGTATTCCGTCACGGCTAAGAAACTGAAGGGAACCTATATCCTGATGGATGAGATCTCCCTGACCGGTACGGCCAATGTGATCATGGCGGCCGTGCTGGCGGAGGGCGTGACGCGGATCTACAACGCCGCCTGCGAGCCTTATATCCAGCAGTTATGCCGGATGCTGACCCGCATGGGCGCCAAAATCGAAGGACTGGGCTCCAACTTACTGGCCATTACCGGCGTGGAAGAATTGGGCGGCACAGAACACCGCATCCTGCCCGATATGATCGAGATCGGTAGTTTCATCGGTCTGGCGGCCATGACCCAGTCGGAGATCACCATCAAAGACGTTCAGGTACACGAACTGGGGATCATCCCCCGGGTATTTGAGAAAATGGGGGTCCAACTTGAGATCAAAGGTGATGATATCCATATTCCCTACCAGGAAGAATACGAGATCCAGACCTTTATCGACGGATCGATCATGACCATTTACGATGCGCCCTGGCCGGGCTTTACGCCGGACCTGATGAGTATCATTCTCGTGATGGCGACTCAGGCCAAAGGCAGTCTGCTGGTGCATCAGAAGATGTTTGAAAGCCGCCTCTTCTTTGTCGATAAGCTGATCGATATGGGTGCTCAGATCATCCTTTGCGATCCGCATCGCGCAACCGTGATCGGCCTCAACCGGAGATTTCAGTTACGGGGTATTGAAATGACCTCACCGGATATTCGCGCCGGAGTAGCCCTCCTGATCGCGGCCCTTTCCGCCAAAGGGACCAGCATCATTCATAACATCAACCAGATCGATCGCGGTTACCAGCGCATCGATGAACGCCTGCGGGCGATCGGTGCCCAGATCGAACGGGTCTAAACCGCTTCGGGACGCAGGATACTGCTGAATAAGGGGGCGACCGGAATTACCCGGACCAGGTGTAGCTCATGCCTGGTCCGGGTAAGCTATTCTCTTTTCTCAATCATCAATTCGCTCGCATGATACTCTACAACATAACCATCAAGGTCGAACAGAGCGTTCACGACGACTGGCTGCAGTGGATGCAGCAAGCCCAGATCCCTGCCTACATCAATACCGGATTGTTTACGGAATATAAGTTTTGCCGCATCATGGGCGATACGGATGAGCACGGTGTGACCTATGCCCTGCAATTCGTCAGTAAGGATGAGAAGACCTTTCAGATCTACCAGCAGTTACATGCCAAACGACTGCAAAATCTACAGGCAGAGCGTTACCCCAATAAATATGTGACTTTCCGGACCTTGATGGAAGTCGTGGGGCAATCGAAATAATAACTTACCGTCAAGGGAATTTCTCCGGCCGCGAAAATATCCCGTTCCCAAAAATACAGCGGCCGGTATCCGTTGCGTAATGCTGGATACCGGCCTGCTAATTGTTTCTCCGGATTTGGTGTGCCGGATATAACCGTTCCAACGAGGGAAAAGTTATCCGTAATTACAGCGGGTGATTTCCGGGTGAGTCCTGCTCACTTCCGTGCCCGGTTGCTTGCACCGGGTCGATAAATTGTTTTCAAAAGGTTTTCCGGGGGATGTCAGTTGGGAAGTGTCCGAAGGCATTTTCCCATTTTAATTTCAGTCGGTTGCTTATAAGATGCAGTTCGGTTCTGATCCCCCTATGTCCGCATCCTTTTTTTCAAAACAAATAGATCCGGCAGTTCCGGAAACTATTCAGAACATCACGTGCCAGCCGGAAAAAAGTAAAAAGGCCCACAAATTGTCGGTGAGCCTTTTTGGGAAATATTGACTAGTACGTGATGTGTTGATGGGATTTGTGCAAACTTCTTGGTCTTGGTTACAGGGGTAGACGTCGCTGTGCAAAGAAAGGGTTGGGCGCATATGCCATTTTTTAGGATCTTTCTTTAGGATATGCAGGGTATTAAGTCAATTTGTGCTACTAATCAGCCAATTAGCAAGAGCGTAATTTTTACAGTTCTATTTGCCAAAAAGCCCTTTTTCGGAGCGATTGATTTCCATCTATCTAAAAAAAAGGGTAGCTTATCTAAAAAGTAGGCTCTGCCGGAGCAAAAATCCTTTTTTAGCAAGCGGTTGGAAAAAGCCGAAAAATACTTAATTTAGTTACCCTACGAACATGACCGTAAAGCCTTCATTCAGCATGCAACTCAGACCTCTTCGCGTATATACCCGCCAATTCGGATTCTCACTGGCCATTTTGCCGCGTACCATATCATTTATTCGCGAGCAAAAGATATGGAAAGGGATGTTGTCTTACGGTTGGGTAGCCCGCCTGTTTATTATTATTGCTTTGCTGGGCGGACTAAAGTTCATATCCCTTTTTGTAAACTGGATCAACAAGGTCTTTGGAGCCAATGATGCGGCAGAAGCCATCGCTACGATGGGACTTTTTGCGAAAGATCTGGCCTTGGGAAGCTACGAAATGCTGTTCTCCTCCGGGTCTAAGTATATCATGTTGATCCTGTTGGAGGTCGTGGTATTTCACTTTGCCCGCCGGACTCTGGAGATACTCACCGGCAATGAAGCTAAGGCCGGTTGGAAAGATTTTGTGGATGCCCAGATCCGGATGATCAAGGTGGCTTTTCGGTGTTGGGTGCTGGAAATGATCGTTTTAACGATCTTGAGCGTAGTATTCGGCATTTTCAGTATCCTCGATTTTATCGAGCCCGTGCTTGCCCTGGCGGTACAATCTTACTTCCTCGGATTTGCGGTGGTCGATAACTATAACGAACAATTCGGGCTCAGCATTAAGGAAAGTGTGGCCTACGCCTGGCAATATCTGGGGGTAGTGATGGCCCTGGGCTTGTTCTTCTATATTATGTTATTAATTCCTTTCATCGGCACGGTTGCCGGTCCCTGTATTGCGGCCGTAGCGGTCTGTATCATTATGTACAAATTGTCGGACCTGCACACCATGAAGGATAAACCGGCCGTTGACCTGGAAGAAATAGTTTAGTACGATGGGGCTTTTTGATTTTTTCCGCAAGAAGACCCCCAAACTGACCGAAACCGAACGTCAGGAGTTGCTAACGCGAACCAAAACGGCTTGCGAAACCCTGGCCCGCCCGGCGGCATTAGCCCAGCTCGGTGGTTTTCGACCGACCGGCGATCCGCTGACTTCCCGTTTTTCCGGAGACTTTGTCATGCTGGAATCCGAAAGCTGGCCGGTATACGAGGAGCAGCCCCTGACCTCCATTTTACAGATCAATCTTTCCGAATTACCCTTTATCCCTCCGGCCCTGGAGGGCTATCAGCTTATTACCATCTTTATTGATACCCAAGAACCACCCCACGCTACGCCGATGGGGGACGGCTGGGTGATACGCTTGTATTCTTCCACCGCGGGGCTCCTTCCCCGTGCGAACCCGGTTCGGAAATCCAGGCTCAAATCCTTTGAGATACAATGGCAGTATAGCCCGACGGAATGCCCGGACTGGGAAGATGCCGATGCCCGGATCGATCTATCCGAACTCCAATTGCTGGATGATGCCGGCGAAGCTTTATTGGAAACTTTCACCAATCACGAACTGACCAAGATCGGTGGCTGGCCCAGCCTGATCCAGCACCAACTGGAAATGGATGCCGATGATTTTGTGATCCAGATCGGTTCCGAACCCAAAGCGAACTGCAATTGGATAGACGGTGGCAATATTTACCTGGGACTGGTCGACGGGCAGTGGCAGATTGAATGTCAGTTCCATTAGTATGCTTTACCAGCTGAACTGCGCTTCTAGCTGTTCGTGGCCTGCCCTGCCATCGAGATCATCCGATCAGCCAACCGAACAGCACCTGCACCAGGATGAGCTTCACGATCATGGAAACCGGAAAGATCATGGTAAAACCCGCATTGGGTAGTTTGTTACCCGCCAGGGTTGTAGAGTACTCCAGCACGGCCGGTTGATTGGACAACATGCCCGAAAGGAGTGAATAGGGGATTTTTAAGAATTTGTAACCCACGAACAGACCGGCAATAGCGGTGAAAAAGCTGATTACCCAACCGGCACCAAAAAGGAAAAGTCCGTCACCCTGCAGCAGGGTATTCAAAAAGGTATGGCCCGAGCGAATGCCGATACCGGCCAGCAGCAGAATGAGCCCCATCTGGCGCAGGGTGAGGTTGGCGCTGTAGGGCAGTGTCCAGACGACCGGGCCGCTGCGACGCAGGGCGCCCAGCAACAAACCGACGATCAGCGGGCCTCCGGCAAAGCCCAGCTTGAAGGAAAAATCGCCGGGCAGTTGGAAACTGATCATGCCGAGCAACAGCCCGAGGGCCATGCCCGAGCCGAAGGACAAGAGATCGATCTGGCTGAGGTCATCGTAAGAATTACCGAAGATCTCGGCGATTGCCGGCAGATCCTTCCGGCGGGCCACCACGAGGACCTGATCTCCCAGTTCCAGAATAGTATCGCCGTTGGCCAGCAGGTCCATGTCGCCCCGTTTTACCCGGGTGATGATGGCCGAGTATTTCTCAGCGAGGTTCAGCGAAGCGATCTTCTGGCCGGCAACGACCGGATTCGATACGAATAAGCGTTGGGCATCAAAAACCGTTCGGTCAAACGACAATTCGGTCTCCAGCTTTTCGCCGATCAATGCGGTGGCTTCTTTCACCGTTTCTTCGTTTCCCACCAGCACCATCTGGTCGTTGATCTGCAGGGTGGTATCCATATTGGGCAGGAAGGAGGATTCGCCCCGCTTCATCCGGCCGAACACCAGATTGCTGGAAAAATGCTGAAACAGATCCCGGATCGTGTGCATGGTGAGTTTGGGGTTCGTTACCTCTACCGACCAGCGGGTAAGGTTCTCATTGACGGGATACAGGCTTTGTAAACGCCATTCTTCCTTTCTGAAATCCACTTTCAGCCAGCGCCGCATCAGCCCGATGGCCATCATGCCGCCGAGTACCCCCATTGGATAGGTAATGGAATAGCCGACTACAGCATTATCCGTAAAAGCATCCCGGTCCACTACATTGGGCGATTTGTTGATGAGGTCCAGCAGACCGGCGAGTGCCGGCGTATTGGTATTGGTACCCGAAAGCATCCCGGAGGAGGTGGCGGCATCCAGATTCCAGAGAAAATGGAAACCCGCCGTGATCAGGCCCGAAAAGCTGATCACACCGAGAATGAAAAGCGAATTGGTGAGGCCGTGTTTTTTAAAAGTATGGAAAAAGCCGGATCCGCTGCTGATCCCGATCGTGTACACAAACATCGACAGGCCCAGCACAATGATGATCTGGGGTACGGATAACTCAGGATCCAGGGCTCCGAAGCCCAGGCCGACGAACAGCACCGCCGCCGAACCCAGCTTGGCACCACCTATGGAGATCTTACCGACCAGGTAACCAATGGCTGAGACGACGAACAGGAGCAACAGTGGACTTTCTTTAAAGGCTTCAATCATAAGCTGGTGTTCTAATGGGTGCAAAGTTAAAAGGAATCGGATAGGGGATTGCTACCGCGGCCCATAAATTGACTAACTTTACCCTCCCATAATGAACCCTGTAAGCGGATTGCCGGTCCTTCGGTCGAACAAATGATCAAATTGTGCCGGATTCGGGATTTACTGCTTACGACTAACGACAGATCTACATGTCTTCAACTTACGCCCGGCTGTGCCGGGAAGCACAACGCATCGTTATCCACACGAGTGAATTTATCCAGGGAGAACTCGGCAAGGTGAAAAACAAACAGATTGAAACCAAAAGCCTGAACAGCCTGGTCAGTTACGTGGATAAAGAAGCCGAGGAGCAATTGGTCACCGGCCTCAGCGAGCTGCTACCCGGTTCCGTCTTTATCACCGAAGAGGATACCATCGACAATCAGGATGGCGAATGGCAATGGATCATCGATCCGCTGGACGGAACGACCAATTTCCTGTATCAGATCCCGATATTCTGCATCAGCGTGGCGCTTCGCTACCAGGACGAACTCGTTCTGGGGGTAGTCTATGAGATCAACCGTAAAGAGTGCTTCTACGGCTGGAAAGGGGGTGGTGTTTTTCTCAATCAGATCCAGGTGAAAGTGCGTAAGAACGACGATCTGGCCGATTCACTGCTGGCTACCGGATTTCCCTATTACGATTACGAACGGACCGATGCGTACCTGCAGTGTCTGAAATATTTCATGCAAAATACCCGGGGCATCCGCCGGATGGGCGCCGCTGCCGTCGACCTGGCCTACGTAGCCGCCGGAAGATTCGACGGATTTTTTGAATACAGTCTGCAACCCTGGGACGTAGCTGCCGGAGCATTCCTGATCCAGGAAGCCGGAGGCGTGATCACGGATTTTAAGGGGGGAGATAACTTCCTGTTCGGCAACGAAACGATCGCCGCCAGTCCGAAGGTCCACGCCGCCATGTTATCGGTGATCGATAAGGCATTCTAGATCCGCAGCTATGCGTCGAAAAACTCTCTGGAAGGGCCTGCTGATCAGTTTACTCCTGCTGGTACTTTTTCGTGGCGTATTGTATCGGGCCTTTATTCAGTACCAGATCGTGGGAACGCGGGAATTTTCGGAGATCACAGATGAAGCGCTCGCAAAAGATATCCGTCGCCGAACCGCCGGAAAAGAGCTGAACACGAAAGAGATCCTGGAAGTCAGCCGTCGTCTGACCGATCGGAGTCTGACCTTTACCACCGGAGAAAGCAGCAACGAAACGAATGCAGTATACCGGGCCGGAGCCGCTAACTGTATCGGGTACGCGGCCCTGTACGCCGCAACGGTAAGCTTTATCGCCGAAGACCAGGGCGTGCCCTTACTGGCGCGTCAGGTAGTGGGGAAACTGGAATTGCTGGGCTGGGATCTGCACGCTGTTTTTGGCAACCATCCTTTCTTCCGGGATCACGATTTTGTGGAGATCCGGGGCGCGCAAAGCGACGAGTACTACTACGTTGATCCAACGGTTAGCGATTACCTGGGCATCCGATTTGTCCGGCATTGATTGATCAATGTAAAATCAATGAACTTCCGCTACATTTTGAGATAGTAGAGATCATAGCAAAACCCGAAATATTTTATTGTAACCCAAACAGATCGTCATGAGCGCAGCGAACACCGTTTGTATCTACTGCGGAGCCCACAGCGGCAATTCCGAAGCTATCGTCACCCAGGCTAGAGAACTCGCTGCCTTGCTGGCCAATCGAGGATTCGACCTCGTTTACGGCGGTGGCAACAGTGGGCTGATGGGGATCGTTGCCAACGAATTTTTACAGGCAGATCGCAAAGTGGTCGGCATTCGCCCTCAGAAGCTGATCAGGGATGAGTTTGCCCACCCGGGGATTACCGAACTGATCGTGGTGCAGGATATGCACGAGCGAAAATTGAAGATGATCGATGCGGCCGACATTCATATTGCGTTGCCCGGAGGAGCCGGCACGCTCGATGAGCTTATCGAAGTATTCACACAAACGAAGATCGGTTTTGTCCGGAAAACCTGCGCGATCCTCAACACGGATCACTACTACGACGAGTTGTTAGCTTTTTTTGATAAGATGGTACGCTTTGCGTTTTTGCGCCCCGAAGACCGCAATTTGCTGGTGGTGGAAAATTCACCGGCCGATCTGGTCAGCCGCTTAGGTTGATGGTAGGTTTTGACTGATTACCTAGTGAGGAACATTAATAATTTAAGACCAGAAATGACAGAATTTCACCGCAACCTGTCCCGCCACAGGGCAACTGCGCAGCGGTCGGGAAGTCGCCGAAATGCTAAGCTTGTTAATGAATTTGCCGTCGGCAAATTCACTAACCTTTGCGTTCTTAACCGTTAATGTCGCAAAAGATCGAAAAATTTGCTGATGCAAATTTTCTCGAAAGAAGTCATTGTAAAACTTCGCGGCTTCGCGGCTTCGCGGCCTTCGCGGTGAAGACAAGCTTTATTAATTTTCAATGTTCGATACTACCTAATCAGTCAGGTCTAAAAGAGAGAGGAGTCCGCATAAGTTACGCCATTGGCCATATACCTCATCCCATTTCCCAGCCGCTAGTTCCGAATATATTTCAGCAAATTGGCTTCAATACGGTCCCGGTTGGGTTCCTGCCAGGCCGGCAATTTGAGTGCGGTACCCAGTTCTTCCCGGGATTCATCCACCATAAAACCCGGACCTTCGGTCGCCACTTCGAAAAGTACACCGCCGGGGATCCGGAAATAGATCGACTGAAAATATTTACGATCCATCACCCGGGTGACCTTCAGCCCAAATTCCTTTTCCATTTTTTCTTTGATCTTCATGGAATCCTCCAACTGCGCGACCCGATGGGCAACATGGTGAACCGTACCGATACCATTGATACCCGGTTCTGCGGCGGGGGCCGCCCGTACGATCAGTGAATTGCCCGGGCCACCGGTTCCGGATTCCAGCAGGGTCAGTTCGCCGTCGGTTTGGACCGTCCGGTAACCAAAGATTTCCAGAAAGCGGATCGTTGTCGGCGCATCCTGGATCAAAAGCGTGACATTGTGCATGCCGCGAATAGCTTGCGCTTTGCTCACTTCCCGGTAGGCCCAGAGTGGTTCACGGTCATCAGCTCCGGCTTCCATCAGGTCGAGTCTCAGTCCGGAAGGATCTTCGAACTCAAGTACGGGCTGACCGAAGCGTTGGGTTTCGGTGGCCGTCACCCCGTGGTCCTGTAGCCGCTTTTTCCAAAAGCTGAGGGTGCCTTCCGGGATGGAAAAGGAAGTCTGGTAAACCTGCCCGCTGCCGATAGTTCCCTGCCGGACCCCCTGCCCCTTGTAGGGGAAAGTGGTGAAAATGGTGGAAGGCGAACCGATCTCATTGCCGTAATAGAAATGGTAGACCTTTTCATTATCGAAGTTAACGGTCTCTTTCACCAGGCGGAGACCGAGCGTCTTGGTATAAAAATCGTAATCTTCCTGGGCATCATTCACCGTGGCGGTAACGTGGTGGATGCCTTTGATCAGTCCTTTAATGTCCATGTTCAAGATTTTGGTTACGGCTTGCAATGGATCCGGACACCGGAACCATCTCTTAATAAAACCGGTCGGGAATCATCCGGTTTAAATTTTCTAGCCATCACCGGTGATGCCCGATCTCTGAATAACAAAATGGATACCCTCTTGTTTATATTGTGAACATTTGTGCGTTATTTGAACAAGGTTTTCGCATATTTATGCTACCGGCGATACTGTGATGTCGGTAGGATCCGAGATGATCTCAAAAATTTATAGGACTATGAAAGACGTTCCCGTAATTTCCATTGAAGCGGCAGTTGCCAAAGTTAAAGACGGCGATACCCTGCTTTGCGGTGGGTTCGGTATGACCGGAAATCCGGTACACCTGCTGAACGCGCTGGCGGAAACAGATAAAAAAGAACTCACTTACGTCGGAAATAATGTGGGCGAACCGAGCCTGGGCGGTGGTCGTCTGCTGCTGAACGGTCAGATCAAAAAGATGATCGGCTCGTACTTTACCAGTAATCCGGATGCGGTAAAGGCGGCCCAAAGCGGGCAGGTGGCTTACGAATTGTTACCCCAGGGGAGCCTGAGTGAGGCCATACGGGCCGGCGGAATGGGGATCGGAGGTTTTTATACGCCGACGGCGGTGGGTACCGTATTGGCCGATGACCGCGAAGTCCGGCGACTGAATGGGGTGGATCAGGTCTTTGTACCGGCCATTCGGGGGAATGTGGCATTTATCCGGGCCTGGAAAGCGGACACGGCCGGCAATCTCACCTACCGCCTGACCGAACAGAATTTCAACACGGCCATGGCTATGGCGGCCGATCTGGTGATTGCCGAAGTGGAGGAGATCGTTCCGGCGGGGGAGCTGGACCCTAATCACATCCACACCCAGGCCTGTTTTGTGGATTTCCTGGTGGAAGCCAAACTGAAAGAAGAGGATCTCGGATCATCCGCATCGGTAAAAAGCAGTCTGAAAAAGGTAAGCGATACACGGATGAATATCGCCCGGCGGGCTTTCCGGGAACTGGAGCATGGCAATGTAGTGAACCTGGGCATCGGCATTCCTACGCTCATAGCCGACCTGATCAAACCGGAGGACGGCATCATCATGCATACGGAAAATGGTATGCTCGGGGTTGGTCCGGAACCGGAAGACGGCAGCGGGGCTATGAAAAACCCGGTAAATGCCGGAAAGATCCCGGTGACGGCCCTGGACGGGGCCAGTTATTTCGACTCGACGACCTCCTTCGGGATGATCCGCGGCCGGCACGTCGATGTGGCGATCATGGGCGGTCTGCAGGTTGACAGCCGGGGCAATCTGGCCAACTGGGCGGTACCGGGCAAACCCCTGCTCGGGGTAGGGGGCGCGATGGATCTGGCATCCGGTGCCCGAAAACTGATCATCACGATGCGCCATCTCAACCGGGACGGCTCGGCCAAGATCGTGGAAGAATGCGATCTGCCGCTGACCGCCCTGCAGGCGGTGGATGTGGTGATCACCGATCTGGCGGTCTTTGTTTTTGAGGACGGGGCACTGGTCCTGCGGGAACTGATGCCGGGGGCGACTTTGGAGCAGGTCAGGGCCGGTACAACGGCTACTTTTCGGGAGGACCTGGTGTAAAAATCGAGGATTTCTGAATTACGGTCGCTGTTAATGAGCGCTCTGCAGGGCATTGCACATTTGATCACCATTCTCCAGGGGAAATAAATGTCATTTTAACAATTAATTAAGTTTAAACTGGTGATTTGTCCAGGGCCTCAGCAGGGTTTTTGATAATTTTCTAAAAATCAAATATTTAAGATTAATAGTGTTTTTAGATATAATAAAATTTTACCGATATTTCTCATTGGGTAATAGACTTCTGGTTAATTAAACAGGAATTTTGGTTAGAATACTGTTAGAAAAGAATGATTTATAAGTGTATCTTGTACCCTTATTAATTCGATCGGTAGCCCCGGCAATTGTTATCTGGCCGGACTTCAGCAAGTAGTACAAAAAAAATTCCAACATACACCGACGAATTAGCAGGGGCTTCCTTCTCTGGAAGTTTCGACCATCCCCCATCCTTCACAAATGTGATCTTGATTATTCCGGACGGCCCCGTGTTGCCCGGAGGGATTGTTTATTGCTCTTTGGATAAGAGCGAATCGGCAAACTTATTCGTCAGGACCATGATCTTCCTGGATCTCCCGGCACCGATAAGTTTGAACCCCTGCAAGTTTAAACTTCACCTTCAACAAGCGGACTAATCTTTCAAGCAAGGCATTAAAAAACGCAGCTTGCCGTAATGCTACTGTCATTTCGGGCAGAAAGACTGACGTGAAACTGGTCTGATCCTGACGAGGCAAACCCCTGCAGGATACGACCACTTTATGTCGGCATAGCATTTGGCAACGGATTGTTCACCCGTTTAATGCCATTATTATGAAACCAAATTTTACTCCGCTTAAGTCTTTTGTTTTACTGCTTATGCTGATCCTGCCCGGGGCAATATCTTCCCAGGATATCGAATTTGCTGTGCTGCCTTTCAATCGCGTCGGTAATCTTATCTACGTGGAAGCGATTGTGGACGAACAGTCCGGCTATTTCCTGATCGATACCGGTTACCGGGGCGTACTGCTGAACAAAACGTACTACGACGGTATGCCGACCGACCTGCATCTGCAGGGATCGAACGGCATCGGTGGGCGACTGGAATACAAGAATGTCGACCTGCGTCTGGGACTGCTGAACGTAGAAAACATCGATGCAAATGTGGCCGACCTGAGTAAGCTGACCCAATCGATCGGTATTCCCCTGCACGGTATGATCGGGAGCACCTTTTTTCAGGATTTTGAACTCATGATCGATTACAGGAATAATAATGTGGTATTGATCAAACTGGATCGGAACGGGGAAAAGACCGTAGAGCTACCCACCATTGTTGCCCCGACGGATACGCTTTCTTTCCATTTTAAGGGACACCTACCGGTGATCTCCGTGCATATCGGGGGACGGGAATTCCACCTCGGGATCGATACCGGCGCCGCTGCCAATCTTTTCCGGTCCGACAGTTGGTCCAAACTGGAGGAATTTGTCTGGGACGAAAGAGAACAATTCCTGCGTGGATTGGGAACAATGCGCCGGAAAACCAAATCCGGAATGCTCTCCGAAGTGCATTTCGAAGACATTCCTTTTCGTTCCATGCGGACCCTGTTCGGCAATATCGGCCACATCAACCGGGATCTGGCCGGACCTAATCTGGACGGCATTGTAGGTTACGAATTTTTGCACCAGTATACGATGGCTTTCAACTACCGGAAACAGGAATTGTACCTGTGGCGGGTTGAGCCGATTGAGGATGCCGCTGAGGTGGATTATACCGCTGACAATCGGGATAAGTAATCCATTGAACGGGGTGTGAGTCGGATCGAACCGCGACCGACTCGTATTCCGGTATTTGCTACTGCGGTAGGGGCATTAGTACGGAAAGCGCATCCTTTGTATATTCGGGAAGGATTTTCCAAAAGAAGGTATGGGAAATAAGTCCACCGGTCCGGCCGCAGACGCTATACCTTCTTCCATCATAACGGCCCTCAGCATGCTCCTTACCAAAAGACTGTTCAATCGGATCCGGCAGATCAACTGGAATATGATCCTGTTGGAATTATTCATCGTGTTTGTCGGGGTTTACCTGGCTTTTCTGCTCGGTAATTACCAGGAAAAAAAGCGGATCGCCTCGGAAGCCGAAAAGATCTACACCAGTCTGAAAGTTGAGCTGGAAGGCATCCGTTTCAATTTTCCCCAGCGGGCAGCTTACCAGCGCAGTCGGAATGTAGAGTGGGATTCGCTCTGGGACCAGGGAGGTTATGCCCCGCTTTACCAATGGCGGTATATACAACCGCAGTACGATTTCACCACTATTGAATACGCCCTGAAAGCCCAGGGAAGTACGATCGTCAACTTCGAACTCTACGAAAGCCTGACCGAACTCTACCAGGGCATTAAACGCCTGGAGCACCAGGAACTGCTCCTGACCGATATCGGCATGGAATACCGGAACGTACCCGCCGATTCGAACATGCCGACGGATGAGCTGGCTATTCGCAATGCCGATAACCGCCTGCTCTTCTATAAATTTATCGATCTGTCGAAACTGAGGGCGGAAGTACTGGGCGAACTGGTCACCCACGCCAACAACAGTCTGCAGATCATCGATAACCGGCTGGGGAAGGACGATCGCCGGCGGATAGAAATGGACCTGATCCGTGAAAATCTGCCCCGATTGATAGCCGGACGCGACCTGCCGGAGGCCATGATCAAAAAGCAGATCGAGCAACAGTTTCCCAGCCTGCGGGAACGGGATATCCGGCAACTGATGGAGGAATTACCGGGTGATAAATAGCCGGCGGCTATGTAGGTCGGTTGGTATCTGCCAACGCCCTGAAGGGAGCTGCGGCCCCGTTTTTTTACCAAAAATGCCGGTCGGGCGTTTGCTCCGCGACAATTCTCCGGATCTTCGGTTTTCAATTTCTGCTCTCCGAACAATCATCGGCTAAACCGATTACAGGTTTAAAGAGCCCTTTCTTATTTGACGATATCCCACACATGGAAAACCAGGAATCAACCGGATCGGTGCAGCAAAGCCGTCTGCCGCTGTATATCAGTGCAGGCATTTTAGTGAGTTTGGTAATACTGTATTTCGCAGTTCCCGGAGTAAAAAGTTTTTTGAATGAAGCCTACAGCGTACTGACCAGCCAAAATGAAGACCGCATCTCCAAGTGGGTGGAACAACTGGGCTTCTGGGGCCCCCTGCTGATCATCGTCGGTATGATCGTACAGATGTTCCTCATCATTGTGCCCTCTCCCTTGCTGATGTTGGTCTCGGTTCTGGCCTACGGAAAGATCTGGGGCGTTTTAATATCGGTAACGGCCGTGCTGGTCGCTTCCTCCATCGGCTACCTGCTGGGTTCGCTGTTGGGGGAGGTCAGCGTGGAAAAAGTGATCGGGGAAAAGAAAAAAAGAAAACTGGAATCCTTTGTGGAGCGGTTCGGGGTCTGGGCGATCATTCTGTTCCGACTGATCCCTTTTCTGTCCAATGACGCCATCAGCTTTGTCGGTGGCCTGCTGGGCATGCGGTACATCAAATTCATTACGGCTACCGCGATCGGTATTGCTCCCCTGGCCATTCTGATCGCCTATTTCGGTGAAAATAATCACCGCCTGAAAAACGGTTTGATCTGGATCGCAGCGATCGGGATTGTGTTTTTTATCGGCTACTACTTTTACCAAAAGCGGCAGCGGGACTAAATAGCATTTTTAAAAAGTTCGTACATTGTTTGAAACGAAACGATCAACAATGAACACCAACCTGCTCAGAAAGATCCTGGCCGGCTTCTTCTTGCTGGCCCTGATCCTGCCCGCCTGCCGGCACTCCTCACCGAAAACCAGCGTTTCCATCGTTGGGGAAGCTTTTCATATCAATGGTCAGCCCACTTACGCCGGCCGCAGCTGGCGGGGAAATAAGATCGAAGGTCTGCTCTTCAATTCCCGGATGGTGCAGGGTATCTTCGACGATCTGAACCCGGAAACGGCCGTCCGCTGGAAATACCCGGATACGGATACCTGGGATCCCGACCGGAATACGGACGAATTTGTCGCGGCCATGGCCGACTGGCAGGCCCACGGGCTCCTGTCCTTTACCATCAATCTGCAGGGAGGCAGCCCGATGGGCTACGGAAATAAAAACTGGTACAACTCGGCCTACGAAGAGGATGGAGCCCTGCGCCCGACCTATATGGCGCGACTCAAAAAGATACTGGACCGGGCGGATGAACTGGGCATGGTGCCCATCGTGGGCTTGTTTTACTTCGGACAGGACCAGTTCCTGGCGGACGATGAAGCGGTGAAACGGGCTGCGGAAAATGCCGTCGACTGGATGCTGGAGCAGGGCTACCGGAACATCCTGATCGAAGTAGCGAACGAATGCGATAACCGCGGCTACGAGCGGGAGATCATCAAGGCCGACCGCATCCACGAGCTGATCGAGCTGATCAAAGGCCGCACGAAAGACGGCTTTCGCTTTCCGGTCAGTACCAGTTACAACGGCGGCCGAATTCCACGGGAGAATGTCGTTCGTTCGGCCGATTTTATCCTGATCCACGGGAACGGCGTCAGCGATCCACAACGGATCACCGAAATGGTGGCCGAGACCAAAGCGGTACCTGGCTTTCGACCGATGCCCATCGTTTTCAATGAGGATGACCACTACGGTTTCGAGGCGGATACCAACAACCTGGTGAACGCAGTGCGGGCCTATGCTTCCTGGGGATATTTTGATTTCAGACGGGACGGAGAAGCTTTTGCCTCCGGCTACCAGAGCGTACCGGTCGACTGGCGGATCAACGCTCCCCGAAAGATCGCTTTCTTCGAAAAGGTCCGGGAAATCACCGCTTATCCCCGGCGACCTTAAGGACCGTTCCGAGCCCGGCGGCAACCGGAACTTTCCCGGTTGATGGTGGCGTTTCCGCTAAAAGGATTTATTTTGCAAGTCGGCGATCGTCAGGGAAAGCGATCGTGCGAAAACAATAAACACAAGATTTTGTTTCCTTCCTGTGCTACACTTTACGACATATAAGCAAGATAAACATACCGAATGGGTGACCTTCGTACACGGTGCGGGCGGCAGTAGCTCGATCTGGTTCCGGCAATTGCGCGATTTTCGCAAGCACTTCAATGTGCTGCTTGTCGATCTACGCGGGCACGGCAAATCCAAAAAGCCGATCTACGAAAAACTGAAGGAGTATACCTTCGATAAGATCGGGGACGAGGTCATTGAAGTGCTGGATCATCTGCAGATCCGGTCCACGCATTTTGTCGGGATCTCTCTGGGGACCATCATCATCCGGGAGATCACCGAGCGGTATCCGGAGCGTACCCGGAGTATGATCATGGGGGGCGCAGTCATGAAACTGAATCTGCGTGGCCAGATCCTGATGCGACTGGGTGTTTTGCTGAAATCGGTAGTGCCTTATCTCCTGCTCTATCGCTTTTTTGCCTTCATCATTATGCCGCGCAAGAAGCACCGCGAATCCCGTAACCTCTTTATCAACGAAGCGAAAAAGCTCTACCAGAAGGAATTTAAACGCTGGTTTACCCTGGTGGCCGAGGTCAATCCGCTGTTGAAATGGTTTCGGATCAAAGACGCGGGTATTCCTACGCTGTACATCATGGGCTCCGAGGATCACATGTTCCTGCCGTCCATTACCAAACTGGTGCAGGATCACGATTCTTCGGAATTGTTCGTCATTCCCGACTGCGGGCACGTCGTCAATGTAGAGCGGCCGGATGTGTTCAACAACAAAGCCATTCATTTTCTCCAACAGTTGGATTAAGCTATCGTATGGATCTTTTTGAATCAGTACAACTGGAATTGTCGCGGAGCAATGCCGATCGTCGACACCCATTCCGTTTTTTCTATCTGGCCACCTTCGGGGATTATCCGGAAGTAAGAACGGTGGTGAAACGGGATTTCTCCGCAGCGGATTGGAGTGTATCCTTCTTTACCGACGCCCGTTCGCCGAAAGTCGGGCAGATGGAGCAGAATGACCGGGTCTCGGCGCTATTCTATCACCCCAAGCGGCAGTTACAGTTACGCATGAAAGGGCAGGCCCAACTGATTACGGCGGAGGATGCGGATTTTGGGGACTATCTGGAACAGGCCCGGCAGACTTCCGGCCTCAAAGATTATCGCTCGCTGCTGGCCCCGGGTACGGAGATCGAGGGGGAGGCCCCCGAAAAATCGGACGAAGCACTGCACTTTCTGGCCATCCGTGTTGTGCCCGTTTCCCTGGATGTACTGCAACTGGGAAAAGAACAGCACCTCCGCCGAGCTTACCGACGGGTGGGGGAGGAGTGGCAGCGTACTGTTCTGGTACCCTGACCTATCTGCGTCCGAAAAGCTAAAGACTGCGGCCGGCCGTGGTAAACTTTCCGGACTGAAAAGCGCATAAACTGGGGACTTTCCGGTAATTTTGGTCGAAATGTAACCGGATTGATAACCCCATTACCTACCTGCTGACCCATAGCCTCAGCTGTAGTTTGGAAAGAAAAGTATTCCATGAGAATTTTGGTTTTAGCGCTCCTGGCAGTCATCGTCCTGTCCTTCCCGGCCTGCCGTTCTGCGGCACCGGATCAAGCTGCAAAAATATCCCTGCTTACCCGTTTTCTGCCCCAAAAGGTCTATCACACCACGGTTGAAATAAATTCTACTTCCACAATCGAATTTGGCGGAGACGAAGAGATCATCGAGCGGATCAAAGCTCTCGGAAGCGGATCGGGCGTGGAAACGGAAGCCATGCAGACCCTTAAAACGATAAGCTATACCGGCGCGGCGGATCAGACGGGAATATTTCCCGTCACCATGGTGTACGAAGATGTTACCACCGTCCAGAAGGTCAACGGAGCGGAGCAAGACAGCAATCCCAGCCCCCTGCAGGGAATGAAGCTGTACGGCCGGATAAAAGACGGCCGGGAAATGAAAATAGATTCCATACCGGGAGATGGGATCAGCGAACAGTTCAAAAATACGCTGAAAACTTCCATCGAAGCGTCGACGGCGCAAACTTTATTACCGGATACTTTACTCGGTATCGGGGAATCCTTTTCCCAGGAAGTGCCCATGAGTATTCCGATCGGTGGAGCCCAGCCGGTCCAATTATTCGTCAACACCAAAAGAACGCTCACCAAAGTGGAGGGCGATCTGGCTTATTTTGATCTCGTCCAGTCGGTTCGCCTGGATATGAGTATGGATCAGGGCAACGTACAGGCCAGTGGCCAGGGTACCGGTTATGCGATCCAGGATCTGAAAAAGTTAAACGTTGTTGATTATATGGGAGAGCTCGCGATCGATATGGTCCTGCAGATCAATGGCCTGGAAATGAACACCAAGGTGGTAAGTATCAGCCGGGTTCGATCGGAGATCGCAGATCGGGACTAAAACCGGAAGTAGATCGTAGAGAGACGGCATTGATCCCGGCGGTGAGGTCAATCTTTCAGCAGGTTGAATTCGAAAGCCTTTTTCACCAGACCAGCCACGTTTTTGGCGTTCAGTTTTCGCAGCAGGGTTTTCCGGTGGGTGGTCACTGTGGTGGGGGAGATGAACAGCTTGTCCGCAATCTCATCGGTGGTGTATTCTTCCACGATCAGTTTTAATACTTCTTTTTCGCGACGGGTCAGTTTTTGAATAAAATCGGAGGTTTTGGGTTTCTTGGGCGCCAGTTTGCCGGCCAGTAGGGCTTCCATAACTTCCTTGCTGAAATAGCGGTCTCCGCCCATAACCGTCCGGACGGCTTCCAGCAGTTCTTCCTGGCCGGTATTTTTCAGCAGGTAACCATCCACTCCGGCATTGATCATTTTATTGATATAACCCGTGTTGCTGTACATGGTGAGCGCAATGATCCTGGGGCTGTCCTCCTGCTTTTTGAGTTCCTGGCAGATATCGAAGCCGCTCTTATCCGGCAGGTTGATATCCAGCAGAATGAGGTCTACCGGATGCTCCCGGACGACAGACAGGGTGCTTTCTCCGCTGTTCGCTTCGTATAGCGTACCGATTTCGGCTTCTCCTTCGAGCAAACCCCGGAGGCCGTCAATAATGATCTGGTGATCGTCTACCAATAATATGTTTGCCATCTGAAAAGATTTATTGTTCCGGTAGCGGTAGCTGCACCGTGAAGGTACTGCCGCTGCCTATGGTCGAATCCACGTCTAGTGTGCCTTGCAAATAATTTATTCTGGACTGAATGTTATCCAGACCGATGCCTTTTTTCGTTTTCGCGATATCAAAACCTTTGCCGTCGTCCTCAACCACGAGAATGACTTCATCATCTTCCACCGTCAACTGTACGATCACTTCGCGGGCATCGGCGTGGTTGACGATATTTTTCAGCATCTCCTGGGTGATCCTCAGCAGGGTGATCTTCAGGATGTCGGGCAGGGCTTCGTCGGAGCCGAAGGACATGAAATGGAATTCCGCGTTGTGGTTCAGAGACAGATTGCGGCACATATCCTCGATCGCAAAGAACAGACCCTGCTGTTCCAGTACGTAGGGCGTCAGGTTGTGGGAGATCTCCCGTACGGTAGTACAGGCCGTATCGATGAGCGACTCCGCTTTCTGGTAGGTCTGGAGCTTCTCCGCTTCCGGCAGTTTCCTTTTGATGCCGTTGATCTGCATTTTTACCGTTGCGAGAATGGCGCCCAGACCGTCGTGAAGTTCCTGGGCAAAACGCTTGCGCTCTTTCTCTTCTCCTTCGATAATGGCTTTCAGCCGCTGGGTCTCTTTTTCCTTTTCGAGGATCGCGATCCGCTGTTGGTTGAGCTGCTTGTTTTTCCAGTAAATAAAGAACAGCAGGAGCGCGAGCAGGGCCAGCAGGGCCAGTCCGGCCGCCAGCATCAGCAATTGATTGTTTTTTTTGAGAATGGCCAGTTGCTGGGCATTGATCCTTTCGTTCTGTTGGGCGATCTCCTTATCCTTTTTTTCGATATTGAAGCGGGCGTCGAGTTCCTTGATCACCCGGGTACGGTCGATGGAGGTAAGGCTGTCTTGGAGCTGATTGAACTCCTGACTAAACGCCAGTGCCTGCCGGTAATCGCCGGCCCGGCCGTAAGCTCCGGCCAGCAGTTCACAGATCTCCTGCAGATGCTTTTTATCGTCCATGATGGAAAACGCCTCGTAGCATTCTTCCGCGTAAGCGATCCCCCGGCTCAGATTGCCCTGCTCAATCTCCAGTCCGGCCAGCGCCTGTTTGATCGAGAGCGAACTCAGCGGATCCCGGGAATGCTTGCGAATATCCAGCGCTTCTAGGAGCAGTTCCCGCGCCTGGTTAAAATCCTGTCCTTCCTCGTATACCTGACTCAGCCGGATCAGTAGATCCGCGGTGTTGGTCTTGTTGTTCAGTTCCTGGTAAATGGCCAGCGCCGCTTCGTAGTTACTAATGGCGTTCTCTTTTTTATTCTGAAGCAAAAAGAAATCTCCCAGTTTTTTATAACAGTTGGCCTCGGCAAATTTCCGGTCCTTCAGGTGGGCCAGATTCAGTGCCTGTTGGTAGTAATTCTCGGCGGTTACCCACAGACTCTGGGCCGCGTGGATGTCGCCGATCTCGGAATAAACGGTGATGATGGAAAAGGTGTCCCGTTCGGTTTCGGAAAGCTGGAGCGCAGACATCAGGTGTTGCTGCGCATTTTCGTAATCGCCGCGTTCGCGGTACAGTTTACCCAGTGCGATGTAATCACTTAGCAGTCCCTCCGTATCCGACATGGCCAGTTTGATCTCCAGCAGCTGGTTAAAATACTGGATCGCGGAATCCAGTTGGCCGAGCGCATGGTGGCTGGTAGCGATCTGATTGATGATCTCTTTGGTCTCGCTTTCGTTGCCGTCCTGCCGGGCGTAGTGCAGGGCCGACTTCAGGTTGACGATGGCACTGTCGGTCTGTTGCCGGAAATTGAGCATATCCGCTTTCTTCTGGTAAGCGGTACTCAGCGGCCGGTAAAAATTACTGCTGCGGGCCAGCGGAATGAATAGATCGTACAGCGAATCGGCCTGGTCAAACTCCTGCTCAAAGTAGAAGTATTCCCCTTCCATGAAGTAAGCCATGGCGAGGCCCGGCTCGTATTCGGCCAGCTCAAACTCCTCAATTGCTTCCTGAAAAGAAGGATAATTACCGGTCTCTTCCGCGATCAACCACCTGGCCGCAGTTTTGTAAAAGACGGCAATGCCCCTGGTCTTCGGATCTCTGGATTTTTCCAGGATCTCGTTACAGCGTTCAAATGTAGTATCGAAGTCTCTTTTTTCCAGAGCTTCCTCAATGACCCGAAAGGCGGCCGGGCTATCTTCCAGAATGAGCAGATTAGTCTGACCGTGGATACGGCCGATAAACGCCAGAAAAATCCCCAAACCGTAAACGAGCCACCTGTTAGTCAAATCATATCTTTTTAGTAATGTGCCGTTAGTGCCAATCGAAAAGTGCGCTGCCGGTTATCCCAGCTTTTCCGGTCGACGTGCTGGGTGGAAACCGCCGCCCTCACCAGCAGGAACGAAGTAATATCATAACCGATGGCCAGAGAATGCCGCAATACATCGTTGTCCCATTCCAGGTCCTGATAGCCGGACGCCCGACTGAAATTCAGATGGTCGATCCGGTAGGCGATGTAGCTTCCGGGCAAGACCGGCGGCTCGTATTTAAGATCGAGATAGACCGCCAGGTTATTCAACTGGCGGGCCGCCTGCCCGGGATCAAATCCGTTGGCATCTTTATCGAATTCGGGTACGGTATAGGAGACCCGCATGAGTTCTCCGGATAATTCGAAAAAACCGCTACCCAGCTTGAAATCCGTTCCGATCACCGTTTGGGTGTAAGCGCTCAGATCAGAGAGTTGCTCATTCAGGACCGCAGATTGCATAAACGCGCCGCGGCTGAAGGAAATACCCTGTTCCCAGAAGTATACGGGACGAAGCTGAAGCCGGGAGACCAGTCCGATCTGCCAGGGATCGGTCAGGTTCGTTTTGGCATTAGCCGCGCCGTTGACGACCGCGATTTTCCAATTTACGACAGCGGGCTTAATATTCCAACTAAACATGGCTCCGGTAGCGTATCCGCCGTAATAAAGGTTCGCGCTGCCCCACTGCACCTGTTCGCCGATCTTGATCTTCTCCACGTCTCCCATGTTGGGTAAAAAGCCGATCCGTTCGGAAATATTCACGTAATAAGAGTAGGCCAGCGGTAACCCGATAAAATTGCGGTCGGTCGATAACTGCTTTTCATTGAACGAACCGAAAGGGTTGACGAACCTGCCCGCCGTCAGGCCGAATTTGCGTTTGTCCGACACCCACTGCACATACAGCTGGGGCACACTGAATTTGTCCAGTTTGCGGCCCAGGTCGCGTTCCAGGGACAAACGCGCATTGAAGGACCAGGTCTGTCCGATATCCATCTTGCCCAGCAGGTTGAGCTGACTGATACCCAGCCGGGCTTCGGTATGCTCGGCGTCGATCTCATTGTAGTAGTAATGGGATTTATCACCCGCCCGGGAAAATTCGAGATCGCCCAGGGCATTGAACTGGAACACGGTCTGAGCGGGCAACAGACCCAATAAAAAGAACAGGCAGCCGAAAAGCAGTAGCGATTTCCGGCCCGAAAGAAGAGGTAGTCTTGATCGCATGCTTAGGGGCGTTTATTTAATTTGAAATCCATTTTGAAGACCTGACCACCCCGTACCTCAATTTCGGATACTTCGTCGTCGCAACTGGGGTGGAATACCTCGACCCGGTAGCGGCCGTCCGGAAGGTTTTTCATTGAAAAGGTCCCGTCTTTACCGACCCGGCAGAAATAGGGGGTATCGAAGGAAAGGATCTTCGCGCTCATGTGGGAGTGTATGTCGCACATGAGATTGATCACGCCCTGCTTTTTGATCTTGATGCTGTACGGTACGTTGGGGGCCCGGCGGCCGATGTTAAAGCGCGAGCCCGGCGTATGGGACTGCACATTGTGGAAGAATTCGTCCTCGTTGAGAAAATGCACTTTGGAGCCGACCACTACGGGCAGAATGAGCGGCAGGAAGGTTTGCTCGGTCTGGGTGACGTACGCGTCTTCGGTCGGTTTAAGCTCCGGTTCAAAATCCAGTGGATGAAAACTGATGATCACATTCCGGTCCGGGGTAGCCATCGGGTCAGCCGAATGCATAATCTCGGTACCATCCTTATTGTATCCTTTCCCTTTGGACCATACCTCGGGGCAATCCATTGACACTACGGTGCCTTCCACCACATTGACGTCGTAGTGGAACGGAGAAAGGGCAAACGCCAGGAAAAGAAGGGCGGCGCCGATTAAAATTAATGATCTCATGTTAGTTTGTTTTAGATGATTGGGTCCAGTGTAGATCCGGTAGTAAAGCGGTCATACATTCTTGTTGATGGAAATTAGAAAAAAAAAGGGACAAAGAAAGTTCCCGGGGCACCAAAAAGCCGATATGAGAGAATAGCACAAGGATTTGCAATAATAACTAAAGTGGAAACCGGCCGCATAGCCTCCCCATAAATGAGGATATTGCTCTAACCCCCAAAAGGGTGGATGTTCGGTCTGGGTATTTCGGGCACCTTTGTAGTATCAGTAATTGAAAAATCCTATTGACTAACTTATAAACCTAAACACCATGAAAATTACGAAGATCCGCTTTACGAAGATCCAGCTTCAGCTTACTATGGCCCTATTGGCGTGTTTCCTGATCGGCACCATGGCCAAGGCGCAGCCCGCAAACCGCTTCCTAAGCAATAATGCCGTACAAACTACCTTTCAGGCGAAGCAGAAACAGGGACCGGCCACCAATTTCCCGGATCGTTATAACCTGCCCGAGAAATACCGTCCGGCGTTTGAAAATATGCCGGTATGGAGACTCCAGTTGCGGGTGCATACCGCCAATAAAGAGAATGCCGGTACCGATGACGAAGTGTATACCCAGCTTACCAGTGCTGCGAGCAGCCTGTACTATCTGGATCGCGCCGGGGACGATCGCGAACGTAACAAAGTGAATACCTACGAGATCGTTGATCCCAACATCCGGACCATTTCCGATATCAAAATGCTTAAACTGACGATCAAAGGCAGCGACGGCTGGTGTGTGGACCGGATCGAACTCCTGGTAAACGGCGTCAGTGCTCCCATTTTTAGAAAATCCATCAGTTCGGGCAAATGGCTGGACCGGGGTTCCGGGAAAACGCCCAGTTTGTACATTTCCGGCTCCGAAATGAGAAGATACCCCGCTTGGAAATACACTTCCGCCAATAGGGCGATCTGGTTGCCGCCGAGCATCATTCGCCGGGCCACGCTGGAAGCGATCGTGGAGTCCTACGTAGGGCACATGATGAACGCCGAACCCGATATGAGAAAACTGGAATTCGGTAAAAAATACGGCCGTGCCTACGTGGAAGCCAAGCCGGCCGGTGGCAACAAACTGCATTTTGACCTGGATCTGGTCTACGATACGACCATCGACCTGGAAACGGACGTTGATTTTGATCTGGTAGTTTCCTGTGATAACAAACAATTGAATCTGCGCGCTCAGAACGTCAAGGCCCAGGTGAACGTACCGCTCATTACAAGGCTGATCCGGATCTTTAAATCGGATTTTGCCAAAATGAAACTCTATGCGATCAATTTCGGTAGCTCAGGAGTGCCGTACTGCCCGAGCCTGCGGGTGACCTCGGCCGGTGATATCACCATTCGCCCGTAATACCGATTAGATACCTGAAATCCCATAGCTAAATGACTGGCAGTTCGTCCCGGTGGCCTTTTTGGTTGCCGGGGTGTTTTTTTTGGACAGGTGTGAGGGGGCAGGTGTCAGGTGTCAGGAGAGAGGGGGGAGGTGTCAGGGGTGTCAGGCTCCTGTTTTTCGGTAGGTCCAGACGGCCAGCGTTCCGAAGAACAGGCTAACGATGGCCATCGCCACGAAGTGTTCCTGGACATCCGCAAAAGTGCTGCCTTTGAGCATGACCTGCCGCATGACCTCCACAAAATGAGCGATGGGATTGGGGTAGGTCAGATACTGCGCCCACTGTGGCATACTGTCGATCGGGGTGAAGAGGCCACCCATCAGAATGAAGATCATCATAAAGAACCAGGCGATGAACATGGCCTGCTGCTGGGTGTCGGCCATGGTGGAGATCAGCATTCCGATGGCCAGTACGGCGAGCAGATTGAGGACACAAAATCCGAAAATGAGCCAGATACTGCCGATAATCGGGATGTTGAAGATCAGTTTGCCCGCTATCAGGCCGATGGCCAGGTCGAACAGTCCGATCAGCAGAAAGGGCAGGAGTTTCCCGAGGATTAGCTGGTATTTCCGAATGGGGGTCACGTTCAGTTGCTCGATGGTGCCGATCTCCCGTTCCCGGACGACGTTCATCGCGGTCAGGACCAGGATCAGGATGGTGACCAGCGTGCCGAGGATGCCGGGTACCATGAAAGTCCGGTAATCGAGCAGGGGGTTGTACCAGTGCTGAAAATTGACTTCAATGCGTCCCTGGCCGGCGGTCATGGCCAGAATCTGTGGGGCGATCTCCGCCCGTACTTCCCGGTTGAAATCCTGGATCACCCGGTTGGCGTAGCCGTTGGCAATACCGCCTTTGGAGCCGTTCACGGCGTTCACCAGCAATTGCATATCGGCCCGCTGCAGCCGGTAAAGGTCGCGCTCCATGCCGGCGGGGATCAGCAGCACGATGTCGGCTTCATCCTTCTGCAGCAGCAATTCTGCGTCCTGCAGGTTTTGCGGTGCCCCGCTGAGCAGGAAATAGGTAGAAGCCGCGAATTTTTGGGTCAGCCGCCGGGAATACGTGGAATGGTCCTGATCGTAAATGGCTACTTTGAGGTCTTTCACCTCATTACTCGCCGCAAAGGACAGCACGATCAACTGTACCACCGGCACAACGGTCAGCAGCGGCAGCATGGCCTTATTGCGGAACACCTGCAACAATTCTTTCCGGATCAGAACGAGTATAGTACGCATTTGCTGATAATTTTAAACTTTGAAAATTCAAGCTTTTGCTTTCGACCTAAAAATTGAATTAGCTAAAATCCAATCCCCCCCTCACCAAGTCACCAAGTCTCCCCTTCACCCAATCTCCCCCTCACAAACTCACCCCCCCAGTCGAATACTAAAATTCTTCCAGCTCAGCAGCAAAAAGAACACCGTCATACCGAGCAAAACGACCATTTCATTCCAGATAAAGGTCAGCGCGCTGCCTTTCAGCATGACGTCCTTCAGCATGATGATGAAATATTTGGCCGGGATAATGTTACTCAAATACTGCAGAATGACCGGCATGCTCTCAATCGGGAAAATGAAACCCGACAGCAGCATGGTCGGCATCATGAGCATGATCAGGGAGATCATCATGGCGGACTGTTGCGTAGTGGTGCGGGTAGAGATCAGGATACCCAGGGCCAGCGCCATCAGGATAAAGACCAGCGAGAGCCCCAGCAACAGCCACAAACTGCCTACGATCGGAACCTTAAAAACGAAATAACTCACCGCGAGAATGATCACGGTATTGATCAAAGACAGCAGGATATACGGCGTTACCTTGCCCAGGATAATGGTCATGGGCGAAAGCGGCGATACCAGGAGAAGTTCCATGGTGCCAAGTTCTTTCTCCCGGGCGATGGTCAGGGAGGTCATCATGGCAGAGACCAGCATCAGGATCAGGGTCATAACGCCCGGTACGAACATGAACACACTCAGCAATTCGGGATTGTAGACCATGCGGGAATCGACGCTGATCTGAAAGGGTAGGGGCCGGTTATCAGTCTGTTCTCTTTGAAAACCCTGAACGATGGCACTGGCGTAGTTGACCAGCGTATTCGCCGTATTGGGGTTGGTGCCGTCCGTGATCAGCTGGATGTCGGCCGTGCGGCCGCTGTAGTAAGTAGCTCCGAAGTCCGCCGGAATGATCACAGCCATTTTGATCTCGGCGTCCTGAAAAGCCCGCTCCACCTGATCGCGACTCTGGTAGGTATACGCCAGGGAAAAATGCCCGCTGGCTTCGAGCCGGGTGATCAGTTCGGTGCTCAGCGCATCTTTTGACTGGTCCCATACGCCGATGTCGGCACCCTTGAATTCATTCGTTACCGCGTAGCCGAACAGAATGATCTGCACCACCGGCATCCCGAACAGGATGAGCAGGGTACGGCGATCCCGCAGGATGTGGTAGAACTCTTTTCGTACGAATGCAAAAAACGATTTCATAGCTCTTGGTTTTGGGCGGGACTTTATCCTCTGGCCAGTTTGACAAAAACTTCATCCATCGATCTCGCCTCAAATGAATCTTTCAAACCGGAGGGCGTATCCAGCGCGGCGATGTTACCATCCACCATAATGGAAACCCGGTCACAGTATTCAGCTTCGTCCATATAGTGGGTGGTCACGAAGATGGTCGTTCCCCGGTCGGCGGCGGCGTAGATCATTTCCCAGAATTCCCGGCGGGTGATCGGGTCGACCCCTCCGGTAGGTTCATCGAGGAAAACGATCTCCGGATTGTGGAAGGAGGCCAGTGCAAAGGCCAGGCGTTGTTTCCAGCCCAGCGGAAGGCTGGCTACCAACTGTTTTTTTACGGATCCGATCTGCAGTTCCTGCAGGAGTTGCTCCGTTTTGGATTTGATCACGGAGCGGGACAAACCGTAGATATTGCCGAAAAACCAGATGTTTTCCCCGACGGTAAGATCCTCGTACAGCGAGAATTTCTGACTCATGTAGCCGATGTGCCTTTTGATCTGCTCAGGCTGGGTGCGCACATCGTAACCGGCTACGGAAGCTTGCCCCGCTGTGGGTTGGGAAAGGCCGGTAAGCATCCGCATGGCGGTGGTTTTCCCGGCACCGTTGGCACCCAGAAAACCGAAGATCTCTCCTTTTTTTACCGAAAAACTGATCGCATTGACGGCGGTGAAACTGCCGAATTTTTTGGTCAGTTGATCGGCCTGTATGACGTATTCCATGGTTGATGGTATTGGATTGGGAATGCCGCTGGGTGCATCCCTGCTTTTTAGGGCTTATCCGGTCTATTTGGGGCCGTAGGCCTACAGGTTCATAAAACAGTCTTCAACGGTGGCCTCCGTTGGGCGGACCACCACTTCGCGGTGTTGCCGTGCGGCCAGAAATTCCCGGATATCCATCGGGTCGACCGGATGCCGGGTACTGAGGTGCAGGAATTCTCCGAAAGGGAAAACCGATCGGGTAGGGGAATATTCCCGCAGATCCTGCAGCAGTTGATAGCGATTTTGGGCCCCCACCTCAAACAACGGGTGCGGATAGGCGGCCGTCAGTTCATCGGGCGGCGCAACGGACAGGATCCGACCCTGGCGGATGAGGCCGATCCGATCACAAAGCTGGGCTTCATCCATATAGGGGGTAGAGACCAGAATGGTGATGTTCTTGGCCTTGAGCCGTTGGAGCATCTCCCAGAATTCCTGCCGGCTGACGGCATCCACGCCGGTGGTCGGTTCGTCGAGAAACAGCACCCGGGGAGCGTGGATCAGCGCGCAGGATAAGGCCAGTTTTTGCTTCATACCGCCGGAAAGCTGTCCGGCCCGCCGTTTGCGAAACGGCTCGATCTGCTGGTAGATATCCTTGATGAGGTCGTAATTCTCTTCGATGGAGGTCCCAAAGATGGTGGCGAAAAACCTGAGGTTTTCCTCCACGGTCAGATCCTGGTACAGCGAAAACCGGCCGGGCATATAGCCCAGGTGCCGGCGGATCTGCCGGAAGTCACGTACGACGTCCCAACCGGCCACCGTTGCGTCACCGGCATCCGCAAGCAGCAAAGTGGCCAGGATGCGGAAGAGAGTGGTTTTTCCGGCTCCGTCCGGACCGATCAGGCCGAACAGTTCACCGCTTTGGATGTCCAGATGAATATCCTGCACAGCCTGCACCTTTCCGTAGGCCTTACTGATCCCGTTGACTTGTATGCTATTCATGGCTGCTGACGATTGGTTTGGACGCCAGCCAGACTTCTCCGGGCATACCGATCTTCAACATGCCGTCAGTATTGGGAACATCGACTTTGGCCGCGTAGACCAGGTTGACGCGTTCTTCCCGGGTCTGGATGGTTTTGGGCGTGAATTCTGCTTCGCTGGCGATCCATTCGATCGTTCCCCGGTAGCTCCGCATCGGAGCCTCTCCCGGCTGGTCGATCAGGACCTCTACTTCCTGCCCAAGCTGGATATTGCTGAGCTGGTTACCACTGAAATAGGCCCGCAGCGTGACCGTATCGAGCGAGGCGATCCGGTACAGCGCCGTGCCGAAATGGGCCATTTCATTGCCTTTGGCCATCTTGGTCAGCACCGTCCCGCCGATCGGATTGTAGATATAGCACTTGCGCATCTGTTCGTCGAGTACCGCCAGTTGGGCGTACAGCGGATCGGCTTCGCTCAGAATGCCTCGGTTGGCATCGTTTACCCGTTGGCGGGCGGATTCGATCTGCTTGGCCACCACATCGATCTGGGCCTGGATATCATCCAGTTGCTTGGGCGTAGCGGCCTTATCGGCCAGCAGGGCTTCCACCCGCGCTTTTTCCCTTTCCAGACTCCGGGTTTGCTCACGGAGCACCTCGATCTCCGGGAGCGGACTGCGGGTTTTGGCGGCCAGGGCCGCAATGGTTGCCTTGATCTGTAACTTTTGGAGATGCAGTTGGGTGGTATCGATCAATCCGACCAGCCTACCGGCCGCCAGTGGCTCGCCTTCTTCCACGTTCAGGTAGAGCAGCCGGCCGTTGGCTTCCGCTCCGATGATGGTGGGATCGGCCTCGAAATTTCCGTAGGCATCGGCTCTTTCTGCTTCCGGCTGGCAGGCTACGAAGCTGAGCAGGATCAATAGGATGGGTATATTTTTCATTGGTTGATTATTGTATTCTGGTTAAAGGTCTGATCAGTGGTGGTTTACAGCAGCCCTTTTTGGGTGAGGTAATCGATCTTGAGTTGCAGCAGTTGCAGCTGATACAGTTCCTGGTTCATTTTAGTCTGGGTAATCGCATTGGACTGGATCAGGTAGTCATTGGTGGTGGCCACGCCGTGCTCCAGTTGGGAAGCAGTTTGCTCCAGTAGTTCTTCCTGCAAAAGTTGGATGGCCTCGCCCTGTTCAATAAGTTGTTGTAGCTTGTTTTCATCGGCGATATACTGGCCATCCAACACATCAAGGTTATGCAGGTAGGTAGCTTTTTGGGTATCGATCCTTTTAGCTTGTAATTCGAGCAATTGATGATCTTTTTCCTTTTTCCCCCAGTCGACGATATTCCAGCGAAACTGAACACCGGCCAGAGCGAACGGACTAAGATCGGTATCAAAAAAGTTCAGGGGGTTGGCGTAGCCGGCTCCGGCCCGGACGAATGCGCTCAATTGCGGTCGCCGCTGCGCATCCAGTATGGCCTGCTGACTGAATACCTGTAATTTTTGTTGCTGGAATAAGGTCAATTCCGGCCGTTCGGCCGCGGCGGGAATGATGGTTCCCGGCAGATCGGGCACGATTAGGCTGGTGCGGCCATCCAGCAGACGGCCGATGAAATAGCTCAGGCTGGCCATTTGCCGGTCGATGCCGGCCGCCAGTTCCTTCCGTTTGCTGTCCAGACGGAGCAGCTCTACCTGCAGCTTGGTGACCTCGCTGGGTAGTACAACGCCTTCACGCTGCCCGGCCTGTAATTGGTTGAGCCGGACTTCGAGGTCGGCCCGCGTCTGGAGTAAAATGCTGTCCTGGGACCGGCCGAGCAGGATACCGAAGAACAGTTGGTTCACCCGCTGTTTTAGTTGCGCCACTTCAACTTCCAGGGATTGCTTTTTGACTCCCAGTTGGGCCAGCTCGATCTGCTTTGCGGCTTCAATCCGTCCACCATCGTAGAGGGTGTAGCTGGCCTCCAGGGTGGTTTGCCCGTTCAGCTTAGGTTGGCTGATCCTTTCGCCGTTGGGCAGGCTGAAAGGTACCTCTACACTTTCCGACTGATAGGTAGCCTGGGCGTTCCAGCTGATCTGGGGACGTCGGCCGAGGTCCAGCTTTTCCAGTTGCAGGCGGGTAATGGCCTCGTCGATCTCTCCTTGTTCGAGTAGGGGATAATTGGTCCGGGCCAGCGACTGACATTCCTCAAGCGTAAGGGATTGTGCGCTGAGCAGTACCGGAATCAGGGCTAATCCGATGAAGATGATCCGTGTGATATTTTTCATTTTATCGAATGGTTTAACTAACTGGTTAACTCAGGGGTAAAAAATTTTACAATTTATTCGACCTCCAAAGCGGCATGGATAAATCGTTTGATCATTTCGGCCCGGTCGTCCATCATCTGGTCCCAGTTAAGGTCGTCCATCTGGGTAACGGATTGGATGATCGGTCTGGCAACGAACGGGAAAACGCACATGGAGAGAATATTCATGAAGAGGTGCATGGGCACAAAGGTCCTGATCTCCTTTCTTTCCATGGCTTCCATGATCTCCATCATCAGTCTGGCAACATTGGGCAACCCCGGATTGGCGGTGACCTTTTGCACAAAGCGATCCGGATTCTGACTCAGTTCGTGGATGACAAAGAGCGGTATATGTGGGTGTCGCCTGATGTTGGAAATGTATTCATCTACGAAGGCGTCGATTTTTTCCAGCACACTTCCCTCCAGGTTGAGCACGGCGTTCAATTTGGGCATGATCTCCTGAAACACCTCTTCAAAGATCTTTTCGAATAGCTGATCCTTGGAACGGAAGTAGTAGTGCAGCAAAGCCTTATTGATGCCCCCGGCTTCTTCGGCAATCTCCTGCATCCGGGCTCCGGCGTATCCTTTTTGCACGAATATCGACTTGGCAGCGTCCTTGATCCGGTCTTCCGTAGATTGGTCTTTTGGCATTGGTCAAATGGTTTAACTAAATGGTTAAAACAAAAGTAGGGGGTTTCCCGGAAAGATGCAAGTGTTAAAATCAAAAAAAATGAAATCACCCTTTCGGGCCTGCCGTTCATACCATAAGAAAACTCGCTCTTTTGCAGCACTCACCCGGGCCGGATTTTATTCGGCCTATTTTTTTTCCGATATTGGCGCGCAAATTCTTTGGAATGAAGAATAAGAAGCAAGGCACGAGGCGCAAAGCGATAATCTGCAACACCCTACCCACTACCTTCTTATCCAACGTTCCTCATTGCTCATTCCTGAAATTAACGATATGTCTAATTCTCCTCTTCGCGTATTAGTAGCCGGTTGCGGTAATATGGGGACCTCCCACGCCCGGGCTTACCACCAGTTAGCCGATTTTGAAATTGTAGGTCTGGTAAGCCGTGGGGAAGCCAGCCGGGAGCGCCTTTCCCAGGAGCTGGGTGGGTATCCCACCTTCGGCGATTACCACGAAGCACTGGCGGCTACCCAGCCGGATGTCGTCTCCATCAACACTTATCCAGAGACCCACGCCGAGTATGCCAAGGCTGCTCTGAAAGCCGGCGCGCATGTTTTTGTAGAAAAACCGTTAGCGAACACGGTGGAAGAATGCGAAGAAATTGTCAGTGCCGCCAAAGCGGCCAACCGCAAGCTGGTGATCGGCTATATCCTGCGGGTACATCCCGCCTGGAAAGCCTTCATCGGTAAGGCCCAAACACTGGGTAAACCCCTGGTCATGCGGATGAACCTCAACCAGCAGAGTAGCGGGAAAACCTGGGGAACCCACAAGCAGTTGATGAAAACGATGTCTCCCATCGTAGACTGCGGTGTACACTACGTGGATGTGATGTGCCAAATGACCGAATCCCGGCCGATCCGCGTAAGCGCCATCGGAGCGCGCCTGACCGATGAGGTGGCGTCGGATATGTACAATTACGGTTGCCTGCAGGTGACTTTTGCGGACGGTTCGGTGGGCTGGTACGAAGCCGGCTGGGGACCGATGATGAGCGAAACGGCCTTTTTCATCAAGGACGTGGTGGGCCCGAAAGGCTGCGTAAGCATCGTGGAAAGAGACAAAGCTTCCGATGATATTGACAGCCACACCAAGACCGGAACACTTCTGCTGCACCACAGCGAACTGGGAAGTGACGGAGAATTCGCCAAAAAAGATGAACTGATCGACACTTCGGACGAGCCGGATCACGACGGACTGTGTCTGCTCGAACAGGAATACCTGCTGCGGGCCATCCGGGAAGACGTCGACCTGACCAGTCATATGGAAGATGCCGTAAACAGCCTGCGCATCGTACTGGCTGCGGATGAATCTTTCAAAACGGGTAAAACGGTCGAACTGTAAGCGCCCGATCGGCACTGCCCAATTCAAGAGCGGGTGGTCTGTGCTGCCGCCGGACCACCCGCCCCAAAATTCCCGCCCCATGAAGGATAACTTTTCCCGTCAATCCGGCGCTTACGCCAAATTCCGGCCGGTTTACCCTCCCGAACTCTATCAGTTTATTTTCGGACAGCTCACCCATTTCGACCGGGCCTGGGACTGCGGTACGGGCAACGGGCAGGTAGCAGCTGCACTGGCCACCCGCTTCGGCGACGTGGAGGCTACGGATATCAGCGCCCAACAGCTGGAGCGGGCGGTTCGGAAGCCGAATATCCACTACAGTTGTCAGGCGGCTGAGACAGCTGATTTTCCGGCAGATCACTTTGATCTGATCACGGTAGGGCAGGCCATCCACTGGTTCGATCACGATCGGTTTTATCCCAAAGTGCAAGAGGTGTTGAAAACCGGCGGAGTACTGGCTGAATTTGGTTACCGCCTGTTCCGGTCCACTCCGGCGATCAATGAGGTGATCGATCATTTTTACCAGGAGATCATCGGCCCGTACTGGGATGAGGAACGCCGGCATATTGATGACGGTTATGCGCGCATTCCCTTTCCGCTCGAGCCTATTCCTGCACCCGTACTTTTCATGGAATACCGCTGGACCTGGGATGAACTTTTGGGATATCTCTCTACCTGGTCGTCGGTGCAGCATTACCTGCGGCAGCGGAAAACAGATCCGGTAGCGCTGATCCGCGCCGAACTGGAAAAAGCATGGGCTGGAGCGGACCACCGGGGTATCCGGTTTGAGATCCTGCTGCGCATTGGGAGAAAGTGAAAATTTAAAAATAGGGCCCTTCCATCTTTCCCGAGCATTTCGTATCTTTATTAGCCAGATTCTCAATGGTATAGGTTGCACTCCTTCATTTTTGAATGGTTGCCCCCATCCATATTTCCTGTAAAAAACTAAATGGGAGTATGCGCCTCAGCTTTTCGATCTTTCTGTTCCTCTGTATGGTTTGTTCATCCTGTTCGGAAAAAAAGCACGCTGACGAAGATTCGGCGACTTTCGTTTCCAGCGCTACCGATGCAGTGGAAACGCCGGAAGAGGCTCCGAAGGCGCGAGCTATTGCCGTAAGTACGAAAACCTTCCAGGCGGAGCGGGCCCAGCAACCCCGCGAAATTCCCCTGCAAAATAATCCCCGCAATGTGCGGGCCCGCGTTAACCGGTATCCGGTACGCAGTAAAACCGAATCACAGAAGACCGAAGCCCTCGTTACCCTTACCCCCGGAAAAAATGGAATGCCGGAGGCTAAATCCAAAACTGCGGGTGTGCACATAGAGCCGGTCCGGCTTACCGAACCCGTCACGGCCCTTCCCCCGCGGATGAAAGACGCGGCCATTTATGACATTCAGTATCTGGATGTGGATCAGGGGTTGATCTCTTCCTATATCCGGACCATCATGTCGGATCGCTTCGGCAATCTGTGGTTCGGCACTTCCTACGGCGTCAGTCGGTACGATGGCAATACCTTTATTCATTTCACCAGCAAATCCGGTCTGACCGATGATTCGGTCATTTCGATCCTGGAAGATAGTAGCGGTGATCTCTGGTTCGGTACCCACAAGGGCGTGACGCGTTACGATGGCAATTACTTTTACCACTATACCGCAGAGCAGGGGTTTGGCGACGTTACCGTACGTGATATTCTGGAAGACGGGCAGGGCAATCTGTGGTTCGGGACCACTGAGGGCGTAATTCGCTACGACCGGAACAGTGACCCGGCTACCTTTACCCGATACACGACCGAACATGGCCTGATCGACAATCACATCCTCTGTATGCTGGAAGATGACCGCGGCTATATCTGGTTCGGTACCTTCGAAGGACTGACGCGCTATGACGGTAACGGGTTTACCAATTATACGACCACTGCCGGGTTGAAAAGCAACAAGATCCTGTCCATGTACAAAGACAGCCACGGTGATCTGTGGTTCGGTATGGACGCCGGGGTAAGCCGTTACGACGGTACTAGTTTTACCCATTACTACAACAGCAGCGGGTTATTTGACGAAGAAGTTGTCGCTATTCTGGAAGACCAGCGCGGCAACCTCTGGTTTGGTACCAGCAAAGGCCTGAGCCAGTATGTATCCAGGTACGACGAAGGGACCATGACCCACTATACCACCGAAGAAGGACTGAGTAATGACCGGGTCCGCTGTTTGTGGGAGGACCGGGAAGGCAATCTCTGGTTCGGTACCGGTGGGGGCGGTATCAACCGACTCAAGGGAGCCGGATTTGCGCATTTTACCACCGAAGAAGGATTGACCGACAACGGCGTGGTATTCATTCACGAAGATCGCAAAGGCTCCCTGTGGCTGGGTACCGATAAAGGGCTTAGCCGCTACCTTGACAATAAGTTCGTCCATTATACTACCCGGGAAGGGCTGATCAGTAATGATGTGCACTGTGCGCTGGAAGATCGAGCGGGCGACATGTGGTTTGGGACGAAGCGCGGGCTTTCCCGCTTCAACGGTAGCAGTTTTAGCAATTATAACCTCCAACAGGGGCTGCCGGACACGAATATCATTTCCCTGCTGCAGGATAGCAAGGGAATGATCTGGATGGGCACCGGCTCGGGCATGTGTCGCTTTGCTCCGGACACTCCCGGCCAGAACAATTTACGGCTGACCGTCGAGGACGGACTGGCGGCCAATAAGGTCGACAAAATGATCGAGGACCGGTCCGGAAAGATCTGGATGGCAACGGAGGAAGGGCTGAATGTTTATGATCCGGCGCAGGGCGGGCAATTGCGACGCTTCACCAAAGCGGACGGATTGCTCAGTGAACACATCGTATCCCTCCTGGAAGATAGCGACGGACAGGTCTGGATCGGTACGGCCGGCGGTCTTAATCTCTATCGCCCGCAGGCGGAGGGGAAGCAGTTCGCGGATTATACTACCCAGGATGGGTTGAGTAACAATTACATCTGGTCTATTCTGGAAGACCGGGAGAAGAATATCTGGGTCAGTACGGAAAAAGGTATTACCCTGTTGAAACCGAACGGTAGAAACCAGACCGGCATTAATAAAGGTGGTCCGCCGACCTTTGACTTTTTCATCTTCGATAAAGGGGACGGTCTCAAGCGGCTGGATTTTCACGCCAACAGTGTGTGTCTGGATCTGCAGAACCGCCTCTGGTGGGGATCGGAAGGGGCAACCATGCTGGATCTGACCCAGTTCAAACTGGCGACCCGGCCGCCGCAAAATCTGATGATCACCCACATCGAGGTCAATCAGCAGTTTGTAGATTTTCGGCGACTGAACGACGACCGGGGCAGCAGTAAGCTCAAGTTCGAAAAGGCACTGGCCACTTCTTTCGATTCGGTGGTAGCCTATTACAACTACCCCGCGTACATGGACCTGCCGCACGATCTTAATCACCTGACTTTTCACTTCTCGGCTATCGACTGGGGGCGTCCGCACCGGATCGAATACCAGTATTACATGGAAGGCCTGGAAGAAACCTGGAGCAATACCGGGATGGAGCCGAGAGTGAACTACCGAAATTTGTCCAGTGGGCACTATGTGTTCAAGGTCCGGGCCCGAGGTGATGCACAGGAATGGAGTGAAGCTTTTGAATATCCTTTTCACATCCGCCCGGTATGGTATGCCAGTGGGTGGGCATTCGCCATTTACATACTATTGGTCCTGGGTGCCTTGTACTCCGTGTTTTATTTCTGGAAAAGACGCTGGCTACTGCGGAACGAACTGCTGCGGGAGCAGGCCGAATCGAGCCGCATGAAAAAGCGGGAGATCTTTCGCAGTCAGTTATATACCAATCTGACCCACGAGTTCCGTACGCCGCTGAACGTCATCCTGGGCATGTCCGAGCAGATCGAAAGCGATCCCGACCGGCATTTGCGGGAAGGCCTGCCGCTTATTCAGCGGAACGGCGAACAATTGCTGCGGCTCATCAATCAACTGCTGGACCTGGCCAAACTGGAAGATCGTTCTTTCCAATTGCACCTCCAGCGGGGAGATATAGTCTCCTACCTGCACTACTATACGGATTCCTTCAGAGCCTACGCCCGCAGCAAAGGCGTGACCCTGCACTTCGAAACGGAGGTGAAAAAGGTGATCATGGATTATGACCCCGAACAGGTTGGGCATATTCTCACCAATCTCATCTCCAATGCGGTAAAGTTTACTTCCTCCGGTGGTCACGTTACCGTACGGGTTGATCGCAGCAATGCCGATCTGAACATCGAGGTAGCGGATACGGGGATCGGGATCGATAAAGCGGATCTTTCCCAGATCTTTGAACGCTTCTATCAGGTGGATTCTTCCAGCACCCGGAGCGGAGAAGGGACGGGCATCGGGCTGGCGCATACCCGCGAGCTGGTCCATCTGATGGAAGGCAAGATCGATGTGAATAGTGCCCCGGGCCAGGGGACCACTTTCCGGATCCATTTGCCGATCCGGATCTCCGAAAATACCGAACTGATCGTACCGGCGCAGGAATCTGCGGCCGAGATCGAGGAAAAGGCCCGGATCATTGCTCCCAGTTTTCCGGTGATCGAAGAGATCAGTGAGATCCGGCATCCCGCCGAACCGGACCGGAAAGCCCTGCCGCGGGTATTGATCGTGGAGGACAATCACGACTCCATGACCTATCTGGTAAGCTGTCTGGCTGACCGCTACGAGATCGACCTGGCCAACAACGGGCAGATGGGGATCGAGAAAGCGCTGCAGCACATCCCGGACCTGATCATCAGCGATGTGATGATGCCGGACAAAAACGGCTATGATCTCTGCCGCTTCCTGAAAAACGACGAGCGCACCAGTCACATACCGGTCATCCTGCTGACGGCAAAAGCAGACCGGGAATCCAAGATCAAAGGACTGGAATACGGCGCCGATGCCTATCTCTACAAACCTTTCCACAAAAGGGAACTGCTGGTACGACTGGAGGCGATGATGGACAAGCAGCGAAAACTCCTGGATCATTTTGCCCAGAAGTTTAAAAACGGTCTGGTGGAGGCACCGGGGGAGCGCGAATCCCAGGAAAAGGTTATGACCAAAGAGGAAATTTTCGTAGAGCGTATCCGGGAGATCGTGGAGCTGAATTATGCCGACGAGAATTTCTCCATGATGGATATTTGTGAGGAGATCAGCATGAGCCGCTCCCAGCTTTATCGCAAAATGAAGGCCATTACCAATATATCTCCGTCCGATTTTCTGCGAACCTACCGCCTGGAAAAGGCCAGGATCCTACTAAAAACGACCGATCTAAATGTCACCCAGGTTGCATATGCTACCGGATACAAGGATCTTTCCCACTTTTCCAAGTCTTTTCAGGAGGTATTTGGGTATCCCCCCAGCGATATCGTTAAATAGCTGGTTTTTAACGGGTTGATGTAGGGGTTTGGGTAGGGCGCCCGGTAGGTTGCAGGCGCGATGCAACCATTTCACAATTTTTTGCACCGAATTGACAAGGATAATTCTGTGAAATGGATCGATCTTTACGGGGTACAATAAACAACGTATATAGCTACAGCCTAAATCCACTTCGAAATTACTGCAAACTCCGGTAAGACTTCACGTCTACAAATCTTTTCCCTAGAGTTAAAAAAGGAATAAAAGGGCGCTCCCTTTGACCTAAAACCCTATTTAAATACCTGAACACCGGTATTGTTTCAATTGCAAATTGGAAAAGCTCAACCTGAGATCCATATTGATCGTACCCCAAAAAACGTAGAGCTTTCCACATTGGTGCGAACTGCCTTCCGTCACTCCCCAGGCATCCGTACGGATGCCGGCGGTAAAGGCACAAGCCACCAGGTAGCGTATATAGAGAATGGAGGTGAAATTTCAAAAGATCAACGTGGAGCCACTACGTTTGGAGATTTTAGCTCGCATTCTCTATGACCTACTTGCTTTTGAAGATCCTTTTTTCCAGAGAAGTATTTCGGAAGTGAAACTAGATCCGGGCAATGCCAACCCGCTAACGTTGGCACTGCACTCAAAAGCTGAAGTAACTTGTGTTATCAGGCTTTTGCTAGACCTCAGTTAGCTTTACTAAACCTCAGTTTTAAATTTTAAAAGGCCGGAAAGTGAGCACTTTCCGGCCTGTTTTTTTGCCTTACCGGTCTTAGTCAAACAGTTTTTTCTGTCCGTTGTCTTCGATGTCGAAATCAACACTATCTCCGGCCTGCAGCTTATCTTTCCCCGTACCGCTTTTCTCGGCCTGGGGCTTTTCCTTTTTAATCTCTTTCACGGTGGTGACCTTATAGTCGCTCAGTTTGTTACCCAGCGCTTTCCAGCCTTTGGTATCCATGAATTCGGCAACATTCAGGCTTTCTTCCACTTTGCCTTCCTTGGTGCGGTAGGCATAGATCAGTTCGTCCACTTCTTCGGTGGAGACATAGAGCAGTTTGGTGCTGCGGTGATCCGTGAGGAAGGCAAATCGCTGATCCAGGGTACTGGTCTCGATCTGGAACCGCTTAACCATGGTCCAGCTTTTACCACCTTCGTAGTAAACGACATTGACGATAGCTTCCGGATCAAATTTTGTGATGTGCATGACCTCTTTGGCATCAAACTTCTTGTTCAGGTCCAGCTCCATCAGTTCGTATTCCCCGCTTTTGTAAATGGCGAGGATATGGTCTCCGGTATCAAAACCGCCGAGGTAAATGCCTCTTTCGTCCGTATTCAGCCGGCCGCTCACTTCATCCATCCAGATCTTGATAGCGCCCAGGGTGGATTTACCCACCTCTTTCAGGGTGATGTTCAGTACCGGATGGCGGGTCAGTATATTTCCGTTAGCACTACGACCTTTGATGCCCAACTCGCCAAAGTCGAAATCAAAGATCTTCTTCTTGGCCTTGGACCCCTGCCGTAGTTTTACGGTAATGATCTCTGCTTCACCATTCGGGTTGGCACTGAAGTAGAGCACTTTGGATCCCTTCGTACCTTTAGTGAGATCGTAAGGACGGTCGCGGGTGATGGCCTTTACATTGAACCTTTTGGCCATGGACCGGCCACTTTTTCCGTCAAGATAGACCATATTATAAGTCGTCCGTTCGTCACCTTTTTTCCAGACGTCCACGTGCATGATATCCTTGCCGATAAAGGTTTTGTCGGCGATCCGGGTGACCATGAACTTACCGTCTTTCAGGAAAACGATGATGTCATCGATATCCGAGCATTCGGTTACAAACTCATCTTTTTTCAGGCTGGTACCGATAAACCCTTCCTTGCGATCAACGTACAGTTTGGCATTGTTAACCACAACCGCTACGCGCTGGATCGTATCGAAAGTAGTGATCTCCGTCTTCCGCTCTTTACCCTTACCGAATTTATCGAGCAGGCGTTCGAAATACGCAATAGCGTAATCGGTCAGGTGAGCGAGGTGGTGTTCCACCTCCTTAAGTTCTTCTTCCAGTTTGGCGATCAGTTCATCGGCCTTGAAGGAATTGAACTTGGAGATGCGCTTGATCTTGATCTCCGTCAGGCGTACGATATCGTCTTCGGTAACGTCGCGCAGCAGGTGGAGTCGTTTGTCACTGGGTTTCGGCTTTTCGCTGGGGCCGACCACGTATTTTTTCAGTTCCCTGTCGATGGTCTCGATAACCGCTTCCCAGGTTTCACACTCTTCGATCTCCCGGTAGATGCGATTCTCGATGAATATTTTTTCCAGACTCGCAAAATGGAGTTTTTCCTCCAGCGCTGCTTTCTGGATCTCGAGTTCCTGCCGCAGCAGATTTTTGGTGTTGAAGGTGGAATGCCGCAGGATCTCTTCTACCGTCAAGAAGTGCGGTTTGTCATCAATGATCACGCAGGCATTCGGCGAAATGGATACCTCGCATTTGGTGAAGGCGTAAAGCGCATCGATCGCAACGTCCGGTGAAACGTCGGGAGCCAGCTCCACGAGTATTTCAACATCGGCGGCCGTATTGTCGATCACCTTTTTGATCTTGATCTTTTTCTTGTCGTTGGCCTTGATGATACTGTCGATCAGGGAAGTAGTCGTTTCCGCGTAAGGCAGTTCGCGGATAGCCAGCGTACTCTTGTCTACCTTGTCGATCCGGGCCCGCACTTTCACGCGGCCGCCCCGTTTGCCGCCATTATAATCGCTGACATCGACAAAGCCACCCGTATCGAAATCCGGGTAGATCTTCACCTTTTTGTCTTCCAGGATCTTGATGGAGGCTTTGATCAGTTCAATAAAGTTGTGGGGAAGTATCTTGGTAGAAAGACCGACGGCAATACCGTCTGCGCCCTGGGCCAGCAGCATGGGGAATTTCATGGGCAGCGCCACGGGTTCCCGTTTCCGGCCGTCGTAGGAAAGCTGCCATTCGGTGGTCAGGCTATTGAAGGCCACTTCCAGCGCAAACTTGGTCAGACGGGCTTCGATGTACCGGGAGGCCGCCGCGCTGTCGCCGGTGCGGTTATCACCCCAGTTCCCCTGGGGGTCGATCATCAGGTCCTTCTGACCCAGATTGACCAGGGCATCGCCGATGGCGGCATCCCCGTGCGGGTGGTACTGCATCGTCTGTCCGATGATATTGGCTACTTTGTGGTAGCGCCCGTCGTCCATCTCCTTCATCGCGTGCAGTATGCGCCGTTGTACCGGCTTCAGACCGTCGTCGATACCGGGCACCGCCCGTTCGAGAATTACGTAGGAGGCATAATCCAGAAAGTAGTCCTTATACATCCCCTTGAGGGTGATGATCTGATCCTGTCCGTCGCCGTTTGGTGGAATGGAGGTTAAGTTATCACTCATACTCGTGCTTCCTTGCTGTCAGTTTTGTGCTAAAAGGGGTGTGAAATTACGGAATAATGCCGTCCCGCGAATGTAAATCTAATTTTAAACATCGTCCCGGTCAATCCGGAAATGACGAAGAAAACCGTAAAATTCCTATCCGGCAAAGGTAAGGATTTTACAACTATTAACAAAAAATTTGGTTTTTGTAATTTTAAAACATTATAAAATTGTTTTTTACCCTCTAAATTTAGGCCGGAAGGCAGCAAATCCGGGGCACGGGACGTTGTCGTATTGGTGTCAAAGTCAGTCGAAAAGCTGTCGTCCCTGGTGGTTTATTCCGGTAAACCATTTAACTTAGTAGCCAACTCAGAACCATGGATATTGCTTTGCAGTATAATTTCGAAGAAAAGGACCTGATAAAGGCCTGTATCCGCAGGGAACGGTGGGCACAAAAAATGCTGTACGAAGAGTTCTACAGCCAGATGATGGGCGTATGCCTGCGCTACTCCAATCATCAGGAAGATGCCCTCGATATTCTGCACGAAGGGTTTATCAAGGTTTTTAAAAACGTTGGTAAGTATCAACCGGGGACCTCATTGTCCGCCTGGATCAGGCGGATCATGGTCAATACAGCTATTGATTATTATCGCAAGACGATACGCAGACGGACCGAAGACATTGAAGAGGCCTACGATCTGAGCTACGACGAAGCTGATGCCATCAGCCAGTGTTCGGAGCAGGAGATCCTGGCGGCCATTCAGGAATTGTCACCTGCCTACCGGGCAGTATTTAACCTTTATGTCATCGAGGGATATTCCCACCGGGAGATCGCTCAGACATTGGATATCACGGAGAGTACATCGAGATCGAACCTGGTAAAAGCCAGAATGAAGTTAAGAGAGATGTTAGGTCCTAGAAATTACGGATATGAAGGATAAGCCAAACAAGTTGGACGACGTCATCCGGGAGAAGATGACCAACTTGGGTTCGTCTTACCGGCCCGAGAACTGGGACCGGCTGAGCGAACGTTTGGATGCAGAGGAGGCCGGGGCCGATCCTTTAGACGATATTGTACGCGGTAAACTGACCAATCTGGCCGCTCCCTACCGGCCCGAGACCTGGGACTGGATGAACGACCGCCTTGATGCCCAGGAGGCTACACCCGATCCGCTGGATGAGGCTGTACGCAGTAAAATGGCCAATCTGGCCGCTCCCTACCGTCCGGAAACCTGGGACTGGATGAACGACCGCCTGGATGAGATTGACGAAGGATCTCCCGCCGGAGCGGAAATGCAGACCATGGACGAGGCAATCTACGACCGGATGCATCGCCTGGAAAAACCCTACGATCCGAACCACTGGCCCATGCTGCTCAAAAAGCTGGAGGCCAATGCCTACGTCGGGGAACGCATCGTGCGCTACAAAGCCATGGAGCTTTCTCTTTTGGTATTGCTGTTGCTCACCTTCATTCGCCTGCCTTTCCCCACTGAAAATAATATACCACAAACAAAACAACCTTTCCATCAGGCCCGGCCGCAGGCCAAAGAAGGCCGTGAAAGTGCCGCTGATCGTACCATAGCGAAAGCCGATACCGATGCTTCCGCCTCGGATGTTGCTGATCGTGCGGCTACCGAAAACGCTGCCGGTACGGCGGTTGCCGGGGCCGAAGCGGCCACGGCGGATAACGCCCGTTCCGAACTGGCCGCTCTTGATCCGGAGCAGTCTCCGACTATCGGCCCGGAGTTCGCTGAGAGCCGGACCCCCGATGGCGATAAACTGGAAGGGGCTGTTTACAAAGAAGTAGCCGATCTGTCCAGACTGCCTTCCGAGACCCGCGAGCTGCCCGTTCCCAATCAAAAGATAACGGCGGATATTTTCCCGAATTCCGATGAGCCCAAGCTGGATCACAACGTGATGGGGATGAACCCGTCGAATGTACTCGGGGTGCTGGCTTATCTGCCTACCGGAATGGCCCATCCGCTCTGCCTGACCTGCAAAGGAAAACTGGATAAGGAAGCCAAAATGGCCAAGCAGTCTACCTTCATTCGCATCGGTATGCAGGGAGGGCCGGACTACAATCGCGTCATTACACCCTCCACTCTCGCCCGAGGAAAATACTACCAGGACGATCGCTACTCACTGGGCTACAGCGGTGGCCTGACCATCGGTCTGGAAAAAGGTCGGGTAGAACTCGAAACGGGCCTGATGTACTCTAACAAGCGATACTACTCCCTGCCGATCCTGGTACTGGACGGTAGCGTGGAAGATGGCTTCTTTGGCGACGGTACCAAGCAGTTTGACCTCGACGTCTTCCAGGTGCCGCTGAATTTCCGGTACAATTTCTTACGGAAAAACCGCTGGCGCATCTACGCCATGGCCGGTATGTCGCTGCACGTAACGACCCAGTCCAATTACTACCTGGCCGAACCGGATGGTTTTACCACGGGAGAATTCCGGCCTACACCAAGCCGGCCGGGTGAAGATAATTCCGGGCGCAATGCTCCTTCCATCAAATCGCAATTCGATAACTTCACGCAGGGATGGCTGGAAGGCGGAAGCCTTCGGGAAAACAGTTACCTGAGTGGGAACGTCGGTTTCGGCATCGAGCGATTCCTGACGGATTACTGGAGTATTTACGCACAGCCTACTTACAATCATTCCCTGATCTATTTCAACAAAGGGCTTGGTCCGTATTACGATCGTATCCATACCAACTCCCTCATCTTTGGATTTAAGGTAAGACTGAAGTAAACCGCAACCGCGATGGCCAGTCTGCAAATTCGTCCGGCAACAACTGCTGATCTGGAGGCTGTCTGGCACCTGTGGAAGACCATCATGGACCAGAAGGTCTATTTCCCCTACGACGATACTTATACCCGGGAGCAGATCGAAGAAAGCTGGATCAACCTGTCCAATGCCATCTTCGTAGCCGAAACGGAAACGGAAATTGTGGGAGCCTATATTCTCAAACCCAACCAGCCCGGTTACGGAAAGCACATTGCGAATGCAGCCTATATGGTGGATACACGGGCTAGGGGGCAAGGCATCGGTGATCAGTTGTGCGCCCATTCGGTAGCCGCCGCCCGTACGCTGGGATACCGGGGGATGCAATTCAATCTCGTTGTCAGTACCAATAAGGCCGCTATCCGCACCTGGCAGGCCAATGGTTTTTCGATCATCGGAACGGTTCCGGGCGGATTTTACCAGGAGGGCCTGGGATACGTGGATGCCCATATCTTTTTTATGGACCTTACCCGCTAGCGTGGAGTAGTAGGCCGCCCGCCAGCTTCCCTGAATGATCCTTTATCCGTTCAAGGCTGTTTTCTGGAGGCCGTTGCCTACCGTACTTAGATAAAATGTTTATTTCCGGATTTACTTTTCTATTTTCCTCTTTTCACCCGACAAAATGGAAAGTATGGAAAAAAAGATACTCGCCCCGGCAGTAGCCGGGTTGATGTTACTGCTCTTCACCTTACCTTCTTTATCCGCGCAGGAATTTCAATTGAACGCGTCCGCGGTGGATAGCCTAACCGAATTCGTGGCCGCTACCGGCGCCAATAAAATGCTGCTCTACCAGGATGGCAAACTGGTGAAAAGCTGGGCGGACGAATCCTGCCGGGAACCGATGAATACGGCCTCCATGGTTAAATCCTGGACCGGTCTGGTGATCGGCATCCTGGTGAACCAGGGAAAGATCAAAAGCGTCCGGGATCCGGTTTGCGATTACCTGCCCGAATGGCGGGCGGGCTGTGACAGTAACGTAACGGTGGAACAGCTACTGACCATGTCGGCGGGCATCGATCGGCGGCCGGCGGCCAGTTCGGTACTCGCCCAAAAGGATATGCGGGCCTTTGTGCTGGACTTGCCTCTGGATCGAACTCCGGGAACGCGCTTCAGCTATTCCAACGAAAGTGTGCAGCTATTGGGTGCATTGATCGAAAAGGCCGCCGGGCAAGCTGCGGGTACCGTATTCCGGGAGTTACTTTTTGAACCCCTTGGGATGTCGGATACCCATCTGGTAAAAGATGAGGCGGGTAACGATATCACCTACGGAGGCGCGATGACAACGGCTGAAGATGCCGCCCGGATCGGCCAGTTGATGCTGAACGGCGGCCGGTATCAGGGACGACAGCTGGTGCCCGCAACCTGGGTAAACCAAAGCACGACTCCTTCCGCAAAGGCGGCTTATTACGGCTATTTGTGGTGGATAGATACCGCCCAGGATAATTACGCGGCCATGGGCGATTTCGGTCAGATGACCATCGTATTTCCCAAAGAACGTCTGTTGCTGATCCGGCAACAATCCTGCCGCAACAATGATCCCAGTCAGAATATGAACTGGATGGGGCCGGATTTTCTGAAAATGATCCGCAATACGGTCCGGACGGAAACTACGGACCCTGGTGATATGCCCGATCCCGGGAAATTGTTGCTGGGGTACGACGATCTGCCCCGCTCGCAAGTAATGGTGGTGGGCACGCATCACTTTCGGCAGGAAGATCATTACGATGAACTCGATGCGGAAAATCAGCAGCAGCTGGAAAAACTGGCGGATGCGCTGGCGGCATTCCGGCCGACGAAAGTGGTGTTGGAATGGGAACCCCGACTTACCGAAAGAGCGAATCAGCGCTACTCCGATTTTCTAAACGGAGCGCTGTCCATCGATAGCCTGACCAATGAAACCTACCAGCTCGGATTTCGGCTGGCGCGGAAGATGGGGCACGAACGCCTCTATCTTTTTGACGATCAGACCGAATTCATCGGCTCTCTGGAGGGTTTTACCTTTGATAAATTCGGGGAATACGCCAAGGCCAATGATGACGGCTTTTACAATGTGCACGAATCCGTACTGATCGAGCGCTTCGGTAAAAACCAGGAAGCACTGGATGGCCTGTCTCTTTACGACCGGCTCCTGGTGATGAATTCACCGGAGGCAGGAACGATCAACGCCCAGCGCATGCACATGTACGAGATCCGGGTGGGTATTCAAAAGAACTGGATGGGGCCCGACTGGCTCGGACGCTGGTACCGGCGGAATGTCCGGATGGTGGCCAATGTGCTGCAATTCAGTGAGCCCCCGGAGGACCGTATTCTGATCATTGTCGGGGATAATCACAAATGGGTACTGGACCAGTTATTTGCGTTTTCGCCGGATTTTGAACTGGTATCGAGCTACGATTATCTGCAGCGGGGACGTTAGACGGTAGAGGAGAAGGAGCAAGTATAATCATGACCTGCAAGGGCATTCCGTATTCGAATTGGTTTTCCAGGGAGTCAGTCTGGTTATAGCTTTATATCCAGTTTATGCTGTTCCTGGTTTCGTATGTACGAAAGCTCGATAGCTCCTCGCCAGCTTTCCCCCTGATAGTGTTCCATGAGCTGGGCGACCCGCTCGACCGGATGGTTATTGAGCGAAATGAGAACATCTCCGGCTTGCAGGCCCACCTTGCCGGCCAGGCTTTCTGCGGGTACGGTTCGCACCATTACCCCTTTATCGCTGTCGAGGCCGGCGGCTGAGCGTTCTCCCAATCCCCGGATATCACTGACCTGAGCGCCGAGGAAATCCACGAGGGGTGAACTGCTTCCTGCTTTTGGAAGAAAGAACAGCGGCGCGGAAATCTCCGGAGTATCCGCCATCGCCCGGAGCTTTGGATCCATAACGCCGAAGGAATCCATGGGGAAGTTCTCGAATCCCAGCGCGAGTGCCGGTGAGGCGTCTGCCACCCGGAAATCTCCGGTACCGGGGTCCAGAAAATCTGGATTGCCGTAGCCTCCGTGGGTATCCAGTCCCAACTCGTGGGACCGGCTGAGTGCGGCCGAATCGGGCAGCAGGTTGTAATCGATCTCATCCCCCCAGCCGTTCAGGCGGATCGGTTTGTACCAGGTCATCACAATATTGCGCCGGAAGACATCGTGACTGCCCTCAAACCAGACATGCGGGTGGAAGGAGTTATTGATCATGATATTATTCTCAACCGTCCGGTGGAAGCCTTCGCGGAGTTTGATACCGCCGTTCAGGCAGAGATTATTGTAGATATGGTAATTGCTCGATCCGTCGTCCAGATCAATATCCCAGCCGTGATCGCAGCGGAAGCGGTTATTGCGAATAGTGGTGGTATTTTGGGCATCGAGCAGGATGAGCCCGGGTTCCGCACGGGTAAGGCTATCCATGATCTGTCGGTTGGGGTGCCAGAAACGGTCTCGTCCCCAGGAGTTGAATGCACCGTGATCGCCGGTTTCCAGCACGGTGTTGAATACATCGTTGTATTCGATCATATGGCCGCCCCAGGTACCCTCGCTCACATTGATGCCGGCCCGGGGTGTATTGTAGATGGTATTGTGGCGCAGGGTGATCCCGGAGGCCATCGAGATCTGTACGCCGGCTACCTGTTTTTCGATAGTGTCGATATCGCGTATCAGATTCCCTTCGATCAAAGCCTGAGCGGGATAGTCGTTGTTTTTGGGCCCCGGTTCACGATCCAGTTGATCGGCCGCGACCCATTCGTGGTATTCAAAACTGGGAGAACGAACAGCTTCGGGGCTACCGACCAGTGCAATGGCGCTGGCCCCGATCTGTTCGAAAAGGTTGGTGGAAATGTTGGTTTTTCGGTTGTACTGATTGACAAACACGGCGTTTCCACCCAATTGTCGAAACTGATTATGTTGGATTAGTATATTCTCGGTGCCTTCCAGTAGCAGGGCTCCTCCCCGGTAGATGGCCCAGTCGCTCCGCAGCAGCGGCTCTTTGGTGCGCATGTAAGTGCTGCGGGTATGCCGGAATTCCAGACCGGCTACGGTAATGTCATGTACTGGTGCATCTTTGGAGCCCCGAAATTCAAACAGGTGTTCCAGCGAAGCGATCTCGGCCCGGGACGTATCGGGGTCAAGATCAGGGGCCGGAAAATAATAGAGTCTTTCCTCCGCATCATCGTAATACCACTCCCCGGGAGCATCCAGTTCTTCCCGGATGTTTTCCACAAAGCGGAATTCCCGGTGCATACCCATCTGCCGGTTATTTTGGAAGCCACCTTCCAGCGTGGCTTCTCCGGCTGCGTTCACGCCGGTGATCCGATAGTGATAGCCACCCCATTCCGCGCGGTGCATGGCGTGAAGTACGCCGGTTTCCGGTCGGGACCAGGTGCTGATCCGTTCCGGAGCGATCGCGTCGGTGGCGTAGCCGTTGTAGATCAAAATGTCCGGGTCATAATTCGGGTAGCGGGCCCGGATCTGTTTGCGGCCGTTCAGATACAACTGATCGAACGGCTGATCGGCCTTTAGTTCCGCCTGCAGCAATGGCCCTTCCCCCGCTGACCAGTTCAGTTCCAGATGTCTGGCTCCGGAGATCGTTACTGCTTCATCCCGGTAAGCCGTCAACTGCAATGGATGTTCCGGAGTGCCCGAGTGAATGGCATCGAACACCAGTGGCCGATCCAGATAATAGGTGCCCCGGCGGAGATAGATGGTCAGGTCCGATTCGGGATCTTTTTCCCGAAGGTCTTTCACCAGCTCAAGGGCGCGTTGCAGGCTTTGCAGCGGTGCATTTTGTTGTCCACTATTCTGATCGTTACCATCAGGAGCTACAAAAATTTCCTGCCTGTTTCCTCCACAGGAGTTGAATAGCAAACTGATCAGAATTAAGTAGGGTATAAGGCGCATTCAGGGGAGATTTGTTTCGGCAATTTTCCTTAACTGAAAGAAAGTTCTAATTTCTATATAAGTCCGTATCGCTTCTACCTATAGATTTGCCAACCTTATGCAGATTTTTGCTCATTTGGGTAATTCTGGGGGAATACGGCAATTATACTGGTCTGGAATCTAACTTTTAACGCCAGAGACAGGTTACTTAGGAAATACAACCGGGATCGTGAGATCCGGGTATTATCCCTTAAACCAATGAAAGAAGATACCAGAATCGTTGTTATCGGGACCTCGGCCGGCGGCCATGATGCACTCAGAGCGTTATTCAAAGATATTCCAGCGGATATCAATGCGATTTTTCTAGTGGTTCAGCACGCTGCCACGAACAGTACCTCCTATTTTGCCGGATCGCTTGCTGAAGTGACGGCCTTGAAAGTACAGTACGCCGAGCAGGATATGGTGGTCGAAACCGGTAATGTATATCTGTCAATTCCGGATTTTCATTTGCTTATCAACGGCAAAAAACTCTTTCTGAGCAAAGGACCTACGGAAAACCTTTCTCGTCCGGCCATCGATCCTTTATTTAGGACTGCCGCGGCAAATTTTGGCCATCGGGTTATCGGTATTATTCTCACCGGATTACTAAATGACGGTACCAGCGGTTTACAGGCCGTGAAAAACTGCAACGGGCTGACGATAGTGCAAAACCCGAATGATGCACAGTACTCGGATATGCCGGAATTTGCCCTCAAAACGGTAAAACCGCACTTCTGCTGTAATGTAGCTGATATGGGCCAAAAGATCATCGAACTGGTAGCCTCGGATCCGCCGGAAAAAAAGGAGATCCCTAAGTACATCAAACAGGAAGCAGCCATATCCATGAAAATAGCCAGCAGAATAAGGCTGGAAGAAGAAATTGGGGAACAGGTTCCCATCAGCTGCCCGGATTGCGACGGCCCGTTATGGCTGATGGAGCACGAAAAAAACATCCCTCGTTACCGTTGCCATACGGGACATGGATTTACGCTCGAATCGCTGCTGGTAGGGCAAAGTGCAAAAATTGAAGAAAGTCTCTGGGTGGCACTGCGCACTTTGGAGGAACGCATCGTTTTGCTTGAAAAATCGGTAGCTACCAATAAAAACAGGGGGTTTAATACCCTGGTGAACAGCCTGGAAAGAAAAATTGAAGAAGCTACCAGAAGTAGGGATACGCTGAAGGAGGCGATGAACATTCCGCCCCCCAAACTTAACGAAGAAGAGTTTTTGAAAAAAGAACTTCCGGACTGCGCCTGATTAAGGGGCTTTCCAGAAACCATTTTTGCTGTCGAAAATGACGTTCTATAGATGGTTTTTGGATAGGCTCTAAAACAACTTTGGAAAATAAGGGGCCCTGGAATGTGATACCCCATGCTTGACCTGATGCTCACCCACTAGCTGTATAGCTCTCCTTTTAGTATCTAACCACAACAGATTTTTTCAAACCGGGAAGACCAGCAGACTCGGAAAAAGGGAAAAGGGCAATGCCTGTTCTCCCGCCCCCAATCTCCTGGTCACCCCGGTTTGTCATTTTGTCCAGAGTATGGAATAAACTAGTCGATTCGTATTATAAGATCTACTCCACCGCGAGCACCACTACCGAAAACGGAGGCAGAGTAACCGTCAGTTGGTCTCCATTCTTCTGAAAACCGCGGAAAGTTTTCGGTGCTATTTTGTCCGGATTATCAAAAGTATTGTGGTCACTCAGATTGGCGGACTGCAAAATGGTCCCCGAAACGGAACCTTTCTCCGTGCCGCGTACGGTAAGGCTGACCGTCCGGGCATTTTTGGCGTCGATATTCACCAGAGAAACGTGTACGTTTCCGTCGGCATCCTTAGACGCAGAAGCGGAAATCGCCGGCAGTTTCTGCCCATTGAGTTCGTAATCCACATTCTGGAGGGTCAGTGGAAGCAGTTGCGCATCCTGGTGCACGTTGTACATCTTCATCACGTGGTAGGTCGGGGTGAGGATCATTTTTTCTTCATCCGTCAGCAGTACGGCCTGCAGTACGTTGATGGTTTGGGCCAGATTGGCCATGCGTACCCGGTCGGCGTGATTGTGAAAGATATTGAGGGTCGTACCGGCGATCATGGCATCCCGCATGGTGTTTTGCTGGTAGAGGAAGCCGGGGTTGGTGCCGGGTTCCACATTGTACCAGCCGCCCCATTCGTCAACTACCAGAGCAATACGTTGGTCCGGATCGTATTTATCCATAATGGTAGAGTGGCGGGTGACCAGTTCTTCCATATGCAGGGCCCGTTGCATGGTGGTAAAGTATTGCTCTTCACTAAAGCCGGTTGCCGGCCCTTTGTTGTTCCAGTCAATCACCGAATAGTGGTGCAAGGCGAGGCCTTCCACCAGGCTGGGAGGAAGTTTCTGCATCAGTACTTCCGTCCACTTGTAGTCACCCGAACTCGCTCCGGACGCAATGCGGAAGATGCCTTCTTCATTGCGCCAGGTACTCATGAAGGTGGCGTACTTTTTATAGACATCGGCGTAGTATTCCGGCGTCATGTTCCCGCCGCAGCCCCAGGCTTCGTTGCCTACACCCCAGTATTTTACGCCCCAGGGTTCTTCGCGGCCGTTCTCCTTGCGCAGGTCGGACATGGGGCTTACGCCGCCGTGATTGACGTATTGCACCCAGTCGATCAGTTCCTGGACCTCACCGCTGCCAACATTGGCGGCCAGATAAGGTTCGGCGTCCAGCATTTCGCACATATTCAGGAAATCGTGGGTACCGAAGCTGTTGTCTTCCGTTACCCCGCCCCACCAGACGTTGACGATGGTCGGCCGGTCAGCTTTGGGGCCGATGCCGTCTTTCCAGTGATAGGTGTCGGCAAAACAGCCGCCCGGCCAGCGGAGATTGGGGACCTTGAGTTCCTTCAGGGCTTTGATGACGTCATTGCGAATGCCGTTGGTGTTCGGGATATCCGTATTGTCCTCCCCGACGTAGAAACCACCGTAGACACAGCGACCCAGGTGCTCCGCAAAATGCCCGTAGATCTGACGGCTGATCGTGTGCTCGCCCTGATCCGCATTTACGATGATCCGGCTATCCGTCTGCTGGCTGAAGGCCGGCGTCAGAGCCGCCAGCAGCAGCATTGAAAAAAATACTCGTTTAAGCATAATGGCTGATGTTTTGTAATGAAAAAATCAATCGATTTCGCAAAGCGGAGTGGTTGTTTATGCTATTGGCCGTGGCCGGGAACCGGGTATGGTTACCAACCGGCCCAATAATAGGGTTTTGTGCAGGAAAATCATAGCTGTATGGGGTTTTGAATATTGCTGACCGGAACAATGACGGACATTTCCAAACTGCAGGGCCGGTCGGTGATTCGATTGCTCCTGTTTTCACAGAATAGAACAGAACAGAATGGTTTTTGCCCCAAAGCAGAATAGACCGGAATGGTTGCCCTACCGGACAACTGTATATTGTATTTTGAAATAATATTTTGTTCTTGAAGTTTTAATCAAAATAAAAGAAAAGGAGTCTCGATAGTAAAATAAGTTAATTTTTGAGTGCCTAAGGTTGATTTTTGCACCATTTTGCAAGAGAGAATGGTTTAAATTGGCTTTACAGGCTGACCAACCACGTACGTACTGCGATTTTCTGCGATTTCATTTTTAAAGCCTGCTTTTTTAAAACTACTAACTCGGGAAGCGATCCTAACCGGTAGGTGGGATGACGGATGACGTGATCAATGGACCTGCACGATATTGATGACGTTTTTGCCGAATGAGCCCACAGAAAAGAGGATCTCAACCCGAATTCCTAAACATTTTCCCATTGCCGGAGCGCGTACGTATGCTCCGTGACCAATTCCACAGCGTAACAACCCAAACCCTCCGCCGCGAAGACTCAGATCTTTCCCGGAAGCAGCCATGGTCTGACCGCCATTGGGCGAACAGGTAGTTCATGCCTGTGGCCGAACATGGTGGTAGCCGGCTTATTACCCGTGGAGATTTTTACACCGTTAAACTTTAGTTTATGAAAATGTTAACCAACTTACAACATCGACTCTTCAGATCATTACTGTTGGTGGGATGTTGTGTGCTCTCCCTGCAATTCGGATGGAGCCAGCGAATGGTATCCGGAACGCTAACCGATGCGGAGTCGAACGATCCGCTGATCGGTGCCAATGTAGTAGTGAAAGGTACCTCCACCGGTACCATTACCGATTTTGACGGAAGATATTCCCTGGAGATCCCGGACGATGCGACCACGCTGGTATACTCCTACACCGGCTATACGCCCAAAGAGATTGAAGTCGCCGGCCAGAGTGTGATCAATGTACAATTGAGTTCCGGCACCATCCTGGACGAAGTGGTCGTGATCGGTTACGGTACCCAGAAGCGGGCCGATATTACCGGAGCGGTAGCCCGCTTCGAAGCTGAGCGCCTGGAAGAGCGCCCCATTGCCCGGGTGGATCAGGCACTGGTGGGGCAATTGGCCGGAGTACGGGTGCAGCAGACCAGTGGTTTGCCCGGTGCCGGTTTTAAGGTACAGATCCGCGGTACGGGATCTATCAATGCGAACAATCAGCCACTGTACGTGATCGACGGCTTTCCGCTGGAAGTCTCCGAGCAGAACGCCAACGGCGGTTTCGGTGCCGGAAACCCGCTGGATAACCTCAATCCGAACGATATCCAGTCCATCGAAGTACTGAAGGATGCCGCCGCTGCCGCTATTTACGGTTCCCGGGCTTCCAATGGGGTTGTACTGATCACGACCAAATCCGGACAGGCCGGCAAAGCCCGGATCAACCTGAACGTTTCCTACGGTTTCAATGAAACGGCGAAAAAGCTGGACATACTGAATGCCGAGGAGTGGATCGACCGCGCCTCCGAAATGATCGATAATGCCTGGGTTAATTCCGGTGCCGGCCGCACGGCCGACCAGACTTCCGCCGAACGCCTGCAGATCCTGGGGGGCGCCTTCAACCGGGGTCTCATCAAGGATGACCGCTGGTCCCAGCCCGGCCATCCCGGACTGGTATTCATCGACTGGCAGGATGAGATGTTCCGTAGGGGTTCCATGCAGAATTATCAGCTTTCCGCTTCGGGTGGCAATGAATATGTGAAGTATTACGTATCCGGCGATTACCTGGATTCCGAAGGGATCGCCATCGGTGTGGGTTACAAGCAATATTCGGCCCGGGCCAATGTGGAGGTGAACGCCAGCGACCGCCTGACGCTGGGGATCAATCTGTCGCCGTCCTATTCGATTGCCAGTGATCCGGGGGTAGAAGGCAAAGACCAGCAGATGCACATTGCCGTCGGTATGGTACCTATCTCGGAGGATACCGTCGGTCTGGACGTTAACGTGGGCAACAACACGCCCTACACCTGGGGCAGCTCCCGTTCCAGCCCGATCCGCGTGATCGAAAATACCATCGGTGACCGCAAGATCTTCCGTACGCTGGGCACCGTTTACGCCCAGTACAATCTGCTGGACGGTCTGGATTTCCGGACCAGTTTCAACCTCGATCACGCCGATCAGACCAACAAAGACTACACACCAGCCTGGGTAACGCGCAACCGCACTGCCGGTGGCCGCTACAGTGGATATCGTCGCCAGACCTTCGTTAATGAGAATACCCTCTCTTTCAGCAAAACGCTGGGCGGGCTGCACAATCTCTCCGCGGTGATCGGTACTTCTTACAATACGTCGAAATTCGACAATTACGATATCCGGGTGGCCGGTGGATTCAATTCCGAGGTGATCACCACCCTGAACGCCGCCAACATCAACGCGGGCGGAACGTACACACGGGAAACGAAAAATACCCTGATCTCCTACTTCGGTCGTTTGCAGTACAACTTCAACGATCGCTATCTGCTCGCGGCCTCGCTGCGGCGCGACGGTTCCTCCCGTTTCGGGCCGGATACCAAATGGGGCGTATTCCCCTCCGTGTCGGCCGGATGGCGCGTGTCCGAAGAGGCGTTTATGGAAAATGTCGACCTGATCAGCAGCCTGAAAGTGCGGGCAAGCTGGGGGATCTCCGGCAACAACGGTATTGGTGATTACTCCCACGTATCGCTACTCAATTTCGCAAATTACACCTTCGGCGGCAATCTGGCTCCCGGACAGGTTCCCGGCAACTTTGCCAACCGCTCCCTGGGTTGGGAAGAATCCGAGACGATCGATATCGGTCTGGACGTCGGCCTGTTCGAAAACCGGGTGTTTGCCTCTTTCGACTATTACACCAAACGGAATACCGATCTGCTGCTCAATATTCCGGTACCGACTGCTATCGGCTTTTCTTCCGCACTGACGAATATCGGCGAAGTGCTCAACAAAGGCTGGGAGGTAGAACTATCGACCCGCAACCTGACCGGCGAACTGGGCTGGAATACCAGCATCAACTTTAGCCACAACTCCAACGAAGTGGTCCAGCTCGGACCGGAAAATACCCCGATCCTGGGCGGCGCCTTCGATATTACCCACAACATCCTGATGGTGGGCGAACCGATGTACAGCATTTTCGTGGTACAGCAGGACGGCATTCTTTCCCAGTCGGATATTGACGGTGGTGCGGCCCTCTACGGCAACCAGCAGGAAGGTGATCCCAAATACGTCGATGCGAACGGTGACGGGGTAATCTCTCCCGACGACCGGGTGCTTTCCGGGCATCCCAATCCGGACTACGTCTGGGGCATCACCAATACTTTCAGTTATAAAGGATTCGATCTGAGCTTCCTCTTCCAGGGCCAGTGGGGCGGAGTGATCTACTCTACTTTCGGACGGGCTATGGACCGTACCGGACAGGGTTTCACCGATAATACCCTGGGTTTCCACCGCGATCGCTGGCGTTCTCCGGATAATCCGGGAGCGGGCGAAAGGGGAAAGGCGAGCTCCAGCTTTGGCCGGATCAAAAATACGGACTGGTTGTACCCGAACGACTACTGGCGACTGAGAAACCTGACCCTGGGGTATAACCTGCAAAATGTACTGAACAGCAATCTGGTGAGCAACGCCCGTATCTATCTGACGGCGGAAAATTACTTCGGCGGAGATAAGTACCTGGGTGGGTTTAATCCCGAAGCGGTGAACAACAGCGGCGATGACTACGGTGCGTTCCCATTGCCCAAGTCCATCATTTTTGGCCTCAACCTCACTTTCTAAGGGAGGTTGCCGGCTAGAACGTGGACTTGAATTGAACATTTTTAAAAAGAAAAATTATCATGAGAAATATAGTTCCTTTTCTAATGCTACTGCTGGGCATCGTGGGCTGCGAGGGAGACCTGGATCTGGCGCCGATCTCCGATGCGGGTAGCAACGGTTTTTACAATACGGAGGATGATTTCATACAGGCGATCAACGGGACCTACGAGACACTGCGGTTCCATCCGGATCGCTACGTCGACCTGGATGAATGCCGCTCGGATAACATCTACACCCCGGGACAGTCCGGAGTACGCGACTGGAATGCGATCAACAATTTCCAGAATACCCTGGCTACGCTGGGTACCATCCGCAACGTCTGGAACGACTGCTTTAACGGCATCATGCGGGCGAATACGGTACTGGATCGGCTGGAGGAAAACGGCAGCGTGATCTCCGACGCCAATCTGCGGGCCCGGATCGAAGGGGAAGCCAAATTTCTTCGCAGCTTGCTCTATTTCGATATGGTGAAGTGGTTCGGCAAATTACCGCTGTTCGAGAGTTTTGTAACACCTTCCGAAGCCCTTTCCATCGGCCGCAGTCCGGTAGAAGATATTTACGCCCTGATCATTTCCGATCTGGAATACGCGGCGGCTAATTTGCCCGCATCTTACGGTGGTGCCGATGCCGGTCGGGCGACTTCAATGGCCGCCAAAAGTATTCTGGCCAAGGTATATCTCACCCGCTCCGGTCCGGAATTGCACCCGGACGGCCCCTGCCTGGGCACCAATGAGTACGGCCAGGCGCTCGATCTGCTGAACGAAGTGATCAACAGCAATCGTTTTGAAATGCTGGATGATTACGCCGCGATCTTCGACTACAACAACGAAGGCAACAAGGAGATCGTCTGGGATATTCAGTACATCAGCGGTGGACTGGGCGTTGGGGCGCTGTTTCCGACCGCTTATTACGATGAAGCCTGGGCGCGCGTCAACCTGCCTTTCGCCGGTGGGAATCCCGGTGACGGTACCAAAGATATTTCCGAGGACCTGCTGTCGGCCTACGCGGCGGGAGATCTGCGCGTGGAACCAACTTTCCTCCTGGATTATACCGATGATGCCGGTACGCTGATCGATGCGCAGTTCTACGATAAATTCATGGACGTCAGCAAGGCCGGTGGTGACCGCTTCGACTGGCCGATCAATTACCCGCTGATCCGCTATACCGATATCCTGATGATGAAGGCCGAATGTATCCTGCAGGGTGCTTCCGGTTCCCAGGATGAGGTGGACGCCATCGTCAATGCGGTGCGGCAGCGTGCCGGTCTGGCCCCGGTTTCCAATGTAAGTCTGGACATGTTGCTGGAAGAGCGGAGGAAGGAATTCGCCGGTGAAAATACCCGCTGGAATGTGCTGGTCCGCACCGGTAAGGTACTGGATGTGATGAATGCCTGGATCGCTCAGGAAGACGCTTCCGGAAAAATGGAACAAGTAACGGCCAATGATATCATCTACCCGATCCCGCAGGATCAGCTGGATGTGAAACGCGGGCTATACGAGCAGAATCCGGGTTATTAAGGGAAGCTGGGATGTTCGGATTTTTGGATTAGATCCGAACATCCTAAGCCCCCGGTAAAAAAGCGTGATCTACATTAGTGAAAGGCCATCGGCCGGGTTTTGGCCGGTGGACTCACCCCATTGGTGCTTCGACCGGGATCGTTTTACAACAATATCCTGAGTCCGAAGTACCAATTGGGGTTTTGTGCTTTCTGCCGATAGATCAGAAAACCGAATGCGGGGCGGCGCAGCTGGGAATTCCGGAAAAGAACGTATCTTTTGAGGATCTATGCCCCGAAATGGTGCTGTCGGTAAGTGGGAAACAAGAAATGCCAGTCCTTATTAATAAGGATTTTAACGCGCTTCATACGGAGAGGGATGTCCAGTTCTAAACAATGGTTTAAGATTTTTGCAATCGCAATGTCAATTGCAACTGCAATAGCAGGTAAGCAACAACTGTTTGGTCTATCATCGATCTTTTCGCCTGTTTTTGAGTGGATGAAATTGCTGTTGCCATTTTATTATTTGAAAACTGAACTACCCTAATATTTAGGGCCGTAGGACAGACCGGCTACAGGATTGGTTCCTCTTCCACAAAACGATACTCCTGAAAATATCGAGATTATAAATCACAAATACAGATCACGAGAATACATGCAACGTAACGCCTTTACCATGCAACTCAAACCCGGCTTCGAAGCCGAGTACAAAAAACGACACGATGAGATCTGGCCGGAACTTTCGGCTTTCCTTTCCGAATCCGGAATTCAGGATTACTCCATTTACCTGGACCGGAAAACACTAACGCTTTTCGCCGTGCAAAAGCTGGCGGACGACTTTGATCCGGAAGCCATACCGCAACATCCGATCGTAAAAAAATGGTGGGCCTACATGGCCGATATCATGGAAACCAATCCGGATAATTCGCCGGTGACGGGCGCTCTGGAAGAGGTGTTTCATATGGATTGAGCGGCGGACTGCTTTTTCCATACCGAGGGCGACTTTTCCCTCAACCACAAAACAATCGAGAACCAACCGTAAAAAATGATGAGAAGATCTTTGCTCCTGCTTTTGGTATGTATCTGTATCGGGATCCAATCCTACGCCCAGTCTACAGATCACTTGTTGAAACCCATTCCCGACAAACTGGTGGTCCTGACTTTTGACGACGGGGTGAGTACCCACGCCACCTACGTCGCGCCGCTTCTGAAAAAATACGGATTCGGCGGCAGCTTTTACGTTTGCGAATTCCCCCCCGATTTTGAGGATAAACACAAGTACATGACTTGGGAGCAGATCCGGGGATTACACGACCTGGGGTTTGAAGTCGCCAATCACACCGGTCGGCATACGCATCTCGACGAAGTAGATGAAGTGGGGATCACCCGCGAACTGGAATACATCGAAGATCGCTGCGCCCAGTACGGCATTCCCAAGCCGAATACTTTTGCTTATCCGGCCTACTATACCAACCCGAAGGCGATTCCCATTATGGCCAAAAAGGGCTACACCTTCGCGCGGATCGGCGGAGGCCGTCCCTACGACCCCAGGGTGGATCATCCCTATTTTATTCCCAGTTACAGTACAACGGGAGATGATAAATTGCGGGTACTGGAAGCCATTCAGCAGGCCCGGGACGGTAAGATCGTTGTACTGACTGTGCACGGTGTGCCGGATTACGCCCACGATTGGGTGACCACACCGCGCGATCTATTCGAAGCTTACCTGCAATACCTGCGGGACAATCAGTATAAAGTAATCAGTCTGGCGGACCTGGCGGAGTACATCGATCCGGTAGCTGCCCGCAAAAATATTCCGGCTACGGTCCCGGACCCGAAAGGTAAACCGGTCGTGCTGCCGGAAACGGTTGGTATTAATATCGATTACGGGAAAACGGTTGGCGATATGGATCCGGTGTACGCCTGGTTTGGCCACGATGAGCCCAATTACACCTACATGAAAGACGGCCGTAAATTGTTGTCCGGGCTGGCGGATCTGAGTCCGGTACCCGTGTACGTACGTACCCACAACCTGCTGACCACCGGCGACGGCAGTCCGGCGCTGAAATGGGGCTCCACCAACGCCTACACCGAGGATGAGCAGGGGCGGCCGGTGTACGACTGGACGATCGTGGACAAGATCTTTGATACCTACGTGGAGCGGGGTATGAAACCGCTGGTGGAGATCGGATTCATGCCCAAAGCGCTCTCTTCCAAACCGGAACCTTACCGGCACGACTGGGCACCGGGCAATCCCTACGGCAACATTTACACCGGCTGGGCTTATCCTCCGGAAGATTATACGAAATGGGCCGAACTGGTCTACCAGTGGGTCCGACACGCCGTGGATCGCTACGGGAAAACCGAAGTGGAAAGCTGGTACTGGGAACCCTGGAACGAACCAAACATCGGCTACTGGCAGGGCACCACCGAAGAATACCTCAAGCTATACGATTATACCGCCGATGCGGTGAAAAGAGCCCTGCCCACGGCCATCATCGGCGGGCCTCACTCCACCGGTCCTTCCTGGGATAAAGCGGCCGAATTTCTGGAAACTTTCCTGCAGCACTGCATCGATGGAAAAAATTACGCAACGGGGGAAAGCGGAGCCCCACTGGATTTCGTAGCCTTTCACGCCAAGGGCGGTCCGAAATTTATCGAAGACCACGTGCAAATGAACCTGGGGACACAGATGCGGGATGTTTCCCGGGGTTTTGAGATCGTCGCTTCCTTTCCGGCGTGGAAGAACCTGCCGATCGTCATCGGCGAGTCCGATCCGGAAGGTTGTGCGGCCTGCTCCATGGATGTGTATCCGCACAACGGCTACCGCAACGGGACGATGTATTCGAGTTATACCGCGGCGGCTTTCGCCCGCAAAATGGCACTGGCCGATCATTTTGGCGTCAATTTTAAAGGCGCGGTCACCTGGGCGTTCGAGTTTGAAGATCAGCCCTGGTTTCATGGCTTTCGCGACCTGGCGACCAACGGTATCGACAAACCGGTCCTGAATGTATTCCGCATGTTCGGCATGATGTCCGGTCGGCGGGCAGCAGTATCGGGAGATCTGGCCTATGATTTCCGGACGGTACGGGATTCCAGTGTGCGGGGAGCAAAAACGGATGTGAATGCCTTAGCTACGATCGGGGAGCACAGTGCCGAGATAATGGTCTGGAATTATCACGATGATGATCGTTTGGGGCCGGCGGTACCGGTAAACCTGAACCTGAGCGGTCTGCCGGACGGGAAAATGCAGGTGCAACACTACCGGGTGGACGCCACGCACAGCAATGCCTATACCGCCTGGAAAAAAATGGGATCCCCCCAGTATCCGAATTCCCGGCAGGTGGCGGAACTGGAAGCGGCCAGCGGACTCGAACTTTTAGAAAACCCGAAATGGGAAGAAACCCAAGCGGGCAAGCTGGAACTAAATATCAGCATTCCCCGGCAGGGCGTGTCGCTGTTGAAGTTGAGGTGGTAGATCTGCCGGTAATGCTCAGTTCGAGACTATTGTGTCCCCCGAAAATTATCAACAATCGTAGCGCAAAACGATATGATACCAACGAAAAAATACTTTCTTATAACGGCTATTCTGGTTGCCTGTTTATTTACTGGCTGGCTGGCCTGCACGACGGCTACCGAACTGCCTGAAGGCACCGAACCGGACTGGCCGGAGATCACCCAGACCGCCAAACCCTGGACGCGCTGGTGGTGGCACGGCAGCGCCGTGAACAAAACCGACCTGAGCCGGGAACTGGAAGCCTACCAGCAGGCCGGACTGGGTGGAGTGGAACTGACGCCCATCTTTGGCGTTATCGGTCGGGAAGATGAGTTCCTGAATTATTTGTCGCCGGAGTGGATGGACATGTTCAATCATAGTTTGCAGGAAACCCAACGCCTGGATATGGGCATGGATATGGCTACCGGTACGGGCTGGCCGTTTGGTGGCCCCTGGGTAGGTGCCGACGATGCCCCCAAGTACGTTACGCATAAGACGTATACGCTCAGCGGCGGCCAACGTCTGCGGGAAGCGATCACTTACACCCAGGAACCGGTGCTGCGGGCGGTGCGCAATCAGTTGTACCAACTGTACGGCATCTTACTTAAGGAAGGGGAAAAGCCAACCGGCTCCATGGAAAACCCGGTCCAGATCAACACTGATGACCGGCTGCGGATCGAAGATCTGGTCGAGCCGGTAGCGGCCAATGAAAACCTGCAGGCGCTGGCGCTGGACCAGGTGCGTTTTGAAAAACCCTTACCTCTCCAAAGCCTGATGGCCTATTCCAAAGCCGGTGAGATCGAAGACCTTACCGACCGGCTCGATGCCCAAGGGCAGTTAGACTGGACCGCGCCGGCCGGGGAATGGACGCTGTACGCCGTCTTCCAGGGCTGGCACGGAAAAATGGTGGAACGCGCCGCGCCGGGCGGGGAAGGCAATACCCTGGATCACTTTTCGGAACCGGCGATCCGTAATTATTTGTCGCGTTTCGATTCCGCTTTCGCCAATCAAGACATTATCGGCTTGCGTGCCTTTTTCAACGATTCCTACGAAGTGGACGACGCCCGGGGAAATGCCGACTGGACGCCTCGTTTTTTTGAAGAATTTGAAACCCGCCGGGACTACGATCTGCGGGACCACCTGCCGGCCCTGTTCGGTGATGCCCCGGACGAGAAGGAGATCGTGCGGGTGAATATGGACTTTCAGGAAACGTTATCCGATCTGCTGCTGGAAACTTTCACGCAGTCCTGGCACGACTGGGCCCACGATCAGCAGTCCATCATCCGAAATCAGGCCCACGGTTCACCCTCGAATATTCTGGATCTTTATGCGGCCAGCGATATTCCCGAAACGGAAGGGGCGGAATTGCTGATGATCAAATTTGCCTCCTCGGCCGCCCATGTGGCGGGCCGTCAACTGGTCTCTTCCGAATCGGCTACCTGGCTAAATGAGCACTTTCTTTCTTCGCTTGCGGACATCCGACGCAATCTGGAACGCTATTTTCTGGGCGGGGTTAATCACGTATTTTACCACGGTACGACTTACAGCCCGGAGGATGAGGCCTGGCCGGGGCGTCTGTTCTACGCGGCGGTCCACCTCAATCCACGCAATTCCCTCTGGAAGGATTTCGGAGCGCTGAATACCTACGCAGCCCGGGTACAGTCTTTTTTGCAGGACGGACGGCCCGCCAATGATGTATTGTTATATTTTCCCATTTACGATCGGTTTGCCGAACAGGAACCGGGAGCTATCGAGCATTTTCACGGCAAGGAGGCCGGCTTTACCGCCTCCAACATGCGGGCCAATGCGGCAACTATGCAGGAAAACGGCTTTACGTACGATTACATCTCGGATCGGCAGATCCGTGAGCTTGAGAATGCCGGTAATACCCTGACGAGCGGCGGACTAAGCTACCAGACCATAGTAATACCCGAAACGGAATACATGCCGCTGGAAACCTTTGAAAAATTGACTGTACTGGCCGAAAACGGCGCTACGGTGATCGTACACCGGCAGCTGCCGGAAACGGTGCCCGGATTAGGGACTCTGGAGGAACGCGAACAGGCATTGGCTGACCTAAAAGCCAGGCTGGACTTTAATACAGCGAACGGAGTCGAAACAGCCACACTGGGTGCCGGACTTTTTCTCCGGGGCGACAACCTGGAAGCATTACTGCTTGCAGCAGGTGTACAGAGGGAGAATATGACCGACGAAGGGCTGCAGTTTACGCGCCGAAGCCATGCGGATGGGCACCACTACTTTATTGCCAACTGGACGCAGCAGCCCATAAATAGTTGGGTGACACTCGGCGTACCGGCCGGATCGGCCTACCTGTTCGATGCCGTAAGCGGCGCCAAAGGCGTTGCAGAAACCCGTACCAATCAAAATGGGGACTTGGAAGTTCGCCTGCAATTGGGACCGGATCAAAGCCTGATTCTCAAAAGCTTCTCCACTGAGGTCGGTGGAAAACCCTATCCCTACCTGACGCCTAACGGCAATGCTCAGGTACTGGGAGGACCGTGGACGATCACATTTGCTGCCGGCGGCCCGGAATTGCCCGCATCCACCCGGATCGGGGCGCTGGGGCCGTGGACCGATCAGGAGGGAGCCGCTTTTCGGAATTTCTCCGGAACAGCTGTTTACCAGACGAATTTTTCCCGACCGGAAAGTGCCGACGGTACCAACGGCTGGATACTGGATCTGGGAAAGGTGGCCGTTAGCGCCCGGGTGACCCTCAACGGAGAGGACCTGGGAACCCGGATCGGCCCGGATTACCGGATCGTCGTACCGGCGGAAAAGATCCGGCAAGAGAATACCCTGGAAGTAGCCGTTTCTAATCTAATGGCCAATCGCATCGCGGAACTGGACCGCCAGGAAACCCTTTACAAAAAGTTTTATAATGTGAACTTCCCGGCCCGACTGCAGGAGAACCGGTCCGAGAACGGCTTATTCACCGCCGCTGGTTGGGAACCCTTGCCATCGGGACTATTGGGGCCGGTCCGGCTGCTCCCAGTCACTATAGCAGAATAAAAATTACTTTAATTTCGGCTTCGGCAGAAAGATCATTAAAAGAAAATAGCGTTGAAAAATAAGACCAACATGCACTTGAAAAGTTATTTGTTTTACCTCCTGCTGGGGACTTTCTTATATCCTGGCCTGGTTGCGGGGCAGGATGATCGTCCGATCGATCGGCAGGCCCTGGTCAGTCGACAGAATGTCCTGCTGGAAGCCGTGGACACCTTGGGCTCGCTCTCGGTGGGTAACGGGGAATTCGCCTTTACCGTGGATGCTTCGGGCCTGCAGACCTTTGCGCTGGAATACGAACAGGGCGTTTCGCTGGGCACCCAGTCGCAGTGGGGCTGGCACAGTATTCCCAACCCGGATAACTACGGGCGGGACGATGTGACGGAGCGTTACGAAACCTGCAATGACCGGGAGATCCCGGTGATGACCCAACACAGTGAAGGCCGGGCGGCCGATGCGGCCAATTGGTTGCGCAGTAATCCGCACCGACTCCATCTGGGCCTGATCGGATTGACCATCACTAAAACCAACGGCGAACTTATCAAACTTGCGGATCTGCAAGATATTGACCAGGAGCTGGATCTGTGGACGGGAAAGATCACCAGTTCGTATACTATCGAAGGCGAACCGGTCAAAGTGGAACTGTATGGCCACCAATCGGAGGATCAGATCGCCTTTCGCATCACTTCACCGCTCATCAAGGCCGGACGCCTGCGGATCTCCCTGCGCTTTCCTTACGGGAAAGAGTGCCACGTTTGCCCGGGTTACGACTGGGATGCCAACGATAAACACCAGACCAATATCATTGAGGCGGGCGGCAACGGGGTATCGCTCAAACGCTCGCTGGATTCCACCCAATACTTCGTGGATGCGACCTGGGAGGGTACCGGCATCCTCCGGGCCATGGCCAATCATCATTTTGAATTGATCCCCGGGAAAGACCAGGCGAGTTTTAGTGCCGGTATCCGCTTTCGCAATCAGGCCGCAGAGCAATCCGTCAGTGGTTTTGTCGCTACGCGGGAAAACAGCGAACAGGCCTGGCAGGACTTCTGGGCAGCGGGCGCTGCCATCGATTTTTCCGGCAGTACGGATCCCCGCGCGGCGGAGTTGGAACGGCGCATCATCCTATCCCAGTACCTGACCCGGATCCAGTGTGCGGGCTCCTTACCGCCCCAGGAAACGGGGCTGATCTTCAACAGCTGGTACGGCAAATTTCACCTGGAGATGACCTGGTGGCACGGTGTACATTTCGCCCTGTGGGATCGCATTGATCTGCTGGAAAAAAGCATGTGGTGGTACGACGACATCATAGAAAGTGCGGCCGCTACCGCAGAGTGGCAGGGTTTTGCCGGGGTGCGTTGGCCGAAAATGACGGGGCCTTCCGGTCGGTCCAGCCCTTCGAGCGTGGGTGAGTTCCTGCTCTGGCAACAACCGCATCCCCTCTACTTTGCCGAATTGATCTACCGCCAAAGACCGGAACGGGCTACCCTGGAAAAATACCGTGATATCGTTTTCCGGACGGCTGAGTTCATGGCCTCGGTGGCTCAATACAACGAAGACGACGGCAAATATCACCTTTGCCATCCGCTCATTCCCGCACAGGAGATCTTTCACGCTACCGAAACGGACGATCCGCCCTTTGAACTGGCCTACTGGCACTACGGTTTATCCGTGGCGCAGGAATGGCGGAAACGACTGGGACTGGCCCCGGATGCCGGCTGGCAACGAGTGATCGATCAACTGGCCCCGCTGCCGCAGGCTGATGCCTTGTATCTACCGGCCGCCCGGGCCTACGAAGCTTATACCGATGATGATAATCGCAGGGATCACCCTGTTGTATTGGGGGCTTACGGCATGCTGCCGCTCAGTCCGAAGATCGATCCGGAGATCATGGGCAATACGTTTGACGAGATCATGAAGCACTGGAACTGGCAGACCACCTGGGGCTGGGATTATCCGATGATGGCCATGACGGCGGCCCGCCTCGGGAAGCCGGAAGCGGCCATCGACGCTCTCTTCCTGGATGCCCAGAAGAATACCTATCTGGTCAATGGACATAATTACCAAAGCCAACGACTCCGCATCTACCTGCCGGGCAACGGTGGCCTGTTGACGGCCGTGGCCATGATGGCCGCCGGCTGGGACGGCGCGCCGGATCGACCGGCTCCGGGTTTTCCGGCTGATGGAAGCTGGCGAGTAAAGTGGGAAGGCTTGAAAAAAATGCCCTGATCGGTCAGAAACTTTATCCGGGTCTGTCGAAGATGAAAGGCAGACCTGGATATGCGATACAAAATAAAATCTATGGGGCTCTACGGTAGATATGTACTGCCCAAACTCGTCAACTGGGCCTGTCGGCAGGGGCCACCCATGCAGCAGCGCGCCAGGCTGATCCCGGCCGCTGAGGGCAAGGTGTTGGAGATCGGTATCGGTTCCGGACTGAATCTGGGTTTCTACGATGCGAAAAAAGTGCAGAGCGTAGTCGGTATAGATCCCTCGGAAGCAACCTGGCGGCAGCACGACATCGATCTGCATTCGCTGCCTTTTGCTTTTGAATTTATCGCCGCTCCGGCTGAATCCATTCCCGTAGAGGACGGCATTTTTGATACGATCGTAACAACTTATACCCTCTGTACTATTCCCGATTATGAGCAGGCTTTCGCCGAATTCCGGCGTGTACTGAAACCGGGCGGTCAACTGTTGTTCTGTGAGCACGGACGGGCACCGGATACCGGAGTAGCCAAATGGCAGGACCGCATCAATCCCATCTGGAAAAAGTTCGGTGGCGGCTGCAACCTCAACCGGAATATTCCCGCGCTGATCCGGGAAAATGGGTTTCAGATTACAGATCTGGAAACGTTGTATTTGCCCGGTTGGAAACCGGCTACTTTTAATTTTCGGGGACGGGCCAGGCTCTAAAAAAATAAAACCAGCTCTGGGTAAGGAAAAATTTATCAATTCCCGGACGGCTTTTATTAGTGAGATGCTTGGAACTCATCGGATAACATGTAGCTCTCCCTGGTACATTTTCCGGACGCCATTGGCAAATTCCACAGATGCCTCCCATACGTACACGCCCTGAGGAACCAATTTACCACGATAGATACCATCCCAGGCACCCGCGGGTCGGGTTTCTTCCAGCAGGTCGGTTCGCCAAACCTGCTCTCCCCAGGGAGCATATACGATCAGGTCGTAATCAACAATGCCTAATCCAACTGGTTTGAATACCCGATGAAGATCTTCGCCGTATTCCGGTGTCATAGCATTGTGGGCGTAAAAAGTGCCGATAAATTCCGGACTGATCACCTGGGAAACGGTATCGACACAGGTAAACGCACCATTATTATCCTGATAAGCAATCAAAGTTACTTCCAGTGGACCGTTGATGTCATATTCGTATTCAAAATCGACCGCTGTAGATTCGGTTCCGTCGCCTAGCATCCACAGAAAACGATCGGCATTAGTACTTTCGTTCTCAAAACGTACTTCGCCTTTCAGCATACTTGATTCGTTCGGAAAGGCCGTGAATGCGGCCATGGGACTGCTGTAAACTTGTATGGCTGCTGTTGAATCCAGGATGTCTATACACTGGTTGCCGTAGCGGGCAATTAGCCGGAGATCGTGCGATCCCAGTTCGGTGGCTGGAAAACTTGGGGTAGCTTCCTCACTGACCAATTGGTCGTCCAGATACCAGGAAAAGCTCAGGGCTTCCCGACTGGTATTCCGGACGCTTACCGTAAAAGGCGCGCATCCTTCGGCGGGAAGAAGTTCAAATGAAGCCCGGGGTTGCCCATTGACGACGATCTCTTGTGTCGTGGACTGTTCGCAGCCAAACTCGTTGATAGCGGTCAGCTGCACTTCATAAATATCCGGCACACTGAAGGAATGAGTAGGTTGCGTCTCCGCGGATGCTGCTCCGTCTCCGAAATCCCAGGCTAGATCGGTGGCGCCGGTCGTCTGACTGGTAAAGTCCACCGGTACGGGTGCTCCGCAGCTATCCCTTTTCGAATATTGAAAATTCACGTCCGGTTGGGGATAGACAATAATTTGCACCTGGGCTGTATCCACAGGGCATTGGTTATTACTCTGTGCGATCAGGGTAACCGGATAGGTCCCGGGAAGGCTAAACAAATGTATCGGGTCGGTAATGTCGACCGTATTGCCGTCGTTGAAGATCCATCGATACTGATCAGCATGGATGCTGGTATTGGTAAAATCGATGGAAAGGGGCGGGCAGCCTGCCCGCAGATCCGGAGAGAAGCCGGCTTCCGGAGAGGGTAAATACTCAATCACTTGTCGGATGCTGTCCCGGCAACCGGCAGCATTCTCTGCGGTCAGCATAATATCAACCGGGCCGGAATCCGGTACCCAATAAACCGGAGATCGCTGGGTGGAACGATCTTCATTTATCTTCCAGATAAACTGACCGGCATCAACCGAAGACAAGTTTTGTAGTAGCAGGCTGTCGTGTCCGGTACAAAAGCGATCATTCACTATGGCGAAGTCAGATTTCGGCGGCTCATGGACAGTGATGGTTTCGTAGAGCGTATCCGAAAAACAACCATTGGCATCGCGGGCTACCAGGGAAATGATAAAGTCACCACTTCGCTCGAAGGTAAAGGTGGGATCGGACTGGGTAGAGGCGTGCCCGTCGTGCCCAAATCCCCATAGATAGCTTGCCGCCTGCAGGCTTTCATTGGTAAACTCTACCGTTAGTGGGGCGCAGCCGATTGAATCGGAAAGGCTGAAGTGGGCCCGGGGTAAGCCGGTTACTTCGATCTGTCGACTATACGTTGCCGGGCAGTCGTTAAGTTCGGAAAATACCGTCAGGGTAACCGTAAAGTTTCCGGTAGTATCGTATCGATGTGTAGGGTTTAATTCGCTGCTGATGGTTCCGTCTCCAAAATCCCAGCGTGCACCGCTAATACCCGAGCTGGTATTTTGAAAATAAGTAGCAGCCCCCAGACATACGGAAAGCGGAGCATTGAATCCCGCCTCCGGGGCGGGCAATACCGTGATCATGGCCGTATCCAGGTCAGCTCCGCAACGGGCGGCAGCTAGCAGTACGGTATAATCCCCGGCTTCTTCCAGAAAAAACGATGGATTGGGCTGATTGCTGCTGCCAACCCGGCTACCATCCGATGCCAGTATCGACCAGCTCAGAAAAGAGCCCGGAGTGGAAGCAGAAACTGGCTGGAAATTAAATGGAGAGCAGCCCGCGCTGGTATCCAGGTCAATAAACGCTTCCACATCCGGAGGAAAGACTGTAACGGTCCGGCCGGCGGTATCTACTCCGCATGCATTGCTGGCGATGAGTGTGATCTCGTAGGTGCTGATCTCATCCGGAGGAGTCGTGTATACCGGATCGGCTGGCAGCGAATCGGTCGACGTGGTTCCATTGCCAAAGTCCCAGGAAAAAGTATCCGGGTTTCCGACTGTAGGATTAGCCAGTTCGATAATGAGGGGCGAACAACCATCATCGACGTTCAATCCGATCATGGCGGTGGGATAAGGATGTACCAATACCGAATCCTGCAGAGGCACTGTCCCGCACAAGTTATCTACTTCCAGGAGTATTCGAAAATAGGTGTCCTCGGTTATGCTATCGAGCAGGATCGGGCCGGGCTGTTCTTGTCGAATGGTATCTCCGTCAATATACCAGGTGCTGCTGATCCCATCTCCGGTGCTGGTATTGTTCAGGTTGAGTTCGAAGGCCGCGCAGCCTTCCCGTTCATCGATGGAAAATCCCGGTTTGGGTGGTTCCGTAATGTAGAGGTCTATACTGGCCGATGCACTGCACCCGGCAGCATTGGTAGACAGGTGCTCGATCGTATAATTCCCGGCGGTGGTATAGGTGTATTGGGGCGCGCAATCCGAGCGTGTATCGCCGTTGCCCAGGTCCCATGAACACTGCAGACTGGGATCGGTACTGGCTGGAAGTAGGCGAAACGTTTCGTTGATGCAGGCGGTGCCGTCGAGGATGAATCCCGGATCCGGATTGGCATTAAGTATAAAAGTACGGGTAGCGCAATCCTGACAACCGGCTACAACCTGACTTTCCAGACAATAGCGATAGATATATTGACTGTCGGTCTTGATCTGAGTGAGATCAATAATGCCGTTCTGGTCATCATTTAGGTGCTCTCCTTCCCAATAGCCTCCGGCCGGACTTTGTCCGGTTAATTGATAAGTAGATTCGGTGCTTTCGCAAATGGCTACCGGCGGCCCGGCCATCAGACTGGCACCGACGTCGATTATTTCAATATTCACCTGACCGTCCTGAGCGCAAGTGGTGCCGGCCGCATATTCATAGGTGTACGCAGCGGGTCCGCCACCCGCTGCTTTGAGGTCGATGAGACCGGTTACGGCATCGATGCCGGGCCCATCCCACACTCCTCCCGATAAATTGGTCGACAACTGCAGCATCAATTCTGAAATGCAAACACTGGTATCCTGGGGAGCCAGCATAAGCAATTCGGGTTCAGCCAGTCGGATCAATGCACTGTCCGTAACAATGCAGGCATTGTGGCGGTAGGTAAAATAAACGGTATAGTTGCCCGCAGCCAACCCACTTTGTCCGGCATTAAAGATACCCTGATCGGGGATCGTAATTCCGGGGCCTTCCCAGGTAAATTGACCGCCAGTTGGACTGGCCTGAACATTCAGCCGGGAGCCCAGGTCGATATCCTGATCGGATACGCACAGGTCAAGTTCTGGCAGACTGTTCAGTTCGGGAAAAGCTTCGGTCGTGACCATGACTTCGGCCATAACCGGGCATCCACTTGCATCCGTGAGCTCATATCGGACCGTGTCCGTACCAATGCCGGCCGATAATGGATCGTATACCCCAGTAATGGCATTGATATGGGCTCCCTGCCAGGTGCCGCCATTTGGATTGGCTGTCAGGGCTTCCGGTCCGCTGTTCTCGCAAAAGATCGGAGGTGGATCAATAGCAATAGTGGTGGAGGCGGCGATAAATATATCTTCCTGATCGCCGGACTGACAGCCGGGACTTCCGATTTCGTAGCTGATCACATAGGACATTCCGGGGGTAAGCGTAGCCGGATCAAATATTTCTAATCCAGGAGTGATTCCCGGTCCGGTCCAGGTGCCGCCGTCGATATTCGCGCTGAGTGTAATGGGGGCGGAGCCGGAGCAAATGGTATCCGGTAGGGGCGTGATCTCCGGCTGTTGTTTCTGAAAGACCAGTACATCTACACTGTCACTTACTTCTCCGCAATCGTTGGAAACGCGCAGGATCACCTTCCCATTTTCCTGGAATACGACATTGGAAAAATCTGGTCCGGAAGCAGAAGACGGGGTTCCATTGATAAAGGTCCAGTTGATCTCGGAGACGTCATTGCTGAAGTTTGGTGACAGGTCGGCGGCACTGAGGCTCAGCGTTTCGCAACCCGCTGGCGGTGCATCAATGTCGGCCAAAGGCGCCTGCCCCAACGTGAGGGTAATGGTCTTCTCTTCTACGCCGCAAACGTTGCGGGCCGTTTGGGTAATGTTGTATTCTCCGGGTTGTTTAAACCGGACATTGATGTCATTGGTAGCCAGAGTCTGGACGGTGTCAGTAAAGCACCATTTCAGCGTATCAGCGGGGGTGATGTTCCAGACGGTATTGCTGAATTCGTTGGCCCGGTCAAAAAGATCTACAGTTTTAGGTGCACAAAGATTTTCGGTCGGGTAAATAAAATCCGCCATCGGCTGTCCGACCACCTTTATCTTTCGACTGGTGGTATGCTCTCCACAGGAATTTTCCACTGTTAATTTGACCGTGTATTCTCCCGGGGAAGTGAATGGATAGCTGGGATTCTCTTCGGTGGAAGTATTACCATCGCCAAATTCCCATAAATAGGATTCCGCGTTGCAACTACTGTTAGTAGGGGTAAAGGGATCAGTTATACAGATCTCGTCGGGCGTATCTATCCGGGCAACCGGCCGCATGCGAACGGAAACGAGCGTGCTGTTCCAGTTACAACTTATGCCTTCATCGCAACGTTTGGCGCCCACAAAGCAAATGAACTGATTGAAAATAGCTCCGGTTTCGCAGCGATCGATCCCCTGAAAGTCGTATTCGTGGGTGACATTATCGTAGTTCAGCACCGTATCGATGGTACCGTCGCCCCAGTCGATATAAAATTCATCGAAATCTTTCGTGGAGCTTGTATTGGCGAGGGTGATGGTGCTGTTCTCACAAAAAACATTATTGCCGCTGGGAGCAAATGAGACAAAAACGGGACCACAGGCATCATTGTTACAGATATCAATGGTACAGTTATTATTCTGCCCAAAAAGGGTTGTGGAGAATGAGCTGATAAAAAGCAAAAGCCCAAAGATCCTTTTGATTGATTGCATAGTGCTGATTACTTTTTATACCAGATATTTTCGTAAAGTTTACGGTGACTGTTGGATACTTTGGGACAGAGGTGACGGTTTTTACCCGCCCGGAGGTCGTGTTTCCCATTTCGGCGACTACTGCACATCGGGCTGTAGGAAAGATGATAAGCGATACCAAATTCCAGGATCGGTCCAACCCGATTTTTCAGACCACTGACGCCAATAGAGTAGCTGAAACCGAGATCCAGTCGGCTTTGACTATCCGAAAGTTCTCCCAGGATCTGGTTGAACTCGATAGCAATGCTGAGCCAGTTGGTATTGGTCCTTTCCGGATTAGCCCAGCGGGAGGAATGGTAAAATACACTTAGGGCCGTCAGATTATTCCATCCGGCCCGGAGCCCGGTTTCCCAGTATTGCAATTGCTCCTGCCGCTGAAAAAATACCTGAGGACGTAGGGATATGATGTCCCGGTTGCGGTTAAACGGGTATAGTTCCACCGCGGCATGCAGGGTGTACCTGCTGGCCAGGGTGGTTCCGATCCCCAGTAAGGATTCGTCATTTCCGAACTGGCGGGGATTGATCAGGTCCAGTACATTATGCAGACTGGCTCCGTAAGTGATGTAGTAAGGCTGTCGGTTCTGGTTGCGCTCTACTACATGCTGGTTAACAAAACCCAGCGCGGGAGCAAAAAAGGTGCGGGAAGTACCGGCATCTTCCGGAATGATGAAAGTGGTCTGATTGGGATTACCGAAAGCGTCGAAAAGCCCGTATTTAAAATCGAGCTGATCAGCAAAACTGAGTTTATTGAAATCTAATCTCTTGCCACCCCACTGGAAGTTCAATCCGAAGCGGGTGGTCATACTGTGGTAGCCATCGTCAAAGAACAGGAAACTGGCTGATATTTTTCCCCCGACCATCCAGGTACGCAGCATACCCGCTCCTTCTTCATCCTGTAGCAGTTGGATGCCGTAATCGTAAATATTTTGGCAGGCGAGACTTTCTTCGTAATTGAAGAATTTGGTCTCAAACGGTTTTACCCGGGCGCTTTGCCACTGGGTTTTATATTTGGCACTGAACATGGCCGAACCGCGAATACCGGTAAAAGCGGGGTTATACCAGGACCGATTGTTGTGAAAATGGACCATAAAAGGATCCTGGGCCCCAACGGGCGACAATGAACAGCAAGCCCAAAGTAAAACTCCGGTTACATACCTGAATAATCTATAGTTCATTTAAACAGGGGTTTGTTTTAGGTGAATTGGGATCAGACCAAAAGGATCATCCTGTTGATCTTCGAAAAGATCGCGATCCGGGGTATAGGTGATTGCGAGCGGGCATTTTCGGGACTCTATACAAACCTTCCCGCCTACTTATACCGCCGCTGATAATACTTAATAATCTCACTACCCTTCTTAATATGCGTATTGGCATTACCCGTACGGACGATAAATTCCTCCTGTTCTTCCTGTTGGTTATAGGTTCGGAAAAAGACGGGTGAACGGGCTGCGTCGCAGTCGATACGTACGATGGTCTTACCGTAAATGCCTTCCAGTTCAAAATGGACCAGGTTGTTGAAAAAGGTGCCGAGGCGTAGCCGGATCAGGCTCCGGATGTCCCGCTCAAATTTGTCCAGGTCTTTGGTGGTAGCGTCCACACCGGCCACCTGCCCGCCGTCAGTTACGCCGACAAAAACTGTTCCTCCGTGGAGGTTCATGAATCCGCAGAGGGTGCGGACGATCGGGGTACGTACTTCGCGGTTTATCGAGGTTTTGAATTCCCGGCTCTCGCTTTCGCCCTTGCGGATCATTTCCTGACTGGAAAGCAGCTCTTCCTGGTAGAAATAGCTGATCATTTTTTTGGTGAGGGCCCGGACAAGTTTCAGGATCAGACTGCTGGGCAGGATCTCCGGATTAAAGAAAATTTCGCTATTGAAGACGATCAATTTGGACGGTTCCAGAGCCCGGACGGTGCCCAGGCGGTGCTTTTCGGAAAAAACGGCGATCTCTCCGAAAATATCACCGGCGATACATTCTTTGTAGTCATTACTCTTGAGTCGGATGGAGAACTTACCGTGGATAACGATAAAGAATTTTTTGCCCTCTTCTTCCACCGAAAATACCTGGTTGCCCTCGAAAAACTCCTGGGTATCCACCAGCGTGAGCAGCATCTGTTTTTCTTTCAGATTGAAAATCGCAAAATCAGGGCATCGGTCAAAGGCATCTAAAATCTCCTTTTGGTCAGGGGAGAGGGAATTGGGTGTATAGGTCATTACTTGATCATATTTAGAAGGTTTTGGGTAAAATGCTGCCGCCCTGAAGTACCGAACATTGAAAATTAATAAAACTTGGATTTACCGCAACCTGTCCCGCCACGGGGCAACCGCGCAGCGGTCGGGAAGACCGCAAAGCCGCCAAGTTTTACAATGAATTCTTTCGAAAAAATTTGCTGATGCAAATTTTTCGATCTTTATCGGCATTAACGGTTAAGAACGCAAAGGTTAGTGGATTTGCCGACGGCAAATTCACTAAAAAAGCTTAACGTCTTGGCTGCTTCGCGGTGAAATTCAGTTATTTCTGGTTTTTGATTATTAAATATTAATATTCCTCACTATAGGACGGCAGTCCGGCTATCCGGAAGGTCGATTTAAGTTGCTTTGTGACCAGTCAATGAATGTAGTTGCGGCCGTTGCGGAGAAAGGCCTTTTTGCGGGGTTTGGTTCGATAAGCGATCTTGTACATTGGAAAAAAGTGGGAAGCGTACCTTCCACTTTACCTGCCGGCAAACTGTACGCTCTCCCTATAACTAGGACTTAGGCAACCCACTGTGGGCCGCGCTCACCCGAGAAGGGTGAGATTTCCGGCAGGACTTCATTTCCACCACCAGGCTCAGCGAAAAACGCGTTGGAACAATAGGAAACATCAGGGCAAACTGGAGTCTGGAGTAGTAGTTACTATCTGACCGTTCCATGAGCGGAAGCGGCCGTTTCGGGCTTTATAGCATCTGATGCTGTTGCATGTAACGGTACAGGTCAAAGGTGCGGTTGACGTTTACTTTGCTCCGCATCCGGCGCAGGTGGGTCTGAAAAGTGTGCTCGGATATACCGAGCGCTTCGGAGGCCTGCGCGATCGTCGGATGCTTGGCCCAGGCCTTAACAATGGCCCGCTGCCGTTCGGTGAATTTCATTTTGGGTGTTTTGTCCATAGTACTATTTTTCGCTATCTTCATTTTTTTGAAAGTTTCCGGTTTATAAAAATCTCTCTGCGCTTTCTGTAGCATAAAGTTGGGATATCTGTGGCACCTTTTCCCGGACATTTTCCTGCCAGATTTTGCTGATTTTAAGAAAAAAAATTTCTGGAGTCTTCCTGAGGCTCTATAGGTATATTATTGTTTTTCAGTATTTTATATGTAATGTTTGATTTATGAGGATAACTTTTGAAGGTGAGGATTTTGCAAAAAAAGAACTTGAAAAATTTTTCGAAACTTTTGATCTGCTGACGGAATCCGAGCGGGTTCCCTTTGTCGGTTTTCTGGAATCTCCCTATTTCAACGATGAACCCCGCATAGCTTTACTCTACCAGCGCATTTTGGATAGCTGGGGCCAGGGATCGGGGCGGATGAACGGCCGGCCGTTGCTGCAGTTCGTATTTGGTGATCTGGCCGAAAAGAAGGCTAAATCCCTGCTTCGGAAATTCCTGAAGCAATTGCCGGACCTACTGCTGACCTATATGGATCACGAAGAGATCAGGACCAATAATTTGTTCGGTGATCGGGTACGGGTTATGCAATTGAAGAAGCGTGTCGATTCCGATCTGTTCCAGGGATCCGCCGCCCGGATGGAACACACCCTTGCCGGCCGTACGCCGACGCTCATGCAGCTTCAGGAATATTGGTGGTTATACCATCAGCTTTATTTCTATCAGTATGCCCAGCAGTACGACAAGCGGGATACGCAACGATTGCGGAATGCCAGTTTGTATCTGGAAGATTTTTACCAGCTTACTTCGCTGCGCTATTACTGCGAGGTACTCAACCGCGAAAGGATCGTGGGTAAGGAAAAAGGTTTTGAATCCCTGACCCAGAGCGCCGGTAAATTTATTGATGAAACGAGCTCCCGGCCAATTATCGCTTTTTACAGTATGCTGGCCCGGGTACTGCAATTTCCCAAAGACCCAAAGATCTACGAACGCTTTAAAGCTTACTATCGCGAGTATTGCGGGGAGCTGGCCAAACCCGACCAACTGGTCATGATCAAATGCGTCTTCAATGTCTGTATCCGCAATTACGAAGCGGGGAACGCCAATGGGCCGGAGGAATTGATCTTCTGGGCGAAGGAGGGCGTAGTGGAAGGAGTCTTTCTTTTCGAGAATAGCCTGTCTGACAAGGAATATCTCAACATCGCGATCGCGGCCGGCCTGGCCGGTGAACTAGCTTTTATGAAAGAATTCGTGGAGGATTACAAAGCAAAAATGGAAGAAAAGATCCGGGAACAGGCCTACCAGATGGCCCGGATCTATCTGGATTTCTTCGGTAGAGATCTACCGGCTGTTCTGGAACGCCTTTACGAATATTTTCCTCCCCAGAAATCTTTTGATCCTATCTATACACTTCGGTCCAAAGTGTTCTACATTCTTACCTATCTGATGCTTTGTATCGAAAATATGGAGGCCCCCGAAAACGAGGAAGATTACGACGACGCATTTGAGAGTCATATGCAAGCCTACCGGAAATACGTCGACCGCGCTTCCTTTCTTGATGAAGACCGGCGAGCGCCCTACAAGAAGTTTTATAATGTCTGTCAGAAAGTATTTAACTATACGACGGGCTCTCCGGACCGCCGAACCGAAGCTAACAAAGCCGCAATACTGGAAATGGTAACCGACGAAAAAGCATTGTTGGGGAGGGGAGTGCTGCTTGCTATGATCCGGGAATTAAAAACCCGGTGAAAAGCCGAAGCTTTCCACCGGGTGACCATTAACAGTCTACAGGATCAGAATATCGTCCATGACGATGCTGGTCGTATCCGGCTCGGGGCTGGATTCCAGCAAGATGGGCGTATCCTCAAAAGGGACGTCATCACAGCCGGTACATTCCGTATCATCGCCGTTCTTGGTGCAACTGCTTGCAACCAACGCCAGGAGGCAGAGTGCAATTAAACCTTTGAATACCCGGTGGATAGACCGGGGCTGTTGTTTCAATGCGGGCATAGTTGCCTCTTTCCCCTGGTCGACATTTCGACCCCGGGAAACATTCAGATTGAACCTTTCCATGTTAGTAAAAATTAAAAGTGAGGCCTACTCACTTTTTGCCTGCGGGCGCCCTCCGCAAAGGCTTTTCGGCATAACTCCTACTCGACAAATCATTGAAGAGTTACAAAAGCGTAATCCGTCATTGGTGGCTAACCGGCATAGATCGGGCTGTCCGGACGAGGCCCGAAACCGTTGATCAGACGTGCAGGTTTTGTACCAATTATTAATTACTGGTTCAAAGATAAAGGCTTCATTACTAGATGAAAAGGCGGAATCACGTTTCCTGGGGTTTACGGAAATTCTAGGAAATTTCTGTAAATTTCTCAACTTCAAAGAAGGCTATCGGACCCGCCAGAGAGATGGGTAAAAACCGTATAGCGAGCGAAATTTGCGGGCCGGATCTTTGCTATCTGACCGTATGGTGAAGTTGACAAACTAAGGGCGGAACTACAAAAATGGCCTGTAGCAATTTTAGGGTAAATGGAAGAGCAGGGTAGAAACTTTCGAAGATGCGCTGCAAGTATTAAAACCCCGCCCGAATAGGGGAGTAAGCCGTATACCGGATATTAATCGAGTACAATCATAAACATACTTTAACAACCTGGACCCATCGTGAATACTTATCAAAAACATCAGCAGATACTGCTTGCCGTCTTTAAATTTTTATCCGAGCACCCCGATGCCATGTACACCCAAAAGGAGATGACCCGAAAGCTCAAGATTCTGGGGGTGCAGGTCTCGACCGGCCAGTTCAATAAAGCCGTAAAAGAGAATCAGATCGGTAAGAAATCCCTGATCGATATCTGTCGCGGCCTGGAAAAGATCCTGGCCCTGGAATTCAATATGGCCTACGAACCCGAAAAAGATACCTTTAAGGAAAATGTTGATCCCAACTGGAAAAAGATCATCATCGGTAAGCACGAAACCCCGGAGCCCCAGCAGCATCCCAATCTTTCGGATGATCCCAACACCGCTAACTTCCTGCTGCAAAAAGGGCGGATGACGGTCACGGAAAAGGCCGATTTCATGTCTACGGCCCAGAAAGAGGTGATCCTGGTGGGCGTCCGGTTGCGGCAGTTCTGTTCCTACTTCAATAAACGGAGCGATGCGGAGTTTAAAAACCGGATCGCCCGGATACTGGAAAGGGGCGTTGACATCAACTGCTACCTGCTAGATCCGGATTGCCATGCGGCCCGTTTTTATCTGGAGGACCGGGGCGAAAGTCTGGTTGATGAAAAGAATGGAGATCAGGTGATCCTGGAAGTCATTCGGGACCTGAAGATCATCAGCCGGGAATTTACCGATAAAGGCTACAAAGGGCAGTTAAATATCTATAAGTATCGCCATATTCCCCACAACTATTTCATGGCCGTTGACGGAGATACCCCCCAGGGCAAGATTGCCGGCTCCCACTATCTGTACGGGGTGATGCGTAGTAAGGCACCGGTTTTTGCCTTCGAAAGACGGACGGATGAAGATCTGTTTGCCTTGTACTGGAAATCCCTGCAAAGTGTTTGTTCGGGCGCCCGGCAGATCGAAGTGTAAAGTGCCTGCCGTTCATGACAGTTTTCCAGAATTTGCCCGAGCCGGTGCCGAAGTGCGGACTATCGGGTGCGGAAAACGGTCCTAATCTTTAGAGGTCTTGCGGAAATTTCGGATATTATACCCCATTATCTACGCTGCTATTCAACCGGGCTATCCATTACAATCAGGATCCACTGCAACGAATTATGGAACAGATCGGCATTCGGCCCCGGCCGGATGACGGTTGCCAACACCGCAAGACATGTACCAACCCAAGATCGAAACCTTCCCCCTGGAGGAACTACGCCGGCTGCAGGATAACCGCCTGGCCGCTACCATGCACCGGATGTACGAAAAGATACCGTTCTACCGGCAGTTATTTGAGTCCAAAGGCATACATCCCAACGATATCAGGGGGGTAGCGGACCTGCACCGTCTGCCCTTTACCCGAAAAACCGACCTGAGGGATAATTACCCTTTCGCCATGTTTGCGGAGCCGATGTCCGAAGTGAGGCGCATCCACGCTTCAAGTGGAACCACCGGTAAGCCGACCGTAGTGGGATATACCCAAAATGATCTCGATATCTTTGACGATGTGGTGGCCCGTTCTCTGGTTTGTGCCGGGGCTCGGCCGGGCATGAAGCTTCACAATGCCTACGGTTACGGTCTTTTTACCGGCGGACTGGGAATGCACGGTGGCGCTACCAAACTCGGCATGGCGGTCATTCCGGTATCCGGAGGTATGACGGATCGCCAACTCACCATCCTCCAGGATTTCGGTCCGGAAGTGATTTGCTGCACCCCTTCCTACGCCCAAACCCTGGCCGAAGAATGTGCCCAACGCGGCATCGACCCGAAGGCACTGGCGGTACAATACGCCGTACTCGGCGCGGAACCCTGGACGGAGACCATTCGCCGTCAGGTAGAAAGTGGCCTGAACGTAACCGCTACCAATATCTACGGGCTCAGTGAGATCATCGGCCCGGGAGTATCCCAGGAAGATTTTGAGGAAAAAGGGACGGGCAGTTATGTTTGGGAAGATCATTTTTTCCCGGAGGTAGTCGACCGGAATACCGGTGAGCCGCTGCCGTACGGCGAAGAAGGGGTCTTGGTCTTTACGACCATCACGAAGGAGGCTTTTCCCTTGCTGCGCTACTGGACCAACGACATCTGCTCCATTAATTACGATGCAAACGCCAAACGGACGCACATCAAGATGTCGCCGATCCGGGGACGGGCGGATGATATGCTGATCATCCGCGGCGTCAACCTGTTTTACACCCAGGTAGAAGAGGTAATTGAGCAACTGGACTACCTGCAGCCCAATTACCAACTGGTCGTTCGCCGGGAACGCACCATGGATGAGGTCACGGTGCGGGTAGAAGTGGCCGAGGGCGTAAATAAAGAAGACGCCAGGCTGAAAAACCTGCTGGCCGGCAAGATCAAAAACACCATCGGTATTTCCATGGAAGTGATCCTGGAATCCTTCGGGGCCATTCCCCGCAGTGCGGGCGGGAAACTCAGTAGGGTAGTGGACGAGCGGAAATTATAGATCGGGTCCGATTGATCCTCCCGAATCCTTTTGAATTATTCAGCTGAATCGAAATAGCTTCTATTATGAGGCTGAATAGCCATTTGTTGCAAGTTGCGGGTTAGCGAGTTCCCCAAGCCGCAACTCACAACAAAAGACAGCATATTTTCTACTGGAAATCAGCTGGTTTTAGGGAGGCAAAATTTGGGATAACTGGCGCTTCTCCCATTCTCCCAATCACCCCGTCTCGTTCATCTCCCTTTAGTGATGATGTTCTTCTTCCTTAGCGAATAAATTCCAGATAAACCCACCGTTGATCACAAAACCGTCGGTTGGGGCCCAGATCTCGGCGAAGGTAGGATCGTTGACCGGCGGCCGGACGATCTCCTGGTAGCGGGATTGCCGCGTATCGATGAAATTCTCAAAATTCAGGAAGAGACTGAAGTGATTCAACTGGCGCAGGGCCATGAAGCCCACGATCCAATAGTCCCGCGTCTGGCTAAAATCACTGCGGAACTGCCGGCCGGTATAGTAAGATTCCAGTCCCAGTCGCCATTTGCCGTGTTGCTCGAATACCAGTACCGCCCCGGCGTTGTGTCGTGGCGTCAATGGCTTTTGATTATTGGTGTTGAGGTAATTGAGCCGGGCATCGATAAAGGCGTACTGGAGAAAGAGTTTGAAATCCAGATAAGTGAATTTGATATTGGTTTCAAATCCTTTACTATCGATAGTGCCGTCGGCATTTGTAAAGCGGAAGTTGGTCGGCCCTTCATTTTGCTGTAGAACGAGGGCGTCATTCAGTCGGGTATAAAAGAAAAGCTGATTGATGGAAAAAGTCACTTGGTCGCCGATCACCGTTTCGTAATTCAGGTCAACATTTCCGCCGACGGAGCGTTCTGCGGCCGTTGCCGAACTGCTGATCGGGAGTATATCCCGGAACGTGCGGCCCTCGGCTTCTTCGGTAAAAATGGTTGGTAATTTGTAGCCCAAACCACCTCCGATCCTGCCCGAAAAGCGGGGCGTAAGCTGGAACAGTAGGGAAACCCTCGGCAGGACAAAGGTGCCGTACTGGGAATTGAGATCCGTCCGCAGGCCGCTTTCCAGAGCGAGTGCATCGCTGAGGTCCCAGGTGTGTTGGGCGAATGCGCCAAGGGTAGTGTTTTCGTAGTCCCTTTTCTGGAAATTGCCGAACGAATTTTCCCGAAAGCGGTCGGTAAACAGATTGGCGCCGATGGTCCATTGGGCCCGTACGCCTTCTTTTGCATAACTCACTTCGGAAAAACTGGCCAGTTGCCGGCCGGAAAACTGGTAATTGGGAATGATGACTTCCCGGTCAAAAAAACCGACACTGTTGCGTACGCGCAACAGGGCATCATTGGCGAAGGTCCGGTCCAGGGAGAGCTGAGTGGAAAACCGCTGGGAACGGTTCTCCTCCGAGAAAGTATGCTGGGTATCCGGAGTTCCGTCAATTACCTGCAAGTCCCCGCCAATACGATTTTCCAAAGTGGTATTGACGCCCAGCCAGAGTGTGGTGTTTTCGTCGGGATACAGAAAAAACCGCGGTGTAAAGGTCAGGCTTCGCACCCGTGGGATATCGGAAAACCCGTCTTCGTTGGGATCGTAGGGCTCCTGCCGGTTAGCGGAAGCATAGAGGGATAGCCCGGCTTTTTCACCTCGCTGTGCGTAAAAGCCGTTCGCCGTGGTGCCGCCTGCACTGGTCTGGTTGAGCATCAGGCTGAGTTCCGGCCGTTCGGCAACCGGTTTTTTGGTCACCAGATTGATCAGGCCGGCAATAGCTCCGCCGCCGTAGAGGGTAGAGGCGCTGCCTTTGATCACTTCTACCTGCTGGAGATCCAACGGCGGGATCTGCATAATGCTCAGGCCACCGGAAAATCCACCGAATAAAGGGAATCCATCCTTCAGGATCTGGGTATAGCGTCCGTCCAGTCCCTGAATGCGGATGCTTTGGTTGGCCGAACTGGCTGAAGTCTGCTGCATCTGAATGCCGGTGCTTTCCCGCAGCAGCATGGCAATATTGGTGGAGTTCATCACGGCTTTTTCGGCAAGTTCTTCCGCCCCCAGAAATTCTATCCGGGTGGGGATCTCCTCGATAGTGCGGCTGCTCCGCGTGGCCGTGACGGTGATCTCTTCCATTTCCTCACCTTCCTCCAGAAAAATGGTCAGCGGATGGTCGTTCGCCAGCGGGAATTCGTAAGCTGCCCGAAAATCCTGGTAGCCGACAAAAGAAATAACGATCTCTCGGCGGCCGGCGGGGATATCTTCAATGACGACGAGTCCCTGCTCGTCGGAACTGGTGCCGAGGGCCGTACCCTCCACCTGAACCGTAGCTCCGATCAGGGGTGTTTGCGAATGCTCGTCTTTGATGTAGGCGCGAAAGCTATGCTGCGTGTAGGCCGTAGCGCTACCCAGCAGAAAAAGTATAAGAAGGTATTTATTCATAATGAAATTCGAGTTGTGGGAGGGCATCCCGGACGGTAGTGGGGCATTTCTGCCCGGCGGATATCGAAATACACCGTGCCGGTATTGGGTATCGTGGTTTTACGAATACCGGTGTTGATATCCTCATCGGGACTGCCTCTCAAACAGGTGATCTTGCAAATAAACTTTAAAAGTGGCACGGGTATCAGACCGTCGGATGTCCGTAGAGCATTTGAGCGGCGCTGATTAGTGCCAGGGCGAAATTATGACTTGGAGGGGTCAGATCTTCGGCGGATGCCAGATCGGGGAAACGACCGGCGTGGACACCGGAGACTGGAAAAGATCGTTTCGAACCAGGAAGGTATGGAAGCTCAGCACTTCCAGGCTATGGTCGGCCGTGATAAAACCCAGACAACACTGGCAGGACTGAAAAGGATTACAGTTTTCGCTGCAGGCTCCTGCGTGGGGATCCTGATGCTCACCCGCTTCATCGTTGCAGATCTCCTGGCAGCATACAGATTCAGTAACCAGGCTAAGCATACTCCAGACGGGAGCAAAAGCCAGGGTGAAAATATAAACCGATAAAAATATGGCCAGGCGTCTCATCGCCGTAAAGATAGTATAAATAACCGGCCGGTTGCGGGGAGGCGGTCGCCGTTTGGTGTCCACTTCCCAATCTATCGGACAAGTTTATAGATGATGTCTTCACCATTACTAATATCCTGGAGAAATAAAGAATCGGCCCGGAGGTCGATGATCGGAAGCAGAATGGTCTCTCCCGGCCCGATCTGGATATCAAATTTAAGGGTCTGGTTTTTCAACAAGGTCCAGGTGCCATCTACCCGGTCAGTTCCGTGGGGGCCGCTGGATTGGTAATAAGTTGCAAAATTTCCATTGGATCTGATCTCGATCGCATCGGCGTAAGCACTACTATTGAAGATCAGACCCTGAGGGCCCTCGGGAAAGGATTCCACTTCACCGGTTGCAACATTGGTGATCTCCCGGATCTCCCAGGCGCCCACCATGGATTCATCGGAAGGGAAAGTAGTCGAACTTTCCTTTTTGCAGGCAAACATTAAAAGACAAGACAGTACCAGAACAAAGTGCGTTTTTTTCATCATAATTTTATTGGCTGGTAAGTATAGACGGAGGTTAGGGGCGAAATGGTTGGGAATCTGATAAATTTTGAAATACCTTGCCGCCCCTTGTTCCGGGGCCGGAATAAAGAACAGCATCGGCCTTTTCCCGGGCATTCACTACAACTCATGCGAATCAGGAGTTAAAAGTCCCGTAGGGACGAGCTATAGGTAGCCCGTCCAATAATTCGGGAGGTTCAGCGTGCCGTAGGTACGCAATATGGTTTTACATGGCGTACCTACGGCACGCTAAGCCGGGAAATGGTCATTTTGCTACCTCCATTTTGTGCCTAAAGGCACATTTATTCTAAATTTAATTCCTGATTGGCATAACTCATACCATGGATCACATGTTATTTTTTTCCCGCTCTACCTTTTTCCTTGTTTCATTATTAAGTTTGTTTGCCTGCAAACCACAGCCGGAACCGGATCTTCGCATACTCACCTTCAACATTCACCACGGGGAAACCTATGACGGTAAAATGGATCTGGAAGCGATGGCGGAGGTCATCCGGTCGGTCAATCCCCACCTTGTCGCCCTGCAGGAAGTTGATGTCCATACTTCGCGGGTAAATGGCGTCAGCCAGATCGAGGTGCTGGCTGAATACTGTGGGATGAATTCCTACTTCGCCAAGGCACTGGACTTCGGTGGTGGCGAATACGGTAACGGAGTCCTTTCGGTTTATCCTATCCTGTCGGCAACGACCCGCCAACTTCCCAGTTCGGCCGATCGGGAGCAAAGAGTAGCGGCCGACTGTCGGATCGCGCTGCCCGGAGATACGATCCGTTTCCTCAGTACCCATCTGGATCATTTGTCGAAAAACCCGGATCGCCCGGCTCAGGCCCGGGCGCTGCTGGAGGCCTACCATAACGATCCCCTGCCTTCCATACTGGCGGGCGATCTCAACGATCGGCCGGAAAGTGAGGCACTGGAGATCCTGCAGCAGTTCTGGACGCTTTCCGGCGCTCCGGACGATTTCACCACACCGGTGGAAAAGCCGGATCGAAAGATCGATTATATTCTTTACGCTCCGAAAAACGGCTGGCGGGTGATCAGTTCCCAGGTGCTGTCGGAGCCGGTCTCGGATCATCTGGCCGTATTTACGGTATTGCGGAAGGTATCCGGCCCGGGCGTTTGATGGCACACTAACGGATAATCTTTCAAAGTGGTCTCCCCGTCTTTCTCATTTTGTCCGATAGTTTGGTGCTAATTAGTCTAAGTTGCGATGCAACTTAGGTAGAGGGTTTCCCTATCGTTAAAATGGAACAAAATCGCTCATTTTAACGGTTGCAGTCTCTCTATGCTCTACCATCTACTCTCTTCAATTCAAGTATCGCAACTTAAATTAATTAACAGTGGTCCGCAAGAATTTGAAAATCAATCTTATACTGGAAGTCCGTTAGGGATTTCCGAAAGGGGCAAAAGAATTTCCAAAAATTCCGCTAAAAAATCTTTCCCACCTGGGTACATCCAGTGCCGCTCCAACACATCCTACTGAATACGTTATCAAAACCGTTTCCAAAACCAAAGTAGAGATGAAAGTTAGAGTTATTCAGTTACCCGCAAACAGTTACCTGTTACCGAATTTTGCCGGTCTTTCTGCCAATGGCTGGAAATTGATCCTGGCATTACTGCTCCTGCTGGGGAGCACCCTTACTGCATCCGCCCAACCCAATAAGGTGGACGGTGCCCTGCACAGCTTCCTCAATTCCGATTTCATGGTGAAGATGAACGATATGAAGATCGAAGCGGAGGCAGCGGTACGCGCCTTCAAGCAGCAAAGCACGAACCTGGACCCGAATGATGTGAAAAAAGTACGGGTAGGATATGACCAGACGGCCGCCCGTTTCAACCAGGTGCTGACCAATATTAAAGCAGATTTCCTAAACCCGAAAAAACTAAAATTCATCAGCAAATTCCCCGATGACTACCTGAAAGGCCTGGAACTGGAACTGTACCAGCTTTCCGATTTCTACGCTGTGAATTTCCAGCAACCCCTGGCCGATGCCCAGGCGGAGAATGTGGACGGCGGCGCCGTTTTCCTGATCATTTCCGAATTGATCGGTCTGACTAAAGGCCTGTTCACCTACTTCGGGCAGATCCGGCAGAACTCCCGCCAGTACAACGAGGCTTACCTGCAGCAGCATTTTTATAAGCCCTACCGCATGCGCCTGTGGGATGAGGTCAATCAGGGTGGTTTCGACAGTTACAACAACTACAACAATAACAATTACTCCGATCCCACTTATATGAACACGCCGACCCAGGATATGACCCTGCCGGCTAACGAAGTGCCTTTTCCGGAGATCAACTTACAATCCCTGGACAATCTTAACCAACAAGACCAGTACCAGCAAACCGACACTTATGACGAGTGGCTGGACACCAATGAAACGGACCCCAATCAGCAGAGTGATGCCTGGATGGAAGATCCCAACTTCCAACCGGGTTCCGCTCCTGCGGATTCCACAAACCTGAAAGTGGTACCCAATCAACAACCCCAAAGTACCACTCCCGCTAAAACCCCCGCTAAGCCAAACGCTAAGAAAAAGAAAAACGGTTAACGGTATTCAGCATCCGACGCCCGCACGGCGTCGGGTCTCCCTGACCGAGACCTGAACACCCCAGTACCGAACACGAAAGGGTTTTTGATAGCGAGAGGCTTAGGCCTAAGGAGGGCTTCCGATTTGCCGGGAGTCCTCTTTTTTTGCCTCAGAGCGAAGGATAACGGCCGCTAAGGACCCACTTTGGGGCCGGCAACGTCCCCTTTATTGCATTTCCTGAATACTATTTCCCCACAATAGGTGGTTAAAGCTTAACTTTGATCTAAACTTTAAGCATTATTTGATCACATGAGTTGGAAGCATTTAGTTATCTGTCTTAATTTTCTGGTCCTTAGTACCTTTTCTTCGAATGCGCAACAGGATGTTCGTCCGGCCACCATCAACTGGGGTGAAGAACTCCGGGAGCCGGCCGGCACCACCATCGAGCGCATCATCACCGCCGGTTCGTGGGGCGCGTACGTCCTGCGGCGCAAAACTGGCAACACTTTCACCGGAGAACAATTGTTTGTGGAGCAATACGACGGCCGCATGCACCTGAAGCGTTCCCAGAAAGTGGACCTGCGCTATAAGGGCAAAAAACGGGAATTTGAAGACCTGATCTGGTCGAACGGCAAATTGTACCTCCTGACGAGTTTCAACAATGAAGCCAAAAAGAAAAATTATCTCTTTGCCCAGGAGCTGGATCGCCGGCTGTTGCCCAAGAAGAACCTGCAACTGATCGGAGAGATCGATACCCGGGATAAATTCCGGGAAGGGGTCTTCGACGTAGCGGTGTCCCGCGATAGTTCAAAATTGCTGGTCTACAACCAGCTACCGTTCAAAAAGAACGAACCGGAGCGTTTCGCGCTGCGGGTATACGATGCGGATTTTCAGGAGATATGGATGCAGGACATAACCCTGCCTTACGGTGACGGCAATTTCTCCATTGAGGAATACCGCGTCGACCGGGATGGGAATGTCTATTTGCTCGGTGTCATCTACGAAGACCGTACCCGGGTACGCCGCAACGGCAAACCTACCTACAATTATACCATACTGGCCTATACCGATAAAGGCGAGCGGGCCCAGGAATACCGCATCGACCTCGAGGATCAGTTCATTACCGACCTGACCGTTCGGGTAGGCAACGACGGCAACCTCGTCTGTGCCGGTTTCTATTCCAACAAAGGCACCTACAGCATCAAGGGGACCTGTTTCTTCCAACTGGACGTCAATACCAAGGAGATCGTTCACCTGAACCTGATGTCCTTCGATTTTGAGTTCCGGACGGAATACATGTCCGAGGGCCGGAAAGATCGCCTGGAGCGGGCCGAAGTGCAGGGCAATACGAACCGAACACCCGAACTATACCGCTACTCGCTGGATAACCTCATTCTGCGGAGCGACGGCGGAGCGGTGCTGGTAGCGGAGCAGTACTACGTTTTCCAGCAGTCTTATCGCTACTGGGACGGGACGCTGCGGTATGACAACTTCTACAACTACAACGATATCATTGTGGTCAATATCCAGCCGGACGGCGTGATCGAATGGACCACCCGCATCCCGAAACGGCAGGAAACCATGAACGACGGCGGCTATTATTCCTCCTACGCCATGGCCACCGTCCGGGATCGCTTTTACTTCGTTTACAACGATAACAGCCGGAATTATCAGGCCAACCGCAACGGAAACCGCCGCTACCTGTATAATTTCAACGGCCGATATTCAGTTGTAGTAGTATCGGAGATCACCCGGGACGGGCAGTTGAATACCTTCCCCCTGTTCACTAACCGCGATGCCGATGTGATCACCCGCCCGAAGATCTGCCGGCAAACCGGTAGCCGCCGGATGATGGTCTACGGCGAACAGGGTCGGAACTATCGTTTTGCAAATCTAGAATTTGAGTAAATCCGACTTCCAGTCGAATAAGCACAGCCGGCCGGAAGTCGGCTCTACAGACTACTAACATATGCACCGAATTGCCATATTTGCGTCGGGTACCGGAAGTAATGCCCGCAAAATCATTGAATATTTTAAAAATAAAACGGATATTACGGTAAGTTTGGTCCTGTCCAATAAAGCGAACGCCCCCGTCCTGGATATGGCGCGGGACCACGGAATAGACACACTTACGCTTACCCGCAAAGAGTTTTATGAGACCGAGCATCTTTTAGCTCAGCTACACCAACACGCGATCGATTTCATCGTACTGGCCGGTTTTTTGTGGTTGGTACCGTCCTATCTGGTGCGGGCCTACCCGCAGAAGATCGTCAATATCCATCCGGCCCTTTTGCCCAAATACGGTGGCAAGGGGATGTACGGTCACTGGGTACACGAGGCCGTGAAGGCGGCCGCAGAACCGGAAAGCGGCATGACCATCCATTTCGTTAATGAGGCTTACGACGAAGGAGCCATCATTTTTCAATCGAGTTGCCGACTGGATCCGGAAGACGATCCGGAAACGATCGCGAAAAAGGTACTCCGGCTGGAGCACGAACATTTTGCTCCGGTCATAGAACAACTTATTTTAAAACAAGAACGTTGAATGTGCTATATGTGCGATAAAAAATTCCCAATTATGATAAGGCATTTGATAATCATGTCGATGGCATTGCTACTGTGCACCGGGCTGTTTGCCCAGAAGTCAATGAGCTGGAAAAAGCATAGAAAACTGGCCGAAGACCTGATGGAACAGGGAGAGTATTACGAGGCCGCCCAGAACTTTGAAGCAGCCTGGGAGCAAAAGAACAAAAAAACAGAACTGATCTATCAGGCAGCGGAAGCCTATTACCTGGTAAATGACTACCGGGCGGCGGCTGCGGCCTACCAACATGTTTCCGACCGGCAGGATCTCGATCCGGTGATCGGACTGAAATACGCCCGGAGTCTGAAGCAGGACGGACAGTACGACAAAGCCATCGCGGCTTTCGAAGCGGTGTCTGCCACCTATACCGGACAGGATAAAGTGATCCTCGAGGACATTATAAAGATGGAGATCCAGGGAGCGGAAATGGCCGGACAACTGGCCGCCCGCCAGGATCGGAACATGGACCTGAAATACCCCGGTAGTTCCATCAACTCAGACGAAGAGGACTTCGCCCCTTATCCCGTAACGCCGGATCTGCTGTATTTCTCCTCCAGTAAAGGTGGTAAAGCCCGGATCTATTCTTCCCAGCGCCAGGGCATTGCCTGGAGCCAGGCGGATATCCCCGGCAACTTCCCGGTGATCCAGAATGGTCAGTACGCCAATGGTTCACTCAGTCCGAACGGCGATCGTTTCTACTTTACGATCTGCAATGACAGTCGCGGATGGGATCAGCTGAAGACCCGCTGCGAACTGTTCGTGATCAAGAGAGAAGGTACCAACTGGACCCAACCGGAGCGCCTGCCGGATTACATCAATATGGACGGCGTGACGGCTACCATGCCGCACGTGGTGCACATCGGCGGTCGCGAGATCATCTATTACTCCTCGAATCGCGAAGGCGGCCGGGGCGGAATGGATATCTGGTACGTGGTACGCGACCTGGGCCGCAACGATAACGATTTTACCTTCCCCGTTAACCTGGGGCCGGTAGTCAATACGCTGGGTGAAGAGATCACGCCGTTTTACGATCAGGAAGAAGGTACGCTGTACTTCGCCTCCAACGGACATCCTTCCGTCGGCGGTTTCGACGTATTCCGCAGCCTGGGTGAAGAAGTGAACTGGACGATTCCCGAAAACGCCGGTTTGCCGGTCAACTCCAGCGCCAATGATTACGGTTTTATCATCAACCGTTCCCACACTGGCGGTTTCGTGGTGTCCAACCGGCCGTTTGGCGGCGATAAGAACAATACCCGCAATGCGGATATTTTCGAATTCAATATCGGCGGCAATCGCCTGACCCTGAAAGGCAACGTTTACGATCAGGAAAACGGCGAACTGCTCGACAATATCAGCGTGACCCTCTACCAGTTGTTTGAAGACGGTACCGAAAATATGCTGATCACCAAGGACTTTTCCAGTGGCAGCTATCTGTTTGAATTATTGCCGGACCGCCAGTTCCGCGTAGAGGTCGGCCGCAATGGCTACGTGCCGCAGACGTACTCCTTCATTACCAATGATCCGGCTAATATGACCTACGGTCAGCCCATTTACCTGAGTGCCGGCGAGGTAGGTTTACCGCCTGCCACCAATCCGGGTACTACTCCGATCAATCCGCCGGTGGCGAATAACGATCCGGACGATTCCGGATTTGGGAACAACAATAATTCAAATGTGATCGAGAGCAATCCGCCCGTGACCATCAACAACAGCGGAGAGGTATATACGGCTCGGGGTACTTCCGCCAGAGATGATCTGGAGTACACTTCCACGGCTCCCCAGCACAGTGGGACTTACTACAAGATCCAGCTGGTGGCGCTGTCCCGTTTCGATCCCAACAACTCCAAGCTGGATGCCGTGCGCGGCATCGGCCGTATCGACACCGAAGAGATCGTCAATAGCGGTCTGACCCGCATCCTGCTGGCGGATTTCTTCACCGAATCGGAAGCCAAAGCGGCACTGCGCAGTGCCCGTGACACCTTTTCCAGTGCCTATATCGTCAAATACGAAGATGGTATCCGCTACGGGAAAGTAAGACTTTAAGGAGTGTGCGATGCCGGGATATATGTTCCGGCATCGCAGCCTCCAACGCTTATATCCTTTCTGGGTACAAAACCCGCCTGCCTGACACATTTAGGGGACAAGGTCTCTTTCATCACCTAAATTCTGTCAGATGAAATCAATCCTCTACCTTTTACTCTGCTTATTTTTTGGTTACCTGGCTTCGGTTGAGGCGCAGGTCAGTTCCAGTTTCGCCGATCATTCCGACCGGTGGACGATCATTCCCGCTCAAACGCAGGTGCAGTACCAGTCCGGAGGTCCGACGAACGGATACATTTTCGGATCGGATTTTTTGCTGCCGGATCAGGCGATCAACTGGTTTTTTTCCGCTCCGGCCAAATACGCCGGTAATCTTACCGCCTATTATCAAGGAGTGCTCGCTTTTCGGCTCAAATTGCTGCGTCCGGGAGACGGCCCGCTGCCCGCTCATTACGATGTGGTGATCGTCGGTGGCAAGGGTGAAGCCCTGGTCTATAAGCTCCCCAACAGCCCGGGAACGCAGTGGACGCCTTACCGCATCGGATTGCGACCGGATGATCCGAACTGGCGCGTAGTGCCCCAAAATACGCTGGCCGTAAATTCGACCGCGGCCCCGGTCTACCAGGCCAACTGGCCCAAGCCCAATGCCCGCCAGTTCTACGGCATTCTGACCAATGTTCGCAGTCTGCATATCCGCGGAGAACACGTCACTGGGGATGACGGTTGTGCGCTCGACGAAGTCTATCTGGGTAAACCTAATTTTTGATCCATACTTTCATTCCATCCCTGCAGGCCCCCCGAATGGACCACTACTATCCTGCTGCCCTTCGGGAAAACGCCTTTTCCGATCAGGTCCAGTATACCGTAAAATAATTTGCAGGTGTAGACCGGATCCAGCCGGATCCCATGCTCCCGTTCGAACTCCCGGGTAAACGCCCGGAGTTCGGGCGGGAATCTGGCGTAGCCTCCGAAATGATAATCCGTAAATACCTGCCAGTTGGTCAGATCGTCGTCCTGGCCCAGTAATCTTCTGATCTCTTTTTCCATCCAGTTGCCCTTTAGAGCCGAAACGCCCAGTACCCGGCTGCGGCGGATACAGCCCCGGATGATACCGGCCATAGTGCCGCCGGTGCCGCAGGCTACCGCCAGGTAATCGGGCAGGCTGCCGAGCTGTTGCCTGATCTCGGTGACGAGTTCTTCACAGCCCCGGAGTGCCAATTCGTTGGTGCCGCCTTCCGGTAGGACGTAACTGGCACCGAAGCGGTCGAGCAGCGATCGCAATATTTCCGGCTGATCCTTTTTTCGGTAAGTATCGCGATCCAGGTAATGCAGGTGCATGCCGTCCGCCGTAGCCTGGGCGAGGGTGGGGTTGAGCGGCTCGTGCGCTTCGCCCCGGATCACTCCGACCGTCCGGAAGCCATACCGTTTGCCCGCCCGCGCCACCGCAGCGATGTGATTGCTATAGGCTCCTCCAAAAGTGAGCAGCTGGGATTGCTGAGCTTCCCGGGCCGCCTGTAGGTTGTATTTCAGCTTACGCACTTTGTTGCCACAGAAACGGTCGTCTCCGGCAGGCTGCAGGAGGTCGTCGCGTTTCACCAACAATTCAATAGCGTGCTGGTCCAGTACTTCCGCCCAAATCTCCTGGATCGGGCTGGGAGGGTGATTTTGGAATACATCGTGCATAGCGGGAGCAAGATAAGGGTTTTAGCAGGCTGTTCCGGCTCATTCTACGATTGACCGCAGGGTGAGCGGCGGAAAAGTTGTGTGTAAACAAATTGCAGATACCTGAAGTAAGTAAATGTGTAACTTTTTTGATTACAAATTGTATTATTTTTAAAAATAATCAACAAAAAACTTGACTAATAGCCATCAAAATAGTTATATTTGACCTGTAATTCATTTGTATGTTCGCAATTTGCGAAGAGTTAGTAAGTTAGACCTTGTTTTGAGTAAGTGTGGATTATGGAGAGGTGATCAGCCTCTCCTTTTTCTCTGATCCCGTGCTGCTCGGACCCCAAAAAACTTTTTTCGCTCCAAATAGTATTGCTCATGAAATTGATCAGCCTGCTGAAGCATTGGTTGAATGCTACACCTATGTCCCCGGCTCCGGTGCCGGCTGCGCAGCAACTACAAAACCGGAAAATGGTAAAAGTGCCCACTAACTGGCAACTGGACCAATCGTCACCCGCGCCGGCGATTGTAGACAGTAAGCCGAACGCGACAGAAAAAACGCCTCTAAAAACCGCTCGTCTGATTATGGTCTCCGCTCACAACAACAACAAATTTTACGAAATGAAAGAGCAGCCCGACGGCACGTTCCTGGTCGCCTACGGGCGGGTAGGGACGGCGGGGACCTCCGTTTCCTATCCCATGCGATTGTGGGATAGGAAGATCCGGGAAAAACTGCAAAAGGGTTACTTAGACCAGACTCATCTTTTTGCCGAAGAGATCGCCCACACGGGCCTGGAAGCGATCGAGCACCCCGGTGTGCGTGGTCTGATGAGTTTTCTGGTGAATGCGGCCCGACAATCCATCCGGCACAACTATCAGGTATCGGCCGAACAGGTTACCCAGGTCCAGGTGGATCAGGCACAACTTGTTCTGGACCAACTGGTGGATCTGGGGACCAAAACCAAAGTGCCGGGCGAGATCAACGAATTGCTGCTGGATCTCTACCGCATTATTCCCCGGAGAATGCGTAAAGTTCAGGATCACCTGATCGAAGCGCTGGATACGGAGGAAGACCGGTCCGAACTGGACAATTTACTGGCTGCCGAACAGGCCACCCTGGACGTCATGCGCGGACAGGTGAAAATGAACACCCAGCGTCAGGAGCAAGGCACCGAACCCACCGACCTGTTGCGCTCCATGGGGCTCAGCGTAGAGCCCGTTACCGAAGATGCGAGCATCCGCCACATCCGGGAAATGATGGGGAAAGACGCCCGCAAATTCCACCGTGCTTACGCCGTGATCAACCACCACACCCAACGCTCCTTCGATCAGTTTCTGGAAGGCGCTGCGGATAAGGAGACCCGGCTTTTCTGGCACGGAAGCCGAAATGAGAACTGGCTGTCCATTCTGGGTAGCGGTCTGGTACTGAGGCCGGCGAATGCCGTGATCACCGGAAAGATGTTTGGTTACGGACTCTATTTCGCGGACAAGTGCCGGAAATCCCTGAATTATTCTTCCCTGCGCGGTTCCTACTGGTCCGGCGGAACCCAAAACCGGGCCTATCTGGCACTTTACGACGTCCACATCGGGAAGCCGCTGAAGATTAAGAACCATCAGGGCTGGTGCTACGAACTTACCGAAGAAAATCTGCGCAAGCGGGGTAATTACGACTCCCTTTTTGCCCAGGGAGGTGCCGATCTGATCAACAATGAATACATCGTTTACAACCAGGCCCAGTGCACCGTACGCTATCTGATCGAATTGAGGGATTAACCGAAAACGTCCACCGTCAAATTAAACTTACTATGTCCAATTCTCTACAAACATTGCAACCCGAGATCGTGTGCCAGATCACCGAAGCATTGATGTTGACACACGGTACGACTACTACCCTGGAAGTAAAAAAAGAATTGCGTGAACAAGGTTTTTTCGCCGTACAGGAAGAGGTCTCCGCTTTGATGGCGGGCCTGGCCGAGGAACGCAACTGGAAATTTTGGTCCAACGGCCGTTTTCGGGTCTATTCCTTTGCCGAGGATACGGATGAACGATTGTATCACTACCTGAAAAAAGACGATAAAAGCTGGGAGATCCTGGTGGATGGGAAATGGCAGGTTGTTTCGGAGGGGAACGCAGCCCGCACTACGCCCTGCAATTACCAGGAATTTCCCAGCAATCGCCACGCTATTGCCCATGCTGCCGGTCTGCTCATGATCCAGGAAAGCAAAGGTTATGTACCGACCATGCCACGGGGGCTCAATCTGCAGCACCGCTACCGCTACCGGGAATTCATTCGTCAGCATCCGGTGTCCTGTGTGTTGTCTTTCCGGCAGGGACTACAGAATGAGATCTATCCGGCAAAATTCCAGTTGCACGATCAGGTCGCCCATGGCGCTTTGACGGTTCACCGCCGGGTGGGTTACGCTTTTGATCTGCTGCGGGAAGATGCCCGCGCCTTCGCTCTGCCGGCCCGGGAAGTTAATGCCTGGAAAGTCGCCGATGAGTTGTTCGAAAAAGGATTTTTCTTGGGGGAAGCCCAGGTTTCCGAATCAGCCACGCTGGCGTCCGGAGAACGTATGGGCCGCTGGAATCTCCTGGAGGCCGACGAAGCGGCGAAGCGCACCGAGTTGCATCTCAAAACCTCCGGGATCTACAAAGCAGAATTCTACTATAAGAATGATCGCCGGATCGAATTGAGTTACGAAAACTGGCAACCCGAGACGGAACTCTGGCCGATGGTCTGTTTGCTGTTGGGGATCGTTGCCGATAGCTAGAAAGGTACGAGGGCTGGAACGGGGCGTCATTTTCTCGCCGCGTAGCCTGAAGCTCTCCCAATTGCTGTATCTTCCGACTGACTTTAAATGGCCTGACCGGGCACTTGCCGGCTTCAACACCGGCGCATCTTACCCGGTAGCCTGACCTAAAACCCTAAATTATGTTCTACGGCTCCGCTCCGGTCCTCTTCGTCAGGGATCTCCGCACCTCACTGGACTATTACTGTGATGTACTCGGTTTTCACCGGCCCCGGCTGTGGGGTGATCCACCGAATTTTGCCATGCCCAAACGGGAAAACATGATCCTGATGTTGTCCCAGCCGGAAGATGCTACCCGCATAGCGCCCAATCGGGACATCTGGGATCTGTACTTCTGGGTGCAGGATGCCCGGCAACTGTTTGCCGAATTCAGCGGGAAGGGGGCCGTCGTGCAACAGGAGCCCATTTACAAGTCGGAATACGGCAATCTGGAATTTATCATCGAAGACCCGGACGGCTATACCCTTGCCTTCGCCCAGGGGATGACGGAAGACGCCTTTTTTGCCGGAGAGACCCGGGAAGCAAAAGATCGCACGGAACTGCTGTATATGTGTCCGGTGCTGGCCTCCGCCGACGTAGCCCGGGATATCCGCTGGTACGAAACCAAGCTGGGTTTTAAGAATGTATTTGACAGTACGCACTATTCGGACGGACCGGCGGATTACGCCGTGCTGCGGCGACAGGACCTTATCCTGCACCTGCAAATGCAGTTTCCGCAGGACATGACGTCAACCGATGTACGGATCGAAGTGAAAAATATCGGACCCTTGTTTCGGGAATATGTGGAAAAAGGAGTGGTGGAGGAAGCGGCGATGCGACGGCAGACAGCCTGGGGCACCAATGAGTTCGGCCTCTTTGATCCCAGTGGTAACCGGATCACCTTTCTGGAAGATATTTAACAGAATGCTGGACAGCAGCGAGCCCAGATATTTTCGGCCCGCTGCTATCCGGCATTAGGTTTAGAAATCGTTGGCCAGCAGCCAGTCGATATCCTCGATCAATTCGTCCATCTTTTCGGCTACCGTGCCGTTAGCGAACGAACGGATGTGGCCGTTCTTATCCACCAGGATCACCCATCCGCTATGATCGAAGCCGCCGGGCGCATCCGGATCCTCGCGGGCAATGCTCAGGTAATCATTTGCGATGTCGTAGATGTCATCGCGGTCACCGGTTACAAAATGCCATTTGTCCGAGCTCACCGCCAGTCCGTCCGCATATTCCTTGAGGCGGGCCACTGAATCCCTTTTGGTATCAATGGTGTGCGACAGCAGCAACAGCCGATCGTCATTTTCAAAGCGGTCGTAAATCCGTAGCATTTGCTGTTTCACCTTCGGACAGATCGTCGGGCAGGAAGTGAAAAAGAAATCCGCTACGTAGGCTCTACCGTTAAAAGTAGAATTATTCACCACCTGGCTGTCCTGATCCACAAAGGAAAAGGCCGGAATAGTGTGGTAGGTGGTATCACCGGTATTCGGATCTATATCGTGGTTGCCGATAATGGGCAGTTCCTCCGGTTCTGCAGTTTCGCTGCAGGCTGCGAACAGCACCGTTAGTAGGAATAAGCTGATTGGTAGATATCTCATGATTGATGATGTTTCTTTTTAGGGGCAGGTCCCGCCGGTTGGCTACTGAGCAAATGATCCCTGCACCAACGTTTTTATAGATCAACGAGCTGGATACCCGTTGGGTCGATCGCCGGTTGAAATTTGGGGTGAAATACCCGGAAAATGACATTAATCGGACCGAACCCGGTTTCTTGGCCGCACCTTCGGATCTTTTTTTAAAAATGAGCGGTGGGGGCGGGGAGATGGGGTGATTGGGAGAAGGGGAGAAAAGGAGTGCCTTCTCCAAATCGTCTCATCATCCTGTCTTTCTAACTTTGGCCGTACAATTTCGGGCCGGAGCGATGGTGCCTTATTCTACTTCGAGCGCTTTCAGGATACTGTCGGCTTTGGCCATGCTGTTGTTCATCTCCTCCCGCACCAGGATAATGGACTGTTCCTGATCTTTGAGGTATTTAATGATCGCATCGTGGGCTTCCGACTCCTGGAGCGGTTTCAGTTGTTTGAGGTTGTGCATCCAGTCCCACATGCCTTCGTCGGCCGATTCGAGTTCCTGAATGGCGATGGATATATCGTCTTTGGTAGCCGTATCGAGCGACTCATTGCTTTCCCACTGCGTTTTCAGTGATTTGGTCAGCTGATGCATGGTTCCCATTTTAGGCATTACTTCGTCGTGAATGGCCATTACTTTATCCCAGGTCTGTTGCTGGGAGGTCAGCTGGTCCGTCGTAAACCTGGAATCACTCGTTTCCGCTGCTGTCGTTTCTTCCGAATTGGAGGTGGCTTTATTACCACAGGCCATAAAAGTTACGGAGACCAGCAGGGCAAAAGCCGAAACAAAAAATAATTTCATAGCAAATGTTTTTCAGACCGGTAAGTTAAGCAAAATGCATTATCCGGGCTGTCCTAATTGAGTTGAAGCATAGTTATGTTGAGTACTCCTCAAAAATTTTACAATAATAAAACAGCAAAGTAGATCGCATCGATCAGCCGCGGGCCGGTTTTTTTCAATGGCCCATATTAGCGGGGCCACGGAGGTGGCGGGGAGCATAAAAAAAGGGATCCCGGAATGATGCCGGGATCCCAGGGGGGATATATATCGAATTGGGTTATTCGGAAATATTGGACAAAAAGATCTGCCGGTCCTTGACCAGGATGATCTGCTTTTTGGTGGTTGCCCCCTGCCTGACTTCAAAAATGTAGCGTCCGCCGGCCAGGTTTTCCAGGTGTACTTTCGTGGAATAGCCATTGTGATTCCGAACAAATGCCCGGTAGAAGGTCGTCTTTTCGTCGATGCTCGTGATACTCACGGTGGTGTGCATTTTTTGCAGGTTCATCACCTGATACACCATGGCGTTATCGTTGACTATTTTGGTTTGCAGGTTAAAATTACTCTCCGGCTTACCGTCGTTGGCGTGCAGAGAAAAACTAATGGCCATCAGGGCGATCAGGAAGAAAGATTTGAAGATGTTCATAACACTAAGGGTTTTAATTATCATGTATATCCCCTGAATTTGGAAGGACAGAAAATGGTTACCCTTAGCCGGTAAAATTTTTTCGGAAAGTGGAAGAGACAGTAAACTTGCGGGAAGCGCCAATAAAAAATGGAGCTCCGGTACCAGACCGAAGCTCCAACGCAGTTTGAGTGTTTGGGTTAGATAGATTAACCCTTGACAGAGGATAGTTGCACTTTACTGTCCCGGACGAGGATCACCTGCGTCTTGGACTGTTCGTTTTGCTCTACCTGGATCATGTAGCGACCGTCGGTAAGTTCCTCCAGATTGATCTTGCGGATGTATCCGTTGTGATTGCGGATGTAATCCGTGAAATAAGCAGTTTCGCCATCGAGGCTCAGGATGCTTACTTTCGTTTTTTCCTGCTGCAAATTGTACAACTGGAGTACCACCACATTGCTTTCCACAACGTGGCTTTTTAGCCGTAGTTCTCCGGTTGGTTCATTGGAAGCTGAAGCATTCAGGGTCATCGCCATCAGGGCGAGTACGAAAAAAGATTTGAAGATTTTCATAAAAAGTCGGGTTTGAAAAATTTGAAATAACAGTCGATTAATCTTTGGGGAGTGTTGTTCGCAGTTAGTAGTAATGACGGTTGCTGCCCGGGATAAGTTGCAGGGAGCTTCCGTTTTAACACGTTAAAGAGTTGTTAACGCTTTTGGGTGATTGTGGGGACAAAATTGCGGAAAACGGCTTCGCCGCGCGCAATTCATTTGATAGACGGTAGCTTTTTACCGATGAATGGCAGCAGAGCGCCGGAAAGACATCCGACGTTCTTATTGATATACTGGTTTATAGCGGGAGGATCGGTTGGATAAGGAAAACAAACAGAAGGAGGAAGGTATCGGTGATGGCTACTTTTTATCCTCCTTTCCCGTTTCGTATTTCTGAATGTACTCGCCGACGATATCGTTGATGATATCCTTGAGCATGGCCCGTTCTACCCGGGCGATGTTGCGCAGTTTTTCCAGCTTCTGCGGTTCGAAAGTGAGGGTGATCCGGCGGCGTTTGGGAGCTTCTCCCTCGATCTCGATCTTGGAAGGTTCTACGGTATTGCGGATCAGCATATCCAGGCTGCTGCGACGGCGTTTGGGACGTTTGGGCTTTTCGGCGGGCTCCTGTTTTTTTACTTCCGCCATTTGCCTTTCGAAAGATTCCTCAAAAGTTTCGGACAGGAAAGATTGCAGGGAGTCGGTAAAGTCCTTGCCGCTGATCTTTTTCTTATCGGCATCGGCGGTTTCGTCCGCTTCCGGTGCACCCTGGTCGGAAGTGGTTGCTTGCTCCTGCGATTGGGTGTCCTCGATCGGATCCCCAAAGAGACTTTCAAAATTGTCGGTAAATCTTTTCTTAGCCAAAACGTTCAGGATTATGTATGATCATTGCCGCTGAATTGCTAGCTGCATCAACTGGCTTTAACTTGGGTTCGTTCCATGATCTCCTTGCAGAGACTCAAATAATCTTCCGCCCCGGAACTGGTGCCGTTGTAGGCGAAAATGTCCTGCCGTTGGGCCGGAGCTTCCGCCAGGGCAACATTGTCGCGGATATAGGTCTCGAAGACCAGGTGACCGAAATATTTCTGGATGGTTTCCACTACATCCCGGTTGAGCACTTTCCGGCCGTCGTACATCGTGGGCAGTACGCCCAGTATATCCAGCTTTTTATTCAGTCGCAGCTTCACTTTCTGGATCACCTGCTTAATCTTCGCGAGGCCCTGCAGGGCCAGGAATTCCGTTTGCAGTGGGATCAGGACGTATTCACTACTGGTCAGTGCATTCAGGGTGAGCAGGCCCAGAGAAGGCGGACAGTCGATGATCACAAAATCATAGGCGTCCCGCACCCCTTCCAGCAATTCTCTTAAGATGTATTCCCGTCCGGCTTCATTGATCAGCTCCATCTCCGCACCCGAAAGATCCAGAGTAGAAGGGACTACATCCAGCCCGGGGCGCACCGTAACGGGAGCCAGATCGGCTTCGCCGCGCAAGGCTTCGTAGAGTGTAGTGGATTGCCGGCCGACACCGAGGGAAAGCGACAGATTGGCCTGCGGATCCAGGTCAAGCAAAAGTACGCGCTTATCCAGTTCTACTAGTCCGGCACCGATATTTATTGTACTGGTGGTTTTGCCAACTCCTCCTTTATGATTCAACAACGAAATGACTATGGCCATAGGTATTCAAACTGTATTTTATCAATCGGGGGCTAAAATAGGGATTTTAATATTAATGGCGGATAGTTCGTAAATATCTTACCTTTGTACAGGAAAACACATCTATCTACGTTTTACACCTAATAAAGATACGCTACTTCGTCACTAACCTAGCGTTAAAACTATTATTTATTCCTGAAAATTATTATTGATGAAAAAATTCCTGATGTTATTAGGGGTCATGGTTTCAGCCGTGAGTATATCCTGGTCACAGTCCGAATCTGTAGCGGATTATGTACCGACGGAAAAGGCCCTGTTGTGGGAGGTCAGTGGGAATAATCTCACCAAGCCGTCCTACGTGTTTGGTACCATTCACATTATTAAGAAAGACGATTATTTTTTTACTCCGGTCATGGAGAAGGCCCTGATGAATACGGATGAGGTGGCTTTTGAGATCGACATGGAGGATATGAGTGACTTTTCCAAGATCATGGGTATGATGTCCAGTATGTATATGAAGGACAATCAGACCCTGCGCGACCTGCTGGAAGACGACGAATACGAACTGGTCAACGCCCATTTCCAGAAAATGGGACTTCCGCTGGCATTTCTGGAGCGGATCAAGCCGATGTTCCTGTCCATGATGGCCGGGGGCGGAGAAGATATGATGGGTTTTTCGATGGACGGTGAGTCCAGCTCCTCCATGGTATCCTACGAAATGCAGATCATGGAAATGGCGAAAAAAGAAAAAAAGGAGATCTCCGGTCTGGAAACGATGGAGTTCCAGATGAGTCTGTTCGATAGTATTCCCTACGATGCCCAGGCCAAAATGCTGCTGTCCAGCATCGAAGCGGAAGGTAAAAGCGAGGAAGGGGATAACCAACTGGATATGATGGTGAAAATGTACAAAGACCAGGATATCCAGGGCATGCAGAGCATTATGAAAGACGAACCCGATGCGCTGGGCGGCTACGAAGAACTGCTGCTGCAGAAACGCAACCGCAACTGGATCCCCATTATGGATAAAATGATGGGCGAAAGACCGGTATTCTTTGCGGTGGGAGCCGGTCACCTCGGCGGTGAAGAAGGCGTCATCAGCCTGTTGCGGCAGGCCGGGTATGAGGTCAAACCCGTCATGGAATAGCAGATCATCACCGATTGAAAAATCTGGAAAGGCGCAAAGGATGGGGATGTTTTCCCGTTCTTTGCGCCTTTTAGTTTTGCGTCGTATCTTTCGGACGCACCATGTATACCGGAAAAACATGAAGCAATTCACGCCCACTGATATTGAGAATTATTACGACCATACCGAAGTCCACTACCGCATGTGGTGGAACCTGGAGGAAGCGGCCGGACTGCACTACGGTATTTGGGAACCGGATACCCGTACCAATACCGAAGCTATTCTCAATACCAACGCCCGGCTGATGCGTCTGGGCGGCATCACCGCGGCGGATCGTGTGTTGGATGCCGGCTGTGGGATCGGCGGCTCCGCGCTTTTTCTGGCGGAGCAGTTGGGTTGCAGGGTAGAGGGCATCACGCTGAGCCGGCGGCAGGTAGAAACGGCCACCCGTCTGGCGGCGGAAAAGGAACTGGATGAGCTGGTATCCTTTTCCCGGCAGAATTACCTGGATACGGATTTTCCCGATGCTCATTTCGATGTGGTCTGGGCGATCGAGAGTTTTGGATCGGCGCCGGCAAAGGCGGACTTTTTCCGGGAGATGTACCGCATCCTGAAACCGGGCGGACGTATCCTCTTTGCCGATACCTTCAAACCCTACCCCTACGATATCACTACCGACAAGGATATGCTGACCATGCTTAATGGCTGGGCGATCTCCGATATCCTGGCGCTGGAAGAACTGGAAGCCATGAGCCGGGAACAGGGATTTCCTCACTTCCGGGTCGAGGATGTGAGTGCCCAGATCAAACCTTCGGTCAACCGGATCTACCGGGCGGCCCTGTTCGGCATGATCGGCACCAAGGCCTACAATCTGTTTAAGACCGCTACCTACTTCTCCCGTATTCACTACAAGACCGGACTGGCTCAGAAAAAGACCTACCGGCGCGGAAAGTGGGGATATTATTTGGTAAGTTGCACCAAAGCAAACGGGCAATAAAGTTCAGACCAGGAGCATTCGGCAGCTGTAGCCGGTTCCTGCGATAATTTGAAAAACGAACATCTTGAAACCCAGATATTACCTGTCGCTGCTGCTGTTGATCGGACTGCTGACCGCCTGTCAGCAAAAAATGGCGCAAACCGTTTCCACCGACGCCCATGCCGAGCTGTCGGCTCCCGTCCGGATGATCCGGAAGATCGAATTGCTGGAGTTGAGATCCGTCAATCTCAGTGAAGACATGTCCGTTTTTTCCACCCACGACGATGAGATCATCCTGATCGCCTATCTGCTGCAGAAAGATGCGGATAGTTTGAAGATCCTGGATGTACACCTGTTTAAGGATCTGACCTTTGATTCTTCCAAAACCAGCTACGAACTGCCGTATACCCTGGCGCCGGATACCGCCCGACTCGCTGATTGCATGGCGGCTTTTATGCTGGCCGAACTGGATAACGAAGGGACGGAATACAGCATCCGCGATACGTTCAGTCGCCGGATCACCCGCTACGTCGATGGCCGCCCGCCGAGCCGGCTGGCTGTGGATTCCCTTTTCGGAACGGATGATTTCCTGGACCTGGAATTCCTGCGCTACGACGAACCCTACCGGGAAGGGGAGCAGGAGGTGCTGTTTAAGGGCATGCAATTATTTGACCGTTTTGAATACCGTTTGACCTACCGCCTGTATTAGATGGGGCCGTATGCTGACTTAGCGCGCAGTATTGATTATATTTGGGAAACAACAACAGCAGGGTAGTCATTTTCATGCCTCCGGGTTCTCCCCGGGCGAACCGTAAAATCTTCTACTATGGTAACGGACTTACAGGAAATTGAATCTACGCTGAAAAACATCATGCTGGAGTGTGTACCGCCGCTCCAGGTAAGAAAAGAGACTCCAACGCTACTGGAACTGGCGGGCACCCGGCCGGCCATGCAGGGAAAACAAAAAGTCGACGGCTTTTATTTCGGTAGTGTAGTACCCAAACCCAAAGATATTCGCCTCTATTTTTTTCCGATCTATACCCACGTGGATGCCTTTGAAGATATTCCGGAAGGAGTCCGCAAATGCCTCAAGGGAAAAAGCTGCTTCCACATCAAAAAACTGGACGAGGAGCTGGAACGGGCCTTCCGGGAGATGGTGCAGCGGGGACTGGAACTGTACCGGAAGGATGATCTGGTTTGAGATCGCCGGGTAAAAATTAAATGATAGACTGACGTAATATTGATTTGGGAATCCTGACTGTGACCAGCACGTCAGGACCAGGCCACTGCGCGTCCTGTATAGAGCTTCCCCACCGGGGAGAATAGCCTTTCTGATGAATCATAGCACCATCCCAATAACCCATACCTCATTAAAATAGTAAGCCTTTAACCGTTAAAAGTACCATTGCTTTTTTTCTACTCTAGGTGAATTACCTAACTTTAGGAAATGATCCTTTAGACTGTTTCAAATCAGTCTCCATAAAGAATTATCCCCGGGAACCACAGCCCAAACTTGAACTAATCACAAACGACTTTTCCTATTTTTCTATAAATCACGCTCATCGCAACACCTCTGCGCGGTGATCAAAATGCACTAGTATGAAAATCCAACTGTACTTAGTCCTCTTTCTCGTTTGTACGGGTTTCGCCCTGCAGGCACAGAAAGACGACGCCTCCGTTTTATCCGAAAGTCATTTCTCCGGTTTAAAAATGAGAAACATCGGCCCGTCCTTTACTTCCGGACGGATTGCCGACATTGCCATTCATCCCGAAGATGATAACCTCTGGTACGTTGCGGTCGGTTCCGGCGGCGTCTGGAAAACCGAAAACGCCGGAGTGACCTGGGAGTCCATTTTTGATGGACAGAACAGCTACTCCATCGGTTGTGTGACCATTGATCCCAATAACCCCAGTGTGGTCTGGGTCGGCACCGGTGAAAACGTCGGGGGCCGCCATGTCGGCTTCGGTGACGGTCTCTACCGCAGTCCGGATGCCGGACGCACCTGGAAAAAAATGGGCCTGGAAACTTCCGAACACATCTCGCGGATCATCGTTCACCCCGAGGATTCCGACATTGTCTGGGTTGCGGCGCAGGGCCCGCTCTGGAGTAAGGGCGGCGACCGGGGACTATACAAAACGACCGACGGCGGTAAAAGCTGGAAAAAAACGCTGGGAGACGAGGAATGGACCGGCGTAACCGATATCGTTATCGATCCCCGCGATCCGGATGTACTTTATGCTGCCACCTGGCAGCGGCACCGTACCGTTGCGGCCTTTATGGGCGGCGGTCCGGGTTCCGGCATTTATCGTAGTACCGATGGCGGAGAACAGTGGGAGAAACTCAGTACGGGATTGCCCCGCAGTAATATGGGCAAGATCGGGCTGGCCATCTCCCCGCAGCAACCCGATGTCGTTTACGCAGTGATCGAACTGGACCGGACGACCGGCGGTCTGTACCGTTCTTCGGATCGCGGCGCTTCCTGGGAAAAAAGATCCAGTGCGGTTTCCGGGGCGACTGGGCCCCATTATTATCAGGAACTCTACGCTTCTCCGCACCAGGAGGGACGACTTTACCTCATGGACAATCGCGTACAGGTGTCCGATGACGGGGGACGTAGCTTCTCCCGGCTTTCCGAAAGCGGCAAACATTCCGACAACCACGCCCTGGCCTTTCGCCCGGATGATCCGGATTATCTGCTGATCGGTACGGATGGCGGTCTGTACGAAAGTTTTGACCTCGCCGACAACTGGCGCTTTATCGATAACATGCCGATCACCCAGTACTACAAGGTGGCCGTGGATGATGCGGAACCCTTTTACCACGTGTACGGCGGTACGCAGGATAATGGTTCCCACGGCGGTCCGTCCCGGACAGACACCGAACACGGTATCCGCAATGCCGACTGGTACAAGACCCTCGGAGCGGACGGACACCAATCCGCAACCGAGCCCGGCAATCCTAACATCATGTACGCTGAGACGCAGCAGGGCGGCCTTCACCGGGTGGATCGCCTCACCGGGGAGCAGATCTACATCCAGCCCCAGCCGGATGCCGGGGAAGATACCGAGCGCTTCAACTGGGATGCACCCATCCTCGTAAGCCCCCACGAACCGAGCCGCATTTATTTCGCTTCCAACCGGGTCTGGAAATCCGAAGACCGGGGCGATAGCTGGACGGCCATTTCCGGAGATCTGACCCGAAATCAGGATCGGGTACACCTGCCGATCATGGGACAGACCTGGGGCTGGGACGCCGCCTGGGATATGAAGGCGATGTCCAACTACAATACCATTACCTCCCTGGCCGAATCCCCGCTGCAGGAAGGGCTGATCTATGCGGGTACGGATGATGGCCGCGTACAGGTCACCGAAGATGGCGGCGCAAACTGGCGTCTGATCGAAGCGGGCAAAATGCCCGGCGTACCCGAAACGGCTTTTGTCAATGACATCAAAGCGGATCTGCACGATGTGAATACGGTCTACGTATCGCTCGATAATCACAAATACGGCGATTTCAAACCCTATCTGATGAAGAGTACGGATCGCGGGAAAAGCTGGAAATCCATCAGTGCCAATATTCCCGACCGGCACCTGGTGTGGCGGATGGTCCAGGATCACGTGGATCCGAACCTGTTGTTTGCCGCTACCGAATTCGGTATTTTCTTTACGCTGGACGCCGGTGAAAAATGGATGAAACTCAACAACGGCAGCCCGAATATCGCTTTCCGGGATCTGACCATTCAAAAGCGGGAGAATGATCTGGTGGGCGCTTCCTTCGGTCGTGGATTCTTTATTCTGGACGATTACAGTGTACTCCGCGAAATTTCCGAAGAAAAGCTGGCGCAGGCCGGTGCGCTTTTTCCCATCCGTGACGCGCTCTGGTACGTACCGCGTTCGGTGGTTAGCTCCCAGGGCGCCGGGAAATACGCGGCGGATAATCCGCCATTCGGAGCGGTCTTTACCTATCATCTGAAAGAAAGTCTGTCCACATTGAAATCCGAGCGGGAAAAGGCCGCCCGCACGGCTGCCCGCGAAGGGAAAGACGTGACCTTCCCCGCCTGGAAGGACCTGGCCGCAGAAAACCGGCAGGAAAGTCCGAAGGTCTGGCTGACGGTCAAAGACAGCGACGGCAATGTGGTGAGAAAGATCGAAGGCGCTACCACCAAGGGTATTCATCGTACGGCCTGGGATCTGACCTATCCCTCGCGTCGCGCGGTGAGTACGGACGGACGCCCGGAGTCTTCCTGGCGTAGCCGCGGTATGATGGCCGTACCCGGCCAATATACCGTTACCTTGTCCCAGCAGGTGGACGGAGAAGTAACTGTGCTGGCGGGACCGGAAACGTTTGATGTCGTGCCGCTGCGGGACGGTGCGCTGGAGGGAAGCTCACCGGCCGAGTTAACGGCCTTCCGGGAGCAACTGGAAATGTTGCAGATGCAGGTATCCGCGGCTTCCAATATCATGGAGGAAAGCATGAACAAGGTGCAGGCCATGCAGACTGCCCTGGAGCGGACTTCCGTAGAGCCCGGTAAACTGGACGGACAACTGTTCCAGCTCAAGCAGAACCTGCTCGATCTGGAGGAAAAAATGTACGGTAATCCGGCGAAAGAGGAGATAGGTGAGAGCAATCCGCCGACCGTGCAGTCACGTCTGTCCGTAGCGAGCCGGGGCATGCGCTCGACCTACGGCCTGACACCTACCCACGTCAAAAGCATGGAGATCGCACGCGAACAGTTGAAGGAGATTAAATCCGCCCTGGAGACCATCCACACGGAGGAGATCCCGAAAATGGAAAAAGCATTACAGGCAGCGGGGGCGCCCTGGATCGAAGGGCAGGCCCTGCCGAAGAATTAAACGGGGTAAAGCAGGTGCCGGGTATCAAATGCCCGGCACCTAATTTCGCCTCCTGATAACAACACCCTATGAGAAAACAACTACACCAGATGCTTCGGGCAATTATCCGTAATTGTCTGATCCTAATCTTGACCATATCCGCATTTACAACGCAGGCCCAGCCGGACAAAGACCGGCAGACGGTCGATATCCTGCATTACGAGGCAACGATCGAACCCGATATAAGCGAAAAGACGATCCGGGGAGCGGTAAGCGTACAGTTCCGATTTTTAGCGGGGAGTCCGCCCCGGCTGGAACTGGATTGTGGCCGACTGACAGTAGAGCGGGTCGTGTACCAAAAAAGCGATGTGGATTTTACCCGCAAAGGCTCCCAATTGATCATACCGTTGCCTCCCGCGAGTCTGCGGGGAAAACAAAAGGTAAGGATCTTTTACTGGGGCCAACCCGCCGGAGGGGTACAGTTTTTTCCGGAATCCCGCCAGATGTACACCGTATTTTCCACCAACCGCTGGATGCCCTGCCGAACGGCCCCCGCCGACCGGGCCAGCTTTGATCTGCAGCTTATTCTACCCCAGGGACTGACGGCCATCGCCAACGGAAAGCTGCGGTCCAAAAAGACACTGACGGGCGGAAAGGTCCAGCTCAACTGGCGGATGAAACGGGACGTTCCGGTCTACTGCTTCGGTTTTGCCATCGGCCCCCTGCACCTGATCATCGAACGGGAATACGGCGTCAAGTTCCAGTATCTTTCGGCGGATTATTCGGAAGCGGAATTGCGGGAGATCTTTCAGGAAACACCCCGGATGCTGCGGTTCTTTGAACGCAAGGCGGGAGTCCGCTATCCCGGAGCGTGTTATTCCCAGCTGTTGCCGAAGGGGCAGGTTTCGCAGGAAATGCAACATTTTACCGTCATCCGGAATACTTACGGTAAGCAGGTGCTGGAGGAAAAAGAGGACATCAATCTCGGCGCGCACGAACTGGCTCACCAGTGGTGGGGCAACCAGGTAACCTGCCGGGACTGGCGACATTTCTGGCTCAATGAGGGAATGGCGGTATTCATGTCCTCTGCCTATCGGGAATACCGTTTCGGCCGGGAGATCTATCTGGAAGACATCGAAGCTTACCGGAAAGCCTACCAGGGTGTGGCCGATAAGGAGCTGGATAAACCGTTACAGTTCCCGGATTGGGATCATCCCACTCCGGAAGACCGGACGCTGGTGTATTACAAGGGAGCTTATTTCCTGCATCTGCTGCGCGAAGAGTTGGGCGAACGCATTTTCTGGAAAGGCATCCGGCGGTATACCAAAAAGTATTTTGGCAAACCGGTGGTCAGCTCGGATCTGCAAACGATTATGGAAAAGGTAAGCCGAAAAGATCTGAGCCGGCTCTTTGCAAAATGGGTCTATCCCGCGCAGTAAACGGCCTTTTCGGGCCATTTAAACGAAAATAAATACGCTCTTGTCCACCAATAGTGTGTAAATTTATAATCTAAGCCCATGTCGGAGTAGTGCACGATTTTCCGACAATCATTGATCAGCAAGCAATTTAGCTATTGAATCTTTCAACAAAAACACCCGATATGCAATCATTTTTAATCCGGACGATCTGTCTGGTAGGCTGGATCTATATGGCGATCAGCCCGCAAAGTGTCCTGGCCCAGCCCAAAGGCGAACCCATTACCATCGGTGAAAAATTCGAAATGGAATCTTCCGTTCTGGAAGAGACCCGGCCGTACATTATCGGTCTGCCCGATGATTATGAGACGTCCGGACAATCTTACCCCGTGTTGTACCTGCTGGACGGGGACGGCCATTTCCACCACACGACCGGAACGGTTGATTTTCTGGCGCGCAACGGCCGTATGCCGCAGATGATCGTGGTGGCCATTCCCAATACCACCGATCGCACGCGCGACCTCACCCCGCCGATCCTGAAAGCGGACAAAAGCCGCTTCCCTACGGCCGGTGGTGCGGACAATATGCTGCGCTTTATCGGCGAAGAACTCATGCCGGAAATAGAAAAGAACTATCGCACCAGTCCCTACCGGGTGCTGATCGGGCATTCTTTCGGCGGATTGTTCGCCATCCACGCCATGGTGCACCGGCCGGAACTCTTCGACGCCCTGCTGGCGATCAGCCCCAGCCTGTGGTGGGATCAGCAGCAACTGGTCGAACAGGCCCGTACTTTTTTGCTAAAGAACCCGGAATACGAAGCCCGACTGTACATGACGATGGCCAACGAAGGCGGAGATATGCTCGGAGGTGCCTGGAAACTGTCGGCCGTTATGGAAGAAAAAGCCCCCGCGGGGCTGGATTGGGAGTTTCGCCTGATGGATGAGGAAGATCACGGTTCCATTCCCCATCGGAGCACCTACTACGGACTGGAGAAGATCTTCGAGGACTGGAAAGGGGTGGACGATCCACTGGTACTCTACGATCGGGGTGGCCTGGAAGCTATTACCGCCCACTACGAACGCCTGAAAAACAAATTTCAGTTGAAGGACCTGAAGGTGCCGGAGAGCCTGATCAACCGCCTGGGCTACCAGTTGCTGGCCAACAACCGCACGGAAGAAGCCATTACCGTTTTTAAAAAGAACGTAGAAGATTTTCCCAAATCTTCCAACGTTTACGATAGCCTGGGGGAAGCCTACAAAGAAAACGGCCAGAAGGAAGAGGCAGTCAAATATTACAAGAAGTCACTGGCCATCAATCCGGGCAATACCAATGCCGTGGAAATGCTGGCCTCCATGGGCGTGGACTACGAATCGGAAGACGTAAAGATCAGTCCGAAAGTGCTGCAATCCTACGTGGGTACTTATGAGGTCAATCCGGAGATGCGTCTGAGCATTACCGTGGATGGTACCCGGCTGTACGGCGAACCGAACGGCGGTGGCAAAGCGGAACTGTTCCCGATGTCGGAAAATAGATTCTACCTGAAAGTGGACGATGTGCAGGTGGAGTTCAACCGGAACGACAAGCGGGAGGTGGTAAGCATCACCGTTTATCAGAAAGGAGAGGGGATTGAGGCGAAGAAGGTGAAGTAGGCGATTGGTGATCCGGGCCGGTGTGCGTAGTGTTTATTTGTTTGCTTTGCACATCAGCCCGGATCTTTCGGGTGTAGTGAATGTTATTGCACAAACGCCACAATCCGCAACGGACCGCCGCTACCCCCCTTGATCTTCATCGGTAAAGCCACCACATAGCTGCCCATTACCGGCAAGGCTTCCAGGTTTGCCACATTTTCAAAAGCGGGAATATTGGATTGGAAGAGGATCTGATGGCTTTCAAAAAGCACGGATTGTCCGTAGTCGATGCTGGGGGTGTCCAGACCAATGGCTTTGATCTTCCGCTCGGAGGTCAGCCAGGTAGCTGCTTCCGGGTCCAGACCGGGGAAATGAAGTTTAGCCACGGCTTCCGGGCCTACTTCGTCGGTCCCCATATAATCGACCTTGTTGGGCCAGAACTTACCGTAGCCCGTTCGGAGTAGCAGTATGGCATCCTCCGGGATCGTACCGTGTTCGTTTTCCCAGTTTTGCAGATCGGCTACGCCGATGAGGTAGTCCTTGTCGGCCAGCGCCTTTTCGCTGACATCCACCACCACGGCCGTACCGGTCAGCCGATCCAGGGGGATCTGCTCCATGGACTGCTTGCCTTCGGCGAAGTGTACGGGCGCATCGAGGTGGGTACCGCCGTGCTCGGCCGCGCAGTACTGAAAGGCAGAATAGTAATAGCCGTTCTCCGTTTCTCCTTCGAAAACCGTATCCAGCACAAAGCCATTGGCGGTGGGCCAGTAGATGGTCTGCTCGTCAAAGTTATAGGTAAGGTCAATCCATTGGCCCTGGGCAAAGGGATCGACTTCCTCCGGAGCGGTTTGGGGTTGACATCCCAGCAGGCACAGGCCGGCCATTAGCCCGATGGGTAGCAGTGAATTGGTGGATAGATGCATGGTTTAGGTTTTAGGTTCCTCTTTAACTGACAAGATCTGGCAAATTATTGAAATTTACCAGATCCTGCTCCTTACTGATCAATCTGCTATGTTTACTCGTCCCGCAATTTCCGACGCAGGATCTTACCCACATTGGTTTTCGGTAATTCGGTACGGAATTCGATCTCTTTCGGTACTTTATAGCCGGTCAGGTTTTCCCGGCAGTATTCCATCAGTTCTTTTTCCTTGAGTGATTTGTCCTTTTTTACGACGAAGAGTTTCACCACTTCACCGGATTTATCACTCGGTATACCTACCGCCGCCGCCTCCAGCACTTTCGGATGAGCGGCTACCACTTCTTCCACTTCATTTGGATAGACGTTGAAGCCGGACACCAGGATCATATCTTTTTTGCGATCCACGATCTGAATAAATCCGTCTTCGGACATCACGCCGATATCGCCGGTGCAGAGCCAGCCGTCCTTGATGGTCTTGTTGGTCTCTTCCGGCCGGTTGTAGTAGCCCTTCATCACCTGGGGGCCTTTGATCTGGATCTCTCCGGTGCTGCCGATGGGTAGGGGAGAGCCGGTATCGACGTCCACAATGCGGATATCCGTACTGGATACCGGTAGACCGATGGTACCCATTCGACCGGTGCCATCCAGCGGATTGATGGTCGCTACCGGGCTGGATTCCGTCATACCGTAACCTTCGCTGAGCACGCAGCCGGTCACCTGCTGCCATTTTTCGGCTACCGGCCGTTGTACAGCCATACCTCCGCCCACGGTGATCTTCAGGGAACTGAAGTCCTGTTTGGCAAAGTCGTCGTTATTAACCAGGGCATTAAACAGGGTGTTGATCCCCGTCATCAGGGTAACCTTATAGTCCTTGAAGGCGCCCACCACAGTGGACAGGTCCCGTGGATTGGTGATCAGAACGGTGCGGGTACCGATGCTCATCAGGGCCAGCGCATTGACCGTGAAGGCAAAAATGTGGTACATGGGCAGCGGACTCAGGGCGATCTCTTCCTTTTCTTTCAGGTAAGGCATCATCCAGGCCCGGATCTGTTGCATATTGGCCACCAGGTTGCGGTTGGTGAGCATGGCCCCTTTGGCCACACCGGTCGTACCGCCGGTATACTGGTGAATGATCACGCGGTCCGGTTCGTTGGTGAATTCCTTGATCACGAATTTTTTGCCCTGCTTCAGCGCCTCCGAAAAGGTAACGGTATTGGCGATGTTGAATTTGGGCACCATCTTTTTGATGTTGCGGACCACAAAATTCACGATGGTGCCCTTAACGGCACCCAGCAATTCACCGATGCTGGTCAGGATCACGGTATTGATCTCGGTCTTACCGATGATCTTTTCCAGATTGGCGGCGAAGTTCTCGGCGATCACGATAGCCTTGACCCCCGAATCGGTAAACTGGTGTTCCATTTCCCGGGGGGTATACAGCGGGTTTGTATTCACTACCACGAGGCCGGCCCGCAGCGCACCGAAAAGCGCGATCGGGTACTGGAGCATATTGGGCATCATCAGGGCGATACGGTCCCCGGGCACCAGGCCGCGGGAATGCAGATACGCACCGAACTGGGCCGACATGTGATCCAGATAATCAAAAGTGATCTCTTTACCCATGCAGGAAAAGGCGGGCAGTTTGCGGTATTTTTCAAAGGTCTCCTCTAACAGCGCTACCAGATTGGGATAAGCATCCGCATCGATATTGGCGGGTATACCCTTGGGGTAGTTCTTCAACCAAGGCCTTTCGTCGTTCATATTGTATAATTGGTTTTAATTGTGTCGTTGATCTTACGGCAGGAACGCAATGTGGTGCGAAGTTGCCGAATATTATTTTTCATCCGGCTAAAAATACAATTTTTCATTTCCAAAATGCAAACATCTGCGGACTACAAAGTAGCTAAGGGTGGAAACGGGTTGAAACCAGTTGATTTTTAATGACTTTTATTTTTTTAACCCTGAAAAAGGCGTACCTTTGCGCGGCCTTTAACAAAGGGTTCGGAAAGTAAACACTTCCGATCGTTAGTAACCATATTGTTTAACCAAAAGCATTCTTTCAATGCTAGAAGAAAAAGATCAAGAACAACAAAACAACGAAGTGGAAGAAACGCCACAAGTTGAAACACCCGAAGAGGTGAAAGAAAAAGCAGTAGCTGCAGCCGAGGAAGCTGCGGAAGAAACTGCCGAAGAAACGCAGGAAGCCGTTGAGGAAGCTGCCGATGTGACTCACAAACAGGCAGTTGCCGAAGCTGATAATGCCGACGAAGTACTGGCTGAAGCTACCAAAGAAGGTGCCGAACTCGCCGAATCCGTAGAGGTTAGCGAAGCTGCTGTCATCGAAGAGACGGCCGTCGAAGAAGGTGTTGCCTCTCCCGATGCACAGACCGAACAGGACGCCTCTGTAGTGGACGACGCCGAGGAGGTGGAAGAGGACGAAGACGAGGATGATGACTCCGAAGACGAGGACGACGATGAAGAAGGAGACGACGATGACGACGAGGATGAAGATGAGGACGAAGATGAAGACGTTATCGATGAGACTCCGGTTCTGCACGACGACTTCAACTGGGCGCTGAGCAACAAGTACGGCATCGCTTACACCGAAGACGAGAAAGAGCAATTACTGGCGCAATACGACGCTACCCTGAGCTCCATTCTGGAAAACCAGATCGTGAGCGGTAAGGTGACCGCCATCAATGACGGTGACGTTGTATTGGACATCAACTACAAGTCTGATGGTCTGGTATCTCTGTCTGAATTCCGCGATACGCCGGACCTGGGCGTTGGTGACAGTGTCGACGTATACGTTGAGCAGCAGGAAGACGCACGCGGTCAGCTGGTTCTGTCCCGTCGTAAAGCCAAACTGCTCCGCGCGTGGGAAAGCATCCGCGACAGCTACGAAAATGGTACGGTTATCACCGGTACGATCATCAGTAAGACCAAAGGTGGTCTGATCGTTGATTGCAGCGGTCTGGAAACCTTCCTGCCCGGTTCTCAAATTGACATCAAGCCGATCATCGATTATGATGCATACGTTGGCAAGACCATGGAATTCAAAGTGGTTAAGATCAACGAAGCGATCAAGAACGCCGTGGTTTCCCACAAGGCGCTTATCGAAAGCGATCTGGCCGAACAGCGCGAGGCGATCATCGCCAGCCTGGAAAAAGGTCAGGTACTGGAAGGTCTGGTCAAGAACATCACCGATTTCGGTGCGTTCCTGGATCTTGGTGGCGTAGACGGTCTGTTGTACATCACCGATATTTCCTGGGGTCGGATCAACCACCCGAGCGAAGTATTGCAGCTCAACCAGAAGATCAACGTGGTGGTACTCGATTTCGACGAGAACAAGAAGCGGATCTCTCTGGGTCTGAAGCAACTGCAACCACATCCTTGGGAAGTACTGGACGACAAGATCCAGGAAGGATCTACCGTCAAAGGCAAGATCGTCAACATCGAGGACTACGGTGCATTCCTGGAGATCCAGCCTGGTGTAGAAGGTTTGATCCACGTGAGCGAAGTAAGCTGGAGCAACCAGCCGATCAACGCGCGTGAATACTTCAAACTGGGTCAGGAGTACGAAGCAAAAGTGGTAACCGTTGATCGCGAAGATCGCAAGATGTCTTTGTCGATCAAGCAACTGACCAACGACCCATGGGATACCATCGAAGATCAATTCCCGATCAACAGCCGTCACACGGGCGAGGTGAAAAACCTGACTCCTTACGGCGTGTTCGTAGAATTGAAAGAAGGTATCGGCGGTATGGTACACATCTCCGACCTGTCCTGGACCAAGCGTTATTCTCACCCGTCTGAGTTCACCAAAGTGGGCAACGACATCGATATCATGATCCTTGAGATCGATAAGGATAATCGCAAACTGTCTCTGGGCCACAAGCAACTGGAAGAAAACCCATGGGATACTTTCGAAAACGTATTCCCGGTAGGTTCCTACCACGAAGCTACGGTACTGCGTCGCGACGACCGCGGTGCTATCGTCCAGCTGCCTTACGGTCTGGAAGCTTACGCGCCGCTGAAGCACGTTCGCAAAGAAGACAACACGCTGGCCGAGCCGGATGAAGTACTGACTGTAAAAGTGATCGAATTCAACCGTGACGACAAGCGTATCATGGTATCTCACCTGCGTTACCTGGATGACATCCGCCGCGAGGCTGATGCCGAAGTACGCAAGCAGGTACAGGCTGAGCGCAAAGAGACGAAGAAAGCGATCAAGAAGACGCAGTCGAACGTTGAGAAGAGCACCCTGGGTGACCTGGATGTATTCTCCGAACTGAAAGACATGTTGAACACGGATGAAGAAGGTGGCGATAAGGAATAAATCCTGATCCGCCTCGAGATCCGAGGAATGATATAAAGCCCCGGGCTTCCATTGTGAAGCTCGGGGCTTTTGCGTTGGGCGCAACGGGAAGTCCGGGAATTTAAAATATTTGATTGGCGTTGTAGATCTCGGGGAGTTATAGGTTTGTGTTGAGGTGTTGAAGTGTTAATGTGTTGATGTTGGATCTGCCTGGTTGAAAATCAGCTCATTGGTATTCGATATACATGGGGGACACAATTCACCCAACGCTTCCGTTTCATCGGTCCGAAGAATTGAATTAAATATAAAAATGCTTATGCAACGTCAGATCATCGCCATGGGCGGCGGCGGCTTTTCCATGGAACCGGATAATCCGCTGCTGGATGATTACATCCTGGCACAATCTAATCGGGAGTGCCCCAATATTTGCTTTATCGGTACGGCCAGCGGCGATTCGGAAGATTATATCAATCGCTTCTACGCGGCATTTAATGACCAACCCTGTACACCTGCCCATTTGCCGCTATTCAAAGATTATCCCAGGGACGTGGAAGGCTTCCTAATGGACCAGGATATTATTTACGTCGGAGGAGGGAATACCCGTAATATGTTGGTTATCTGGCGGACATGGGGTGTGGATCGGATACTTAAAAAAGCATACGAAGGTGGTACTATACTTAGTGGTCTAAGTGCGGGAGCGATCTGTTGGTTTGAGCAGGGGCTAACGGATTCTACACCAGAGGGACTAACGACCTTACCATGCCTGAGCTTACTGAACGGCAGCAATTGCCCCCACTTCGACGGTGAAGCCGAGCGGCAGGAAGTTTACAAACACAAGATCGTATCGGGCGAAATGCTGCCCGGCATTGCCTGCGACGACGGCGTTGCCCTTCATTTTGTCAATGAAGAACTGGAAAAGGTAGTATCTTCCAGGAAACAGGGCGGCGCCTACCGGTTTACGTTAGAGCAGGGCATGCTGCGGGAAGAGATCCTGGCACCCGTTCGGCTGGGTGGAGACGTGGGATCGTAGCGTACCCTATTCTGGTTTCATTTTGTATACCAAAACAGGAAAGTTTATGGCTTACCGGGCCCGGATAAAAAAGTGGGGAAAACGTCTGCTGAAAGTGGTGGCCGTAATATTGGCGCCCGTACTGCTCTACCTGCTCGCCGGGCTCATCCTATCCCTGGCTGCCACCCGACCGGAAAAACAGAACTGCTCCCAAAAGCATACCATTTACATCGGCACCAACGGCGTGCACCTCGACATCATCTTGCCCCGCGAGTTGCTGGGTGACTCGCTGAGCGGTGCTTTGTTGTCGCCGACCGATATTCGTTATCTGGCGTTCGGCTGGGGAGATAAGGGTTTTTACCTGGAAACACCCACCTGGGCGGAGCTGGAAGTTAGCGTAGCGCTCGAAGCGCTCTTCTGGAAGAGTGGCACGGCGATGCATTTGACCCATTACCGCCGGCAATACGGTAGCTGGCGTCTGATCGATTTGTGTCCGGATCAACTACAACGACTACAGACCTACATCTGGCATGGCTTCGCAAAGGACGGCGAAGGCCGGTTGATCGAGATCCCCAGAGCCGGGTATACCCGCATGGATCATTTTTTCGAAGCGGTCGGGCACTATTCCTGCCTGAAAACCTGCAACAACTGGGTGAATATCGGCTTGAAACGGGCCGGTCTAAAAACTGCCGTGTGGTCTCCCTTCGATCTCGGGGTATTGTATCATCTCCCCAGGCAAAACGAGTGAGCCGGAACTTTTTGGAAAATTTTCTGGTCTTTAGAAAAGTATTCCAAATTAGATCATTCAAAAAACGGTCGTGTTCAACAAATACAATTCTATCGAGAACTCTTACCGGAAGGAGATCCTGGACCGGATCAAAGGGCATGGTTTGTGGGAGAACGAATTCCTTGTGCAGGAAAAGGTGCACGGAGCAAATCTGAGCTACTGGACGCAGGACGGCATCCATTTTAGGGCCGCGAAACGTACGGAACTGATCGCCGACGGGGAGAAATTCTACAACTACGACAAACTGTTGGAAGCACTCAGCCCGCATTTTCAAAAAATTTGGGAAACCCTCCAACAGGAGGATCCGGAGATCAACCAAATGGGGATCTTCGGAGAGGTGATCGGTGGAACCTACCCGCACAAGGAGGTGGAAAGGGATCGTCTGGCCGTACGGGTGCAGAAGGGGATCCACTACAGTCCATCCAATCACTTTTACGCTTTCGATATCCAGATCAATGGTGATCACTTTCTCGATACGGACCGCGCCAATCAGCTATTTCAGCGCGAAGGCCTGCTGCACGCCCGAACCCTGTTCCGGGGATCGATCGAAGCGTGTCTGGAATATCCAAACGCTTTCACCAGCACGTTGCCGGACCAACTGGGACTGCCGATATTAGAACCCAATATCTGTGAAGGAGTAGTGATCCGTCCGGCGCAAACGACCTACCTCAACAACGGTATGCGGGTGATGCTCAAAAATAAGAACGAAAAATGGTCGGAAAACCGGAAGCACCACCGGGTCATCAGACCGGAAGAACCGCTGTCCGAACGAGTAGTTCAATTGCAGGAGGCCATCGCGGGTTACGTTACCGAGAATCGGCTACACAATGTAGTAAGTAAGATCGGTGAGGTCGGCGAGCGGGATATCGGGCGGGTGCTGGGCTTGTTCAATAAGGACGTATTCGAGGATTTTGTGAAGGACTACGGAACTGTGTTTACCGATCTGGAAAAAAAGGAGCAGAAGTTGATCACCAAATCTATCGGAAGATCTTCGGCGACGCTGGTCAAGCAATATATCCGTTGCCAGTAATTGGTTATAAAGTGTGTGGGGGTTAGCCGATGTGGGTGAACGCCCGGTACGACCTGATCGCTACCCCCTTCCACCTGGCAGGCCGAATACGCTGACGGAGGCAGACTTGAAAAAGTAATCAGATTGGTCTAATTTGGTGGAAAACTCAAAAAACTGATGAAACTTTCACTAGTCGCTGCTCTGATCCTTGGCTCCGTAGTATTGATGACCGCTCAAAGTCCGATCCCCATCGGCGAAAAATGTCCGCCGCTCCGGATCACCGATTGGGTGCAAAATGCCCCTCCGGAACAGGACCTGGAAAACAAGGTGATTGTCGTCGATTTTTGGGCTACCTGGTGTGGCCCCTGTCTGAAAGCGGTCCCGCATTTCAACAAACTGGTTGCTGAATTTGCCGGGGATCAACGGATACAGTTCTTATCGATGACCTACGAACGTCCGGCCAAAATAGAACGAACACTGGAACGCATCGACTTCCGCTCGGCCGTGGTGACCGATCAGGAAAACTGGACGCAGGAGGCTTTCGGCATTGCGGAGATCCCCTATACGCTGGTGATCGATGCGGCGGGAAAGCTGGCCTGGAAGGGTAACCCGGAATTCTTAACTCCCGATCATATCCGGCAGGTACTAAACGGTCAGACGCCGGAACTGCCTTCGGAGTTGGACTCCGCAGCCCCGGCGGTTGATCTGGGCAAGAGAAACATCGGCCTGAAGGAATTCGGCGCTGCCCTCAAAGACTCCACCGTACAGCGGATGTTCCAGATCATACCGAGCGCGGGACCGGGCGGTTTACGCATGGACGGCCTGCCCAAAATGTTCTATGAGGGAGGGACCAGCCTGCCAAAGATCCTTTCTTACTTTTTCGAGATCCCCCGATCCCGCATCGCCATGCCGGAAAAGCTGGCGGATCAAAACTTCAATATTGCTTTCTTTGATAAGGATCTGTTATCCCGGGCTCAGGTAGACTCCCTGATGCTGGAACGCTTTTCCGAGGAATACGGTGTCGATATCCAGTCGACGACCCGCGAGACGGATGCCCTCCGGATCGAAACCTTTGATCCGGAAAAGTTAAGGCCGGGGAGCGGGAACCAGGGTGGTTTCAGTGATGCCGGTTCGAAGTTGATCATTACCAATCAAACGATCCGGGCCACGCTGTTTGAGCTGGAAAACCGGCTGGGCGTCCCGCTGATCGACCAGACCGGACTCGATGGGAAATACGATTTCATTATTGAGGTCAGCGATAAAGAACAACTAATGGAGAGTCTGGAAAGTTACGGACTCCGGCCGGAGCCGATCCGGGCCGAACTGGAGTTTTGGACGGTTAGTTTTTAGACGAGACCATACTGACCCGGCCAATCTGTATGTATTTCTACAAGTACCGACAGCTTGGAACGCAAGATCCTTTCATGGTAGTGGTTTAGACCAGCTGCACCCTACGGCAATGCTCCGGGAGGCACTTTCCCGGCCGAAGCCGGAATGATAGTGAACATGAGGCGGTAAAATAGTTTTCAATAGACGGACACTATTAACAAAACTATTCAATGAGCCGCTTTTTAAGACCGTTTTTAACCCTTACTATTGCTTTATCTCTTGTTAACCTTTTCGCCCAGTCGCCCGCAGAGCGGCGGGATTCCCTGGAGACAGACCCCACCAAGGAGCACATCCTCGACACCACCGAAGTAAGATTGGATCAACCCTCCGCCCTCGGAGAATATAATGAAGCCTACTACCAGGTAAACTTCCTCAACCGGGGATTGCCGGAACCCAAGGCGCCCGTCAATCTGCAAAGTCCGCAGGCCTGTATGGAACAGTTTGTACTTGCCTGCCGGGAGCAGGCCTACGAGCAGGCGGCCTATGCCCTGAACCTGAACCTGCTTCCCGAAAAGATGCAACTGGATAAAGCCGCCGTACTCGCCGAAAAGCTTTATTACGTGATCGACAAACGCGTCCGCATCAGTTGGGATGAACTCCCGGACCGGCCCGATGCCCAGATCGACCACGCGGGTACCGGATCTTCCGCCCTGGTCGGTAAAGCCCGGCGAAATCTGCGACTGACCTCCCTGGCCGCCGATGGCCGGGATATCAGCCTCAGTCTGCAACGGGTAAAAAAAGAGGGAGAGCCGCCGGTATGGCTCATCTCCGCCAATACGGTGGAAAATATTGAGATCCTGTACGAAACTTACGGACCGGGTAAACTGAGTCGCTGGGTACCCCAGTGGGGAAAATTCGATATACTGGGTATTCCGGCCTGGAAATTTCTGGCCTTTCTGCTGATGACCATCGGGTGTTTCTTTCTGTATAAATTGACGCACTGGCTGATCAATCGGCTGGCCCGGAATTCCGATGAAACCTGGGTGGAGGATATCAGTCGCAAGGGAGCCACGCCGATTGCGCTGGCGGTCAGCGTTTTTGCCTTTTATCTGGTGATCAATAATTTCCTGTCCATTTCCGGAGGCTTTTCACCGTACATCTATTCCTTGCTGCTGGTCACGGTGATCGGAGCGGTCACCTGGGTGGTGATCCGGGCGATCGACTATTTTATGGATCGCTTTACGGCCAATCAGGTTGGTGATATTTCGGACGAACAGAATGCCGCATCCCGGCGCTATCTGACCTATATCTCCATTGCGCGAAAAGTGATTACCTTCATTGTGCTGGTGGTGGGCATCGGTACAGTCCTTTCCCAGTTCGATTCCCTGCAGCGGCTGGGTGTTTCGCTGATGGCTTCGGCCGGAGTGGCGACCATCATTCTGGGTATCGCCGCGCAAAGCACGCTGGGCAATATCATTGCCGGTCTGCAGATCGCCATTACCAAACCGGCCCGTATCGGCGATACGGTGTTATTTGAAGGTGAATACGGGACGATCGAAAATATTCGCTTCACCTATCTGGTGGTAAACACCTGGGACGAACGGCGGGTGATCGTTCCGCTGCGTTACTTCATTACCCATCCTTTTGAAAACTGGTCCCTCAACGATCCGCACCTGATCAAACCCATCCACATTTTTGCCGACCCTACGACCAATGTGCAAAAGGTGCGCGAAAAGTTTGCGGAATTGCTGGAAAAAGAAGAAGATTACGATGCCGAGAAAGAACCGGTGATGGAGGTCGTATCGAGTTCCAAAGATGCCATCGAGATCCGTGCGCTGTGTAGCGCCAAAGATGCATCCACGGCCTGGAAACTGCACTGCAAGATCCGGGAAGAACTGATCGCCTACATCAGCCGCCTGAACGACGGCCGTTATCTGGCCAGAGAACGCGTCCAGATTGCCGGACAAAACGGGAACGGAACCGGCCTGCACGAAAACTAAGGAAACCCATTAATGAAAGAATTCGAATCTATTCTGGAGCTGAAGGCCTATCTGACGAAGCAGGAGGTCCGGGAGATCGCGGTCCAGAACCTCGATCTCAATCAGATCGAATCGGTGATACTGAAGGTGAAATTCCGGCGCTGCCTGTTTCTGGGCTGCGTGCTCAGCAGTCGCCTGTTTGCTCATTTGCAGACGGATAACTACATCTTCCCCCACCTGGAAGTGCCCTACAATATCTATCCGAACCGACTCTACAATAGAGATACCCTCTACAATGGATACGACTACCGCCGCCCGGAAACCTATCTCCGTACGCTGGACAAAGTTGTATACGATCATTACCTGATGACGGGAAAGGAAACCCACAACATCAAGGAAACCCTGGCCCGCCGGCTCCACGATCACTCCATTACCGATTCCCTGCAGGAGTTCCTGACGGAATTTCCGGAGAAAAAAGTAGTCGCCATGATGGGCGGCCACAGTCTGAACCGGAATTCGGCCAGCTATCGTCAGATCACGGAGATCTCCCGGGAGCTGACCAAACGCGGCTATCTGATGATCTCCGGGGGCGGCCCCGGCGCCATGGAAGCGACCCATGTGGGCGCCTGGTTTGCCGGAAAACCGGAGGAGCAACTGAATGAAGCTCTGGAACTCATGGGGCAGGCACCTACCTACGCCGATGTGAACTGGCTGCCGACCGCTTTTCAGGTAATTGAGAAATATCCGCGACCGGCTTACTCCAGCCTCGGGGTGCCGACCTGGTTGTACGGGCACGAACCGCCGACACCCTTTGCGACCCACATCGCCAAATATTTCGCCAACAGTGTACGGGAAGAAGGATTGCTGGCCGTGGCCAAAGGCGGTGTGATCTTTGCGCCGGGCAGCGCCGGCACCATGCAGGAAGTCTTTCAGGATATCGCCCAAAATCACTACGAATCGTTCGGTTACGCCAGCCCCATGGTTTTCCTCAACCGGGAGTACTGGACCACCGACCGGCCGATCTATCCCGTGATCGAACTCATGCACAAGCGGGGCGACCTCAGCCATCTGGATCTGGGACTCTACGATTCCACGGAAAAGGTGATCGCACATATAGAGCGGTTCCAGGAGAAAAAGTAAATTTGCCCGTCAGCTATTTGGCTTCACCGCTTATTTGTCCAACCTATGTCTCACCTCAATATTGAAATCAAGGCCCGCACCGATCGGGCCGACGAAATTAAGGCTCTGCTCGAAGCCAATAAGGCTCGCTTTGTCGGAGTGGATCATCAGATAGATACCTACTTCGTGGTGCCGAAGGGCCGGCTTAAACTCCGGCAGGGAAAGATCGAAAAGACCCTTATCCATTACCATCGCCCGAATCAGTCCGGGCCCAAGCAATCCAAAGTTACACTACACCATCCTACCGCCGACGAGTCCCTGAAAGAAGTGCTGGAAAACGCGCTGGATACTTTAGTAGTGGTGGATAAACAAAGAGCCATTTATTTTATTGATAATGTGAAATTCCATATCGATGAGGTGCAGGGACTCGGAGAATTCGTAGAGATCGAAGCCATTGACCACGACGGAACGGTCGGACTGGATCACCTACACGATCAGTGCGAACATTTTCTACACCTGCTCGGCATCCGGGACGAAGACCTGGTCGATCAGTCCTACAGCGATCTGTTGCTCGGATAAGGATTGGGGCGTTGCCCCGGGTCATCACATTCATACCCAAGGCTTGTGAAAAAATACGCTTCCAAACTGCTGTTATTCGGCGAATACACCATCATCAACGGTTCGCGGGCTCTGGCCATTCCCTACGAGCGCTTTGCCGGGCACTGGGCGCAGGCAGCCATGCCGGATGACCGCCTGCTGGCCTTTGCCGAATACCTGGAACAGCAGGCGCATTTGCGCGCCTCTCTGGATGTGCCCGCCTTCCGGCACGCCTTAAACGAAAACCTTTTTTTCGATTCCAATATTCCCATCGGGTACGGTCTGGGGAGTTCGGGGGCACTCTGTGCGGCGGTATACGACCGTTTTGCCGTAGCTCCGATCGGCCGACAGGAGGTAGCGCAGTTTGCCGCGCTGCGCCAGCAGTTTGCCCTGATGGAAAGTCATTTCCACGGTTCCAGTTCCGGTACCGACCCGCTGATCTGCTATCTCGGCTATCCGGTGGTGATCCGTGCGGAGGGGGCGATCGACCGGGTGGATCTGCCCAATCTGCAGGATCTGCCCTTCCCATTTTTTCTGCTGGACACGGGGCTTCCCCGTTCTACCGGTCCATTGGTGAATACCTATCTCGCGAACTGCGAAAAAGCGGATTATGCCGAACGGATCTCCCGTACGCTGACTCCGGAAGTTAACGCGCTGATCGAAGCTTTCCTGACGGGGAACTGGCAAAAGGTAGGGGAGGGGATGCGTACCGTCAGTGTATTTCAGTACGAACATTTTTCGGAAATGATCCCGTCGGATCTGCGGGCCGTCTGGCAGCAGGGACTGGATTCCGGAGCATATACCCTCAAATTGTGCGGTGCCGGTGGTGGCGGCTTTCTGCTTGGAACGGCAAAGGACCAGGCTGCTCTCGACCGTCTGGCCCGGACGCACACCTGCATCCCACTCTGGTAGGCCGGATCGGCCTGTTTGCAAACAAAAAAAGTGCATCCCGACTGATATCGCCGGAATGCACCCCTGATCGTTAACTCCGGGTTAACGATGTCCAAAACGTAATTAGCGACTCACCACAAAACGTTGGGTGTGCGGCTGTCCGTTATGCTCGATCACCAGCAGGTAGGTACCGGCCGGCAGATGATCTACCCGCAGACTCTGCTGGTTGAAACCCGCATCAATCGGCCACTTTGCCGACTGAATGGTTTTACCGAGCAGATCCACGATCCGCCAGTTAACATCCGTACTTTCCTTACTTTCGTAAACCACGGTAAGCTGATCCCGGGTAGGATTCGGGAAGGCCTGGATCGTTTCGCGGGTATCCGCCCGACTCACCCGTGTTACTTCCCGGCTGCCGGCCGACAGGCAGAAACTGGTCGTCTCCGAACTGCCGAAAGAACTACCCGATGCCAGCACCGTGCCGTTATCCGTAGTGAAACTATAGGAGCCGTTGCCGTAAGAACAGCAGATCCCGTCGCCATAGGCATCGAAGATCGTGAAATCGTAACATCCGTAAGGGATGCAGCCGGTCAGGGTGATGGTCGATCCGTCGGGTTCGCTGTCGTAGGTGCCGCCGCTGTAGACCACTGCACCGGAACCGTCGGTGATCTCCCAACTGGTTTCCTCGGGATAATTATCGAACGTGATCGAAAGCGTTACGTCCGTACAGTCGCCCGTACCCGGGTTTCCGCCGCCACCGGTGCTGGTTGACAGTTCGAGGGCATCGATGGCCATATCTCCCTGCCAGGTCGTGCCGGTGATGCCGACGAAGCGCAGCTCCACACTGCCGCCGAGATAAGCGGCCAGGTTGACGGAGGCCTCCTGCCAGGAATTACCCTGGTTGCCGGAAAGGGACCAGACGGAGCTCCAGTTGCCGCCGGACGGACGGGCTTCGAGACTCAGACTACCCATATTGCTGGCGCCGTACAGATGGTATTGGAAGATGAAAGTCGCCTGGCTTTCTCCGCTCAGGTCAAAACAGGGCCCGTTCAGCACAGCGCTCAGGTTGGAATAATTTGGCGATGAGGATTCGATATAAGCGTAGTAGCTGCCTTCAACGGCCGAGCTGGGGCCGGTGGTGCCGGAAGGCGTACCGCCGGAAAGCCGTAGCCAGTCAAAATCATCACTGTTGTCCTGGGACCAGTCGCCGAAGCTGCTTTCAAAGCCTTCATCGTAGGGGAAAGTGGATACGCTGGTCGTACAGCCGCCGCCACCGCCGGGATTGCCGCCACCGCCACCGGTAGTCAGGCTGATCTCGTCTACACCCATATCGCCCTGCCAGGTAGCGCCCGTGGTGCCCACAAAGCGAAGTTGTACGGTTTCGCCCAGATAGCTGGCCAGATCGACGGATGCGGATTGCCAGGAGTTACCCTGATTACCCGAAACGGACCAGATCGTGTTCCAACCGCCGCCGTCAATTTTGGCCTGCAACTGCAGTCCGCCCATATCCGCGGCTCCGTACAGATGGTATTCAAAAGCAAAGCTGGCGGAGGATTCTGCGCTCAGGTCAAAACAGGGACTGTTCAAAATGCTGCCCAGGCTTGGGTAATTCGGGGATGAAGCCTCGGTAAATACGTACCAGCTGCCGCCGGCCGCGCCCGATGGACCCGTATTGCTGGAGGGCGTTCCTCCGGAATTGCGGCTCCAGTCGAAATCATCCGCTGAAGACTGGCTCCAGCCTCCGAATCCACTCTCAAATCCTTCGTTGTAGGGGAAACTGGAAACGGTCGACGCACAGCTCAGACCGCCACCGCCGGTACTGGTACAGGCCGTGGAGTTGGCCAGTATACCCCGCCGTGGACTGTTTTGCAGGACCGTCTGCATGCGTGCTTTCTGGTCGCCGGTGAAGATATTCATACAGTCATCGTAGGAATAATCCATGTAGTTCTCCACCATGTCCTGCACCCCGTCGCAGGTAGTGCTGTTGGGACAGCCGCTGGCGGGCCCAGTTGCCTCCGGCGTATCGTTGCAATAGTCGGTGCCGCAGGTCTGGTCTCCCCAGATGTGGCGCAGTCCGAAGAAGTGGCCGATCTCATGCGTGCCCGTCCGGCCTTTGTTATACACGCCGGAGCCCTGGGGCGTACCGGTGCTGCCGAGGGAAGAGGTAAGCAGTACCACGCCGTCCGTGGCGGCCGCACCGCCGTTGCTGCCCAGGCCGCTGAGGCCAGAAGAACTGGGAAACTGGGCGTAGCCCAGAATGCTGCAGTTGATATCCATTACCCACACGTTGAGGTAATCGTTGGGATCCCACTGCGATTCCGGTTTGATGGTGTTCTCGATGTAGGCGTCCCCGAAATCGCCGCCGATACAGGTGCCGTAGGGTGGGGCCGACCATCCCTTCGAATTGCGATTGATGCGGTTGATCCCCGGTTCGGAGAGCGGGTTGCCGTTCGGGTCAACGGCAGCGGCGCAGAACTCGATCTCCGAATCGGCTCCGGCGGGGTGGGTGTTGTAACCCGAAGTACCCAGTATCCGGCGGAAATCATCGTTGAGTTGCTGGATCTGGGCGTTTACGTAAAGGGCGCTGATATTATCTCCGCTACCCACGGCATCGCCGTCGTGGATAATGTGGAAAATAATGGGGATAGTGGAAACGGCCCGGCCGTTGCCTTCTTTCTGGAAGGTACGTACGCGCGGAGCGAGCCATTCTTCGAATTCATCCAGCGTACCGAGCTGGGGATAGCGGGCCCTCAGTTCGGCATCGGCCTCCATGGTGTGGCAGCGCCGCAACTGGTCCTGTGCCTGGATTGGGCGAACAAAAAAGGTCGTTAATAGCAATAAGAAAATAGTGCTGATCTTTAAATGCATACTAGTCACTTTTGGAATTTTACAATAAAATATCAGGCGAAAGTGTGGTCACTTTCGAAAAATTAGCGTCAGGTCCGGCCATACACCGGACGGATTACCGGCTGTAAGTCGGGAGTACCAAAAGTTTTCTCAGGAAGTATGGTTCAACGGCCCCGGAGGGCGTGCGGGTTTAGAAAAACTATAGCGGGGGTAGTTTAGCAATGAACGTGCTAATTGAAAATGGTTAAAACAGCGTGTTTAACGTAAGCGGAGACACTTATTCAAAATCCATCTGTTCCGGCCGGGTTGCGGCTTCGAAAGATCTCATTTTTGAACAGTCGTAGTAGATGAGTTGCTATTAACGATGGAGGCACGGGCTCTGTACAGGTGCCTCTGAAGTTCCCCAAAGTTAAAAATAATCTTTGTGCACGGAAGGACTCTCCGCAAAAATGTTTGTCCGATCTAGTTAATTCTTAGTTTTGCAGATTAAGCACCAAACTGACTCATGAAAATACGTTCCGTCAAATTCTGGAAAGAAGACCTGCAACTCACCAGGCCTTATACGATCGCCTATAAGACCGTTTCTGCGGTAGACAATGTCTTTGTACTATTGGAAGCGGAAAACGGGCTGTACGGCATTGGCGCGGGTTCTCCGGCAGCCTTTGTTACCAATGAATCCATGGAGGATACCCTCGGGGCGCTGGGGCAGCACCTGGAAGCACTGACGCTGGGGCGGGACCTCCGCCAGTACCAGGCTATACTGCGGGAAAGTGTCGCCAAAATGCCGGACTGCCCGGCGGCGCGGGCGGCCCTCGACATTGCGTTGTACGATCTGTTCACCAAATATCTCGATATCCCGCTGGTCGATTTCTTCGGCCGCGTGCATGCGGGCATTCCGACTTCCGTAACCATCGGTATCAACGATCTGGAAACCACCCTCGCGCAGGCGGATGAATACGTCGCCGACGGTTTCCGCGTGATCAAACTGAAAACCGGCAATGCCGTGGAAAAAGACATCGAGATCTTCCGGAAATTGCGCGAAAGGGTCGGCCCGGAAGTGAAGATCCGGGTGGATGCCAACCAGGGCTACCAACAGGCGGATCTGGTACGTTTCCTCGAAGCCTGCCGGGACGCCGAAGTGGAATTTGTGGAACAACCCCTGCCGCGGGGCGCCTACGCCCAACTGCGCGATCTGCCCTGGGAGGTCCGGGCCCTGTGCGCTGCCGATGAGGACCTGCAGATCCCGAAAGATGCCGTTACCCTAGCCGCCGAACCGCTGCCGTACGGGATCTACAATATCAAACTGATGAAATGTGGCGGAGTGGATGCCGGTAAAAAGATCGCCGATGTCGCTTACGACCGGCAGATCGATCTGATGTGGGGCTGTATGGATGAAAGCATCGTGAGCATTACCGCCGCGCTCCACATTGCGCTGGCCTCCCCGGCTACGCGTTACCTGGATCTGGACGGTAGCTTCGATCTGGCCCGGGATCTGGTCCGTGGAGGATTCGAGCTGAAAGACGGTTGTCTGTGGCCGCTGGATAAACCGGGACTGGGAGTGGAACGGCTGGAGCAATAGCTTTAGCGCCGGTAATACCCATCCTCCACGCCCAAAAGTCCTAACCATCCAAATGTCTAACCTCTTAACGTCTCAACATCATTTGCCATGAAAAAAGAACCAGCCATCGTACTGACCAACGGCATGTTGGATAGTGATAATGCCAAAACCTGCCACGGTCTGTTGCGCGGCACCGACCGATTTGAGATCCTGGCCGTGATCGATCATCGATTTGCCGGAGAGGACGCCGGGACCATTCTGGACGGCCATGCTCTGGGCGTTCCTGTGTACGCCAGTGTGAACGATTATTTTGCCGCCGATAACCCGCAGCCGACCTACTGCGTGGTGGGCGTGGCGCTGCCCGGTGGTTTGTTGCCGGAAGATTTTCGTTCCGAACTGATCGATGCGATGCAGCACAACTGCTCACTGGTGAACGGATTGCATACTTTCCTCAGCGACGATATGGAGTTCGATACCCTGGCGAAAGAAAAGGGACTGATCCTGATGGATATCCGTAAACCCCGGCCCCGCACCGAGCTGAGTTTCTGGAACGGCTCCATCTTCGAGGTCAAAACGCCGCGAATTGCCGTCCTCGGGATGGACTGCGCCATCGGGAAACGCACCACCTGTCGCTTTCTGATGGAGGCCTGCCGCGAACACGGCATCCAGGCGGAAATGATCTTTACCGGGCAAACGGGCTGGATGCAGGGCTATCCGCACGGCTTTATCTTCGATTCCACCGTCAACGATTTCATCAGCGGGGAGATCGAAAAAGCGATCGTGAACTGTGACCGGGAAGAAAATCCGGACCTCATCCTGATCGAAGGGCAATCTGCACTACGGAATCCTACCGGTCCCTGCGGCAGTGAGTTCCTGATGTCCGGCCAGGTGAAGGGCGTCGTACTGCAGCACGCACCCGGCCGGGAATTTCACGAAGGTACGGAGCACGTAGGCTGCCCGATCCCAACGGTCGCTTCCGAGATCGCACTGATCGGAATGTACGGAGCGGAAGTACTGGCGGTAACCCTCAATGAAATGGGACAAACCGACGAACAGATGCAGGAGCACCAGCGCCGGCTGGAAGCAGAACTCGGCATTCCGGTCCTGCGGCCGCTGAAAGAAGGCGTGGATCGCCTGATCCCGGTCGTCCGGCAATTTATAGATGAAAACGGGGGCGAATAGGCCTATTCGCCCAAAAAAATTAAATTTTTTTTATTTCCAAATTATTGAAGAAAATTTGGAAAAAGGTCCTTTTGCTACCATCCAGGGGAAATGAACTGTGGTTTGGCTACCGTGATTTTCCCCGTTGGGCGAAAGCCGAGATTCGTAATATTATCGTTGGGACCTTGATTCTCACGGCGTTTTTATTATTTTCAATCGCTTTTTTCGCCATATGTTTTTTGGCAGGCAGCCGACCAAAGCATCACGTTATTATCTTATATTTTTTAAAAAAATTAGACGAAAAGTGATGTTTTCGCTTCGTAAAACCCCTAAAAACAGGGTGCCGTAATTTGATTGTTATTGGCTCCAAGCGGGAGTACGTCCCTATAATTACGCCAATTCTTCCTTATCTTTGTAGCATCCTTCACCAAAGCAATTGCCTACCATTTTGGAAAAGACAATTACAACGACCAACTTAACCGCAACTACACAACCACCGAGTGAAGAGATCTTACACGACTACTTTATTTGCTGTCTCAGTCGTGAACTGAGCACTCAGATCCGGCGGGAAGCCCTCACCGGGAAAGCCAAATTCGGCGTTTCCGATGACGGTAAAGAACTCTTCCAGGTCGCAATGGCCAAAGCTTTCCAGAAAGGAGATTTCCGATCCGACTACTACCGTGGTCACACCTTATTACTGGCACTGGATATCTGTTCACTGGAAGACCTGTTTGCGCAGTTGTATGCGGATAGTGAAAACGACCCGTTTTCCGGAGGCCGGCAGATGAATAATCACCACGCCACGCCGCTGATCGATCAGGCCGGCAACTGGATCAGCCACCTGGAGCAGTACAATCTCTCCTCCGATATTTCCACCACGGCCGGACAAATGGCCCGGGGGATCGGTCTGGCTTTTGCCTCCAAAAAATACCGTACCGCCCAACACCTGGACGCAGACTTGTTCTCCGACAAGGGCAATGAAGTCTGTTTCTGTAATATTGGCGACGCCAGTACCAGTGAAGGTGCTTTTTGGGAAACCATCAACGCCTCGGGGGTATTACAGGTGCCGCTGGCCATTACGGTGGTCGATGACGGCTACGGTATTTCCGTTCCTACCAAATTGCAGACGACCAAGGCCAGTGTCTCCAAGGTACTGGAAGGTTTCCGCGAAGAGCAGGGCGGTGACGGGATCGAAATCTATACCTGCAAAGGCTGGGACTATCCGAGCCTGCTGGAGGTGTACAAAAAAGGCATAGAAAAAGTGCGTCGGACCCACACGCCGGCGCTGTTCCATATTGACGAACTGACCCAGCCACAGGGGCATTCCACCTCTGGTTCACACGAGCGTTATAAGGATAAGGCGCGGATGAAGTTCGAGCAGCAGTACGACTGCAACCGGCAATTCCGGCTCTGGATCCTCGCCAACGACATTGCAGATGAAGAAGAGCTGGCGGCTTTGGAAGGCAAGGCCCGCAAACAGGTACGGGATGCCAAGAACAAGGCCTGGAAGCGTTACTACCTGCCCATTGAACTGAAATGGCGGGAAATTATGGAGGTGTACGAACGCCTGGTATCGCAGTTTCCGGACAACCAGCGGGCCCAGAAATGCCTGGCGGAATTCCGGGATTTCATTACTCCGGTCCGCTCGGAGATTTTCGCCAACGTGCGACGCATGCTCAACGCGTTGCGGCACGAGTCCTGTCAGGAGATCGAATGGCTGCGGGAATTTGCCGGAGAGGTGAAGGACGTAATGCAGAAGCGTTACAATACCCATCTGTACAGCGAAACAGAACGGGCGGCCATTCAGGTACGCACCATTGCTCCGACCTACGCCGATGACGCTCCGCTCCTAAACGGTTACGAGATCATCAACCGCTACTTCGAGCAGGCTTTTAAGAACCACGCCAACCTCTATGCTTTCGGCGAAGATCTGGGTAAGATCGGCGGTGTCAACCAGGGCATGGCCGGTTTGCAGGAAAAATTCGGCGAAGATCGCATTTTCGATGTCGGTATCCGCGAATGGACCATTATGGGCCAGGCATTGGGTATGGCCATGCGCGGCCTTCGGCCGATCGCCGAGATCCAGTATCTGGATTACCTTATTTACGGATTTTCTCCACTTTCCGATGATATAGCAACGCTGCGTTACCGCAGTAATAACCAACAGATCGCACCGGTCATCATTCGTACCCGCGGTCACCGTCTGGAAGGCATCTGGCACTCCGGTTCTCCGATGGGTGTTCTGCTGGGCGGACTGCGCGGCATGCACGTGCTGGTACCGCGCAACTTCGTACAGGCAGCCGGTATGTACCAGACCCTGTTGCATTCCGACGACCCAGCGGTACTGATCGAATGTCTGAACGCCTACCGTCAGAAAGAGCGGCTACCGTCCAATCTGGGGACTTACACCGTCCCACTGGGTGTACCCGAGGTATTGCGTCCCGGTACGGACGTCAGCATTGTCACCTACGGCGCCTGCGTACGGATTGCGGAAAAGGCCTGTGATATGCTGGCGGAAGAGGGCATCTCCGTAGAACTGATCGATGTGCAGACCCTGTTGCCTTTCGATCTGGAACAACGGATCGTGGAGTCTCTGAAAAAAACCAACCGCATTGTTTTCCTCGATGAGGATGTGCCCGGCGGCGGAACGGCCTATATGCTGGATGAAGTGCTGGTCAAGCAGGGCGGTTACCAATACCTGGATTCACCCCCCGTTACTATATCGGCTAAGGCACACCGGCCTCCTTACGGAACGGACGGCGACTATTTCAGTAAGCCTAATCCGGATGATGTGTACGATGCGGTTTACAGCCTGGTACACGAAGCCGAGCCCAGCCGGTTCTGATGTTTATTCGAATCAGCTATTATGAGTGAAACAACTGTAGATATTCTGATCGACCAACGCGTTGCCGTGCTGGTTGACGGTAACAATATTGAATTGAGCTTACACGATCTGGTGGGCAAGAAGAGCGCCATGATCAATTTTGATACGCTTATTCCCAAACTACTGAACAATCGTTCTCTGGCCCGTCTGATCTACTTCCGGGAAGGGAAAAGCATCTCTCCGAAACTGGCGGAGCGCCTGCTCACGCACTATCACGGCTCGGTAACTCCCTGCTACAAATCTGCCGATATTCCTCTGACGATCAAGGCTACCCAGATCGCCCAGAAAGTGGATACGATCATTATCCTGTCGGGTGATGCGGACTACGTCGAACTGGTCCGGCACTTAAAAGGGGAAGGCGTTCGGGTGGAGATCGCAGCGGTCAATAAAACGACGGCCAAGATCCTGAAAGAAGAAGCGGATCACTTCGTGGAGATCACCGAAGAGGATTGTTTTGTTTTCAAACGGACGTACAAACGGCGGAAGAAGGGGAATTCGAAATAATGTGAGATGTTTGAATTTGCCGGTGGAGGAGCGGTCCGCTGTCGGATTTAGAGCTCACCAGGAAGTATTCTTCTGGCGAGCGAGCTAAGGCGAAGCTCCTGCATTCATTGGTTATCAGGGCTGAGACGGTATTGGTGTTCCCTTCTATTGGTTCTTTCCTTTACAATTATTCACTTACTACCGGACTCGGCTGCAGAGCGGCCTCGGTGATCTGACGTCTTCTCAGCGCGAAAAACGCAGCGTAGTAAGCGATCACGCCCGCAACAGCTCCCAAAATAGTACCGCCGATAGTCATCGCCAGGATAATTCCTTTGGACTCGGACAGCAACTGGGCAATACCTTGTTGGCTGAACAGGGTATTGATATCCAGGGCAGAATCCATGCCGAGGATAAGGGAACCGACAAAATAAGTGGAACTAAAAATGATGGGTACGGTAAGCGGATTTGCCGTTAAAACGCCGATGGTGGTAGCGGCCCGGTTCCAGCGGAACAGGGATGCCAGCAACAGGGCGACGAGGACTTTCACGCATACTAATGGGGTCATTGCAAAAAATACGCCCAGGGCGAATCCTTTTGCAGCTTCTTTGGGTTCATCTCTAACTTCTTGTAACGCTCGGAGTGGATTTCCAAAGGCAACAGTTGGCCTAGTTTTCATGCTTCACGATTTCAGACATAACATAATCTATGATCGAAAAAATTGGGTGGTTTATTGCTATCAGTACGGAATTAACTAACAAAAGTTGCCGCACATGATATTAATTCCGGCTAGGGGCCTGCGAATGCTTTTTTACAGCAAACAGTAAGTAGGTGTCGGTTGTACCGGAAACCCCTCAAAATGAGTGGATAGCCGTTACGACAGTGTGTGGTTGGAGTCCAAGTGGGTAATAATTTGTTACTACATATTCCATTGATGGTATCGGACCTCGGCAACAAATAGCATTGATTAGACGAAAATAATAACAACCGGTCACTTTTAGAACACCTTCTCCGATTTTATGTTGGAAATTTGAGTTGTTTATTTCTATTTTTTTGATAATTAAGGACTTATCGCTATTCGTTTTTTTTGTCCGCGATCCGTCAATATCCCAACTGACTGCTTCCAAAGCTAAGCGGACCGGAGCGGCGGATCCTGGTTGCGTGCGGGCTAATGAAAGACCCGGCGCCGGAACTGACGGTACAACAGTCCAATGAGCAGCAGATGCGCGAGCACCCCAAGGCCAAAGAAAAGCCAGGGTATGTCTTGTTCGCCGGCCAGCGCTGCGGTGAAGTGAAAGCTCCAGAAATCCGGAATGAAACCAAGAGCAAAATGCCAGCCATCCGGCACGAAGAAACTGACGATAGGCAGCAGCAACACCAGATTGACTCCTTTGTACATGGCGAGACCTTCTACCTTGTTATCTCCGTAAGTGCTCATAAATAATACAACGGCAGGACAGATCAGCGCAAATAGCAGCGCAGCGGCAAATGCCTCTCCAACCGAAAAAGCGACCAGACCGGAAAAATAAAGCATAGCGAAGCCGAAGATCACCGCGATCATAGTAGCGGTGAACAGCCGGTAGATCAAAAAAGCGCCCGGCCCGAGCGGCAACACCCGGATCGCACTCAGCACGCCATCGTCTTTTTCGTCCAGCAACATCATGGCCATGACAAAACCGATACCGGAAACTACCTGTACCGTAAAGGCGCCGGCAATCAGCACCTGGTAGCCGTCAAAAACGGGGAAAGCAGCGATCAGTTCCGGCACCAGCCAGCGGGCCAGGGCAAACTGCGCGGCCGGCGCAACGATAAACATCACCCAGAGCAACTGCTCGCGCAGAATCTGACGAAAATCGGTGATGCTGAGGCGGATGAGATTCATGCTGTTTTATTGATTGATTTTGTTAAGTCTTCTGATGCGTTTGGTTGAGTTTTGACTGATTGCTTTTTTTTGACGGTGTTAAAGCGTTGAGGTGGAAATGTGTTAAGGTTGAAGTGTGCCAGGGTGGAAAGGTTTGCTTCCCGATATGGGTGGCCGTAAAACGGAGGCTGACCAATTCACTATCTACTATTCTGGAAAGCCCCAACTTTAACACGTTTCCACGTTCAAACATTTCCACATTTCCACATTTCCACCTTCAAACATTTCCACGTTTCCACATTCCCCGACCGTGGTTATCAATAATGCGCCGCTGTATATTAATAAAATCCCTCCTTTTCATGCAGTCGGTGCAGGGCCCAGCGAAAGGCCAGGATATTCCATACCATTAAATAAACGATCGCATAGGTCATCTGCCAGGGGGCAATGGATTCGCGACTGGCTTGTAACAATAGCAAGGTCGGCTGTACCGGGATGAGGTAAAACCAGTAGCTCTTAAATATACCGAAAAAGTCGAGTAGGGGAAGGGCTACCGGCACCATCCAGAGTCCGATCTTGATCACGTATTCGTTAAAGCTGCGGGTACCGACCACGATCACTACGCCCAGCATCGTGAATAGAGATGCCGTTAGGGTGATCCCGATACCGAGCGGGAGGGCGTTAAATTGTAGTCCCCAGGCAGCGAGCGCCATAGCCAGGCTGGCGGCCAGACCGAGCAGGGAGAAGGTGATCACTTTTGCCCCCAGGTATTCGGCCGCACGTAAGGGCGTTACGGCGAAAGCTTCCAGGGTATTTTCACTTTTTTCGAACAGGTAGACGGCTCCGGTAAACAACATACCCAGGGCCACGGGATCGTTGAAGATGAGGAACTGTACGACTTTGTCCTGGGAAGCACCGGGAATGAAATAGAAGATACCGATATAGATCAGCGTGATGGCGGCCGCAATAGTGATGATCTGGTACCGCTGCTGGCGGATCAGGTCGCCCCGAATGGCGTGTACGAGCCGGTGGCGGTTGATCGTTCCCATCAGCGGAGCCGGGTACCTGTTACCTGGATGAAGATATCTTCCAGACTGGCTTCTTCGGAGTGGATCGTTTCCAGCTGCTCTTCCTGCAGGATGCGCAGAAATTCCGGGTTCTGGCCCAGGCCGTCCAGTGGGAATATTTTGGTCTGGGGTTTTTCGTTCGTGTATTCTATCCGTACCCGCCGCTGACCGTGTTTCAGCTTGAGAGCCTTCGGCGCGTCGATCAGTCGGATCTCGCCGTCTACGATGAAAGCGACCCGATCGCAGAGTTCTTCCGCATCGTGCATATTGTGCGTGGTGATGAAAAGGGTTTTTCCGCGGGCTTTTTCCTGCAGGATGATGTCCTTCATAATGCGGGCATTGGCGGGATCCAGGCCGGAAGTAGGCTCGTCGAAGAACAGGATCTCCGGATCGTGCTGCAGGGCGCGCACGAAATTGAGGCGCATTTTCATGCCTTTTGAAAAATCGCTTACCCTTTTGCCGGCGTCCTCTTCCAGGCCGACCATTTCCAGGGATTGCCGATAGTCCCGGACCGGACGTTTATAAAAAGCGCCAAAAAACTGAAGATTTTCGAGGGCGGTCAGTTTGCCGAAATGATTGGGTAATTCAAAACCGACCCCGATGTGGTTGTAGAATTGTTTGTCCCAATTCTGGATCGGGCGATCCATTACCCGTACGTTTCCCGAAAAGTTGTGGAGTAAGCGGATCAGGATCTTTTGGGTGGTACTCTTGCCCGCTCCGCTTGGGCCCAGAAAGCCGAAGCTTTCTCCCGCGGCGATGTGAAAGCTGATGTCCTTAACGGTAAGATCCGACTTGCCGGGATAGGCAAACCGGAGTTGATCGACGTCAATCATGGGGCGATGGGAAGGGAAGTGGGAAAAGTGTACCGGACCGGAGCCCAACTACACTTTTCCCGCCTCAGGGACCGGAATTTACTGCTGGTCTTTAGCTACCACGTCATTCAGGTCAACCCGGCCGCCGTCTACATAGGCTACTACCCAGGCATCGCGCAGGCCGATCTTCTTCATGTGTTGCATCAATTCTTTGGCATTTTGGTAATCGCGGAACTGGCCCACCATTACCTTTTGCATACCATTTGCGTTTTCCAGGGTCATACTGCCGTCGGAAGAATCTAGGTCTTCGGAAATGGAAGACTTCTCGTAGGCTCCGATCTGTACGCGGAAAACGGTACCCATCATCATATCTCCGGAATTGCTGTTACCGCGGGCCTGCTCCGTAGGTGTGGCGTTGGCCATTTCCTGCAGGGCATTCTGAGCGGTAGCCAGCTGGTTGTTCAGGGCCGCATTGTTTTGTTCCAGTTGCTCCACCCGGGTACCCATCATCTGGTTTTCGGAAGTCAGCGTGGTGATCTGGGCCTGCAGTTGTTCGTTCTGTTCCCGGTACATATCGGCAGCTTCCTGCATTTCTTTCAGCTCCAATGGATTTTTACGGAGTCTTTTGGCCAGATCCTTTAATTCTTTCTTTTCTTCTTTGGACAGCTCATCCTGGGCTTGAAGGGGGGCATTCCCAAATAGAAAAACGGCTAGGAATAAAAAGGTTAGAATTCTCATCGTTTGTCGTGATTTAAGTGATGTTAAAGAGTTGGTCATCAATCAAAATACCGGTGTCAACAGTTGCGAATGCCGGTTCGCCTGATCGTTTAAAAAGGGATTGGTAGATAGGAATGTATGGTGTAGCGTGTTTAGTCATTTGTACTTTATAGCTGGGCATTTAGTTGGGTGGTCGCTGGACCTTAGCTGCAATTTGGATCTCCGGTATCGATTGCTAACCGAATTACGGCATTTTTAACGATAAAAACGGTCCGTTTGGTATATTACTTTTCATTTTGGCTCCCGTACCGGGATCAATTGAAGAAGAGTAAATGTAGATCGAACAGTTTGATAATGGCAACGATGACCATCAGGACGAGCAGGCGATAGGCCCAGATATTGGCGCTCGGAAAGCGGGAGGCATAATGGGCCATCAGGTAACCGCCCACCGTTTGTCCGATGGCCATAAAGAGGCCGAATTTCCAGTCGATGAGTCCCTGCACGTGAAAAATGATGAGTACGGGAATGGTGTAAATGGCAATGATGAAACTTTTAAGCACATTGGCGTCCAGCAGGCTGAAGCGGGCCCCGAGTACGGTAACGGCCAGGAAAATAATGCCCATGCCCATCTGAATGAATCCACCGTAGAAGCCCAGCGCCAGGAAAGCGGGGATGATAACCCATTTGGAAGGTTGCACCTCCAGATCGGTTTCCCGCAGCCAGCGGGCGGGTTTTACCAGTATGACCAGCAACATAATGATCATCAGGAAACGGAATACCTGACGGAATTGCTCATTGCTGATCTGCGTGGCCAGAATGGTACCCAGGATGGCCCCGATGATGGTGCAGATGATGTGCAGGCGACGGTTGGCAAAATCCAGTTTACCGTTGCGAAAGAATCCGTAAGTGGAAGCGGCCGTCTGGGTGAAAACACCCACGCGGTTGGTACCGTTGGCCAGATTACCGGGCAGGCCCAGCACTTCGGTGAGTATCGTAAGGGTGATCGCCGAACCGTTACCCGCAAGGGTATTGATCACGCCGGCAACGAAACTGCCCAGGAGGGCGATGATGATAGTCCAGGTATCCATGACAATCCGACCCGTGGCCGGTTAAAAGTTTAGTGTATAAGGAACCGCAATCGCCATTTTGGTGGCAAAGAATGCGTGGGTCGGTCAATCCGGAACGCTACAGGCTTTGGCAAAGCTCCACCAGCACCCCATTGGCGCTCTTCGGATGGATGAAACAAACGAGCTTGTTATCCGCTCCCCTTTTGGGCTTTTCGTTCAGCAATTGAAATCCCTCGCTCCGCAGGCGTTCCATTTCCGCTTCGATATCCTCTACCTCGAAGGCCACATGGTGGATACCTTCTCCCCGCTTTTCGATAAAGCGGGCGATCGGACTGGAGGGGTCGGTGGCCTCCAGCAGTTCCACCTTAGATTCACCGGTCTGAAAAAAAGAGGTATTCACGCCTTCGGATTCCACCCGTTCGATCTTATAGTGCGGCCGCCCCAGCAATTGCGCGAACAGCGCATTACCCGCTTCGAGGTCTTTGACGGCGATGCCGATGTGTTCTATTTTCACAGTATTGACTTTTTACAAAATGTTCCGGGCCCCAGTTAAAACCCAACCTTCAAACATTTCCACCTTCCAACGTTTCCACGTTCAAACGTTTCCACATTTCCACATTTCCACGTTCCAACGTTTAAAAAAATCACCCCATCACATCATCCTCCGGCTGGTCCCGCTTGCGCAATTCAATGATCCGCAGATAGCGCAGAAAAACGCCCCACGCCATAATGGTGCTGACGATAAAGCCAACGCGCCCGTCGAGGAAGCCCCGTTGGATGACAAAATGCTTGAAGAAACGGTAGAGGGGTTTGATAAATAAGTGGTAATAGGTTACTCTGGGAGTTTTCTCAAAATGATCCAGCGCCGACCATTCGCCGTAGCGACGGATCTTGTCCAGATACTGCCCTGAATCCTTAAAGGTATAATGCAGCAACTTGTGTTTTAGTTTACCGACCCGCAGCCCTTTCGTCTCAATTTCTTCGTGCACCTGTTTCTCGTCGTAACGGCACGCATCCCGCCGGATCAGGCGGATCACGGTATCGCCCTGCCAGCCGCTGTATCTGACCCTTTTACCCAGAAAATAATTCTGGCGGGGGATCCAGTAGCAATCCTGATCGATCTCGGGTCCGGATAGGAGCGATTTGATCTCCTCCGTCAGTTTGTCGGTCAGGCGCTCATCGGCATCCAGCAGCAACACCCATTCATTCCTGGCTTTGGGGATGGCCCAGTTCTTTTGATCCGCCGGACCGCTGTAGCTGCGCTCGTACACTTTAGCGCCCAGTTTTTCGGCAACATCCGGCGTACCGTCGGTACTGTAGGAATCGACCACAATGATCTCATCGGCCCACTGTACCGAAGCCATAGCTTCCCGGATATTGGTACTTTCATTATAGGTAGTGATAATTACACTTAAGGCTTGCATAGGTTGGTTAGTTTTCAGCCCCTAAAATACAATTGTTTGGCTGATTCCCATTTGACAACATGCTTTTCCCGGTTTACAACAAATATTAGGCATTGCCGGGCTTACTTGTTAGTTTTACCTGGAATGTGATCGGCTACCAAAAACTATACCTTAAGGGCTGTACGCCAATAGTAATAAAGGTATTGGTTAATGCTTAACGGATGGTACTGAAGACAAAGCCGTAATGAACAATCGAGCATCCTACCATGGTCAGATCTTTTTGGTCCGCTTACTAATATTCCAGAATTATGATCGAGATGTTGGATCGCCGTGATTCTTTTTCACTGTTCCGCCCCCAGTGGCTGGTATTTTGCTGGCTCCTGATCGCCCTGATCTCCACCACCGCACTGCATATGCAACGGGAGGGACTGGTCAGCTGGTGGGCTATTCTGCCGGTGAAACTGGCAGTCTGGCTCTTCTGGGGCCTGTATGCAGTACTGATCTTCCGTCTGACCCGGCAATTCGGCTGGGATCCCCGGCAACGGTGGAAGACGCTGGCCATTCATCTCCCGTTCAGTGTGCTGACGGTATTGATCCACGTGTTCTTTTACAGCTGGATCGTCTACCTGCTGAACCTGGGCGGCATGCAGGCGCTGGGCCTTACGGCCATTTTTCACTTGCTGCTTCCGGCCCTCTTCGAGTGGTATTTCATCATTTACTGGACGATCGTGATCTTTACTTTAGCCTTTGACTATTTCAGGAAATTCCGGGATCAGGAACTGCGGAGCCTGCAATTGGAAAAGCAACTGATACTGGCCCAACTTCAGGCCCTGAAAATGCAGCTCCAGCCCCATTTTTTATTCAATACCCTGAACACGATCGTATCCCAGGTTAGGCTGGATCAAAAGGAAACTGCGGTACGAATGCTGTCGGGCCTGAGTGAATTGCTGCGGATCACCCTCAAACACAGTCAACACCACTTGGTGCCGCTGTCCGAAGAGATCAGCTATGTGCAACAGTATCTGGAACTGGAAAAAGATCGCTTCGGCGACCGGCTGGATATTGGTTTCGAGATCGAACCGGCTACCCGGGAACTGGAAATACCTTCTTTTTTACTGCAGCCACTGGTAGAGAACGCCGTTTACCACGGACTGGCCCGCCAACTGAATGCCCGCGAGCTCCGGATCCGTTCCCGCCTGCAGGAGGGGCGGCTGGAGATCGAGATCTACAACGACGGCCCGGCCCTACCTACGGACTTTGATCCTGCTTACTATTCCGGGATCGGCCTGAGTAATACCATCGAGCGGCTGAGCCAGTTTTACGGGGATGATTGCACCTTTGAGATCCGCAATTCCGGTGCCGGGGTACTGGTCCGTCTCCGCCTTCCGCAAAAAAATCTTCCCCATGCGCAAACTTAGCACCCTCATCGTTGATGACGAAGCGCCCGCCCGCGATCTCGTTCGTTTATTACTGCAGCAGTATCCTTTTGTTGAGCTCCTGGGGGAGTGCGCGGATGGTCAGAGCGCGATCGAACGCATCCGGCGGGATCAACCGGAGTTGGTTTTTCTGGACATCCAGATGCCTGGGCTATCCGGTTTCGAGGTACTCCGTGCTCTGGCGGATCAGGAACTGCCCTACATAATTTTCACGACGGCCTACGATCAGTATGCCATCCAGGCTTTTGAGGTGAATGCCGTTGATTACCTCCTGAAACCCTTCACCGAAGAGCGGTTCCGACTGGCGGTCCACCGGGCCCGAACGGCCCACGAAGATCAGCTCGCCCGGCGGTGGAACCAACAAATGAAAGCCCTGCTGGAAACGTCTCCGGAACCCGCCCGACCCCGGTATCTGCAGAAGATCTCCGTTCGGGTGAATAGCCGTATCCGCTTTATACCGGTGGAGGAGATCATCTGGATCAGTGCGGAAAACCAGTATGTGCGCATCCACACGGCTACCCAAACTTACCTGTTGCGGCAATCACTCAGTCAGCTGGAGGCCGACCTGTCGCCGGAGAACTTCTACCGGACGCACCGTTCTTCCCTGGTCAATATTCACGCGATCCGCCAGATCGAACCCTACTTCAAGGGAGATTACATCCTGTATTTGCAGGATGGTAAGCAGACCAAGTTATCCCGCAAGCGGGCCGAAGGGCTGCGTCGTATCCTGCCCTGGTAGATACCACTAGCGGATCCTTGACAACACGCTGATCCCACTTCGTTAACCAGATCTCTCCATTCACAAGATTACACTGGCTTTGGGTGGCCCGCGCGGCTAACTTTATGAAAAGATCGATCCGATCGATCATTCATTACCGAATGTTTAACATCCAACGCCATGACTATTTATACTTCTGTATGCTGCTTTTTGCTCGCCCTGATCTCCTGGAGCTGCCGGCAGGATTTTGACCGCCATTTACTGGTACAGACCTACTGGCAACTGGACACGATCCGAACTGACCCCCAGCTTATCGATGGGCCCGGGGCAATGCATATGATGGAAGCCTGCGAAAAAGATGATTCCTGGCAGTTTTCGTCCAACGGACTGCTGCGGATCTATCGCGGGGAAAACCACTGCCGTCCCGACGAAAACTTCACGGACATCCTGGGGGGCTGGAATATTTCCCGGCAGGGTGACCGGCTCAGTATCCGGGAAGCGGGAGGTTTTACGACGACTTACGAGATCCGTACCCTTTCCCGGGAGCAACTTATCCTGCACTATACCGCTGACGAAGCGGAGATCATCCTGACCTACAAAAGTATTTCCGCCCGGCTGCTGGCCGGGAAAGATCGGAGCGGTGAGTAGAGGATAGTTACGGGCCCGGAACCTTTTCTTCCGGAACAAGCACACGTCATTTTTATTCATTCACAATATATTCTAAATGAGAAAGATCATGCTTATCCTATCTATGATGGGAGGGATGGCGCTTTCCGGCCACGCGCAGGAAGGTTTGGAGTCCCTCACCCAACTTATTCACCAATTTGCCACTGCCGGCGATCGACAGGACGTAGCGGCGCTGGACAAACTCCTGCACGCTGATTACCGTGTCGTCTGGAATAATGCAGCGGAAGGCAAACTCACCGTACTGAACCGGGAAGTCTATCTGAATATGGTGCGGGAGAAAAAGATTGGCGGTGATCAGCGAACCGTGTCTATCGAATCGGTCGAGCTGAGTGCTGGAGGTAATGCCCTGGTTAAAACCAGCATTAAAGGGAAACAGGCGGATTTTCAATCTCTGTTCTCGCTGGTCCAGGGGAAGGACGGCGACTGGCTGCTGGTCCAGGATCAGGTTTACATGCGAACCCGGTGATCACCCGGAAATGCACACGAAGCGGGCGGCCTTTCGGACCGCTCCGCTGTGTGTATTTTTAATGCTTACTCTTGCTTCAGGCTACTGGTTGGAGCCTCTGCACTTTTATCTCAAAATTCCATCAGGCAGTCCTCCGGTAATTCCACCTCCTCTTCTACTTCCGGAGTATAACTTCCCCGCCATTCCTTCATTTGCTGAATAAACAGAGACGGCTGGTGTACCCAGTTGAAATGACTGTAGGGTTTGCGTTCGCCGCTATCGGCGGGCAGGTGCCTATGGGTCACTCGTGCGTTCGGGAACAGTCCGAACAGGTGCTCGGCTCCTCTGCGGGGGGCGAGTTGGTCGCCTTCCAGCGAAAAGGAAAGAATGGGAGTGGTCAGCAGATGGCCCAACGAATCGTACGCCTGCCAGGTACCTTTCGGGTGGTATTTCCCTTTGGTGCCCGAGTAGCCCCAGTCGCGCATGAACGTGCGGGCTTCCCGGCGGGCAAAACCGACCTGCTCTCCCGGAAAATAGCCAAACAGACGAGCGATCCAGGGAAAGGTCTTGAACCACAGGTACATTTTCCAAGACTGGTAATCCCAGTTTTTATAGTGACAGTGGCAGGAGAAATGTTGAACCAGTCCGGTCACCTGCTCCTCGGGATGAGCGGCGAGGTAGATGCTGCCCAGTTGCCCGCCCAGGCTGTGGCCGTAGACGATGATCTCATTTTTAGGGAATTCCGAGCGGACACAATCGAACAGGGCCGGGAAATCGTAGTGCAGGATCTCTCGGTAACCGAAATCGGCGTTCCGGCCGGCCCGGATGATCGAGAGGCCCTTGCCCCGCCAGTCGGCAGTGACCACGTGGTAACCGGCTTCTACCAGCGCTTCCGCGAAGGGCGAATAGTAGGCGGCGGTCGTTCCCATGGCCGGGAGCAGCAGGACTACATCGGCGTGCGGACGTTGGGGATTAGTGAAAGCTCGTACGGTACTGGCAAATCCATCGGCGGAAAAATAGGTGATTTCTTTCGTGTACTTCATTACATCGGGTTTTTGATTCGGCCGGCATTTTCCGGCCCGGTTTTCATTCAATTTTTCACTCATCGGGTTATTGCGCAATTGGCGCTGTGTAGAGTTATCAATATTACAAAGCTATGAAAGGTTACCCCAAATGGGCTATGTTAACAGTATTCTAAGCTATGTGAAAGGGATTATTGAATGTTTGTATCTTTGGGTACAGTACGAGATCCGATGCAGAAAACCGAAACAAAATACGCTCAGTCCGGAAAGGTGAATATCGCCTACCAGATCGTTGGTGAGGGGTCGCTGGACCTGATCATCGTGGCCGGCTGGGTCACCAATGTGGAGGAGATGTGGAATATGCCGGAGCTGGCCGCGTGGCTGAACCGCCTGTCCCAATTCTGCCGCCTGATCATTTTTGACAAACGCGGTACCGGCCTGTCGGATCGCGTAGAGCCGGGGCGCCTGCCGGGCATCACCCAACGCATGCAGGATCTCCGGGCCATCGTAGAAGCGGCGGATAGCCGGGAGGTGGCCGTGCTGGGTCTTTCCGAAGGCGGACCGCTGGCTACATTGTTTGCCGTAGAATATCCGGAACTGGTCTCCCACCTGTTGTTGTACGGTAGCTACGCCCGCTGGATACCCGACGGGGAATATCCCTGGGGGCTCAGCCGGCAGCAACACCAGAAAACCCTGGAGCATATGCAATCCAACTGGGGGCAGCCAATTGGCCTGCACCTGATGGCTCCGAGCCGGGCGAATGATCCCGCCACACAGGAACGCTGGGCGACCTACCTGCGCCGCAGCGCCAGCCCGGGTACGGCCGCTGCGCTCTACCGGATGAATATCGAGATCGATATCCGGGAGGTATTACCCAAGGTGACCGTGCCGTCATTGATCCTGCACCGCACGGACGACCGCCTGATCGAGTTCGGGCACAGTCAGTATATGCACCGGCAGATCCCGGGTGCGCAGCTGGTGCAGTTGCCGGGAGATGATCACCTGCCCTGGTTCGGGGATATCACCGAAGTGATCGACGCGATCCAGTCTTTCCTGATCGGCGGAAAAGCCGTCGTCAATGCACAGGACGACATTTTAAACCCGGAAGATGTGACGGCCCTGTACCAGGTACGGCAGTTCCTGCAGGAGTCCTACGCCGAAAAATTGCAACTGAAAACCCTGGCCCGGCGTTTCGGGCTCAATCAGTATAAATTGAAATACGGTTTTCGCAAACTTTTCGATACACCGGTCATTGCCTACCAGCACCAGCTTCGATTGGAAACGGCCAAAACCATGCTGCGCACGACCGATATTCCCATCGTGGAAATTGCCGACGCGGTTGGCTACCGTCAGGCAAATAACTTTTCGGCCGCCTTCAAGCGGGAGTTCGGAATGACGCCCTCCCATTTCCGGAAATTGCAGGGAACCGGCTAGAGGATGCCTATCGCAAAGTCCGGCCTGCTCTGCTGCCGGGTCCACATTTTGTATTCCCAACTTTCCTATTTAGCTTAGGCCCTTCAAGCATTATGCGCAAATAAAATCAACCATCCAATGCGATCTACTTATTGGTTATTACCCGTTCTGACTTTACTGGCCTGCCAGCCGGCGATTGAACCTCCGGTGGCGATCGAACCTGTGCCGGAGCAAAAACAGCTCGACTGGCAGGATCTCGAATTCTACGCTTTTGTCCATTTCAATATGAACACCTTCACCAATATGGAGTGGGGATTCGGTGACGAAAGCCCCGAATTGTTCAATCCGACGGAACTGGATTGCCGGCAATGGGCTAAAGTGTGCAAAGATGCGGGCATGACGGGGATTATCCTGACGGCCAAACACCACGACGGATTTTGTCTGTGGCCTTCCGAATATACGGAGCATTCCGTAAAGAACTCCCCCTGGAAAGACGGGCAGGGCGATGTGATGCGGGAACTGGCCGATGCCTGCGAAGAGTACGGCCTGAAGCTGGGCGTATACCTCTCACCCTGGGATCGCAATCATGCGGATTACGGCAAACCCGAATACCTGACCTATTTCCGGAATCAGTTGCGGGAACTGCTCACCGATTACGGCGACGTTTATGAAGTCTGGTTCGATGGCGCGAACGGCGGTACCGGCTATTACGGCGGGGCCAATGAGGAAAGACGGGTGGACAAGCAGGCTTATTACGATTGGCAAAACACCTATCCCATCATCCGGGAATTGCAACCCGATGCGGTGATCTTCAGTGATGCCGGACCCGATGTGCGCTGGGTAGGCAATGAGGACGGCCACGCCTTTCGGACCATGTGGTCCAACCTGATGCGGGATTCCGTATATCCCGGTATGCCGGAATATTCGAGAAAATATGCTTCCGGACAGGTGGACGGCACCCACTGGGTACCCGGCGAGACCAATGTCTCCATCCGGCCGGGCTGGTACTACCACGAATACGAAGACCACAAGGTGCGTTCCCTGCCCCAACTGGTAGATATGTACTACGAATCCATCGGTCGAAACACCACCTGGCTGTTGAACTTTCCGGTGGATAAGCGCGGTCTGATCCACGAAAATGACGTGGCCCAACTGGAAAAACTAACCGAAGTGATCAAAGCGGACTTTGCCGAAGAGCTGGCGAAGGGCAATACAATCAGCGCCAGCAACGAGCGCGGCGGAGATTATACGGCCGCGGAGGCCCTGGACGAAGATCCCAAATCTTACTGGGCTGCTGAAGACGGCGTCACCGAGGCCAGTCTGACGATCAATTTTGACGAGGCGGTCACTTTCAACCGCTTGCTCGTGCAGGAAAATATCGCGCTGGGGCAACGGGTGAAAGCCTTTACGCTGGAAGCGGAAATGGACGGTAGCTGGCAGGAGATCGCTTCGGAAACCACCATCGGTTGCAAACGTATTCTCCGACTGCCGGAAACCACCGCGACTGCGGTCCGGCTGAACATTACCGACGCCAAAGCCTGTCCGACCATCGCCAATATCGAATTGTACCATGCGCCCAAATTGCTGCTGCCGCCCACGGTGGTTCGCAATAAGGCCGGTGAACTGCAACTGCAGGTGCCGGAGGAAGGCGTATCTCTTTATTACACCCTGGATGGTACCGAACCGGGAACATCGGCTACGGCCTACACCAGCCCGGTACCGCTACCCGGTCCGGCGACGGTAAAAGCGGTGGCCGTTGATGAAAATACCGGACGGACCAGTGAGGTCAGTCAGGTAGAACTGGATGTGGCCCCGACCAACTGGAAGGTGCTGAACGCCGGCACGGAGGCCGAAAAGGCTATCGACGGACTGGAAGAAAGCTGGTGGGGTTCCAAAAAGGAAGATCCGGTGAACGAACTGACGATCGACCTGGGAGAAACGCTCACGCTGCGGGGTTTCACTTACCTGCCGGTGCAAAGCCGTTACTTTTCCGGCCTGATCTCAAACTACGAGCTGTACACCAGTACCGATAACCGAAACTGGACGCAGGCCGCCGCCGGCGAGTTCAGTAACATTCAGAATAGCCCGATCTGGCAGCGCGTGACCTTTGAGGCGCAGCCGGCCCGGTACATCCGGCTTAAATCCGTCGCGACGGTGGACGGCAACCCGCCGGCTTTTGCCGAAGTAGGGGTGTTGACCGAGAGTTCGGCTAATTAAAAAATAGAGGAACTGACCGGAAAAAATATAGCGGAGTGGCGTCAACACGCCACTCCGCTATTCATTTAGGAGCAAAGCACCCGATCGGACGGCAGGGAATATTTGGACAGGCAGCTTACAATCGCTCCGTTTTCCATCTTGCGGGCGTGGAATTTTTCATTTTAAATAAGAAATTTGACGAAACTTCGCTAAAAGATCAGAGCGATCGGGAAAATAAAAGCTGGTTTGAGACTCTCCTAACAAGGTGTTTGTGGTGATCAGCCTGCTGTCGTTTTGCCCCTTCCCGCATTTACCCGCCCCACATCTGCGTTTCAACGCTACGGACTAAAGGAGGTATTCCAGAGGGTTGACCGAAGCTATTCCGGTGACCAATACTGTAAAACAGTTGTTAAAAGTCCGTGAAATCGTTGCGTTTTTGAAACTTTTCGCCCCATTATCGTAGAAAGCAGTTATAAAAAAATTGGATGATAACCAAGACTTCTTCAGTGATCTTGCTGATCGCTTTTTCCTTTTCGCCGGCCTGTAGCGGCCCCGATCAGGTGGATCTGATGCTCACTGAAAATGGAATCAAACTGCACCGGCGGGGGCAGGATTTTTACTGTCAGCTACAGGCACTGGGCCGGAAGAGCCAGACCCTGTGGGATGAGGTAGCCACCGATCTGGAAAAAGGAATACCGGAAGATCTGCCCGAGGATGAACGCAAAAACATGATCGCTATCCGCAACGCGGGCTTGATCCGCATGTTTGAAGCTTATCCAAAGTTACCGATGGAGGTGAAAGAACGGGTGGATAGAGCGGAAACTGAAGACCAGCAAATTGCCGCTGAGATGCGGATGCTGAACGACAGCCTGCGGCTATTCGACCGGAGGGTAGAACAGTTCCTGGAAGAAGTGAAAAACCTGCAGCCCGACAGCCTGGAAAGCTGGCAAAAACGGCTGATCGTCTATAACTGCGAAGACTGAATGAAACCAATTATTTGCTAAGTATATAATCTCATGAACCAACTTTTCTCTTACAGCTATAGGCCACTTCGGTGGCTTTTTCTCGGTAGTTTACTGGTGATATCCGCCTGTAGCCGGGATATTGATCTACCGCAACCGGATACCCTGGCGGTATCGGCCTATTCGGCCGAAGTCCCGCTGGCCTGGAACACGCTTTATCTCGACCTGGAGCGCTTTACGCCCGGCTACCGTCCGCCGATCTCCGCCCGCACTATTGGATACGTCGGACTGGCTGCTTACGAAAGTGTACAGGCCGGGATGAGCGATAAATACAATTCACTGGGGAATTACTTCCCCGGACTGGAATTACCCTATCTGGAAGAAGATCAGACTTACCACTGGCCGACCGTACTGACGGCAACCTACGAGCGTATGCTGGAACTGATGTTTCCCGGAGCACCGTCCGAACATCTATTCCGGATCATCCAGTTGCGCAATGAATTTTATATTCGCTTCAAACAGGAGATCCCGTCCGATGTTTTCGGCCGTTCGGTACGTTACGGCACCGAGATGGCGGATGCGGTCCACGATTGGTCCGCTTCCGATGAACTTGGGCACGAGGCCTACGATCGCAATGTCGATCTGGCCTACTCCCCACCAACCGGCCAGGGCCTGTGGCAGCCAACCTTCCCGGATTACACACCGGGACTGGTCCCGTACTGGGGGCAGATCCGGACTTTTGTAGCCGGCCCCGACGATATCGTCGATCCGCCCCTCGAATACAGTGAGGATCCCGCCTCCGCGCTGTACCTGGAGGCCATCGAAGTTCTGGAGGCCAGTGAGAGAGCCAAGGTGGATCTGGCATCCGAAGAGCGCTGGATCGCCGATTTCTGGAGTGATGACTGTCCGATCCTGACTTCCACTCCGGCCGGTCGCTGGATCGGTATCCTCAATCAGGTGATCGAATCGGAAAATAAACCCCTGGATAAGGCCCTGGAGGCCTACGCCCGGGTAGGAATGGCGCTGGCGGATGCGGGCATTCGTTGCTGGCATGAGAAATACCGTTACAATCATGAACGTCCCATCGATTACATTCGCCGGGTCATGGGAGACAATAGTTGGAATACGGTGATGTGCCCCGATGGTTCCGGACAGTTCTTTACGCCGAATTTCCCGGCCTATCCTTCCGGGCATGCGGCTTTCGGAGCGGCGGCCGCTGCGGTTATGTCCGATCTGTTCGGCAATGATTACGCAATGGTGGATAATTTTCACGCCGAACGTACCGAATTCAACGGAACGCCGCGCTCGTTTACCAACTTTCGGGAAATGGCCCGGGAAAATGCCGAATCGCGCATCCCGCTGGGGGTACATTTTCGGATGGATTCCGACGCGGGTCTGGATCTGGGGTTCAGTATTGGTGAAAAAGTGAATGCGATGCCGTGGCGGCGGTAATCGTCGGACGGCAACTCGAATGGCCGGATTTATTGAATTTTTGTATTCGAGATTGACATGGCGATTGAAAAAATTGCATGGCAATTCATATTGAACTGAACCACTCCAATATGAATTACGCCGAATTTTGTAAAAGGCGGTGTATGCCCTCAGAGAGGTCGAATATTCGTAGAAGTTAGCCTTATAAGCGTTTTCCGACTTCGCTGAGGTCGAAACCAGCATTTCGACTATTTTTCTACGAATGTTTAACCTCTACAAGGTCATTTTTGAGTTCTGAAAAAATTCAGGATGATTCATGCGAATAAGGAATTAAACTTGGAATCAATGTGCCTTTAGGCACAAAATGTAGGTAGAAAAATGACCATTTCCCGGCTTAGCGTGCCGTAGGTACGCCATGTAAAACCATATTGCGTACCTACGGCACGCTGAACCTCCCAAATTATAGGACGGGCTACCTATATCTCGTCCCTACGGGACTTTTAACTCCTGATTCGCATGATTTCATGTTCCAATTAGCGTGCTCTGCACTACTTGACCTCCCACAGGCTATCCAGAAAATAGCTCCGGTCATCGTAGAAATGTTCGACGACCTGGAAGCCGGCCGCCCGGGCCAGCGCCTCGATCTCGAACGGGCTGTATTTCAGGGAAAGTTCCACATCGATGGCTTCCCAGGCACCAAAATGGAACGTTTTGCCGATGGCCTCGATCTCCACTTCCTGTTCCTTCCGACTGATCAGATAACTCTTGGCTTCGCCCGTAATTGGCTGGTACGTCTCCCAGTGGGAAAATTCTTCCAGATCGAAATGACCTCCCAATTCGCGGTTGATCCGGGTGAGCAGGTTCAGATTGAACGCGGCGGTAATACCGGCCGGATCGTTATAGGCATTCAGGATGACCGAAGGATCTTTTTTAAGATCAAAACCGATCAGTAACTGATCACCGGGATCGAGTTGCTTGTGCAGATTTTCCAGAAAACGCAGCGCTTCCTGGCGAGTATAATTCCCGATATTGGCACCGAGAAACAAGACCACCTTGCGTTGGCCCTGTTCACTTTGTAGGCGTTCCAGCATAGCAAAGTAATCTCCCTTGAGCGGACGTACGGCGAGATCGGGCCAGCGATTCTTCAGATCATTCCTCAATACCTCGAGTACATTTTGGGAAATATCGACCGGCCGGTAAACAAAAGGCACTTCCCGGGAGAGAAAGTGCTCCAGCAGTACCTTGGTCTTGTAACCGTCGCCGGCTCCCAGTTCGATCAGTTCGAAACCCGAAGGGCCGATGGCCTCCAAAATATCGGCTTTCTGGCGATTCAGAATACTGTACTCACAATCGGTAAGGTAGTACTCCGGCATCCGCATGATCGCCTGGAACAGTTCATCCCCTTTTTTGTCGTAGAAATATTTCGAGGATAATTTTTTGGGATCGAGACTCAAACCCGCTTCCACATCGGTGGCGAAGTTCTGGTCGAATTTGACGAGGTCTGAAGTGCTGATGAATGACATGGTGGTTATTTTTTTATCCTTTTCAGGAGTCAGGAGTCAGGAGTCAGGAGTCAGGTTTGAGGTGTCAGGTGTCAGGTGCTGGTTAGCGGGCCAGTCGGATACCGGTGAACTGCCAGCGTTTGTCGGTTTGAAAAAAGTTCCGGTAAGTGGGCCGGATATGTGAGATCGGGGTCGCGCAGGATCCTCCGCGGAGCACCATCTGGTTGACCATGAATTTCCCGTTGTATTCTCCGAGCGCCCCTTTCAGTCGCGGATAGTTGGGGTAGGGGAGGTAGGCGCTTCCCGTCCATTCCCATACCTGGCCCAACATCTGGTAATCGTTCGCGTCTTTCCGTGCGGTCGGATGGCCCTGGCCGCTTTCCAGCCAGTTGCTTTCCCGGGGAATCTGGGTGTACAATTGCCGGCAGGCTACTTCCCATTCCGCTTCGGTCGGCAGGCGCATGCCGCGCCAGCGCGCGTAAGCATCGGCCTCAAAATAGCTGACGTGGGTAACCGGCAGATCCGGGTCAATGGGCTGCATGCCGCCGAGCGTATACTGGTGCCAGGTGCCGTCCTGTTGGAACCAGTACAAAGGCGCTTTCACGTCCAGTTGCTTGGCCCATTCCCAGCCTTCGGACAACCAGTATTCAAACTGATCGTATCCACCCGCCTCGATGAATTCCAGAAATTCTCCGTTGGTCACCAGGCGATCCTGGATCTCGTAGGCGTGCAGGTAGACCTTATGCACGCTCAGTTCGTTATCCCAGCAAAAGCCGTCGCCCTGGTAACCGATCTCGTAAATACCTTCTTCCACCGGAATAAACCGGGTATCTGCTGCGTATCCGGGGGCATTCCGCTCCGGCTGCGGCCGGTAAGCCGGATGCAGCGGATTGGTCCCCAGGATGTATTTAATATCAGTAAGTAACAACTCCTGATGTTGTTGTTCGTGTTGTAAGCCGATGACGAGCAACTGCTCGAGTTCGGGCGGCATCTCCCGCCCTTCGAAGGTGCGGATCCATTGCTCCAGATGCTCATCTACATGCCGGCGGTATTCCAGCACTACTTCCAGTGCCGGCCGGGTCATGTTGCCCCGGTTGCTGCGCAGTATACGCGGCCCCTGGCTCTCGTAGTAGGAGTTGAAATAATAGTTGAGTGATTTGTTGAAGTGCCGGTAATCCGGTACCTGTTCGGCGAGTATGAAATTTTCGAAGAACCAGGTCACGTGCCCCAGGTGCCATTTGGGCGGACTCACATCCATGATCGGCTGTACCACGTAATCCTCCGGCTCCAGCGGCGCACAAATATCGAGGCTCTGCTGCCGGATCTGACGGTACTGGGTGAGCAGATCGGGTTTAGTTATTTCTTGTAATTGGATGGTCATGGTTCGTTTTTTATGAAAATGTTCGGGCTGCGGTCATTTCAGGCATCCACTACTTCCACGCCGCGCCAAAAGGCCACGCGGTCTTTGATCCTGGCCGCTGCCGCTTTGGGATCCGGATAGTACCAGGCAGCATCCTGATTGGTCTTTCCGTCTACTTCGATCGTATAATAAGAGGCCTGGCCTTTCCACGGGCAGGTAGTCTGACGGGAGCTATTTTTAAAATACTCCGGTCGGATATCGGAAGGGGAAAAATAATAATTACCTTCGACGATAACCAGATCGTCACTTTCGGCAATCACCCGGCCGTTCCAAACTGCCTTTTTCTTCATTAGTGATACGATTGTGTACATAAAGTAAATCGGAAAGCCCCCCATTTTGTTCAAAACTAAATGTCCGCCCGGCTACTTTTAAAAATGGAAAGTTCGGGCTTTTGCGAGGGTTGGTACTTGCAAAAAACTGACCGTCAGCGGCGCGCAGGGTACGGCCGTCCGGTGCAAAGCGGCCAGGGGGCGGCATCCGGTTACTTTTTGACGGTATCCGATTGGCGCTCCCGGTGGCATTTACCTTAGAAATTGAACCTCCCAAGGAAGAGGGGACCTACTGTAAAAAGGATTTGGTGGCGCGAATGGCCGAGCGGAAAAATTGCAGCACTTCCTGTTGCTGATCGGCAGTTTGCTTGTGCTCGATCACATCGGAACTCTTCAGAGCAGCGCCTTTCCAGTCCTCCAGGTACCATTTACCGGCTCCTTCCAGAGCGGGCAACTGATCGTAATCCGGAGCGTCCCCTTCCGTCCAGTGGTTGACGTAGAAATAGGGCTCCGCAAAATTTTGGTCCGGAATGGCCCAGCCGATACCGATGGTTTTGGTGGCTTTACCGTCCTGATCCTGTTCCAGAGGCATGATGGCTCCCGTATCGAAGTGGTGGGGCCAGGTGCGTACGGGAGTTACGTCTTTATAGAGCCCGGCCACTTCGTTGAGTACCCAGTCGGCATTCGAACGGTAGTATATCAGTTCGTTGTGGAGGCCGGGATGGATCTCCGGGAATGCTTCTCCCTGGGCTACTGCGTGATCCGGGATATCGAAATGATCGATCAGGTTTACATTTTTACCATCTCCTCCGGTACGGGTCACGGCCTGCTGCAGCCAGATCATCAACTCCTCTTTGCTTTTTCCGGGGATGGATTTACCCTCCCGGATCCGGTTCTGGTCGTCCAGCACCAGCAGTTCGAAAGGCAGGTACCGCAACGCAGCGCGAAAACTACCGTCTACCATCTGGCCGCCCAGGGCATTGATACCGGGCAGCCATTCCAGATTGCTCTGGGAATCATCATCGGCCTTGGGTAAGAGGCTGTCGCCAACGGAGGCAACCAGCAGGGCGGCGTGGTGAATATAGGCGATAGCCTGATTGAGCTCTTCGGTGTCTTTATACGATAACTGTTTCCAGGGAGTATCCATACGGTGTTTTTGTAAATTCTGATTTGGTCCGCCAAAAGTAAGCGTTTAATCTTATCGATTGATGAAACACTCCCAAATAAGTTGAGGTTGACCGGATATTTGGATTTCGGGGCAGGACCGTTTTTCGTTACGGTCCTGCAATCCGCTGTTACCTTATTTTACTTCAAGCTTTTTCAAGGCATTCCTGCCGAAAAATACCGGGAAATACATCTGCTCCGCCCGGGCCGGATTGAGGGTGAAGCGACCGCTGAACCGAGCTTCGAGCTGCACCCGGAAAGTATGGGTGCCGGCGGCCAGACGGCTGCAGTACACCACCACTTTCTCCCGCCGGTATTCCCGCTGATCTTCCAGGCCCCAGTTGATACTCCGGTCGGCATAAGAACAACCCGCCGGGATCGGGATCTCCAGCATGACGTATTCGGCATCCAGTTCATTCTTCAGCGTGACTTCCAGCGTAGCCACCTGACCCTGTTCCAGCCCCTCCACCGTTCGTTCGTTTTGGTGCAGACGGGAAGTGATGTCGAAAATATCCGTTTTGGGTGCCGGCTGCCGGTTGTGGTACTGCTGGTAGGCGGTGACGTAAAGCGGCCCCGTACCCGTTTTTTGCAGACGGATCTCCCGGGTATCGGTGATCCGGTCCCGGTAGGGGAAACTATCCAGTACCGTACCGGCGATCTGTACCTGGTTTTTCCGGAAGGTTTTGCCCTCGGTCAGCAGATCGGGCAGGATGGCGGCCAGCACCCGGGCGGTCTCGAAGGTATTGTACCAGGCATAACGGCCGTTGGGTTGCCCGATGCCCCGGTTCTCCAGGAAATACTGGCGCGCCCGGCGCGCTTCCTCCTGTCGCCCGGCTCCTTTGAGCAGATCGTAGGCGATCAGGGTATTGGCCACCGGATGCTGGTGGCGTTGGTAGGTCCAGTAAGCGGGAAGCGGTGCGCCCCAATGCAGGGCACCATAAAGGGTTTGCTGCCGGTAAGCATCGAGGGTATCCAGTTGGTACGGCAGGTCGGCTCGTTGGCGGATGCGCGTCAGTAACAGCCGATCGTGGAGGGATAGGGATAAACTGTCCAGCCGGTTCAGGTAATCATTGTAATCCAACTGCTGCTGGAAACCCGAAAGCAGGTCTAGCGTCAGGAGTTGATCCTGTGGGCCCATTTCCGGCAGGGTATTCACCAGATAGCGGATCCCCCTTTCCTCGGCCACGGAACGTTTCGGTTCCGTCCGCGCCCATCGCAGGGCTTCCAGGACGTGGCGGGTGATCCACAAACTGGCGCTTCGGCCGGGCCACCAGCCCCAGCTTCCGTCGTCACCTTGTGCCTTCTCCAGTTTTTTAACCAGCTTGCGGACCATTCTATCCTCGTTAAATTCCTGATCGAGTTGCTGCCGGATCTGCTCCTCCAGTTTCAGAGCGATCAACCGGCTGGCGGTTTGCTCCATGCATTCATGGGGATAATCCCGGAGATAATTCAGGTCTTCCAGCAGCAATTCCAGCGTATTATCGGCGATGAACAGTTCGATGGGCAGGTCCTTGCTGAAAGAGAGATCGATGGTCGTATCTCCGTCCAGGACCAGAAAATGTCCTTCGGTCTCCATACTGCCCGGCAGCACGATGGGAATGTCCCTTTTTTCTCCATCCAGATAATTGGCCTGTTCCAGACCGTAGGTCAGCTCTACGGAGTCGACCGTCCCGCCGGCTTCGAAGCGGTAGCGATCGGTCAGGGAACTGGCCAGGCGGTGATCCCGGCGGAATAACTCCTGATCTCCCTGTCGGAAAAAGGTGGCGACGGAGAAAGTGTCCCGGGTGTAGTTGACGGCCTGTCCGACCAGGTCGACCGCATCTCCTTCCACGAGAAAACGGGGAACATTGAGGCGGGCGGTGAGCGATTTCCAGGACTGGGTACGGGCCAGGCCGACGCCGGCACGCTGTTTGCGATCCATCCCCAGTACGTAGGTGTCCCAGGCCGTAATGTTATCCGGGAAAGTTGCCTGAAAGTAAGCTTCACCCTTCCGGTCGGTGATGAGCCGGGGTTGCCAGAAGGCGTAATCCCGGAATTCGTCCCGTAGACTGCCGTCGGGTTCGGGGGCTTCGATCTCCGGTTCGGGGATACGCACGCCGGACTTTAGGGTGACCAGGTAGACGCCGTTAGCCGCCCGGGCGCCATACAGACTGAGCACGCTGGGATCATTTACGATCTCCAGGTTCTGGAGATCCTCCGGCGACAGTAACTGTAAGGCTTCCAGGGTGCTGAGCTGCCCGTTGATGAGCACTACCGGTTGATTGGCGGTGGGTTCACCCAGCCCCCGGATCAGAACACGCTGCCGGGATCCCGGCACACTGATCTCCACCCCGGCAACCCGCCCCTGCAGCTTTTGTAGGGACTGTTCGCTTACGATTTGGCGGGGACTGGCCAGGGATTGGCCGTAACCTACTACCACCACCTCATCCAGCGCCAGGGCACTCACTCCAAGAACAGCGTCGTTCCTGCGGTGCGGATCAACGACCAGATCCTGTGAATTGAAGCCGGTATAGCTGATGGATAACTGCGCCCCTTCGGCCGGCACCCAGATCTCATAGAAACCGTCAAAATCAGTGATCGTACCGAAAAGGGTCCCATTGAGCAAAATCGAGGCTCCGATCAAGGGCTCACCGGAATCATCCAGCACCTGCCCCCGGATCAGACGGCCCGTGCCTTCGTAAGGATTAAGCCGGCTGCTTGGGGAAGGAGTCGGCTGGGAAGTATCGCGGTACGGCTGGGGCGATTGACTGAGTTGATACAGCCGGTCCGGCCAGGTGCGGAACGGATCTTCACTAAAGGTCCCGTCGGACAGGTTCAGTATTAGGTTGGCATTGGGTTGCAGGGCAAATCTACTTTGCAGTACCCGGCCATCCGACCGGACCAGTACGAGTTGATAGTTGCCCGGCTCCAGACCACCGATAACGGTCCGGAGGCTCGGTACCACCCATTCGGTCCCTTTTTCGGACTGCAACACGAAAGCGATCAGCGGAAGACTGTCCGGTTCGGGAGGCAGGGCTTCGAGGTGTAGCCGTCCCTTGCCGGGCACGCGCTCCCGGGTAAAACTGGAAAAGTAAAGCGTTGGGGTAGGTTCCGGTGCTTCCCGGCGGATGTCCTCCGGGCGAAGCATCAATTCCCCGGGCCGGTGGACCTTCGGCTGCTTTTGCCGAAAATCATCGCGGAAACGTTCGGAACTGTTCCACCCGTACAGCCGTTCCCGGGTTTCAGCGATGTCGTATCTGTAGCCCGGTTCGAAAAGAAATTTTCTTTCCAGCTTTCCTCTGCGCACGTAATTGATCTCCCGGGAGGCCGCAAAGGGCACGATCAGGATGGACTCACTGCCCGGCCACTGCCGGATGGCGTGGATATTGGTCGGGCGATCCCACAGGTACTGTTCCGGATACTGCCGGCCCCGGATGAGTACCAGGGATTTTTTGCGCAGCAGGGCCAGTTCATCACCGGAAAATTGTTCCGGAATACTACGGCGACTGAGCTGGATATCCGATGTACCGTTTTCGAAACGGTCGAGGTCAATGGACAATTCCAGTTTTTTGCCCTTTTCCAGCCATACACTGTCCAGGGTGTATTCTTCATTCCGGGTTCGGACCGTGATGCGATTGTACCCCTTGCGTCCCGCAAAACTGTAGGGGGGATTGTCCTGGGAAGCATAGTAGTGTACCAGTTCGTCGTTGAGATAGAGCAGATAGACCGGCAGGGCTTTCCCGTTGCGGATCAGATAGGGCGCTACCTGAGCCACGTCCCGGTAGAAGCTATCCTGTTCCAGGGTATCCCACTGCATCCAGACGCCATTATTCTGAAAACGCATCTGGTAAAAAGGATGCCGGCGCAGATCCAGTTTCCGGAACCATTCTGCCGTCACGCCCCGTCGGTAGTATTCCGAGTTTTTTGCCGCCAGTGGTTCGAGCGAAAAATTTTCAATAGTGAAAGGTTGGCGGGCCGTTTTGTAGGGGATGGAAGGGGCGGTATAGGCCGATTGCGGATGTTTGAACTGGGCGTTGACCGCCGCTGCGGCCAGTTGTACGCCGGCCGCTGCTTTTCCCTCTGCATCTTCGACCCGGACCTTTACCTGCACGGTTTCGCCCGGACTGACCTTGGGCGGTTGTTCGATCAGGATCTCCAGCTTTTTGTCTACCCGAAAGATCTCCTGGGAGTGGGTAAGCGGTTTTTTCCAGAAATATTCGTAGCTGAGTTCCCATTGGGCCTGATTGCCGACCGGTATTTTGACCGTTCCGGCCGGTTCGGAAAAGCTGCCCCGACGGATATCCCTGGTCCGGCTTTGGAGCATCCACGTGATATGGAGTCGTCGCGGATTGGTGAACGAGACGGTGATGGTGTCCGGTTGCCAGGTGCCATTTACGGAGACCAGGCTTTCCTGCGAGCCCCAGATCTCCAGTTCCTGGCGCAGGCTGTCCAGCTTCAGTTCGTAGGTCTGAAAATATGGGCTCAGCGCCTCCCGGTAGGGCAGATCGATGGTATCCGATTCCTCCGGAAGTTCCTCCGACTGGGCACCGTAGCGCGTAAGTACAGCTCGTCCGGTCAGCGCCTGGCCGTTGCGTTCCAGGCCGGCCCGCACGGAGTCCCGTTCCAGGGTGAGGATAAGCTTGTCTGCCCGGTGGTGATGTCGGAATGATTGTTCCACCTGATGCAATTCTCCGGAAGGATGAACAAAGGTGCCGAATAAGCGCAGGCTGATATCGGCGGCAGGAAAAATGCTGTCCGGGATCATCAATTGGGTGCTTTCCTGATCTTTCAGGTTTTCCCGATGGGTCCAGAGCGTATCCGGAATGCTCAGCCGGTCGCTGTAACTGTGGTGTATTTTATCGACCATCAGCGTTAAGCGCAATTCAGCCCCGGCGATGATCTTTTCGTTCTCATCCCGTCCTTCCGCCTGTAGACTTACGGACTCTCCCCGGTGGTAAACCTCCTGCTGCAACTTCAGGGAGAAATGCGCTTCGTCCAACTCGTAATCCTCCAGCCGGAACTGGTGCTGCAGGTTTTCAAAATCATCCCGTCGGGGGTGCCAGAAATTGATGCGGTAAACGCGGTCCAATGGCAGGGTATCCTTGAGTGGCCAGATGAATTCGACACGACCGGGTTCCCGGGGACGCATCAGACTATCCACAATAATCCGGCTGCGATAGCTGGTAGGATCCTGGGAAGTGATCCGCATGGCTACCGGACGGGACCAGGGTTTTCCTCGGTTATTGGTCAGATAAGCACTCATCATCAGGGTATCGCCGGGGCGGTAAAGCGGCTGATTGGTGGCTACGTAGCCGCGAAACCCCGGTCGGCCTTTGAGGAACTGGAACGGGTTATGGTAAAAGTCCCACTCTCCCCAGCCGAATCCCCGACGAAAATAAAAGTAGGTTCGTTTCGCCCAGCGGACCGGAGCGGTGAGCCAGTAACCGACCCGGCTGCGGGTCCAGTAATGGAGCTTACGGGTAAATAACCCCTGCACACTGTTGCCGCTCAGTTCGTAGAACAAAGTATCCCGATCGATGGAAACGGTCAGCAGGCCGTCCCGGTGCCAGTTTTTTCGCCGGTAAGTTCGGGTATCCGGATCGTAAGGAATGCGGCGTTTGCCCAGTTGGATATCGGCATCCGGCCGGAGACGCCCTTCGGCATCCACCAGTTCCAGGGCGAGGTCCCGGTCGTTGTTGCGGGGCGTGAGCTGATAGGCGTAGTAGGAACGCAACTCAATTTCCAGGTCTTCCAACTGAGGTTGAACGTACAGGTAATGCCCGGGTTCCCGTTCCTGCTCCTCAAAAGTGTACAGAAAGCTGTCGATGGGCGCACGGAGTGTACCGAGATCGAGGCTGTCGTAGGGATGTTGGTAAAAATACCGGGCCTGTTGGGCGCTGATGGAAAATACGTAGGTAGGGAGATCCGGCTGACTGAAAAGGGTGCCGGAGCACAGCAGGGCGGTCCAGAGCAGTAGATGTAGTTTTTTCATATTGTCCAAGGTAAGCTATACCAGGATGCATCTGATCTTGTGGATGGCCAGGATGGCTTACCTTGATCATAAAGGATAAGGCCGATCCAACTGCACAAAATCTGATGTTGACCAGTATAAGGGTGAATCACCGCGGTGTGCCGGGGCAGTTCCGCGGTGATAAGGTTTACCTATGGATGATGATACTGCCGGAAATACATAAATACCGGCGCGTTCACTGTGGATTTGTCAGCCCGCGTACAATTCGGCCGCAGTTTCCGTTTCTCTGACCCTGCCGGGCGTGAAGAGAAATGGAATAGCCAGCGACTGGACAATGGTGATCAGCACCGCGATCTCATCGGTCAGCGCGTGGGGTTCACCGATCATGAACAGTACGGCCTGCAACGGCAATGGCCCCAGGATGATCCAGGTGCGTAGGTTGCCGGTGCTGCTGCGGGGCAGGTTTACCGTTTCCATGGTCTGGTCCTTGCGGATCACAGCTACGATCAGCAGGAGCGCCAGTAGGGCCAGGGGAAGAATAATAGCGGTGAGAGAGACGTGGACGTTCAGAGTGTCGCCGTGAAAGAGAGTGTCTCCGTGCACAAATATATCCAGCAGCAAGTTCCCCCAGAAATGGAACCACCAGGCAATCATCAGACCGTAGAACACCAGGCGGTTCTTCTGATAATAAAAGGCGTGAAACAAAGCTACGTAAAGCAGGAGAAAAGGGATGAGGATAAAATAATCCGCCGAGACGCCCGCACTGGACAACTGCCGGCCAAAATACCATTGCCCCCAGCTGTAGGAAGCGCCGTCAAAAAAGCAGCGCAGCAGCGGAAGCCACACCAGCATAAAGGTGAGGCCGATGAAGAAGAGGAGAAAGTTAAATAAGAGATTGTTCGAACGAACAGCAATCCAATTTTTCATTTTTATTACAGTTTGGTTTGCTGTCAAATTTAGGGGAGCTGCCCCGGAGCAGTCAAGTATTTCCGGGGCTTTGGGGCGAAATCCCGCTATACGGGATGAACGTCCAACTGGGCTTCCAGCGCCGGGATGTAGGAACGGGAAACGGGAACGGTATCTTCGGCTCCGGACAGGTGCAATTGCAACTGGTGGGCATTACCGGTGACCTTGCCTACCCGCCGGGTATTGACGAGAAAAGAGCGGTGGCAGCGCATGATAGCGTAATGATCCAACTGGCGTTCCAGTTTTTTCATGGTGGTGCGCAACAGACTTTTCCGGGTAATACCACTTTCCTGGTGGTAAACGAAAACGTAGTTGCCCTGGGCTTCGATGTACAGTAGCTGTTCGGGGATCAGGGCGAGATGTTCCCGGCCATTTTCGGAGGTCAGGCGGATCCGGGCATCCGTCCGTCGGCTGTTCTGGCTTCGCTCGTAGGCCGTTTTGACTTTTCGGTTTTCCAGATACAGCAGCGTTATTCCGATCGGAATGGTGCCCATAAGGGTGACATTCTGGATAAATTCGAGATAGCTTTTCAGCCGCCAATCGTGGAAATTCCCGAGCAGATTGTAAAAAAGAAATAGTACCGAAGCCAGGATCAGCAGGGAGAGGGCCAGACGGCTCAGGAAAGCCCGGCGGGTGGAGCGGCGAAATAATACCGGCGCCAGCCAGAACTCGTATATCGCGAGGGTGAACCCACCGACCAGACCAAATAATACGGTAGCCAGCAAAAATACCCCGTCGATCCGGTGGGTAGGATCGTAATTATTAACGCCAAAGGGTTGGAAGAACAGCAGGAAAAGGATAACGAAGACACTGCTGAAGATCACCAGTGTCCATTTTTCCCGACGGGAGTTGAGTAATTCGACCGGTTGTTGCCAAAACAGTTTTTTGTGATCAGTCCGCTTCGTCATATTGCTATATGGGTTGAGGTTTGACTTCCCGTGCGGGTCCGGCCGGTGGTTCCGATCAGTGTTCCGGGTACTCAAACCTCAATCCATACTCGCGCTACGATCCCGGATTCTCCAATACCTGTCCGTCCGCCAGCAATCTTTCCCGGATCTCCGAATAGGAAATATCGTGAACATCCACGCCTTTTTCCAGCGCCATGGCAGCCAGCGTACCCGCACTCTGCCCCAGGATCATAAATACCGGTTCCATCCGGATCGATCCGAAGGCGATGTGTGAACTTGAGACGGCAACCGGAACGAGCAGGTTACGGCATTCCGCTTTTTTCGGCATAATACTGCCCAGTGCGATCTGGTAGGGTTCTTTCGGGTGTACCCCAATATCGCCTTCATTCTGCACGTGTCCTTCGGGAGTGATGTACCGCTGGATATTGTGCGAATCCATGGTATAGGAACCCATGCCGATGGATTCATCCACCGGGGAGCGCCCCTGGATCTCATTTTCCGTCATGACAAAATCACCCTTCATCCGGCGGGCTTCGCGCACGTAGATCTGATGCGGCCAGTGGCCGTTATCGGCAAATTCATCTTTCGACAATCCCCACAACTTCATCTCGCTCTGGACATCCTTGGGAATGCGCGGGTCATTGGCGATAAAGTAGAGCAGTCCTTTCTGATAAGTCTCGTGTTCCTCAATGATCTCTTTGCGCCGCTCGTAGGAAGCTTCCGGATAATCGTAATTCATACCGATATTATCGAAGCTGAAGGGGCCGTGGTTATTCACATCGGTCTTCAGATTGGGAATGGCATCAAACTTGCGGAACGTTTCCCGCCAGCCGGAATCGTAGATGCGCAACAGCAATTCGTACTGGGTGGAGTCATAATCTTCCGGTTTTTCAAAAGCGATCCGGTTCGGTTCGTGTTTGGTGAGGCAGGTGCGGAAGCAGTAGGCCTGTACTTTGTTATCGCCTTCGCCTTTTTGGCCGGGGTCTGCGGTGGAAATGCGGGCGAGTACGCCGCTCGCCGGATCATCCGGCACCTTGTAGGGACTGATCTGGCGATCACTGAAGTGGTGGCCGTGGTGCAATACGCCCACCTGAATGCCGTTCCATTCCTCGCCGTAAACGCTGTTGGCTTCCCGGCCAACGTGGTAATTTACCCCGGCCGCGGCCATGAGGTCGCCTTCGTAGGTAGCGTCGATGAATACATCCGCCTTGTAGGTCTTGCCACTCAGGGTAGTGATGGAAACGATCTTGCCGTCTTCCAGTTCCACGCCGTTCTCCCGGTCCAGCCATTCATCCCGCATCACCTCGATCTGTTGTTCTTTGATGAACTCCTCGAAAGCCGCTTCGGCCACGTGGGGCTCAAAGATCCACATGGTGCGATTGGCGCCGTCAATTGCGGGAGTTCCCTGTCCGACATTGCCGTATTCTTCCTTCTTTTGCCAGCGCCAGGCATCCGCTTGCTGGTAGTGTTGGTATAACTTCTGGTAAAATTCGCGGGAAAGTCCGCCGATCACCCGCTTGTTGCCGGTATCGGTAAAACCCAGACCGGAAGAGGTAAGTCCCCCAAGGTGTTTATCCGGGCAAACGATCATGACCGACCGTCCCATGCGGGCGACCTGGACGGCCGTGGTCACGGCACCGGAAGTACCGCCATAAACGATGACGTCGGCCGAGATGGCGGAATCGTCGGATTCCGGTGTGTCCTGACAGGCCCAAAAGAACAGACAGAGTAAAAAGAGCAGGCGAAATTTCATGCTGACAAATTTTGATAAGTGGATTGGTATAGGTGGTTTGTGTTAGTGAACGGGTGGTGAAAACCAGTTGATGCTCATGCTCAAGACGTCGCCGGGCCGTTCAGCCATTAATGGGCCGGACGCTAAAGACGTTCAATTTTGAATTCGCCTTCCTCCAGGCTCGTTCGGGTCTGGAAGGCAGCGGTGAAGCGAAGGCTGTCTCCGGCCTGCACCTTTAACTCATTCAGGGGTACCAGTGTCAGGGGCATCAGGCTGTCTGTGGAATAGAAGGTGACGTTTTCACTCATCTGAACCAGGCTGGACAGTCGGGCACAGTTAACGGTTCCGCTCAACAGGGCCGGTACCTCCACACTGTGGCGGATCTCTTCCGGATTTTGCCGACTTAGATCAAATGTATTGAACACCTGGGAGGTCGTCATGATCCGGGGCTGCGGAATACCGGAAAACAATGGGATGGAGGCCGGGCAGTGCACGCCCAGGACCGTGAAATCGTAATGCCCCAGTTCGAAGGTATTGACGATCCGGCTGGGTATTGGCCGACCGCCGTCCTTCAGGATGTGTTGGGTTGCGTGGTTAAGCATGCGGATTTGCGGTTCGGTAATGCACCAGATCGACATCATTTCCACCAATAAGGTATCTACTCTTTCCGGTGGGTGAAAGGTGAGGGCATCCGCCCGGATCAGTTCAATTTTATCGGTCAGGCCCGCGCGTTCGATGTTAGCCCGGGCCATTTGGAGGATCTCCGGGTCCTGTTCTACCGCATAAACTTTCCGGCAGCGTTGGGCGGCGTAAATGGCAAAAATGCCGGTACCGGTACCGAGTTCGCAGTGGATACCGTCCGGACGGAGGGATTCGTCCAGCGCGGCGCAGATCCGGTTCACCCGTTCGGCATCCCGGATGAGTTCCAAATGGTAGGCGGGCCCGAAGTTACCGAGTGCATCGGAATAGTGGGGCGTATGGTGATCAATACGACTGTTGGACATAGTTGAGCTTGTGAGCGATTTGCGGAAAAAGAGGTCGGCGCTACGGCCGGCACAAAAGTATCTATTTTTACAACAGTTCCTAAAAACCTACCCCGCCGGACGATATCCCGATCCGGCCGCCGCAGTCGATCACCCTATTCCAGATCCAGCACCTCCTTAGCGATCTTTGCCGCCAGACTTACCCGTTCGTTCACGCCTTCCAGGTTCATGAGGATGACTACGCCGAATTGTACGTCGGGCAACAAATAGAGTACGCCGCTCACCTGCGGAGTGCCGCCACCGTGGAAAGCCTCCCGCTGGCCGTACCATTTTTCATCCGGGAAAAGTCCCCAGCCGTAGCCGTAGGCAATCGTCTCACCGCTACTGGTCTTTTGTGGGGTGAGCATCAGTTCCCGGGTATCGGCCGATACCAGTTGGGCATCCATAAAAGCGATCGCAAAATGGGCGAGGTCCGACACGGTGGTGATGAAACCGCCGGCGGGTACCTTATTGCTCATATCCACGTATTCGGAATTCAGCAGCGCGCCATCGGCGGCTTTCTGGTAACCCCGGGCCCGATTTTTGACAATGCGGTAGGGATCATCCACCTGGGTAGCGGACATGCCCGCGGGCCGGAAGAGATGCTCCTGTAAATAAGTGGCGAAAGTTTGCCCAGATGCTCCTTCCAGCACGCAACCGAGCACATTGTAGCCGTAGGTGCTGTACTGGTAACGGCTGCCGGGCTCGAACAGAAGGCTGTCCTCCTTGAAAATTTGTAAAGGCGTAACGACATCTTCGTAGTGGACTTTGCTGACGAGTTCGCGGTCGCCATCGGGCCCGCCGTAATGTCGGATCCCGCTGGTGTGGTTCAACAGCTGCCGGGTAGTGATGGGCCATTGCTTGGCGGGAAAAGCCGGACAGTATTGCTGAATTGGGGCGTTCAGATCCAGTTGGCCGCCTTCGACCAGTTGCATGATCGCCGTGGCCGTAATGGATTTTCCGATGGATGCCGTGCGGTAGACGGTGGAGGTTTTGGCCGGAACGAAATTCTCCAGGTCGGCAAAACCGTAGCCATTGGCCCAAGCCAGTTTTCCGTCCTTTACGATGGCGATGGATAGCCCCGGTATCTCGTCTTTGGCCATTTTTTCGGTGATCAGTCTTTCGATCAGATCAATGTCCGCTTGGGGAAGCGATTGGGCAGCAATGGGTGCCCGGAATAGCAAACAGGCTGAAAGGATCAGCAGGCTGATCTTGCAGTAATTTTTCATAATAAGTCGGGTTTTTAAAATTTCAGGGACTCTTGGGTATAAATTAGGCTGATTTCTATTGGTAATAAAGTTTCCTTCCACAAATCTACGCCAGATCACCGATGCGCTGAAAAAGCAATAGTTCATCCACCGTGCGGACTGGCGCTTCCACCTGTGGGTAATGCCCGATCTGCTTCAATTCCACCACCCTGGCCCTGGGGACTACTTTCCGGTAACGGGCCGCCATGTGCGCACCCGAAACGGGATCGAGCGCACCGTTGATCAGCAGCATCGGGAGCAGGGATTTCTGCAGCGCGCCCACCCATCGGTCGCGGTACTGGTTCCGTTCCTGCATATACCGAATGAGCAAGGGAATCACCGTTTTCCCTTCCTGGTGATCGATCAGTTCCCAGAATTGATCAATTTCCTCCTCGGTAGGCTGGGTATGCGGGCCGAAAATGCGTCGGAAAGTTTTCGCCAGATTGGATTTTCCCAAAAAGGGCGTCATATACCGCCCAATCGGACTGATCAGTAACTTCTGAATGGGCCGGGCCTGGTGAATGCCAGGAAATAATCCCCCGTTCAGGAAAACGACCGATTGGATATCGAAAGAAAGATCTCCCGTCAAACGCCGGGCGAGCAATTCCTGGGCTACGGTATCACCGTAGTCGTGGGCCAGAATGTGGGCCTTCCTACATCCTAATTCCTGGAGGAGGTGTTCCTGCAGATCCGCCTGTTCGGCGATGCGGTAACGATAGGGGCGGGGTTTGTCGGAAAAACCGAAGCCCAGCATATCGGCAGCAATCAGGTGGAAATGATCTGCGAGCCGATCCCAGATGCGGTACCAGTCCCAGGAAGCGGTGGGAAAACCGTGGATCAGTAATAATACCGGCTTTCCGCCGCCGGACTGCCGGTAAAAGATCTGACGGCCGTTAAAATGCAGATACTGGCCGGCCGCCTGCCACTGTTGGGGAGTAAGGAGTGTCGTTTTCATTAGTATGGGATGACAATGGATTTCCTTACAAGGTAAGGAAAATTCGTGGTTTTGGGGAGGGGGCACACCAGACCTTCTAAGTCTCGCAGACTTAGAAGGTCTTTCCATACTCACCTCACCACCAAAGCCCGCGTCCAAACCACTTTGGTCAATATAGGTACAGCGCACTGTCATAGCTACAGAATAGGAAGGGACTAATGTTTCCAGGAGCAGCGCGCCGTCCTAATGATTTTCCATATCGGTTCATCAGGTCGCTACGCTGTAACGATGGTTATTTTCGGGCCAAAGGGATGGAAAAAGTACGGTACGCGGTATCTACCTGGACAATTTAGGAGGCCCACCGGCAGACCTTCTAAGTCTCGCAGACTTAGAAGGTCTTTCCACGCTCACCGCACCACCAAAGCCCGCGTCCAAACCCGCCGTCCCTGCACCAGACTGATCCAATACATCCCGGCGGGCAGATCACTCAGGTCCAAAGCCGTGGAAAAGCCGGCCGGAGATCGCTGCCGCTGCATTTTGCCATTACTGTCGAACAATACCAACTGACTGCCGGACAGATCCTCCGCCGATTCGACGGTGACCCGATCGGTGGCGGGATTGGGGAAGATGCGGAAAACGGCGGATACTTCGGGCGACCGGACCGGCGTACCCAGCGCGCCGAGATACCAGTAGCGCTTTTGGTGGAGTTCCAGCACGGGCGGCGTCCGATCGTAATTGAGTTTTTGGTCGGTGCTGAGCAGCCGCATGCGGATGGGGTCGAACTCATAGCCACTACTTTGGTAGACCCGCAGCGAATCGCCGTTGCCACGGCGAGAATACCGGTCCGTGAGCAGTTCACCGTCCGGTTGGTAGGATTTTTCGCGTTGGAAGTCGAACAGCCAGCCTTCCTGGTAATACAGGTATTCGTGGAACTCGGATCTTACCTGACCGTCTTCATTATAGAAATAGGTCGTTCGGGGCGACCAGAAGCCGGAATAGTGGGCTTCTCTCCACAGTTGCCGGTGCTCATTGTAAAACCACTGGGAGGAATCTTTGTAGGCCCATTCACTTCCCGGACTATAACCTCTGATCTCCACGGAATCGAGCCCGAAGCGGTTGATCCTGATTTGGAAATCCCGGGTCAATCTCCACTCCCCCGTCTCGATCCGGAGCTGATATTCCCGCTTCAGGGTATCCTGCCCGGCGGCGTTGTACTCGTGGGTCCAGCGATAGGCGTAGTCCAGGGTCCAGTCCTGATCCGTATACGGAGTCTCCCATCGCTGCCTTTCTATCAGGTTCTGGAAGTCGTCGTATTGATAATCCATGCGGCTGACCGGCCGCCAGCCGGAACCGTTGATAGGCCGGTGCCAGCTGAAGGTCGTCTCGCGGATCAGATTGCCCGCGGTATCGTACGCCCAGGTCAGTCGTTCCCGGGGTACAATTTGGGTTTCGCGGTTGCGCACCTTGAAATGATCCTGCAGCACTTCCCGGCCCAGTTCGTCGTAGTGGTAGATGAATTTTTCGGTGAGTATGGAATCAAGGGGAGAGGAGAAGGTGTAGATCTCCAGTGAATCGGCGTAAAGCCCCTGATAGACCTGGGCCGGCAGCGAACCCAGGAGGGCTACTACCAGCAGTAGAGCGGTAATAAATTTCATCAGAGCAGTTGTTTATGGGATTAATAATTTCCGTTGAATATACGACTACACCGGGGGATTTTACCCGTCTATCGGGCATTTTAACGCCCTCCTGTCCAGGATTTCTTGTGATTTCCTTAAGAAAAAAAGGCCTCCCTTAATAGAATATTACGAATTGCTTTAATTGATTAACGTCTGAATAACGCAGCCATAACAGACATTAACAGGCGCTTTTTCAATCTTTGTGTCGACGATACGGTAATGGTTAGCGGGTAACCCCAAAAAACCAAACCAAAACCGGAACTGCCAAAGGGCAAAACATCCGGTCGCCCCAATTGATCAGTTTGATAGCTGAAAACCAAAGTGCCGCGCCATTACCGTTCTCCGTCAATAACACCCTAACGCTTTGCCGACCGAAAGGTGGCTGTTGATAATCCAATCCGTATTCACAGAACCCCAATTTTTTAACACGCTTGTCAATCGACAATTTGTAAAAATTAATTGCCATGAAGCAGCTACTGTCTCTTGCGTGCATGGGGGTATTGTGCCTCCTGCTCAGCAGTCAACAAGCCAATGCACAGGTTTCCCGTAAGGGAGGAAAGGATCAGCCTAAAGTGGTCCTGAAAAAAGATAAAAACGAAACTTCGGAAACGGAGCCGCGCAACGAGCGCACCCGTACCGGAACCAGTACCGATAGAACTTCTACCCCCAGCCGTACCGAAACGGGCGGCCGTACCTATCCGGACCGTCGCCAGGAGCCGACCACTACCCGTCGGGAACCCTCAACGCGCCAGGATCGCAAACGTTACCCGGAAACGGAGAACCGTTATCCGCGTACCGAGCGTCGCTATCCGTATCCCACCGGAGATCGTACCAAAAGAGATCAGCGCGGAGATCGCGCCGTCAACGGTCGTTCCCACGGTGATTACCACGATGAGCACTGCGATCACCCCGGCAAAGGACGCCACCTGGGATGGCACAAGAATAAGAACAAGCATAAAAAAGGTAAAGGCAAGGGTAAAGGCGGAAAACATTAGCCGAAAGCGGGTGATCGTGCCCGCTCCCTTTTTACCAGAATTGCAATAATAATTCCCTCAAAAATTAATTCAATATCCGGTTTACGCCTGAGGATGGATGCACCTGAATTCAATCGAAAAACCAGTTCGGAACATTCATCTTCAATCGTAAACCCTCAATCAAAGCCCTTATGAAAAAGCTAATGATTACCCTCCTCGCTTGCCTTTGTGTTGGTACGGTAGCCGTTCAGGCCCAGAGTTCGGCCTTTATCGGTGGGCAAGCCGGCGGCAACTTATCCAAATTCAGATATACCAGTGACCTGTCCGAACTGTACCCGGGCGTGGAATCGCTTTTCGGCGTGAACGCCGGCCTCACCTTCGGTGTGGAGATCAAGAACTTCACCCTGAGTAGTGGGCTGCAGTACGTTCAGAAAGGTAGCACTTATTCTACCGATAACTTTGAAGACGAGAGCGGCGTCGGTTTCTTTACCGCCCGCGAACGACTGCATTTCGTTTCCGTACCGATCCTGTTGGGTTACCGGAAATATTTCGGTGACCGTTTCGGACTTTCCGTAGCGATCGGCCCTTCCCTCAACTTCGGTTTGGGTGGAAAGATCGACGAGGAGATTGAATACTTCGGTAGCGAAGACCTGGAAACCAGTAACTACCAGGTGAAATTCGGTAAAGGGGTGAACGAAGACTACAAACCGTTACAGGTCGGTTTTCAGTTCTCTCCGGGTATGGTGTTCAAGGTGGACAAGAACAGCAAACTGACTTTCAACGTGACCTGGGATTCCGGTCTGACCGATTCTTACGGCAAGCGGTATAAGAACGCCAACGATTTCTTCTCCGCCTACGATGGCGATCAGATGAATCGTTCCACGATCTTCACCCTTGGCTACGAGCGTCACTTCTCATTCGGAGATCGGTATTAAGTCAGTCAACAGTCGGCCGGCCCGCAGCCCGGGCCGGCCAACTGGAAAAAATTTCACGATATGTTAATCTGCAATAACTGCAACTCCGTCAATGACGATCATGTCCAGAAGTGCAAGCACTGCCAGATGTCGGGCAACTTTCGCCGGCAGATGGGCGAGAACCGGAGCGATAATACGCCGGTACTCCAGATCGTAAAAGTGCTTTGCCGCAACTGTGGCAGTGATTCGCCGGGCGAGGACACCAAATGTGTTCATTGCCGGTTTCCGCTGGTCCGTCCCGCAAAGGTCGAGGTCTGGTCCGAAAAAAGCGCGGAAGTGTCATCGACGATTCCATCAATAGAAAAGCAACAATAATGTCACGGAGAAATTCATCATTTTTCAATTTGTCCTTTCTGGATCTGCTGACCAGTGCATTAGGGGCCGTGATATTTCTATTTATCATCACGCCCAAAGGAGGGGCTTCGGCCGCTCAGGTGCAACAAATGGCGGTCTATCTGGATACGGTCAATCATAAAGTATTCGGTCTGATGCCGGATAGCCTGTGGCAAAAACAGGTGGGGGATACGCTCTTCACCGTGGTGGTCGATTACCAGACCATGCCGGAGGCTTCCAAGGAAAAAGAACGGATCATCGTACTGAACGAGAAACCGACCCGGCCGGCCGAAAAGCCGACCGAAAGACCGGTGAAAGTGAGCCAGCGGGAAGAACCGCAACCCGAACCCGAAGCCAAGCCGGCAACTCCGCAGGAGCCCGAACCGAAACCCGCACCGCCGGTGCCGGTATACCGGGGAGATGCGCCTTCGGTACCCTGTGATCTTTCGTTCGAACTGGCCTGGCAGGATATTCAGGACAACGTCGATCTCTACGTTTGCAGGGATGGTAACTGTGTGTACGGTGGCCGCAAACGCGATCGCTCTATCGGACAGTGGGATAGCGGGAAATCCCGTAACCGCTTATTCGGTAACGACCTGCGTACGACCCAGGAGGCGGTCCGTCAGTTTGACGGCCTGATCCCCGGCGAGTACCAGCTGTACGCCCACTTTAAGGCCAGCGCCAAGAACCGGACGAGTATTCCGGTACGCGGCCTGATCTATACGAAAAATAAGAAAGGCGAAGAACGCGGCGAGAACTTTAGCAAAACCCTGCGCATCACCGAGGACAAAGTCCTGATCGGTAAAGTACAGGTGAAAGCGGACGGATCGTATTCGTTCAGTCGATAGCACGGTGCACGGATCCGAAACGGAACTGATCTTCCGCTCCGGACTGCAGCCCGCTTCAAATTTTAATCCAAAAAAATACATGCCGCGATTATCGGCATTCACTAAAAAATAAATCAATCATGTTCAAGTCAAAATCCATTCAACTGGTATTTAGCGTTTTACTGGCCGCCGGTGTGTGGTTATTGCTGATCGTACTCGGTAACCTGTTTTCCGGCTCGCCGGGCATCCAGCGGTTTATGGAAGCCCTGGGCGGTTCCTACGGCGGATACATCCAGGCGGCGATCTACGCGGTATTTTTCTACAGTATTTTTGAATTGATCGAAAAGCGGAAATTTATCCGCCAGCAATATAATGGTTTCAATCTGGGCCTGCTGCCGGTTAAAGACCAGCTGGTACTGTCACCGGAGGAAGTAGCCACCATCAAGTTGAACACCATCCAGATGGAGCAGAACGGCAACCAGTTTCTGGTAGCGGATTTTATCAAAAAAGCCTGTACGCAGTATCGGAATGATCAGTCGGTGAGTGAGACGCTGCAGGTATTCAATTCTCAGGTCGACACCAGCAAGGAGGAGATGGACGGCCAGCTGGAGAAGATCCGTTATCTGCTGAGCGCCATTATCTCTCTGGGTTTTATCGGTACGCTGCTCGGTTTGTCCACTTCCATCGGTATGGCCCACCTGGCCAAAACGACGGAAGGCATGCCGACCATTACCCAGCACCTGAATATGGCTTTCGATACGACCCTGGTAGCCCTGTTGGTAGGTCTGATCCTTAACTTTTTCTACCACCGCTATCTGGAAGATCTGGATACGTTCTATTCCAGAACCAAATCGTACGTGATCGACAATTTGATCAGTAGGATCTATAAAGCTGCTTAATTATATATCATGTCATTTTAGTCGTAAGCCGCAGCTTGGAGAATGATGAGCCTTTTGGGCGCTTATTCGAGACCTGCCAGCTTACGACTTTTTATTTATAGAGCGGTCAACGCCCTTCGTTAATTGCTCTCGATCACCTGTCCCCGCTCTCGGTACAATTCCACCGGGCCGTCCAGTAAAACGGCCAGTACCGTCACTTCCGGATCCAGCGCTTCTTCCGGCAGGTCGATATAACACAGACCCGGTACGGAACTCCAGTAGGCCTTCCCGACGATCTTATGGCTCAGTTTGGTACCGTTCCCCAATACCCAGATCCGGTTGATCTTGTTCTTCAATCCCTTTACGACCAATGGTCCGTTCGGCCGGTGCGGTACGAATAGATAAAGCATCGTCTTGTCTTTGGACAGGGTGGTAGGTCCGTAATAATGCCCCGGCGGAATACCTGCCTCCGTGCCGTAGATGGCATCCTGGTGTTTTTTGGTCCAGCGCCCCAGACCTTCGAGGATCTCGACCTGTTCCGAAGGAATGGTACCGTCCGCTTTCGGACCGATATCCAACAGCAGATTTCCCCCCATACTCAGACAATCGATAAAAATACGGATCACCTGGTTGACCGTCTTAAAGTTGTGATCGTTGTACTGATAGCCCCAGGAATCGTTGGTGGTCATGCACAGTTCCCAGTAAGGTTCACTGGGCGGCACGATCGGCAGCCCCTGCTCCGGCGTAGCATAGTCCCCGTAACCCTGTAGCCGGGAATTGAGTATCACACTGGGCGACCAGTGCCGCAGCGAATCGCGGAGGGCGGCGGCCTTCCACTTTTCGGCGGATTGCTCCCAGTCGCCGTCAAACCAGTACAGGTCCGGCTTAAAGCGGGTGGATAACTCCCGAAGCTGGCCGAAATTGAATTTTACAAAGCGGTCCCATTTAGCGGGATCGTTTTCGTAGCGTTTCTGATTACGGGTAAAATTGGGATAATTGGGATCCGACCAGTCCAGCAGCGAATAGTAGAGCCCCATTTTCAGGTCCCGTTTACGGATAGCGTCGACAAAAGGCGCAACGAGATCGCGGCCGGCCGGCGTTTTATCCACTACATTGAGATCGCTCTGCTCCGTATCCCAGAGTGCCACGCCGTCGTGGTGTTTGGTGGTCAAGACCGTGTATTTGGCCCCGCTTTTTTGGATGAGATCCGCCCAGTAATCCGGGTCGTAATTTTTGGCGGTAAATCCGTTCAGTTGCTTCATGTAGTCCTCGTAAGACAAATACCCATTGTAGAACGACCAGGATTCGTCTATCCCGTCTACCGCGTAAATGCCCCAGTGAATGAAAATGCCCAGTTTAGCATCCTTGAACCACTGCATACGGGCGGCAAACTCCGGGTCCGCCTTTTCCTGGCTCCGGATAGTATCCGGCAGAAAACTGCATAGACAGATTAACAGGAATAAAGATCGATAGCTCATAGTATTCTTCTAAGTTTAATTCGTCCTTAATTATCGGTCGACGGTAGGTATATGATAACCGTTTAGGATCGCCGCCTCCCCCAGCTGGGAAACTTGATCTGCATACAGTCATCAAACCCCGATCGATCGCGTCAATATACGGTCTTTTGAATATCTTGCCGGAAAGCAACCATTCAATACTATGAAAGACCAACTTACACCAGTCCTGATCCTCCTTACCCTTTTCATCACCGGCCTGACCGCCTGCGGGGATATCGCCCCGGAGCCGGCCGGCCCGGAATATAAATTATGGTACGATCAGCCGGCAGATGCCACGCTGGCCGACGATAAGAACGGCTGGAAAGATGACCCGCACTGGCTGAGCGCCCTGCCGCTGGGAAACGGTTCCCTCGGCATCATGGTCTTCGGGGATGTACACCAGGAACGTTTGCAACTCAACGAAGAGAGTATGTGGTCCGGTAGTCCGGACGATAATGATAATCCCGCCGCCCGGGAAGCGCTGGATTCGATCCGGCAGTTGCTTTTTGCCGGAAAATACCGGGAAGCCAGTGCGCTCACCCAGCAGACGCAGGTCTGTAAAGGCGCGGGCTCCGGCCACGGCAATGGCAGTACCGTACCTTTCGGTTCGTTCCAGACGCTCGGGGATCTGCATCTGGATTTCGGTACGGACGGAGCCTATCAGAATTATCAGCGGGAACTCGATCTGCAGGATGCCGTCGCCCGGGTGAGCTACGAACTGGATGGCGTGCAATACCAGCGGGAAATTTTCACCAGCCAGCCGGATCAGGTGATGGTGGCCCGATTTACGGCGGATCAGGCCGGCAAGATCTCCTTTCACTGCACGCTGGACCGGCCGGAACGTTTCCTGACCGCAGCCGAACGGGATCAACTTGTCATGCGCGGTAGTTTGAATGACGGCAAAGGTGGTAATGGTTTGGAGTACGTGATACGAGTAAAGGCCCTGACTCAGGGCGGGGAAGTCAGCTACCAGGATACCACACTGACCGTTAGCAATGCGGATGAAGTGGTCCTCCTCCTGAGCGCCTCTACGGATTATCAACTGAATGATCCGGAATTCAGCGGCCGTGATTACGAAGCGCTGACCCAACAAAATATCGATGCGGCCGCCGCCAAATCCTACGAATCCTTACTAGCCGATCATAAAGCCGAGTACGATCAGTATTACGACCGGCTGCAAATTGCCCTGAATCCGCAGGATAGCCTGCAACGCATATCCACGGATGCCCGGCTGGCGGCCTACAAGGATACGCAGCGGGACCCTTATTTGGAAGCCCTGATGTTCCAATACGGCCGATACCTGCTGATCTCCTCCTCCCGGCCGGGTACGCTGCCGGCTAATTTGCAGGGCATCTGGTCCAATAAACTGCAAACGCCCTGGAATGGGGATTACCACACAGACGTCAACATCGAAATGAATTACTGGCCGGCGGAGGTGACCAATCTCTCTGAAATGCATTTGCCTTATTTCGATCTCCTGGCTTCCCTGACGGAACCAGGTAGTAAAACGGCCCGCATCCATTACGGCGCGGAAGGCTGGGTGGTCCATCCCATCACCAATGTCTGGGGCTATACCTCCCCGGGTGAGGCGGCCTCCTGGGGCATGCATACCGGAGCGGGCGCGTGGATGTGTCAGCACATCCTGGAGCATTACCGTTTTACCGGCGATCGGCAATTTCTGGAAAATATGTTCCCGGTCCTGGAAGGTTCCGCGCGTTTCTATCTGGACTGGCTGGTGCCTCATCCCGAAACGGGAGCACTGGTGTCGGGTCCGGCCGTTTCTCCGGAAAATACCTTTATCGCTCCGGACAGCAGTCGCAGCCAGATCAGTATGGGCCCCGCCCACGATCAGCAGGTGATCTGGCAGTTGTTTTCCGATTACCTGCAGGCCGCAGAAGTATTGGAACTGGATACGGAACTCACCGCCGCTATCTCTCAGGCCCGCGGACAATTAGCCGGTCCGAGCATCGGTTCGGACGGTCGCCTGATGGAATGGGCCGAGGAATGGGAAGAAGTAGAACCGGGGCATCGCCATATTTCCCATCTGTTCGCGCTGCATCCGGGTGCTCAGATCTCTTCTCTACAAACGCCCGAACTGGCGGCGGCGGCCGGAAAATCGCTGGATCATCGGATCGCCAACGGTGGCGGCCATACCGGCTGGAGCGCCGCCTGGCTGATCCTGCAGTACGCGCGTTTGCAGGAGGCAGCGAAAGCCAAACACAGTCTGGAGACGGTCATTTCAAAAAGTACTTCTACCAATTTGTTCGGCCAGCATCCGCCTTTCCAAATGGATGCCAACTTCGGATACACGGCGGGAGTGGCGGAAATGTTATTGCAGAGCCACGCCGGGGTGATCCACCTGTTGCCGGCTTTGCCCGCCGCCTGGTCGAACGGCTGGGTCCGAGGTCTCCGGGCTCGCGGCGGCTACACAGTGGATCTGGAATGGGAAAATGGTCAACTCCTCCGGGCCCATATTAAGGCGGATCGGGCCGGAAAATCCCGGGTACAATACGGTGATCAGGTGCAGGAGGTGGATATTGCTGTGGGGGATGTGGCGGAGTTGGAGTTTGGTGGTTAATTTTTTTGTGCTTTGATGTGCTAAAGTTTGAATGTTTGAATGTTTGAATGTGGAAATGTTTTGAGGTGTTGCGGTGTTGAAGTGTTGCAAGTCGTTGAACAGTAATTTGATATATCCGGTTTTTTATAGTGGAATATCAATTCCTCCTTTGGAAAATACTGCTCAATTTTGATGATTTTGGGTAGGCCGTCCCTGTAAATTCTCCAGGAGATAGTCTTCGATATAAAATTTGGCTATTGGCCGTTTCCCTTGTGGAGTTGTAAATCCGAAGATTGATGATTCTAGGTCTATACGGTCCCA
>NZ_PDUD01000034.1 GCF_002646595.1 Flavilitoribacter nigricans DSM 23189 = NBRC 102662
CGATGATCAATAAGCTTAAATTGGCTGGGAAAAGGTATAAAATTGAGTACTATTAAAAGCTAAAATAAGTGAATGTTTCGTTTTGAGTTTGCGCGAAATTTCGAATTTTGATTCTTACATTGATGGAGTAATCCGATTTTCCAAGCACGGTTACTTCGTCTTCGCCGCGCTCCAGGCTAATGGCGAGCTGGCCGAACACTTCAACATCGAGGCTGACGCTGGCCGTTTCGTTGTCCTGGTCGGCAACGGTAAATTCATAAGTTCTCACGGCCGCATCCACGGGAGCTTCAATGCTGATCTCCCAGGTAGCGCCGCTGGCAAAAGCCGAGGTGATCAGCAGCGGGTTATTGGTCACATCCGTACCGTCTACCGTGATGGTCAGGCGGTCCAGCGGTACATTGGTTCCGCCTTCCCGGATCGTCAGTGACTTCAGGTCGGCATCGCCGGCCACCGCATTGACCTTCACTTTAAATACTTCGCCGGGGCTCACCTGGCTGTCCGTACTGATAAAACCTACATCAGTTAAAAAACGGACCTCCGGGCCCAGCGGATCAACACCAGGGTCGATGGTGCCGTCAGTTTCACAAGCAGTAGAGAATAATACGAGCGCGATCAGGCCCAAAAAGGCCCAGGGCATTAAAATTCGCTTCATTGTAGATCAGGATTTTTTGGTTATTGTAAAATGTATTTGTGTCTAGAGTGTAGACCGGAGGATTCAATATGTAATCAAATATTCGTGGTGGATGTTCCCGGTACCAAGCGTGTTAATTTGGTAAATAGACCTTTTTATTAAAATTGGTCACAAATCCGGATACCGGAATTCCTGTTCCGAAGTAGAGATGGTTGCCGGCTCTTCACCGGTCGGAGATTAGTTCCGTATGGATGTAAAACTACGGAAGGCGGAAGATTGTTATCTCCAGCCCGTAAAATGATGTCGCGTATTTTGCAACGGCGGTAAGAAATTCGGGAACGGTAGGTAAAGATCGGAGAAACGGAGAGCTCCTACTCGTCCAGCATACCGGTCCGGTGCAGGATGGGCAACTGGCCGCTGTAGGTCTTGGCGATGTTTTCCTGGGTGAATACCGTTTCGGTATCTCCGTAGGTCACCAGGCGCTGATTGATAAAGATGACCTGATCAAAATATTCCGGCACGGTGGACAGATCGTGGTGCACGACCAGTAAAGTCTTGCCTTCCGCCGCCAGCCGTTTCAACACGGCAATGATCTTTTCTTCCGTGGTAATGTCCACTCCGACAAAAGGCTCATCCAGAAAGAAAATACTGGCTTCCTGGCAAAGCGCCCGGGCCAGGAAAACCCGCTGCTGCTGCCCACCGGAGAGTTCACCGATCTGACGGTCCCGCAGGGATTCGATCCCCAGTTCCTTCAAGGCGGCATGGGCCAGGTCCTTATCGTGCTGATCCATACGCTGCAGGATCTTTTTGTGCGGATACCGACCCATTAATACGATGTCCAGTACAGTGGCCGGAAAGGTCCAGTCCACTTCGCTTTTCTGGGGAACGTAAACCACTTCCTTCCGGCTGTTCTCGACCGGTTTACCGTTGATGCTTACCGACCCGGCATTTGTGTCGATAAGCCCCAGCATGGCCTTGAAAAGCGTGGATTTGCCGGCTCCATTGGGTCCGACGACCCCGTACAGATGCCCGGCCCCGATATCCAGGAAAATATTGGTCAGCACGCGCTTTCGATCGTAAGAAACCGACAGGCCCTTAACCGTGATCACCGTTTTGTCGGGAGTTTGTTCCTCTGCCATTAGCCATTAAGTTTGACGACCATAAAAATAAATCCGCCCAGCAACAGTACGCCCAGTACTACGAACAGCCCATAATTGCTTTTTTCCGCTTCGGACGTATCCGTATCCGCCGTATCCGCTTTGCTGAGTGCTGCCACAATGGTGGAGGTGTTGTACTTGAGCATATCGATATAGGTCGGAGCCGGACTATCCTTATCGCCGATCGAGTCCGAATAGAGTTTGCCCCCCACCTCAATGTTATTATCCGTTGCGATCTGTTGCAGCAGTTTGGGATTAACGGTAGTTTCAATAAACACCGCCGGTACTCCGGAAGACTGAATGATCTTATTCAGGCGTACGATATCCGAGGTTTGGGCATCGGCGTCCGTCGAAGTACCCAGAATGGCCTGTACATCGATACCGTAACGTTTGCCGTAGTAGCGGAAGGCATCGTGGGAGGTGATCAGGATCCGGCGCTTTTCCGGTATCCGGCGGATCTCCTGCTGGATCTCGCGGTCCAGATCTTCCAGCTGCTGCCGGTAAATACCGTAGTTGAACTCGTAGATATCTGCATGCTCGGGATCCAGCTCGGTCAGGGCATTTTTTATGTTTTCGATGTAGATCAGGCCGTTGGCTACATCCATCCAGGCGTGCGGGTCCGTAGAATTTTTATACTGAATACTTTCGATGGGCTGTACGCCCTGGGTAATCGTTACGATGGATGCCCTGGTACCGGAATTTTCGATCAGCTCATTCAGCCAGCCTTCGAAGGTCAGCCCGTTCCGGAGTATCAGATCGGCACCGTTCACCAATTGTGCATCACCCGGCGTCGGTTCGTAGATGTGCGGGTCTCCCCCGATCGGAACGATCATCTGCACATTCACCTGCCCCCCGGAGATCACCTCGGCCATATCGGCAAAGATCGATGCGGTGGCAACGACCAGTTTTTTTTCTTCCTGGGCATCCACACTAAATGGTAGCGCCAGGAGCAGTATTGCATAGATTGCTTTCATGGAATAGCATTTTTGTGTGGGATCCTGCCAGGAATAACTTGCGGCCTTGCCGAGGTCTGAATATCCAAACGTCCCACCTTCCGTCATTTTTTCTGCACAAACAGGTTCTGGCTCACCTTTTTACTCAGCACCAGTTCTCCATCGGGAGACTGTCGGATCTTGACCGACTCGTCGTACTCGAAATGTTCCAGCATTTTCACTTTGGCCCCGAGCCCCAGCTTGACCCGGTCGAGGTATTGTAGGAAACTGGAGGCATGATCCTGGACACCGACAACGATGCCTTCGTCCCCTACCGCCAGTTCGGATAGCGGCACTTGTTTCCGCACGGCAAAATTGCCGTCCGCATCCGGAATCGGGTCCCCGTGGGGATCGAAGCGGGGAAAACCCAGGAATTCATCCAGCCGCTCTACCAGTACCCGGGACCGGATATGCTCCAGTTGTTCGGCGATGTCGTGTACTTCGTCCCAGGTAAAGCTGAGTTTCTCCACCAGGAAAGCTTCCCAGAGTCGGTGTTTGCGGACGAGATGGGTGGCTACCTGCCGGCCTTCATCCGTCAGGCTCACACCGCGGTGTTTCTGGTAATTGACCAGTTCCTTTTTGGACAAACGCCCGATCATATCCGTAACCGAAGCCGCAGAAGTCTGCATTTCCATCGAAATGGCGTTATTACTAACCGAGTCGCCATCCCGTTCACTGATCTTGAAAATAGCCTTCAAGTAATTCTCTTCTGTCTGAGAGAGGGATTCCATAAATGAGATTTTTCCTGTCTTGCAATACAAATATAGCACTTTTAGATTGATCTAAAAATAAATTTAAAAATATTTTTAGACGAGTCTAAAAATCAAAACCTAGCGGGATCGGCGGGTCGGTCGCTTTTGCTCAGGTGCCACTTCAGAGCGGCCAGCAGTGCCCGGTAATGGGATTGCCGGCCCTGTACCCGGTACTGCAGCAGCCAGCGCGGAAAAGTGATCAGGCCGTAAAATAAACTGAAGCTGAGCAGGGACCACCAGGGAGCGTTTCGACGCATGAACAACAGGCGGTTGCGGTGTAGGTAGTAGGTTTGCATCGGGCTCTCGGCACCCACGGAAACCGACTCTTTGTGCCACACCAGCGCATGGGGTTCAAAATGGATTTCCAGGCCTGCGCGGCGTATTTGCTCGCACCAGTCCAGTTCTTCGTAGTACAGAAAATAGACCTCCGGCATTAGCCCGGCCCGTTCCAGGGCTTCGCGCGTAAGCATCATGGCGGCGCCGTGGGCGTAAGGCGTCGGTCGTTGCTGATCGAACTGCCCTTCATCCGTGATTCCCTGCCCGATGGTCCGGTTGCGGGCGGTAAGTGGATGCACCGGTGTAAATCCGGCGTATTGGATCAGATCCGGTTGTTCGAAATAGCGGATCTTGGGCGCCAGCACGCCCAGTTTGGCATCGGCCTTCAGGCCGTCTACCAGTACGCTGATCGTTTCCGGTGCCAGTTCTGCGTCATTATTGATCAGGAAAAGATAATCGCCTTTGGCACGCGCCAGCGCGAGGTTATTGCCTCCGGCAAAACCCAGATTGGTTTCACTAACGATCACTTCCACTCCCGGATAATGGGCGCGAAACAGATCACTCACATCTTCCAGACTGCCGTTGTCCACGACGAAGACCTCGAGATTGGGATAGGTTGATTGTTGCAGGGAGTCCAGGAGATCGCAGGTCAGTTGAGCCTGTCGGAAATTAACGGTGATAACGGAAACCAGTGAATCTTTCGGCATTAGGAGTGTGTTCGCGTGTTTTTGTGATTAACGCGTTTGCTACTTAAACGGTTCGATACCGACCGGCACAGCGCGGTCGATCGAACAATAATTTCGGGGAGGAGAAGTGTGGTCAGACCAGTACCTTTTCTTTTTCCGTTTCCTTTGCCTGCTGCCGGATGAAGCTGTTCAGGTTCCGTTTTATCTCTCTTCTCAGCGCCCAGAGCGTCACGGAGGCCGCCAGAATATCCGCTACCGGGAAAGCATACCAGACGCCGTCGAGCTGAAAAAATAACGGCAGGGTCAACACCAGGGGGACCAGAAAGAAGCCCTGTTTAGTCAAGGTTAGAAATAAAGCCGGGATCGGTTTGCCGACCGCCTGAAAATAAGCGGACCCGACCAGTTGGGCCGTGATCAGGGGAGTAGCCAGAAAAACCATCCGCAAGGCCTCCGGACCCTGGCTCAGCAACTCGGGATCCTGGGTAAACAGCGCCACCAGCGGCCGGGCAAAAAACATCACACCAAAGAAAATGATCAGGGCAATACCCGTACCGGCCACCAAAGCGATCCGGATGGTATCTTTAACCCGCTTCCATTGCTCCGCCCCGTAGTTATAGCCGGCAATCGGTAGAAAACCCTGCGTGACCCCCAGTACGGGAAAATTGGCAAACATCATCACCCGGTTGATCACCCCGTAGATCGCTACGGAAAGTTCGCTACCGTATTGAAATAAAGCATTGTTCAGCACGATGGTGAGCAGGCTTACTGCTCCCTGGCGGGCCAGTGTCACGAAACCGATGGAAAAGATCTCCCGAACCACTTTCCACTGCAATTGCAGATAGTTCCAGAATGCTTTCAGTTCGGAACCACCGAAAACAAAAAACCAGAGGGTATACAAGGCCGCGGCGTAATAGGAAATAGTGGTAGCTAAGGCGGCCCCCTCCAGGCCCATATCGAGCCATACGATCAATATGGGATCCAGAATGATGTTGGTGATGGCGGGGATCAGCATTGACACCATGGAATTCTTGGGTTTTCCCTCCGCCCGCATGGCGTTGTTGGCCATCATTGCCCAGGCCAGACAGGGAATGCCCGTCAGCACGATACCAAAATAGCTCTGGGCCGGGGCCAGGATATCTCCCTGGGCACCGAAAAGCTGAAGAATAGGCGTGTCGAAAAAGTACCCGCCGCTCACTACGGTAATGGCCATGATCACCGTCAGGCAGGCCATATTCCCCAGAGTTATAACGGCCTTATCGTGCTCACCGGCACCCAGGGCCCGGGAAATAACCGAAGCACCACCTACGCCGATGGCCATTCCAATGGAAGAGAAGAAAAAACTGATCGGCATGACTACCGTGATCGCAGCTATGCCCATGGTGCCCACAAAGCGCCCGACAAAGATCGTGTCTACTATAAAATTGATCGACATCACCAGAATACCGATAGCAGCCGGTACTCCCATTTTTACCAGTAGCGAGCCGATGGATTTGGTGCCCAGCTCTTTGGAAGACGCTTTTGGTTTCATGTTATTATGTAAGAGTTGTCAGTTTCCTGGTACCGGTTGTCAGTTCGGGTGAAATGGTTAAAACGGTTGTTACGAAAGGTAATTGACCAGAGAGGCCGTCTAATTAATTCATTTGCTCTCTTACCTAAACTGACAACTGTTTACTGACAACTAGCAACTTGCGTTATTAAATACAGCATTAATCACTTGTGGTTCAATCCGATAATCTTTTTCTGGACAGTGTAACAAACAATTAACTATCTTTCAAAAATGAACCGGATCTTAATCGTTGGCAGTGGGGGAGCCGGAAAAACCACACTGGCCCGGCAACTCGGCGAATTGCTGCACCTGGAGGTCATCCATCTGGACCAACATTTTTGGAATTCAGGGTGGCGGGAATGTGCACCTGATGAATGGAACGCTAAAGTTCGGAATTTAATTGCCAAAGACCAATGGGTGATGGATGGAAATTACGGAGGGACGCTGGAAATCCGGGCCCGCGCCGCCGACACGATCGTATTTCTGGACTTCAGCCGCTGGCAGTGTCTGTGGGGTATCGTCAGCCGACGCATCCGCTACCACGGCCGGACACGCCCTTCCATGCCCGACAACTGTCCGGAAAGACTCAGCTGGGAATTTGTCCGCTACGTCTGGAACTATCCGCGTACCCGGCGGCCAGCGATGCTCGACCGACTGAAAGGGTACGAGGCCGCCGGCAAGCAGATCTTCATCTTGCGAAACCGCCGGGCCGCTCGGGATTGGATAAGATCATTTAGCTGAATCCTGACCCTCCGTTCGGACCGCTTGTATTTCGCCGGAAATATGCCTATTTTTCAATCGAACACTCTGGAAAAACATTTCCTTTTTCTTCAGGTTCAACCCAAAGCTGTTTCCCGTTGTTCCTTTTGGGAACTCCTCAAACCACCCTTATGTCCATTGAAACCAAACCCGCAAACCTGGTCGCCCAACTACGCGAACTGGATACCTTCAAAGACCTTCCCGCCGAGGCGCTGGAATGGCTTATAGATAAATCAGACTATCACATCTACAAAAAAGGCAGCTACATTTTCGAACCCGACCAGACCGTCGATCACATGCAGATCATTCTGGAAGGGGAATACACCATTGAGATCGACCGCAATGGCACCCGGAGAGAAATGGGTGTTTGGGGCAAAGGCAACATCGCCGGGGTACTGCCCTTTTCCCGAATGACCCATTCGCGGGCCTACGGGATGCCGCTGGAAGACACCCACGTACTGGAACTGCACCGGGATTATTTTGTGGAAATGGTCAATGTGAGCTACGATATGGTGCAGGCCCTGGTAGCCGTCATGTCGACCCGGATCCGGGATTTTTCCCAGATCCGCTATCAGGACGAAAAACTGCTGGCACTGGGTAAACTGTCGGCGGGCCTGGCCCACGAACTCAATAATCCGGCCTCGGCTATGGTCCGCAGCTCCGAAGAACTTTACCGCGGAGTGCACGCTACCCCCGATAAGTTCAAAAACGTGATCACCATGCGGATCACCCCCGAACAAACGGACCGGGTGAACGAGATCCTGTTTTCCAAACTGGGCAATGTACAGGGAGTGGAATTGAGCCTGATGGAAAAAGAAGAGGTCCGCGATGATCTGATGGACTGGCTGGAGGATCACGAGGTCAATGATGCCGACCAGATCGCCGAAACCTATCTCGATTTCGGCATAACGGTTGATGATCTGGACGATATCTGCGACATCATTGAAGGAAAAAGCGTAGGCCCGATCATGGCCTGGATCGAAAGTACCCTGAATCTGGAACGCCTCGTGGCCGAGATCCAGGAAGCGGCCGGGCGCATCTCCGGACTGATCAAGGCGATCAAATCTTATTCGCATATGGACCGGGCCTCTACCATGGAGAACCTGAATGTGCACGAAGGGATCATCAGTACCCTGATCATTCTCAAACACAAGATCAAAAATAAAAATATCCAGCTGGTTAAGGAGTTTATGCCCGATCTGCCCCAGGTTTGCGCTATTGCGGGCAATCTTAATCAGGTCTGGACCAATCTGATCGACAATGCCATCGACGCGATGGAACCGGGAGGTACCCTGACCATCAGAACGGCGGTAGAAAGAAGTCACGTTTGTGTGTATATTACCGACACCGGCTCGGGCATCTCGGAAGAAGATCAGTCCCGCATCTTCGATCCCTTCTTTTCCACCAAACCCATGGGAGAAGGAACGGGCATGGGGCTCGATATCGTGAAAAAGATCATGGACCGCCACATGGGCGAGATCAAGATCGTTGAGAGCCGGCCGGGGAAAACGACCTTTCGGGTCTGTTTCGCACTTAGTTAAAACATTCAATAGTTGTCGGCCGGTCGGTCAAAAGACGAGATCACTTTCTGCTTAATAAGCGGAAACGGACTGGCCTTCGAGGAAAAAACCATTTATGTCAGACGAAAAAAAACCGATCATTTTTTCAGTCGATGATGACGCGACCGTACTGCGGTCGCTTCGCCGGGATCTGCGCTCCGAATACCGGGATGATTACCGGATCATCAGTACCGATTCGGCGAATGAAGGTCTCGAGGCACTGGTGGAGATGAAGAAGAAAGGAGATGTGGTCGCCCTCTTGTTGTCCGATCAGCGCATGCCGGAGATGCCGGGCGTCGACTTTCTGGAAAAAGCCAAAGTTATCTTTCCCGACGCCAAACGAGTGCTGTTGACGGCCTATTCGGATACGGAGGCGGCCATCAAGGCCATCAACGATGTGCAACTGGATTTTTATCTGATGAAACCCTGGGACCCACCGTCGGAAAAACTGTACCCCGTTATTTCCGATCTGTTGGACGAATGGCAGGTCAGTTACCGGCCGGATTTTCAGGGTATCCGGGTCGTCGGCTACCAGTACTCTCCCAAATCTCACAACCTGAAAGACTTTCTGGCGGGCAACCTCCTCCCCTACCAGTGGCTGGACATCGACCAGCACGAAAAGGCGAAAGAACTGCTGGAATTACACGAAATAAGCACCAAAGATCTACCGGCCATCTTTTTTGAGAACGGAGAGTTCCTGACCGACCCCAAAGTACAGGAGGTTGCCTCCAAGGTGGGATTAAACCCGCAGGCTAAATCCGACCTCTACGACGTGGTGATCATCGGAGCCGGCCCGGCCGGTCTTGCCGCCGCCGTGTACGGTGGTTCGGAAGGGCTCAAAACCCTGATGATCGAAAAGCGGGCACCCGGTGGCCAGGCCGGGACGAGTTCCCGGATCGAAAACTATCTGGGTTTCCCTAAAGGCCTCAGCGGTGCCGAACTGACCCGCCGAGCGCTGACCCAGGCTACCCGCTTCGGCATTGAGTTTTTATCGCCCCAGGAGGTGACCAATATGGAAGTGGACGCCCAGTACAAGATCCTTACCCTGGGGGACGGCAGCAAGATCAATACCCGCAGCGTGATTATCACGACCGGTGTGGATTACCGGCGGCTGCCCGCAACCGGGGTGGAAAACTTCACCGGCGCGGGAGTTTACTACGGCGCCGCGACTACCGAAGCGCAGGCCGTTCAGGGCAAAAAGGTGTATGTGGTAGGTGGCGGAAATTCCGCCGGACAGGGAGCTGTTTATCTCTCCAAATTTGCCGAAAAGGTCACCATTCTCATCCGGCGGGAAGACCTCACAAGCAGCATGTCCTCCTACCTGATCGACCAGATCGACAAGATCGATAACATTGAAGTGCACGGCTACCGGCAGATTACGGAGGCCTGCGGAGAAGGACGATTACAAAAGCTGGTCATCCAGGATATTCGGGAGGAATCTACCTACGAAGTACCCGCCGATGCCTTGTTTATATTTATCGGAGCCCGGCCTTTCACGGACTGGCTTGAAGCCAATGATATCCTTCGAAACGACAAAGGTTTCATTGAGACTGGCAAGGAATTGTTTCGTTTTCGCAACTTTAAAAAGATCTGGAAACTCGACCGGGAACCCTTCCTGCTGGAAACCTGCCGACCGGGCATTTTCGCGGCCGGCGACGTTCGTTCCGGAGCGATGAACCGGGTGGCTTCCGCCGTTGGTGAAGGGGCCATGGCGATCAAGTTCGTACATGAGTATCTGGCGGAAGTCTGAGCGCACGAAGCGACAGACTCTCATATAACCCAAAAAGGCTGCCCGGGGGCAGCCTTTTTGGGTTTTTTATTTTCCTAATACCGGACTAAGCCCGGTTCCTAATATTCCTATTTTCCCTGTACGACGATCTGTTCGTTCAGCACACGGTCTCCGATACGTACCTGCAGGAGGTACAGACCATTACTCAGATCATTGGTCCGGATGGACATCGGATCAGCCGATATCTCGTTCAAAGCCTGTTCGTAGACATTCTGGCCAACGGCATTGAAGATCCGTAACTGACCATTCTGACCGGCAAAGGCGCTCAGGTCTACCGAAAGCTGGGACCGCACCGGATTGGGGAAGACCCTCATCTCGGCGGCATGCTGCCCGCCGGCATCCAGTTTCAGGGCCGGATAATTGCCCGCTCCGCCGAAAGCGGTAGCGTCATCGTCATCCGGGCAGAGGCCGTAAGTACCGTTGATACAGGCCAGGGCATCGGCAAAGTAGGCCGTAAAAGGCAATCCGATGATATTACCGACTACCAGGTTCGCCTGTTTGTACAGATCCGCTACGGTCGGATCGCGGGGCAGTCCCTGGAATACGATCGGATGAATGTCACAATCCAGATCAGCCAGCAATACCTCACCGACACTGGGGTCCAGACGCAGTTTGATGCCCATGATCAGGGTCTCTGAGATCAGTGGATTTGTCATTTTACCATCCTCGCCGATGGGCAGTCCGTCGGGTGTACACGCCGTACCGTCTACGACAAAATCTTCCCTTACCAGCGGCCAGGCCGTACCACCGTTGTTCGGCATCCAGCCCAGCATACAGGCGGCACCTTCGAGGGTAACCGTCAGCGAGTGCCGGTTGAGGCGGCCGATGACCAGAGGATCCGCCAGGGCATCACCATCCAGATCTTCGGACAGCGCGTCTTCGATCAGTTCCAGTACACTTTGCTGGATCATTTGCGTGCAGGTGCTGGAGTTCCCACAGGCGTCCGTGGCGGTCCAGGTGCGTTCGATCATGCAATCCCAGTCGCAATCGCCCGAAAGCACCACATCTTCGAAATCAAAGCTCGCTGCCGGATCACAATTATCCAGTACATCGGGGAAGCCGGCCTCGCTCGGATCGTTATCGCAGGTAACCGTTACGGTTGGTGGGCAGGTAATTTCCGGAGCATCGGTATCTTCAACCGTGATGACCTGCACGTGCTCGGTAGCGTTGCCGCAAGCATCCGTGATGGTCCAGGTACGCGTTTCCACGTAGGAGAATTGACTACAACTGCCGTCATCTGTCTGCGTTGAAGTAATATCCAGAGTAACGGACGGATCAGGATCGCAATTATCGCTTACTTCCAGTTCCGGCACTTCCGGCACGGCGTCACAACTCACGGTCATATCTTCCGGGCAATTTGCACATTCCGGCGCCACTTCATCCACCACCGTGATCACCTGTACGTGCTCCGTGGCGTTGCCACAGGCATCGGTGATGGTCCAGGTACGTGTTTCGGTATAGGAGAAAGCACTGCAGCCGCTTTCCGTTTGGGTGGTAGTGACCTCTAAAGCTACCACCGGAGCTTCGTCGCAATTGTCATCCACTTCCAGTTCGGGTAGGTCCGGAACTTCATCGCAGGAAACCGTAATGTCTTCCGGGCAATTCGCACAGGTCGGTGCGGTTGAATCCGTCACTACCACCACCTGCGTACAGGTGCTGCTATTCCCGGAAACATCCGTAGCCGTCCAGGTACGCGTGATGGTCAAATCCGCCGCACAATCTCCGAACTCCACCACTTCGGCCAGGTCCAGTGCACCGTCGCCGCAGTTGTCGATCGCAGTAGCTGTACCCAGCGCTTCTACACTATAATTCGTATCACAACTAACTTCGGCAGATGCCGGGCATTCCACTTCCGGGGCCAGATCATCTACGATCCGAATGGTCGCCGTACAGGAATCCGCTCGTCCGCCTTCGTCCTGCACCAGAAGGGTCACGGAACGTTCTCCCAGACTATCACAATTGAAGTCTACAGCGCTCAGGCTGTAATCCAGGGCCGGATTGAGGGTATCTCCGTTCACCATTACCGGCGATAATACGGCCAGTCCTTCGGCGTTCAGGCTCACGACCACAGTGGAGTCGATACAGGCCGCGACGGGATCTTCATCGGTCGGCTCGGTATTTTTGATACAACGGTATTGGGCAAAACCGTCCTCCGTTGAGCTGGACAGTCCTCCTTCTTCGATGATCGGATTATTGGCAATATTCAAAATGTAGCTGCCGCCACCGCCGCCGCGACCGGCACTACCGCCGCCGCCGCCACCGGAGAAGCCGCCACCGCCACCGCCGCCGCCCTGGCCGGCAGCACCGCCACCGAAACCAAAACCGCCGTCGCGGGAAGTCGCTCCAAAACAACCTTCATTACCACCTCCGGCACCGCCGAGCGGGAATCCCTGCTGGCCTTCGCCCACTTCGGTACTGCCCTCCAGGTTGACACAGGTAATACCCTCACCGATGGTGTAGGCACCGCCGCCACCGCCGGACATCTCCAATCCGTCCAGGCCGCCGGCCATTCCGCCGCTACCGACCATGCCTCCCTGGCCGCCGTTGGCCCCATTGCCGTCACCGCCACTAGTGACCGAACGGCCGCCTTCGCCGGTTTTACTATCTACACAGATACCGATTACACTGCCCTGGTAGGCACCGCCGCCGCCGCCGGCAACCATCAGGACCTGCCATTCGTCACTATCCGGTGCTTTGTAGAGGATGCCGGTGCCGCCACCGCCACCGCCGTAGGTATTTCCGGTGCCCAGTACGGTGCCGCCGGTACCTTTCTCACCGGCGATTCCGACTACAAAACGAATGGTTGAGCCGTAGGGGATCTCTCCCTCTCCGTCTCCCAGGTCAAACTGGGCCGTGGCCGTAGCTCCGGCGCCGCCCGCAGAAACACATCCGTTCGCCAGATCGGCAAAGCCGCCGTCTGCTCCGTGCACGGTAAATTCCATTTGGGCAATACTCGTATCCATGGGAATGATCAGGTCCTCCAAAGCGCCGGTGGCGGCTACCGTCTGGGCGGTACCGTCACAGGTCATCTCGATCTGGGCCTGCAGGCCGGCTGGGGCCAGCACTAGGCACATCAGCACCAGACCAAGGGGTATGAAGATCGAAGATCGTTTCATTCGGGTCGGGGCTTCGCCGGCAAATTGTTTTCGGTATAGATTTAATTTCATCTCAATTGGTTTATAAAAATGGCGTATAAAATTATCCGCAACACCATCCGGAAAAACGCCGGTGGCCGGATGCGGGGTCATGCTTCCGATCAGGGCTTGCCAACCGCTCAGGCCGGAGCCAGTTAGGGTCAGACAGACGAAATCACCGCCGGTTGAGTTGATACTCACCGCCGTTAAGTGACTGGATGTAAGAGTTGCTATGTGCTATCAGTGGAGGGGAATGATAGTGTGAGATATAGAATTGTCCCAGAAATGTTGCTGTACGCTTAAGATATTGGACTTCCTTTGGTGGAAGTATGAGTGTATTCGCTAATTAGAATGGGTGTCTTACTTTCCTGTAAAAATGCAAAAAAAACTCAACAAAACAGAACTTATAAGAAAAAAATATTTGTATGCCCATTGCGGGCGGGCCGGATCAAAAGAACCGGACCGAAACGACGACGGGCCGCCATGTAATGACATGGAGGCCCGTCGAAAGAATCCTGGCAAGTTCCATTAGAACTTAGATTCCTGCTTTAATTTTTTCACTAGAAGATAGTTGAAAATTGCGCGGTGCTTTTGTTTGTTGCTGCTACCCATTTCCTGACATACGGCTTCGATAGCATCATCCAGTTTAGGGCTGTCGGCAAGACCAAGCTTACCCATGAGAAAGCGCTCTTTTACGCGGTTGCGTTCTGCTTTGTCGGAGCAAGACACCATTGAAGCATCACTATTATAGATTGACGGGCCTAAAGCCTTTGTAACTTTAGTTAATAAGTCTTCATCGACTTTCATACCCATGCCATCCATAGCACTCTTGTACTTGTCAATAGCTTCATCAAATTTGCTCATTTGGGAATAAATTTTAGTTAAGGAATAGCGTGTTTTCCAATTCAACCAAAAGTAGGTCTAATGAGTCTATTGACAAAAAAAATGCAGGAAAAAGTGGATAAATCGGTATTAAGTCTATTTAACATGCGCCATAAGCCGAATGAAATTCCATCGGGCCTATAATCCGACCATCTTTTGCTGCTCCACATCCCAGACCTTAAGCCGGAAACAGGCCATGATGTCCCGCGCTTTCAGACTCGTCGTTTTAGCTTTCTGCAGTTCGGGTATTTCCCGGTATACTTCCGGCAAACGGTAGAAGGGGATCTTGGCGTTCAGGTGGTGAATGTGGTGGTAACCGATATTGCCGGTAAACCAGTGCATCAGCGGGTTCATCTTCATGAAACTGGATGATTTCATGGCCGCATTGATATAGGTCCAGCCATTTTTATCGGCAAAGTAAACGCCCGGAAAGTTGTGCTGGGCGTAAAACAGGTACGCACCGATTGCAAATGCGATAAAGGAGGGCACGATCAGGCCCAGGATCAGTCCCGTCCAGCCGCCGGCCAGATACATGATGATGCCCATGACCAGGTGCAGCCCCAGAGAAATAGCCGAATCCCAGTGTCGTTTCGGGTTATTCATCAGCGAACGGATACACATGCCGCCGATAAACACGAAGATATAGCCGAATGCGATCGTCAGCGGGTGACGGGCAAAGAGGTAAAGCCGCTGCTCTTTTTTCGTAGCGGACAGGAATTTTTCCTTGGTCACGATCGGATACGAACCGATACTCGACGTGTATAATTTGGAATTATGCTGATGGTGATGATCGTGAGAACGCCGCCAGATACTCAGGGGCGCAAGGATATAAAGTCCGAAAAATGTGAACAGCCACTTGGCAAAAGTAGACTTCTGCAGAATTGAATTGTGTGCGTAATCGTGGTAGATGATAAAAAACCGTACCAGGGTCAGCCCCAGCAACACACTACTCAGTATCTTCACCCAAAGGGCAGTGGGTGCGAAAATGCCCACGAATGCAATAGCGATAACCGCCAGGGTAGAAAAAGTAGTCCCCCAGCTTTTGGTCCGGTTTTCTTTAGCATAAGGCAAGGTCGCCCTGATTAGTTGCTTTTCCTTGTCTTGTGTATTCATGAAGCTTAATAAATTTATGAAGTCGGCCTTTGGTGCTTCCAGCGACGGTGCGTCCAAAGCCAGATCTCCGGCTGTTTTCTAATGTTTTTTTCCAATCTTTGAATGTGCAGGTCCGTGATCTCCTTTTTATCCGTTTCTTTTGGTGCTTCCACCAGTAATTCACAATGCAGTTGGTAATATCCCCGCTTCACCCGGCGGGTACCGACATAAATGACCGGATAATCAAATTTCTGTGAGATCACTTCCGGACCGGGGAATACCGGTGTATCCTGCCCCAAAAATTCAGTCCAGAACGCAGTCAATAAGTTGTGTGGGGTTTGATCGGCAATAAATGCCGTGGCGGTGCTTTCCTTTCGGTGCCTGACCATTTCCCTGAGGGTATCTTTCATGGAGAACAGGCCGTTTCCGAGCCGTGTACGCATGTGGTATACCAGTTTTTCGAAATAGGGATTTCTTAGTGGATGATAAACAATGTAAAGTGGGTGCAGACTTTCGACGGCAAAACGCGCGCCGGCTAATTCCCAGTTCCCCCAGTGTCCCATTACGATCAGCACGCTTTGATCTTGCTGCAGAAAACGGGAGAAAACTTGTTTATCCTTTTCCTCAAAGCGGACCCTTTTTCGCAGGGAGCTCGGAGAAATCGTTAATGTTTTCAGGGTTTCCAGGATCAGGTCACAAAAGTAATGATAAAATTCCTTACAGATCTGCTTTATTTCCTTTTCCGACTTTTCCGGGAAGGAATTTCGCAAATTATTCAATACGACCTGCTTGCGATAACCGATCAGATAGTACAGGATAACGAAAGCCACATCCGAGATCCGGTACATCACCCAAAAGGGCGAGTAGGACAACAAATAGATGAAAGGCAGGGCCAGATAGTAAGCTACCGCATTCATGGCCGCAAAAATATAAAAGTTTGTCTGTATGTTTTAACCATCTCACACCGGGCTACCCCAACAACACGATTTGGCCGGTGAACAGCGTACCTTCGTCAAAAACCGATGGCCACCTTGCATAAAATACACCGGTCCGCCAGATTCACGACATTTCGGCTTAGGAACTGTCCTAAAAATATACTGGTTTACGAAGCGCGCATTTTTTCCCTGCACAGCGTTGCAAAAAAGATCAGGTAGCTTAGACTCCCGAACTAACGTTTTCCCTACGGCGGGATCGAGATCTACTCACTTTTTCACGCCTTGTTCATGAAAAAAATCCGGGCTTCTCGACGGCAGCACCATTTTTAAAACAGTTTCTTAGCTTTGCCGGGGACCATACGTATCCATGAAGCTTTCATCAACATCCACGGGCGCTGTAAAATATCTGCTGGCGGGAGCAGTACTGCTGGAAGTACTGGCGCAGACTTACGGCTTTTACTGGAAATTGCCGATCGCCGCTTCCCTCGTATATTTTGCGGCCGGACTGGCCGTTGCTCTGATCCCCGTATGGAAAGACCTATCACCCGGGCAAGCCACGGAGGCCTCCTGGATCAGAATAGCCGGTATCGGGCTCTTCACCCTGCTGGCCGCCTGGTGTCTGTGGCGCAATGTGCACCTGGTGGCCGCCGCCCCCCTGGATTACCGCCAGGCCGACATGCTGCCCATTCTGGAGACGATGGCTCAACGTCGTCTGAACGGTGCTGCTATTTACGCTCCTATCGAAGCAATCTGGGCGGGTATGCGTCCGATCTACCTGCCGGCTATGTGGCTACCCTTTTTACCGGCAGTCTGGCTCCAGCTCGATATCCGCTGGGTAAGTGCGCTGCTGTTGGTGGCCGTAATGGCAATTATTGTATTCGGGACAGGACGGCAAAAAGGACAGGTGTCCATTCGGCTGATCGCCTGGCTGGCGCTGATCTTACTTTACTACTACATTTTCGGATTGTATAATACCCTCATCACCTTATCGGAAGAACCGGTGGTCGTTTTCTATTACCTGCTGCTGGCCTGGGCCCTGTTCAGACGGTGGCCGGTGCTGACCGGGCTGGCGATCGCCCTTTGCCTGCTGAGCCGCTATTCGCTGGTTTTCTGGGTTCCGGTCTATCTGGTTTATCAGTTCTTTTACCGTTCGCGCCGGGAGGCCTACACAACGGCCGCGGCGCTGGCCGGCGGGTTGATCCTCCTACTCACTATCGGTCAGGCCTGGGACCAGTTGGGATTTTTTCTGCAATTGCAGGAGAGCTATCTGGACGAATTATTAGATCCGGACAAGAGCTGGAGTTTTATCGCGCAGATCGGGAACAACCCCGGCCTGATCAAATTCCTTCCCTTTTCGGGCATCGCAAGCTGGCACCGGTTACTGATCATCGGATCGATCCTGATACCGCCGGCGGCTTTGTGGCTGTTCCGTAAATACCGCTCCGGCCTGCAGGACCGTTTCTTCGGCTTGTGCAGCCTGAAGCTTTGCCTTGTTTATTTTTACAATATGCTGACCATCCCTTATTCCTACCTGTTCTACCCTTCAACTTTTTTATCGCTATTTATCTTATTTGCAGCCTTTTCCGATAAAAATGATGCCTGATCCCCGGAATTATTTGCGAAGAACCGGAGTTGGTTAAAAATAAGCGGCCGGTTTTAGTGGCAATCGAAGGTTTCCACTATTTTTGTGCACCTTTTGAAAATGAGATCAAAATATTTCCCATGTATAGAACGCATAATTGTGGTGAACTAAGAGCAGAACACATTGGTCAGACCGTGACCCTCAGCGGATGGGTGCAGCGGGACCGCGACAAAGGATTCATGATGTTTGTCGATCTGCGCGATCGCTACGGCATCACTCAGTTGTTATTCAGTGAAGAAAAAACCAGCAAAGAACTGTTTGAGAAGGCCCGGACGCTCGGACGCGAATTCGTGATCCAGGTAACCGGTACCGTGATCGAACGGGTTTCCAAGAACAAAGAATTGCCAACCGGCGATGTGGAACTGGAGGTAAAAGAACTAAGCATTCTCAATCCGGCTAAAGTTCCTCCCTTCACGATTGAAGATGAAACGGACGGCGGCGATGACCTGCGGATGAAATACCGCTACCTGGACCTGCGCAGGACGCCGCTCCAACGCAACATGATCTTCCGCAGCAAACTGGCTCTGGAAACCCGGAAATATCTGGACAGCCAGCAGTTTGTGGAGATCGAGACCCCGTTCCTGATCAAGTCCACGCCGGAAGGTGCCCGTGACTTTGTGGTACCCAGCCGGATGAACCCCGGTCAGTTTTACGCCCTGCCGCAAAGTCCGCAGACCTTCAAGCAGATCCTGATGGTGGGCGGTCTGGACCGCTATTTCCAGATCGTGAAATGTTTCCGCGACGAAGACCTCCGGGCGGACCGTCAGCCGGAATTCACCCAGATCGACTGCGAGATGGCCTTCGTTACCCAGGAGGAGATCCTGCAAACTTTCGAAGGCCTGACCAAGCACCTCTTCCAGCATACCCTGGGGGTAACGCTGCCTGACTTCCCGCGCATGTCCTACGATGAGGCGATGCGGCGGTTCGGGTCGGACAAACCGGACCTGCGTTTCGGCATGGAATTCAACGAATTGAATGCAGTCGCTCAGGGTAAAGGCTTCAATGTATTCGATGCGGCCGAGCTGGTAGTCGGTATCTGCGTACCCGGCCAGGCGGAATACACCCGAAAGCAACTGGATGAGATCACCAATTGGGTGAAGCGTCCCCAGATCGGTGCGAAAGGTCTGGTATATGTAAAATGTAATGAAGATGGCAGCTTTAAGTCATCCGTAGATAAATTTTTCAGCCAGGAAGACCTGCAGGCCTGGGCCGACGCAATGGGCGCCAAAGCGGGCGATCTGCTCTTCGTACTCAGCGGTGAGGCCGAAAAGACCCGCAAGCAGCTTAACGAACTGCGCCTGGAAATGGGCCGACGCCTCGGCCTGATGAAAGCCGGAGATTTCAAACCGCTGTGGGTGGTCGATTTTCCGTTGCTGGAATGGGATGAGGACGCCGAGCGTTTCTTCGCGATGCACCACCCGTTCACCTCTCCGAAGAAAGAGGACGTAGAACGCATGCTGACCGGAGATCATGAAACCATGAAAAACCTGCGCGCCGACGCTTACGACCTCGTGATCAACGGCTCGGAGATCGGTGGTGGTTCCATTCGTATCTACGACCGGAAACTGCAGGAGCGCAACTTCAAACTACTGGGCTTCACGCCGGAAGAGGCCGAAGATCAGTTTGGTTTCCTGATGGGAGCTTTTGAATACGGAGCGCCGCCCCACGGTGGTATCGCCTTCGGCTTTGACCGCCTGTGTGCCGTCATGAACGGACAAAGTTCCATCCGCGACTTCATCGCCTTCCCGAAAAACAATCAGGGTCGGGATATGATGATCGACGCTCCTTCCGCCATTGCGGAAGAGCAACTGGAAGAGCTGAACCTGGAAGTGACGGAAATTGTGGAAGAATAGCCCATCGGGGCAGCATTATAAAAAGAAAGGGGACGGATGCTTATCCGTCCCCTTTCTTTTTTTGTTGGGTCAACCAATCTTACTGCACACTCACCAGCAGGCGCTGTTTTACGTAACCGATCTGATCGCCCAGTTTCATTTTCCACCAGTACTTATCGGTCTTTTCGAGCAGTTCCAGATTGGTACCTACCGCCAGGCGCTTCATAACGCGGGCCTGGGAGTCCGGCTCGGAACGCAGACTGGTACGCTGGATGATCTCGAAAGTATACTCCTCATTCGTAGAGGCCAGATTTTGGCTGGTAGTTTCTTCGGCACCACCGAATTCCATCTCCGGCTCCTGTACAACCGGGGCCGGCTCGGGGATCTCCGGATCTACATCCTGGGCACTCACCAGTTGCGGCATACCCGGATCAACGTAGGGTTCGGGATCTTTAACCGTCCACAAACCATCAGACATTCTGAATTCATGCTCCAGACGGGTAATATTGGCCCGGAAGCTCAGGCTCTGACGCTTGTAACCGTGACCACCGACGCTGATCTCATGCTGCAGCTCGCTCTGGAACAGCGGCACATTGAACGTATGCCCGGGATAGCGGCTGGTATGAATGAGCTCGCGGCGCTCATCCGGCCCGATCACGTATACATCTACATATACCGCATCTACCGGTTCGTCCGATTCATCATCGATCACAGTACCGTAGAAGGTGAAGTATTTATCTTCAGGTTCTTTCTTTTTCCGGTCATTCAGATCCGGATCCACCGTAACTACTTCCTCCTTCTTCTTGCCGAAGTTGAAGAAACCGTGTGATCCGCCCATGTCCTCTTCGCCATCCTCTTCCATCTTGTTCTTGGCGATGATCTTCTCATCTTTAAACTGACCGAAAATGAAGTTCACCCCTGCGGCCAGCTGGAAGTCTTTCTGTCCGCTGCGATCGATCAGGGATTCTACCTTATCGGTTGCGATGTAGATCTGTACGGGTAAAAGGTTGATGGTTGCACCTACCCCGATGCTGTTCGGGCGCTCCTGGAAATAATTGTAGCTGGCGATCACATCCAGAAACTTGCTGGTCCGGAGGCGGTAGGCCACAGAGCCGTTGAGTTCCGTGCTGCCCAGGTGCAGGCGCGGATTGGCCAGTACCGTGAACGCGTGACTATTACCGATCTCGATCTGTCCGCCGCCGTAGATCTTGGTGACCAGCTCCGTGCTGAAGCCGGGCGCTCCCATGTTCCGGTCGATGGAGAGGTTATCCGTAGCGCGTTCGAAGAGTTCCTCTCCGCTCACGGCGATATCCCGCAGACTCGTCATGGAGTTTTTCTTATTCCAGTTCAGTTTACCGAGATCGCTTACGCTGGCAAAAAAGGTTGCTTTGCCCAGTTTCAGTCGTGCTCCAAGGTCGAATGCGATCCCGGTATTACTGGCGCCAAAAGGCTGGAAAGGCTGTCCGCCTTCAGCGAAACGGTCGAAACCGGAGGCCATAATATCCAGACGGCCGGTGAGTTCGTAATTATAATCATCTTCCGGACGATGCCACACCCGGAAATTATAGTTATCGGATTGAACGGCCGCCTGTCCCATCAGGAGTTTGGCACGGCCGGCCAGGGTAAGTTTACCGTCAAACAATCTACTACCGAATCCCAGTGCCACTTCGCGGTAATGCACAGCGGAAAACTCCAGGGTGGAGAGGTCGAACGTACGACCGAGGGGAATATCCGCTTCATCCTGCTCCAGTCCCAACCACTCAATGAACTGCATCGGATAATTCGCATTCGCAAAAAAGCGTTCGGCAACGCTCAGGGAAAGAAAGTTATTCCCGAGGTTGATGCCAAAGGCCAGATCTTCCACGTAAAGTTCGCCGTAGGCACGGTTCAGGGTGTCCGTGTAAGGCAGGGCGCCCAACAAGTCCAGACCGTCGCTACTGCCCAGGCCCAACTGGCCGGGTGTAAAACTGCTATTGCGATAATGGGCGTTGATACCGGAAAGTAACGGCAGGCCGACGTACCATTTGATACTGTCGGGCATATATGCCGGATTAATGGTATTGAGTTGTGGTACATTGCGCATGGCCCCCAGTGTCATCTGCCGTTGCGCGAATAAATCTGAAATAGTAGTTGTCATGCTTATCGAAAGCGTTAGGATAAGCATTAATATACTTTGTCCTGCCCCGGGAAACCGCCTCCGACTTTCCATGAATTTTAATGTGCTCATGGTCAAAAATTTGAGTGGTGTGTAATGTGTAGTAATTGTTCTCCTAGTAAAATAGAATACCCATGCTTGTATTATACCCATATGGTAATTGCTTACCACAAAATAAGGTCGTACATAGCTGTCTTTAGATGTAGATAGCGACTAAAAAATATGAGATTACGTGTTGTGTGCTATTTTCTCTGATTCAAGGCAGAGGGGCGCTTAAATCAATAGAAACAAGGGCGTATTAAATTGCATATGGGGTTACGGAATACCTAACTTGAACTACAGTGTTTTTAGTTCTTCAGATGGAGAGAAATTTCCATCTTTTTTCTTTTCAGTATGGTTGTATGCGTCGATTGCCTGGTGTCGTCACTTGGTTTTTATAGCGTGTTTACTCTAAGCGATTAGCAATCAGTAATATAAAGCTTTTTTGCTTTACTTTATTATATAAAAAATAATATTTATCGATCCCGAGCTGTTAAAACTGCCTATTTACCCGTAGATCCACCCCTTGGGTTCAGTTTAAAATTGCGGTTCAGGCCGTCCGATTCGGGAAAGAACTGATATACCAGCGGTTCGTACCCGTAAGCCCTTACCGTAAGCTCGTGCAAACTGTGAATGCGGTACAAGGTAACTTCGAATTCATTACTCGGATAACGACTGGTGTGGATCAATTGTTTTTCCCCACTCTTGTTGTAGCGGTAAACATCCACATAGATAGCGTCGATCTCCTGGCCCGGCTCCTGACTGGAGAACTGGCTCTTCAGTGTGAAATACGCAATATCTTCATCGTCACTGGTCTGCGGTTTCGGCGCCGTCGTAGTGGGCTGCACCTGCTCCTGCAGGATCTCATCATCCGGCTGGATCGTCTCGCGGTTCGCCGTAGGTTTCTGTTCATCCTCCTCCGGCTTATTCCAGATCAGGTTGAGTCCGGTCTGAAAGTGATTATTGGTGGCGGAAGTCGGTGAAAACACCGAAAGAACGTTATCCGAAGCAACGTAAAACTGCACATTTCCGAACTCCATGGCCAGGCCTGCACCCACGTTGTTGTACGTCTTGTTAAAGATAGCATAATTTACCGTACCATCCAACCAGGAAGTGATCGGCAGGGCATATCCCAGCGAAACGCCTATTTCCATTTCTTCTTCGTAGAATCTGGCCGTTGCCAGACCGTTCACGGTGTGCTTATTCTCGAATTGATAGCGGCCACCGGCCATAACGCGCGCCGGCAGGTTAGTCCGGAAACTTTTAGTGGTTTCCGCCGGCACATTGACCAGGTCATCAAAAGTAACGTCCACTTCCTCCATCAGACTGGAAAAGGTGCTGGGCATCATTCTCTGGTTCAATCCGCGCCGCCAGGTAATGCCACCCAGATCGCGCACACTGGCGAAAAAAGACCAGTGATCGTTGTACTGGTAGTTGAGCCCTGCATCCAGCGCTACACCCGCGTTGCGGGCGGAGAACAGGCGGAAGAGCGGTTCGCCCTCGGCGTAGTGGCCGAAACCTGCGGATCGCACCGCAAAGTTGCCGTCGGTAAACAGGCCGCCCTCTTCGTCTTCACGTACGACCCAGTTCTCGTTTTCCAGGAACATGGCTTCATGACCGAGCAGGAATTTCACCCGTGCGCCCCAGTTAAAGCCCTTGCGCGCTTCGCTGGCGTAACCAACGGCCAGTTCTTTAAAATGCAGGGCCTGCCCCTGCAGGTACTGGAGATCGTACCATCTGCCGGCAATGGGTTCTTCCAGGTCCTCATCCGCGTAGCGGCGGAAAAGATCTCGCGGCAACCACATATCGCCGACCACGCGTTCGGAGAAATTGAAGGTAAAGAAGCCCGCTTTGGACTCAATTCCTCCGTACAGCAGGTCAATCTGACCATCCAGTCGGTAGGTGTTCATATCGCTGACCTGCCGGCGGGCCTGATCGTAATCGATCATCCAGTTGCACAGATCGTCCACGCCAAGGTCATCAATTCTGAAGCCCTGGCTGTTACCATTGACTCTTATATTCGAAAGTAAGGGTACGCCAATATAATGTTTAAGATGAGTTGGTACCTGAGCGGGATTGATATAAGATCCCTGAGGGAGCACGGTTAGATTTGAAACTGTAAATGATTCCTGAGCGGTACCTGAGTAACAGAAGAGCATGAAAATTACTAGGCTCAGAAATTTGTTTTTTTCAGTGATCATGGGATGCCCCCAGCCTGTCCGTAGCCGGAGTGTGTTTTGTCTCATAGTTTAATCGGTTTCACCAAAGAATTAATTTCCTTACCGGGTTCCTTTGGTGCTAATTATTGGGAATATGGTGTAGTTCGGTCCCATTTCTGACCTACCGGTCAAAAATATATATAAAAAAAAGCATTGCGTCTAATACTGTACGTAAGACTGCTTCTTTTGTTTCAAAAAAGATGAAACAAGTGTATTAGTGTTTGCAACTAAACTATAAAGCGATAGGATGTGATGAATTTTAGAGGGGAATACGGGTGAGTATGCGAACTGCATCCTCATTGGGTCCTGCGAATATAAAAAAAATTGTATTATGTGGCAAATTATTCTGCGATAAGAAAATAAACTTCACGCATATTTAACACGATGAAGACCCAGCCTAAGACCCTGAAGTACACGGAAGTAATTGCCGAAGAAAATAAACATCTGAAAGAGCGCCGGGAAAAGTTATTCGATCGGGAGTTTGCCGAAAGTCTCGAGGAGAATAAATTCGGTATCGCTTTGTCCGGCGGCGGCATTCGTTCAGCCACCATCAACCTGGGCCTGCTCAAGACCCTGAACAAGTACAATATTCTCGAACATGCCGATTACATATCCACCGTTTCCGGCGGCGGTTATACGGGCGCTTACATCCAGGCTACGCTGAAGCAAACCGGAGGCTACGAACACCTGTTCAGCGATGATCACATCTCCTACATGCGCACGCGCGGCGAATACCTCTTCCCCGGTACCGGCTGGCTCAAGATCTGGAATCAATTCGTGCTGGTAGTTAGTTTTCTGATCAGCCTGATCATGAGCTGGATCAGCCCGGGCATCCTGGTGGCGCTCACCCTGGGACTGTATGCCTTCATCCGGCCCGCGCTGGGTTTCGACCCCGTCATCATCGACGAGCGCCTGGATACCCTGTTTTACTGGGGCGGGATCGTGCTGGGTGTTATTTTTGTTGTTCACTACGTTTTCAATATCGTCCTGAATTTCAACCTGAGTGTTTCGGCCTATTTTAATGTGGTGGAATCGATCGCCGTGGGACTGGCGTTACTGTGCATCGCCATTGTGGTCTTTTTGGGGCTTAAGCAGATCCAGATCCCCAATATCCCGCTGTTCCTCCCCAAGCTGGTACTGGGCGTTTTATTGATCATACTCGGCTTTTTTGCCAACCCCAATGCATCCAGTTTCCACCGCTTCTACCGAAAGCAGCTTTCGGATGCTTTTCTGAAATTCTCGGGTACCCACCAAAACGTATTACTCAAAGATCTGTCCGATACCACGAGCGAAGAGCGGGCTGATTATCTGGCTCCCTATCCGCTCATCAATACCTGCCTGAACCTGCAGTCCTCTTCCGATCCGAATTTCCAGGGTACCAAAGCCAGTGATTACTTCCTGCTGTCTCCAATGTATTCGGGAGCCAAACTAACGGGCTATGTCAGGACTTCCGATCACTTCGGTTACGATACCATGACACTGCCCGCTGCGGTAACGATCTCCGCCGCCGCGGTCAACCCCGGAATGGGGATCTATTCCAACCGGATCCTGAGCATCCTCACCACGGTACTGAACCTGCGGCTCGGCTACTGGACCTTGAATCCCAGTCGACTAAAAACCTCCTACCCGCTGGTATTCTGGCCATTTTATTTCTTTTACGAACTGTTCTCCCGGATCGGTACGGATAAAACCATGGTTAATATTTCCGACGGTGGCCACATCGAGAATCTGGCGGTGATGGAATTGCTGCGCCGGAAATGCCGGTTGATCCTGGCTATTGATGCCGGTGCCGACCCCAATTTCACCTTTGCGGATCTGGAGAACCTCACCATCCGGGCCCGCAATGAACTCGGGGTTGACATCCGCTTTCGGGAGGATCAGATCCCCGAAGAAGTCATGCGCCCCCACCCTTCCCACGGCTATTCGCGCCAGCGCTACGCCATTGCTGATCTTTATCAGTTGTGGGATAAAATAGAAAAGGACGGTGAAGAGGTAATCGAACACTACGAGAACAAAAAGGTGGGCACGCTGGTCTATATCAAATCCACCGTTACCGCCCCGGAAGGACGTCCGGAGATCCCCAAGAAGGATTTTTTGAAATACGGCACCTATAAATATAAGATCTACCATCCCCTGTTTCCGCACGAACCCACCTCGGATCAGTTTTTTGATCCCATCCAGTGGGAATCCTACTACCAACTCGGACAGTATATCGGAGCGGATGTACTGGGACTGCGCCGACTGGATGACCGGACCAAACCCAACGCCCGGGTCATCACGCCCGATGAGCTCATCCGGTACTTCGATGAAGGTACGCGCCTTTTCCTGCCGATCATTCCGCAGCCGGACGAGATCCCGATCTCTATGGAAACGATAGAACGTACGGTGCGCAGCCGGGATATGGCAGCCCCGGAGACAAGTGCACCCGAAGAGCAGGTCGTGAAAAAGGATATAGAATACAAGATGTAGGCATTAAGGCTCGCTTGGCGGTCTTGCACCCGGATCAGCGGCGCCGACTCAGATACACGCCGATAAAGATCATCGCCATTCCCATAAAGTGGATAAGGCCGATGAATTCTCCGTCGACAAATCCCCAGAGTAAAGCAACAATCGGTACGATGTAACTCACCATGGAAGAAGGTATGGGCCCCATGATCTGGATGAGGTGAAAGAACAGGACAGAGGCCAGCACCGTGCTTCCCAAAGCCAGAATGGTAATGTAACCCAGTCCCGTCCAGGCTTCCGGATGGGTTGCGATTACTTCCGGAATTCCCAGAGATAAAGCCAGAATGATGGCCGGGATACCCACAATGGTAAAAGAAACGCCGCTGATCACCAGTGAACTGATGCCTTTTAATTTGAACGCTACCGTATTGGTACTGGTTGCGTAGCAGAGCGTGGCCAGGACAATGAATAGTCCGTAACCGAAATTCCCGCCAAATTCTCCTTCCGAGCCACCCAGGATCAGCAAAACCGCTCCCAGCAGTCCCAGCAAGACCCCAACGGCTTTCGCCCAGATCATCGGCGCCTTAAACGCCAGGATGCCGATAAGCATCGTAAATAAAGGAGTCATCGAGTTGAGAATACCACTCACCGAACTACTGATATGGGTTTGGGCCAGGGGAAATAAGATCGAGGGCAGGCCGGTACCGGTGATCCCGACCAGCAGCAACCACCTGAACTTACTCCAGTCGACCCGCCGCCACTTCAGCAGGAAATAAGGTAGGAAAGCCAGACCGGAAATACTCAGTCGCAAAGCGCCCACCTGCATGGGTGTGAAGATGCCCAGCGCTTTTTTGATCAGAATGTAAGACGATCCCCACATCAAACTCAAAAACAAAAGCAAAAACCAACTATACAGGGGAATGGCGTTGACATCCACCTCTTTTTTAGGAGCAGCAGGGCCCGCCGGTGTAGAAAAAGTAGACATAGTAAAAGTGAGTGTTCAGCAGCGGAAAGCTTGAAAGCTCCCCCACGTACGATGCGTGGGATGCCGGCCCGACCGGTACCGCTTATAACGGAAATATCTCTAAGCAACGATTGAGGCGGCGAATAGTTTTACTACTCGACCAATGCTGAAGTTTGCTTAGCGCCTTACCGCCTCAAAGGTAATCCGAAAAAGAACCGAAGCGTCATGCTTATTCTCAAATCTCATTGGTCCGATCAAAAAAACGCTCATCGTACAATCGTAAAGGATTTAGTTACGAACTTTTCCTCCAGGTGGATGACCAGCCAGTATAGTCCCGGCTCCAGCGTGGAGACGTTCAGTGGCTGGGACAGTAATTGGCCATGGCGCTCCCACCTTTTGCGTCCGGCGGCATCGTAGATCTGCAGCCTTACGATCGGGTTTTCCCGGTTTTCCAGATAGATCCTGTCCCGGGCGGGATTGGGGAACAATTTCAATTCGGGAAAAGCTTCCGGAGAGAAAACGGAGGTCAGGCCTGGATCTACCGCTGTCAGAAATACATCGTAATCTCCCGGGTTCGTCACGGTAAAACTTCCCAGACGGGCCGTACCGGTAAAGCTACCGATTGCGAATAATCCCAGCTCGGAGTCCACGGCCAGCGCTTCCACGAAAACAAATTCCTCGGTAGTCACCGGCGCCAGCCACTGACTGTTCCCGGATGCCGGGTCAAAAGCAGCCACGAAGCCATTCACGCCACCGGTAGTTGGTGTCGAAAGGTCATCCCAGGCGATGCTGCCCTGATAGGTACCGCTGAGATAAAGGACATCCTCCTGCAAATTCAGATCAGTTGGAAGATCGATGAGGTTTCCGCCAATGGCGCGGGCCCAGAGCGGGGCACCGGTTTCATCGTACTGAAAGAGGAAAATATCCGGATTCCCGTTCCGACTCTGAACGGACAGCGTTTCGGAGAGCGTCATGACGCCGATCAGAAAGCCCGTGGCTACCACATTGCCGTCTTCATCCGTTTCCATGGCAATGAGTTCCTCTTCGAACACGCCTCCGGCCCGTTTGGCCCAAAGTGCGTTGCCATCACCGTCAAAGCGTCCGACAAATACATCGCGGTCGAAAGTGTTGGCGTACAACTCCGCGGTATCCACCCGCAAGGTATCGTCGTACACTCCGCCCCAGTAATAGCCGCCGTCCGGGTGGAGAGCGAGTGTTTGCCCGCGGGTAGTTCCCTTATATCCCAGTTGCTGCCAGCTTTCCAATTCGCCGTCCGGGCTGAGTTTCAGCAGGAAGGCATCGTTATCGCCCCGGGCTTCCAGTTCCAGCGTATCGAACTGCAACGTTTCGGCAAAATATCCGGTCAGATAGATCTGGCCTTCCGGCCCGATCTTTACATCCTCGATCTCCCGCAGGTTGGCCCCGTTGATCACTTTTCCCCACTGTTCGTTACCCAGTGCATCGGTGCGCAGGATAAAAGCGCCTCGGATGTTATCCGATGTGCTGAGTTCAAATTCATCGTAGGTGAAGTCCAGCCAGAAAGTACCCGCCAGCAATAATCCGCCGTCCGGCATAGATCGCATTACGCGGATCTCGTCGTTCAGAAAGCTGCCTCCGCTCCGGGCCCACAGCCAGTTCCCCTCAGCGTCCAGGCGGCCCAGGAAAAAATCTTCCTGTCCGTACACCGGCAGCGGTGTTCCCGCGGGAGTGAAAGCGCCGTCGGTAGTACCGGCCACAAAGAAGCCACCCGCTCCGTCACTGAGCAAATGGTAGCCGTTCTCATTGGCTGCTCCTCCGAAGGTCAGCGGCTCAGCAAATTGGGCAGAAGCGGAAAAAAAGTTCAGGCTGCCCAGCCATAGCAGCCAAAAACGAACAGAAAGCAATACGCGCATGTCGGATTGAATTATTTGAATGTAAGCAGGCCGGGCTACCTCGAGATCCCGTCGAATTTACCGGGTCCGTAACGGAGAATACTTCTCCTAGATGCCAGACTGTGTTATTTATAACAATTTAACTCAGATTGGGATGCACGGAAATGGGAAAGAGTCTTGTTCTTTTAAGCCAATAACTGTACTTTAGGGACTGTAAAATCAAGAGCATTATGCTAGCCACTGCTCATTATCTTTCTCCATTCGGTTGCTTCTGTATTCAGGGCAGTACCAAGGGTATTCGCAAAGTACAACTGGTGGATACCAAGCCCTGTCCGGCCGGGCCCATTGCTCCGGTCCTGAAGGATTGCGTCGTCCAGCTGGATGAATATTTCAAAGGGCAGCGGCAGGACTTTGATCTGAAACTGGATTGGGAGGGCGCCACTGATTTCCACAAGGCCGTCTGGAGTGCGCTTTTGGAGATCCCCTACGGCCACACGACCTCCTATCTGAAGATCGCCGAAAAACTGGGTGATCCCAAATCCATCCGGGCGGTCGGCCAGGCCAATCGGAGAAACCCCGTGGCCATCATCGTCCCCTGCCACCGCGTTATTGCCAAAAACGGCGATCTCCAGGGCTACTTTTACGGCCTGGACATGAAACGCCGGCTACTCGAACTGGAAAATCCAAGAAGTTTCGCCCGTCAGGGAAGTCTTTTTTAACCGACCGCTTATCCACACGATCCAATTAAACCTGAGAAGCTGATCGCTTCCAATAAAACCCGTTTACACTATTGACAATGAAGAGATACCCACTCACTCTGCTTTTCCATCTTTTTATCCTTACGTTAATTCAGGCTCAGCCCACCACCCAGGACAGCCTTCCCCTGCGCGGTTTCTGTATCGGCGCTCCCGGGGCGGACGGGGTGGAACGCTTTGTAAAATTCATCCGGGAAGAACTGGCGCCGCGAGGGATCAATACCCTGATCCTGCGGATCGATTACAATTACCAGTATACCAGTCGACCGGAACTGGCGAATCCGAACGGCTTATCCAAAGCGGATGTGACCAGTATGCTGGAGGCCTGCCGGGAGCACGGTATTAGCATGGTACCGCAGGTCAATTTATTAGGGCATCAATCCTGGCACGGCAGCCTGGGCAAACTCCTGCAGGAGTATCCGGAATTTGACGAGACGCCCGAAGTTGAACTCCCCGAGAACTACGAATGGCCCAACGAAGATGGACTTTACTGCAAAAGTTACTGTCCGCTCCACCCCGATGTTCACGAAGTAGTATTCGATATTGTCGATGAGATCTGTGAAGTATTCCAGAGCGACGCCTTCCACGCGGGTATGGATGAAGTTTTCTACATCGGCCACGAGCAGTGCCCACGCTGCAATGGCCGGGATAAAGCAGAGCTCTTTGCCGGAGAAGTTACCCGGATCCGTAATCACCTGCACCAACAGGACCGGCAACTCTGGATCTGGGGTGACCGACTGATCGACGGTAAAACCACCGGTATCGGTCTCTGGGAAGGCAGTTACAACAATACACACCGGGCGGTCGACCTGATCCCCAAAGATGTCCTGATCTGTGATTGGCATTACGAAAGGCCCGACCAAGCCGCCGTATATTTCGCCATGAAAGGTCTTCCGGTGGTTACCTGCCCCTGGCGGAACCCGGAAGTAGCCAAGGTCCAAATGGCGGATATGTACCGCTTTCGGGAATCGGCCACTCCGGTTATGAAGGATCGTTTCCGGGGAATTTTGCAAACGATCTGGTCCGGCAGTGATGCCTTTTTGGATCAGTACTACGGTTTAAGAGCACACAAAAACGAAAACGGCCTGTCCCAGGTAGATTGTTTCCAGGCGATCTTTCCGAAGGAAGCCGAAATGAAAAAATAGATATGATCTCCGTTGAAGAAGCATTAAAAATTGTCCGGCAACAAGCCATTGAGTTGCCCGCGGTGGAAGTGCCGTTGGCCGAAGCCAATCAAAAGATACTCCGGGAACCTTTACGCGCGGACCGGGACTTCCCCCCTTTTGACCGGGTAACCATGGACGGGATTGCCCTCTCCTTTGCAGATTTTGCGGCCGGGAAACGTAGTTTTCCGATCGCGGGTGTAGGCGCCGCCGGAGCGCCCCAGCAGGAATTAACCCGGCAGGGGCACTGCATCGAGATCATGACCGGGGCCATGTTGCCCGCCGGTACCGACACGGTCGTTCGCTACGAAGACCTGGAGATCCGGGACCAGGAAGCTCATCTGACCATCGATAAGATCAAAAAAGGTCAAAACATTCATCGGCGGGGAGAGGATCGCCAGCGGGGAGATGTTATCGTCCCGGCCGGCCGGAAGATCGCTCCCGGAGAGATCGGCGTGGCCGCTACTGTGGGGCGTGCATCTCTGCCCGTCACCCGCCCGATCACCGCTCTGATCCTTTCGAGTGGCGACGAGCTGGTCGCGGTGGAGGAAAAACCCCTCCCCCACCAGATCCGCCAGTCGAATGTATTCAGTATTCAGGCACTTTTGCAGCGTTGGGGCATCCGTGCGCAGATCATGCATATGCCCGACGATCCGGCCACGATTAAAAAGGTACTGCAGGAGCAGCTTCCGAATTACGATGTACTGCTCCTCAGTGGAGGTGTTTCCAAGGGCAAATTTGATTACATTCCGGATGCACTGGACGCCATGGGGGTTAAACGCCTCTTTCACCGGGTAGCCCAGCGCCCGGGTAAGCCGTTTTGGTTCGGCCATATTCCCGGAGGTACGGTCGTGTTTGCCCTTCCGGGCAATCCGGTTTCTTCCCTTGCCTGTACCCGGGTGTATTTCGGTGAATGGCTGGAGACCAGCCTTGGGATCAGTGAAGAAAAACCCCGGGCCCAACTGAGCCGGGAAGTTAGTTTCCGACCGGACTTAAACTACTTCATCCAGGTTAAACTCCGCAGTGCGGCCGACGGCAACCTGCTGGCCGATCCCGTGGAAGGACACGGATCGGGAGACCTGGCCAACCTCGTGGATGCCGATGCATTTTTGATGCTGCCCCGAGGAAAAGATCATTTTGCGGCCGGGGAAGCTTACCCGGTCTGGAGTTTCCGCTAATTAGGTACTTTGGGCCACGAATGTGCGGGCGGAGGACGCAATTTGCCGGGCTCATCCGTTTAGATAGAAACCGGCTCCCTACAACACATCGCCACGGACTGCGTTCTCTCTAGAAGAAAAAATATTCGCTTGATGAAAATTTTGATGGTTTGCCTTGGAAATATTTGTCGTTCCCCCCTCGCAGAAGGGATCATGAAGGAAAAGCTACAGGAACGCGGACTCGACTGGACGGTTGATTCCGCCGGTACCGGTAGCTGGCACATCGGCGAAAAACCGGATACCCGCTCCATTGCCGTTGCCCGTAAATACGGCATTGATATCAGCAAGCAAAGAGCCCGCCAGTTTAGCTACGACGATCTTAATGATTTTGACATCATCCTGGCCATGGACCGCAGTAATTTCCGCAACATTCAAAATCTGAGCACCCAGAAAGCGCACAACGAGAAAGTCCACCTCATCATGGAACTGGCCCAGCCCGGCAATGGTACGGATGTACCCGATCCCTATTGGAATGACGACGGATTCGAACAGGTTTATAACATGTTGGATGCTGCCTGCGACAAGATTATTGACCAATTGGTTGCCACCCAGAAAAGCAGTGATGTACAGTAAAAAAGAATCGGATGGGGTCCTTGAAACAGCCCCTCCGGAACACTCTTAAGCCGACCGTTCCTTCCCGCCGGTAAGTGTTAAAAACCGGGAAATCTTTTCCCGCTTAATAATCTCTCCCCCTGCCTACTCGTTTTTATCCCTGTATTAACAATGAGTTTGCAATTTTAATTTGATGGCCTGACGCCCGGGAGGCGCGGCCGGTTCATCCCCTTTAAACTAATCAACATGATCACTAAAAAGTATCTGCTGCCCTGCCTGGCATTGCTTGCCTTTGCCACGGCCTGCTCTAAAGAAAAATCCGTTTCCGAAGAAGATCGTATGGCCGCCGAAAAAGCTGCGGAAGAATATATGATGGCGGAAACGACCTTTGAACATGTCTTTCAGGTCGTTAACCGGGAAGCCGGTCAGCAGGGCGACCTGAACGGGTTTAAAAACGAGGAAGGCGATCTCGATACCCGGGGCAACTGTCCGCAGACGAACCTGAACCTGGCCGGCAACGGCGTTTTCCCCGCTACCTTTGAGCTCGATTTCGGCGCGGGTTGCGCCGATGGAGATTTCCCGCTGATGGCCGGAAAGATCACTGCCGTTTTCAATGGACTGCTCCTCAGTCCGGGTACGTCGATCAGTTTGAGTTTCACGGATTTTGTACACAACGGAAATGCTGTTTCCGGAGCGTATGAGATCAAAAATGAGGGCAAGGACAACGATGGTTTCTTCACCTTCTCCTCCACTATTGACGGTCAGATCACTACGGCGGCCGGTAAAAGCTTTGCCTATCAGGCCAGCACGATGACCAAAAAGACCCAGGGTGGGGACACTAACTTTTTCACCGACGGACTGAGCGGCATTCTCGATGACGTCTGGAGTACGACCCGTGATGCCGTACTGACCACCAGCGAAGGCGTGGTAGTGAATATTTCCACGCCGAACGCCATTAAGAACCCGATCACCTGCGTCTGGCCGGTCAGTGGTTTCTTTGCGCTGGATATCAGCAATCCGGCAGTCACCGGTTCGATCGATTTCGGGGACGGCGGTTGTGATGACAAAGCCTTACTGACAATCGGTGATTACAGCGTGGAGCTGGACCTGTAAGAGATCCGCAGCATCCATAAAAAAAGGAGTTCATTCCGAATTTCAGACTACTCCGAAATTCGGGATGAACTCCTTTTTTTATTGAACTGACTTCCGTCCCTTACAGATTCTCCCAGGCGTAAATTGCCGCGCCTACCGTACCGGCATTATTCAGCATTGCCGATGGAATGATCTTGGTTTCGGAAGTGATGGTATGCCGGTATTCGTCGAAACGTTTACTGGCTCCACCGCTCAGGATCACCATGTCCGGAGACAGGATGCGATCGATATGGAGCAAGTACTCATTGAATCTCTTTCCCCATTCTTCCCAGGAGAGTTCGAGATTTTTACGCACGGAATTGGCGGCGTAGTGCTCGGCGATCATTCCCTTGAAGAACAAATGGCCGAATTCAGTATTGGGCACTAATTTCCCGTCGATAAAAAGGGCCGATCCAATACCGGTGCCGATCGTGAGCATCAGCACGGTACCGTCTACCTTTTTGCCGGCGCCGTAACGGACTGCCGCCAAACCGGCCGCATCCGCATCGTTCATTACCTTAACCGGACAGCCGCTGGCTTTGGAAAATAATTTTTCCACATCCGTGCCAATCCATTTCTTATCGATATTGGCCGCCGAATGGGCTACCCCGTGGCGAACGATCGCCGGGAATCCACAACCGATCGGACCATTCCAATCGTGCATCTTTACCAGTTCGGCAAACGTCTTGGCGACCGCTTTCGGTGTTGCCGGCTGAGGCGTGTCGATACGCAGCCGCTCACTCAGTAGTTTTCCTTTTTTGATATCAACCGGCGCTCCTTTGATCCCAGAACCCCCTACGTCAATTCCAAGTACGTACTTGTTCTTACCCATAATTTATTTGATAAAGGTCATTTTCATCCACACATTTTCCCGGGGCCGGTCACGCCCGTCGGTGGGCTGCGCGGCGATGGCGTCGATTACTTCCAATCCTTCTATCACTTGTCCGAATACCGTGTAATCGCGATCCAGGAAGGGTGTCCCCCCAACGGTTTTATACAGTTCTCGCTGTGCACTGGTATATCGCATATTTTTCCGGGATTCGATGATGTCCAGTTCCCGGTCCGTATAGGTTTTACCCTGTACGATATAGAACTGAGATCCGGAAGAACGTTTCTCCGGATTGACCTGATCTCCCGTACGCGCTGCGGACAGTGCGCCTTTAATATGGATCAGTGAATCTACGAATTCGGCCGGAATGGTATAACCCGGGCCGCCGCTCCCCAACATCTGGTTTGCTCCGGCTCCTTTGGAGTTAGGATCGCCACCCTGGATCATAAATTCCTGGATCACCCGGTGGAACAGCAAGCTGTCGAAAAAATTATCTTCCACCAGCTTGGTGAAATTATCCTGGTGCTGGGGCGTTGCGCTGAACAACTCAACCAGCATATTGCCGTAAGGCGTTTCGACCTCCACCAGACAACGGTCCGGCGGCGCGATCACGACCTGCTGCCGGGTCACCCGGCTTTTGCCCTCGCGAAAGGCGCGAAGTTGTACATCGTAAATGCCCGATTTGCGGAACCGGTGGGTAGGAGCTGCTTCCTCGGAGGTCTTTCCGTCGCCGAAATCCCATTCGTAGCTGTCTGCTTTTTCCGACTGGTTTTCAAACTGGATGTTTGCCGGCGCCTTAGCTTCACCACTGTAAGTAAACTGCGCTACCGGGCGGGAACATCCTACCACCAGTACAACCAGCAAAAGATAGGCCAGCATTTTAAAAAACCGACTCCCTGCTACCGACCCGGACCATTGTTCGTTTATCATGAACTGCAAATTAGATTATTCGAGAATGCGTACTTTCATCCGAACGTCTTCGGTAGGGCGATTGTTGGAATCCGTATTCAATTCGGCGATCTTATCGATCACTTCCATACCGCTCACCACTTCTCCAAAAACGGTGTAATCGCCATCGAGGAAGGGAGAACCGCCATCGTTCACGTATACCTGCCGTTGTTCCGGACTGTATTTGAGACTCTTCTGATTTTCCATCTGGGTCAGCGCTTCCTCCGTTACCGGTCTTCCCTGCACGATGTAGAACTGAGAGCCCGAGGATTTTTTCAGCGGGTTGCCGTCACGGGCGGCGGCCAGGGCTCCTCTGAAGTGAGGCGCACCGATCTCAGCGTCGATCTGATAACCGGGGCCACCCCGGCCCAGTGATTGTCCGGGAGCGGCATTTTTTGAATCAGGATCGCCGCCCTGGATCATAAAACCGTTCACCACCCGGTGGAACAACAGGTCATCATAATAGCCTTCATTGGCCAGCTTGATGAAATTATCGCGGTGCTTCGGCGTACTATTGTACAGGATCACTTCGATATTGCCAAAATCCGTCATGATCTCAGCGTGGGTAAATTCATCCTTCTGACAAGAAGAAAAACCCAACATCAACAAAAGGCCTATTCCGAGCCAGATATTTCTCATATGGTACTCTTTTTGATTAGTGTTACTCTGCTTCCAGTTCTTTAAAATATCGGATAATGTTTTCCTTGAGAATTCCTTCCTGCGCCTTGAGGCCTTTCGTGGCAAACGGTTTCAGGGTACGCCAGTGCGGCCAGCCATCGTCATCCCTTCCCACAAATTCGTAGTATCCCTCGTAACTCAGTAAGCGGCAAACCGCGATGTGCATCAGGTCCTGCTTTTCCTCTTTGGTAAAAGCCTCCTGCCAACGCCCCAGCTCCTGAATACCGATCAGGAAAAGGATCGCATTCAGATCCGGAAGGCTTGCCTTTCCAAACCGGTCCTTCACCATGTGGCGAATGCGCAGCCATTCAAAATCCTCCTGCCAGTCTTCCATCAACTTTGTCAAACTTCAATGCGTAATTCAAGCGCCAGTTTTCCGTCGGGCGGGATCAGTTGTGCGGGGTGCGGTAGATTTCTCCCTTTTCCCAGCCTGCGGCCCGTTTCGAACCGATGCCTGTCCCACTGATCAGCCAACAACCGACAAACTGCCGACTTGCGTGAATAAATAAAAATTCGGATCGCAAATATAAGGAACTTATACGTTATGCATTAGCGGAGAATGCATTGGCCTTATATTAGAGTCGGTGAACCAATCATTTCTTTATGAAATTTTTTTACACACTCTTTTTTATTTTTTCAATATGCCAAATACCGGTTGCCCAATCTTACAAAATGGAATGGGGAACCATTCCCCCGGTAGACCGCATTATGGAGGTCTACGCTGAAGATCCGGAGGCCGGCGCCGTTATCCTCGGAGAGATCGGGCAGTTCTTTTTTCGCAATGAAAGCAAAGAACACGATTACCAGCTCAACGTACACAAGCGGATCAAGTTGCTCGATAAAAAACCCGTTGCCGAACTGGCCAGCGTCAGTATTCCCTATTATCATTTCAATGATTCCGAATGGATCATTTCCATCGATGCCCAGACCATCACTCCGGACGGCCGCGTACACAGCCTTTCCCGCAAAGATTTTTATTTCGAAAAACGCGATGCCCACTGGACCCACGTGAATTTCACTTTCCCCCAGCTTCAGGAAGGAGCCATCCTGGAATACCGCTACAGCCTCCGCTCCAATAATGTAGTTCAGCCCCGGACCTGGTATTTTCAGCACTCCATCCCAACGCGTTTCAGTCAGCTAAGCCTGCACAATTCGTCTTACCTTTCTTTTGCCACCCTGTTCGAAGGGGCGGAGTATATGGAACTGAAGGAAAAAACAAAAAATGAGATCCACCTGGTCAGCGGCAAGACGCGCTTTTTGTTTTCGGACCAGTTCTACCTCATGGAAAATGCGCCGGCCATCCGCGAGGAAGCCTACATGACCACTATCGATGATTACCGCGTCCGGCTCCGGCTGCAACTGAGTGAGATCATCCAGCCGGGAGATTTCCCCAAAGCATTTCTGCCGACCTGGGAACAGGCAGCTCACGACCTGATCGACAGCCCGTTCTTCGGCGGCCTGTACCTGGCCAAAAAATCTTACCGCAAGCTCAATCGTATACTCCTTAACAACTTGGACCTGGCCACCGATCCGGAACGGCGAATGCGTCAGATCTACCAATTCCTTGTAACACGGATCCACTGGAACGGGCTCAATGGCGTACAACCCGAACGGGAACTCTACGACGCTTTCCAAACCGGGAAAGCCAGCACTGCTGAACTTAACTTTATGCTGCTCGCCCTGCTGCACGCTCAGAATATTGTAGCTCACCCCGTGCTTACCTCCACCCGGCAACACGGCCGGATGACCCAGCAGTACCCGCTGATGGATCAGTTCAATTACGTTATGGTGTTGGTAAGCATCGGGGGACGGACCTGGTTGCTGGATCCCACCGATCCGCTCCGGCCACCGGGAATGCCGGGGCTACAGACGCTCAACAAGAAGGCCTGGGTGGTCAATCCAGAATGGCCGCAGTGGATCAACCTGGAGGTTCCTCCCTGCCGTGATCGCTATACGGTTGAATTACAACTTGATGCTTCCGGCGCCCTGCACGGCCGGATGCAGGCCCGATACAGCAGTTATTCGGCACTGTTGGAACGCAAATTGCACCGCCAGGCACCCAAAGGGCATTATTGGAGTCAACGCCTGCAGCGCCTGCATCCGGAAGCCATGCTGGATTCCGTTCAGTTCTTAAATGCAACTGATCTGGATGCCGCATTTGAGCAACAGCTGTCTTTCTACATTCCGGACGCCGGTCAGTCCTTTGGCAATTTTTTATATTTGCCGCTGGTCGTCTACGCGAATTTTTCCGAAAATCCGTTTAAGCAAAAGAATCGTAACTTCCCCGTGGACTTCCCGTATCCATTTGAGGAAGAGTGGCAGATCACGCTGGATTTGCCACCCAACTACGAAGTCGTCGAACTACCGAAGAGCACCAATTACAGTCTGCCCGATCACCAGGGCGAAATAACTTATGAATGTAAGCAGGAAGGTAAAAAGATCCTGCTTGACTGCCGGTTCACAATGCGTAGCGATTTTATAGAACCGGCACTCTACCCACATTTAAAGCAGCTGTTTAGCCATTATTTACAACAAGTGCACGCCAAAGTCGTGCTTAAAAAGAATCAATAAGAGTGTGTTTGGGATTTTTTCTTTGTGACGAAAACAGTCAATTTTTTGTTTAGACGAAGCTTATTTTGAAGTGCATACCCAGAGGGTACGGACTGAAAAATAGCTGAAGTATAAACGAAAAAGTGGCGTTTGTGGTCCGATTAATAAATCCCAAACACACTCTAAGTAAACCGGTTTTCTGATGCCCGGTTACCAATTTTTATTTTATCAATAAACTAATCTAACATGCGCGTTTTCTCTTTGCAAAGCATCTCGCTGATGCTGGCCCTGCTCTTTGCTATTCCATCCAATGCTCAGAAAGATCCCATCAAATGGGGAAAAATCCCCGACGAGGATCTGGCCATGACCGTCTATGAGCCCGACACTTCCGCCAGTGCCGTCGTACTCTGCAATTACGGTGAGCTGCAATTCAACTTTATGAAAGGAGATATCCGTTACGACTTTCGTCAACACAAGCGGATCAAGATCCTGAAAAGATCCGGTTTTGACGAGGGAGATGTCTCCATCCCGTTTTACCACAACGCCGAAAATATCCGTAATCTGCAGGTGAAAGTATTCAGCCCCGACGGTAGCGAATACAACGTAAAAAATTCGGACATTTTTGAGGAAAAGGTCAGTGACAACTGGTCATTGATGAAGTTCTCCGCCGGCAACCTGAGCGAAGGTGCCGTCCTGGAATACCGCTATATTCTGGAATCGGAATTCTTCAACGAACTGCGGGAATGGTATTTCCAGGAAAACATCCCGACCATCTGGAGTGAATACCGTCTGGAAGTACCGGAATGGTTTGACTACGTAGCGATCACCCAGGGCCAACCGGCCGATATTCACGAGACCGATAGCCAGGAACAATCCATCACTATGGGAGGCTCCAGTGTCTATACGGGATCCAGTCGCGCCAAAACCAAAGTATACGTTAGCCGTTACGCGGCCGAGCATGTACCGGCCCTGAAGGAAGAAGGGTTCATCACCACCATGGACGACTATTATTCCCGCGTGCGGTTTCAACTCAAAGGTACCAACTGGCCCGGTCAGGGCTACAAACCCCACATGAGCACCTGGCCGGCTCTGGCCCAAAAGCTGATGGAATACGAAAGTGTCGGGGAACAGATCAGCAAAGACCGGAATTTTAAAGATCTCTGGAAGGCCGTCAGCCCACAGGTTTCCGGGGTAGATGATAATGACGAAAAGGTTCGGATCATCTACAACTTCCTGGCTACCGAAATGGAATGGGACGGTCGCTACACCTTTTCCGCTACCGATAAACTGGATAAATGCTTCGAAAAGAAAACCGCCACTTCCGGTGAGCTCAATCTGATGTTTATCGGTCTGGCCCAAAAGATGGGTATCGAAGTCTACCCGATCATGGTCAGCACGCGTTCCCACGGCCGAATGGTCGACCTGTATCCCATCATTGATCAGTTCAATCACCTCATGGCCCTGGTCCGTTACGGTGAACAGCTCCAGATAGTAGATATCGGCAGTAAACATCGTCCCATCGGTTTATCCCGCATCAGTAGCTTTAATAACAAAGCCTGGCTGCTGAGCACCGAAAAACCGCAGTGGATACAGCTGCCGGTACCTCAGCGCGAAAGTATTATGATGATCAACGCCCAACTGTCGGAAACCGGTGAACTGGACGGGGAGGTACAATCCCGCTATAAGGGCTACGCAGCCGTTGATACCCGCATCGATCTGGAAGAGGAAAGTCAGGATCAGACGGCCGTTGCCGGCTCTTCCGGGGCCGATGAAGGCGAAGAGGAAAAAGGCAGCCTGCGGGACCGCTATCCGGATATTGAGATCACAGCGGCCGACTATTCCGGCCTCGAAGATCCCGAAGCGCCGCTCAATCTGAAATTCCACTGCCGGATCCCGGGGGCCGCGATGGTCAATAATGATTTCATTTACTTCAGTCCGGTTATTTTCCCGGCTTTCGATGAAAATCCCTTCAAACAGGAAAAGCGCACCTACCCGGTCGATGTGCCCTATACCATTGATGAGCGTTATGTGATCAACCTGAAGATGCCGGACGGTTACGACGTAGAGGAACTCCCGGAAGACATCCGGATGGTACTGCCCGATAGCGGAGGCAGCTTTGAGATCTCCACCAAAGTGGTCGGGCAGGATATCTATATGAATTGCAATTTGAAACTCAATCAGATCCATTTTCAGTCGGAGGAATATTCCGGCCTGAAAAAGTTCATCGACCTGGTAATGGAAAAACAGGGCGAACAGATCGTGTTGCGCAAGAAAACATAAAACCAGTCGTGGGGTCAGTAGTCAGCATAAAATTTCCGGACTGGCTACTGACTCCCTTTATCTCCGGTGTTGAACAAAATATGTCTGTAATTTTTTAGTTATATTATACCGTAGAATGTAATCGAACAAATAAGATCTGAGCTTGCACCCAGCCCCCTCCCCGGGATCGTGGAGCGATTTTTGTAGTATTCAATTGTTGTTGAAGTATTCTGTAAACGCCGCAGGAAATTTGAACAACAAAATTATCGATCCCCTGCAGGAGTAGGGGGATGCTGTAATTTTCCGGTTTTATGCGATCGGTTATCCCATATTGATTTATAGCAACAGTACCAACATTAACCATTTAGTATGAAATTTTTAGGAAGCATTGTTTTAATAGCAGGTATATTTTTCGGCTGTTTTTTCACCAGCACCGCGCAATTGTTCCCCTACCAATTCGATTCTCCCGATCAGATTTTTGAACTCGATGATGAGTTGGAGGAGATCTCCGGGCTCGGAATCTCGGGAGACGGCAACTATTTACTGGCCGTACAGGATGAAGACGGCATTTTGTACCACCTGGACAAAACCACCGGAGCGATCCTGGAGAAAAGGGAATTTTGGAAAGACGGCGATTACGAAGGGGTCGAGGCGGTAGGTTCCGACGCGTACGCCATCAAGAGCACCGGCACGGTCTACTGGATCAAGAACCACAATAAGGAGGATTTCGAGACGGAAAAGTTCAATTACGATCTCAATAAAGACAACGATGTAGAGGGCCTCGGATACGACTCGCAAAATCAGATGTTACTGCTGGCCTGCAAGGCACATCCGGACGGACAGAAAGAAGCCCGGGGGATCTACGGCTTCAGCCTGCAGTACAAACAATTGCTTCAGGATCCAATCTACATGCTTACGCTCGGTGCGGTCCACAATTACCTGGACAAAAACCCACCCATCACGCGACTGGAAAAGGTAAAAGACTTTTTCGATGAAGACGAACTCGATTTCAGTCCGTCAGCCCTGGCCGTACACCCCATCAGCGGCGATCTGTATCTGCTGTCCTCCAAAGGCAAGATGATCATTGTCATGAACCGTCAGAACGAGGTCGTATACATCCAGAAGCTACAAAAGGAAGAACATCCCCAACCGGAAGGGCTGTGCTTTGACCAAAACGGCAACATGTACATCTCCAATGAAGGCAGAGGCGACAAAGGAACGATCCTGGTGTATAAATACGCCGCAAATTGATCGGGTATTCCCTCCGTTAAAACTATCCTATACCTTTTGAAGTTGTATATTTTAAAGGAGTCCGAAGTTTCCACAAGAAAACTCCGACCAATGTTGTTTAATTAACGCTTTTACCGGATTATTGCACTGCAATTGAAATCTTACTTATGAGTATCGTAGAAATGAAAGTCCCCGTCATTGGGGAATCCATCAACGAAGTGACCCTTTCCCAATGGCTGAAAGAGGACGGCGACTTCGTAAATATGGACGAAGCAATTTGTGAATTTGAATCGGATAAAGCTACTCTTGAGTTTCCGGCCGAAGCGGCCGGCAAGCTGATCTACGTTGCCAGCGAAGGTGACGATCTGGAGATCGGAGCTCTGGTAGCCAAGATCGATACCAGCGTTACCGCCGGAGACGGCGGCGGTTCTTCTTCCCCGGCTGCCGAAAAAAGTAGCGAGGCACCGAAGGAAGAACCCAAAGCCGAGGCGCCCAGTGCCCAACCGGCGGAAGCGGAAACCTACGCCAGCGGACATCCGTCCCCGGCGGCAGCCAAGATCCTGAAAGAAAACGACATCCAGCCCGAATCGGTAAAAGGTCAGGGCAAGGACGGTCGCATCACCAAAGCGGATGCTGTAGAAGCGGCCGCTAATAAAAAAGCGGAACCCAAGCCTCAGCCGGAGGCCAAAAGTGCAAAATCCGCTCCTGCGCCCAGCACTTCGACGGCCAGTTACAGCCGCGATGAGGAGCGCAAGAAAATGAGTCGAATGCGCCGGACCATCGCCGACCGGCTGGTTCGCGCCAAAAACCAAACCGCCATGCTCACCACCTTCAATGAGGTGGACCTGACGGAAGTAATGGCGCTGCGCAAAAAATATCAGGAAAAGTTCGTAGAAAAATACGGGATCAAGCTCGGTTTCATGTCCCTCTTCTCCAAGGCCTGCGCCAAAGTGTTGATGGAAATGCCCGAAGTAAACGCCCGGATCGAAGGCAACGAACTGATCTACCATAATTATGTAGACATTTCCATCGCGATCTCTACGCCTACCGGTCTGGTGGTACCACCGGTGCGCAACGTAGAATCCATGAATTTCTCGGAGATCGAATATAAGATCAAAGAACTGGCCGGTAAGGCCCGCAACGGCAATCTGTCTCTGGACGAGATGCAGGGTGGTACTTTCACCATTACCAACGGTGGGGTATTCGGCTCGCTGGTCAGCACTCCGATCCTGAACGAACCGCAATCGGCTATTCTCGGAATGCACACCATTCAGGAACGCCCCGTAGCCGTGAACGGCGAAGTACAGATCCGGCCGATGATGTATCTGGCCTTATCCTACGACCACCGGGTGATTGACGGTAGCTCTTCCGTTACTTTCCTCGTGAAGGTAAAAGCGCTGCTGGAAGATCCGGTGTCGTTGTTGCTAGATTTGTAATTAGGTGCGAGGGGTGAGGTGTCAGGAGTCAGGGGTCAGAGATTGAGTGCTCGCACCTGACACCTCACCCCTGACACCTCCCTCCTGACCACTCGCCCCTGACACCTCACACCTCAACCAACTACCCTAAACCACTTCCTATGACCCTGGCGGATTTTTTCCAGAAGATTGCAGATAACCCCTCCTACATCATTTTTTACTTCACCATTATTCCGGTTACGGCCCTTTTGGCCGGTTGGCTCGGGAGAGGCGAGGGACACATCTCACCCTGGAAATACCTGTATTCGACCTTGATCTATATGGTAAGTGTACCGGGCATATTCGCCGTCACGCTGAGTATCTATTTTTTCCTTTTCGAGCGCCGAAGCATTATGCAGACGGATGTCTTTGTCCAGATCCTTCCCGTCATCTCCATGATCGCCACGCTGCTGATCATCCGGCGCAACGTTCGTTTGGAATACATTCCCGGCTTCGATAAACTTTCCGGCCTGATCATGATGATCACCGCTACGCTGGCCATTATGTGGTTTATTGATCGTACCCGGATCATCGCCTTCACCTACATCCCTTTCCATTACGTCATTCTGATCTTTATCGCCCTGCTGGTGGCGATCCGTATTGGCTGGAAACGTTTATTTGCGGATAAGCGGCCGCTTCCCGGAGCATAAGGCCAGGACGGGATAAGAGGAAACCATTTAAATCCGGTCTTTTAGAATAGCGATTCAATATTGCTGAGCACCTGCTGTACCCAGGCCGATATATCTAAGGCCCAGGGACTACCGATCCCTTTATTGATGATATAGGTGACGAAAGCCAGATAGAGGCTAATGAGCAGGGCGGCCTTCAGGAAGGTCATTTTTTTACCGATAATATAGATCAGCAGGGCGGCAATAGTGAGGATCAGCAGGATCAGGCGCAATTCACCTACTTCACTTCCGCTGGGCAGATCGATCGGGCCGTACAGGGCCGTGTACATAAAGAGGGGAAGCCCCAGTGCAAAACAGATATCAAAAATATTACTGCCCAGCGCATTAGAAATCGCATCATCGTAGTTGCCCCGCATGCCGTCCCGCATGGAAATGATCGTATCCGGCACACTGGTAGCAGCGGCGGCAATAATGACCGCTACAAAGTAGATCGGGAAGCCCACCGCCTCACCGAAAGATTCACAGGCATACACCAGAATGGCACAGGCCGCAGCGATGACGGCCGTTGATAAGAGCAGCAAGGTCCAGGCATTCCGGTTATTGATGGGCCGGTTGCCGATAACCAGGCCTTCCAGGTCAAGTTTCAGGATTTTTTTTAGCCAGGTATCCGCCGCTTCGTCTTCCGCTTCAACTGGTTCCGGATCGGGTGCAGGGATCTCGGGAGCCTGATCCGTTAGCACAGCGGCGCTGCGTTGTCGCTGTCGCATTCTGCGCACCATGTAGAGCACATAGGCGCCGTACATAGCCATAAGCAACAAACCGTGCCACCATTCCAGTCGAAAACTGCTCAGGACCAGGATAAGGACCAGTTCGCACAGAATAAGCGCGATACCGTCCCGGAATAACACCCGGCGGGAGACTTCAATAGAGCGGGTAATGCCAAAGAGCAGTACGACAATGATCACCAGAGCCGGAATGATCATACCGTTAAAAATGGCGCTCCCGGCGGTGGTGCCGACCCCGCCGGCAAACCCATCGGCGTCTTTCAGTAGCAGTAAGAAAAAGATAGTGGTAAAGAGTTCGGGAATAGAACTTGCAATGGCGTTGATCGTTGCCCCCCGGACCCCGTCTGTTAAATTACGGCCGATATATTCAGAAGCGGTTTCGAACCCATCACTGGCACGCCAGATAATGACCATCGTAAATACGGTCCACAATATGGATTCCAGTATGGGAAATTGTGTAAGCATGGGTTAATTATGGCTCGAAACGAGGACAATTTCTGCAAAATTTCGGCAAAGATAAGTTTTTTATCGGCCTTTGAGCACTATAGGTACTATATCCAGGCGGATGAGCGCACTACCGGTTGTCCGGAAAAGAGTGGTTCGGTACGCTTTAAAAACGGGGAATACAGTACGAATGGATGACTGGCCACAGCCGGCGGACCGGCTCAGTGACCATCTTCCCTTTTGCACGTCAGAACTTTGCCCCGGGGGATTCAACTATCCTAATAATATTTTGTTTGCATAAGTGCTTTACCCCAAACGGGGGCCTTTTCAGGATTTGTATTGACTACCATTCAGAATTTTATATTTTTGCAGCGCTATGATGATACAAAGATTTAAGTCGAAGATACACAGAGCTACCGTCACTCAGGCGGATCTGAATTACGTCGGTAGCATCACCATCGATGAAGACCTGCTGGATGCAGCCAATCTCATCGAAGGCGAACGCGTGCAGATCGTCAATAATAACAACGGCGAACGCCTGGAAACTTATACCATAAAAGGGGAACGGGGTTCGGGAGTTATCTGTCTGAACGGTGCCGCTGCCCGCCGTTGTCAGGTGGGGGATATCGTTATTATCATCGCTTATGCATGGATGTCTCAGGACGAAGCCCGGGCTTTTGAACCCAGCGTAGTGTTTGTCGATGAAGCGAATAAAGTGATTCCGGGCTAAACCGGAACCTCCGGTAATCGAGAACTTTCCAACATTCCGGCAATTGGGTGCTCCGGCATCCAAATTCAGCAATTCACTGACAATGTAGCGGTTTAGCACGCTTTAATTTCGGAATTTCGGTGGATTCTTAGAGAACATTTCTACTTTTGTCCTTTCTATCATTTCGAGCTAAGAACATGCTTAAATTTCATCCTTTGGTCTGCCCATACGGGTCCGTCCCGGGCAAAAACGAATTTTAAACATGTTCTAAACTTCCCCCGGTTTCCGGAATGCAATTAATCTTTTCAAATCTCACAACAGCCGCGGCTAAACCAGCTAACCTATAGGGCCTTGAAAGCGATACTGATCAACATCTTAAAATTTCTCCTTTTTTTGGGTATCGGTTTGGTTATCCTTTATCTGGTGTACCAAAATCAGAATACCGCTTACCAGGAAGAGTGCGCGCTCAAGGGTATTCCCGAAGCGGAATGCAGCCTGGTAACCAAAGTATTACAGGATTTCGGCCGGGTCGATTACTTCTGGATCATCATGGTGTTGCTGGCCTTCACGATCAGCAATATCAGCCGGGCCAAGCGCTGGCAGATGCTCATTCGCCCGCTGGGTTACAACGTCCGGCTCATCAATGCTTTTCTTACCGTCGTCATCGGCTATTTTGCCAACCTCGGCCTGCCCCGCATGGGAGAGATCGTCAAACCGGGCCTGCTGGCCCGCTACGAACGGGCCCCTCTGGAAAAGATCATGGGTACGGCGGTGGCCGACCGCGTATTTGATGTGATCAGTATTCTGCTGGTCACGGCCTTCGCCTTCATCCTCGAATTCGATCGCATCTGGGCGTTCTTCAGCGAATACGCCTCCATTCCGGGTGAGGGTAGTGGACTGGGTACGCTGATCCTTATCCTTTCCCTCATACTGGTAGCAGCAATTATCGTTTTCTGGATCTTCCGAAAACAGATCATGGCCAGCAAACTGGCCCTGAAGATCCGTGATCTGGCCCTGGGTTTTCTGCAGGGATTGCAGACCGTACGGCAACTGGATCGCCCCTTCTGGTTCATCTTCCACAGTATCAATATCTGGGTGATGTACTACCTCATGACCTATCTGTGCTTCTTTGCGTTCCCACCCACCAGCGAATTATCCGCAACGGCGGCACTTTTGGTGTTTGTGTTTGGGGGTTGGGGCATCGTTATTCCGTCTCCCGGAGGAATGGGCTCCTATCATTTTTTAGCGCAGACTGCCCTGACGATGTACGGAGTCAGCGGAGAGGACGGTTTCTCCTGGGCCATGATCGCTTTCATCTCCATACAGTTGGGGTGTAATATTCTGATCGGTCTGATCGGTCTGATCCTGCTGCCCATTATCAACCGGAACTACCAACCCGCTTTACAGACTTAAAATCCATCAAGCATGCAATTCCAACAAATACAATCCAAGATCCAGGACTGGGACCAGATCCGGGCCACTGTCGAAACCTGGAAGGCCAATGGCGAAAAGGTCGTTTTCACCAATGGTTGTTTTGACCTGCTCCATTACGGACACCTTCACTACCTGGCCGAAGCCCGTGACCTCGGCGACCGTCTGATCATCGGCCTGAACTCCGCCGCTTCCGTTAGCCGGCTGAAAGGACCGCACCGTCCCATTAACGACGAGCTGACCCGCCAGCACCAGATGGCAGCCCTCGCCTTTGTGGACGCCGTGGTAGCTTTTGATCAGGATACCCCTTTTGAATTGATCAAATTGGTGGTTCCCGATGTTCTTGTTAAAGGCGGCGACTGGAAACCGGAGCAGATCGTAGGATCGGATATTGTGCAAAATGCCGGAGGAAAAGTTTACAGTCTGCCGTATATCGAGGGATATTCCACAACCTCCATTGAGCAAAAAATTAAATCAACCGTGACCGGTGCCAGTTGATGCTCCGGCCGACGGACCCGATAGTTTTCAACTACTCCTTACCTGAAAAACCATGAATGTTAAAGAAGTCATTACCTATTTAGATACTATCGCCCCACCCGTCTACCAGGAAAGTTACGACAATGCCGGCCTGATCACCGGTTCTCCGGCCATGCTGGTCAGCGGAGTGGTCGTGTGTCTGGATGCTACCGAAGCGGTCCTGGACGAAGCCATCGCGCTGGGGTGTAACCTGATCGTCGCCCACCACCCCATTGTATTTCGCGGTCTGAAAAAGATCACCGGTCGGAATTATGTGGAGCGGGTGATCATCAAAGCCATTAAGCATGACCTGGCCATCTTTGCTGCGCATACCAATCTCGACAATGTATTCCGGCGCGGTGTAAACGGTCGGATCGCCGAGCGTCTTGGGCTGGAACGTACGCAGATCCTGGCTCCGAAACAGGTGGGGAAAAAGCTACAGATCTTCACCCCGGCCAGTCTGGCCGTTCCCCTGCAGGAAGCGCTGGTTGCCGTGGGCGCCACCCGGATCGAAGGTATCCGCGAAGCCGGCTATCTCACCGAATCCGGCCGCTCCCAGATGATCAACGGGGAAGCCCGGGTGAAACTGGAGATCGCTTTTCCCTCGGCCGCCCAGAGCGGAGTACTCAAAACGGTCAAAAAATACCAGCAGGAAGCCAAGGTAGACTACGATCTGTTCTCCATTGAGGTCGATACTCCGGAGATCGGTTCGGGAGTGATCGGTTTTTTGCCCGAGCCCATGGCGCCCGACCAATTTTTGAAATACCTGAAAGAACGCATGCAGACAGACTGTGTCCGCCATACCGAGATCCTGGACCGTCAGATTGAAAAAGTTGCCGTTTGCGGTGGCGCCGGTGGTTTTTTACTCCGCCAGGCGATCGGTCAGGGAGCTCAGGTTTTTGTAACGGCCGATTACAAATACCACGAGTTTTTTGATGCCGACGGGAACATCATCATCGCCGATATCGGACACTATGAGAGTGAGCAGTTTACGATTCAATTATTGCATGAAATTATATCCCAAAAATTTAGTAATTTTGCGGTCCATTGCACAAAAGTAAGGACAAACCCCGTTTATTATTTGTAGCAATGAAACTATCGTTAACAAAACAAGCCTTAAAATAATGGCAGAATTAACCGTTGCAGAAAAGTTGAAGAATATGTTCGAGCTTCAGCTTGTAGACTCTCAGATCGATGAAATACAGATCTTGAAAGGGGAGCTGCCGATCGAAGTAAGTGATCTGGAAGACGATATCGCCGGTCTGGAAACCCGGATCAGCCGTCTGGAAAATACTGTAAAAGACCTGGAGGATGAAGTCAGCAAGCACCAGGCGAATATTACTGAAGCCAATGCACTGATCGATCGCTACGAGAAGCAGATGGACAATGTGAAGAACAATCGCGAGTACGATGCATTGAGCAAAGAGATCGAAATGCAGAGACTGGAGATCCAGTTGTCCAATAAAAAGATCAAAGGCACCAAAGAAGAGGTTTTCAAAAAAGAGGAAACGCTGAAAGCGACCCAGGATCGCCTGGCGTCCAAGCAGGCCGACCTGAAAACCAAAAAGGTGGAACTCGAACAAATTATCGAGAAAACGGACAAAGACGAAAAGAAACTGCGTGCCCTGTCCGATAAGGCACGGGAAAAAGTAGAAGATCGTCTGATGCGGGCCTACGACAAGATCCGCACTTCCTACCGGAATGGTCTGGCGGTGGTAACTGTAGAGCGTGATGCCTGCGGTGGTTGCTTTAACCAGATCCCGCCCCAGATGCAGCTCGAGATCGCTCAGCGCAAAAAGATCATTGCCTGCGAACACTGCGGCCGTATCCTGGTGGACGATTCTCTGGTAGACGAAGTAAGAGATAAGGTGGACGGCGTTTCTTCCGTTACCGAATAAGCATACTCTTTAAGTACAATCGTTACTATAAAACCTCAGGCCCGTCTTCCGGATGGCCTGAGGTTTTTCGTTTTAATTCCCGCGGGGACCGATCACTTACACGGTATTTTTGTTAGCTAATTTAAGCCGGTGGCCGGTCTACCGGAATTGATGGCACCGCTGTATACTAAAATCCGTGACGGAAGTGTTCAATTTTAGTCTAAACGGTATACGAACGGCCCGCTTACCGGTCGCTAACTACGGCCGGGTTACTTGACTGACAACTTATCCAATGCATCCCATGAACTTATTGAGAATAACCAGCCTGCTTCTATTCCTCCACACTTCGGTCCTCTACGGGGCCAAGCACTTCACCTATACGCCTCTGGCCCGGGATGCCTACGAAAATGTAATGTCGCTCCGGTTCGGAGAAGCACATCTCCAACTGGCCAAGCTCAAGCTGGAAGATCCCAATAACCTCGTCGTTCATCACATTGAAAATTATATCGATTTTTTCCGGCTGTACATCACCGAGGATAAAGCCCTGTACAAACAGCTGGAAGCCAATAAGGATCGCCGCCTGTCGGCCATCGAGACCGGAGACGAATCTTCGCCCTATTATCTGTTCCTCCAGGCGGACATCCGCTTGCACTGGGCGCTGGTTAGTTTGCGGTTCGAAGACTATCTTCCGGCTTTTACCGATGTAAACCGCGCCAATAAACTACTCGAAAAAAATCAGGAACGTTTCCCGGACTTCATACCCAATCTGAAGGATCTGGCCATTCTCCACGCCATGGTGGGCACCATTCCGGACGGCTACCAGTGGAGCGTACGTCTTCTGAGCAGCCTGAAAGGCACTATCGATCAGGGAAAAAAGGAAATGGAAAAGGTCGTCTCCTACGCCCGGCAACACGACGATTTCCTGTTCACTAAAGAATCACAGGTGCTGCAGGCTTATCTCCTGCTCCACCTGGCCAACGAGCCGCAGCAGGCCTGGAAAACCATTCGAAAATCCGAATTGGTGCCTGCCGACAATCCGCTACATGCTTTTGTAGTGGCCAATATCGCCATGCGTACCGGACATAATGACGAAGCGATCAGGATCCTGGAAGCTGCGCCCCAGGACGGCATCTTCCACCCTCTCCCCTTCTTGGAATTTATGTTGGGGCTGGCCAAACTGCGCCGGCTGGATCGGGATGCCGGAAAACATTTTGATCGCTTTGTGGAAAAATTCAACGGCACGCACTATATCAAGGAAGCTTACCAGAAGCTGGCCTGGCAGGCGCTGATCAACGGCGACCCGACGGGCTACCGGACGAACCTGGTACAGGTATCCCAGCGCGGGAACGCCACGAGCGGCGGGGACAGCAATGCCCAGCGGGAAGCGGATGCCGGCCGGACACCACACGTGGACCTCGTGCGCGCCCGCCTCTTGTTCGACGGCGGCTACGCCCAGAAGGCCTATGACCGACTGGCGCCACTCAAATTGAACGAATCTAAAGATGCATACCTTCGCCTGGAATATACCTACCGGATGGGGCGCATCCTGCAGGAGCTGGACCGCACCGCCGAAGCGATTTCCTATTTTGAAAAAACCATTGAAGACTCCGGGGCTAATTCGCCCTATTTCTTCGCCTGCAATGCCGCCCTGCAATGTGGGCTCATTTACGAGAAGATCGAATCCTGGCAAAAGGCCAAAGAGTATTTTAAGAAATGCCTGTTGCTCAATCCCGATGAATACGCCACCGGTCTGCACCAGCGGGCCAAGGCCGGGCTGGCCCGGATCCGCAAGCGATAATCCATGGCCTAATAATCCGAATATTCCGTCGGCGACAGGAAAATGATATCCGCATGGGATACATTGTTCTTGTATTTTTCCATAGCGACCAACTCTTTCCACTCCGGCGCATCGAAAAACGCTTTCCATTTTTCATCCCGGCTGGCCATGTCCGAAAAGGTCGTCATATACATCAGGTTGGGCATCTTGGAACCGGAGATCACTTCGGCGTAAAAAACTGCATTAAAGTTGAGGCGATCAAAAAGTTTGATCTCTCCCCCGGCATTGAACATGTCCACTTTGTTGTGATAGTACTGTTCCGTAGGCGATTCGTAACTGCGCAGCTCGTAAATTCTTTCCGAACGGGGATTTTCCAAGCCGGAAGGCTCCATCTGGGGCATATCCACGAAGGCCTGCATTAAGGTGGATTCGATCCGGCGATAGGGTGGATGGTCGTGGGCGGCGTCGACGTATTCGCTTCCGGTCGTCTGGTATTCGTTATCCCCGCCGAGCGCAGCCTCCAGATCCACTACTTCTTCGAGGGAGGAAAACGGGATGAGCACGTAAGTTCTCCGGGTCGAATCGTTTTCGCCGGGAATTTGCTTAAACACCCCGATCGGACCGATATCCCTTTTCTTCAGCGCCGGCATAAAGGCATCCCGCAGGTAGTTGTCCGTCATGGCCACCTGCTCATCGGTGTCAAAAGTGTAGACTTTGAGTTGATAGAATTCCCGCTCAGCCGTCGTTGATGTCGCCTCTTCCGGGGTTTCCGGCGGCGTGTTGGCACAGCTCGTCATGGTCATGATCGCGACCAGCAAAAAGAAGATCGTTGGTTTATTCATTTTATTGATGTTTTGTCTGGATCATTTCAGGTGGAGCGCATCAAATCGAAGTTGTAAACTACAAATACCGAGAGCGGGAATGTGAATGTAAGGATCATCACCGATAACCCAAAAAGTTCATCGATACTCGCTCTGGCGCGATCGCACACAGGATCATACTTTGGATCAGAATGGTTTTGGGGAAGGGAATTTACGGCTGATGCATGATCGCCGGATCTGCGATTCAGCCCTTACCGGCCCTAATTACCCGGGCACAACAACTTGCATTAGCTAATTTCCCGAACTTACATTAACTTTGCCGCTCAATTTTACGAACACACATGTACATTCTACTACAATCCGGGAAACTCCGCTATTAGCGTCCTGCACATTACCTGGCAGGTAGCCGGCTGCTGCCAGTTTTAAAGGATAGCAAACTGCCGGCAGGATCTAAATATGCTCACATCCGCCATTTCCTGGCAAAATTTACCAAGTAACATGATCAATAAACTGGAAGCGATACAAGATAGATATATTTATTTGGAAGAACGGCTGTCCGATCCGGCAGTTATTTCCGATATGGATCAATTCAAAAAGATCAGCAAAGAATACAAAGACCTGGAGCCTATCGTTAAGGCGTTCAAGGAATACGAACTCCTGATTGGCAACTACCAAACGGCTAAGGAAATGACCAGTTCCGATGACCCGGAAATGCGCGAAATGGCCCAGATGGAACTTGAGGAACTCGGCGAGCAGAAAGAGGAAATGGAGGAAAAGATCAAGTGGCTGCTCATTCCCAAGGATCCGGAAGATTCTAAAGACGTCGTTTTCGAGATCCGCTCGGGTACCGGTGGGGACGAAGCCAGCCTTTTTGCCGGCGACCTCTACAAGATGTACACCAAATATTTTGACAGCCAGGGCTGGAAGACCGAAACCCTGTCCTTTACCGAAGGAACCGTGGGCGGTTATAAAGAAGTCGTTCTGGAGGTGTTTGGTGAAGATGTCTACGGTAAGCTCAAATTTGAATCCGGCGCACACCGCGTACAACGGATCCCCAAAACCGAATCCCAGGGGCGGGTACATACTTCGGCCGCTACCGTAGCGGTGATCCCCAAAATGGAGGAAGAAGACATCGACATCCGGCGGGAAGACCTGCGGATCGACGTGTTCCGCGCCAGTGGCGCGGGTGGTCAGCACGTAAACCGGACCGAATCGGCCGTGCGTTTCACCCACTTACCTACCGGTATCGTATCCGAAAGCCAGGACAGTCGCTCCCAGATCAAGAACCGGGAGATCGCACTGCAGCGCCTGTACGTCAAGATCCAGGATAAGATGCGCCAGGAGCAGATGAACTCCGTTGCCGCCCAGAGACGCTCTCTGGTGGGTTCGGGGGACCGCTCCGAGAAGATCCGTACCTATAATTATCCCCAAAACCGCGTAACGGACCACCGTCTGGAGGGCGATAACAAAAACTTCAACCTGGAACAGATCGTGGACGGACAGTTGGAGTCGGTGATCGAAGCCCTGCAGGTAGCGGAAAATGCCGAAAAATTGCGGGCCGGTAATCAGGAATAAGTTTTAGCGAAAGCCGGAGGATGAGCCTGGACTATCCTCCGGAATCTACCGCATTTATTACTTACCTTTAGCGGAAATTATACCGCAATCAAAATGAAAAACCTGCTTATTCTCCTACTCACCAGTATGAGCCTGATCTCCTCTGCCCAAAACTTTGTCCTTCCCCTCTGGCCGGAAGGCATTCCCTGCGAAAATAATCTGGAAACCGGTATCGACGAACGCGCCAGCATCGGCCGGGTTGTCCGGGAAGTACACGAACCCGAGCTCGTGGCGTTTTTCCCGGCGGAAGCCCAACGCAATGGTACCAGCGTGGTGATCTGCCCCGGTGGTGGCTACACTATTCTGGCCTGGGACTGGGAAGGGACCAAAATGGCTGAATGGTACAACTCTTTCGGAGTGACGGCTTTCGTCGTCAAATACCGGCTCCCCCACTGGGAAAGTGAAGACTGCCGCGATAAAGTTGCGCTAATGGACGCCCAGCGGGCCATGCGCCTGGTGCGCAGCCGGGCCGAAGAATGGCGGCTCGATCCCGAACGGGTGGGCGTCATGGGCTTTTCGGCCGGCGGGCACCTCGCCTCTACCCTATCCACCCACTTCGATTACGGGGACCCCGCGGCCGAAGAACCGCTGGAGCGCTTCAGTTGCCGCCCGGACTTTTCCGTACTGATGTACCCGGTAGTCACTATGGATACGACCTTCGCGCATATGGGTTCCCGGCGCAATCTGATCGGCCCCGATCCCGATCAGGAGGCGATCGACCATTTTTCCAACGAAAAACAGGTCACGGCCGAAACACCACCGGCGATCCTTATTCATGCCGATGATGATAAAGCCGTGGTGTCGGAAAACAGCGTTAACTATTACCTCGCATTGCGAAGACATAATATCCCGGCCAGTATGCACATTTTCCAGGGTGGCGGCCACGGTTTCTCAATGGCGAAAGGCATGGGCAGTACCGAAAACTGGCCTCTGCTGGTCAAAGGATGGATGGAAGAACGGGGGCTCCTGCAACCGAAGCTAAAAGTGCTGATCGTTGATGGTCAGAATAATCACCAGAACTGGCCGGAAAAGACCGATATTCTAAAAGAACAATTGGAAGCGGCCGGGATCTTTAGCGTGACGATTGCCCGCACTCCCGCTGCCGGTGAAGTGATGGATGAATTCCAGCCGAATTTTAGCGCTTACGATGTAGTGGTTTCCAATTACAACGGAGATGACTGGCCCGAGGCGACCCGCCGGAGTTTTGAACAATACATTCGTGGGGGCGGTGGATTCGTTACTTTCCACGCCGCGGATAATGCCTTTGCCGACTGGCCCGCCTATAACGAAATGATCGGTCTCGGTGGCTGGGAAGGCCGGGATGAACGAAGCGGACCGTACGTCTACTTCGGTGAGGATGGAAAAATGGTTCGGGACGACAGCCCCGGTCGGGGTGGTCACCACGGTCATGAACACGAATTTACCGTTACCTTTCAGGATACCCTGCACCCCATTGCCCGCGATCTGCCCGCCGAATGGCTACACAGTAAAGATGAGCTGTACGACCAGTTACGCGGTCCGGCCAGGAATTTCCACGTGCTAGCGACGGCTTTCAGCGATAAGGCCCAGAACGGGACCGGCCGGCACGAACCGCTGCTCATGACGATCCACTACGGAGAAGGACGCATTTTCCACACGGCCCTGGGCCATGCTCCTTATTCCATGCAAAGCCCGGGATTCATCGCCACGCTGCAACGCGGCACCGAGTGGGCTGCTACCGGGCAGGTCACCCAGGAAGCGCCGAAAGATTTTCAACGAAAATAAGTTGAGGATAGAGATAGACCCTCCGTAAATCGCTCATCACGATTTACGGAGGGTCCGTGGTCTGCTTTACGATTTTTTAGGAAGCAGTTTTAATTCGTAAAGATCATTGCGCCGGTCTTTCAGGTTACGCACGCTGCCGTGCTCGTGCAGTTCCTTGAGCAATTCCAGATCCACATCGGCGATCACCGTCATTTCCGTATTCGGAGTGGCTTCGGCTTTGATACCGTTAGTCGGAAAAGCAAAATCGGCGGGCGTATATACTGCCGACTGTGCGAATTGGATGTCCATATTGTTCACGCGCGGCAGGTTGCCCACACTACCCGCAATCGCCACGTAACATTCATTTTCGATGGCACGGGCCATCGAGCAGTTGCGCACCCGGGTAAAACCGTTGGGCGTATCCGTGAGGAAAGGAACAAACAGGATCTTCATGCCCTGATCGGCCAGCAGGCGGGATAGTTCCGGAAACTCCGAATCGTAGCAGATCAGTACCCCGATCTTTCCACAGTCCGTTTCGATGGCCTTCACCGTATTGCCGCCTACCATGCCCCAGGCCGAACTCTCCGAGGGCGTGATATGGATCTTTTCGTAACGTTCGTAACTTCCGTCCCGGCGACAAACGAAACCGACATTGAGCAGGCGCTCTCCGTCCAGATAAGGCATACTCCCCAGAATGATATTCACATTGTAATTGACTGCGAATTCCTGGGCTATTTTTCGGAGCGGATCCGAGAAAGCAGCCAGTTCCCGAATGGCCTGCGACTCCGGCAGATGATTATGCGGAGCCATCAGCGGCGCATTAAAGAATTCCGGAAAAACGATGAAATCACTTTGGTAATCGCTGACTGCATCGACGAAAAATTCCATCTGTTCCGTCAGTGCGTCCATATCTTTAAACGGCCGCATCTGCCACTGGACCAGCCCGAGCCGGATCACCGTTTTCTGCTGGTTGACGACCTTTTGTTTCTTCTGATAATAAACGTTATTCCATTCGAGCAGAACGGCGTATTCCAGAGAATCGACATCTCCCTGGGAATAATTTTTCAAGACCTTAAGGGGATGAAAATCGTTGGACAACTGGAAGGTTAGGGTCGGATCGTAGATCTCCCGCCGGCGCACCTTCTGAATGTATTCCTTGGGGCCTATTTCGTCGGCGTATTCATTGTATTTGGGAATTCTGCCACCGAAGACGATACTTTTCAGGTTTAAATTTTCACACAACTCCTTCCGGGCATCGTACAGTCGCCGGCCCAGCCTCATGCCCCGGTATTCCGGATGAATAAAGATCTCGATACCGTACAGGACATCCCCATCGGAATCGTGGGTGTTAAAAGTATCCTGAGCCGTGATCTGTTCGTAAGTATGGTCATTGCCAAACTGGGAATAATCCACGATAATTGACAGGGCCACTCCCACTACGGTATCGTTGACCAGCACTACCAACTGCCCTTCGGGGAAAATAGTCAGCAGTTTTTTGAGCTGTTTCTTGGTCCAGAAATCCTCCCAGGTCGGGTAGGCCTTGGCCATGGAGTCCCGAAGTTGCAGGAAATCGGTCAGCGCGAGGTTGCGTAATTCAATCCGTGTGGAGGTTTCAGTTTCTCCCAATCCACTTTTGGTTATCGACATACTTGTACTTTTAATATTGCTTAGGAAACAATTACTTAACGCATGCTGGTCAGGGAGTGTTTAGGTAAGCACCTAAATAAAAGGAGGTTGTAGTAAAGCCAGTTACCACAACCTCCTTCGGATTAGACGCGATGCGACCTCCTAGAAGTCATCATCATCTTCACCCTCGTCCATATCCGCCATATCGTCGATGTCGTCACTGGGATCGTCATCATCGGCGATATCGTCCAGATCGAGATCTTCGGTAGATATGTTTTTGGTGATTTTCAGATCCAGATCGTCATCGAGATCTGATCCGAATCCGTAATCTTCATCATCATCGTCGTCATCCAGTTTGGGAACAACCGGTTTCACCGTGCCACCCGACTTTTTGATCACCTTGGTAATGATCTTTTTGGGTGCTTTTTTACCCGGATCCTTCTTAACGTAAGGATTCTGGTTCAGGCGGGTCGTAGTTTTACTTTCCTCCTGTTTGTTTTGTTCCGTTTTGGCCGACAAACTCTTGGTTGTGGTCGGTACCGCCAACAGGCGGCGCTTATCGATCAGTTCGCCGGTGATGACACAAATTCCGTAAGTCTTATTTTTGATACGGATCAGTGCATTCTCCAGATCCGCAATGAATTTCCGTTGGCGGATTGCCATAGTATTCAGCATCTCCACTTCCGTGTTGGTGCTACTGTCATCTACCCAGTCTCCTCCGTGTTCATCGCCGGAGTTTTCCGTGATCTCCAGGATCTGATCCTGCAAATTTTGTAACTGCTCCTTCGCATGTTCCAGCTTCTTATCGATCAGGACCTTAAATTCTTCCAGTTCCTGATCAGAGTATCTTGCCGTTCCGGTTGATGGCATACCGTTAATCATTTATGTTAAAAAAGTAATGGCGCAAATCTCAGTAAATTTTACCCAATAATGCAAGTCTTATGCAAAAAAAATACTGCCAAAATAAATATGTCATTTTTTGGCGAGGGCGAAATTTTACATTAAAAAATAAATAACGCTCCATTTAATAATAAGTTACATAAGAAAATACAAAAATATTAGAAGAAAGGTCAATTTATCCGGATTGAAACTATTGAATAGCGTAGTTTTGCGCCAAAAATCAAACAAATCTTACTGGAAAACCCTTCCAAATAAAATAGAATAGATGGATTTTAAAAGTGCAAAAATTATTGGCCCGGGTGAATTCGAATCTCACCAGCACTGGTATCCCAAGGCATTGAATGCTACGATCCACCCGATGGTCAACTTTTTTTTGAACCTCAATAAAGACCGGATCGTCAACCGGTACTGCCACCTACACCCGAAAGTAAAAGCCGAACGTCTGCACGAGATCCTGGCATATCAGAGTAAATATTTTTTGTGGGCCGGTGCGGACCTTTTAAACGTGACTTCGGCCGGTGGTCGACGTCAAATGGTAATTATTGAAAATAATTCCTGCCCGTCGGGACAAAAGTCGATGCCCCTGGTAGACGACAACCAGGAACAGGGAAGCTATCGCTGGCTGATCGAACGGACTTTCAAAGAGTACCTTAAAGAGAAACGCCCCAAGATCAAGGGTGCACTCGCCGTAGTGTACGATAAAAACCCCATGGAAGTATCCGGCTACGCGGCGGTTATCGCCGATGTTTTTCAGGAACCGGTCTATTACGTATCTTTTTACCAGGATGATCAGGATCCTGCGGTGCGTTTTGTGGACCAGGTGATGGAAGTACGGGATGAGAATGGAAAATGGCAACCCATTCGGGCGGCGTTCCGCTATCTGACCCAGCGCCCCTGGAACCGTTTGCCGCTGCATACCAAAACGCGTATACTCAACCCTACGGTAGCTTGTCTGGCGGGGGGGCGGAATAAACTGGTAGCGGCGAAGGCTTATGATATGTTCAATTCCGAGCTCAGAGGCAGTGGCCTCAGCATCAACCTGCCGGAAACCATCTGGGATGTTCGCAAAGGCGAGATCCCACTCTGGATCCGGAAAATGGGAGGACAGGCGGTGATCAAGGTCCCGTACAGCAATGCCGGGCAGGGTGTTTTTACGATTGTCTCCGAACAGGAACTGGAAGATTTCATGGAAATGGATTTTCAGTACGATCGCTTTATTTTGCAAAGTCTGATCGGAAATTACCAGTGGAGTTCGAAAGGTACCAAAGGAAGACTGTACCACGTGGGAACGATCCCCAACAGTAAGGGGAAAACGTATGTTGCCGACCTGCGGATGATGATCAGTTCCACGGCTCATGGTTTACGACCGCTCTGCGTGTACGCGCGGCGGGCCGCCGAACCACTGGAGGATACGCTGACCGACAGCAGCGACTCCTGGGAAATGTTGGGGACCAACCTATCCATCAAAATGGACGATGGGCGCTGGGACAGCGATACCACCCGCCTGTTGCTGATGGATCGCCGGGACTTCAACAAACTGGGTATAGGCATGGATGACCTCATTGAAGCCTATATTCAGACGGTATTATCAACAGTAGCGATTGACCAGATGGCTCAAACGCTGTTTAATAAACAAGGGAAATTCCGGATGCGCCTCTTTAAGTCCCTCAACGATGACGAAGCATTCATTCGGGAGATCCTGCAATAGGCTTGATGAAGTATACATTATTGGTTTTAACCGACCACAGTAGTCAAAATAAAGAGAATTCGATTTTTGCCCTTCTGCGGGCTATGCGAGAACACCCCCTCTGTGAAAGGATCGATATTGCCTCACGCGGCTGGGAAGAGAACCGGGCCTTTTTTTCCGGAAAAAGCGCCGAGTCGCTACTGGCAAGTCCGGTAACCGAAGATTTCGCCTTCCATCCTGACGGCATTCATTTTCGGACCGGGCTCCGGGCAATTCAGTTACAGGATTATGACGCCATTTTTTTGCGGCTCCCTCCTCCCCTGGATAATGGGTTTCTCAGGTTTCTGACCACCCATTTTCCGAACCAAAAGATCATCAACCGCCCCAGCGGTCTAATGAAAACTGCGAATAAGGCCTTTTTGCTGAACTTTCCGGAGATCTGCCCGGAGATGAAACTTTGCGAAAACGCAGAGGACATCAGAACCTTCAGTAAAAAATTCCCGATCGTTCTCAAACCTCTGCGCAACTACGGTGGCAAAGGCATCGTAAAGATCCAGGGAGAACAGGTAGAAGTGGACGGCCAGGAGCTCTCGCTGGAAGATTTTCTCAGCAGTTACGAACAAGCTCCCGAGCCCTACCTGGCCATGAAGTTTTTGAAGAACGTCAATCAGGGAGACAAACGGATCGTAGTCGTCAACGAGCAGGTGCTCGGCGGCGTACTGCGACTGCCGCCGCCAGGAGCCTGGCTGTGTAATGCTGCTCAGGGCGGACAGGCTACCGGTACTGAACTTACCCCGGAAGAAACCCGGATGGCTCAGGTTATCGGTCCGGTGCTGCAGCGGGAAGGCATCGCTATGTTCGGCTTTGACACCCTGGTTGATGATCAGGGTAAAAGAATATTATCAGAGATTAATACACTTAGTATCGGCGGATTGCCTCAGATGGGAGCGCTAAACGGCCAGCCGGTGGTTAGCCGGGCTGCTGCCCTACTCTGGCAATACATTAATGATGAAATTTATGGAGATCCAGACTAACATTGTTCCAGTTGAAATTCCGATTGTCAAAAATCTAGACCTGGATATGGTTCCTGCGGGTACCATCAAGAGATTTTGGCTGCAACTCGTTTCAGACGGCATGGGCATGCCCATGAACATACCCATTATTGTGGCCAAAGGCACGGAGAAAGGTCCTGTAGTGGGGCTCACCGCTGCGGTACACGGCAACGAATTAAACGGTATTCCGATCATCCAACGTTTCCTGAAAGAAGTTAATCCCAAAGAACTGCGGGGTATTGTGGTGGGTATACCGGTGGTAAACACCCCCTCTTTTTTCCGGCGGAAACGGCGGTTCATCGACGGAAAGGATCTCAACCACATCATGCCGGGCAAATCCGACGGCAACGTCAGCGAAGTATACGCCTACCGGTTTTTTCATAAGATCGTCAGTCAGTTCGAATACCTGCTCGATCTGCATACGGCCAGTACCGGGCGTATCAACTCCTATTACATCCGCGCCGATATGGCCGAACCGATCACCCGCAAAATGGCGATGCTGCAAAATGCCCAGATCGTTGTCCATAACCCTCCACTGGACGGCACCCTGCGGGGCGCAGCCGAATCACTGGGTATCCACGCCATTACCCTGGAGGTAGGCAATCCCAATACCTTCCAGAAGGGCTATATCCGCAACGGACTGACCGGCATCCACAATCTGCTCATCCACCTCGGGCTCACCGACGGAGAAATTGAATTAGGCGAGAATTTACCGGTGATCTGCGATCGTTCCTACTGGTTGTATACGGATCGGGGTGGTATACTCAATGTATTGCCCCAGGTAGCGGAGGTTGTTGAAAAAAACCAGGTAGTAGCCAGAATGCACAATATTTTCGGAGATCTTATCCGGGAATACAGAGCGCCGGAAAAAGGTGTGGTGATCGGAAAAAGCGTTAGCCCGATCAATCAGACCGGCGGACGCATCTTACACCTGGGGATCATTCGGGAAGAATAATCCCGAAAATGCCCGCCTAAAATGAGAGGTGAGGAATGAATACATCAATCCATTCCTCACCTCTGTTATTGCTTATTTTCGGATCAGCTTATACAAAACGCTCCAGCGGATACCCTACGATCGTTTTCAGGGTAGCCAGCGCCAGTCCTTTGGCTTCCGCCAGACTAAATCCTTTATTCATATAGTAGTCTTCCAGTCGCACCTGGCTTTGAAAGTACGCTACTTTTAAGGCCGTCACCAGTTTCTGGTGCAGCGGGTCTCTTGATCCCCAGGCGTTGAGGTTGGCCCACAACTGATCATTCCACTGATCGACGAACTGATTTTCCTGAGCGTCCAGCGCACGGGGAGCCAGGAAGAGCTGGGCCCGGGCCGAAGCGTAGGTAGCGATCACATTTTCGTTCGGTTTGGCATCGGCGTTCAGGTCAGAAGCGATAGATTCCAGCACCTGGATCTCTTCCCAACTCAGGAACTGATCGCAGGATTGCAGTTTGAAGGTTTCACTGCTGTAGCGGGCGAAGGAAGCGTGGGCCGCTGCTGTTTCTGCCGGGTGTTCTTCGTACAACCAACAGGGAGCAGCAATATCGTTTCCGGGAGCTGCGTGCAGATAATGCAGGTGAAGAATCAGTTGATCCAATCCCTGGTAGGCATAGGTGGCATTATAGTCGAAGGGGGCTCTGGGTCCTCCCGTCTGACTATTATAAGAGGCCCGAATAGCCTGATTCATCAGGGCGTTTACATCATTGCCCGGGCCCATGGTCCGGAAAAGGATATAGGCCTGATAAGCCTTAGCGATCGGAGTGGTGGAACTCTCCACGGTCAATGGGGCAGAAGGATCGTCCAGCAGATTATTGATCGCCAGTTGCAACTGGCCTTCGGCGCCGGCCTTCACCGTAGGATCAAAATAGCGGGCCAGTACCAGGTATTTCTGATAAGTGGGATCTGTCTGTTTAAACAGCTTGTAACCATTCTCCGTACCGGGACCATAGTAACCGTCCAAGGTACTGGTATAGGTATTCTCGGCCTTCAGTATCTTTTGCAGTTCCAGAGCCGAACGGCGCTTTACTTTTGAATTGATATCCGGAATTTCCATTTTTCCGGCATTGGTGCGCGGAATATTGGAGCGTAAGGTACCGGATTCCCGTACGGTCGGTGACGTCACCGGACTGGTACCGGATTTGGCGGCCAGTCTGTCATCTCCCGGAATGACTCCGTAATCCGTCGGCCGGTTGGTAGGCGTACTACCGCTTGATGCGGATGCAGCGGGATCGAGAGAGATCGGTATCAGGGGTTGCTTCAATCCGGTCTCAAATTGATTGATCCGGATCAACAGCGTATTGTTTACATTTTTAACGAAAGCATCTTTGAAGGGACCGGAGCGGAAATTCGGCAGCAGCGGTTTTGCCGCTTCAACATCCGGATAGATCCCCGTTACGATCTTGATCTGGCCTTCGTTGATAATGCCGTATAGCGGTCCGTAGGGTTCGAACTTTTCCCAGTCGATCAGTTTATCCGTTTCCCGGGTAGCCAGCTGGATCACCGTAACTACCTGCCCCTGGGCCAGCGGACGTTCTTCTACGTAGGCCGAACGATAACCTTTTTTCCGAATGGCATCGGCGGCTTTATCGGCTTTAGCCTGATCATCGTAGCCACCGAGATAGACCTGGCTGAGGCCTCCTTCCATTTCGTAGGCGTACACAAAACCCAACGAACGGATATCATCGAACTGCGGGGATTTAGCATCCACAAAGGTGCCGACATTGACGGTATAAAAACTCTGGGCAACTGCGAATAGTGGAAGTAGAAGGCTGAGAATTACACTAAAGAATTGTTTCATTATCATTTGAGTTTACGAGGGAGTAATCAATAAGCACAACAGCTATCAACTACCTTTAAATAATCGGCCAAATGCAGGGGGATGACTCTGGCCGGTATCGAATCGGGAACCGGGTAATTGTTTCAAAAAAGTCCTAATCTGAAACAAATCATTTTTCCCATAACGCCTCGTATTATTATAAAATTTCCTGCTTTAACATTATTTGGGGTCAAAATAAACATTTTCCCACTTTTTTGCTGAAAAACTATGGGTGTCGCCATTGAATTGTTGCATAAGCGATTTTCTTCGGTACCAGCCTGCTGCCGCTAAGATCCCGCCACCGGCAACATTATAATATCCCCGCTTTACCAGCCGCGATGGCCGAACGGTGGTACCGGCCGGAACGGCAGCAATCACTGAACTCCTTGGTGCTACAGCTGTTCAATTAGTAGATACATCTGGCGGTGTGGAGAATGGAAGCCCAAATCCCGAAGTCCTACAGCTCGATTTAGTTGACGGCCTCCGGCCTTTCAGCGATCATTCTCTTCCGACATCAGAGACCCAATTTGAACATTCAAACACCCAATATGAGTAACGATAAACCAACAGTAAAGGAATACTCCAACGGTGAGATCACCGTAGTCTGGCAACCGGATAAATGTATTCACTCCAAGATGTGTTTCAACGGACTGCCGCAGGTATTTGATCCCCAGGCGCGGCCCTGGGTCAATGTGGAAGGCGCATCTTCCCAGGAGATCATGAAGCAGATTAAAAAGTGCCCTTCCGGTGCGTTATCTTATTACGTCAATGACGACAGCGAGGTGGAAAAACCGGAAATTGATGTGGATCGCATCGTGGAGGTAGTCGAGAACGGCCCCCTGATGGTATTCGGAAATCTTACCGTCAAACACCACAACGGTGAGGTTAGTCACGAACACCGGACGACGGCATTTTGCCGCTGCGGTGGTTCCAGCAATAAACCGTACTGCGACGGTACGCATAAAAAAATTGGCTTCACCGGGTAGCTCCTTCACTAAAGCGAACCCTCTGAACGTATCTATATTTTTTGAAAGACCCTTTTTTAAAACCGCAAAAAACATTCAACCATGAAAGCTTACGACACCCTATCCCAGGCCCTAGAAGATCTGAAAGACCAGGGATATACCTACGACTTTAACCTGGAAGAGAAGCAACTAGGCTGCGAAAAACTCAACAAGAATTTTGCTCCCAAGGATTTCAAGGTCGTCGGTAGCTATCGCTTCGAGGGAATGAGCAATCCCGATGACAATTCGGTTATTTACGTGATCGAAACGGCCAGTGGAGAAAAAGGTACTCTCGTAGATGCCTACGGTACTTATGCCGACTCTCTTTCGCTGGAAATGGCTCAGAGATTGCGAATGGACCGCCATCCGGATCATATCGGATAAGTCCGCTGCGCAGAACCTTTTTGTCGAAAATTGCGTATCTTAAGCAGTAGAGTAATCGTACGGCACGAAATAAAATTTTTAAAACCAGCTAATTACAGGGCCGTACAAGTGATAATGTTCCGTTAAGATTGTACGCAAAGCTCAACAATCTGTACCAGCTGTGCGTTTTCAATATCTAAATGAAGCAAATGAAACATACTTATATGATCGAGTTTGAGTTGCCCGAAGTAATGGATGAAGAGTTCATGGCGCTCATTCCTCAACAACGATATGTTATCAATCAGATGCTGGCAGAAGGCACAATTAAGTCCTATTCACTGTCTATGGACCGCAGCCGACTGTGGGTGATCATGTCCGCCGCTTCCGAATTTGAAGCTATGGAGATCGTTTCGACTTTCCCCCTGAGTGATTTCATGACTCCCAACCTGTCCGAGCTGATGTTCCACAACAGTGCCGACATGCTGATGCAATTTTCGCTAAACTAATAAACGGCGCTATTCGAGGGACGCTCCCCGGAATAGCGCCGCCCTTTTTTTCTCTCCCACCCTTCTTCTCAAATCAGGCCTTCAACAGGGCATTCCCGATCGCACAATTCAAGCAGTTTTTCTTCTCGCAGTACCGATGTTTCAACTGTAGTAAAGCCTGACTGGCATAGGCCGAATCCACACTCATTCCCAGCGTTTTCCACTGTTCAATAATGTGGTTTTTCTCCGGGGGCAATGCTTCCAGTAGGTGCAAGGCCCGATCTTTGAATTTTTCTTCCTTTTTCCAGTTGCCGTACAAAAAAAGCAGCGGAGCAATGGTATTGATGATCAACAGATGGATAGCCGTTTTGCCGAGCGTCTTCTGCCGGCTCCGGGAAGCTTTATCAAAAGTGTAATGGTCGCGCCAGTAATTGGAGATCTTCAGGGCGAACATATGCTCTATTTCCTTCACATCGCGGGCCGCCAGCATTTTACTGAACAGGTGGGCACTCTGATGCAGGAGCATGGCCAACTGGGCAATCCGGATCGTAGGAAAATTAGCCGGCCGCATCCGCAGAAATTTCCACTGGTGCCCCGCAATGGGTTGCAGCTGATGTTTGTGCCGCAGGAACCGGTACTCCTGTTGCAGTTTGCGGGGATAGGCATCGTTCAGTTCTTCTTCCAACATCCCGGCCTGACCGAACAGCAGGGCTTCCAGCCGGAAAAGCCGGTCCTTGTACTGTTGCAACAGGTGTAAGGGTAGCGAACGGGCTAGTTGTTCAAAGGGTTCCGCATTGACCCGCATACCGAAATTTCTTGCCAGTAGCTGATAAAAAGCAAGCTCCCAATCGTATTGGTTCTGCTCCAGCAGGTCCACCATTTGATCGGTCTTGGCTTCGAGGCGTTCCACGAGGAGCCGATCCAGCCAAAACTGCTTCACCGCCGGATTGACGTGGAAGAACTGGTGCTGACAGGGGATCCAGTACTCATTATTTAGTAAGCTTTTGTAAATACGGGATACTCGGTTGGGTATCCTTTTTTTCAACTCCAGACAGGGGATCTTTTCGCCCGAAGAGCGGCTGATGAGTTGGTCCTCTTCCAGCACTACGTGCAGGATCACATTGTCGTAATTGCGATCGGCCCCGTGGTGGTGGAGTTCCCAGTCGGAAGCTTTTAAGTGCATTTCTACATTTCCCGCCCAGAGGGTCTTTCCGATTCGGATGCGGGCATTGAGGAAGTCTGGTCCGGCGTGACGATTCGCCTCTCCAAAATGGAGGATCTCGATGGGTTCGCCATCGGTAGTGTGTAATTCAGAGAGATCAAAGCGTTTCAGCCGCCAGGCAAAATGAAGGAGATCTTCTTGCATGGTTTCGGCGTTTATGGATCACCATTTTCCCGTATAGGGTTTTGGGCGATCATTTTTTCTTTGATCTAAATTTATAATAAAAAATTTTAATTTCAAAATTATCCAACAAATTATAAGCCACTACTCTTCTTCCGATCCGATCCGCTCGTAGACCTTGAAGGTGTAGGCGTGATCGTTTTTTTCATCAGCGGGATGAGATTCGCTGGAGAGCAGTTCCCACTGGGTAAAGTCCACCTCCGGGAAATAAACCGTCCCTTCCGGAGCGGCATCAACTTCCGTAAGATAGATCTTATCCAGTAAAGGCAGGCTCAGGGAATAGATCGCTCCGCCGCCGATGATGAAGGCTTCCGTTTCTCCATTATCGTAGGCCAGCCCCAGGGCTTCGGGTAAAGAACGGGCAACGAGACAACCCGAAGCGGCAAAATAAGGATCGCGGGAAAGGATGATGTTGGTTCGCTTGGGTAGCGGCCGTCCCATGGATCTGAAGGTGTTGCGCCCCATGATCACGTGGTGCCCCAGCGTAGTCTTTTTAAAATATTTGAGATCCGAAGAAAGGTACCAGGGGATCTCGTTATCGTCATTACCGATCACACGATTACGGGCAGCAGCTACGATTGCGGAAACCAGCATAGTTCATTTTTTTGCAAAGATGCAAAATATCTTCAGTTGTCGATTACCCCGATCGTATTCCCTGACCCATCGGGAGTGGAGATAGGTAAGACCCACTCCTCAGATCAGATCCGGCTAATTCGCCGGTACCACTACTTCCCGCTCTCTGCTGTCGAATTGTTCCAGCAGCGCCCGGGTGCTCTTCGCATATTGCAACATCGCCTTGCGATCCGCATCCGGGAGTACGAGCGGAGGGTTTTCCCCTTCAAATTCCCGGATGGGAATGGCCCGGTAGGTACGGGAGCCGTCCTTGTTCTTTTCGATATAGCGCCACACCAGGGTGTAACTGTGATCTGCGAGCCGGGTTTGGTTGGTCTGCATATCTTTGGCCAGCTCTACGGAGAACATCATGCCGCCGTCGGTATGCTCGCGCCGCTGGCCGGAGATAAAATTCCCCAGGGAATAGGCCGCCACTACTTTCTTCTCGGAGCCGTCCGCCCGTTTTACCGTCTTTTCTTTCACCGGCTGGACCACGTGTGGATGCGCGCCGATCACCAGATCCGCACCCCATGCGAATAGCTTATCCGCCAGTTCACTTTGCTCTTTATTCTCGTTACGCTGATATTCATTTCCCCAGTGCATGACCACGATGATGGCATCCGCGCCCATTTCCCGGGCATCCGCCATATCCTTTTCGATCTGTTCTTCTTCGATCAGGTTAACCACCGCGGGTGGGCGGGTCTTCAGCCCGTTGGTGCCGTAGGTATAGTTGAGGAAAACCAGTTTGAAGCTGCCCCGATAAACGATCAGCGGATAATAGGCATCCCGCTCGGCCTGGTTCTGAAATGTTCCGGTATGGTAAAAATCGTATTTATCCAGCAGCTGCACGGTATTGATCACCCCGTTCGGGCCGGCATCATTGGAGTGGTTATTGGCCGTTACCAGCATATCAAAACCGGCGAAGCGCACCGACAAGGCCAGATCTTCCGGGCTTCGGAATTGCGGATAACCCTTGTAGGGCGGTTTGCCCGGGAGCGTGACTTCCAGATTACCGACCGCCATATCCGCATCTTCGAGATAAGGCTCCACGAATTCAAAACAGGGTTCGTAATCGTACAGGGAATCTTTTACGACCTCCGCCGCTTCAATTTGGGAGTCGTGTCCCATGATATCCCCAACGAAAAGAAGTTTTAATCTTAACTCCTGATTATCCTGGCCCCAGGCGGAGACCGTCAGTAACAGACCTAAAAATAGCGTGTAGCATTTACTGCTTTGCATAGGCAAATATTGGATATTGAGCCGTTAAAAGTTGAATTGTCGGTTGTGGATAATCAGGGACTATGATCAAGTGCGATCAGGGCAAACCGATCAGGTTTGTCTCCACGATACGTTTTTCCAGATACTTGCGGTAAGCGCCCTCGATCTCGCCGTTCGGTCGGATGTACTTTTCGATCATCAGACTGGCAATAGGCGCTGCGTAGGAACCACCCCAGCCACCGTTCTCCACGTAGACCGCGATAGCGATCTGCGGGTTATCCTTGGGTGCAAAAGCAAAGAAGATCGAATGGTCCGCGCCGCCGCGCTGGCTGTTTTCGGCCGTACCGGTCTTACCGCACACTACAATATCTCCAATAGCGGCCGAACGGGCCGTACCCGCCTTAACCACCATTTCCATTCCGTCCACTACGGTCTGAAAATGCTCGGAGCCCACCCCGGTTTCGTGGCGCGGATGGGCTAATAACCTTACGTTCTTCGATTGACCGGAATCTTCTCCCGCCTGAAAACCGCGCACCAGGTGCGGCGTATAATAATGTCCTCGATTGGCAATGATGGCGGCTAAGTTGGCCATCTGCAGGTTTGTCAGTCCCAGTTCACCCTGCCCGATACCCAGTGAACGGATCCAGACCGATTTCCAGCTGGATTCATTCTCATATACCTTGTTAAAGTAATCCGGGGTCGGATAGTTTCCAGCCAGCTCGCTCGGCAGGTCTACTTCCAGTTTTTTGCCAAGTCCGAAGCGATCGAGGTAAGCGTTAAAGGTATCCAGTCCGACAGCGACGTTCTCCGGCCCGAACTGGTCTACGACATCCCGGAAAACCGTGGCGAAATAGGCATTACAGGAGTGCTGAATGGCCATTTGTACATTGGTACAGGTGGGGTGGCCGTGGCATTTCATCAGGTTCTGACCGTTCAGGAAGTATCCTCCCTGACAGAATATCGTCCGGTTGGGGCTCAGCCGGCCTTCCTGCAGCGCAATCAAGGCTACCAGTGTTTTGAAGGGTGAGCCCGGTGGGTAAAAACCCATGATCGACCGGTCCAGGAAGGGTTTGAGCGTATCCTGGTTCAGTGCGGTATAAGCTTTGCTCCTGGTCTGATTGATCGTCAGTTGGTTGGGATCGTAGGTAGGCGCGCTGATCATCGTCAGGATCTCGCCGGAAGAAGGTTCGATCGCTACAATACTGCCTACCTTATTTTGCATCAGGTATTCGCCGTAGGCCTGCAGCTTGAGATCCAGGGTCGTATACAGGTCCAGACCCGAGACCGGGCTTTTCTGATCCACGGAATCCTGCAGAAAATCCACCGGACGTCCCAGGGCATCTTTCAGAACGTAGCGGTGTCCCTTTTCCCCTTTCAGCTCGGCTTCGTAGGTCTTCTCCAGACCACTGGCCCCGATATAATCGCCCGGAGTATAGTCCAGCGAATCATCCTCCGCTTCCTGCCGGTTAACTTCCCGGATGTATCCGAGTACGTGCGCCGCATTTTGGTGCGGGTAGCCGCGTACGTCCCGTTTCTGGGCCACAAAGCCCGGAAACTGGTACATACTTTCCTGGAAACTGGCGTAGGTCTTTTTGGATACTTTACTCAGAAAGACAAAAGGTTTTCTCTTGGAGAAACGGGGATCGCCCCAGTTCTTATTGACGTTATCTTTGAAATAGGATTTGCTGATGCCCAGCAGCTCGCAGAACTTGGTCGTATCCATGGCCCAGTCAATCTGGTGATAGATGGCCATAATATCGTAAACGGTATTATTGGTGACCAGCAGGTGGCCGTCGCGATCGTACATGACGCCACGGGGCGGATAGAGCGTATAGAGGTCCCGGGTAGCGACGCGGGCTTTATTGCGGATTTGAGTATTCAGAATTTGCAGGTCCAGGGCCTTCCCGATCAGCATGGCGGCGCAAAGGGCAAAAATGACCCGAATTGCCTGCATCCGCTGTAATCCTTTTAGTGACATGCTTTAATCTTTTGTATTCCAAACCTGTGTAAACAAAAATACAGCAATAATTGACCAAACAAAAGTGTAAAAGGTTTTTGCGAGTATTCTTAACACATGTTGCACGGCAAAGGTCTCCACGACAAAGTAGAAAAGAAGGTGGAAAAGCATCATGATGATGGCGTACTGCGCAAACCAGGGAAAGCCAAAACGCTCCTTGGTAGGACCGATATTCAGTTGGTAACCGTCCCGGGGTTCCAGTTGCGCCAGCACCCAGGTGCGGAAAAAGGCGGTAGCTACGGTAGCGCTGGCGTGTACGCCCGGCGTATCGTAAAACATATCCACCATGAATCCGAGACCGAAACCGATCAGCAGGATCGCGATCTGCGGAGTCCGCATCGGAAGCAAAATGATGATGAGCGGGTACAACAGGATGTTGAAATAGAAGTAATTGCTCATCCAGCCCATTGACAATGGCTTCAGCACCAATACCTGTAGGAAAAAGATAACGAAAAAGCGGATGACGTTGATGGAAATGATATTTCCCATTATTACTCCTCCAATTTTTTAAGATCCGAAGCCATGCGGTCTCTGATCACGTAAGCATAGGTCAGGCTCGACAGATCGTTGATCAATCTTACGGAAATGGTACGACCACCGTCGCCCGGCTTCAATTCTGAATTTTCAACCGTACCTATTACGATATTTGGAGGAAAAATATTGGAATAGCCGCTGGTGATTATGGTATCTCCCTGCGAAACGTCCACTATTTTAGGGATATCTTCCAGCGTCATAATATTGGGATTCCTACCTTCCCAAAGCAAAGAGCCATAATAAGATTGCCCCTTGATGGAAGCACTGATCCGGGTCTGCGGGTGCAGAATGGTCATTACTTTGGCGTAGTGTCTGGATACGTTGGTAATGATACCGATCAGCCCCTGGTCTCCGATCACGCCCATATGCCGCACCACACTGTCCCGGGTGCCGCGGTCGATCGTAAAGTAGTTATTCTGTCCCAGCAAGGTTTTGTTGATCACTTTTGTCGGCAGGAATTCGTAGCGTTGCCGCAAAGAATCGGGAAAACGGGCACTGCTGTCGGGCGTGGCTACCGTAGCCTGCATGGCGCTGAGCGCTTTGCGCAGGCGGGCATTCTCTTCCTGCAGCCGCTCATTCTCATTGGTGAGCGAAAGGAATTGAAAGACGCCGGACTTCTGGTCGTTGAGGGTACCCGTAACTACATTTGCAGAGTGGGCAAAGATCTGGTTTTGGTACTGGTTGTACTCCACTACCAGCGTCAGGGAAATTGCTTCCAGTACCAGAAACGTAACCCAACTGCCAAACCGCCTTACTCTTTTGAAGGTAGTCATAATCAAAAAATATACAGGGGCAGGACAAAATGGGCAGGAACAAGGGTCAGGAGAGAGCACCAATAAAAGCTCTAAGCTGCTCTCCCCCCTGACTCCTGACACCTACCTCCTGGCACCTGACGCCTAATAACTAACGCCTGAACTCTAAAATTTAAACGCTCTTCCGATCGATCAGAAATGAGAAACGATCGGTATTCTTCAGGGCAATGCCCGTACCGCGAACCACAGCGCGCAGCGGGTCCTCGGCAATGTGTACCGGAAGTTTTGTTTTTTGTGCGATCCGCTTATCCAGGCCACGCAGGAGTGCTCCGCCGCCCGTCAGATAAAGACCGGTGCGGTAGATATCGGAAGCCAGTTCCGGCGGCGTAGTTTCCAGAGCCTTCAGAACAGCATCTTCGATCTTGGAGATGGATTTGTCCAGTGCGTGGGCGATCTCGCTGTAGTTCACCTTGATCTGCTTGGGAATACCCGTCATCAGATCACGGCCGTTTACGGCGTAATCTTCCGGCGGATTCTCCAGTTCGTGCAGCGCGGAACCCACGTGTATCTTGATCTGTTCGGCGGTTCTTTCACCGATCAGGATATTGTGCTGTCGCTTCATGTAGCTGATGATGTCCGAGGTCAGCTCATCCCCTGCGATCCGGATGGATTGATCACAAACGATACCCGAAAGCGCGATCACGGCAATTTCCGTGGTCCCCCCTCCGATATCGATGATCATATTACCGACGGGTTCTTCAACGTCCAGACCGATCCCCAGTGCCGCAGCCATAGGTTCGTGGATCAGATAGGTCTCCTTGGAATCAACATGGTCGGCGGAATCGAATACCGCTCTTTTTTCCACTTCGGTAATACCGGAAGGGATACAGATGACCATCTTGAGATGCGAAAAAAAACGGCGACGATTGCCCATCATGGCGATCATCCCCTGTATCATATTTTCAGCCGCCTGGAAATCGGCAATTACGCCATCTTTCAACGGACGTATGGTCTTTATATTCTCGTGGGTCTTTTCATGCATTTGCATGGCTTTAATCCCCACCGCAATTGTTGCATTGGTTTGCCGGTTGATCGCCACAATGGAGGGCTCATCGACTATGACTTTTCCATCTTGGATGATTAGCGTGTTGGCTGTGCCCAGGTCTATCGCTAATTCTTGCTTAAAAAAGCTGAATAATTTCATTCTCCTTCTTTCCTCCTGTTTTCAGAAATCAAAAATGGGTTGACTTTGCCGCCAAAGTTACATTCTTTTCTAATAGCCGCAAAAGAAATTATTTTTTACGGTAAATAGAAATATCAGTTGCGATATTTCCAAGAAATTCAAACAGTTATAGATCTAATTTAAAAATAGGCTTAATAACGGACAAAAAATGAAGCTGCACGGACGGGAAACGGTAAATAAAGGCGGCAAAGTATATGCGGAAAGGCAAAAACTTCAGGCCGGCCTAAACGCTAACTACCCTGCCTCGTTCCTACAATTACTTCCCACTGTTCTTCCGGTTGCAGGTATTCCACCGCGAGCCGTTGCAAAGTTTCCGCCTCTACCGTGTTAACGCTTTCCACCAGCGTGGAGAAGAAAGAAAATGGCAGGTCATCTCCCACCATGGTCCGGACGACTTCCCCAACGTTGAAAGGCCCGTCGAGCATGGATAGAAAATTCCCCATCAGATAATTGCGGACCATGGTCAGCTCTTCCTCCTCTACCGGGTGCTCAATGAGCGATTTGAGTTCCAGCCGGATCTGGTGCAGGGTGTCCTCGACAAATTCGTTGCCTACTTCCGTTCCGATGTAAAAAGCGCCGTCGTTGCGCATCACGTCCAGAGAAGAATAGATATTGTAGGTATAGCCTTTGTCCTCGCGGATATTCGTCATCAGGCGGGACCCGAAATAACCGCCGAGTATGGTATTCAACACAAAAAAAGCGGGATAGTCCGGATGGTGGCGACTGAATACCCGGCGACCGATCCGGATCGCCGTCTGCACGGAATCCGGATGGGGAATGTAGTTGTAGCCCCGGGCCGGTGCGTGTACCGCCATCGAACAGGACTCCGGCCGACCGGTACGCTCCAGTTGTCCGATCTGCGCATTCAGCGCCCGGATCACCGAATCCGTGATGCGTCCGCTGAGGAATACGGTACAGTTATCAATGCCGTAACAGCGCTCAAAGTGCGCCACCAGATCCTCGCGCCCAAGCTCTTCGTAGGTCTCCAGCGTACTGTTGTAGCCGTAGGGGTGATCTTCCCCGAAAACCTTTTCGGTAACCGTCCGGTAGGCAACGACGTCCGTTTTGGCCAGATCCGTTTTCAGTGACTTCTTATTGCGTTTTACAAAAGCCCGCAGTTCGTCTTCCGGGAATACGGGACTGTCCAGCATTTCGGTAAAGAGCGGCAAAACGGATTCGAAGTGACGCGACAAACTGTATAACACCAGATTGCCGGTGTCCAGATTAAAAGGCTGACTGAGGCTGGCTCCGTAAAAATCGATGGTTTCAGCGATGGCGGCAGCGTCGTGTTGGCGCGTTCCTTCTTTCAGCATCGCTGCGGTAGCACGGCTGGCGAGCTGTTTCTGCTCAAAAGGGCGGCCGGCACGATAAACGATCTCCAGGCGGATCACGTCCTGCGTACCCATATTGGTTACATATACGGGTATGCCGTTATCCAGGTGGATCAGCTCGGGCAAAGGCAGGATCAACTGACCGATGTTGTGAATTAAAGGTGGGTGACTTCTGTCCGGCATATTGTTTGCAAAATTTGGCCGACGAAGATACGCAATTCTCCCTGAAAAGTAGGCTTTTAGCCCAAACAGCGAAGGATTTTACCCCCGCAGCCGGTAGCCCACTACCGGGGCTTTCGGCGCTTCGCCGGGCCGCATCGACCGGGCCGGGAAAGCCTCCCTACTGACACTTATCAACAAGGTGTTAGTTTTTAATCCTTTTATTATTGCTGATTAGGATTATTTTTGTCACTTTGGCGCCTATATAATGCTTGTGCGGTGAAATTCCATTCGATCCACAAAGATCTATCCCGCTGCGAGTTACACTACGCCCTAACAATAAAATACATTTGAAGATGAAGTTCAGCGTCTCTTCTTCCGAGTTACTCAAATACTTACAGGTTGTCGGTGGAGCCATAGCCTCCAACCCCGTTCTGCCCATCATGGAGGATTTTCTCTTTACCATTTCCGACAATCAGCTTACGATTGCCGCCACGGATCTGGAAACCTCGATCACCACCAGCATTGAAGTGATGGCCGATTCGGACGGCATGGTGGCCATTCCGGCCAAGATCCTTCTGGAAACCCTCAAAGCGTTACCGGAACAACCCATTACGTTCAACATCAATGATGAGAACTTCGGAATAGAGATCACCTCGGCCTTCGGTAAATACCGGCTGGCGGGAGAGAACGGGCAGGATTTTCCCCGGATCCCCGAGCCGGATACCGTGGATACCGTCACAGTGGCCGCGTCAACGATCGGACAGGGTATTACCAAGACCCTTTTCGCGACCAGCAACGACGAACTTCGCCCGGCTATGACCGGTGTGTATTTCCAGATCGACTTCGGTAAGATCATTATGGTCGCCACGGATGCCCACAAACTGGTAAAATACACCTTCTCCGATGTGAGTAGTGAAGTATCCACCTCCTTCATCGTACCGAAGAAAGCCCTGAACCTGTTGAAAAACGCCCTGCCCGGTGGTGGCGAAGTGAAAATGTCTTTCAACAAGTCCAATGCTTTTTTCTCCTTTGAGAATACCAATCTTGTCTGTCGCCTGATCGATTCGCGTTATCCGGATTACAATGCCGTGATCCCGGTGGATAATCCGAATATTTTGAGCGTTTCCCGCACGGATTTCCAAAATTCGCTGAAACGGATCGCCATTTACGCCAATAAAACAACCAACCAGGTTATCCTGAATATCAATGACGGCAGTCTGACCATATCCGCTCAGGACCTCGATTTCTCCAACGAAGCTACCGAGCAACTGGCCTGTACGTACGACGGCGATCAGCTGGATATCGGCTTCAACGCCAAGTTCCTGATCGAAATGCTCGGGGTACTGGAATCCGACGAAGTAAAAATGGAACTGGCAACTGCTTCCCGGGCGGGTATTCTGCTGCCTGTGGATGAAGTGGACGGCGAGGAGATCCTGATGCTTGTGATGCCCGTTATGCTCAGCAATTAATCAACGGTAAAGGGCCCGATACCCGGCGGAAACTACATTCGCCGGGTACCGAACGCCATATCGTTACCAGCCAATACCGTAATCTTCCCCGTAATTACTGGAACCGCCCCACATACTCCCGTTCTGCCAGTCGAAAAAGATGGCATTGATCGGTCCGGAGGTATGCGATTCGTATTTGAGCTTATAGCCCATCCGTTCGAGAGTGGGAGCAATAGTGCTATCCTGCCGGATGTCCTCCCGCAATAGTAATTCTCCCGGTTTGATCTCGTGCTCCCCGAAGGAATTATGCAGTTGAAAACTGTTGATATTGGCCGCTTCCACGGCTTCCTGTACCGTCATATCGAATTCTACCATATTCAGAAAGAACTGCAGCAGGTTCTGATCCTGGGTATCTCCTCCCTGCACGGCGAATGAAATGTAGGGCTGGCCGTTCTTCAGTGCGATGCTGGGGGTGAGGGTGGCACGGGGCCTTTTACCGGGCTCCAGTACATTGTAGGGATTTTGCCGGGCATCCAGCACAAAGCTCTGCATCCGCTGGCTCATTCCGATCCCCGTACGACCCGCGATGCAGGCGGGTATCCAGCCGCCGCTGGGCGTAACGGAAACTACCCATCCTTCGGCATCTGCTGCCTGAATGGTAGTCGTTCCCGCATGGAAATCCTTTTTGAACTGTTCTTCCCATTCCGGGGTTTGCCGGGCGGGATCCACAGCCGAGCCCTCCCATTTTTTCAAAAGATCAATGAATGGATTATCTCCGGCCTGGTACAGATAGGGGTTACCCGGTTTTACGTTAGGATCATTGGCTTCCCAATCGATCTCTTTGACGCGGGATTTGGCGTACTCTTTAGACAACAAACCTAAAATGGGTTCTTCCGGCGGGAAGTAGGGATCGCCGTAGTAAAAATCCCGATCCGCAAAGGACATATTCATCACCTGGTAAATGGCGTGGATATAGCGGGAGGAATTGTAGCCCATCGATTTCAGGTCCAGGTTCTCCAGCATATTCAGGGCCTGCAGCATGACCGGTCCCTGCACCCAGCTTGTCAGCTTAAACACATCGATCCCTTTGTAATTGGTCGTAACCGGTTCCTCGGTAAGCACTTTCCAGTTGGCCAGATCTTCCAGGGTGATCAGTCCGCCCTGTTCCTGGCAGCCGCGTACAAATTCCCGGGCAATATCTCCTTTGTAGAAACGATCGTAGGCTGCATAGATCGCCTCTTTGCGTGAGCTGCCGTTGGCCAGGGCCTGCGCTTCGGTTTTCACCAGTTTTTCCAGCGTATTCAGGAGGTCGTGCTGCCGGAAGATCTCGCCGGGATGCGGCGCTACCCGTTCTTCTCCCGGATGCGTGAAGAACACCTCCCGGGAATAGGGCCATTGCTCGATCTCTTCCCGGTATTTTTCGATTGAATTGGCCGCCTGGGCTTCGATCGGATACCCCCGCGCCATTTCCATCGCCGGCGCCAGCACTTCAGCCAGGCTCATCGTACCGTATTCCGCCAGCATGTGCATTAAACCTCCAGGAGTTCCGGGAGTCACGGCAGCCAGCGGACCGTATTCCGGGGGATGTTTCATGCCTTTGTCCTTAAAGAATTCGGGGGTCGCACCCGTCGGCGCTACTCCCAACGCATTAATGCCGATCACCTTACCGGTATTCGGATTGTAAATAAGGGCCTGGGTCTCCCCTCCCCAACTGAGTACATCCCACATTGTGCTGGTGGCGCCCAACATTGCGCAGGCCGCGTCTATCGCATTACCGCCCTGTTGAAAGATCATGGCTCCGGCGGTGGCACCCAGCGGTTTACCGGTGATCGCCATCCAGTGTTTTCCGTGTAGGGCCGGTTTTTCCGTGCGTTCTTTACGTTGGGCCGGCAGTACTGACTGAATGCATAAAAGTAACAGCAGACTGATCGTAATTTTTTTCATATCCCCTTTTTTCGGTGAGTTTTGACAAGTGGGCACTTTACTTATTGCCGTTACCGGCTATGCCAGTAAAGCCCTCATCCTGCAGATAATAGCTCACGTTAAGTTAGAAAATATTCAAGAGCAATCAGGCCAGATCAGTTCAAAATTAAAATTTTCAATATTTTTTGAAACTAATGAAAGTTTATTTTTGTTAGCTATTAAAACGGATGAAAACCGGGTCTGGCCGGATTTACCGCCATTCCTGCATCCAATCACCATAAATCCGCTACTATGAAAGTAGGTTTCACTACGCCCACTCCTCTCCAGCTCGATCAGTTCCTGATCAGCAGAAAGACTTTATCCCCGGTCTATCCCGGGCAATTCGGTACCCGCCTTGACTTTCGGGAAAAACTAAATACGCCGCTGACCGGAAAATACGATTACGATGAACGTAAGGTCTGTCTGGGAAGCGGGCCCTCCGTTTTTGCGACAGCCAAAGCAGCGATCCGGAACTGGAAGATGTTTCCTCCCAACTGGACTAAAGTCTATCCGGATAACGCTCCGATCACAACCGGCCAACAGGTCCTGGTACTTTTTAAATTATTGGGAGTATGGTGGTGGAACTCCAGCGAGATCCGATATACCATTGACGAGGACAGCCGTTTCGGGTTTGCCTACGGCACCCTGCCGGGACACGTAGAATCGGGAGAAGAACTATTTCTGGTGGAAATGGATGAGCATGGAAAGGTCTGGTATAAGATCAAGGCGTTTTCCCGCCCGGCCTACTTGATCGTAAGGCTGGTCTATCCCTTTGCCCGCAGTCAGCAACGGCGATTTGTCCGGGAATCCATGGCATTGATGAAAAATTTAACCCACAATACGGCCGATCATGGATAATCTCTGGGTACAGGGCATATTACTACTCGCCGTTGGCCTGATCGTTCCTCTGGCGCTGAAAACCGACCGGATGGGTACCGGCCCAACCGCGGCCGGAAAGGCTTACTATCCCATTGCCGCCGGTTCTTTACTCCTTGCTCACCTGTTGGGTCCGGGGCCGCTGAGTGGACTGCTGGCCACTCCCTGGTTACTATTCTCAGGTTATATTTTGCTATCGGTCTATCGACAATGGAGATCCAGGCAAGCGCCTTTGTCCCTTTTCTGGCTCGTCCGGCTACTGGCACTGGTTTACCTGTGTATCGGCGCTATGTGGGCCGTAGCTGACCGTTTTAGCTGGCAACCTTTGGGGTTTGATCCGCTGATCGTACTGCTCACCGCGGTGCACTTCCATTACGCCGGCTTTGCCCTGCTCTGGCTTGCCGGTAAAGCCCTGCAATGGGAGCATCCGCAATGGGTCAACTATCTGCTCAGTTCGGTAGCACTCGGAGTACCACTGACGGCGGTGGGCATTACCACCTCCCAGTGGGGTTGGTCACCGTGGATAGAAACCGCTGCGGTGCTGATCATGGCTGCCGGAGGTATAGCGGTCGGCCTGAGCTATCTGCGGGCAGCCTTTTTTGGAAAGCAAGCGGTCATTTGCAGTATTTGCTGGTCTTTAGCCGGCGTATCCCTGCTGCTGGGTATGAGCCTGGCGATCTTATACGGATGGCGGTACTACCATCCGATCCCGTGGCTCTCTATTCCCTGGATGTACGCGGTACACGGTAGCCTGAATTCCCTGGGTTTTGCGCTTCCGGCGCTATTGGGCTGGTATTTTCAACGAAGCGATCAGTCGGTTATATTGCCGTAGGCGATGAAATAAGGGTTCAGCAGGTTCTCCTTATTATAGCGCAGCGGCGCTTTGGTCTCCTCGTCGATCACTTTTCCGCCGGCTTCTTCCAAAACGATCTGAGCGGCGCCCGTATCCCATTCCATCGTCGGTCCGAGGCGGGGATACACGTGAGCGGCACCTTTGGCCATCAGCAAGAATTTCAGGGAACTTCCCTGGGATACTTTTTCCGGCTGATTCAGGGCGTCGATAAACGCCTGGGTCCCTTCGTTGAGGTGAGAACGGCTGCACACGACTTTCAAACCTTCGTCGGACATGCTGAAGGTATTTGCCCGGAGCGTCTGCTGCGTTGTTCCTTTGCGCATCCAGGCTCCCTGCCCTTTAATCGCCCAGTACATTTCCTCGAGTACGGGTGCATACACCACGCCGAATACCGGTTGCTGCTCGTACACCAATGCGATATTGACGGTGAACTCGCCATTGCGCTTGATGAATTCTTTAGTACCGTCCAGCGGATCTACCAGCCAGTAGTAGGCAAAATCCTTGCGCTCCTCGTAGGGAATGGCTTTATTCTCTTCGGAAACAATTGGAAATACCTGAGATAAATTTTCCAGGCCTTCACAGATAACGGCATTAGCCGCCCGGTCGGCTTTGGTGAGCGGGGAGTCATCCGATTTCATTTCAACGTTAAAATCGGCCTCATTGCGGTAAATATCGAGGATGGCGGCACCCGCCGCTTCTGCAATTTCGATAACATTTTCAGCGAGGTCTTTCCAATTAATCATGGGCATTTGGTTTTTTACAAAAATCTGAGCCGGCAAAGTTAGAAGGATTCCGGAGGGAGCAAAATATATTGGCCGATAAAGGTCGGCCACCGGTCCCATTTTGAATCTAAAAACAGTACCTTCGCCATTCAAAACAAGCAAAATTATGAGCAAAGTACTGGTCACCGGCGGTACGGGTTACATCGGCAGCCACACCATTATAGACCTGATCAATAACGGATTTGAGGTAGTTTCCATCGATAATCTAACCAACTCCAATGATGATGTACTGGAGGGGATCGAAAAGATCACCGGCGTAAAAGTCACTAACTACCGTATTGATCTGGTTGATCTGGCCAGTCTGCTCCAGGTCTTCCGGGATCATCCGGATATCGAAGGGATCATTCATTTTGCTGCTTACAAACTGGTGGGCGAATCGGTAGAAAAACCGCTCGCTTATTTCCGGAACAACCTGCTGGGGCTGATCAATCTGCTTACCTGTATGGAAACCTTTGAGGTGGCGAACCTCATCTTCTCCTCCTCCTGTTCCGTCTACGGCAATGCCGAAGAACTTCCGGTTACGGAAAATACGCCCTTTCAGGAAGCGGAATCGCCCTACGCCCGCACCAAACAGATGGGTGAACAGATCATCCGGGATTTTGCCAAAGTACATCCGGATCACCAGGCCGTGCTGCTCCGCTATTTCAATCCGGCCGGTGCCCACGAAAGTGCCATCATCGGCGAAGCGCCTTCCAACCCCGCCAGCAATCTGGTGCCGGTGATCACGGAGACGGCTATCGGAAAACGGAAATCCATGACCGTTTTTGGTGCGGATTATGATACCCGGGACGGCAGCTGCATCCGGGACTACATCCACGTGATGGACCTCGCCAACGCGCATACGAAATCACTGCAATTCCTGCTGCAGAAAAAGAACGCCACCAACTGTGAGATCTTTAATCTCGGGATCGGCGAAGGCGTATCCGTACTGGAAGCCATCAAGGCTTTCGAAAAAGTATCCGGTGAAAAATTGAATTATGAGATTGGTCCCCGGCGGCCGGGAGATGTGGTGGCTATTTATGCCGATAAAGAACGGTCGGAACGGGAATTAGGCTGGAAACCGGAGCGGGATATCGACGCTATTATGGAGTCGGCCTGGGCCTGGGAGCGCGCCCGTTCGGGTAAATAGCGCTAAGTTTCCATTTATTTGGAGATCAGATAGTTTACTTATCAATAAAAGCCTCTATATTTAAGCTCTTTAAAACGGGCCGGGCTTTACCGTTCGGCACCACATATAATTCTCCGCTTATCTGAAAAGGTATAAGAGTGGAGGAGCACTGGACCCAACGGAGCAATTGTACAGCGTTCGTATTACTCCTTGTCCTTTGCTCCAAAGCTCGCATTTTGCTGTTTACCGGGTTTAGGAAATGATCTGATAGATGCATGGACTGCCCTAAGTGGCGACTTGCCTGACCAACCGATTTTCACAGACGTTTCGGCGTTTCTTTTTGTCCCAGCCACACTACTTCGGCGGGCTTCTCACCAATATCCAGAAACAACGTACCGGTATAAATGAAATTGAATTCAAGCTGTTCACGCAGGACTTCGAATTGTCCTTCGTTTTCGGCGAATTCGGCCATCCAGTCAATGGCTTCGAGACGATTTTTAAATTGCTTTTTCATAGTCCTGTGTTTTAGTCAAAGCTAGCATCCAATTGGTAGATCAGCCATTTCTTTCGATAATTACTAGGCTTTTTTAGACGCTTCTCTATATACTATATGTCATGAAAAGGAAAATCATTACCCTCTGTTTACTTATTTAACACCAGTTTATGGTAGTCATGTGCGTTTTGTTGCCGGATTGTTAAGGTTTTTCTGCTTTACGGCCATCCGGTAACCCTCCGAAGATCAGCTACTTCTGCCCCCTGCCCTGCAGCCGGGACTGGTAAATGGAGAGTTCGGCATCCGGGTTATCCGCCAGATAAGCATTCAGAAGCTCCAGTGCCTGCCGGCAATCCTGAGCGGTTGTCTCGCAGATCAGGACCCGACTCCAAACCAGGCCCCGCCGGGCGTCCGGATGCTCCGGAAAAAGCCGGAGTGCCTGGGCAAATTCCTCTTCAGCCACCGTATATTCCCGGTGGGACAGGGCATCCCATCCACTGTCGATTGCCAACGCTACTGCTTCCTGTTTTTGTCGTTCCAGTTGGTGGCGACGGTACGCTTCATTTTCCAGAGCCAGTTTTTCCCGTTCCCCGGAGAAGGTCCAATAGCCGCGGAATACACTCCACGTTAACACCCCTACCGTACCCAAAATGAAGATCATCAGCAGGTAATGCCAGACGGGACTTTTTCGGTCCCGGGACCACCTCGGTGTATCCCGCCGGACCGGAGTATCAGCCCCTTGCCCACTTCCGCCCGCAGTCCGCCTTTTGAATTCGACCTGAGCTTTTCTTCTGGCGAATACTTTCCGGTTCTTCCTCAGCTTGTGTTCTTTGGGCATATCCCAACCTGACCATCCCATAATTTTTTTATTTAGAGTTATCCCTTTTATCCGGCAATCTCCAGTTTTAAGGACCAAGCCTGGGAAAAACAGGATCAAAGCAGCCAACAGGCACCAAGAGACTCCCGGCAATTTACCGCTCTAATAAGTCGTTATTTTTTCGGCCCGCAGGCGCTCCGCGCGTATCAAAAGAGCGTCTGGCAATGCCGAACGCTGCCTTCCGGATCCATTTTTCCCGGGTGGTTGTTTAAACCTGAAAAAATCCCGAATTTTGCCCCGGATCTCGTCGATCCACCCCCGCATCTTTAACCCATTTATTTACCAAATATCTTGAGGTATAATATTTAGGTCATGCGTATAAGACGCCATCTTCGTTTTTTGCTTTTGTGTTATCTGGTCTTTCTGATCTCGTTTTGGGTGTGGCCCAATTCCCGGGCCGTATACGAAAGGCCCGCACAGGCCGAAGCCTACGTGCAACAATTCGGAAGAACGGCCCTGGATGTAGGCTGGGATACCGGCGTACCCCCGGCGATCATCCTCGCCGTAGGTGCCCTCGAAAGCGGCTGGGGAAAAAGCAAACTGGCCCAGGAGGGAAAAAACCACTTTGGCATGAAAGGCAAAGGCACCGCCGGGGCCCGATACTGCAGTGGTACCAAAGAATACGTAAAAGGAAAAGCAACCCGGATCAAGGCTTGTTTCCGGGCGTACGACAATGTAGAGGAAAGTTACCGCGATTTTGCCGACTGGCTCAATAATGACGTCCGTTACGCCGCACTTTTCGATCTATCCTGGAAGGATTATAAAGGATGGGCCCAGGGATTGCAGGATGCCGGTTACGCTACCGATCCGGCTTACGCAAACAAGCTGATCCGCATGGTGGAAAAATATCATCTCCACCGGGTCAATTAGACCGGTACGATTCAAAGCCCCCCTGCCGGGTCTATTCCCACTCGAAAGTATCGATCAGGTGGGTGATGTCCATCTTCACAAAATCGTACAGCGGAGCCAGAGAATCGGGATTGATGTGGGTATTGAAATAAAGGGAAGCCCGCACAAAATGCTCACGATTATCCGTCAGATAGAACTGAAAAGGGGAAGCGGCCGGCCCCGTAATATCAAAGGCCATGCCTTCCAAATTAGCATCCGGTTTTTGGATGCGGATCTCTTCGATATAGTTAGCCCGCTTATTCTGCCAGTCCACCAGTTCGAATGCATCGTTTTTGAGTTCGCTCAATGCTTCCGGACTATCCGCCGATGCGTAGGTAAAATGCAAACGCGCATCGAAGGAAGGATAGAAGATATCAAACCAGCAGGGATGGGCCGGCTTTTCGTTAAAAAAGCTGGTATCCTGCACGATCTCCGTATAAGCGGGATATTGAAAGCTAAAATTGCAGTAATCCTTATCGAACGCCTCGTAATTCTTCACTGGAAAATCGATTTTGGGATAAGCTCTCGGACGGGGCGTGATCACGCCTTCTTCTCCACAGGCAAAACAGATCAGTAAAAGACAGAGTAAAAAAAACGAGCTGATATATCGGGTCATGAATAGTATGCTTTTGAAAAATTGGGAGCGATGATCCGGAAGTACGGACCTCAAACTGTGGAAGCCGTCGTCTCGGGTAAAGTAAACTGTATACTTTCAATACGTCGTTCGCTTACTTTTAGTACCCGGAAGATGAATTCTTTTTGCACGATCTCCTCGCCTTCGGTAGGCATATCGCCGGTAAGTTCCAGTAAAAGACCGGCTACGGAATCCGCTTCGCCTTTTACCTCGTCAAAGGTAGAAGTATCTATTCCCACGATCCGGCAAACGTCGTTGAGCAGGGTCTTACCGTCAAAAACAAAGTTGTTGTCGTCGATCTGGTGGTAGATCACCTCGGGGTCATCATCAAATTCATCCTGGATCTCCCCGATGATCTCCTCCATAATATCCTCGAGCGTAACGATCCCCGCCGAACCGCCGTATTCGTCCACCACGATGGCCATGTGCAGGTGTTCTTTCTGGAATTCCCGCAACAGGTCGTCGATCTTTTTCGCCTCCGGTACAAAGAGCATGTTCGTACGGATCAGCTTTTGCCAGGCAAAAGATTCGTCGTGGTGCAAATATCCAAGCAGGTCCTTGACGTAGAGCAGGCCGATCACATTATCGAAATCTTCATTGTAGACCGGGATCCGGGAGTAGCCGGATTCCTTTACCACTTCGAGCAATTCGGGATAGCTGATGCGGTGATCCACGGCAATGACGTCGATACGGGACCGCATGATCTGCTTGACGGACACTTCGCCGAATTTGACGATACTCTTCAAGAGGTCCACCTCCTGACCGGAGTCCTCACCGTTACTTACCGTCAGTTCGATCGCCTCGTCGATATCTTCCCGGCTGGCCAGACCCGCACCCGCTGCCGTCAGGAGCAGGCGACCTTCCAGCACTTTGGTCCAGTTGACCAGGATGGCACTGAAGGGGTTCAGGATCCGCATCAGGATATCCAGCGGGGTGGACATAATGCGGGCCAGACGCAGGTTGTTGATCCGCGCGTATACCTTGGGCGCTACTTCCCCGAAGAGAACCAGCAGGAAAGTGACGGACACGACCGTGATAAGAAAGTTGAACGTAATAGCAAGTCCCTCTTTGGAAAGAGACAACCAGGGGATACCCACGGAAATAGATTCCGCCCAATAGTCGAAGATATCCGGAGAGATCAGATTACTGAGTACAAACTCCGAAAGAATGACGATGCCGATATTGATGAAGTTATTACTGATCAATATCGTGGCCAACAGCTTTCTGGGCTTGTCCTTTAAGTATAGGATGCGCTGGCTGCTTCCGGAATTATCCTGCTGCAGTTTCTCAAAATCATTGGGGGTCAATGAAAAGAAGGCGACTTCCGAGCCCGAAACCAGGGCAGAACACAACAATAAAAATAAAATTGCCAGTATTCCCAGAAAGACCTCAGTTGGAGGTATCGCCAATAGCAAGGGCAAGTTATCTGAAAGTAGCCTACCAGGTTCGGTTTCCAATGAATCCGTAATTAAGTGCAACAATAGGCAAGGCAGGAAGACGGGTTGGAGTGATTCCCGGCCGGGAAGCCTCGACCATCAGTCCTTCTTGCTCAGAATGGTAAATCATCATCTGCCGCATCTGATGAAACAGGTGCTTCGGAAGAGGAATTATCTGATTCCACAGATGAAGAGCTGAATCCGCCGCCCGGGTACTCATCGTCCGCAGATGGGAAGTAGCTGTTGTTGCCTTCTCCATCCCGACGGGAAGCCAGTGAGCGAAAATAGTTAGCTACCACTTCGGTAGTTTTGCGTTTATTGCCATCCTGGTCTTCCCAGGTACGGTGGGTCAGTTTCCCTTCCACATAAACCGGCATGCCTTTCTTCAACTGGCCCTCTGCCCGCTCGGCCAGGGAGCGCCACATCACGATATCGTGCCATTCGGTAAGGCTCTGCCATTCTCCACTCTTATCTCTATAATTTTCATTGGTAGCGATCGAAAATTTAGCCACTACCGCTCCATTCTCCAAGCGACGTACTTCGGGATCTCTTCCGAGATTACCGATCAGTATTACGCGATTAACCATTAGCAAGTTGGTTTAAAAAAAACGTGATCAAATCTGAGAAATGCACGATACACTTCTCTTAAAATAAATTTAAAGAATTATCCCGTAAATAGCAATCTATAAGCTTAGGGAACGCAAATTTAGCTAAGTTTTTTCGATCTACCACCAAGTAGTCCTCCGGAAGCTCCGATGGAGGCCCGGCAAGTTCAATTTCCCGGAATACCGCCACGATCCGCTGGTGGGTAAGTTGCTGGCGGAACGGGCCGGCCGTGCGTTTCAGCTCACCGGCTTCTTTCAGTCCCAATTCCCGCCACAGATCGCTCTGCGCCCAGCCCCCAAACTCTATTCCGGTAGTTTCTATGAGCGGGAATTCATACAATTTTCGCCAGATATCTTTCGCGGTCCGCTTGCGGATGACCACCTGATCTTTCCACTGTAGGATGAAATACTGAAAATACCGGTCTTTCCTGACGAGTTTCTTTTCCTTTACCGGCAACAGATCAATGAGTCCGTCCCGCAGGGCTATGCAGCGATCCGCCAGGGGGCACCGCTCGCAATCCGGATTGCGCGGCACACACTTCAGGGCCCCGAAATCCATAATCGCCTGATTGTAACGGGCGGGGTCTTCCTGATCCAGCAGTTCCTGCGCGATGCGGGCAAACTCCTTTTTCCCGGCCGTCGTATCCACCGGCGTATCGATGCCCAGTACCCGGGAAAGGATCCGGAATACATTGCCGTCCACCACCGCGTAGGGTAAAGCGAAGGCAAAGGACGCGATTGCAGCCGCCGTATACGGGCCTACACCCGGCAGGGATAGCAGTTGCCGGTGATCCGCGGGAAATTTCCCCTCGTATGTGCTACTGACGATCTTGGCGGCAGCGTGCAGATTGCGCGCCCGGGAATAATACCCCAGTCCCTGCCAGAGCTTCATGACCTCGTCTTCCGGAGCTTCGGCCAGTGCTTGCACGGTGGGATAATCCCGTTTAAAATTTTCAAAATAGGGCATTCCCTGCTCTACCCTGGTCTGCTGCAGAATGATCTCCGACAACCAGATCAGGTAAGGATCTTTTTCGCCCTTCCAGGGCATTGGCCGCTCGATCTCCGCCGCCCAGTTTAGCAGGCGTTCCCGAAAATATGTTGCGAATGAAGTGTCTACCATAGTTTCATTTGATCTCCGCAAAAATAAAAATAATCAGGGCGATGGGGGTCCGTATCCCCATCGCCCTGATCATTTTCGGCTGGATCTATTCCGTTGAAATCCCGTGCTGCCTCCCCGTGCTAGCGAGCGGCAGCAGTTTGCGCCAGTTCCAGACTGCCGTAATGCCCCCGGATCAATTCTTTAAGCTCCTTGCGGGCAAAAAATATCCGGCTTTTTACGGTACCCAGCGGCAGATCCAGATGATCGGCAATCTCCTGGTATTTGAATCCCTGATAGTGCATCAGGAAAGGGATCCGGATACTGTCATCCAGACCGGAGATCATTTGGATCAGTTCTTCCATCATAATATTGGATTCGGCTCCGTTGGCTATGGATTGTTTACCCGAGTTCAGGTAGTATAGATTATCGGTTGAATCCATGATCGTGTTAGCCTTGGCCTTCTTCCGGTAATTGTTGATGAATATATTTTTCATAATGGTAAACAACCAGGCTTTCAAATTGGTACCCGGCCGGAACTTATCCCGGTTGGTCATGGCCCGAAAAGCGGTTTCCTGAAACAGGTCTTTCGCATCTTCGGTGTTTTTGGTCAGATTGTAGGCAAATGACTGCAATAGAGTAGAGAGCTGATCGAAACGGGTGTAAAACTCTAGTTGAGACATAATTTTGGACTTTGTTTAACGGGCAACGGAAATATATCCGATTTGTTGAACCAAAATTACACAAAACTTAAACAAAATTCCAAATTATGGACAAAAAAATATTTATTTAGAATGCAATTATTTTAATTTTAAATTATTATATTAATTTTAATTTCCTGTAAATCAGTTAATTAAACACATTTTTGCAATTTAACCGAGCATAAATTTTATTTTCAATAATAAATGAAAGTTGTAAAACCCTGCTTATTCCTGGTGACTTGCCAGAAATCTCCGAGAGACAGAACCGGTGTGACAATTACCCTAAAATGTCACACATTCAGCCCATAAACAACTGAATAACAATAATTTAAGCGAAAAATCTTTGCTTTAGAATAACCGGTAAACATTGGAAGTCAGGCTACCGGTGCTCCGATAGCGTTAAACAAGATGTGCAATTGATGTCGGTGGTCGGTTCAGAACCGGTATTGAATCTAACCGGTGATATACTTTAAGATACGATAAAATGCAGCGTTCGGATTGCGGAGGCATGATTTCAGACCCCTTATTGTGGTTTTTGGCGAAAAATGGCATCCAATGCCTCGGCCAGATCCGGAAGGACCGAATCGAAACGTTCCCGGAAGACCAGATAATGGTGAATAGCCACCAGTAAAGGATCCATTTCTTCCAGCCCGATATATTCCAGCAGCTTCTCCCGGGTGAACCCGCTTATCTGTTCCAGGGCCGGCCAGTGCTCCTCTCCTACCTCCGGGAACTGTACTTCCGGAGAAGTCTTTACCAGCAGGAGTGCATATTCGTGGATACAGACATTATAGTAGGCGGCCGGCTCGAGAAAAGAGCGCAGTACGTGTTCTATAGAAAAGATCAGGCCGTTGCCGTGTTCGTCCTCAAACAACTCGGAGGCATGCATATGGTCCGGGTGCTGGGGCGAAGGAAAAGGATGGAGGTAGACGATGATATTTTCGTAATCCGGATAAAGGAAGTTGAGCCGGTGAAAATTCACCTGGATCGCCGCGGTGGAGATGGCCGTTTTCACATCCTCCGTAACTTCTTTGATCGCCTGGGGACGAAATATCTGAGCCTGACTGAATAGAAATACCCGTCGCCGGAAAATGCGCTGATCCTCTTCCGACAAGCGCTGGTAAAAGGGAGTCTGTTCAACCGGTAAGTGGAGGCTCTTGGGCAGATCGGGCGGAAAACGCATCCACCACCACCAGTTGATCTGGGGAGCAAACACAAAATCCAGTACCAGGAAGACCACCGCAAGGACCAAACCGTAAGTGTAATGTTCTCCGTATTCGTAAGTCAGATAACCGAATAATCCGGCGAGTAACATAAGGGGAACCGCAATGATCCTTGATGGCATATCTTTTTCGTTTTCTATATTATCCCGAGGCAACAGACCGGCGCTGCGCTGAATTCCAGCGTGACTTTGCGGCCTCCGTGCTTTAAATGAATGACCACCCATCCGGCTAAAAAAAATTTCCGGTCGGGCAATTGCGATCAAACGCTACGATCGCGCCAAAATACAACCCTTTAAGAACAGCTATATATTGGATGAAGTGGTATCTTTTCTCAAATATTCACATTTTTTTTGGCGGATGTTGTGTTTTTTAAAAAAACCGCCTATTTTTGCTCCGCCTTACGAAAAAGGGCACAATTGAAATTATGGTGCGGTAGCTCAGTTGGTAGAGCACAGGACTGAAAATCCTGGTGTCGGCAGTTCGATTCTGCCCCGCACCACTTCTATAATAACCATTATGCGTTTTACACATCGTCATCATCACCATCATTTCTTTGCTCCCCGGGGCGAATGGTGATTCCTTTGTGTAACTAGCATATCAGCACTAAAGCTAAAAAGAGGTTTACCATTTGTCGGTAAACCTCTTTTTTTATTTTCAGAATGTCCAGAATCCAAAATCATGTCAACAACACGCCTGAAAATTGCCGTTCAAAAATCCGGCCGTTTACTGGATGACTCGCTAAAACTCCTCAAAGAATGCGGCATCAGTATCGACAACGGTAAGGATCAACTGAAGGCCAGGGCCCGCAACTTCCCCGTCGATATCCTCTACCTGCGAAATTCCGATATTCCGCAATACGTCCAGGATGGAGTCGCCGATATCGGGATCATCGGGCAGAACACCGTGGTCGAAAAACAAAAGGCCATTAAAGAAATACTGCCCCTCGGATTTTCGACCTGCCGCCTCTCCATCGCACTTCCCAAAGACACGGAATTCTCCGGCCCGCAAGACCTCAACGGCAAAAAGATCGCGACTTCCTATCCCAACTCCCTCCGCCAGTACCTCGATCGCCACCAGATCTCCGCCGAAATCCACGAAATATCCGGTTCTGTAGAAATTGCGCCCAACATCGGGCTGGCCGATGCGATCTGCGACCTCGTCAGCTCCGGAAGCACCCTATTCAAAAACGGACTGGAAGAAAAAGACATTATTCTCAAATCCGAAGCAGCTATTGTCGCCGGTGAACAACTCAGTACCGAACTCCAGGCCATTTTAGACAAATTGTTGTTCCGGATAAAGTCCGTCCTGGCGGCCCGCAGCAACAAGTATCTGCTGATGAATGCACCCAACGCTTCGGTGGAGACCATTATCAAAGTTCTACCGGGCATGAAAAGCCCCACCGTAATGCCGCTGGCCGCTGAGGGCTGGAGCTCTATCCATACGGTGATCGCCGAAGACCGCTTCTGGGACATCATCGATCAGTTGAAGGATGCCGGGGCTCAGGGTATTCTGGTAGTTCCTATCGAAAAAATGATCCTGTAACTATGAAAACGTACCTCCAACCCAATAAAGAAAACTGGGATCATATCCTGCAAAGACCCGCTCTGGATCATTCCCAACTGGAAAATACCGTAGCCGGCGTACTGCAGGAGATCAAAGCCGAGGGCGATGCGGCCGTACTCCGTTATACCGAAAAGTTTGACGGTGTCCGCCCGGAGCACATGCTGGTCACTTCCGAGGAGATCGACCGCGCCCGCAAATCCCTGGATCCGGAATTAAAGGCCGCCATTCAGCAGGCCGCTCAAAATATCGAGCGCTTCCACGCCAGTCAGCACCAGGAGCCCCAGGTCGTGGAGACCATGCCGGGCGTCAGTTGCTGGCGCAAAAGTGTCGGCATCGAAAAAGTCGGCCTCTACATCCCCGGCGGAACGGCACCGCTTTTTTCCACCGTATTAATGTTGGGGATCCCGGCCCGCCTCGCCGGCTGCCGGGAGATCGTACTGTGCTCACCACCGACGCACCAGGGGGGCATCCACCCCGCCATTATTTATACGGCGGATCTGGTGGGCATTACCAAGATCTTCAAGATCGGTGGCGTCCAGGCCATTGGCGCCATGGCTTACGGAACGGAATCCGTTCCCCAGGTTTATAAAATATTTGGCCCCGGCAACCAGTACGTGACGGCCGCCAAACAGCTCGTCAACAAAGCGGGCCTTCCCATTGACATGCCCGCCGGACCGTCGGAAGTACTGGTGTGCGCCGATGAGACTGCCGATCCGGAATACGTAGCCGCCGATTTGCTGTCTCAGGCCGAACACGGTACGGACAGCCAGGTGGTACTGATCGGTTTTACCGAGCAGTTCATTCAGGACGTACGAGAGGCGATCGATCGCCAACTGGAAGTTTTGCCCCGGGCCGAGATCGCCCGCGCTGCGCTGGATAACAGCGCCGCCATGGTAGTGACCGAACGACAGGAAGCTCTGGAGATGATCAATTTTTATGCTCCGGAACACCTGATCCTTTCGCTGAAACAAGTGGATGAATTCGCGGAAGGGGTGATCAATGCAGGATCCGTCTTTCTGGGGAATTATACGCCCGAATCCGTGGGAGACTACGCCTCGGGTACCAACCATACGCTGCCGACCAACGGATTCGCACGTTCCTACAGTGGCGTTTCCCTGGACGCATTCGTTAAAAAGATCACTTTTCAGCGGCTGAGTCCGGAGGGGCTGCGCCGGCTGGGGCCAACGGTGGAGGCCATGGCGGCCGCGGAAGAACTGGAGGCCCACAAACAGGCGGTGAGTATCCGCCTCCGAAAATTGACCAATTGATCTACCCATAATCCGTTTTCGATTATGACTACAACAAATATCGAAGCGCTGGTACGGCCCAATATCCGCCGACTGACGCCCTATTCTTCCGCCCGCAGTGAATACAAAGGCCGGGCCGACATCTTCCTGGATGCCAACGAGAACCCCTTTGAGAACGGGCTCAACCGTTATCCCGATCCGCTGCAGTGGGCCGTTAAGGAGCGGATCAGTGCGATCAAGCATGTTCCCGTTTCGCAAATTGCCCTGGGGAACGGCAGCGATGAGGTGATCGATCTGCTGATCCGGATCTTCTGCGAACCGGGAGAAGATCACATCATTACGCTACCGCCTACCTACGGGATGTACCAGGTAAGTGCCGACATCGCCAATGTGCCGGTAAAAAAAGTGCCCTTGTTGCCGGGCTTTCAACCGGATGTGGACGGTATTCTGGCCGCAGCCGACCAGCATTCCAAGATCCTTTTCCTATGCAGTCCGAATAACCCGACGGCCAATAGTTTGGATGCCGGGGCTATCCAGCAGTTGATCGGGCAGTTCCCCGGCATTGTCGCTATCGACGAAGCCTACATTGATTTTGCGGATCAGCCGAGTTTTACGGAACAATTGGCCACCGCCTCCAATCTTGTGGTCATGCAGACCTTTTCCAAAGCCTGGGGCCTGGCCGGCATCCGGCTCGGTATGATCTTCGCCTCGGAAGAGATCATCGGTTATTTCAACAAGGTGAAACCTCCGTACAACGTCAATGAACTCACCCAGCGGGCAGCGCTGGAGGCCCTGCAAAAGGAAACTGATTACGAAGAAAAACTGCAAACCATCATTGACCAGCGCGGCCAGCTGACCAGCGCTTTGGATCAACTGGATTTCGTGCAACTGATCTATCCTTCGGATGCTAACTTTGTGCTGGCTAAAGTGGATGAACCCCAGAAGCTGTACCACTACCTGACGGAGCGGGGCATCATCGTCCGGGATCGCTCCAAAGTGCTGATGTGTGAAGGTTGCCTTCGGTTTACGGTGGGAACGCCGGATGAGAATGAGCAATTGATGGCGGCCCTGAAAACCTTCGAAAATTAGGGTATGTACTTATTCCCTGGAGAAAGCTCCGGAACTAAACTCAATAATAAGACGTACGACAGAGCGTCCCAATAAAAATAACATGCAGAAGATATTATTTCTCGATCGCGACGGTGTGCTGGTCAAAGAACCGGATGATTACCAGCTGGACAGTCTGGATAAACTGGAATTCTATCCGGGCATATTTCAGCACCTCTCCCGCATTGTACAGGAAACCGATTTTGAGCTGGTCATGGTGACGAACCAGGACGGTCTCGGTACGGATTCTTTTCCGGAGACGGACTTCTGGCCACCGCACAATTTGCTGCTCAAAACCCTGGAAAACGAAGGCATCACCTTTCGGGAGATCGTGATCGACCGCACCTTCGCCCACGAGAACGCTCCGACCCGCAAACCCCGTACCGGTCTGCTGACGCATTACCTGGAAGGGGATTTTGACCTGGCGAATTCCTTTGTAGTCGGGGACCGGCTCACGGATATGGAATTGGCGAAAAATCTGGGTTGCCGCGGCATCTGGATCAATAACGATCCGAAACTGGGTGCCGGGGAACTGGACGGGAAAGCCGCCAGCCTCGAAGACGTTATTCAGCTTAAAACGACTTCCTGGCGCGAGATCTACGAATTTTTCAAACTGCCGGCCCGTAAGGCATCCGTGGTGCGGACCACCAAGGAAACGGACATCCGGATCGAGCTCAACCTCGACGGCACCGGTCGGGCCGACAACCAGACGGGCATCGGTTTTTTCGACCACATGCTGGACCAACTGGCCAAACACTCCAACAGCGACCTCAGCGTCCATGTAAAGGGGGACCTTCACATTGACGAGCACCATACCATTGAAGATACGGCCCTGGCGCTCGGAGAGGCTTTTCGCAAAGCGCTCGGCGACAAAATGGGCATCGAACGCTACGGATACTGCCTGCCCATGGATGACTGCCTGGCGCAGGTGGCCATTGATTTCGGCGGACGCCCCTGGCTGGTGTGGGAAGCCGACTTCAAGCGGGAAATGATCGGCCAGATGCCCACCGAAATGTTCTACCACTTCTTCAAATCCTTCAGCGATACGGCCGCCTGCAACCTCAATGTGAAGGCCGAAGGCGACAACGAACACCACAAGATCGAAGGCATTTTCAAAGCCTGGTCCCGGGCCATAAAAATGGCCAAAAAACGCGATCCGGAACACATGCGTCTGCCCTCTACCAAAGGTACTTTATAGCCACTCAACGTCAACCTTATTGCAATGAAAGTAGCGATCATAAATTACAATGCCGGCAACGTTCAATCCGTTTTATTCGCCATGGACCGGCTGCCGGGTATAGACGCCACGCTGACCGATGACCACGAGTTGATCCGGACGGCGGATAAGGTGATCTTTCCGGGAGTAGGCGAAGCTAATTCGACGATGAAGCACCTGCGCCAAAAAGGGCTGGACGACCTCATTCGCAGTCTGACTCAGCCGGTGCTGGGTATTTGCCTGGGCATGCAGTTGCTCTGCGACTATTCCGAGGAGAACGATACGGAATGCCTGGGGATCATTCCCCAGCATGTGCGTTTGTTCCAACCGGGCAACGGTGAGAAAGTACCCCATATGGGCTGGAACTCTCTTGATCTGCAGCCCGGCACCTGGCTCAGTCCGGAACTCGACGGCCAATACACTTATTTCGTCCACAGCTATTATGTGGAAAAGGGGCCCTACACGGCCGCCACAACGAACTATTGTCAGCCGTTCACTTCCGTATTGCGCAAGGATAATTTCTATGCTACGCAGTTCCATCCCGAAAAATCGGGCAAGGTGGGCGAACAGATCCTGAAGGATTTTCTGGCCCAGTAGAGATCAAAGCTCTGGCCCGGATCCGGGCTATTCATATAAAAGTTCTATCTGACCAACGACTTCTCTTATGCAAATCATTCCAGCAATTGATATTATCGACGGCAAATGCGTCCGCCTGACCCAGGGAGACTACCAACAGAAAAAGGTCTACAATGAAGACCCGCTGGAGGTGGCTCAGCAGTTTGAAGATGCCGGCCTCACACGCCTGCACCTGGTGGATCTGGACGGCGCCAAAGCCAGCCGGATCATTAATCATAAAGTGCTGGAGCGCCTGGCGTCCAATACCGGCCTGCACATCGATTTTGGCGGCGGCCTGAAATCCGACGAGGATGTACGCATTGCCTTTGACAGCGGAGCCCGGCAGATCACCGGAGGAACGGTGGCCGTTAAGGATCCGGAACTGTTTGAGGGCTGGCTGCAGCAGTACGGCAGCGACCGGATCATCCTCGGCTCGGATGTCAAGGACGGCATGGTGGCCGTCAGCGGTTGGCAGGAGAAAAGTCAGCTCGAATTATTCCCCTTTCTGCAGGATTATCTGGCGAAAGGAGTTCGTTATACGATCTGTACGGATGTATCCAAGGACGGTCTTCTGGCGGGAAGCGCCCTGGACCTCTACCGGCAGATCCGGGAAACCTTCCCGGACCTGAATCTGATCGCCAGCGGCGGCGTTACTTCCATGCAGGAAGTGGAGCAACTGGCGGAGATCGGCTGTTTCGGCGCGATCATCGGGAAAGCGATCTACGAGCAGAAGATCAGCTTGGGAGAATTGCGGGCGTTTGTAGGATGATAGGACACTGGGACGTCGCCATGGTTATTCGGCTTTTTGTGGCCGTTTGAGCACTTTACTTTTTAAATTAACAAGACATGTTTGCAAAGCGCATTATACCCTGTCTGGATATTAAGGATGGCCGTACGGTAAAGGGGGGCAATTTCGTCAACCTGCGCGATGCCGGTGACCCGGTTGAGTTGGGGGCCCGGTACAGCGAAGCGGGTGCGGACGAGCTGGTTTTCCTCGATATCACCGCTACGCACGAAAAACGGAAAACACTGGCGCAACTGGCCCGGGAAATTGCCCGACACCTCAATATCCCTTTCACTATTGGCGGCGGGATCAGATCAGTTGAAGATGTAGAGGTACTCCTGAATTCCGGAGCAGATAAGATCTCGATCAATTCCGCGGCCGTCCGGCAACCGGAACTGATCAGCGAAATGGCCAAACATTTTGGCAGTCAGTTTGTGGTTCTGGCCGTAGATGCGAAATTTGTAGACAATGAATGGTACGTGCATCTGAACGGAGGCCGGATCAAGACGGATATTCCGCTGCTCCCCTGGGTGAAAGAAGCCGAAGATCGCGGAGCCGGAGAGATCCTGTTCACCTCTATGGATCACGACGGTACGAAAGCGGGTTTTGCCAACGACATTACCGCGCGGGTATCCGAGTCTTTGTCCATTCCGGTGATCGCCTCCGGCGGCGCCGGCACGATGGAGCACTTTAAGGACGTTTTTACCACCGGTAAAGCGGATGCCGGACTGGCCGCCAGTATCTTTCACTTTAAAGAGATCGAGATCATCGACCTCAAGCAATATTTGCAACAAGAAGGCGTAGTGGTACGCATTTAAATCCAAGCTATGAATATCGATTTTACCAAAGGGGACGGACTGGTCCCGGCCATAATTCAGGATGCCGAAACCAATATAGTACTGATGCTTGGTTATATGAACGAAGCCGCGCTGGAAAAAACGCGGTCCGAAGGCCGGGTGACCTTCTACAGTCGCAGTAAACAACGGCTGTGGACCAAAGGTGAAACGTCCGGTAATTTCCTGAACCTGGTCGACATCAAAGTCGATTGCGATCAGGATACGCTGCTGGTACGGGTACATCCGGTGGGTCCCGCCTGCCATACGGGCAGTGACACCTGCTTCAATGAGACCAACCAGGCGGATAACTTTCTGGCCCATCTGGAAAATGTGATCCAGGACCGCAAGGATAATCCTTCCGAAAAATCCTATACGACTTCCCTCTTCCAGAAGGGGATCAATAAGATCGCCCAAAAAGTGGGAGAAGAAGCGGTAGAACTGGTGATCGAGGCCAAAGACAACGACAAAGATCTTTTCTTAAACGAAGCGGCGGATTTAACTTATCACCTCCTGGTGTTGTTAGTGGAAAAAGGCTATCGGTGGGAAGAAGTGCTGGCGATCTTGCGCCGCCGGCACCAATAACTTCCAACCAATATCAAAATACTTTAAAATTGAATCATTGCTGGCATGGGCAGAAGAAGGAAACCGACGATCTATAAAGATGTAACTTTTACCGGTATTGCGGACAAAGGGCAATGCGTAGGCCGTACGCCCGAGGGCGAAGTGCTTTTTGCCACCAAAGCCGCTCCCGGCGATGTCGCCGATGTACTGGTGCGACGGAAAAAGAAAGGCGTTCCCATGGGGGAAGTCGTAGAGATCCACAAGTATTCGGCAGATCGCACCGAGCCGTTCTGTCAGCACTTCAACGAATGTGGCGGTTGCCGCTGGCAGCACATCACCTACGAGGCCCAGGTCCGCCACAAGGAAACCGTCGTCCGGGATGCCTTCCAGCGAATTGCCAAGGTAGACGTCGAACAGTGGTATCCCATTCTGGCGGCCGGACGGACGACCTATTACCGCAACAAGCTGGAATTCAGCTTTTCCGACCGCGCCTGGATGACCAAAGAAGAACTCGACAGCGGTAAGCCGCGCGACCCCAGCGGTGCGCTTGGTTTCCACCTGCCGGGTCGTTTTGACCACATTGTGGACATCAAACACTGCTGGCTGGAAGATGAACCCGCCAACGCGCTCCGGCTCGCCATCAAAGCCATTGCCAATGATCAGGACCTGTCTTTTTTCAATGTCCGTTCCCGCAGTGGCATGATGCGTCAGATGGTGGTACGGGTGGCCACCACGGGCGAAGTGATGCTGATCGTGATCTTTACGCAGCCCGACATGGATAAGATCAAACGCTTTCTCGATACGGTCATCGAACAGTTCCCGGACCTCACCAGCGTCTTTTACGGTATAAACGACAAAGCCAACGACTCCCTCTACGGGGTGGATATGGAAACCTACTCCGGGCCGGGTTACATCGAAGAGCAACTGGGACACGTGCGTTTCCGCATCGGCCCGCAATCCTTCTTTCAGACCAATACCCACCAGGGGAAGGCCCTGTACGATACGGTTGTGGAATTTGCCGATTTAAAAGGCACCGAAAACGTCTATGACCTCTATACCGGGCTCGGCAGTATCGCTCTCTACGTAGCCGATAAATGCCTTCAGGTGGTTGGGATCGAAGAGATCGAAGCTGCAATCGAGGACGCCAAGGTGAACGCGGAACTCAATCAGATCGGGAATGCCACTTTCTACGCGGGTGACGTTAAGGATATTCTGACCGCTGAATTTGCCCAAAAACACGGCAAACCGGATCTGCTGATCACCGATCCTCCACGGGCAGGTATGCACCCGCAGGTAGTCAGTATGCTGCTTGAACTGGCAGCGCCGAAAGTTGTTTATGTAAGTTGTAACCCGGCGACCCAGGCCCGGGACCTGCAGTTGCTGAGTGAAAAATATAAGGTATTAAAAGTGAAGCCGGTGGACATGTTCCCGCAAACCTCCCATATAGAGAATGTTGCGCTACTGGCGCTAAAATAGATAGATGCAATATCCGAAAGAATACGATGAGCTGGCAAAAAAACTGGCACCCTATAATCTCGTTATGGGCAATGCGGCCGATACGATCCTGAACCAGGACGTTTCTTCCTATCCCATTTTTATTATCCTGACGGAATCCATTCCACTCGGGATTGCCATCGTGGAACAGACCGAGGAAGAACCGCTCTACATCCACGCTTCCACGCTGGAAGAGCTCGCGACCAAAAAGGTGATCGAGATGGGAAAAGTAGATCATTTCCGGGAAGTCTATAAGGACCCTGCCGAATTTCTTTGCCTGTTCGTAGTCGATGAGCAGGAGGCCAAATTTGTCTTTATTCCAAGAATTTCCGTCGACAATTAGTTAAGTTGTCGGCTGCATTTTAAAAGACCGGTATTCTGACTAAGTTCTTAGCTGTTTATTTTCAAGGTTCGATAAAATTTCCTATTCTTGTATATAAATGCACTCCCCCATATTTTAGACGCATTCACGAATTACGGGTAGTTTCGGAGCCAAATAACAGCCAAACCTTCAGCAAACTTGATTGAAGTTACCCTTTGGTTAAACCCAATAGCCTTCTCCAACCCGACGGATAGCATACAACTCGCCATATTATAACTAGTGAAAGATGGATAAAAGCTTACCTAGTTTCAGTACGAGATCTAAGGTTTTGATGATTGAGGATGATGTGAGTTATGCTCGACTGATCGAGATATTGCTCAATGAGTCCAGTCTTTTATCCTGCGAAGTTGTCAAGCGCCATACGCTGAATGCCGGTCTGGAAGCCATGGAAGCCGAAGAGTTTTCCGCCGTACTTCTGGACCTTACCCTTCCCGACAGTACCGGTTTCGAGACCCTGGAAACCATGCTGCACCGATTTTCCGATCACAATATCATCGTACTCACCGGACGGGTAGATAAAGAATTGGGTATAAAGGCCGTAAAAGCCGGCGCCCAGGATTTTATGGTCAAGGGGGAATTCGACGGAGACCAGCTGGCCAAAGCTTTGCGGTATTCCATCGAACGGAAAAATGTACTTTCCCGCCTTGAAGACGCCCAGCGCAGGGCCCAGATCGGCCACTGGGAATGCGATCCGGCGGGTCGGTATTTTTACGCATCTAAAGAAACTTACCGTCTGTTCGATCTCGATCCGGCGGAAGTCCATTTCACCTGTGAAGATCTGCAGGCGCCCGATTCGCCCTTCGCTCCCCTGATGGAGATCGAGCAGGAGACCAAACCCAACGGCGCAGCTAAAAAGGATATCACGATCCAGACCAACAGCGGGCAGAAAAGATGTCTGTCCCTGCAGTGCCAGGCGGAAAAGATCGGAGAGGATCAGTACGTGTATTCGGGTATCATTCAGGATATCACGGAACGGATGCAGTCGGAGGAATTAAAGAAGGCCCACGATCTGGCCCAGCAGACCGCAAAGATCCGCGAACAGGTACTGGCCAGCGTCAGTCACGAAATGCGGACGCCCATGAATGCGATCGTAGGCATGACCAACCTGCTGCTATCCTCTTCGCTCAGTGAAGAACAACTCAACTTTGTCAACTCCATCAAGCAGTCGTCGGACGTACTGCTGGGGATTATCAACGATATTCTACAGATCTCTGCGCTGCAGAACGAGCTGATCGTTTTCAAGAACAAACAGTTCAGTCTGTTGGAGCTCACCGAACAGCTGAAGGCCGTTATGCGCCCTAAGCTGGGAGAAAAAGAGCTGATCTTTCAGATCAACCTGGATCCGGATATTCCCGATCAGATCCACGGGGACCAGATCCGTCTCAGCCAGATCCTCTTCAATCTGATCGGCAATGCGATCAAATTTACCGATCAGGGTTTCATCGAGTTGAATGTGCGTAAAGCGCTGGAGACCGACGATCATTTTTTGCTTCAATTTGATCTGAAAGATACCGGTATCGGCATTCCCGATGATAAGATCGAATCCATTTTCGAAACCTTTACGCGGATCAGCAGTAAAGATCGTATAACGGAAGGTACCGGACTGGGACTCTCCATTGCCAAAAAACTGATCGAGCAACAGGGAGGCCGGATCTGGGCCAAAAGCGAAGAAGGCAAAGGGTCGGTATTCTCTTTTGAGTTAAAGTTTTTCAAGACCGATCAGGCGGCTCAACCGCTGAATCCGCAGGAAACGCCGCAGCCTTATATCGATCCGGATATGCCGTTCACCATAATGGTAGTGGAGGACCACCAGATCAACCAGATGGTGATCCAAAAAACCCTGGAGAAACAATGGCCCAACGTAAACATCATTATGGCTAACCACGGTGATGAAGCCATTGAAATTTTAAACAAAAATCAGGAAGTAGATATTATATTAATGGACCTGCTGATGCCCGTCCGGGATGGTTTCGAAACGGCGGCTTATATCCGGAACGAAATGGACGGCGAAGTGGCCTTGGTGCCCATACTGGCCATGACGGCACACGCCCACATCTCGGAGGATGGAAAATACCATCAGTACGGTATGAACGATTACATTTTAAAGCCATTTAAACCCAACGAATTATTCACAAAAATCACCTATCATCTTGCGAAACCTCAACCTAAATGACCTATCAGTACATTCAATTAGCATATTTAGATACGATAGCCGGAGACGATCCACAACTTAGACAAACTTTACTGGAAATGGTCCAGGCCGAACTCTCGGCTGCGGTGCCGGAAATGAATCAGGCTCTGGAAGATCAGCAATGGGAAGAATTACACAGCATCGTTCACAAGTTAAAGTCCACGCTGGCGTTTATAGGTAATCAGGAACTGACTACCCTTAACCAGGATATGTTGTCTTGCCTGGAAGAAAGAAACTACGAGGCAGATTTCGGCACCTGGTTATCAAAATACGATCACCTTTCCGGCCCTATCCGAAAAGAATTGCAGCAGGAACTAGCCAATTAATTTAAGCATCCGTATACCTATTTAAGATATTGGATTAGACCGGTTTCTCTTGCTCAACTTCTTTATCTTTGCCCCAACATTCACATTTAACCCAGGTTACAACGCCTCATGGTGCAAAACACCGGTTAACCGGCTACGATCCCTGCGAGGATTGGCCCGGTTTGCAGGGAATCTCCTGGTTTCCCTGCACACTGCCCCACGTATTTTGCCTTTTGGGCCTGTGACCTGGCAACATCGGTATTCTGAACGCTGTTGTTCGGAGTAAGATCAGCGTAAAAACCCTGATCCATCCTTCCGTAAAACGTGAAGGTTGCCCTATATTTTTAGTATATAAAAACCTAATTGTGAAAGGAATCATTCTCGCCGGCGGCCTCGGTACCCGGCTTTATCCCCTAACCCTGGCGGTCAGTAAACAGTTAATGCCCGTCTACGATAAACCAATGATCTACTATCCCCTTTCGACTTTGATGTCCGCGGGGATCAGGGATATTCTGATCATCAGTACCCCGAAAGACCTGCCGAATTTCCAGCAGGTGCTGGGAGACGGCAGTGAGATCGGTTGTAACTTTTCCTATATCCCCCAGTATGAACCCAATGGTCTGGCCCAGGCTTTTGTGCTCGGAGAGCAGTTCATTGGAAACGATCCGGCGGCGCTGATCCTGGGTGATAATATTTTTTACGGCGCGGGTATTGAACAGGTACTCCGCGATAGTGTCAATCCGGATGGCGGCGTCGTTTTCGCCTACTGGGTAGCCGATCCGGAGCGCTACGGAGTGGTTGAATTTGACCGGGACTTCAACGCTATTTCCATCGAGGAAAAACCCGCGAAGCCCAAATCTAACTACGCTGTACCCGGTCTCTATTTTTACGATAACAATGTCGTGGAGATCGCCAAAAACCTCGAGCCGAGTGCCCGGGGTGAATACGAGATCACCGACGTGAACAAATACTATCTGCAACAGGAAAAACTGAAAGTCGGTATGCTGGGCCGGGGAGTCGCCTGGCTCGATACCGGCACACACAAGTCACTGATGCAGGCCGGTCAGTTTATCGAAGTCATCGAAGACCGTCAAGGGCTCAAGATCGGATGTATCGAAGAGGTCGCTTACAATATGGGCTTCATCGATGCAGAATCGCTGGAGCGACTGGGCAATAAATTCCTGAAAAGCGGTTATGGAGAATACCTGCTGGATATTCTCCAGAAAGAAAAAGAAGGCCATTTTTAGCAGGTAAAAGGCATAAGTATGAAATACGTACTGGCTTGGATCATCAGCTTTAGTCTGCTCGCCTGCGGGCAGCGGACCGCTATTGACGATATCACGAATATTCCGGAAGTAAGCCCGGCGGACAGCGTTTACAAAAATGTCTACCAGAGCCTGCACGGTCTGTGGGTCGGCGATTTTGAGATCTACCTGGATGAAAGCGGCGCTCCGCGCGATGAAGCTCTGCTCTACCAGCTGACCCCATCCGTTCTGAACCGGCCGGAACTGAGATCGGTGGACGTGATCCGGGTACACCAGCGGTACGAATCCCTCACTCCCTTTTTTCAGCGGGTGGATATCGAAGATACGTACCGCGATGGCCGGGTTGTGGTTAGTTCCGGTGTCAATAAAGTGCAGGACGGTAAGATGTGGTGTGTAGTACACAAACCGGATGAAACCGTAATCCACGAGGGCAGCACCAAAGGCCCGGAGACCATCATCTGGCAACGACATGAAACGTCTCCCCAGAAGATCGAATATTTTCAGGAGACGGTATCCGACAACCGGTATACCATCATTGGCTGGGGCTACTACGAAGGCGACGACACCAGCCGGATGCCGCGGTATTGGTACCACGGACTTTACCGGCGGGATTACTAACGGCACCAAAGATCAAAATCGCCTCCAGAACCATTGATAACCTCAAAATTTCCAAGGCTATGTCCCGTATTGCTGCAACTATTTCATTTTTGGCGATCCTTTTCGCCGGTTCGTTCTACTCTTTTACCGGGGAATATACCGACCCCTACCCTACGGACTACTTTGCGCCGCCGGTCAAAGGCGTACTGCGCCTGAGCGGAACTTTCGGTGAATTGCGTTCCAACCACTTCCACAGCGGCATCGATATTAAAGGCGGCATCGGCGTGCCGCTGTATACGGTGGCCGACGGCTACATTTCCCGGATCAAGATCGAAGGCGGTGGTTACGGAAATGCGCTTTACATTACCCATCCCAACGGATACACCAGCGTATACGCCCACATGAACGAATATATTCCGGAGATAGAAACCTTCGTTAAAAGCCAGCAATACGCTAACGAAAGCTTTGATCTGGATCTGGAACTGGAACGGGATCAATTCCCACTGAAAAAAGGCGATAAGATCGGTGAAATGGGGACTACGGGTTATTCCTTCGGCCCACACCTCCATTTTGAAATGCGCAATACCCAAACGGGAGCGCCGATCAATCCCCTCCTGTTTGGCTATAAGGTTGCGGACGACCAAAGTCCACGCATGCACCAGCTCAAGGTATACGGCCTCAACGAACAGCTGGAAACTATTGATTCGGAGATCCATTCCCTGGTATCCAAACACGGTGGATACGGGGTACGGGGAGATACGCTGGTGGTAGATACCCGGCAGGCGGGTTTCGGCCTGAAAGTCTATGATCATATGACCGGGGTCAATAACTGGAACGGTATCTATAAACTGGATGTCAAATTGGAGGATTCCCTCATCTATCAGTTTGAAATGGAGACCTTCCCCTTCAACGAGACCCGCTACCTGAATGCCCACCTCGATTATGCCGAACAGGTACAAAATAAGGCCTATTTCAACCGTTGTTACCGGCTTCCCGGTAACCGCTTATCCATTTACCGGGAACAGCCGGAGGAGGGCGTAGTGCGCCTTTCCTCCAAACGCGCCAAAAAGGTAGAAATGATCGCCTCGGACCTGGCCGGTAACCAAAGCTATTTCGTTTTCTGGATTAAGCAAAGGCCCGGAAATGATCTGGAGGAAGAAAGCCTGCCGTATAATTATTTTCTGCCCTTCAATCAGGAAAGCGTGATCGACAACGGTTCTATTCGCGTCCATATTCCCAGGGGAGCACTTTACGAAAATTGCTACCTGCAGTACCAGTTAGTTACCGATCGATCCGATAATGTTTACTCATCGGTACACAAACTGCACAACGACCTTTTTCCCATTCACGAATATTTCGAACTGGCCATCCGGCCGGTCGTATTACCGGAAAGCCTGCGGGATAAGGCATTCGTTGCCCTGTGTGGAAATAATATCGTCAACTGCGGCGGCCAGTGGGAAAACGGCATGCTCACCACCCGGGTCCGCACCTTCGGTGATTTTTGCATTATGGTGGATGAAGTCCCACCCACCATTCGTCCGGTCAACTTCAGCTCCAACCTGAAAGGGGCCGACCGGATTGATTTTTCCATTTGGGATAACTTCCGCACGGGCGGAACCGCCGCCGGATTAAAATTCCGGGCTACGGTAGACGGCCGCTGGGTGCTGATGAAATACGATGCTAAAAATGCCCGGATCACCCACTACTTCGACGATACCATTCCTCCCGGACAGCACGAATTCCGACTTACCCTGACGGATGCGGTAGGAAATGAAACGGTATTCGAAAGAAGCTTTACCCGCTAAAACCTTTTCGGTCGCCGACTGTTTTATTCGCGTTTATCAGACGAAAAAATTTAATGGATATGGCTACTACTTTGAAGGTAGGTGATAAAGCGCCGGAATTCAGCGGGACTATTGAGAGCGGAGAAACGGTCTCTTTATCGGATTATAAAGGGAAAAAACTCATCCTTTTCTTTTACCCGAAAGACAACACTCCCGGCTGTACGGCCGAAGCCTGCAATCTGCGGGATAATTATTCCGAGCTGAAAAATGCGGGTTTTGAACTGTTGGGCGTTAGCCCCGACTCGGAGCGGAAACACCAGAATTTTATTAAAAAATTCAGTTTGCCCTTCCCCCTGCTGGCGGATACTGAACAGGAAACGCTGCAGGCTTACGGGGTTTGGGGACCCAAGAAATTTATGGGGAGATCCTATATCGGCGTCCATCGGACTACTTTTGTGATCGACGAGGACGGTGTTATTGAAGCGGTCATTGACAAGGTAAAGACCAAAGACCACACCGCCCAGATACTGGAAGTACTGGAATCCGAAAATGCCGGATAAGTGCTGGCCGGGTCCGGATCAGACCATGTCCCGACCCGGCCACCACCTTTCTCATCTTATCTGATCAGGGTAATACCGCCAGATCGCCCATCAACACTTCATTTTCCTCACATTCTGCCCGCACGCCGCGGATCATCCAGACTACGACGCCCCGGATGGTCTCTCCCCGGTAACGTCCGTCCCAGCAATCATCCGGATCCGAAGTCTGATATACCAGGGCTCCGTACCGATCGTAGATCAATAGCTTGTAATTTTCCACAGTAACCGCATTGGAGAACTGCGGTTGAAAGCAATCGTTGATGCCATCTTCGTTGGGCGAGAAGGCATTGGGTACGTATACGGTCTTGTCCGCAAAGGTCACGTTCACGGAATCCCGATGAATGCAACCCGCCGGGTCGGTATATTCGGCAATATACACGCCGGAAGTGCCGATGGTAATTTGCTGCGCTCGGGTACCGTCGTTCCATACCGTTTGTTCGCCCGGCCCGGAGAGGATAAAGGACTGGGCGCAGGTAACCCGATCTACCCCCAGAAAACCGGTCATCGGAAGGGCCAGTTCCACACTTACCCCGACAATTGAATCGCAACCGGCGGGCGTCACATAAGCAAATTCCGTACGGGTACCCGGCAGCAAAGGCATGCCGTCAAATACAGCCGGCACCCCTTCACAGGCAGAGATCACCAACTCCTCCCGGATCGTCGATCGCGGCACAACTGTCACCGTTACCACCGAATCGCATCCCCGACTGCTGGTCAGCAAAAAGGAGGCCGTATCGCCTACGGCCAGTTCCTCTCCCTGGTAGCGGGTCGTGCCGGCGGGGCAGGCTTCGAGCTCCACCGCAGCGGTAAGCGGCGGATAAAAGGATACCGCGAATTCATAAATGGTGTCGCACCCCATCACGGAGGCAAGGGTATCGCGGTAAGTGCCCTCATTGGAATAAGTCCGGTTATTGAAGACCACGGCTCCATCCGGACAGATCGTATAATCTGCAAACCGGTAGGCATACTCCGCCGGCCCCACGGCAACCGTATCGCTAAAAAAACGACAGCGCTCGCGCTCTGCGAGTACTGAATAGGTGCCAAAGGAAGACACCTCGATTGAGTTACTCATCACGCCGGTACTCCACAATACACTTTTATAATTTTCATAATCCAGGGCAAACGTAACTGTACCGTCACAGATCGCCCGGTCCGCTCCCAGGTCTACCGGATTTTTCAGATAATCGGCATAAGTGCTCGTATAGGGCGTATTGGCGGTACCCCCGACCGCCATGCCATCCTGTTCTTTGCCCAGGCTGGAATGATTGTGCAGGGGCATTCCGGGTCCTTTGCCCTCTTCTTCCATATCCAGATAAAGCAGCAATCCATTCTCATTTCCCTCGATGGGCATATTCATATATTTCTGCAGGGTAGTATCCAGATGCGCCGCACTCCAAAACCTTAGTTCATCGATCAACCCACTGAAGTAACGATTGATAGAGCCGTCTTCTTCCCGGTAGGCTCCGATCCGCAGGGGTTCCGCGCTGTCCTTGATCTGGCCGTATTCACCCTGGAGTTGTACCGATGATATGGTTTTTCCGTTGATCACCATCTCAGTTGAGTTGGGCAGGTGCCGGATGGCTACGTGGGTAAATTCGTTGGAGGGGATAACTTTGTCTACAGTTTCATGAATGCTGAGCAAATTACAGCTCCCGTCCAGGGAGTACACCCAACGCAACTTACCTTCATTCACCGAAAGCGAATATCCAAATTCTCCATTACACCACTGTTTGGAAAAAATCGCCTGCTCGCCGTCGATACAATTCGGCAGTATCCAGCACTCGATAGTCGTGAAATAATGATCATCCAGTATACCGAGGTAATGATCCGGTATTTCTGCGTAGTCGGTACACCCATTTAGTACCAGCACTTTTTCGAATTGGGAATAGCCGGACGGAATGGCCAGCCATAGGCAGATCAGAAGAGAAAGAACGCGGATCAGGCTCATCTTGAAGCGTTTTGCGGAAGAACTATCAGAGTAGTCAGTAAATACTGCCTATAAATATACCAATCGGAGGGAATATTTAATAGCTGACCGCAAAGGATTGGGCTTCAAATGCTAAGACTGGTCGCCTACCATCGGAAAGAAGACGCATCAATGGGGAATCGGATCAGGCTTTTTCCGCGTATTCCATCCAGAGCATTTCCTTTTCCTCGATCGTGGCTTTGAGCTCATCCAGTTCTTTGGCCAGTTCGGTGATCCGTTCGGGAGTCAACTGATCGGTTTCCAGGAATTTGGCTTCCAGCTGTTTCTTTTTTTCTTCGAGCTTGCTGATCTCTTTTTCCAGTTTATTCATGGTTTTCCGCTCCTCGTAGGTCAGGCCTTCTGCGGGTTTCTGTTCCTGCTCCGCTTCTTTTTTGCGTTGCTGTTCGGCTCTATCCTCCCGACGTTGCTGTCGCTCCCGCTCCTTTTGCAATACCCGGTATTCGGAATAATCCCCGATAAAGTCCCGGATCTGTCCTTCCCCTTCGAAGATGAACAGGTGGTCGACCAGTTTGTCCAGGAAATAACGATCGTGAGAAACGATGATGATGCAGCCCGGGAAATCGAGTAGAAAATCCTCCAGGATGTTGAGGGTCATGATATCCAGATCGTTCGTCGGCTCATCCAGGATCAGAAAATTGGGGTTTTCCATCAGTACCGACAACAGGAACAGCCGCCGTTTTTCACCACCACTCAGTTGGGAAACATACACCTGCTGCTGTTTGCGATCAAACAGGAAGCGTTCCAGCAGTTGGGGCGCCGTCAGCTTTTGGCCTTTATCCAGCGGAATAAATTCAGCGATATCCTGGATCACGTCGATCACGCGTTTATCCTCGCCCAGCTGGATACCATCCTGACTGTAGAACCCGAATACGGTATTACCGCCAACCACCACTTTCCCGGTATCCGGTCGGATCTCCTCGGTCAGAAGTTGCAGGAAGGTCGACTTACCTACGCCGTTGGGACCGACGATGCCCACCCGCTCTTTCTTTTGGAACTTATAGGAAAAGCCCTCAATGATCTTTATGTCGCCGAAACTTTTGCCGATATTATGCGCTTCCAGGATCTTTTTACCCAGGCGTTGCCCTTTGATATCGATCTGCAGTTCGCCCTCTACCCTATTGCCGCTTACTTTATCCTTCAGGTCATAAAAGGCATCCACCCTCGATTTAGCTTTGGTGGTCCGCGCCTGGGGCGAGCGATTTACCCAATCCAGCTCTTTTTTAAACAGTTTTTTATCCTTTTCCAGAGCGATGGCCTCGTTTTCGTGCCGGGTGGCTTTCTTTTCCAAAAATGCGGAGTAATTACCCGAATAGCGGTAGATCTTGCCGCGGTCCAACTCTATGATCTCATCGCAGACGCGTTCGAGGAAATAACGGTCGTGCGTCACCATAAATACCGTCAGGTTGGGCTGGGACAGGTATTCTTCCAGCCATTCGATCATATCCAGATCCAGGTGGTTGGTAGGCTCATCCAGGATAACCATTTCCGGTTCGTCGATGATCAATTTGGCCAGCGCCAGTCGTTTTTTCTGCCCACCGGAAAGCGTCTTCACCAACTGGTCCATCCGGTGGATCTCAAAACGGGTAAGTACTTCCTGAATGCGCGCTTCAAAATCCCAGGCCTTGAGGTCATCCATCCGGGTGATCGCCGCCTGGGCCACTGCCGGTTCCGTCTTGAACAGCAGAGTACGTTCGTATTCCTTAATAGCCTGGATCATCGGATTATCGGAATCGAAAACCGCTTCGAGAATGGTATGCTCTTCGTAAAAATCGGGATCCTGATCCAAAAACCGCAGATTCACACTGCGGTGCAGTTCTACCTTGCTGTTCTCTCCTTCGGGCGGTTCTTTTCCAGCGATCACCCGCAGCAGCGTTGATTTACCGGAGCCGTTTTTGGCTACGAGCGCGATCTTCTGTCCCTGATTCACTTGCAGGGAAATATTATCGAACAGCACCTTCTCGCCGTACATCTTACTCACATTTTCCAGTGTCAGGTAGTTCAAGGTCGTTGTATTTTAAGGTATTAATTGAAGAGCAGTGGGCCGTCCGGGCATCCGATACCGGCTTTTACGGCTACGGTAAAGAAAAACTATTTTTCCCATTTCAACAACCGACTGCAGGGCGGCTATTTCGGTTGCGAAGTTAGAGTCTCCGGAGATAATTTCCGGTTTTTAGTTGAAATATTATACCACTCAAAGAAAAGACCTCCCAATTCACCAGATGGAATTGAGAGGTCTTTTCCGCTTGAAGTCAGCAGAATTGGATCCGGATTAGTTCCGGCCCTGATCCGGCTTCAGCTGAGCTGCTTTCCGCACGCTTTCTTTTTCCAGAATATCGTGCATTACATTCAGCGTCTCTTCGATGTAAATATCTTTAGATTTCGATTCGATGAAGCTCTTGTTGCGGGCAACCCGGCTCTCATCCTTTTCGATCTCTGACATATCCACCGCCAGATTGTTTACCGTAGAAGAAATTCCTTCCTTCATCAGGTTACGGAAACTTTCGGAGGTTTCCTGCTGCTTTTTCTCACGCGCCTGATAGTCGGTGAACAACAGGGAGTATTCGCTATCGTCGCGCTGATCCTTGAACCAGCGGGCGTAATCTTTTACTTTTTGGAATTTGTCGTTGGCATCTACCCGGGCCATGCTGTTCTCCTTCAGATCAGTCATATAATCCAGATGGATCACATCCTGGCTGTAGTCGGTCGGTTCGATTTCCGTCCAGGCCAGTGGGTATTTCTGATCTTTCTCACCCGTTTTGATGTAGTGGTATACATCCGGCAGGATAATGTCCGGAGTTACTCCGCGCAATTGTACGGAACCACCGTTGATCCGGTAGTACTTCTGGATGGTCAGGTGCAGATCACCGAGCGGCTTGTACTGATCGAATCCGCGGATCGTGCGATCCAGGTCGATCACCCGCTGTACGGTACCCTTACCGAAGGTGGAATTGCTTCCCACGATCACCGCGCGACCGTAATCCTGCAGGGCAGCCGCCAGGATCTCCGAAGCAGAGGCACTGTTGAAGTTGGTCATTACCACCAGCGGACCGTCGTATTGTACTTTGGAGTCCGTATCTTTTAGTACTTCGGGAGCGCGGCCACGGGATTTCACCTGTACGATCGGTCCTTTTTCAATGAACAGACCGGACATATCCACCACTTCATTCAGGCCACCGCCACCATTATCTCTCAGGTCGAGAATAACGCCGTCGACGTCTTCGTCTTTTAGTTTTTCCAGCTCTTTGGCAACGTCCTTAGCGCAGGAGCGGCCGTTGCGATCGTTAAAGTCCACATAGAAGCTGGGCAGATAGATATAGCCGATGCGCTCGCCTTCACCGACACCGTCAAAGATCAGTGACTTGGCAAATACATCTTCCAGTTCCACCACATCGCGGATGATGGAAATCACCTGCTCTTCACCACCTTCTTTTTTGATGGTCAGTCGTACTTCCGTTCCTTTTTTACCGCGGATCATCTGTACAACATCATCCAGCACCATCCCTTTGATGTTGACGGGCTCGTCATCACCCTGGGCAACTGCGGTGATCAGGTCATTTGCTTCCAGGTCTTTTCCGCGCCAGGCCGGTCCTCCCACCACTACGCGGGTTACTTTGGTGTAATCACCTTCGGACTGCAGCGTGGCACCGATACCTTCCAGTTTACCGCTCATGCGCATATCGAACTGCTCGCTGTCAAATGGCTTGCGATAGGCAGTATGCGGATCGAAAAGGCTGGTAATGGTATTGAGGAAAGTACTCAGGCGGTCTTCCCGCTTGAGTTTGCGGAGCCGCTCGTAATAGCGGTCGAACAGTGTGAGTACTTCCTGGCGGGCATCGGCCTCCAATTCTTCTTTGGACTTGGCCAGGATCTCTTCATTACCGTTTTCTTTTTCCTGTTCTTTTTGCTGGGCTTCCAGTTTTTCGGCGTATTCCTGCATGACTTCGTATTTCAGGAAACGGCGCCAGTAGTCTTGCAACTCGGCGTCCGTGGCCGGCCAGCCGCGTTTCTCGCCGTTGAGTTGAACTTTTTCTTTGATATCAAAATCAAAAGGGCTGGCCAGGATCTCCTGATAATAAGCCTGCGTTTTCGTCAGTGCATTATCAATGATCTCCAGGGAAAGGTTGAAGAAGGTCATATCTCCATTGGCGGTCTCATCGTCAATTTCGAATTTGTACGCTTCCATTTTAGCGATATCTTCCTGCGTCAGCAAACGGCGGGCGCCGTCGATATCCTCCAGATAGAGGTTAAAAGCCTGCTCGGAAAAATTGTCGTCGATCTCTTTGGGTTCAAAGTGCATGTACTCGAGCCCCCTTATCAAAGTTCTTACTAAAACAGCTTCTTTTTGTTCGTTGTCTACCCATGGGAAATAAGCAGCGACTAGTAATACTAATGCTACCAGGGAAAAAAAGATTGGTCCTTTTTTCATGTTTGATTTTTTTTTTTGGGGAAACAGCCGGTTGCTATCTATTGTGGATTTACAATCCAACCATTCCGCTGGCCAATTTGAATTTCGTAAAATTCAGGCGTTAAGATTAATAAATTGGCACTCTTTAATCATTCACCATACTATTAACGGCATTCCTCAGATAAAAATACTTTTTTTTGTATAAAAAGTTCTGCTATAATCATGCCAAACCGGGTTTTTAACCTATTTCTAACGTTTCTGTGACAGATCATTAAAAACGGTGACCGGCTGGGGGTTTTTAGGTCGATGCGCCTCAACCGACGCTTCGGGGGGAGATAGTTGGCGGGCAACTATTTTGCACTCAGGCAAATAGCAAACTGAAAGTCAAATATTTAGCGATCGAACGTAGCGATACAGCCTCCATTTCGAATTCCTAGCCGACTACCGCTGCATTCATCAGCATTTCGATCTCTTCCGCTTCGATGGGAATACGGTCCATCAGATCTATCGGAGCGTGATCCGTAACCAGGATATCGTTTTCCAGGCGAATGCCGAATCCTTCTTCCGGGATGTAGATCGCCGGTTCGCAGGTAAACAACATACCCGCCTGGATCGGATCGTAGCGGTTGGCCAGATCGTGCACGCCCAGGCCAAGATGGTGACTGGTACCGTGCATAAAGTACCGCTTGTAGGCCGGGCGTTTCTCGTCCTGGTTCTTAATATCGGTCTTATCCAGCAAACCCAGGTCCAGCAATTCGCTTTCCATCAGTTTGCCGACTTCTTTTTGATAATCGTCGAGTGTCAGGCCCGGCACCAGTAGGTTACTGGACCGGCGCAACACCCGCAATACGGCATCGTACACCTTGCGCTGCCGCTCGGTAAAATGCCCGCTTACGGGAATGGTGCGGGACAGATCGGCGGCGTAATTGGCGTACTCCGCGCCAAAATCCAACAGAACCAGTTCACCGGCCTGGCATCGCTGATCATTTTTAATGTAGTGCAGTACGCAATTATTCTTTCCGCTGGCGACGATCGGCTCGTAAGCGTGGCCGTTGGCGCGGCGGCGGATGAATTCGTGCGTGATCTCCGCTTCCACTTCGTATTCCATCACGCCCGGTTGTACGAACTCCAGCACACGCTGAAACGCATGGCCGGTAATGTCGATCGCATGCTGGATGATCTGCACCTCCATCGGATGTTTGATCATCATCAGTTTCTTCAGAATGGGCTGCGCCCGGTGGAATTTATGGGCCGGATAGCGGCTCTGCAGTTCCCGGGTAAACCGGAGATTTCGATCCGCCACGTCCGAATTAAAACGGTCGTGTTCATTCAGGTTGACGTAGACGCGTTTGGCCAGGAGGATCAGCTCGTGCAGGATCACCTCCATCTCGTCCAGCCAGTAGATCTTTTCGATACCCGATACCTGTCGGGCCTGCTCTTTGGTCAGCCCCTCCCCTTCCCATACGGCGATCTGGTCGCTGGTACGGCGAATGAAGGCCAGCTCGTGGAAGCCATCCTTGATACAGTCCGGGAAGAGGATCAAAACCGTTTCTTCCTGGTCCAGGCCAGAGAGATAAAACAAAGAGGAATCTTGCCGGAACGGGTAGGTGGTATCGCCATTTCTGGGCATTCGATCGTTCGAATGAAAAATAGCAATAGAATCCGGACTCATTTTTCGCGTAAACCGCTTACGGTTAAATCTGAATAAATCGGAGCTCAAAGGTTCGTAACGCATGGTCGTCAAAGTGATTGAGGCGACGGTCGGCGGCGAACGGTCAGCAGTTTGAACAAGCTCAGGACTGCTGACTGTCAACTGCCAACCGGCAACTATTACAGTTTTTTATCAACAGCTTCCAGGTCCTTAGGGTCATACTCACCAAACCACTTTTGCAGGTGGCCCCGGGCCTGTTCACGTACATCGCCATTGATATAACTTGCGATGGTCACCAGACCAAAGCTCAACCAGCCGATATCATCGGTCAGACCAATGATCGGAGTGAGGTCGGGAATAGCATCAATGGGAGCAAGAAAATAACCAAGTACACCGAGGACGGTCGTCTTGGCCCAGGCCGGAGTATCTTTTCGCCGGTAAGCGTAGAAGAGCAAAAGGGCGGAATAAACCGTTTTGATCCCCGCCTGCTTGGCGAAATGTTGTATTTTTTGCCAGAAACCACTTTCGGAAAAGCGGTCCACGTATGGCTTCAATTTATTTTTCATGATGGCTTTTCTAATTGAACGCATATGAAAGAACAGTGATTTCCTCCGTTCGTTCAAATACTAAAATAGGTATTTTTTGAATACCTCCTTCACTTTTAACAAATTGAAAATAAATCTTAGCCAAACAATAACAGACGATTTTTCTACAAATGCTAGAAAAATCAGGATAGGAGCCGCGCCGTGCGGCATGATCTTAAAGGGTAAAAAATCGGGAATAGCGGGGAGGGGATGAGCGGGCATTCCACCTTATTTTTGACTGCCCTATACTTCAGGCAGGAAGCGGTCAGTCTGATTCCCCGGCAGCTTTAACCGACTACGATTTAAAGAGGGGACAGCGCTACATCGGCATCTATTTCCGCCGGCAACCCTGTCCCCCACTGTGGCACGATGATTAATTCACGACCACGAAGCAACGGGTTTCCGGCTTGCCCGTACCGATCTGCACATTGGCCATATAGGTACCGGCCGGATAGTGCGCTACATTAAATTCAAGGGTACCGTCGATAGCTTCGATAATACGCCGGGCCATCAACTGGCCGCTTTTGGAGAAAATACTGATGGTTGCCGGTTTGCCGAGGCTGGATTCTTCCATTTTCAATTTGAGGATCTCCGAGGTTGGATTCGGGAAAATGGCGAAACAATCGGGGCTCAGTTCCGATTCCGCCGGGGTCGACTCATGGATGGAGAGATCCGCACCCGGCTGGACCTCCACTTCTCCGGTCAGGGCCAGGAAAGTCTGCGGCGGTTCGGTATTGGCCGTGATGGTGATACGCTGCATGCGTTTGCCCATTTTACCTTTCGAGTTGAATTCAACGGTTATGGACGCGGACTCGCCCGGCATAATTGGCTCAATGGGCCACTGCGGAACGGTGCATCCGCAACTGCCTTTGGCATCGGAAAGTACCAGGGGTTCGTCACCGGTATTGGTAAAAGTAAAGATCTGCGAGACTTTAGTCCCTTCGGCTACCGTGCCGAAATCATAAGTAGTCTCCTCAAATTCCATTTTGGTGACCGGTCCGGAAGGTCGGGGAAAGCGGTCGATGGAGGGCATGTCCTGGGCCGGCAGGACGAAAGCGAAACACAAAAGTACGGCTGTGATCAGCCAGGAGAAAGAGCGGGTCAGGGATTGCATATATTAGGGTTTGGTTAGAAAATCCAGGGGTATTGAAACGCCTGCTGGCAGGCGATTTTTTAGTTGTAATGAAATTTCCGAACGATTTAGTTCCGGAAAACTCATTTTTAACTTTTGCCCGGAATTTTCCAGCCTTCACCGCATTTCCCGAATCGTGGCAAACCCCAGGAACAACAATACCGAGAGCAGGAGCCCGGACCCGATTGCCGGCCAGTGTACAGCCGGATCGGCAAATATGGATCCCAGGTCGGCCACCAGTGCCCGGGGGCTGGTCAGGACATCCCAGCTATTCCAGCGCAGGAAACGACCGATGTAGATCCCCAGCCCGGCCAGCAACCATACCCCGGCCGTAATGAGATTGCTCATTACCGGCCCCCATTGATCAAAGCAGTGTTTTTGGATCCGGATCAGGGACAGATAGCCGAAGATCAGCCCGGTCCAGGCGAAGGAGAAGATCGTCAGCATATCGTACCACAGCGGCACGGGCAGGCGCTCCTGCAAATGCAACAGATCGGTAATGATATACGGTGCATTTGGAAAAAACGGCAACCAGGCACCAAGCAGGATATACCGCCACCAACGTGGCTGCTCCGGGCGGATCAGCAGGGAGATCCCGTAGGGCACCCAGGCCAGAAAAAGGTTCCATACCAGGAACAGAAAACTGGGCCCTCTACCCTCCGCTAAAAGATCCGTATAATGCCGGACGCCCCACCAGTGATCCGTCAGATGAAGGTTGCGGTACAGGATCAGGCTGCAGTTAAACAGCACCGTCAGGGTCAGGAAAATAGTGAGCCGGCTTACTTTAATCTGGCCCGGTCGGAAAGCAGGCAGATAAAAAGAGGTGGTCTTGTGCATTGCATTTGGTTTTTGATCGTGTGCGGGTATTATTGGATTAAAAATCGGGGAAACTATCCAGCTTCTCCCCGCGGATGAAGGCCCGCATCTCTTCGAGGGGTTCACCCAGCAGGTATTCAAAATACCAGTGGTGGAACCGGCGCAAACCCCGTCCCCGCCGGTAGGCCGTGCGAAATCGCGGCCAGTATTCGGGAAAAGCAAGCCAGGCAATGGCACAAGTACCCATAACATAGAGAGAGCGCTTTCCACTGCCCAGCAAGCAAAATTGCATTTCTGATTCCCCCGCCACGGTGGTGTCGTATTCCAGCAAGACGTGGAAAACATCGTGGTCTTCAAATCGGGGGATGAGTGAGATCCGGTTATCGGTCAAAAAAATGCCCAATGCCCGACCGAGACTTCCGGCTTCGTAGCGCAGCAGCCGGGCCGTAGTGTGCTGCCAGGCCGGCCGGCGCCGGCGAAACCAGCGTTCGTATACCGGATGGGTGATCCCGACCAGCCAGATCATTAGCCGTTCGCGTAAACGAATTCCATAAGAGAGTGCTTCTGCGTCCGAAGTTTTCATTCAAAGTACTTTGTTATTCAAAGTTTATAGACAAAAAAATATATCATTCAGTTGTGCTCCCGGGAATGACTTCTTCGAAGTGTGCTCCCGGGGCGTATTTGTCATTCGACCATTTTCAGGATGGCTTCCAGCGCGTTCAAATGATCATTGAAAGCCTTTTTCCCCGACGCCGTGGCCCGGTAGGATGTATTCGGCTTTCGGCCGACGAACTGCTTTCGTATTTCAATGTACTTTTCTTTTTCCAGGGCCTTCAGGTGGCTCGCCAGCGTGCCGTCCTTGATGTCGTCCAGCATTTCCTTGAAGCCGTTAAAATCCATCCACTCGTTCACCATCAACAGCGACATGATCCCCAGCCGAGTGCGGTGATCGAATGCCTTATTGAGATTGGTGATAATATTTTTCATAAAAGTTCCTTAGGCTCGCTCGTATTTGAAGTACATCACGCTGCCGTACAAAATATGCAACAGGCCAAAACCGATCGCCCAAAGTTCCAGACCGTAGCCCAGTTGGAAAAGTCCGATCATACCCAGTATGATCTCACTAACACCCAGATAACGAATATCGTTGAAGGTATACTTACTGGCATTGATCAACGCCAGACCGTAAAAAACCAGGGTGGACGGGGCGATCAGGCCGACAAAACCGTGAGCGAACAAAGCTAAACAAAAGATTCCACCCGTGATAAGCGGGATCATCAAATTTATCAACAGGCGGCGGGTCAGCGCATCCCAGATCTTCTGCCCTTTGGCCCGGGCTTTCCGGGTGGTAAAGAACACGCCCGCAGCGAAGGCCAGTACCAGTACCAACAACCCATCCAACAGGAAGAAACGCACGTAATCGAGCCCCCATTTTTCGCTGTTCCGGGCCGCCACATAATACGCCTGTTTCTGATCGAAAGGACTGAGGTCCAGATACCAGTATACGGCGGAAGCTCCCAACAGGGCGATCACTCCGGCGGCAATACCGGATAATCCACTCAGAGAGATGAAGCGGCTGCTCCGCTCCATCATGGAACGGATATCCTGCAGGGCCTCGAAATGTTTCTTATGGCTTTGAGTCATGGTAAAGTACTTTGAATTGCAAAGTAATGTAAAAATGCTGGCATTGTCAAGTAAGTGTTGACCCTATCTGTAGAAAATAAGTCGGCAAATCAACGATTCAACCCGGCAAAACGACAATTCAGCGGATTCGGCGGGTAAGCGGACGAAAATCTGCCCAAATTTGTTGTAAATAAATCACCACCGTACGCCCTTATTGCATTTAGCCGCTTAACCCACTGTTTTGCGGAAAACAATTTTAGATATCTTTGTCCCAGGCATATGATTAAACGCAGAAAAAAACGGGAATTACTTGGCTTCAATGATCTCTGGCTCGTCCTGGCCGGCGTACCGGTGATCTCATTTTTGGTGCCCCTGCTTTTTTTTGATGCGACCCTCAATAACGGACTGGCCGATTATCTGCCCAAATGGGGCGTCTCTTTTTTGTATACCACTTTCTACTGGATCCCCGTACGCTGGGCACTGCTCGAATTGCGCTGTAAATACCGGGATGCGGACAGTACCGCCAAAAGGATCATTTTTACCGGCCTCAGTATTATTCTGATCTTTTTGATCGTAAACGTACTGATGAGCTATATCGAAAGCTGGGTGGGATTTGACCACCCCAAAGGAGTCACCCAACTGGATTACAATGTAGCCTCCTTCACCATTCTGGCGCTGGTGACCACTATCTACGAAACCATCTTTTTCTACGCCCGCTGGAAGGAAGCGCTGCTGGAGACCGCTCAGCTCAAACGCGCCAATATCGAATCCCAACTCGAAGGGCTGAAAAGTCAGGTCAATCCGCACTTCCTGTTCAATAGTCTGAATACCCTCACTTATATCATTCCCGAAGATCCGGATAAAGCGGTACATTTTGTGCGTCAGCTTTCCAAGGTCTATCGCTATATTCTCGAAATTCGCGACCGGCAGCTCATTCCCCTGGCGGAAGAGCTGAATTTTATGAAATCCTATCTCTTTCTGCTCAAAGAGCGTTTCGGTGACAATATCTGCATCCGGAAAGCGATACCCGATGAACACCTACAGGATAAGATCGTGCCCCTTTCCCTCCAGATCCTGATGGAGAATTGCGTCAAGCACAACATCATTTCCAAACAGCGGCCACTGGAGATCGACGTGTATATCGAGAATCATTTTCTCGTTGTTCGCAATACCTTACAACGCAAACACCAGGAGACTTCCTCCACCCAGATCGGCCTCCAGAATATCCGCAACCGCTATGCCTTTTTTACCGATGAAGAGGTGGTCATTCAGGATGAGAACGGTTTTTTCCAGGTGAGCCTGCCATTGATCCGGAAGTAGGTCCAATTTGGGCAACTTGACCGCATTCCCTACCTTTGTGTTGATGGCAGATGATCGGAAGAGCTGATCTTTTTCACAAAAGCATATCGGACTACTGGATTATCGGTGCATCATAATGCTAATCAAGAGCAAAATTGTGCATACTTTTCATCGTCAGGCTCTACGATAGTCAGGAGCCGTTACTAAAAGATCATGGGATTGATCGTCGACAGTCCCACCCGGCGTGCTCCGCATAAGTTCGCCTGTTTGTGGAGCAAAATTTGCCGGTGCTGATCTTCTTTTGAAAAGCTCCGCGGTGAAATGCAGCCCTTGGTTGGCCTCATCCTATTATTATTTTGAGGTGGCAAATCTTTGGAACGGCATACAACTGGGGCTGGCACTATCACTCATTACGGGGCCCATCCTGTTTGCACTGATTCAGGCAGGAGTAGAACGAGGCTTTCGGGCCGGTGCGGCTCTCGGCGCGGGGATCTGGATCAGTGATCTGCTTTTCATCCTCACGGTGTTTATGAGCAGCGCTTTCCTCGAATCTATCGTTTCTAATGATAGTGTTCTTCGCTGGTTAGGTATTATCGGCAGTATCATCCTTATGCTTATCGGACTGGGTACACTCCTTTCCAAGCCTCCCAAAATGAAATACGTTGCCGAGATCGGCACCCAACGATCCCCCTACCATCTACTGTGGCTGAAAGGTTTTGCGATCAATACCTTCAATCCCTTTACCTTTTTCTTCTGGATCAGCGTAATGACGGGTATTGTGCTGGCAAAAGACCTCGATCAATCGGACGCCACTCTATTCTTTACGGGCATATTAGGTACCATCATCCTGACGGATCTCACAAAAGTCATTCTGGCCAAACGCATTCGCCGGTTCCTGAAATGGAAGCATCTGGTGTGGTTGCGTCGCATTGCGGGCATCGCATTGCTGCTCTTCGGCGTTGTGTTGCTGGGCCGGGTACTGTGGGAATTCGCCTAGGCCGGAAAGTGTTTTTTACTTTCCGGAATGAAAAGATCTTATCAGGACCGGCCGAACGGGTCGTTTGTCCGAAAATAAAGATTTTTTTACCTTGAAACGTATTAAAATTGGTGATAATAAACACAAAACCTTCCATGAAACGACGACATCTTTACCAACCTTTCTGCCTATTGATGGTCTGCCTGTTCTGCTGCAGCTTCAACGCCCAGGACCCAACGCTCGACTTTCCGGAACGCCCTTTCAAAGTGAAAAGGTACCTCTGGAAATATCGCTATTTATCCGTCGAGCTCAATCAGGCCACCTCCATACCGATCCCCATCATTATTGCCATTGCCGGACTGGAAAGCAACTGGGGTACCAGCGACCTTGCCCAGAATGCCAATAACCATTTCGGAATCAAAGCCAAAAATGCCTGGGAAGAACGCTACTGTAAAAGTACCCAGGAGTACTGGGGGTACTACGGTGGGTCAGCCCAGCAGTGTTTCCGAAAATATAAGCTGATCCGGGAAAGCTACAGTGATTTCGGGATATTCCTCACCCAACGCGATCCCTACCGTCAGTTGCTGCGCTACGCGGAGTGGGACTATCCGAGCTGGGCCTACGGACTGAAGCAGTGCAATTACGCCACTGACCCCTTCTATGCGGAAAAGATCGTACGCATTATTGAGGAATACCGCTTGAATGAAGTGCAGTAATCATCTTATGATCTGATTATCAGATGATTTAATGATCTGATAGAGTGTGATTTTCATGATTTTTTTTACCCGTTCGAACTTGGCCCCGGTTCCCGCTGTTTCACAACAAAACCAAATAAAACAGAAATAATCATGAAAAACAATCACGTAATGCGAGCACTAGTCTGTGCCCTGTGCTTATTGTTTGCAGCAGGTGTAGGCTTTAGCCAGGCAGGTTTTGGTGCGAAAGTAGGATACAATTATTCCAATGTAACCGTTGATGCCAGTGACCTGGATATCGATACCGAAGGTAAAAGTGACCTAAGTATTGGTCTGTTCTTTGAACTGCCCGTTTCGCAGGCATTTATTATCCAGCCGGAGCTGACCTATATGGGTCGTGGTTATAAGATCGCCGGTAACTCCCTGGTTTCCGACGGAACCTATAACGTAGCTTATGTTGACGTTGGTGCCCTGGCCAAACTGCGCTTTGGAGACGGTATTGGTTTCTACATCGGTGCCGGTCCGTACCTGAGTTATGCTATCGCCGGTCAGATCAAAAATGACCAGAACGAAGTAGATATCGATTTTGACGTAGATAATTACAAGCGTTCCGATTTCACTCTGGCTACTGCCCTGGGTGTAGAGTTCGGAAGCCGCGATGCACTGCGCTTCTTCGTAGACGGCCGTTACCTGATGGGTCTGAACGACCTTGACGACAGTGACCCCACTACTTTCTCTCGCAGAAACCGCGTATTCGGAATCAACGGTGGTATCATCGTACCGCTTTAAATCGACGCGAAAACACCATAAAAAAAGTCGTAAACCTCTCGGGGTTTACGACTTTTTTTATTGCTATACCGATCTTTACCAGACCTCAAACTCGGTTCGGCGATTTTTCTGCCGGCCTTCGTCCGAATCATTACCCGCAATGGGCCGCGTTTCCCCGAATCCTTTGTATTTCAACCTTTCTCCGTCCACTCCTTTCTCGATCAGATAGCTGTAAACCGCCCGCGCCCGGGCTTCGGAAAGCTGTTGATTGTCTTCATCACTGCCCACATCATCCGTATGTCCGTTGATCTGGATCCGCATGTCAGGATTGTCTTCCAGCAGGCCGAATAAACGATCCAGCTCATTGGTGGAACTGGGCAACAATTCGGCGGAAGCCGTGGCGAAAAATACATTCTTCAATACGATCGGCTGCCGGTCTTCCTCCGTCATTTCCGCGGCCGGCTCGATGGGTTGCAGCGGCACATCCAGTTCGAAGGGATCACTCAGATCGGCTTCCTGCAGGGCAAAATTCTCGGAAAAGAACAGATAGCCTTCCTTATTTACATTGAGCGCATAATCCCGGCCCGCCGTCAGGCAAACCAGGTAGGAACCATCATCGCAATTGGCCACGATGGCTACCGGCCGCCCCGTTGCCAAATCGATCAGTTCGGCCCGGGCGCTGATCATTGCCTCCGTTTTACGGTCATAAATATGCCCCTGCACGTAAGTCACCGGTAATGGGGCGATCTCCGGATAGACCGGGAAAGTGAAGATATCCAGGTCTTGTACGCCTTTGGGACTTTTGGCAAAAAAACCGGCTTTACCGTCCAGGCTAATACTAATGGCCCCTTCGTCATCCGGGGTATTGATCGGGTATCCCAGGTTGGTTACTGGGCCCCATTGCCCGTCTTCCTGCAGTTGAACCCGGTAGAGGTCAATTCCACCCATTCCCGGGCGGCCGTCCGAACTGAAATACAGCGTGCGACCGTCGGCGTGCAGAAAAGGCGACTGGTCGTTGCCGGGTGTATTGATGGCTTCGCCCATATTGACCGGTTTGCCCCACTTGCCGCTCAGGCTGCGGCGACAGGCCCAGATGTCATTCCCGCCGTAGCCGCCTTCGCGATTACTGACAAAGATCAGCAGACTGCCATCGGCACTCAGGGTGGGCTGTGCCTCCCAGGCACCGGTATTCAAGCTCCCCTCGATCTTGGCCGGTCTCGTCCAGTTGCCGTCGCATTTTTCGGAATAAAAAAGATTGCATCCGCCCTGATCGGGGCCGGACTGGCAAAAGGTAAAAACCATAAGTCGACCGTCCGCAGAAATACTCTGCGCTCCTTCGTTATAGGGAGTGTTCAGCGCAGCGAGCGGTTGCACGTTCGCCCACGCGCCATCCTTTTTCTCGGCTACGTAAAAATCTTCCTGATCCCCGATCCGGCGGGTGAACACCAGGGTATTACCATCCGCACTCAGCAAGGGCAGATATTCCAGATCAGGGCTACTGATGGGCGCTCCGATATTTTCCGGAGCAAAGGGAATGGGTTTGCGGATCGCTTCGGCCGCAAACCGCGCGTCTTCCAGATGTTTTTTGGCCCGCTCTACGAGCGATTCCCGTTTGTAACCACTGCCGATAAAACGTTCCAGCAGATCGGCAGCAGCGGGAAATTTTTCCAGTCCTTTCTTGGCCAGCGCCAGCTGGTACAGTACCAGCACGTCGTATTGCTGCTCCAGGGCGAGTACTTTTTCAAGATCGCTTTCCGCAGCCGCGTAGGAACGGGTATCATAATGGATCGTACCACGCATGTGATAGCCTTCCGTAAAATTCGGCGCATCTTCCAGCAGTTCATTCAGGTCCCGGATGGCGGCGTCCAGACGGCCCTGACTGTTGCTTATCCGGATCTGCTCGTACAGCTTTTGTTGGCGTCGACTGAGGTCTTTCGCACTTTGCCCTTCCTGTCCGAAAAGCGATTGCGTAAAAGCAAAAGCAGAGATCAGGGTCAGTATATAAATCGTTGTTTTCATGTTTTTTTCAACATTCTCGGCATCCGCTTGCCAGCGTCTATCCGTCTTCTATAAAAATAGTTCTTCCAATTTGCGGTTGAGTTTCTTCACCCGCTTTTCCAGTAGTTTTTCGAAGGCCGTTTCGGGAGCCAGGATCTTATTGAAGCCATAACCGAATCCGGTCATCAGTACGGGTTTGGGGAAAGGGTGGCCCAGGTCCGTCAATTCGCTATCCGTAAGCACCATAGATTCCGCCCGGCTACCGGAATACAGCACCGGTCGACCGAAACGCAGTTGAATGACCTTGCCGGGTATGTCTACAGATTCGGTTACTTCCAACTGCCGGTTCAGCAAATCCGTCCGATAAACGTTCCGCGTAGTATCGTAGACAAACCCGATGGGCATGGCGTCGAAATTTTCGTCGAAAGCCTCGAGAATGGCCAGATTTTTCAGTTTGGTTTCCATTTGTACGCTTTCCAGTTGGGCCTGCAAGCGGGCGCGGGCCGATTCACTGAGCTCCGGATCGGCGATCGTGGCTTTGATGGCCTGCATTTTCTTTTCCTGACTCGGCAGCCGAACGATCAGAATCGTCCTGTCCAGACCATTGTAGAGTGAATCTTCCAGACTTTGGCCCCGAAGCGGAGAAAATCCAATAAAAACAAGGGCCAGGGAAAACAGAAAAATAGCTTTTGCGTTCATAAAACAAGTATTACCCGGTATAAAGACTAGAAAAAGATCAAAAGAAACTTAAAGTTTTGTTAATTGAGTCAAGGAGCCATTAAGCTTTTGTAGCTACCTGGCCAATCTGCCCACATTGTAATTTTTTTTTAGCAAATTTGTGACCTCTAAATTTTACGCGGGAGCAGCAATTTTGTTGAACCCAGTGCTTTGTCTCTGATATCTCCGGGATCAGGCACTAACTCATCCGCCATTATAAAATAAATAATATGACCCATTCGATTGACATCGAAGCGCTCAACCAACAGATCTACCTCGATAGCGCCTTTGTTGAACGATTAAACGCTGAAACCGGCAAAGTCATTGTCGGGCAGCATCACATGGTAGAACGTTTGCTCCTCGGCCTGCTTACGCGTGGCCACGTTCTGCTGGAAGGTTTGCCCGGTCTGGCCAAAACCCTGGCCATCAAAACCTTGTCCAAGACCATCGATGCCAAATTCAGCCGTATCCAGTTTACACCGGACCTTCTGCCCGCCGATATCATCGGTACCATGATCTATAACCCCAGCCAAAATGAGTTTTCCGTCCGGAAAGGTCCCATTTTTGCCAACTTCGTACTGGCGGATGAGATCAACCGGGCGCCGGCCAAGGTGCAAAGTGCACTGCTCGAGGCCATGCAGGAACGCCAGGTGACGATCGGTAACGAAACGTTCAAATTGCAGGAACCCTTTCTGGTACTGGCTACCCAGAACCCGATCGAACAGGAAGGTACCTATCCGCTGCCGGAAGCCCAGGTCGACCGTTTCATGCTGAAGGTAAAGATCACCTATCCCAAACAGGAGGAAGAACGGGAGATCATTCGCCGCAACCTGAAGGGCGACTTTGAAAATGTCAATGCGGTTGTCAAACCGGAAGAGATCATCAAAGCCCGCGAATCTGTCCGCAAGGTATATATGGACGAAAAGATCGAACAGTACATTCTGGATATCGTTTTCGCCACCCGGACCCCGGCCGATTACCGGCTCAAGAATCTGGAACTGCTCATCAACTACGGCGGTTCGCCGCGGGCGAGTATCGCGCTGGCTATGGCCGCTAAGGCCTATGCTTTTCTGCAACGCCGCGGTTACGTTATTCCGGAAGATGTACGGAGCGTTTGCCACGATGTAATGCGTCACCGCATCGGCCTGACCTACGAGGCCGAAGCCGAGAACGTCACGCAGGAAGATATTATTAATCAGGTGCTGAATTCGGTAGAGGTACCTTAGGTATGGTCGACGGTGGACGGTCGACGGTGGATGGTATTTCACCCGTCGACCGTCAACCCTCTACCGTCTACCCTCAACCGTCAACCGTCCACCGTCCACCGTCCACCATCAACCATCAACCGTTTCAAAAAATGGAAACCAGCGAACTCCTCAAGAAGGTCCGCAAGATAGAGATCAAGACGAAAGGTCTGAGCAAGCATATCTTTTCCGGAGAGTACCACAGTGCTTTCAAGGGGCGGGGTATGTCCTTCAGCGAAGTTCGCAATTACCAGTACGGGGATGACGTCCGGAATATTGACTGGAACGTTACGGCGCGTACGGGCGATCCGCACGTCAAGATCTTTGAGGAAGAACGGGAACTGACCGTGATGCTGCTGATCGATATGAGCCGGTCTTCCTTTTTCGGTACGGTCAATCAGTTGAAAAACGAGATCCTTACGGAGATCTGTGCCGTGCTGGCCTTTTCGGCCATTCAGAACAACGATAAGGTGGGCGTGATCTTCTTTTCGGACCGGGTGGAAAAATTCATCCCGCCCAAAAAGGGTCGTCAGCATACGCTGCGCATCATTCGCGAATTGATCGATTTTGAACCGACCGGTCACGGTACCGATATGCGTTCTACGCTGGAGTATTTCAACAATGTGGTTAAAAAGCGTAGTATCTGCTTTTTGCTCTCGGATTTCCTGACGGAAAACTACGAAGCACCGCTCCGCATTGTGGCCCGCAAACACGACCTTATCGGCGTGCACCTCGTGGATCCTCGGGAAGAAGAGCTGCCGAATATCGGGCTCATCCGGGCCCTGGACGCCGAAAGCGGCCAGATGCGTTGGATCGATACGGCTTCCAAACGCATCCGGTCCGAATACGCCCAGTGGTACACCGATCACTCCCAGTATTTCAAGCGGGTATTTCTGCGAAGCGGCGCCGATACGGTGACCATCCGCACCAACGAATCCTATGTAAACGCCCTGTTACGGTTTTTTCAGCGAAGAATATCATGACGAAACGCTTTTTAATCTGCATACTCTGGATACTCCTTTTACCGGTAGCGGCGCTGACCCAGTCTACCGTAACGGCGGAACTATCCAATACCGTCATCATGATCGGCGACCAGGTAAAGCTGCAGATCCGGGTCACCCAACCGGGTAATGACAAAGTAGATATCGACCTGAATCCGATCTCAGAAGTAGAAGGCCTGGAAATTGTGAGCGAGACCGCGCCGGTAACCAAAGAAGATCCGGGCGTGAACTATCTGGAAAAGAACGTGATGATCACCTCCTTCGATTCGGGAGAATACGTCGTACCGCAAATTCCCGTACGGCTGATCGGAGCCGACGGCCAGATCGAAACCCTGCAGACCAACCCGATCCCGCTTACGGTCAATACGATCCCCATCGCATCGGATTCGCTGCAACTGGCGCCGATCAAGGATATTGAACGGGAGGATTTCACTTTTCAGGACAGCCTGCCCTATCTGCTGGGTGGTGCCGGAGTGATCATTATCGGTCTGCTGATCTGGTGGTTCTTCTTCAAAAAACACGATGATCAGGGAAAAACCAGGCCTGTTATTATCCGCCCGGCTCACGAAGTGGCGCTGGACAAACTCGAAGAACTGCAAAAACAGGAACTCTGGCAGAAAGGACGGATCAAGGACTATTATAGTATATTGACCTATGTGGCCAGAGAATATCTGGAAAATCGCTTTAAGATCCCCGCACTGGAAAATACAACCGGCGAGATCCTGCAAAAATTGAACGGAGCCCCGGAGATCGATCAGGACCGGCTCCAGACCCTGCGCCAGATCCTGACCTCTTCGGATATGGTGAAATTCGCGAAAGCCGAACCGGCAGCCGCCTTCCATACCGAAGCCATGGATAAGACCCGGCAGTTTATTATCATCACCCAGGCCAAACCGCAGGAGGAAGTAAAAGAAGAAGAAAATATGGAGGAAACCGAAGCGGTGACGGCGGCCGAGGAGCAGAAAACCAAAGAGCCGAATGAGGAAAACGGGGAATCCCCGGAAAATGAAGCAATAAAAGAATAACGATAGGCCGGATGGGCCACCAGGGGCTACACATTAACCGGCATGCCGGTTGCCCGCCCTTTTACACTGCACCCACCGGACCGTCAACGATAGCAAATGTTTGGAGGTATAAGTTTCGCAAACCCGGCAGTACTGATACTGCTCTTATTGATACCCGCTCTGGGCGTCTGGTACTATTACCGGCGGCGGCAGCGTTATGCTACTTTACGAATGCCCACCCTGAGAGGAATTGAAGGGATTCAATCCATCCGGGGCCGGCTGCGGGCATTGCTTCCGATCCTGCGCGTACTGGCGGTAGGCGCTCTGATCATTGCTCTGGCCCGGCCGCAGCAGATCCTGGAAGAGGAGGAAGTAAAAGCCGAGGGTATCGATATTGCCATGGTCATGGACCTGTCCAGTAGTATGCTGGCCGAAGATTTTGAGCCCAACCGCCTGGAAGTGAGCAAACGCGTCGCTTCCGATTTTGTGGATAAACGGGAATTTGACCGCGTCGGACTGATCGTATTTTCCGGTGAGGCCTTTACGCAGTGCCCACTGACCATTGATCACGATGTGGTGAAGACCTTCCTTTCGCAATTGCAGTGCGGCCTGCTGGAAGACGGAACGGCAATCGGGCTGGGACTGGCTACCGCCGTCAACCGGCTCAAGGAAAGCGAAGCCGAAAGCAAGGTCGTGATCCTGCTGACGGACGGAGTGAACAATACCGGATACCAGTCTCCGAAACTGGCGGCTCAGATCGCCCAGGAATTCGGGATCAAGGTCTATACGATCGGCGTGGGCTCCATGGGCGAGACCCTGGCACCGGTCAGCCGACGCAGTGACGGTAAATTTATTTTTGGGATCGCCCGGGTGGAGATCGACGAAGAGTTGCTGAAAGAGATCGCCGATATGACCGGCGGCCAGTATTTCCGGGCCACGGATGCCGAAAGCCTGGAAGCGATCTATGCCTCTATCGACCAACTGGAAAAAACGGAAATGGAAGTGACCTCCTTCCGGCGTTATAAAGAAGAATTTCATCGTTTCGCATTCTGGGGCCTGATCTTCCTCCTGCTGGAGCTGATCCTGCGCTATTCCATACTGCGGACGATTCCATAGCAGGTGAGCACTACCGGCTAAGCGCCGGTTTTGACACACAAACAGTTTAACGACTACATGTTTAGATTCGAACATCCGGAACACTTGTACGCTTTACTGGCCATACCGCTCCTGGTATTGTTCTTTACGGCCAGTCGTTTGCACCGCCGGCGGGCACTCACCCGTTTCGGGGACCTGCAGCTGATGGAGCAGATCGCTCCGGACATGTCCAAATATAAACACACCCTGAAGTTCGTACTCCTGGTCATCGGTATGGCTATCCTCGTGATCGCCTGGGCCAATCCGCAATGGGGCAGCAAAAAGGAAACCGTTACCCGGAAGGGTATCGACCTTTTTATTGCACTGGATATCTCCCAGAGTATGCTGGCGGAGGATATTTCTCCCAGTCGTCTGGAGCGCGCCAAACGTTTTAGTCAAAATCTGGTGGAAGGTCTAAAGGGCGAAAATATCGGGGTGATCTTGTTTGCCTGTAATGCCTATCTACAGGTGCCCCTGACGGTAGACTACAGCTTTGCCGACCTTTTCCTGCGCACGGCCAATCCCGGAATGGCGCCCTCGCAGGGTACTTCCCTGGCGGAAGCCATTCAACTGGCCCAGGAGTCTTTCCCCGAGGAAAACGAACGCAATAAAGCCCTGGTGATCATTTCTGACGGTGAGGAACACGACGGGGCGGCGGCGGTCGTAGCCTCAGAAGCCAATGACAACGGGCTGACCATCTTCACCATCGGTATCGGAAATCCGGAAGGTAGCTTCATCCCGACCAAGGTGGCCGGACGGCAGGACTATAAACGCGATAATGCCGGTAACCCCATTCGGTCCCGCCTGAACGAGGATGCCCTGAAAAGTGTGGCCGAGGCGGGTAACGGACTATATTTTAACCTGGCAGGGCGTGATCAGCAGATCATCAGCGCGCTGCGAGAGCGGATCGACCAGATCGAGAAGCAGGAATTCGAACAGCAATCCTTCACGGATTACGCCAGCTATTTCCAGATATTCATCGCACTGGGACTGGCGTTGCTGATCATCGAGTTCATCATCTCGTACCGGAAGAGCCGGTACCTGGCGGATAAGGATATTTTTGCTTAGAGACTGTTTGAAAACCTCTCACTGGGTTACCCGTACGGGCCGCCACTTTGCACCTATTTTTAACTCCATAGCTGGGCTATGCAGTGAAAAATAGCTTTCAATTGACGCCAAAATCCGGGTTTTTCTCCGGCAGCAGAAGTTTTCAAACAGTCTCTTAGATATGCTTTAGTAACAGCAAAATCAAAAGATATGAAATGGATCGGACTTTTTTTATTGCTATTCCTGTCTGAACTGGCCCTGGCCCAGAAGGACCACCGCTATCTGCGGCAGGGAGACCGCAATTACGAAGAAAACGATCTTGGTGCCGCAGAGGAGGCCTACCGGAAAGCGCTGGAAGCTAAAGAAAGCGCCAAGGGTACCTATAACCTCGGCAATACCATCTACAAGCAGGGCCGCTACGACGAGGCCGTCAAACACTACGAACGGGCGGCGGAAACCACCCGGGAGCCCCAGGCGCGCGCCCACGCTTTCCACAATCTGGGAAATGCCTATTTCCAGCAGGGAGACTATGCCAAAAGTGCCGAAGCGTACAAAAACTCCCTGCGATTGAACCCCAACGATCAGGAAACCAAGATCAACCTGGCGCAGGCCCAGCGACTGATCCAGCCACCGCCTCCGGAACAGGAGCAACAGGAAGGCGAATCGGAAGAACAAAACGAAGAGAACCAGGATCAGCAACAGCAACAACAGGATCAGCAATCTTCCGGACAACAGCAGCAACAGCAAAATCAGCAGGAACAGGACCAGCAACAACAGGACCAGCAATCCCCGGCGGAAGCGCGGGAGGAGCAGGAAAACCTGAGTCGGGAAGAAGCCGAGCGGTTGCTCCAGATCATGGCCAATGAAGAACAAAAGACCATGGAAAAACTGAGGCAGGCCCAGTCCAAAGCCTGTAATTCGGCCAAAGACTGGTAGCGGACGGCACAGTTTTTGTTCGGATATCCATAAAGAATACTTGAAAGTAAGCCCCCAATATATTTAATTTTGCATCCGGCAAACCAAAAACCATAAATATGAAAAGGACTTTACTCGGCCTCCTATTTTTGATCGGGATCACAGCGGGCTTAGCGGCGCAGGAGGGCGCTCGATTTACCGTAGAGGTGAGCACCGATTCCATTCTTTTCGGAAACTATTTCAAGGTTACTTTCAGTCTCGAAAACGCCAGGGGCGGTGAGTTTTCCGCGCCGGACTTTTCTGAGTTCCGCGTAGTGAGCGGTCCCAACCAGGCCTCCAGCATGAGCATCGTCAACGGGCAGGTGACCCAGTCGATCTCTTACGCCTACTATCTCGAACCGAAAGACCTCGGCAACTTTTATATTTTACCGGCCAGTGTAGCTGTTGGCGATAAAGTCATGGAAACCCAACCGATCGAGGTCATGGTCGTTCCCAATCCGGAGAATATCCGGCAAAGCCCGGACAACAATTCCGGTTTTAATATGCAGCAATTCGGATTTGAAGGGATGGACAGCTGGGGAGACGGGATGCCCGACCTGAACCAGATCAATGAAATGTTTCGGAATATGATGCCGAACGGCGGCGATATGGACGGTTTCCAGTTTTTCCAGGACAGCATGCCCTCCTTCAATCTCGATGAATTTTTCCGGATGATGCCGGAATTGCGCATGCAGATCCCGGAGGAATTACAGGAAGGCGAACAACCTAAAGAAGGTAAACGCAAGAAAAAGCGGAAGATCTACAAAGTATGATGGCAAATTGGTACACACTGGTTTTCATTTTTTTGCTCTCCTGCACGCTGCAGGCGCAGAACAATGCTGCATTCGTAGCTACTACGGACGCCAAACAGGTTGTGACCAACGGGTACCTCGAGGTATCCTTTACCCTCAAAAATGCGAAGGGGACGAACTTTCAGCCCCCTGATTTTGCCAATTTCACCGTAGTATCCGGTCCGTCCCGTTCGTCCAGTACGACCATCATCAACGGGCAGATGTCGCAGGAACTGAGCTTTGTGTATACCCTGCAACCCCAGCGCACCGGTCGTTTTACCATCGGCCGGGCCACCATCCTGGTGGGGAATAACCGGATGATGACCGATCCCGTTTCAGTGGAAGTAGTAGAAGGCACGGCGGCTCCCGGAACCAGTGATCAGGAAGTTTTTATCCGCGCGGAGGTTACCGCCACGGATGCCTGGGTCGGACAACAGATCGTACTGGACTACAAATTATATACCACGATCCAGATCGAGAATTACAATATCGTGGACGAATCGGATTACCAGGGTTTTTACGCTCAGGATATCCGTCGCTACGACTCCCGCCTGGTGCGGGAAGTGGTCAACGGCGTCCAGTACGTCACCAAGGTGATCAAGCGGATAGCGCTCTTCCCCCAGCGGGCCGGGCAGTTGACGATCGATCCGCTGAATGTACAGTTGGGCGCCCTGGCGGAAGGGCAGCGACGCGGCGGCTTTTTCTTTAACCGGCAATTGCGCCGCATTCCGGCCCTGACCGAACCGATCAATATTTCTGTGAAGCCGCTACCCGATAATGCGCCGGAAAGTTTCACCGGCGCGGTGGGCGATTTTGAGATCAGCAGTCAGATCAACCGCAATACCTTCTCTACCGACGATGCGATCTCTCTCAAGCTGATGATCAAAGGGAACGGAGATGCCAAACGTATCCAACCCCCGGTCCAGGAATTTCCGGAGGCATTCGAAGTCTATGATCCCAAAACGCTTCGGGAAAACACCTACGAGAGTCAGGGCATTCTGGCCGGTGAAAAAGAGATCGAATACCTGCTGGTACCGACCGAACCTGGTAATTTTCAGCTCCGTCCGGAATTCAGTTGGTTTGATCCCGATAGTGCAGCCTACGTCACATTTCTCAGTCCGGCTTTTCGGGTAGATATCAGTCAGGGTAGTCAACGCCCCAGTACGCCCATCACTTCGGGTGTGGAAACCGAAGCGCCCACCGACATTCGGTTTATTAAAAACGAGACCAGCGTAACGCAGGCCGGTGAAGCATTTCTGGGTTCTTCCGGCTTTTGGATCCTTACCATCCTTCCCTTCATCGTGGTCGGCGGGGCCGCTTTCTGGCGCCGGGCCAATGTACAGCGAAGTGCACTGGATCCGGCCGTGATCCGCCACCGGCGGGCCCGTAAAGTTGCCCTCAAACGACTGGAAACAGCCAAAGGACATCTGCAATCCGGTAACAGTCGCGATTTCTACGATGCCATTGAGCACGCCATGGACGGTTATGTCTGCGATAAACTCCGCATTCCGCAAAGCGAGCTGAGCCGGGAAGTGGTGCGCCAGCGGCTGGAATCCCTGCAGGTAGAAGAAGCCAGGATCGAACGTTTCCTGAAGATCAAACAGAACTGTGAGATCGCCCTCTACGCCGGAATGGATAATTCGGCCGCTATGCAGGAAACCTACGATCAAACCCTGGCCCTGATCGCGGATATCGAAGCTTCCATCAAGGACTAACCGGTATCGGCCACCGAATTTTCTAACCTTGTCTATACCCAAATAGGGGTTCCCCGCTACTTACTGCATCTTAAGAGTGATCATACGCCAGTTAAACGTTTTGGCGACTATTCCGGCCGACGGTCGGATCTTCAAAAATTCACTCGATATGTTACGTACCACATTGTTCTACATCGTTTTAATGGCCGCCTCTTTATTGTACTTCGTACCTCTGCACGGTCAGGAGGAAGAAAGAGGGCTGGCGCCTTTCGAAGCCGTATCCGTCACGGGCGGTATTGAGGTCATTCTGGAAAAGGGAGATTCCGAAAAGGCGAAGATCCGCACCTGGGGGATCGACGTTGAAAAAGTGGACCTTTTTGTAAAGGGCAGAACCCTGAAAATACAATTACTCAATCTTTCCAAGATCGACGATCGTCAGGTAAAAGTCTACCTGACCTATAAAGAACTGCATGGCGTAAGAGCCACGGCCGGTGCCCGGGTGTATGGCCGCGACCTGATCGAATCCGATCGTTTTGTCGTGCGGGTCGGCAGTGGAGGATTTGCCGATCTGGAAGTGGAGACCAATTCACTGGACGCCCGCGCCGGTGAAGGCGGCGTTATCGAAATTTCCGGTAAAGCGGATACCGTTGATGTCAGCGCCTCTACCGGCGGACGCTACGAAGGTTATGACCTCGAGGCCAATCGGACCCACGCCCGGGCCAGTACCGGCGGGGAGATCACGGTAGTGGCCCACGAAGCGCTGGATGCTTCGGCGAATACCGGCGGCAGTATCAATTACCGCGGTCAGCCGAAAGAAAAAAATACCCGCACGCTGTTTTCCGGCGGTATTCATAAAATGTAGGAGGAAACGTTTGAAAGTGGAAAGGTGGAAATGTGGGAAGGTTGGAATGTGGCCGGTTGGAAAAATTTCACCGGCTGCGCGGATTCCTGTGATCTCCACCTCTCCGCTTATTGGGCGTCCCATCTGGCCCGGTAACCCCGCGTATCAAAATGGACCGTCCGGGAGCCGGGATACCGGCCGACTCCACCCGCATCCCGAATAACTTTTTCTTCCAGTATCTTCAGCACGATCGCCTTGTCTGCACCGGTATAACGTCCGTTTCCGTCCACATCACCGATAACCAGATCGACCGCCTGTCCGAGAATATGGCGACTGTTCCCAACGCCGTTCACCTCTCGGTTCAAACGAGGATCCCGGTGGGCATACCGGATCCGGAAAGCATCCGGCCGGTTCCCCGTCTGCCGCAGTATCTCCTGTAATGCCACTAGCTTTTTCAACATCCGGACATCCGTCAGCCAAAATACCTCCTCCTCCAGGCCGTATACCGCCTTCCAGTAAACCCAGTCTCTGGAAACAAAGTCCCGGATCCGGAAATCACCGGCGATCTTCTGGAAAAGGTCAGTATTGGGAATTTGGTAATACCTGGCCGAACTCAGCATTTTCCGGTATTTGGGCAGATCGGACTCGGTAGCTTTTATATATGCTGCCGGTAAGTCGGAAAAGGCGACCATTTTCCAGCGCTTGAGGATCTGATCAATTTCGCTGTTTTGGATGACAGTGGGATTTGGGTGCAATATATCGTACCAACTCTGCCGCAGGAAGATCACCGTATAAGGATTACCAATCAGCGCCAGCAGGACCAGCAGCACTATTATTCTGACAGATTTTCGCAACATAGGCTCAGGGGTTTCATTTCAGATTATCGTATGGGTTTGCAAATTCAGGGCCACTCCAATTCCATGTAAGCACTCATTTCGTACAGAAATTGCGGGCTTCGGGAAAAAATCGGCAACTTAGGTTGTCTAAGCAATAGAAGGTTTCGAATATGCTTACACAAAAAATAAACGAAAGACCAAAACCCAGGCATATTCTTCAGTCAAAAGGATAAAGCGAAACCGAAAAGATCTTTTCGGGTAAGTACTTTTGCCGGACCTTCGGACAAAATAAAACGCGAGATCATTACAGCACCACCGATTACCGATGCAGCGCTGGTCGAGAAAGCTAAGCAAAACGACCGGCAAGCTTTCCAGTTGCTTGTGCAAAGGCACGAGCAGCAGGTACGGGCTACCGTATTGGGTATGCTGGGCCCGGTAGCGGAGGCGGATGATGTCGCACAGGAAGTTTTCATCCGTTTCTTTCGTTCTTTGGACAACTTTAGGGGTGATGCGCAGTTAACTACTTATCTTAGTAGAATCGCCATCAACCTGTCTCTAAACGAGCTGAAACGGCGGCAGCGCGCACAGAAACGTTTTTTATTCTGGCAAAGATCGGACACTACGATCCCCGATCCGGCGGATGAACACGCCGATCCGGCGAGAATGGACGATCAGCAACTGGTGCGACAGGCGCTGCAATACATTGACGCTGATTACCGCTCCGTGATCATTTTGCGATTGCTGGATGGTTATTCGGTAAAAGAGACCGCAGAGATTCTGGATATTCCCATGGGGACCGTCGCTTCCCGGCTGGCCCGTGGGTTGGACAAACTAAAAGAAGTGATCGTTCGCTGGAAAGCGATGTGAAATCTGGATAAATTGATGGAAGGTAGACACCGAGATCCGGGGCATGCCCTGGTAAGAAAAGCCCCAGGCGTATGGTATTTAAAAAGCAAATCCGGGTTAAAAGATCCGGCACCGGTCTACCGTAAAATTAACTGGTATGGAACCAAACAACATTAAAAACTTACTACTTCGCTCCATCACCGAGCCCATGTCCGCCGCGGAACAGGAGCAACTTCGCGCTGCCCTGGAGGTATCCGAAGAGCTGCGCCGGGAACAGGAACAGTTGACCTATACCCGGGAACTGGTGCAGCAGGCGATCCCCGCAGCGGATCCGGGATTTTCCCAAAAGGTATTGGAACGACTCCAGAAAGGGCGAAAAGAAGTAGCGCTGGTCGTACAATTGTTTCCCCGGGTGGCGGCAGCCTGTGTGGCGGTTATCCTGGCCTTGGGTTTATTTTTGTATTTTGAAGCAGGTAGCTTATCTACCGATGCACTGGTAGGGCTGCAAGATCTGTCGATAGAAGAAGCTGTTGCTTTGACTGAATATTAAAAACATGAAAAGCATAAAGGGCCTTTTAACAATAATTGGTTTACTGTCACTTGGTTTTGTCGGTGGTTTTTTCACCCACCGCCAGGTAACCATCCAACAGGTGCAGAAGGTACGGGAGATCGGACAAGCTCCCGGTTTCCAACGGCACCTGTTACAGTTCCTCGAGCCGAGTGCTGACCAACGGGAACAACTCGAACCGATCATCAGCCGCTACGCCCAGCAAATGGGTGAGCAGTGGCGCGAACACCGGGCAGAACGCAAAGTGCTCGTGGACGCCATGCACGAAGAGATCAAACCCCTGCTCACCAGCGATCAACTGCAAAAACTGGACGATTTCTCCAAACGTTTCCGAACCCGCAGGGATAAGAACGGTAAATCGCGTCGCGAAAAGCGCCCGGAACAGACCGGCCTGGAACAGTAATCGATACTAACGGCTGGAAGCCACCGGATTAGCATGGCCCGGCTCCCAGCCATCCGCTCTTTCTCCTACTCCTGTCAGCCGGAAAACTCTTCCGATATTCCCTAAACACCTCTGCTGATTTTTCGTTATATTGAAGTAAAACGAAAAACCATGCAATCCTCCAAAACCTCCCTCCAGCTTTCCGTCAACGGTCAGCAGTATACACTGGACGTTGATCCGGAAACCCCACTACTCTACGTACTGCGCAATCAATTACAGAAAAACGGACCCAAATACGGTTGCGGCTACGGCCAGTGCGGTGCCTGTATGGTACTGCTGGATAACCAGGCCGTGATGAGTTGTTTGCTTCCCGTCAGCGCCGTGACCGATAAAGAGATCGTAACGATAGACGGCCTGGCCGCCATCGACGGCAGTCTGCACCCTATCCAGCAGGCTTTTATCGACGAGCAGGCCGCCCAATGCGGCTATTGCACCAACGGGATGATCATGGCCAGTGTAGCGCTCCTTACACGGAGCAAGGATGCCGGGGAAGAAGAGATCCGCCAGGCCCTGCAGACTAATCTTTGTCGCTGCGGCACGCAGTCCCGGGTTCTCCGCGCCGTAAAGCAGGCCCAGGAATCCATGCAGTAGCCAATCTCCCTTTCTTTCATCCCATTGCTCACTTAAAGTATACCCTAACATGAAAAATATAGCACGTCGTGAATTTCTTCTAAAAAGCGGTTATCTGTCCATTGGATTCAGCCTGCTCGGTTGTACTCAGGGCAGCAACGCGGCAACACCAACACCTCTGGGTGAAGCGGCAGATTTCAGCCTCGATCCCCAGATGGCTCCGCTCCCGGACGGCTCCCGGATCGACGCCTGGCTGCAGGTACTCGAAAACGGACAGGTGCGGGTGCTGACCGGAAAAATGGAATTGGGCCAGGGCCTCAAAGTAGTCATGCAACAGGTAGCCGGCGAAGAACTGAATATCCCTCCCCAGCGGATCGACGTGCTTATCGCCGATACCGGCCGCACCCAGAATGAGGGCGTCACGGCCGGCAGCCGATCAGTTGAGCGTAGCGCCATGACGGTACGCCGCGCCGCTGCCGCCGCCCGCGAGTACATGAAACAGCTGGCCGCCAAAAAATGGGAAACCGATGCGGATGCGCTGGAGCTGACACCGGAGGGTGTCAAAAACAATAGCGGAACCATCTTATCCTTCACCGATCTCTTAGCCGGTCAGCAGTTAGATACCGAGATCCCGCAGGACGTTTCCCTGAAACCCAAAGATCAATACCAGTGGGTGGGTAGTCCCGTTCCCCATCCGGATCTGGAAAAGATCGTACGGGGAGACGCCGTCTACATTCAGGATATGCGTTTGCCGGAAATGGTGCACGCCCGACTGGTAAGACCACCGGTGTACGATGCCCGTTTGCAAAGCAGGGACCAGGCTATCGAACGGATGCCGGGTGTTTTGCAGATCGTGGAGAACGGTTCTTTCCTGGCGGTGATCGCCGAGGAAGAATACCAGGCGGTCAAAGCGGCCGATGCCCTGCAAAAGAGTGCACAGTGGGAAAGTGGCACCGCCCTGCCTGAGGTCCGTTCCTGGGCAGACTATATGTTGGAGCAGGGCGAAAAAGCCAATCATCCGGCTCCTGCTTCCGGTAATGCCCACCACGCAATCTACTCCAAACCTTATGTCATGCACGGCTCTATCGGACCGTCCTGTGCCATTGCGGTTTACGATGAAGAGCGCCTACACATCTGGAGTCATTCCCAGGGCGTATATAACCTCCGGGCTACCGTCAGTGATATGACCGGCATACCGGAGGAGTCCATTCGCGTCACCGGGGTGCGCGGCTCCGGCTGCTATGGACACAACGGGGCGGATGATGTCGGCGGCGATGCCGCGCTGATCGCCGTGGCTTTTCCCGGCCGGCCGGTACGCCTGCAGTGGCAGCGGTCCGATGAGCACCAGTGGGAACCCTACGGCTCGGCCATGCGTATGGAGCTGTCCGCGTCCCTGGATAATTCCGGGAGGATCAATTCCTGGCGGTACGATCTGTGGTCCGATGGTCACAGTACCCGGCCACGTGGGAACGCCGGTAATCTGATCGGTGCCCGCCTGCTGGCGGAACCCGCCGTCTTCGGTGGATCCGGGCGGGTAGGTGGCGGCACGCGTAACTCAGAGCCCTACTACCGCATTCCGAAAGTCGATGTCAGCGATCACCACGTTGCCGGTCCGCTACGCACTTCCGCCCTGCGCAGTCTGGGCGCCTACGCCAACATCTTTGCCATTGAAAGCTTTATGGATGAGCTGGCCAAAAAAGCCGGTAAAGATCCACTGGATTTCCGGATCGAGCATTCCGATGACGAGCGTTCCGTCGCCGTCCTGGAGGCTCTGCGCGATCTGATCAAAAGTGAACCTGCTGCTGCCGGTGAAGGACTGGGTATCGCATTTTCCCGCTATAAGAACAGTGCGTCCTACTGTGCGGTCGCCGCCAAAGTTCGGGTCGATCTGGAACAGAAAAAGATCCGCCCCCTCAAAATGTGGGCCGTGCTGGAAGCCGGCGAAGCCATTAATACGGACGGACTGAAAAATCAAACGGAAGGCGGGATGATCCAGTCCGCGAGCTGGACGCTGAAAGAGGAAGTCAAATTCGATACGCAGGAGATCCTCAGTAAAAACTGGACGGAATATCCCATTATTCGCTACGACGCCATTCCCGAAACCGAAGTTGTGATCATCGACCGGCCGGACCTTCCACCGTTGGGTGCCGGTGAATCCGCACAGGGTCCCGCGGGAGCGGCTATCGCCAATGCAGTGTATGCAGCCTGTGGAAAACGGGTGCGGGAGTTGCCGATTGAACGGTATTTGTTTGGAAGTTAGGAAATCGGGAGTACATGACGATCGGTATTGACGGGTGTAAAAGTGGATGGGTAGCCGCCTTACAACAATCCGGTGAGATCAGGTTGGAAGTGTTTCCGGACCTGGACCAGCTCTGGCAGCAGTACGGCCCGACCTGTACCTTACTGCTCATCGATATGCCGATCGGCGTTTCCGATGGCGGTCCGGAAGGGCGCAGCTGCGACCGTCTGGCGCGCCGGATGTTGAGCCCGAGAAGGCACAGCAGCGTGTTCACCCCACCCTGTCGCCAGGCTTTGTACGCTCCGATACTGGAAGCATCCGCGGTCAATTATCAACTGACCGGCAAAAAGCTTTCCCGGCAGACCATCAATATTATGCCTAAAATGCGGGAGGTTGATCAATGGCTACGCAACCTGCCTCCAACCGCTCGCCAACGGATCCGCGAAAGCCACCCGGAAGTGGTTTTTACCGCTCTGAACAGCGGCACCCCATTGTTTTTCAATAAAAAAAGCAAGGAAGGGCAATCGGAACGGCTGAACCTGTTGGAGCAACATCATCCCGGTATGCAAGAGATACTGAAGGAAGCACAAAACCGTATCCTGCGGAAAACCGCTCTGACAGATGATCTCATCGATGCACTGGTACTGGGCATAGCGTCGAAAATCGCTACAGGATCGCCGGACTGCGGTCAAAGTTTGCCCCATCCTCCGCCACTTGACGCCGAAGGTCTGCGCATGGAGATCTTTTACGTTAATCCATAGAGAAACGGGTCTGATCCACCGGAAATACAATTTGGATGGTCGGTCTTCAGCGCTTTCGCCCCGGATCCAGCCGATTCACAAAATCTTCCGGGATAACCGTGTTTACATTGCCATCTAGAAAAACTCCATCCTGAATGACCAGGGTGTAATAGGTGATCTGCCCCTTTACCACGGCACCTTTTATGAGGATAAGCTTTTCACACTTCAGATCCCCATGAAATTCACCCGTTATTTTAATCGTATTTTCCGACTGGCCCAAAACATTGCCCCGCAGGGTGCCCGCCAGATGTAAATGCACTCCGGGCGCAAGCAGCAGGTGCGCTTCGTTGTTCCCATTCAGAACGATAGTTTCGTCGAGAACCCGATCCTCACGCAGGTTGGCCACCTCCGGAGCGTCGGCCCAGTTCCAGGGCTCCAGTATATCCACATTGAGCCATTTCCGTATTCTGTTCTTCCAATTCATCCGGAGTTTTTTGGTCCGTTGCCCGTTTCCATTAAGCTCCCGTTTAGCACCTGCTTATTCCCACTATTTCTTCGGTAGCAGGATATATGGAATGTCCTCCTCTTCGATGGCCGCCTGGTAAGCCGGAAGCTCCTCCCGGATCAGTTTTTGGTAGGCCTCGTCAAAAGGTTGGTATTCCCGTTGCAGATCGGTCCAGCGCTCCAGTTCACCGGCAGAGGGCTGATCATTCTGACTGATCACCACCCGGTACAGGCGAATCAGGTGATTGGTGAATTTCCGGGGATAATTGATCTCATCCTGACTGGTCTCGATCTGTCGCTGGTAGATCATATCTTCCAGTTCCAAAGCCCGGTCACTTAGTTTTTTCCCGGCCTCCCGGAGCTGCGGAAATTCGTCGCGGGAAGTCAGATTTTTATTCGTCTGCCCGATCTGTTCCCGGATGGCCCGTAGGTTCTGCAGTCGCCGCTGGCTTTCCGTTAGGAGGGCGGCTACATCGAATGCCAGTTTGAAATTTGCCAGCAGATCGCGGTCGGATACTTCCCAACGCGGATCTTTAAGGATATTGAAGTCCTGAGTAAATTCTTTCTCTCCCACCCGGAGGCGTACCGTGTATTTTCCCGGAGCCGCCTGTGGCCCCTCACCCGGATAGCGCATATCCATCATCATCAGATCGGGCACCAGTTCCGGACGGGGATAACTTTGGTCCCACTCCACCTGATTGATACCGGCTTCCACCTCGAGTTGCTCCTCTTTTTCCTCCGCTCCGGTCCACCAGCTTTGGATCTCTTCGCCCCGGGCATCCAAAATACTGAGTTCGACCTTTTCACTGGAATCCACTTCTTCCAGATAAAAGCGGATATTGGCCCGATAAGGCGAATATCCACCTTCGCTCCATCCCAGATTAGTCCGGTACGTATCGGCCAGTGGGAATAATTGCACGGATGCCGACTTGGACTCCCGCTTCAATTCCCGCAGCAGACTAATGTCATCCATGATCCAGAAGCCACGGCCCTGCGTCGAAATTACCAGATCCCCGCGGTGCACTTCCAGGTCGGTGATGGGCGTATACGGCAGGTTTCGCTGTAAGGTTTGCCAGTTGGCGCCATCATCCATCGAGTAATAGATCCCGAATTCCGTGCCGGCAAAAAGCAGGCCCGTCATTTCCTCATCTTCATCGATAGCCCGCACAAAATGGCCATCGGGAATACCGTTGGTGATCTTTTCCCAGTTCTTACCGTAGTTTTCAGTTTTGAAAATATAGGGTTTGAAATCATTATCCCGGTAACGGTACACGACCGCATAAGCCTTTCCAGCCTGGTGGGCAGAAGGGCAAATGGCGTTGACCGTACCCTCGGCTGGCATATTTTTGGGTGTGATATCCTGCCAGTCTTTACCACCATTGCGGGTCAGTTGGATCCGTCCGTCGTCCGAACCTACCCACAGCGTACGCGCATCGTGGGGGTCTTCTTCAAAACTAAAAATGGTACTGTACACTTCCACACCGGTAGCATCGTGCTGGATGGGCCCGCCCGGAATACCGTGGTATTTATCCAGCTTATTGGTCAGGTCCGGACTGATCAATTGCCAGTTCTGACCTTCGTCGGTAGAGCGATGTACATAGTTGGAAGTATGATAGATCACCGTCGGATCGTGGCGGGATACCCGGATCGGAAAATTCCACTGCCAACGGTATTTAAGTTTCCGTTGTTCGGTACCTTCCGTGTAGTGTGGATAGGCTCCCACATCCCGGTACTCATCCGTTTTGCGATTGATTCGGGTAATGATGCCGCTGTAAGTGGTGGCGTAAACAATATCCGGATCGGTGGGATGGACCGCAACGTCCGCGCTCTCTCCCCCACCAACTTCATACCAGTGCTGTTTGGCGTCGAGCCCACCGGAAACCCGGCTGGGGATCGAGATAGTCGTATTGTCCTGCTGGCCCGCATACAGGCGATAAGGGAATTGATTGTCGACCGTCAGCCGGTAGAATTCGGCCGTAGGCTGGTTATTTTGTGTCGTCCAGGTCCGGCCCCCGTTGAGCGTAATGGTGGCACCGCCGTCATTGGTATTGATGAAAATATCGGGATTGTCGGGATTGATCCATACGGCGTGGCAGTCTCCGTGGGGAACCCCGAAGCGGGTATCAAAGGTTTTGCCACCGTCGATCGATTTGTAAAAGCCGGTATTGGTCACGTAGACCGTATTCTCGTTCTGCGGGTCGGCAAAGATCCGGGAATAATACCAGCCGCGCTGGCGGAGTTTATGGTCGCGGTTAATGCGTTTAAAACTCGCACCGCCGTCATCCGAGCGGTATACGCCGCCGGCTTCTTCCGCGGCAGTCTGTTGGATCACCCAGATACGTTTGGGATTAACCGGTGAAATATCGACACCGATCTTTCCGATCAGTCCTTCGGGCAGACCGTTGGTAATGCGTTCCCAGTTCTTACCGGCATCCACGGAGCGGTAAAGGCCGCCGGTTTCGCCGCCGTCGATCAGTGTCCATGGCTTGCGTTCGGCCCGCCACATTCCCGCGTAGATGATCGCCGAATTCTCCGGATGGATGGCCAGGTCCACCGCGCCGGTTGTATCGTTCAGGAAGAAGACCTGCTCCCAGCTGTCGCCGCCGTCCGTAGATTTGTAAACGCCGCGTTCTTTGTTGGGGCCAAAGATATTGCCCAGGGCGGCAGCGTACACTACGTTCGGATCGTGGGGATCATAAACGATATCGCCGATCTGTCCGCATTTTTCCATGCCGACCTTTTTCCAGTTTTCACCGCCATCGATGGTTTTGTACATGCCCACGCCGGGACTCACATTGCCTCGCGGACTATCCGAACCGGTGCCCACCAGGATGGTCTCGGGAGCGCGATGGGACACCGCGATCGAACCGATGCTGCCGCATTCGATGCCGCTGTCGGAGATATTGGTCCAGCTATTTCCCGCATCATCGGTTTTCCAGACGCCACCACCGGTATAGCCGGCGTAAAAGACGAAAGGCTGTCCGGGCACTCCGGTAGCTGCTGTAGCCCGACCTCCGCGAAACGGCCCGGCAAAACGGTATTCCAGCGTTTCCAGCCACTCCGAAGGTATTGCTTGTGAAAATGAGTATAAAGGTGTGCAGATAATGGCCAGGACGGCCAAGGTCCGTAGAGATCGAATCGTACGCATAATTTTGCCTGGGAATTGATGATCAGAAAAAATATTTACACTTCTATTTGCCGTTTATCCTTCCCCGATCATTGCAGTTCCGGCAGATCCCACCTAAAACGATCCTTAATCAAATCAGTTTTACTTCGATGGCAATTGGGCCTTTAGGTCCTTTGCCGACCTCAAAACTGACTTTATCATTATCCTTGATCCGATCGATCAGGCCTTCTACATGAACGAAAAAGCTGTCTTTGGTCTCCTGATCAATAATGAAGCCATAGCCTTTTTCCTCATTGAAGAATTTCACCGTACCGTTTCGGACAAAATCGGAAGCGTCTGATTTCTCCTGTTTCGGGGTACTCACATCTATGTCTTCCGCTTTGATCTTTTTCCTTTTGGCAGGATCGGGAGGGGTCGGGGTAAGGTTGCCGAATTCGTCCACATACATGAACTCGGGTGTACTTGTATCGTCGTTTTTGCGTTGTTCTTTTCTTTCCTGCTTTTCCTTCTGCCGCTTTCGCTTTTTCTTCTCTCTTTCCTTTTTGTTGAAACTGTCCGCCATAAATGCTTATTAATGCGAAAAAATAATGGCTATGATCAGCATTAAACGGATAGTTTGTGGAATTTCAAAGTATCTAGTTAAGACTGAAAATAATCTGTCACTGGTAAATGTAACCATTTAAAATTTAAGCAAGCCGGGAAGCCTGTTTTTATTTAGGGTCTTCCACAGGAATGCGGCCGGACCTTTATCCTTCAATAAATCCAGTCAACCGGTTCCGGAGCGGGAAAGATGGGAACCGGCAGGAGGATTTCCGTCAGAATTCTCCCATTCCGTACTTATTAACTATTAAATCCATAAATTGGATGGAAAGTCAGGAGCGGGCGAAGGATTAACCGTTACCCTTCCTGACCAGCTAACACTACAAACCCAGTATCATGAAAGACCATCTTAAACACCTTTATCGGCTCCTAACGATATTTCCCATTTTCCTGCTGTGCAACTTATCGGCACTTTCCGCTCAGGAAGTTCCCCTGCAGGTGATCGTCATTGGCGCCCACCCCGATGACGCCGATCTTTGTGCCGGCGGTACGGCTTCGCTATGGGCCAGTATGGGGCACAATGTCAAATTCCTTTCCCTCACCAACGGTGATGCCGGGCACCAGGATACGGGAGGCGGTGCCCTGGCCAAACGCCGCCGTGCAGAAGCCAAAGAATCCGCCCGCCGCCTGGGCATTGCTGAATACGAAGTACTGGATAACCACGACGGAGAGCTCACTCCTACCCTCGAGGTACGCCTGCAGGTGATCCGCCGGATCCGTCGCTGGAACGCCGATGTAGTCATCCTGCCCCGGCCAAACGATTACCACCCCGATCACCGAAATACCGGACTGGTCGTGCAGGACGCCGCCTATATGGTCATTGTCCCGAACGTGGCGTCGGATACGCCCCCACTGGAGAAAAATCCGGTCTTCCTCTACTGCCAGGATCGCTTTCAGAAGCCGAATCCCTTCGAGGCCGATATCGCAGTGAACATCGATCCGGTATTTGAAAAGAAAGTAGACGGACTGGATGCGCACGTCTCTCAGTTTTACGAATGGCTACCCTGGACCGTACAGGCCCTCGATCAGGTACCCGAGGATGTAACGAAACGCAAACAATGGCTGGCGAATAACCGACGTCGCCCCATCAATCCGGCCATCAAGACCGCCCTCGAGAAATGGTACGGGCCCGACTTCGCTTCGGAAATACAAAATGCGGAAGCTTTCGAGATCTGTGAATACGGGCGGCAGCCCGATGATGCGGCCATTCGGCAGTTATTCCCGATGCTGGGCGTAAATACCCCGAGTATCCGGGCCGAAAAAACCCTGGAACCCATGCGGATCGACGGTTATCTGAACGAATCGGTTTACGAAACGGCCGGTCTGGTCTACCTGAGAAATAGCGTCAACAAAGAAGCCATTGATGATCCGGCCTACGCTACCACCGTACAGGTAGCCTACGATGACACCCATCTTTACGTAGCTTTTCACTGTCCGGATCGGGATATTCACAGCAGTTTTAGCAAAAGAGATGAGCACCTCTGGAAAGAAGAAGCCGTCGAGGTATTTATCGATACCGACGACGAACCGAACAACTATTTGGAGCTGGAAGTCTCTCCCAAAAATGTGCTGTACGACAGCTACATTGTCGATCCGAAAAATATCGATGTGGAAGAAACGCTAAAGTACAATCTGAAAGGCATAAAAACCGCCGTGGCCCTGTCCGGTACTACCGACAACCGAAAGGATACGGACCATTTCTGGACGGTGGAAATGGCTATTCCCTTTGCGGAAATTGCCGAGGATTTCCATCCGGATCAGTTGGCGGGTAACAGTTGGAAGATCAACTTCTACCGGATCAATCACGACGCCAGCCCGATCGAATATATGGCCTGGTCGCCAACGGAAGGTAGTTTTCACCGACCGGAACGCTTCGGTCGGATCATTTTCCGGTAGGATCGTTGTTCAATCCGCAGCGGGAATCATTGGAGAAAGAAAGGCTTCCCGCTGCGGGGGAACTAATCCCGGCCCAGATGGCGATACAATATGACAATGGTCATAACCTACCTCTTCTTCCTGTTTCACTAAGATTTTGCCGAATAATAAAGGTAGAAAGTGGGTGTCTGACACAATGCGTTGCAGCCGATGACCGGACTTCGGTTAATCATAACTCACCCGGTCCCGGATCGTTCCGTCTTCCCGGTGGATTATCACGTCCGATTTATAGTTGCGGGCGATGGATTTGGCCCGATCGATGGCATCGCTCTGGTATTTGTAGGTAGCGGTTACCCGCTCGTTACCTTCGCCCCGTACCGCCCAGCCGTCCTCGTAGGGCACTACGTGCTGGTGGTGCGTGCGGGCGCTCGTACGAACGCCCATATTTTTCAAAATGATCTTGGCTATCTTTTTGAGCAGATTGACCCAGAAATTGGATTTGCGGATATCGGACATAGTTTTCGCAGTTCAAATTAAGTGACCTAAGATAGCATTTCCCCGATAAAGGATCATTTTTTCAGTTCCATAAAATCCCGGAGTCGTCCCTCCAGATCGTACATACGGAAGGAAAAAGTCCCATCAAATATATCCACTTTACAAAAGTGATTACCGCGCTGCACCTTGTTGGAAAACCAGGAAGGTGTGGGCGTAAAATCTTCCAGATGGCCGCCACCGCCACCGCTTTTGATGTAGACGACGCCATCCTGCTGGTCGATCCGGCCGTCCTTCAGCGGCCAGGTCCGTTCGTAGGCGTGCACGTGCCCGTAGAAAACCACATCAACTCCGACCGATTCGTACAGATCGATCAGGTCATCGAAGCGGGGATCCGATCGGCGCGAGGACTCGCCCCGCCAGGTATCCCCAAAATCATTTTCGTCCGAAGAGACCGGGCAATGGTGGTGGGCAACGATCTTCCATTTCGCCTTGGATTGGGCCAGCCCAGACTTTAGCCATTCGTACTGTTTACCCCCTTTTTGCAGTTCCGCGCGGGCATTGCTGTTCAGCATAAAAAAGTCAGCATTTCCGTAGCGAAAAGAATAATAGGCTTCCGGATCCGGCAGGCGATGGTAGCGATTGTACCAATAGAGATCCGACTCGCCGTTGCCGGGTACCGGATAGAATGGGATCCGGCTCGCCACCGGCGTGATGCCGGTAAAATATTCGTAATTCCACTCGAATTTGTGATCTTCCTGTCCGCCGTCGGTGACATCGCCCAGGTGCATGATGAAGTTGGGGCGTTCTTCCCACATCAATTCCCCCAGGCGGTGGTTAACGTGCGGCCGGCTTTCGGTATCACCGATGATACAAAAGGAGAAGGCGGACCGATCCGCTACGGTCGTCGAGAAGGTAAGCGTACCGGAAGACGTACGGCTTCCATCGGCGGCGATGGCGGTGATCTCGTAGTAGTAAGGCGTCCCGGGAGATAATCCTTCCAGCGTTATTTCCTGAATGTAGGCCGACTCGTCAATAGTGAGCTTATATTCCAACGGTAAAGTGGTTCCGTAGGTGATCTCAGCCCGGGCCATGCGATCCGTTTCCCAGAGGATATTCATGCTGTTCTGCGTGGCGTAGTGCAGATAGGGTCCGGCGTTGAAGTGAAAGGTCTCCGGAAAAAGTTGTCCGCTCTCCACCCGTTGCTGCAATTCCTTAAAACGGGTATTGATCTCCCCGGGTTCCAGGGCATAGTTATACAGTCGGGAAGCTTTTACCAGATTGGCGATTTTCATGTAACGTTCTTCCCCGAAATAACCGGCCACTTCGATCTGCGGATTGGGGGGAAGTTGGAGCGAACCGGACGCTTCACCAGATTCCGCCAGCAGTTCCCCGTTCAGGTACAGTTTTGTGCTCCGGCCGTCATAAGTACCGACCAGATGGCCCCAGTATTTTTTCCAGCCCCGTCCGATCTTTTTGGTCAGGGATGCGGTTCCGCCGTCGGTCCGCACGTGCCACAATACCTCATCGCCGTAATTACCCAATAACCAGGCAGCCTCTTCCGGTTCGGATTTGCCCCGTACGCTGATCAGGGCGCCAACCGGCAAATTGACGTGGTTCAAAAGCCACATTTCTACGGAAAAAGGTCCGGTGGGCAAAGTCTCCGTTTCCACAAAATTGGTGATGCGCTCGGTGGGATGCTGCTCGTAAAAAAGAATAGGTGCTCCCTGGGTCTTAAATCGCTGGAACCTGCCTTTCGGCGGTTCTATTTTCTCCCCCGGATAGTTTGCCGCGTTCCGGGCGAGCGTATAATTTGGATGGAAGGTCCAGTCGCCGATGATCGTACGGCCGGTCTCCTGGCTATAGCCCGCCGTCGACCAAAAGGCGAGCAGGCCCATAAAAAGTGGTAGGTATTTCATAAACGGCGAAGCTAGGCAAATTGCAAAACCCCGATGGAAACTGTTTTTTAAGTTTCTGTAAATTCTCGGGTTACTTTACTGACGGGAATCCGCCGCACTTCCATTATAATGCTGTTCGATCCTTTCCGCCAGCCACTCCGAATAGATCTGCTGTCCGTATTTATTCAGGTGACTGATGTCCCAGTAAAAGCGAAATGGCAATGGCCGTTCAAAGGTCCAGTAATCCACTTCGAATCGCTGCCGGTAAGCCTCCAGCAGGGATACCCTGCGGCGCAGTTCCCGCTCGGACATATATTGTCCCTCAATGGCCGCCGGGCGGGGCAAATTCAGGATCACCAGATCCGTGCCGCTATCGGTCAGCTGTTCGGCCAGTCGGTTAAACTTCCGGGTATATCTTCGTTTGCGAACGCTGCGTTCCTGAATTTCGAATTGGATGCTATCCCGGTGACTGATCACCGAATCGGCCTGTTTATAGCGGACATCAAAAGTGATCGTCGAATCTATTTGTCGCTTAAGTCCCGGCTTAGGAAAAGCCGAAGGAAGGAGTCGGTGTTTCAGGACATTGAGATTGTGAACGTAGCGTTTCTGGAATTGGACCGGTAAAGGATTCGGCCAATCCAGTTCCGGCAGCGGTTCAAAAAAAAGAACCTGATCCTCGATGCAGAGCAGATCCGGCCGGGCATTTTCCAGGTACGCCAGCAGGTCGGGATCTTCCAGCATTTTGTAGGAGGCTCCTGCGTAAAATACCCGGTTTACGTGTACGGGTTTGCCGAGCTGCTGAAAAAAGTGCTCAAAGAAGGAATCCCTCAATACGCCCTGAGCGGTCAATGAAGACCCGAAAATAATTACGTGATAGGCTTCTTCCGGCACTACTTCGTTACGGATCAGATTATGTAACCGCACTTTATAATTGGCATACCGCATTTCGTGAGAGTCCAGGAAAGCAGTATCCCCAGGCAGACGCATTGCCCCCAGACCACCAAAAACCAATACGGCCAGGGTAATCACGACGGCCCAGGCCCCCAGAGGCAACATTTGCTTTTTTTCGGATCTGAAAATATTTCCAAACATAAGGCTCAATAATTCAGGTAACGCAGTTCACCTTCGGGCGTCAGGCTCATATACAGGATCAGCAGGATCAGCATCAGGTACCACAATCCGGTCAGGACCGTACTCCATTTTCGACTTAGATATTTTTGTAGAAATTCGTACATACTCATTGGTTAAAAGGGCATTTCCAACAGTTAGTCCTCGGCCCCTGCCCTTCATCGGTGTAATAGATCCCTAAGCCAGTCCCAACAACAATCGATACGTTTGCACAATCGCCTGCCAGTTCTCCTCCTTCACGATCACGAAACTAAATAAAACGAAGTGGAAGGTCAGCAGAATAGCCCAGTAATCGTATGCGGGTAGGCTGTTCTGCAGCCGCTTTGATAGTTCGGATCGATTGTACAAATGCCAGACCGCTACGCCCAAACCGTGGTAAACACCCCAGATGATGTATTTGAGGGAGATCTCATGCCACAACCCAATGACCAGCATCGTCATAATGATCCCGATGATGGGCTTGCGGGTAATGCTCGCCATGGGCGTATACACGTAATCCCGGCACCAGGATGACAAAGATATATGCCAGCGATTCCAAAATTCATTGATATTCGGGGCCAGAAACGGATAATTAAAGTTTTCCATAACGCGAAAGCCCAGCAACAGCGCCAGCCCGATCGCCACGTCGGAATAGCCAGCAAACTGAAAATAGGTATTCAATGTGTAATTGAGCACCCGAAGATAGGTAGCCAGCCATTCGTTCTTTCCCTCCAGCGCGGTCACCACGGCGGTCAATTTGTTGGTAAGCAAAAAGTTGCCGATGATCACGATCTTGGCGTAGCCGTACAAAATTCGTTCCAGCCCTTCGGAAAAAAGATTGGCATCCCAGCGACGGCGGTAGATATTGCGCAAAAAGGGTTGAAAGCGATTGATAGGCCCGATCAGTATGGTCGGCAGGAAAAACATATAGGCGGCATAATCCCCGAAGTTGTGCGGTCCTACCTTGCCTTTATACCGCTCGATAGCGTAGTGGATCTGCCGAAAGGAGTAGTAAGATAAGCCCAGTGGTATCAGTCGGTCGACCGGAGAAAGTAGTGCAGCGCCAATCCCTATTTTGTAGAGTACAAAGATGGTAATGTTCTGGACTAGTATCAGTATGGTGGCGGTTGTTAAAGACAGTGAAGTCCGAAAGATCCAGTAACTGCTGCCGGTAGTCAAACCCAGAATGAGTAATGAGACCGGCGCTTCCAGTGCCAGAAACAGGACCGTGCCGGCCAGGATCACCCAGATCTGCCAGCGGGCGGGACTCAGCCAGGTGATGAGCGTCAGCGCAAGACCGAAAAACAGGATGTAGGTCAGTAGGTCCAATTTTCAGTGCTAAGGTGTTAAAGTTTTGAGGGGTTAATGTTTAGCAGTTGGATCGTTAATCTGAATGGGTAATTACCGTTTACCTGGCCTTCTGCGATACGATCTTTTCCGCTTCCCGGATCGTACTCATGACCATAATCTCCTTCGAGCTGAGCCGGATCTTGAATTGTTCTTCCAATTTGGTAACAAAGAGCAGATGGGCCATAGAATCCCAACCGTCCAGGTTTTCGGCCGTAGTGTTGATATTGATCTGTTGACGGGGCACTTTAAATGCCTCAGCGGCAGCGGCAAAAATGCCCTCCCGGTGGCTTTCTCCCTGAACAGCATCCGCAACATCTTCCTTTTCCAGCAATTCGCGAACGGCCCGTACCTTGATCTTCCCGGAGATCGTTTTGGGCAGTTCGTTCAGGAAAAAGACCTGTTTGGGGATCTTGGCCGGTTCGAGTTGCGTGCGGCAGTGCTCGATGATCGCCACCGCGTCCAGGTCCGTACCGGCTTCTCCGACCACACAGGCGTGTAGGTTTTCTCCGAATACGGGATCCGGCACGCCGAAACAAACCGACTCCACTACCGCCGGATGGGTATTGATGATCTCACTGACTTCTTCGGGCTGAATATTGATACCGCCGGAGATCACCAGGTTTTTCTTCCGGCCTACCAGTTTATAAAATCCCTCTTCATCCCGCACGGCGATATCCCCGGTATGGAACCAACCATCTTGTAGGGCCTGCCGGGTGGCCTCTTCGTTATTTAGGTAATTCGTCAGAAGATTATCTCCCTTGATCAGCAATTCCCCCGCCTCCCCGGAGTCGAGTTCCCGTCCTTTATCATCAACGATCCGGAACACACAGTCGATGGGTTTACCGATGGTACCGACCTTCCGCGTTTGCTCTTCCGGACCGCTGTAGCTCGCTCCGACCACCGTTTCGGTCAGCCCGTAATTATTGACCACCCGGGTCTGGAAGGTCTTTTCAAAATCTTCCCACAATTTCACTTCAAAGGGCGCCGCTGAAGTAACGATATACCGAAATTCCTCTCCACTAAAACTGTCCTCATAACCTTCGGCGAGTTTCAGCAGGAACGCAAGCATCGTCGGTACGGTAATGAAATGGCTGATCCGATATTTATAGATCGCATCGAAGATCCGGGGCACCTGATCCACGGTAAATTCCATGGGATGGTACCAGCCGGCCGTATTCAGAGCCGCCAGTACCGGTCCCTGCATAATGCCATCGGTATGATAGGTGGTGAGAATATTGAAAATCCGGGAATGCTCGTCCAGCTCGTAGACCCGCGTGATGGTATCCAGATTGGCCCACAACGCCTTATGGCTGATCTGTACGGCCTTCGGCGTCGAGGTCGTCCCCGAAGTGAAGAGGATGTAGGCGATGGTCGCCGGATCGATCCGGTCCGGGAAATCGGCTTTCGGCATTTCGGCCAGGGTTTCCAGGAAGGATTGCTCTCCCTTTCCCGTCGACTTTTTACCGCCGAGCATTTTTTTAAAGAGCGTACCTTTCTTTTTGGCTCTTTTCACCCACCGAAAAAGGAATCCTTCCTTTTTTTCCAGATCCCATTTATCGACCAGGGAAGCATCCACAAAGAAGCCTTTGGGTGCACAAAGCGCGATGAGTTCCGCGGCCCGGATAGAACCCAGATCGGGATCCATCAGGATCACGGTGATGCCGTAGCGCAGGCCGGCCAGCACCAGACTGCCCAGGGCAAAATTATCCCGGCTGGAAAGAATGACCCGGTCGCCGATCGTCAGGCCCTGAGCCTGGAAAACCCCACCGATGCGGTGCACCGTATCGGTAAGTTCGGCGTAGGAATAGGCTTTCTCTAATTGAGCAAACGTTTTATTCTGAACGGATTTTTGCTCTAACCGCTGGAAGATCTCTGTAATATCTGACACTACTCTCGGGATTATATCGTTAATGCAGTCTTCAATACTTTGCCGTTGGCATTACGGGGCAAAGCATCGGTAAAATGGATCTCAACCGGTACATTCCGGTCGCCGATCTTTTCCGTAATGAATTTTTTGAGTGCTATTCGGATGGGCTCTTGGTCCGTAACCGCTTCGGTCAGGACGATGAAAGATAACATTTTTTCTTTTTCTGCTTCGATCACCGGCACCACTGCTGCTTCCTGCACCGAAGGGTAACGTTCCAGTATCTGTTCGACCTCCGACGTATACACCAGCAGGCCGTCGGCCGTTTTGATGATCTCTCTCTTCCGCCCCTTTAGCTGTACGTTACCGGCGGCATCGATAGTGGCGATATCGCCGGTATAGAACCAGCCTTTCCGAATCACACTGCGGGTGAGTTCTTCCCTTTGGTAATAGCCCTGCATAATATTCCGGCTGAAGATCCGGAGCTCTCCCTCCGCACCGGGCACAACGATCTCCCCGCTTTCATCGACCACCTGCGCAATGCAATCGCAGGCCCGCCCGATGGTAGAGCTATTCAGGTCCGCAGCTCCTTCTTTTTCGGTGATGCAGATACCGGTAGTTTCCGTCAGGCCGTAATAATTCAGGATTGCGATCCCGAAAGCTTCGTGGAAGGCTTGTTTGAGTTCCACGGAAAGCGCACTACCGGTGCAGATCACCTGGCGCAAGCTGGTCAGATCCGCCCGTACCCGGCGTTCGAACTGGACCATCTGATTGAGCAGTGCCGGAGTAGTACCCAGGATCGTGGCCTGGTGCTGAGCGATGCTTTCACACAGGCCGAACATATTACTTTTACTCATCACCGTCGGGATCACCACGGCGGCTCCTACTTCCAGGGGTGCGAAACAGGCATTCCGCAGCCCACTCATCGCATCCAGTTCACCCACGGCGAAGAAACGGTCTTTCGTCTGCCAGTGAAAACTCTCCGTGACCAGTCGGCTGCTTCTCACTAATTGTGCGTGGGAAAGCATGACACCTTTCGGGATCCCGGTGGAGCCCGAAGTATACAGGATCACAGCCAGATCGCCGGGGGACACCTCCACCGAAGGAAATGCGGTATCTTCTTCCTGATCGGCCAGCCAGTCCGAGAACAATTCGAATGCCTCCGGCTCGTGTTCGCCGTCAAACTGAACCACCCGCTGGTCGGTCAGCAGGTCCCCGAAAACACCGGCAACGTGTTCGTCGATAAAGGTCAGCCGGGGCCTAACCTCTTCCAGGATATGCGCAACCGTGGCAGGTACCAGCTTATATTCCAGCGGTACCACGACCAGGCCGCTTTGCACCGCCGCCAGAACAGTGAGCACCGCTTCGAAATTATTGATGGTGATCAGCGCCAGCCGATCTCCCCGCTGCAAGCCTTCTGCCGCAAATTTTAGCCGGATCTGCCGGATGATCTCCTGGCAGTCGGCGTAGGTAAATTCACTTTCGTCCCACTCGGAGATCAGAAAGAGTTCATCGCCGTACCGGGCAACGGATCGTTGCCAGAGGACGGTCAGAGTGAGTTGCGATTCCGGCAAAACGTATTCCTGGGTGGTGATGTATTGTTGCAGGCGCATCTGATCTTTGGTGACCGGTACCAATTGCACAATATCCCGTTCCTGCATATCCTGCAGAATTGGCAGTAGATCGGCAACGGGGAGTTCCAGTTCCGCCGCTATTTCCTGTACGGTATACAATTGACCAGCCAGATACAGCGCTTTTGCGGCCACTCCCGATAAGCGGTAATCTTCTGCTCTGGATAGTTTTTCCAGATAGATCGGGTGGCGATCCAGCAGGTAGCCCACCCGGTCCGAATATTTGGCCCGGTCGATGCGCACCAGTTGCCGGCTGTAGTCGATATGCAGGAGCGGATTGACCAGGATATGGCAGGATTCCGGATCCTGCAGATCGGCAAAACGATAGGCTTCCAGCTGTTCTGATTCCGCCCAGGATTGGGGCAAAATGGCCAGCATTGCATTATAGTGATGACTATTCGGTTGGGAAACGATCGGATGGGGTTGCTGCTCGTATAGCTCGTTCAGCGCAAACATTTCCGGCTCGGGGAACACGAAGCCCTGCCTTCCGGTATTCTCAAATAACTGACCGAAAAAGGCATCGTAATCCAAACCGTGTAGTTGCCGGCAGCCCCGCTCAAAAAAGGGCTCCGGTTCGGAATTGCTCAGGTGTACGTGCGGGAAAAGAATGGCTCCGTTTTCCGGAGTGATGCGTAGCAATTCCTGCAACAGCAAAGACTGGTCGAAACGATGAAAGGTATCGAGCCCAAAGACCAGGGCCACGCTATCATCCTCAAATGGCAGGGGTTTGTTCAGATTGGCAAAACCGACCTCCATTTCGCGGCGCGCCACTTCGTCCTGATACCAGAAATGAAAACCTTTGTAACCCAGTACATCCTTGTCCCCTTCCCATAGGGTGATCACCCTTTGTTCGGGAAAAAAACCCTGCAGTAAAGCGCCCAGCCAGCCGGTACGATCCCACAGATTGAGAATGGTGGCCCCGGCGGGCAGCTTCTTTTGCAGTAATTTGATAAACGGAAAAAAGGCCTTGCAGGCTTCGTTGAACGACTGAAAACAGGCGTATATATCGTAACTCGGACGGCGGGCTTTCTGCCGCACAAAATTTTCGTATTCCTGCTCAAATCCGGCGCTGGCGCGCAGTAGGTCTTCACATTTTTGGCGCAGGAGTTTTTCGGAAAAAAAGTCCGCTTCGTTGAAATAACAGACGTTTTTCACCACGGGTACGGCAACGGTAAAATCCGAATTGTAGCAGACTGCGGTGTTTTCATCAAACTGGCGGGTATGCGGAAGATTGTAGATCATGGGTTCTGTTTTCAAATATTCCCTAAAGAACGCCAATCATTGGAAATCTTCCAATTGCCGGGATCACTTTAAGTTTTTTTCCTATGCTACTGTACCACTAATTTCATCTCGTACAGGTCAAAGCCTTCCGCCCAAAAATCCTTTTCGGTCTTCAATAGCTCAAAGCCCATTTTTTGGTAGAAAGTATAGGCAAGTTGGGAGGTCCGGACCGTAATTGCCCGAATATCCGGATCTTTTTTGATCTCCGCGATCCGGTGCAGAATGAGCTTTTTTCCGATCCCCCGCCGCTGCCAGTTGGGATGCAGAAAATCCCATGAGATCCGGGCCTCGGTACCGTCCGGTGTGTAATTGATACCGCCCGCTCCGATCAGTTGCCCGTCTTCTTCCACTACGAAGTAACTTTCCAGGTGCTGATCGAGGTATTCCACAAAATCCTGCTCCTCGGAAGGGGCAAAATATCGGGGGATATTGAGTCTCAGTAGTTCGAGCAAAACTGGTTTGTCTTCAAGCCGGTACGGTCTGATCATAAGAAAAAAGGATTGTTGAGTAACTACGCCCAGCCGGTACGGGCATTTTTTCCGGGTATCGCAATGATACGGACTGTTGTCTTCTTACGACGTCGCGAAAGCTGTCGGAATATTCTAGGAAGACTGCGTCCAATCGATAAAGTAATTCCTGGTTACGATCCAGTGCAGGATCAGATACAGCAGCAGTCCCGAAGGCCCCAACATAAAAGTAAATAACAAACACGGGATGATCAAATAGCGATTGATGCCCTTTCGCATCGCATCAAAGGTAATAAACCAACCCGCCAGCAGATCAAAGGCCAGATAATGTACCCAGCCGGTCAGCACCGCTCCCCGATCTCCGAACAACTGGATGATGCCTTCCAGACTACCAAAACTTTCGAAGTCTCCAAAGCTGATACTGCCAAATACCAGATAAACGTACAAGGCTGCCAATAGCGTAATGATGATACTGATGACAATGCGGCTGGTCCATTGCCATTTGGGGGCAATGATCAGCAGTAACCAGCCCGGCAGCACCATGGCATTGGCAATTTGAAAGAGTTGATCGTAGGACATGAGCAAAGTATTTGACGGCAGGATGGCGTCTGCCGGTTTAATGGGCAGATCGCTCAACCTTATTGAGTACAGAAAGTTAGATAAGGTAGCTCAATTTTACCATAAACCATATTTCCTCATGAATATTTGCCCCAAATGCGAAAGGACCTTACCTCACCCGAACGCCTGGCATTATTGCCGCAAGGTGGATCTCGACAGTCTTTTTGTGGGTAAGAGTGATGAAGTGGTATTGATTGCCGACACTATTCTGGCGGAACTGATCGGCTGGGAGGGGGTTTCTTTCAGTCCGACCAAAAACTGCGTGGTCTTTGTGCGCAATAAGACCTTTCTGGTATTAAAACCTCTGAAAAACCAGGTAAACCTAAAATTCTACCTGACGGAGGTCTGTCATGAATTTCCGATCGTGAAATCCATCCCCTGGAACAGCAAGTACGAAAATCACATTCGACTACAACGGGAAGCGGAGATCAACGCAAAGGTGCTCCGCTTTATTCGAGACTCTTACGAGATCTCCTAACCGGCGCTCTTTTACAAGCGCCGGTAGCCGATGTATTTCTTTACAAACCGCCGGATAAATCCATTACGGCTGTTAATCTCGGCACATTGCCCTTTATCCAGATTGAAATAAGCCGGTACTTCTTTATCCCACTGAGAAAATCCCCAACAGTTCGGACAGTCATTGATCTCACAGATGGCCAGATTGGGCGTAAGCAGGTTATTGATCCATTTTTGAACAGACATGATCTTCGATTTTTAAGGAATTGGCCGATTGTATCCCGGTCGGTCGTTACACCGACTCAATTTACCGGCGGCAAGGATGAGAAAATAGGGCGGGCACTTTAGTCCCGCCCCTCTTTAACAATCACATAGTAATACCTAATCAAACTTTAAACAAACCATAGGTCCTCAGTCACTGAACTGGCCTATAGTGATTTGTCGGGTGATGCCGGACTAAGCAGTGACCGAATACTCACGGATCTTATTCTCCAGAGCAGTTTCGGTTTGGACGCCCACCAGGCTTTCCTGTACTTCTCCATTTTGCAGGAAGAACAGCGCTGGAATACTGCGGACACCGAATTGCTGAGCCAGCTCGGGGTACTTATCCACATTCACTTTGGCGATGATAAAATCATCGGCGTGCTTTTCGGCCAGTTTTTCCACGGTCGGCAGCAATACCTGACAAGGACCGCACCAATCGGCGTAGAAATCCAGCAGTACAGGTTTGCCGCTTTCGGTGATGGCTTGGAAGTCGGCTGCATTTTTTATCGTTCTCATGATGATCTTGTTTTTGATTACTTTGTCATAATTGACAATGCAAAGATGCAGGCAAAAACAAGCGGATAGAATGGACAGAAGTTCCCGACACTTGGACAAATAGGTATAATCGGGCCGGCAGAAGAGTCCGGACTAGGAAATTACGCGATCATTCTGGTAAGTATCCCGGTAGGCCTGGGGAGATTCCGAGGCGGCCTTTTTGAAATAGCGGGTAAAATAGGCGGGGTCTTCAAAACCCAGTTCGAATGCGATCTCCTTGATGGTCTTCGCGGTGTAGCGCAGATCGCGTTTGGCTTCCAGCACGATCCGGTCCCGGATGGTTTCGGTAGGTGTTTTATAGCCGTGCGCTTTGAGACGTTTGGCTAAGGATTTGGGCGAAACGAATAATTTTTCCGCATAATCGGAAACGGCGTGAATGGTACGGAAGTGTTTTTCCACCAGAGCGATGAAATCCTCCGCCAGACGGCTTTCCGAATCATTGGCCTCCCCGGTCCAACCGGCGCGTTCATCGTACATTCGTAAGACTTCGATCAGGAACATCCGTAGGTAGGTCTCCAGCATTTCCCGGTGCGCTTTACCGGGTTTTTCCAGTTCGCGGATCATATTGCTGAGCAACAGCTGGTAGGGCGCGGCTTCCGCCGGAGACAACTGCAGCGTAGTGGCCCGGTGCACATTGTTGAACAGCACCCCATTGCAGGCAATCTCTTTGCCATGGGTCTCCACGCAGTAAAATTCCCGGTTGAAACCGATCTGATAGCCGGATTTTACCGCTTCGGATTCAACGGTAAGCACCTGACCGGGAGATAAACAAAATATCCCGGCGCCATTGATCTCCACATCCTGGAAGTCGATCTGATACTTGCCCATGCCTTCCTCCAGGAAATAGATCTGGTAATGATCCGCACGATGGTTGTGATTGGCCACACAACTAGTTTCCAGTTGGATGCGCTGTACCTCAAAAAAAGTAGGTGTGCCGGTAGTCAGCGGCTCCTGATAGCGATATTTCTGGACACTGGAAATAGACATGCTTATTCAGATGATTTCTAAAGGATACGTTCACTCCCCGAAATTGTTCAAATGTAAATGTTGGTTATCGATCCTCCGGGGCCAAGCGTCTCGCAACGGACATACCCAAGAGACTCTGGCGTATTCGACACTGCATCGATGACCTCAGCCCAGGACCTTTATTCTACCCGGTAATCACCGTACAGATAATCGGCCCGGAGGTACAACTTGTTGCCCAGGCTGTCTATGCGATAGCTTTTTCTCGCTTTATTAAAAAGGATACCCCCTACCCGCTCGTAGGTCAGGTTTTCTACCAGACTGAAGTGATCACTGGTTTTCACCCAATTGGCTACGATCTTGCGATCCGGGCGGTCGAAATAGTATCGCCATATATCCGAAGTGGCGTGATTGTCCTGGGCGTCCGCATCGTAGTTGACCTGAATGACATCCACCACGCGTCCGTCTGCTAGCGTCTGCTCACCCCGATATTCCAGGCGGGAACCGGGGTCCAGTAATTTGAACGGCAGTCCCACTACGTAGGTAGATGTATTGACCGCCTGCTCCAAACTTTCCTGGGATGCTTCCACCAGCGTGTCATTCACGGTGCGGGTATAGCGATCGTTGTCGAGTATCGTCCGGATGGTATCTCCATTTTCAATCGAAACGATTTCCAGCTTCAGGGGATCATAGCGGTAATCGTGCACCTGCTCGTACCGGCGCTCTTCCTCCCCTGACTCCAGCAACAAACTAAAATCTTTGGAATACTGCAGGCGGCGGATGGCTTCCCAGCGGTCCATGCCGCCGGCGTAGGCGATCGCTTCCCGGATGATCGCGCGGGCCTGCAAATCCTGGACCTGGGCAAAGCGATCCTCCGGTTCTTCCGGTTCGGACGATCGGCAGCTGCCTAATAACAGTACGGCGAGCAATAAGGGATACTTCATGATTGAGTATTTAGACGTCATCGTTTTCCGCAGAGAAGATAAGAAACAAATCGACTATTGTGCTGTTGATTGGACAGTTGAAATACGCAAATGCCTATGACCTCCATTCCTCCTATCTATTTTCGGGAGCCCGCAGCGCTACCGGAACACTTCGCACAAGCCTGGAACGAGCGGAAAGCCGAGGCCATTGCCGGCCTGTTTAGCGAAGATGCCGAATTCATCAATGTCGTCGGCCTCTGGTGGCACGATCGGCAGGCGATCTTCAAAGCACACGATTACGGCCTGAAGCATATTTTTGATCATTCCCATTTGGAGATCCGCCAGACCAAAGTAAGGGAGTTATCCGAAGACTTCGCCATCGTCTACTCCCGGATGCGTCTGAGCGGGCAGACCGCCCACGGAATGGTCGACCAGCCCGGGGTACGTTTTAATATCTTTTCTTTTGTGGTCCAGCGACGGGAAGCGGGCTGGATCTGCATTTCCGCCCACAATACGGATCAGATCCCGGGCAAAGAGACGAATGTTGTAGGCCCGTCGGGTGACATTGAAGCCGTAGATTACCGAGACCAGTAAACGATTGACCGAAAGTCGGGCGAAGGGCCGGACAATTTTCAATCCATGTGCCACAGCCCTCGCCGGCAATTAGATCAGCGCTAGGTGAGCTGCGGATCCAGTTGTACTTTGGGTTCCGGAACGGTTTCAACGGCTTTTTTCTCTTTGATGCCGAACAGGATTCGGCCTAATTTGAACCGCCTGACCAGTTCGTACAATCCCCAGCAGGAAAAGAAGGTGGCCACTGTAAGGATCGTGAATTTCACGCCCAGAGACCATTCCTTTTCGATCAGGAAATAAGCAAAAATAATGATCAGGGTCTGGTGAAAAATGTAAAAGGGATACACCGCCCGGTTGCAATACGCCAGTAGCGGACTTGGCCGGTTGAGGTATTTGGCGCCATATCCGAATATGACGACCAGCCACATGAAACAGTTCGTCACCTTAACGGCTGCTTCGGTAAAATGCACAATTACCCCATCTTCAATTTGCCAGAATACTCCCGCCAGCAGGCTGAACGTGACCAATCCGATGATCAGTGCCGGTTGCTTCAGGCGATCCAGCGCGGCCCAGAAATCCTCCCGCAGCAGCATAAAGAGAAAACCGTAAAAGAAAATGATGCCGTAATGAGCGTGGGCAAACCAGTCCCCGTAATAGGCGTGGGTGACGTTGAAAAAAGGCTCGATGAAGGCCTCCGGAAAGTACAGCGGAATGATGAAGAGGAACAATCCATATTTTTTCCGGATCTGCTTTCGGCACCAGTTCAAAAAGCGGTTCTCCGGGTGTCGGCGAAAGTACAGAAACAGCGGCGCCAGCAGCAGGGTGTACGTGAGCAGGTAGGGTAAAAACCACAAATGATGCCAACTGAAGTTACCCGTGGGATAGATGCCCTTGAAAAATTCTATCGGATAAAATTCAAAATAACTGCCGGTGAACTGCCCTTCCACTAATCGTTCCACGTAAACCTGCGGCGCGATCAACACCAGGGTGCCAAATAAGAACGGGATCCCCAGGCGGATCAGTCGCTCCCGGGCAAAAACCTTACCCGATCGATACGATAAGGCGAAATAGGTGCCCATGCCCGAGATCAGGAATAAGGCCGTCAGGCGCCATTGGCTCAAGAAACCCATCGGTAAATACAGCCAGTCGTAGATCACATTGTTCTTGATGTGCCAGCCCCAGGAATTGAAGAACATGCCGATGTGAAAAAAAATAAGTAATCCGAAGACAATTACCCGGATCCAGTCGAGGTCGTACCGTCTAATCTTTGTTTCCATTTTCTGTTTTTTTTGATCACAAAGGAGCGGGGAGAAAGGGGAAAATGCCAGAAATTGGGGCGTACGGAAGTGCAGAATTGCAATTTCGAACGGGAATGGAGGGAAATCCGGGTCTTTTTCCGATTTACAGGATAGTTCGGTGAGAACTATCTCCCTGGCTACTGGATGAAATGAGAATGAGAGGGTGACCAGGAGACTCGGAGAAGGTGAGAAAAGCAATGCCCTTTCCCTTTCTCCGGGTCTTCCGGTCCCTATCCGCCTATTTTTAAAAAAAGTCCGGTAAGGTAATTATCCCCGCTGTTGCTTCACAAACTGACTGGGCGTCAGTTGGGTCTGTTTCTTAAATGCGGCGTAAAAAGCCGATTTGGATCTAAAGCCCACCGAATTGCCGATACCTTCGATATTGAGATGTTGGTAGTCCGGATCAAGCAAACGCAATTGTGCCGCTTCGATGCGGTAAGTATTGATAAATTCATTAAAGTTCTGGCTCAGCTCGGTATTGATACTTTGGGAAAGATAATTGGCGGGAATATTCAGTTTTTGCGCCAGGGTTTTGAGGGAGCAATCCGGCTGCAGATAACAGGGATCATCCGCTAACAGGCGACGGAGTTTTTCCAATACCGTGCGGTGCTCGGAGGCCATACCGGAAGTTTCGTACTTATCCGCGATCCAGGCATTTTCAAAAATGCGCGATTCGCTGGTAATGAAAGATCCGATCGCCAACACGCCGTAGGCCAGTACCACTCCAATATAATGATCGCCGGCATCGGTCTCGTAATTGAAATAGACCACGATAATGGCCAGCAGGAAAAGAACGGTAACCAGGATCAGGTTGCGCACATACCGCAGCTTGCTCTTTTGCCGGATCTTGAAAAGGGATAGCTGACCTTCCCGAATAGCACGGGAGACCAGGCGAAAACCAAGGATCAGATACATAGTCCCCATCAGGTAGATCAGCAGGCGAAAGTTTTCCTTGAGCCACATCCAATGCGGATCGATGATCCACTGGGCCCGGATATAGTCGATCTCTCCCTGATGAAAAGCCCCGATATGGGCGTTCATCTTGATCTCCCGGGGCTGGATAAAGTACAGCCACTCGTAAAGAAAATAGAACACCGGGATTAGAAAATGCTGGTAGTGGGTGCGCAGTTGGATCTTTTCCCGGCGAATGATCGCCAGTAGGATCAGGTGAACCAGCGGGAACATCAATAGTACGAGACTTTCGGTCGTATCATTCAGATGGATCGTGTATTTCATGAGGCCCGTATAGCCCAGGAAGAGATCGGCCAGAGCCAGTCCGATACACAGCAGCAGGGCGCCCAGCAAAGTATTCGCCTGGTTGTTGCTCCCGCGATTCCGGATAAAAATGAGCACTGCGAGGTAGAGGCCGTAAAACGCGCCGAAGGCGATCAGGTAAGAAAAGACATCGTGCCGGATGGATATTTGCTGAAAGGCCTGTTCGAACATAGCGCTAAGCTAGGGCATTTTTGCCTTCCAGTCCAGCCGGAGTCTCAAAATAAAATTGGGTTTGCCGCCCGATCCAGTCAGAAGATCACTAAATTCGCGCGAATTTATTGCTTGGCTCAAATACACGAAAATGTCCTTACCATCCGAATTGATCGATCGTTCCGAATCCAAATGCGAACTCTGCTCCGCTACCGAGCCTCTGGAGGCCTACACCGTGCCACCGCGCTCCGGAGAAAATCCCGACGATCAGGTGGCCGTATGCCCGGTCTGCCTGGATCAGCTCGAAAATCCGGACCAGCTACAGCCCGAACACTGGCGCTGCCTGAACGAAAGCATGTGGTCGCAGGTACCGGCGGTACAGGTTGTCGTTTACCGTTTGCTGAAGCAGTTAAGCGGAACGGACTGGGCCGCCGATCTGCTGAATATGATGTATCTGGACGAAGCGACCCTGGAGTGGGCCCAGGCCGGCAGCAATAGCGTGATCCACCTGGATAGCAACGGCAATCAGCTCGAAGCCGGCGATACCGTTACGCTCATTCAGGACCTCAACGTAAAAGGGGCCAATTTTACGGCCAAAAGGGGCACCGCCGTGCGTCGCATCCGGCTGGTACCGGATAATGCCGAACAGATCGAAGGTAAGGTAGAGGGGCAACAGATCGTCATTCTGACGAAATACGTGAAGAAATCCAACTGACCGAGACGGCATTTCTCCGGCGGGAGTTGCCGGAGCATATTCCCAAAAACAAAGATCCCGAATCCTCCAAAATGGAAGATCCGGGATCTTTTTATGTATCTCTTCAACTGTCGGTTACTTCACTACTTCTTTCACTCCCCGCACCAACAGTGAAACTTCGTCGTTCAACACTTCGATGAAACCGCCACCGATCTGAAAGGTGATCTTTTTGCCGGCATCGGCTGCCGTATGCAGTGTACCACTGGCTTCATCGAAAACACGGTGCTCACCGTCTGCGGTCACCAGGCTCACTTTCCCGGCTTCCAGAGAAGACACGATGGGCGCGTGGCCTTTGAGTACCTGGAATTCACCCAGCGTACCGGGCACTTTCACAGAAGTGATATTGCCATTGAAAATTTGGCGATCCGGAGTTAATACCGTAATTGTCATAATCGATCTTCGATAATATCTCGGTGGCTACCTTTGCCGGCAGGTCTTTATTTCCGGTACTTACCCGCTCTGGTAGCGCAACCTGAACTAAATAATATATTTTTCGCCAGCCTCATCCGGCCTAAGCTCAATCTTTCGCCGACTGAGACTGACGACTACGATTCGGCCTTCGCCTAATCGTTATGCATTCGCTTCGGCGTCAGCCAGCAACTTCTTACCTGCTTCGATCGCATCATCGATGTTACCTTTCAGGTTGAAGGCGGCTTCCGGATACTCATCTACTTCTCCGTCCATGATCATGTTGAAACCACGGATCGTTTCTTCGATGGGTACCAGTACTCCCTGCAGACCGGTGAACTGTTCGGCCACGTGGAAAGGCTGAGAAAGGAAACGCTGTACCCGGCGGGCGCGGGTAACGACCAGCTTATCTTCGTCAGACAATTCTTCCATACCCAGGATCGCGATGATATCCTGCAATTCGTTGTAACGCTGCAGAATGTTTTTCACGCGCTGAGCGGTGCGGTAGTGCTCATCACCAACGATTGCCGGATCCAGGATACGGCTGGTAGAATCCAGAGGATCCACTGCCGGGTAGATACCCAGAGAAGCAATTTTACGGCTAAGTACCGTAGTAGCATCAAGGTGAGCAAAAGTGGTTGCGGGGGCGGGGTCCGTCAAGTCATCCGCAGGTACGTATACTGCCTGTACGGAGGTAATGGAACCGCGCTTGGTAGAAGTAATCCGTTCCTGCATCAGACCCATCTCGGTAGCCAGTGTAGGTTGGTAACCTACCGCTGAAGGCATCCGGCCCAAGAGTGCAGACACTTCAGAACCAGCCTGCGTGAAACGGAAAATGTTATCGATAAAGAACAGGATATCACGGCCACCGGTCGGGTCGCTCATGTCCCCGTCACGGTAGTATTCGGCGATCGTCAGTCCGGAAAGTGCCACCCGTGCACGTGCTCCCGGAGGTTCGTTCATCTGACCGAACACGAAAGTCGCTTTGGATTCTTTCAGCTCTTCGGCATCAACCTTACTGAGGTCCCAGCCGCCTTGCTCCATAGATTCCATAAAGTGTTCGCCGTATTTGATAATACCGGCTTCCAGCATCTCCCGCATCAGGTCATTCCCTTCACGCGTACGCTCACCCACACCGGCAAATACGGAAATACCGTCGTATCCTTTGGCAATGTTGTTGATCAATTCCTGGATCAGTACGGTCTTACCTACACCAGCACCACCGAACAAACCGATCTTACCCCCTTTCATGTAAGGCTCGATCAGGTCGATCACTTTAATACCGGTATACAGTACCTCTTTCTCAGTAGAAAGTTCTTCGTAGGTAGGCGGCTTGGCGTGGATCGGACGGGCATTTTCACCCTTAGGTACGTTCGGCATACCGTCGATGGCTTCTCCCACCACGTTAAACAGACGTCCTTTGATCGCTTCACCGGTAGGCATCGCGATGGCGAGGCCGGTGTCGGTTACTTTAGTACCGCGGGTAAGTCCGTCGGTAGAATCCATTGCGATGGCCCGAACACTATCCTCTCCCAGGTGCTGCTGCACCTCAAGAACCAATTTTTCTCCGTTCGGACGAATAATTTCAAGTGCATTGAAGATCTCGGGAAGTGCAGAGCCTTCTGCCGAAAAACTTACGTCAACTACAGGCCCGATCACCTGTTTTACCTGACCGATATTTGCCATACTGATATTATTATTTGAACTGTATTTTGATTGTCAGCTAGTCTTGACGTTACAAATCCAGGGCCGAAAATCGAATGGAAGCCATTAAAAATCAACCGCTATCCACTCCGGCCTTCCGGACTCACAACTCCAACAGCACCTAGTGCCGTTTTCGAAGGGCTTTCTAAAAACCAGCGCAAAAATAGGCTTTTGTCTTGATAATCAAAAGAAAAATGCAAATTCTGACTATCAGATAATTGTCAAAAGGAAACAGTAAATCAGGCGCTTACGCTTGGAAAAAGCGGAATATGGGGTAAGTGCTAAAACGAACACCGCCCACTTCGGCGAATGCTTAGAATGAAATTCGGCAAAAGGCGTCAGGTAGCGTATAAAGTACGCCCGGCTACCCATCAAAGATTTCTCAGGAAGAATTTGCCCCAAAGTGCGGAAAATCAATATTCCATACCGTGCAGCGCGTTATTTTAGCAGAACATTCCCGGCCCGGGCATCCGATCGACATTGAATTCGAGCAAAGATCTTTACAATCGCCGATCCGGGCTGTTATCAATTACAGAAAAAATTTGTTTAAGGTACTGGGAACGGTTAGGCCCTGCAGATCAATATATTCCGGTAAAGAAAATACGACCGGCTCTATTTTTTTTCTGCAAAAAATCGTCATTACGCAAACCTTAAACGAATTTATGCGTTCAGATAGATGTAACTACATGATAGTTTTACTATTATAACACAAAGTCTTACTAACTATATATTATGGTTGCCACACCTACTCCTAAGATGAAACCACACCAACGGTTTTTCAGTTTACTGAAACTGGATCGAAAAGACATCACCTACGTTTACATTTACGCGATCATTTCCGGATTGATCACCCTGAGTCTGCCGTTGGGAGTACAAGCGATCATCGGACTCATTGCGGGCGGCAGCCTTTCGGCTTCGCTGTTCGTGCTGGTTGCCATAGTAACGGTTGGCACCGCTTTCGCGGGCATACTGAAGGTGATGCAGTTATCGGTTATGGAGACCATTCAGCGACGGGTATTCGCCCGCTCGGCTTTTGACTTTTCCTACCGGCTGCCCCGCATGAAATTGAACTCACTGGCCAACTATTATCCGCCGGAACTGGTTAACCGATTTTTCGATACAGTGACCCTCCAAAAGGGCTTACCGAAGATCATTGTAGAGCTTTCGGCCGCTGCCCTGCAGATCCTTTTCGGGCTGGTGCTCATTGCGTTTTACCATCCGTTCTTTGTGTTTTTCGGAGCTTTCCTGCTGGTATTATTCTACCTGATCGTCCGGTATACCGGGCCTCAGGGGTTAAGGACCAGCCTCAAGGAGTCCGATTACAAATACGAGGTAGCTTACTGGCTGGAAGAACAGGCCCGGGCGGTCAATACCTTCAAGCTGGCCGGTAATGACACCATGGCGCTCAATAAGACCGACAACCTGGTGAGTAATTACCTGTTTGCCCGTAGCAAGCACTTCCGGATCCTGTTGATGCAGTACGGTAGTATCGTGGCTTTTAAGACCATCATTACGGCAAGTCTGCTCTTGCTGGGTGGATACCTGGTGATCGAAAATCAGATCAATATCGGACAATTCGTTGCCGCGGAGATCGTCATCATTCTGGTGATCGCTGCGGTTGAGAAGTTGATCATCAATATGGATGTGGTCTACGATGTGCTCACAAGTGTGGAAAAACTGGGGAAAGTCACGGATATTCCACTGGAAAAAGAAGGTGATATGACCTTCACCGATCTGCAGGAAAACGAAGGACTTTCCATATCACTGCGCAATCTTCACTTTCAGTTTCCCGATGCGCGTTCACCGACGCTTAGGGGACTGGACCTGGAAGTCCGTTCCGGCGAGAAAGTTGTCATTGCCGGCTACAACCGATCCGGCCGCGCTACGCTGATGAGGGTAATTTCCGGGCTGTTAACCGATTTTTCGGGCCAGCTGTGTTTCAACGGATTCCCGGTCAATAATCTCAACCTGGGAAGCCTGCGCAAATACATCGGCGATTACTCTGTATATGAGGACATTTTCAAAGGCAGTATTCTGGAAAATATCACCCTGGGGCACCCGAGTGTTTCGATCGAAGAGGTCATCTCTGCAGCGCAGGAACTCGGCCTTCATGAATTCATCGCCTCCCTGCCTGATGCTTACCATACGGAATTACTGCCCGAGGGGCGAAACATTCCGCACCACATGCGTACCCGCCTGATGCTGGCCCGCTCTATCCTCGCCAACCCGCTGCTGCTCACCGTAGAGGGCTTTTTCTCGGGAATGGAAAAAGGAGATCGCGAGCTGGTGATCAACTCCCTGACCGCACCGAATCGCACCTGGACGATGCTGGCAATATCCGACGATCCCCTACTGGCCCAGCGATGCGACCGCATCATCATTATGCAGGACGGAAACATCATTGCTTCCGGCAGTTACGAGGAACTCAAGGACCAGCACCATTTTAAAGCCGTGTTTAAGTTATAAGCCTTCATTATCCAGATTAAAATCGGCAAATGCCATGCTTAATATTTCAAAAAATTCCATCAATCCGAAAGTTGTTACGGAGCATTTCCAATCCTTTCAGCAAACGAGCCTATCCGGCTCCCATCGGATGTTTCAGCGCTGGCTGATCGGGATACTGATCACCGTCATTCTGATCCTGTTCCTTCCCTGGACGCAAAACGTTCAGGCCGACGGTAAAGTGACGACCCTGCGCCCTTCCGAACGTCCACAGGTGATCACGACTGCTATCGGCGGCATGATCGACACCTGGTACGTACAGGAAGGCCAACTCGTTAAAAAGGGAGACACCATTGTTCACATCACCGAGGTGAAAACGGATTATTTTGATCCGGACCTCGTCAACCGGACACAGGAACAGGTATTCGCCAAAGAGGGCGCCATTCGCGCCTATAATTCCAAAGCGGTAGCCCTGGACGATCAGATCCGGGCCCTACACCTGGAATGGCAGAATAAACGCGGACAACTGGAAAACAAGGTGCGGCAAATGGCTTTCAAGATCACCGCCGACAGTGCCGCGGTAGTGCAGAGCGAGCTGGACGCCGACATCGCCCGGCAGCGGCTGGTACGTACCCAGGAACTCTACGATGCCGGTATCAAATCGCTGACCGAACTGGAGGAAAAGAGGCTAAAGGTACAGGAGACCGCCGCCAAAGTGATCACGAACCGCAACAAACTGGCGGAAAGTCAAAACGAACTGGCGAATACCAAACTGGCCCTCAGCACCGCCGAATACGAATACCACCAAAAGGTAGCCAAAGCGCAGTCCGATCGTTTCGCTACCCTATCCAGCTTACACGAAGCTGAAGCGGGGGCCAGCAAATTGAGGATACAGACGGCCAATTACGCCCAAAGGAACAACATGTACTTCATCACCGCTCCCCAGGACGGTTACATCACGCAGGCCATAAAGGCCGGCCTCGGTGAGATCGTCAAGGAAGGGGATCCGATCCTGACCATTATGCCCGCCAATTACGAACTGGCCGTGGAAATGTACGTCCAGCCAATGGATCTCCCGCTCATCACGACCGGTCAGGAAGTGCGGTTCATTTTTGACGGATGGCCGGCTTTCGTTTTTTCCGGTTGGCCCGGACAGTCTTTCGGTACTTTCAGCGGAAACGTCGTTGCTATTGATAACAACATTAGTCCAAATGGCAGCTACCGGATCCTCGTATCTCCCAAATTGGCTCAGGACAGTATGGAATGGCCCCGGGCCTTACGCCCCGGTTCGGGTGCCCGGGGTATAGCGTTGCTCAATGATGTTCCGGTGTGGTACGAGATCTGGCGACAACTGAATGGCTTCCCTCCGGACTTTTACGCCAGGAACAAAACGGAGAAAGAACCCAAGATGAAGGCTCCGGCGAAAAGTATAAAATAGCGGAAGGTCGTTCCGTGCTATCTTTTTCGAGGCAGTGATTTTGCAAATCGCAATTCAATTTTTCGACATGAAATTCAATGGTTCACTTTTGGCATTCCTTGCGGTTACCTTGTTGTTCGGCTCCCGGACGATCCTGGCCCAGTCATCGAATGCCCCCCGCCAGCTCTCCCTAGAAGCAGTTTACCAACGTATACAGGACCACCATCCGGTTGCGCTGCAGGCCGCCCTGCTGGAACGTCAGGCGGAGGCAAAACTCCGGGCGGCCAGAGGCGCATTTGATCCCAAGGCTTACGCCGAATGGCAGCAGAAATCATTCAAAGGGACCGAATATTATACCTTCAGCGAAAGCGGGCTGAAAATCCCGACCTGGTACGGACTGGAACTGAAAGGTTCCTATAAGACCGCCCGGGGTACCTACGTTAATCCCGAGAACGGATTGCCGGCGGTTGGGCAGGCGGTAGTCGGAGTGAAAGCGTCGGCACTGCGCGGCCTGTTTATCGATGAGCGCCGGGCAACCTTGCAGCAGGCCAAACTCATGCAGGCCCGCAATGAAGCCGAACAAAAAATACTGCTGAACGAATTGAAGTGGGAATCGGCCAGAGCCTACTGGGAATGGTGGGCCGCGTACCAGCAATGGCAGGTATACCAGCGAGCCCTGGAGAACGCCCGGGAGCGTCAGTTTGCCATTGTAGAGAGTTTTATTCAGGGTGATAAACCGGCCATCGATACCCTCGAATCGTTCGTCCAGGTCCAGAATCGTACGCTAGAAGTCCAGCAGGCCGAACTGGATTTTCGCAAAGCGGGCTTACAACTGGCCAATTATCTGTGGGAAGAAGGAGAGATCCCGCTCGAACTGGATATGACTACCTTACCCGATACCCTGTTCCGGGTGAATGAACAACTACCGTTTGAGCTGGCGGAGATCCTACCCAATCTACAGGATATCCACCCCGAACTCCGGCAATACCAGATCAAGATCTCCGAACTGGAAATTGACCGCAGACTGGCCGCCGAACAGCTCAAACCAAGACTGGACCTGGAATACAACTTCCTCGGCAATGGTTTCGATCTCAACTACCAGAGTAGCAACGATGCCGCGATCAGCAACCTGATCACGGAAAATTATAAGATCGGACTCAGTTTTGAAATGCCGCTCTTTTTGCGAAAAGAAAGAGGAAAACTCGCCCAGGCCGATCTGAAACTGCTGGATGCCGGCTATGGGCTGCAGCAAAAGCGATTAAGCATCAACAACAAGATCCTGAGTTATTTTGCCGAGTGGGAAACCACCCGCGATCAGTTGAACCTCTACCAGCAAACCGTAGCGAATTATCAACGTTTACTCGATGCCGAACTCCGTAAATTCAGCATCGGTGAGAGTTCAATTTTCCTGATCAACTCCCGGGAGAATAAATTGATCGACGCGGAGCTGAAGCTGATCAAGCTACAGGCTACCCTGCCCAAGCTCGAAGCGGGCGTACAGTGGGCTGCGGGCCGATTGGTCATCTGATGCAGTGAGACTGCCGAATAAAAAAGGGGATCAGCCAAAATTATGACTGATCCCCTTTTTTATTTTACCCACCGTGATGATCGATCACGGTACTGAGTTATCAGATTATTCCGATTTGATCCGGCTTTGTTCGTCTTCCAGACCCGTTTTCCGGCGACGCGCTGCCTTTACCTCGTCGTTGCCGAAGCGGTAGGAGAAGTTCACGCGCAGGCGACGGCTGTCCCAGCTGCCTCCGGCTTCCATGTACAGGGCACCGAACTGGCTGATCCCGCTCCAGCGGTTGGTCCGGAATACATCACTCACCGCTACTTTCAGGTTGGCCCGTCCGTCCAGGATCTTTTTCTGTACTCCGATGTCTACATTACCCATACCCGTAGTCTGGAAAGTACCGCCCCAGATACCGGGCGCTGCGTACCAACCGGATACTTCCAGTTTCATATCCATGGGCAGGCTAAAGGTCTGCTGGGCGTAGGCGTTGAAAGAAAAGGCACTGAGATCCACGATCTTACCATCGCCATAATCCGCCGTATTGCTGGTGTGCGAGCCGGTAACGTTCACGTAGCTATTCCACCATTTAGTGATCTGGATCGGCGCGCTGAAGCTCAGACTCAGTACATCCTGCTGGGCCAAGTTCAGCCAGGTGATGAAGCTGGAACTCACCCCGGAAGTATCCGTGATCCGGGTGATCAGGTCCGTCGTCCGGCTGTAGCTCAGACTGGTGTTGTACATGTACTTGTAGGTATGCGTCAACTGAAAGTTGTGCGAATACTGCGGATTCAGGAAGGGATTACCCTTTTCGAAGGTCAATTCGTCCAGACGGTTCTGGAAAGGGTTAAGGTCCTGATAGCTGGGCCGGTCGATCCGGCGACTGTAAGTCAGTTGGAAGCTGTTCATCTGGTTGGCCTGGTAGGTCAGACCACCGGAGGGGAACAGATCCAGGTAAGAGCGTTTTACATTGTCGTCTTCGGTCGGTACGTAAGCCGTGAGGTCGCCTTCCGAATTGGTCTGCTCGGCCCGCAGTCCGAACTGAAAGTTGAACTTATCGGAAAACTTACCGGAGTAGTTCAGATAGGCTGCATTGACATTCTCTTTGTAGGCAAACTGGTTACTACGGTTCTCATCCAGCACATTATCGCCGCTGAGGACATTGTAAAAATTGAAGGTGTTATCCGTGTTCACCTGGGCCAGCTTGATACCGGTGCCCACCTTACCGCCGAACAGGTTGCGTTCGTGATCGATCTTAAAGGTGTAGATGTCAATGGAGGTTGGGGTCTCATTGGCGTAGATCCGTTCTTCGTAGACCTCCGTACCTGTGGGGTCGGTATAGCGGTTCGGCTGGTATTCGTCTCCGTCGTTCTCGAAGATACCGTAATCGGCATCAACGTTCCAGGTTGTACCGTTACCTCCGTCGTAGGCGTAGTTGACGTTGAAGTTGTAATTGGAACGCATACCGTTATGAAGATTGCTGGCCAGCAACATGCTGTCTACGGCTCCGACACCGATCGTGGCGATGGTAGTGCGGCTGTTGGAATTCCCCTGGTAGTCACTGACATTCCCGTTAGCGATCACCCCGATCGTACTCTTTTTGCTCAGGAAAAAGTCGGCTCCGGCGCGGAAATTGTGGTTGTTCCATTCGCTCAGGTTGACGTTCTTCTGATCAAAAGCCAGTCCGGATTGTTCGCGGTAAAGGTTGAACAGGTTGCGGTTGCGGCCTTCACCGTAGCCGTAGCTACCAAAGAGGTTAACCTTTTTATTGCGGTAGTTACCACTCAGTTTGGCATTATACTGCGGCAGCTTTCCGATGGAATAACCCGCATCGAAATTGCCGTTCGCTCCCAAATTCTTATCTTTTTTGATCTTGATATTGATGATCCCCGCATTTCCCTGGGCATCGTATCTCGAAGAGGGGTTGGTGATGATCTCGATCGATTCGATCTCGGTAGATTGCAGGGTTTCCAGATAGGCGGCCAGATCGCTGCTGCTCAGCGGAGAAGGCTTGCCGTCGATATAGATCTGAACACCACTACGGCCCTGCAGCATGACGTTGTCGTTGTTGTCGACCATCACGCCGGGAGATTTGCGAAGCAATTCCAGCGCCGTATTTCCCTGCGCGTTGATGCTGCCTTCCACGTTGAATACCATCTTATCCGGTTTGACCTCCACCAATGGCTTGGTAGCCGTAACGGTGACTTCGGAAAGTTCGTTGGTGGAAGGCTGCAGGCGGAATGCCGGCAGCGCCAGCGTCTGTCCGGCTTCAACGTGCAGGACTTCGGAGGTAAAGTCGGGTAAACCGACAAAGGAAGCTTTCATCCAGTAATCACCGGCCGCAATGCCGCTCATCTGGAAGATCCCCTTGTCGTCGGTGATCTCGGCCTTTACCATATTGGAATCGGCCTGTGCGAACAGGATCACGTTGGCGTAGCTGACGGGTTGCCCATCAGCATCGAGCAGAGATCCGGTAATTTTTCCGTTGGATTGAGCATAAACCATGCTCAGGCTACTGACCATGGCCAGTAGGAGAAGTGTAATGTTTTTCATGTCGGGCGGTTTTACCGGATCCGCTGGGAAACCCCAGCATTTCCGGTTTAAAGAATTCAATTAGTCGGGTGATCTCAGGGGATATATTATTTCTCCTTTGATCAAATTGTTCTGCAAATGTAGACCTCACTCCACGAGCAACTAAATTATTTCGACCAGTGCTAGGTGGATGCCGTTACTCACCGGCAGGAGCTCGGTTTTCGGAATTCAGGCACTTCATTTTTCGACCGGTCGGGCTTTAATCGCCTCCGGAAGCGAAGAGTATTCGCAGAAGTTGCTCCTTGATATTTTCCGAATTTCCGAAGGTATCCGGGTTAAACTGATCAGTATTACTGAGGATGATCAGCGTCTTTTTTGCCAACGGGAACCGCATGATCACGCTGTTGAACCCCAGAATACCACCTCTCCTTTCTACCGTAAATGGGTTACCGGCAATAAACGGATGGTGGAAAGTCCAGGATCCGAAGGCGATATACCCCAGAGCCGGATCGGAAGTGTACATCAGGGTTTTTCCCGCTTCGGAAAGCAGTTTTTCTCCGTAGAGCCCCTGATCCCATTTCAAAAGGTCGGCTGCGGTAGCATACATGCTGCCCGCCGCGAAATAATTTTCAATGTAGTAATCCGGCTCCTGAACGCAATCCCCGTTTTCGCATAAGTAACCACTGGCCAGATCAGCCGGCAGTGCATCTTTTTCCAGAAAACCGGTATCGTGCATTTCCAGCGGGATGAGGATACGTTCCCGAATGACCGTTTCCCAGGGCTTTCCACTGAGATCCTCGATGATCAGCCCCAGCAGCAGGTAGTCCACATTATTGTAATTAAAGGCGGTACCTGCTGGTTGCCGTGGCTGTTCTCTCTCGGTAAGACGGCGGATCATTACCTCCGGTGACAGTTTTTCCGCATAAAATTCGTCCGTTTCTCCGGGTAGTCCGGAGGTGTGGTTAAGCAGGTGGCGGACTTTTACGCTGCTAAAAGTATCCGGCAAAAGTCCGGGCAGCAATTCATTCACCGATTGATCCAGGGACAATTGCTCTTCCTCGTACAATTGCATGATCACTAAAGCCGTAAATGACTTGGTGATGGAGGCGATCCGGAATTTGGTTCCCTGCTCCAGCTTTTTGCCGGAAGTGCGATCCGCCAGGCCAACCGCCTGCTGGTATACGATCTTCCCATCCTCCGCCAGGAGGACGACTCCGGAGAACTGATCCTGCCGGCTAAACTTTTCGATCACCGCTTCGGCCCCGGTCAGATCCGCCTGCGCTAAAAGGCCGCTAAATCCCAGAAATAAAAAGGTTATGGTTCGGATGATCCGGAGAAACACTGTTTTCATATCATTTTCGATTTGCTACAAAGATGCAGTGCTTTCGCCCGGCTCACCATCGGATTTCGGTGAACGGCTATATAGACCGCCCAAAGGAAGGAAATACCATTGATCGACCTATATGTGCATTCGTCGGCCAGGCGGTCACCCGGCCGGGATAATTCCTTAATTTAGCTTCAACTTCCAACAGCTATGCAAAAAGTGATCATAATTGACGATGAGGCTCCCGCCCGCTCCCTGCTGCGGGAATACCTCAGTCATTATCCCGAACTGGTTATCATCGGAGAAGCCAATAACGGGGTCGACGGTATCAAACTAGTACACGAATTCAAACCGGATATCGTATTCCTCGATATTGAAATGCCGGGGATGACGGGTCTGGAAGTGCTGCGTCATTTAAAGGAAAGTCCCAAGGTGATCTTTTCCACGGCCTACGATCAGTACGCCGTCAACGCTTTTGAGCTTAACGCCGTGGATTACCTGCTCAAACCCTATACCCGGGAGCGCTTTAACCGGGCCGTAGAACGTCTCGAAGTCCGGCAACGGCAACCACTGGACAGCCTGCACGCCCTGGCCGAAAGCCTGCTGAAACAGGAACGCCAGATCTATCCCGCCCGGATACTCGTTTCGAGCGGACAGAAACTGATCGCCATACCGACCGCCTCCATCATCTGGATCAACGCCGATGGCGACTATTCCAATATGGTAACCGACAAACAGACTTATCTCAGTAATTTCGGTATCGGCCAGCTGGAAGAAAAGCTGGATCCGGAACTCTTCATTCGCGTTCATCGATCCAGTATGATCAACATCAGTAAAGTGCAGGAGATCTTTAAGTACCCAGCCTCCTACGATATCCGGATGATCAACGGCGACGTCGTACGGGTGAGCCGTTCGTACCTCGATAAGATCCGGGATATTACTTTCTGAAAATTCACTTACACCGGTTCCCAACCAGAGGATGGTCCGTCACCTTATGAGCCGCGGCCTGCCTTCCCCACGAAATTGTTTCCCGCCAAAAGTTCCATTTGTTAAAAAAGGAGTAAACTATAACAGTATCGTAACAGCTTACAATCATCATCTTACACCAAAACTTCGGCAAACGACATCTGTTCTAATAGTAGTTTCCCCGGCTTTTTCTTCGACGAGTAAAGGGGAATCTTTTTAACTTTATCGAATATTTTAATAAAGGAACTCAAATGAATATGCCGAAAAATAAATTTTTTCAAATACTTGTCCTTTTGGGTGTTGTTTTGGGGTTTGCTTCCTGTAGTGAGGATATGCGGCAGGGATTGCGGCCGGTACCGACTGCTTACGGAAGGATCAACCAGTTGGTTGTAGTGGCGGACCAGGACGTTTGGGAAAGCCGGATCGGAGATTCGATCCGTTATTACTACGGTGCCGCTTACCCGATACTGCCGCAACCGGAACCCATCTTCGACATTGTCCACTTCACGCCCTACGATATGGAGGCCCAGCTTATGCGGCGGGAACTGAGAACCTATCTGATCGTAGCTAATCTTTCGGATGAAGAATCACCCACCTCCCAGATGATCCGGCAGGACCTGGGTACGGAAAAAGTACGCCGTTCTCAGGAGGATGAATCCTATAATGTAACCATCGGTCGGGATAAATGGGCCAAAGGTCAGTTACTGGCTTACCAGTTCGGCTGGACGGAAGACAAGTTAATTGACAATATCAAAGCTAATTTCCCCGCGATCTACAAGCGGATCGAACAGCGGGAACGCGACCGTATCGCCGCTACCATCTTCTTCCAGGGACAAAATCCAAAGATCCAGGACGAGGTAAGAAGCAAAATGGGAGCGGACATTAAAATCCCCAGCGATTATTTCGTAGCGATCAGTGACGATGAAGTGATCTGGCTGCGTAAGGAAACGGATGACCTCAGCTCTAACCTGCTCATCCACAAGCTGGCGTACAGCAACGAGAAACAATTGTCCAAAGAAGGGATCAAAGCTATCCGGGATTCCCTGGGTCGGAAATACATCTCCTCTACCCTGCCGAATACCTACATGCGGGTGAACGACATTGACCTGCCGATGCTTACGGAAGTGAAAACGATCCACAACCAGTACGCTCTGGAAGCACGCGGTATCTGGGAAATCGAGAACGACTTTATGGGTGGCGCCTTTGTGAGCTACCTGATCCACAATCCGAATAAAAATGAACTGCTGTTCATCGACGGTTTTGTACACGCTCCCGGCAAAGAAAAGCGGGACTTTATGGAACATCTCGAATACATCATGTCGACTACGGAGTACTAAACGATCGCTGTAGTCCGGAAAGCAGAAAGTCGTAAGCTGTCCCATCGGGTGCTTACGACTTTCTTGTTTTTTGGGGTTACTCCAACTTCAGCCTTGCAGCGATAACCTCGGTATTCACTGGCTATGGATTATCGGGCCAGCTTCATCTTTTTATTCGTACCGCAGCGATTCGATCGGGTCCAGACGAGCAGCCTTAAGAGCCGGATACAAACCGGACAACAACCCGATGCCCACACAGGTAGCCACCGCTACGGTGATCCAGAGCCAGGGAAACAGAAAACTGCCACCCATCAGGAAGGTTACGATATTTCCAACCAGAACGCCCAGCAGAATACCGACAGCTCCGCCCATCAGGGTGATCAGTACCGCTTCGGTCAAAAACTGGATCATAATATTTCTCCGGGTAGCGCCTACAGCTTTAGTGATCCCGATCTCCCGGGTACGTTCCGTGACGCTCACCAGCATAATATTCATCAGGCCGATGGCCGCCCCGAGCAGGGTAACCAGACCGATACCGATCGCCGCCAGCCGGAAATACAGGGTATTTTCTTTGATAATATCGATCAGACCGTCGCTTTTGGAGATCTCAAAATCATTCTCCTCAAAAGCGGTCAATCCCCGCACGTTACGCAATACACTGGTTGCTTCGCCCACCGCCTGGTCCATTTTGGTCGGATCGTTAACGGCTACGAGCAGGTTATAATTCGTATTGGGAGTACCGTAGTACCGTTTCCCGGTTTGCAGCGGGATCAGGATACGGCGGTCTTCACTCTGATTCATGCTGGATCCCCGCTTGGCGGTCACCCCGATCACTTTAAACTTGATATTGCCCGCCGCAATGGTCTTATTCAATGCCTTTTCCGCATCTCCTCCAAACAGGTCCTGTACGATCTCATCCCCGATAATCGCCCGGTAACCGCCATTCAAGGCTTCTGAAGCCGTAAAGTTCCGGCCAACTGCCATTTCGAATCCCTTGGCTTCCAGGTAATTTTCGTCAATCCCAAAGATCAGTACGTTGGGATTGGTCTTTTCGTTCGCGTATTTGATCGTCGCATTACCGGTACAGTTCATCGAAACGGAGGTACGCACCGGAAAGATGTAGCGGTCTTTAAACTCCATCGCCTGATCAAAAGTGATCGGCTCTCCGCGCTTGGCTCTGCGGCCACGCCGGTTACCCTGTACGCCATCCCCCCGGGGATCCACATCGAAGGTATTGGCTCCCAGCGAAGAAAGATTACTGCTCAGCGAATAGATGGCACTGTCGATAGCGGTAAGGATGCCTACCAGGGCCATGATGCCGAAGGCAATGATCGTCAGGGTAAGAATAGCCCGCAGCCAGTTGGCGCGAACCGAACGAAATGCCAGTGAGATGTTTTCAAGTAAATTCATAACCGTATGATTCGATTTCCCGGCTTTAGATATACGGGCCAGGGAACGGCCGAAATTACGAAGGCCCTGAAGAATAGGGGTAATTGTTAGATCAATGGGGGATGTTGGTAGACTAAAAAGGGCTGTGAGCTTGGGATAATAGGAAGTTCGGGCGGTCTATGGCTTTACTTCCCATTATCCCAATGCTGGAAGTTTACTTACTTCTGCCGGTAATCCAAGGGAGGTTTCCGGTCTCCGACCAGCGATTCATATTCGAAATCTTCTCCGCAGCGGCGGTCCAGTTCCTCTTTGGCTTCTTTGGTCACGTTCGGATTTTTGAAGATATCCATGGCCGTCAGGGCGATGGTCTTAGCCGCCACCATCATTCCCTTGTGACCGATACTCATGCCGCCGGCGGCAACCGCCTGCCAGCTGTGAGCCGCCGTGCCGGGCGCCCAGGTAGCTGCACCCAGACCCGCCGTGGGTACCACCCAACTGATGTCACCGACATCCGTAGAAGCATAACCGCCGCGTTCCCGAACGGTGAAGGGCATAATATTTTCGGCGGATTTCGGGGTCAGTCCGCGGGCATTATAGGTTTCCATGATCTTTTCGGCAAAAGCGGTCTCTTCGGCATCGTAACTTACGCCACCGACCACTTCCAGATTCTGGTGCATCATTTTACCCAGCGTTTCGTTGGGCAGCAAATTATACAATCCGGTGATCACTTCGTATTCCATTTTGGTGCCGGTGCCTTTAGCGGCACCTTCGGCTATTTCGATCAAACGGTCGAAAATATTTTTCACTTCGGCCACATCCGGGTGGCGGGCGTAGTAATACACCTCGGCGAAAGCGGGCACCACATTGGGCGCATCGCCACCCTGGGTGATGACGTAGTGGATACGGGAGTCCGGCTCAACGTGTTCCCGCATGAGGTTGGCCATGTAGTTCATGGCTTCCACTCCGTCCAGCGCCGAACGGCCCACCCAGGGCGCTCCGGCCGCGTGGGCAGCTACTCCGTAGAAGCGAAATTTACCCGTTTTGATCGCCAGTGAAGATCCGGCGTCCGCACTGTTCATGCTGGAAGGATGCCAGTGCAGTACCGCATCCACATCGTCGAACAGGCCGGCCCTTACCATGAATACTTTACCGCCACCGCCTTCTTCAGCCGGCGTACCGTACAGCCGAATGGTTCCGGCGGTATTGGTCTCTTCCATCCACTTTTTGGTTGCGATGGCCGCCGCTACGGAGCCGGCGCCGAAGAGGTGATGCCCGCAGGCATGTCCGGCACTAACTTCTTCTCTTTTTTGCTGGTAAGGTACCGCTGCCTGGGAAAGTCCGGGCAGGGCATCAAATTCGGCCAGGATGGCGATGACGGGTTTACCGGAGCCAAAGGAGGCAACAAAGTCCGTAGGGAGTTCGTCGGAACCGTCATTCAGGGCGAAGCCCGCTTTACGCAATTCGTCTTTGAGCAAGGCCGAGCTTTTTTCTTCTTCGTAACCCAATTCCGACCATTCCCAGATCCGGTGGGCGCAGTCGGCAAAATGGTCTTTCTGGGATTCCAGATATTGTACCACTTTTTTCTTCTCTGCACTCAGTCCGGACTGAGCGGTCAGCAGTCCGCTCCAGGCCAATGCCAGGCAGACGAGGGCAATTGTGTGTGTTTTCATACTAATCCATGTTTTTTATAATCCGGTGGTCAATATACCCAAACAAGTTCTAACTCCACTAAAATAGTTGCCGATACGCAGGTTTTCGTTGGGACTGTGCTGATTGTTATCGGGGTTTACCAGCGGCACCAACACCGCCGGCACATCCAGCGTTTTCACAAACGGGGCAATGGGCACCGAGCCACCGTGGGTCCGGATCAGGATAGGGCTTTTGCCGAAAGTATGCGTCATGGCACGCTCCAGCCACTTGCCCGTGGGCGAATCCATGTCCGTCCGGAAAGCCGCGTAGGAGATCTGGTATCCCATCGACAACAAACGGGGATGAGCGGCCCTTTCAGCATCCGTAGGTTCCTCCTCCAGAATATGATAACCTTCCGAACGAATGTAATCCCGCAGCAGGCCGATCAGATGCTCCGGATCACTTTCCCGCACGAGACGAATGTCCAGATTGGCCACCGCTGCTGCCGGCACGATCGTACGGGCCGCCGCTCCCACCCAACCGGAAGACAGGCCCCGAATGTTCAGCGACGGATACTGCAATGACTCCTGCAGGGTATTGCCGACGGCGTCCGGTTCGGCAATGCCTAATTTTTTATTGATGGCCTCGAGATCATCCGGCACCTGTTCGAGCGCCGTGCGCGCCTCGGGGTCGATGCTGATGCCATCGTACCAACCCGGAATGGTCACTCTACCCTGATCGTCTTTCATACCGGCCAATAACTGGGCCAGGCGCAATGCTGGATTGGGTGCATAATTTCCGTAGTGACCGCTGTGTTGGGGCACCCTGGGACCGTAGGTGGTGAGGCGTACCGTGGCGATCCCGCGGGCACCGAATACCAGGGTGGGCGCATTGGAAATATGGGGCGGCCCATCCAGAATGATGAGGTGATCGGCCGCCAGTTTGTCGCGGTGCACTTCTACGGCCGGCGGCAGATTGGGCGATCCCATTTCCTCTTCGCAGTCCATGATGAGCTTAATGTTGTATAGAGGCGACTTCCCGGCCTCTTTCATCGCATCCCAGGCCGCCAGGAACATATTGATCGGCCCTTTGGCGTCTGATGCAGATCGGGCAAATATGCGCCAGTCCGGATTGGGTTCGGCGTACAGTTTTTTCAGCTCTATCGCTTCCCAGGCTCCGTCGGCCTGTTGTTGTTTCAAAGTAGGCGTGAACGGATTCACCTGCTGCCATTTGCCCGGATCTACCGGCTGGCCGTCTACCTGTACGTAGATGAGCACGGTGGGCAATGCGGGATCCTGTTGGTATCTGGCCAGTACCAGATCAATACCACCGGTCGACAGGCGTTCTACGGTAAAATCGCGTTTGCCGAATGCTTTTTCCAGCCAGGCAATGTTGTGTTCCAATTGCTCGGGAAAATGGGCGTCATTCGGCAAAGACAGGAATTCTACCAACTCCGGCAGAGTCTGCCGGGCGTGTTTTTCAGCTAGCTGCTCGATGCGCTGCGTGGAAAGATCCTGGGCCAGGGCCCATAAAGGAAACGAGAAAAGTAGAATGGTTAACAGGCGTTGCATACGGGTGATGGGTTGAAATTAAGATCTTGAAAATTACAAAAATATCCTACGCTGATCATACATCGGTTATCTTTACCCCAAAAACCACCCTTGATATGAACGATCAGTTTTATCAGCAATTTCCGGCTTTACAACGCGAACAGGACGGGAAAACCTTCGTTTTTCTGGACGGCCCGGCCGGTACCCAGGTGCCCAACAGCGTTATCGACGCGATCAGCCACTACTATAAAAACAGCAATGCCAACAGTCATGGCGCCTTTATTACCACCCGGGAAACGGATGAGATCCTGGACGGTACCCGCGAAAAAGTAGCCGCTTTCCTGGGAGCGGAGGGCCCGCATACGATCTCTTTCGGGCAGAACATGACCAGCCTGAACTTTTCCCTGAGTCGGGCGATCGGACGGGCCCTGCGACCCGGAGACGAGATCCTCATCACCCAGCTGGACCACGAATCCAACCGTGGCCCCTGGATTAGCCTGCGGGATCAGGGTGTTATCGTCAAGGAAATCCCCCTGCTGCCGGAAGGGGTACTGGATTATGAAGCGCTGGAATATCTGCTTTCCGATCGCACGCGCCTCGTTGCGATGGGTTGGGCCTCCAATATTTTCGGAACGGTTAATCAGGTCCGTAAAGTGCGAAAATTAACCCACCAGGCGGGGGCGTGGCTCCTACTGGACGCCGTGCATTATGCCCCGCACTTTCCGATCGATGTGCAGGAGGTGGGTTGCGATTTCCTGTTGTGTTCTGCCTATAAGTTCTACGGACCGCACGTGGGGCTCCTCTACGCCCGGCCCGGCCTGCTGGATCGCCTTCAGCCCGATCGGCTACGGACGACCTACCAGCACGCGCCCTACAGTATCGAGACCGGCACCCTCAACCACGCCGCAATTGCCGGCGTACAGGCTGCGATCGACTTTATTGCATCCTACGGAACGGGAGACAGTCTGCGCCAGCAACTGCTCAGCAGCATGCAGTCGCTCCGACAGTACGAACAACAACAGTTTGAGGAATTGTATAATGGACTGGCGGCCATTGAGGGCGTAAAGATCTACGGACCGGGTATCGATGTACCGGACCGGGCACCCACGATCGCCTTCAATCTTCCGAATATGAACGCCGACGAAGCCTGTGAGAAACTGGCCAAGCATCACATTTTTGCCTGGTCCGGCCATTTTTACGCCATTCGTTCCACCGAGGTATTGGGACTGGCGGAACAGGGCGGCGTTATTCGAATGGGTATTTCGGGTTATATGCGACCGGAGGAGATCCGGCGGACCCTGGAAGTAGTGAAAAGCCTGGCAGCTCAGTGATCAGCATAGCAGCAATAGCGGAATAAGCGTGATCCCGGATCTCACGCGGAGACCAGCGATCACGCTTATTTTGCAATGCCCATTTAGAGTTTGGCGTCAAAATTTACCAAACGAACGAAGCGGGTGATCCGCTCGGTAATTTCATCGTCCGTCAAACCTTTGAGCCGCTCAATGCCGAATTTCTCCACGCAGAAACTGGCCATGGCCGAACCGTAAATAACGGCTCTTTTCATGTTCTCGAAAGAAGTATCTTCCGTAGAAGCGATATAGCCCATGAAACCGCCGGCAAAAGTATCGCCGGCACCGGTGGGATCAAACACTTCGGCCAGCGGCAACGCCGGAGCAAAGAAGATATGCTCTCCTTCGAACAGCAATGCGCCATGTTCACCTTTTTTGATCACCAGGTATTTGGGCCCCATTTTATGGATGGCAGCGGCGGCCTTCACCAGGGAATACTGACCGGAAAGCTGGCGGGCTTCTTCATCGTTGATGATGAGTACATCGATCATTTTCAGCACTTCCATCAATTCATCCAGGGCCGTATTCATCCAGAAGTTCATCGTATCCAGCGCGATCAACTTGGGTTTGCTTTCCAGTTGATCGATCACCTGCTTTTGGATAGAAGGCGTAAGGTTACCCAGCATCAGATAATCGCTCTTTTTATAGCTCGCGGGCAGTACCGGATCGAACTTAGCCAACACATTCAGTTGGGTGTCCAGGGTATCCCGGGCGTTCATGTTATCGTGGTAGCGGCCGGCCCAAAAGAAGGATTTTTCGCCACGCATCACCTGGAGGCCTTCCAGGTCAATGCCTCTCGACCGCATATAGTCCAGTTCTTCTTTTGGAAAATCATCGCCGATCACGGAAACTATTTTCAGTTGATCGGTGTAATAAGAAGCAGCAAGTGCAATATAGGTGGCTGCGCCTCCAACGATCTTTTCGGCCCGGCCAAAGGGCGTCTCGATATCGTCAAAAGCGACAGTGCCGACAGTGAGTAAACTCATCGAAATTTATTTTTGTAAAAATTTTCGCACAAATATTGCACAATTATTTTGAATGTACTACATTTGCACCGCTCTTTTAAAGAAAGGAGATTTTGAAACCTAGTTGCCTCAGTAGCTCAGCTGGTTAGAGCGGCGGACTGTTAATCCGTAGGTCGTAGGTTCGAGCCCTACCTGAGGCGCTTCTTTTTGCTGATCTGCTTGATTTATTTTCATTTTTTTGTTAAAAAATTAAGTAGATATCGCGAAGGTTTTTAGCTTTGCGCTCGCTTTGAAAGAAAGCGTTTGCATTGCAAGCCGGACAGTTAGCTCAGTTGGTTCAGAGCATCCCGATTTTATCGGGAGGGTCGGATTAAAAGAGTTACTGTTCTGAGGTTTGGGCGGTTAGCTCAGTTGGTTCAGAGCACCTGGTTTACACCCAGGGGGTCGGGAGTTCGAGTCTCTCACCGCCCACTATAAAAAGCACTATAGCCATGTCGGTTGTAGTGCTTTTTTTATTCTAGCTTATTCAAATCAACCGAATTTAGTGCTCAGTTGGTTCA
>NZ_PDUD01000035.1 GCF_002646595.1 Flavilitoribacter nigricans DSM 23189 = NBRC 102662
TTTTCATAAGAAATGGCCAATCCGTTTTTAAAGGATACATTTTGTGGATATGCCTCATAGAGTTCTGTATTGAAGCGGGAGTATTCTTCAAAGAAAGTCAAAGCTTTGTCCAAATTGCCTGTAGTGCTGTGATAGCTACCTACTCTCTCACAAAGTAGACCAAGGCTATATTCAATTTGATTTAAGCAATCTATAAGATTTTCCGCGTACCAGGCAAACAGGCTTGCTTCTTCGTAGGTAGCGTTGATAAAATGGCCAATACCTGCTTGGTAATCGAGTTTCTCACTCAGACCGGCAATCAATTCCTGGCAGTATTCGAAAAGTTGTGGGTGTTTGCTACGGGTAATACTTTGGATTACCGGACTTACCTTAAAGGATACGTTTTCCGGATCGTAATCGATCCAGCCTTTCTGTGCCAGTAGCAGTAGTGTGTCATCCAAATTTTCCGTATCGTTTAGCAAATCGCTGAATAGTTCAAAGGCGATATTCTCCGCCGGCAGCACTGCAAAAAAGGAAAGTAGTTTGGTCTCCAGGGAGGTCAGATCGCTTAGATCGTACATAGCGGCAATGATATCCTCCGGCTTTTCCTCGCGCAGCGCCAAGGTGTCGGCTTGATAACCGGTTTTGACGGCCCGGCTGTGGGAGAGCGCCAGAAGCTTTTTTTCTTGCAGGTCCTGTAAAAGATCAGACAAGTGGTAACGTGTTCTCAGTCGATTGAAATTGCGCAGGTTTCTGGCCAGTAGTTCGATGACCAGCGTATTATAGCCAACGGCAGCTAGTATGGCCTCCAGTAGCTGATTTTCTGCCGGATCGTGTTCGGGATAATGTTTTTTGAAAAGGGTGACTGCAGTCTTTTTCTTCAAGTGGGAAATACGGTGGGAGGCAGCCTGTTCAAATTCAGTGATCCGGGTCGTGACCAGGACGTGAAAGTTGGGACAGGAGCGCAGCGCCAGATAATTTTTTTTCAATTCTTCGATCTCATTGGCGTTATCGATTACCAATAGGCAGGGCTCATCCAGATTGCTCATCGCTTCCAATAGTATATGGAGTCTCTGTTCATTAGGCATGGCCTCTGAGAAATTTATCTGCAAAGGAGGAGCAAGCGTAAGGAGCGCCTCTTGCAGGTCTAAGCCGCCAAATACCCAGGCTACATGCTGGTACAGATCCTGATACCGGCGATAATAAGCGGCAGCAGCAGTGGTCTTGCCGATGCCGCCTTCTCCATTTACGAGTAGTAAAAGATTATCTCCTGCCGAAAGCTTTTGGCGAATAGCCTCAAGATCATTATCTCGGCCGAGGAAGATCTCCGGAATAAAAGGGGGAGGGCCGAGCACCTTCTTGATTTTCCGTTGTTGGTAAGTGATAGTATCCAGGTTAGCTTCTGAAATGTCTTCGAGCGACCAGTCTAGGGCAGCTTCCTGTTGGCAGTAAAGTCCCCAGGGGAAACTCTCCTCTTCTGATGTGTCTAATTTTTGACCGCGATAGGCTATTTCTACTTTTGATTTTCTATTCTGCTCGATAAAAGATTTTGCGGTATCAAAAGCCTGACGAATAGTTTTTCCAGCCGCCAGTGCTTGATAAAATTGCCTGGATAACTGGCCGGCTAGCTCATCATTAATCTCAGCACTGGTGGCAATTACGGCCGGTACCCCCACCTCAAAAAGATCTTTTACCTGTTGTTGATTAGCACAGCCATTTAGAAAAACTAACTGTAAGGGCTGCTGGTCAAAGAGCGTACTTAAGGATCTGGAAGTAGTTTTTTGACCGTCGAGGTGCAAGTGAGTATCATGTGAATGGCCACCGTAATGGAAAATACAGATCTGATCGTGGTAATCGTTAAAGGCGTTGTAGATGTCATCCAGATTAGTCTGTGAAATAGATCGGTACTTGATCCTTTCCTGGCTATCCAGTTTTTGAAGAATTTCCCGGATAGCGCGCTCCTCTGCCTGTAAGTGCAGACGAAAGTCTGGATCATTCGCAAAGGAAAAAAGAAATACTGGACGTTTTGGTGACATGGGGAACCGGGAATTTCTAGTTTTGGTAGCAAAATATTAAAAGTTGTTAGTATTGATGAGCCAGAAAGGAGAAAATAGAAAAAATTATGCTTGGGGCATGCTGCTTTTAAAGATCAATTGATGCCTAGTATAATATATCAATTCTTCCTCATCTCATTATTACTATTTTACGGTTTCTTTGTTTAGCTAATTCCGGAGCAGTTGAAAGCTCAATTTCACATAAATCAAATGATGGGAAACCTTCGCTGGCGAGTTGGTAATTAGTGAGTATAAAAACAATCTTGCTTTTCTTTTATGTATGCGGCTATTAAGGGAGTAATTCGATTGAGATATTTTTTGTTATTTAATCTGATTATTTTCAGTTGATTACATGCCTTCTGTCTCTTCCGATCAAAGCCTTCCTTCACTTCTTTTTTAAAAAAAATCCAAAAAAGATCACCCCAAAGGGGCACATCCATTCCCTCTCAAACACACCTTCCCGAACCTATTACTAAAATCCATTACTATCATTTCAACCTATTCAAAAAACCATGAAAAAGATTTTTTTAACCTTAACCCCATTGATGATCCTTTTGCTGAGCAGTTTCCAAATACTGAATGCCCAGATTCGAGCAACTACTACATTACCTTCAGCTCGTTACTCCACTTCATCAACAGCGCCTTATATACTACCTTTCCTGGCAGATGATTTCAAACCCGGCGAACGGGTTTCTACCGGAAACCACGCAGCTGGTATCCAGGCCCTGGGAGAAGACATCGGCGTACAACGCTATACCGGAAATAGCAACTGGACTCCATACCATCCGGGTAAGAACGGATCAGCCAACAGCGATTACCTGATCTATAACAAGCCGATTTACGCCATGCGTTCCGGTAAGATCGTCGGTTGCTGGTGTAATGCTCCGCAGAATGCCAAACCCGGAGAGAAGCACCCTTACCTGAGTTCTGATAACAAGCGGATCCCGGGTGGCGGGAACATGCTTTGGGTGGACCATGCCGACGGTACCCGCGTACTGTACGCTCATATGATCCCCGGTACTATTCCCGGTAATCTTTGCGCCAACAAATCCACTATCTTCCCTAAAAAACTGGGAGCCGGCGAAAGTGAGAACATGTACGTGATGCTGCCGGCCGATAAGCAGGTTAACATCCAGCAGGGACAATACCTGGGCCGGGCCGGTAACTCCGGAAGCTCAACTGCCCCGCACCTGCATATCCACCTGCAAAAAGGCAACCAGGCGGCACCGCTGAACTTTAGCAAAGGCCTGTACCTGATGCGCCCCAATAACAAAGCCAACATTGCATCTAAATGGACGGCTCTGAACGGCAGTACCATTCCGGATGGAAAGATCCTACTGTGGCCTCACCGGAAACTGACCAATGAGTATGCCCGCCACGGCTTACCGGCCGGTGACTATCAGCGCCTGTTTGATCACCTGGCCGACTCGGGCTTTGCTCCCGAATGGATCGACGGATACAGCGTGGGGAACAAAATATTCTACAACTTCGTCTGGAGAAAATCTACCGGTGCCTGGAGAGCCTACCACGGATTGAACAGCGCCGCCTACCAGTCGGTGATGAACAAAGCGGTAAGCGACGGATACTCTCCGCTACAGGTAGAAAGTATCAAATACGGAAACTCGGTCCTCTACGCCGCGATCTTCAAAAAAGGTCTGAGCGGTGCCTGGACTGCCAAGCACGGATTAAGCGCGGCCCAGCACCAGGCTAACTTCAACAACCTGACCGGAAGTGGCTACCGCCCAATGAGTGTCTCCGTGGTTTCCATCAACGGCAATAAGCAATACACGGTGCTGTACCGCAAGGTGAACATTGGCAGCTATGTCCTGAAATCCAGCCTTACTTCGGCGCAATATCAGGCTGAAGTGAATAGCAACAAAGCGGCCGGAAGAAAACCGGTCTACATTGCCGCCTACATGCACAACGGCACCCCCTACTTCTCCGCGATCTTTGCGCAGAACCCGGGTGGTTCCTGGATCGCCAAGCACGACCAGACTGCCGCCCAGTACCAGGCCAACTATAATAACTCCACCGGTTCGGGATATCTGACCCGGGTAGTGACCGGCTACGACGGCGCTCAGGCGAATCACCGCTTTGCATCCGTTTGGAGGAAATAAAGAGAATCGCTTTAAATCAAACAACATCCAGGATCAGGTTACCCTAGTGGGGGTAACCTGATTTTTTGTTTGTGCCTGTATCCTTATTTGCTCAGGAGGTTAAGCCAGTTCAGGTTCTAATTCAGATAATGGTCTACTATATAATTGGAAATCTTACCGCCAGTATCCTATCTCACCTTTTTTAGTATGCGATGGTGATCGTAATCATAGTAAGCGGGTAAAAAGGCACCTAACTTGACCAAGACAATTCTTTAAGATCTTACCCAAACCATTACCATGACCAAGTTTACACCGTTCTTGCCGCAGTTTTCCGTTTCCACGGTAAAGCAGTTATTCATTTTGCTGGCATTTTTTGCCGCAATTAATGTCGGGAGCGCCCAAAGTTGCCTTCCGGGCGGGATCACCTTTTCTTCTCAGGCCGACATTGATGATTTTGCCGACAATTATCCGGGATGTGCAACCATTACCGGAAATGTAATTATCGGAAGCCTCAATTCTCCAAGTAGCAGTATTACGAGTTTGGACGGCCTATCGGGCATTACGGCTATCGGCGGAACGATCTATATCCAAAACAACCTCAATTTAACGTCATTAAACGGCCTGCATAATATCAATTCAATTGGAGGTGGGTTGCACGTTTCCGGTAATTTCTCCCTAGCCTCTTTGGACGGTTTAGCCAGCCTTACTTCTATCGGAGATGTGCTGAATATTTATCAGAACCGCTTAATTACGGATCTCGGTGGTTTAGCGGGGATCTCCTCCCTGGATGGAACCGTATTTATCCAGGGTAACCAGAATTTAGCCTCTTTAAACGGGCTGCACAACCTGGTCTCGATTGGAGGAGAATTGTACATTTCCGCAAATTTTTCTTTGCATAATTTAGTCGGTTTAGGCAATCTGGCTTCGATTGGAGGTGGGTTTTATGTTTTTCAGAATTACTCCTTAAGTTCTTTCGACGGGGTGGAAAATTTGCTTTCGGTAGGAGGCAGCCTAAGCATCTCCACTAATTTTTCTCTGGCCTCTTTAAGCGCTTTGAAAAAACTGGTCTCCGTGGGACTTTCCCTGGATCTGGTAGACAATCCTATGCTCAGCTCCCTGGATGGATTGGACAATATCATTTTTCAGAATATCAGTCCACTGATCGAATTTGTGATCATTGACTGCCCTAAACTTTCCTTTTGCGGCGTTCAAAGTGTCTGTACCTTCCTCGCTTCCGGAGGAGAGTTTATCATTGAAAACAATGCTAACGGCTGCAATACCATTCAACAAATCAGTGCGTCCTGTGGAAACTGCATTGCTGATACCGCTTCCCTAAACGATAATCCGATATTGGACAATACCATTATGGTGGTCTACGATTGGATTAAATCTGCGGGGGTAATTGAAACGGGCAGTAAAGTCTCGATGCAGGCGCAAAATTACATTTTACTACAACCGGGCTTCCACGCCCAAAATGGCAGTGAGGTACAGTTGCTGATCCGGGATTGCCCGGTGAGTGCGGCCACGACAACTCCTCAGCCGGTATCGCCTCCGGCCTCCAGTCTTTCGATTCCCGAAAACCAATTGAGGATATATCCTAATCCTGCTTCCGACCTCGTAAACATTGATTATCAACTACAGACACCCCAGCCGGTCAGCCTTTGGGTGCAGGCGGTCAACGGTCAAAAAAGCGGGAACTATCTGCTGCGGGATGTTTTCCGGGAAGCCGGTGACTGGCAAATGGTCATCAATACCAGTCATTTGTCCCCGGGTATGTATGTCGTTTTTTTGGAAACCAAACAGGATCGTTTGGTGCAAAAATTATTGATCGTGAGAAATTAGCCATCGAAGTATGGAAATGAGGACAAGCTGCATCTGATCTGCAACTAACCGGCGTTTGCTCCATGAAATTCCGGAATATTCTCGGCCAGGGTATAGACCCCAAGCGTATCTATTTCATTACCCTTGATCTCCGCTTTCCGGTAAGCTTTGAACAAGGCCGGTAAAGTAATGCGGTTGAGCAGGGTTTCGGAGATCAGAATAGCTTCCTGCAACTGTAAGTCGGAAAATTTCTTTTCAATGGCGCTGGTTTCATACAAAACTTCACCCTGATACACGATTTGACTTTTTACATCACCCAGTTCCCCAACGATGACTTTACCGCAATGAAAGCTGGTGGAAAAGCGCGGTACGAATCCATAGTTTTCCAGGTATTGTTCCCGCAGTCTTTTTATCCGGTTCTTGACGTGAAAATATGTCATGATGCAGTTCGCTTTTTCCAGACCGGTCTTCATTTTCCAGGTTACGACCACCTGATCACCTACATAGGTATAGATCATACCTTTAGTCGAAAGAATACACTCGGTAATGTCCAGAAAGAAATCGTGTAAAAAGTTGTGGAACCGTATTTCGCCCAACTGCTCGGCGATCGTGGTGGAAGACCGGATATCGAGGTACATGAAGATCCGCTCCACTTCTTTCGGGTTATGGAACCGACCGGAGATATAGTTGATCAGTACGCCCTGGCCCAGTTTCCGATTGATCTGCCGGATGAAGATGATCAGCCCGATAAAAGCGAATGCATAGAATAGGAGAACGTCATAATCCTCTTCAAAAAGGAATGCCTGAAACTCATCGCTTTTGATGTGTTCCAGGTAGCCCCGTTCCAGGTAAATAGATTCATTAAAGGCCATGACCGCCGGGATCAGCAGCGCGAAAAAGAAAAAATAAATGGAGGTTTTGAGCGCAAATGTTCGGATGAAGGACGAACGACGTTTTAGCGGATCAAAGATCTCCAATTCCAGAAAAGAGATCGCCAGGCCACCGATCAAACCAATGCTAAAGCCGTTCACGAACGGAAGCATTTCACTAAATCCATCCCCGAATACGGGGTAGAATAAACCGATGATAACACCGAAAAGGGTGATTTTCAGCGTACTGCGAAGTTTTCGTTTTTGTGTTTCGGGTATGATCATTTTATAAACTGTGTCTCGGATTCTTTTAAGGCGTACAACTCGATGTCCTGGTGTTTACCCCTTAGTCCGAATTTGCCCAATCGTTCTTTACGATAGAGGATCGGCAGGGTAATGTGCTCCATCAGATCGGAAGAGATCAGGAAGTTATTTTCCCAATTGGTTTCCCCAAGGATCCTGGCCGCCGTGTTCATGACATCTCCGTGGTATTTAATTTCACTCTTTACATCCCCGATCTCGCCCCGTATCAAGCGTCCAAAATGTAGGGAAGCATGAAATTCTGGGATGAAACCGTACTTCTCAAAGTAGGTCATCTTTTTGGCTTCAATGATCTCCTGGATTTCAAAAAAGGTGCGAATACAATTGGCTTTTTCGGTTCCCCTTTTGACATCCCAAACCAAGAGGATCTCATTTTCGACGTATTCATAGAATTCACCTTTGTGAAACAGGACCGTTTCGGTGATGTCAAAAATGATATCGTTCAGGTAGCGAAAAAATCTTACCCGACCGATCTTTTCAATGATCGTTTTCACTTTTTGGATCTCAATAAACATGATAATTCGTTCCACTTCCCGGGGATGAAAATACCGGCCGGAAATGAAGCCGAATAGTATTTTAGGCCCTATCTTCCTTTTGATCTGCATGATGAAGATCACGATCGTCACGAGGGCCAGGGTGTACAGGATCCCAAAAAGGAAATCTTCTTCCCACAGGTAATGCTGAAACTCATCGCTCAGGTAGACCGAGCGAAAATTCATATCGTTGCGAAACATGCGGGATATGATCATGACCATCGTAATGGTCGCGGTAATGGAAAAAGTGTATAAGAATATTCGAAGGAAAAAGATCTTATAGAATTTGAGCTTCCTGACCTGTCCGGTGAATAGGATGAATTCAAAAAACGCAACGAGCACCGCCGTGATCAGACCAATGACCAGGGTATTGATAAAAGGATGGATCGAGGAAAAGCCATCGGAAAAGACGGTATATAGCGGTCCCAGTACCATCCCCGCCAGTAATAGCACTTTGGCGTTTTTTAACTTCCGTGTCTGTTCTAACGTCAGCTGCATATCAGGATTACCGGTTCGTGAAAGCATAGATAAAATGCTTCCAATCTAAATTGCACCTTTACAGATTAGAGGATACTGATTTGCATCAACTGCGGGGGTGAGATTGCTTAGAGGGGTACAGTTTCTTTACCAAAGCCTGGTGGTGCGTCGCTACAGAGGCGCTCCGGGAACCACCGCTTTGTTACTCTTCGGAGAAAACAAGCAGATGGGCTTCGGAAACTGAAACCACCTCCAGGATCAGGTCACACTCGTAAGAATGACCTGATCCAGGAATTAGTTTGGACTACCGAAATTATTATTGAGCTGGTTTAAACTTGCAGCCAGTCCTTTCAGCGAGCCATCTTAATGAGTCTCGTCGATACCGGCAATCCATTCATACCGGTAGTTTTCAATAGATAGATCCCTGCGGGTAAATGACCCAGATCAATCTCCGTCGGTACGGAGAAACCAGGCCCGTAGCCCGGATCGATCTGCATAACTAACTGACCCGACAAAGTATACAGCCAGATCTTACCGCTAGCATGTAGTACCGTCAATTTTTCCGCAAAGGGATTGGGATAAACGATCAGAGCCGACGAGGTCGCACGCGCATCGTGTGCATCGACGAGGCTCATCCCACTGCGTACCCCAAGCAGGCCGGTGCCAGAGATACCCGTGCGCGTCTGGGAGTAAGTAGTGGAGCCAAGGATGGTGGCCTGACTGCCGGGTAGGGCTCCGTAATCCCAGTTCGCGCCGTCCCAAAAACCGACGGCGCTATCGTTGCGGTCGAAGGCAAGCTCGTGTTCAAGCTCCCATAGCAGAGTCACTTCCAGGTCATTGACGCCCGCCGAAGCCCGTGTGATTTCCCAGGAGGCATCTACCACTTCGCTGCTTAAAGGCATACCGCTACTGCCGTTGGCAAAATGCTGCTCATGGCAACGGACGCCCAATGGTCCGCTGGTCCCATGCTGCCTGACGACCATGGGATTATAGGAGCTCAGATCAAAGCCGATAGGAAAGGTGAAGCCGTTGTCGCCCAGGTCCGACTTGATCAGTTCGCCGTCACTGCCGGTGACAATGTAGTTGTTGATGTCGTAACCTCTAATGTCGCCCCCCGAACCGATAGCGAGGGTTTTTCCCGGGAGCAAAATTTTGTTTTGGCCGGATAAAAATTCGAGTCGCCGACCAATGCCCAGATCGTCGGCCAGGGTAAGGTTGGCGACCGCTTTGGTCATTTCCAGGATATGAAAAGCATCACCGCCGGAAGTGACCATGCTATTGGCCGGCCCCACAAAATTGACGGTAGAAGTCCCGGCGCTAAAGGTGGCGGAATTCTGCCAGTCGCCCGCCAGTTTGTAGCGGCCGTTACCCTGCAGCGTAGCCGATCCACTGTTGGTGATACTGCCGGAAGTCGACAACATTCCCTCATTGATCAAGGTCCCACCGCCGGTATTGGTCACATCGTCGTTACTGTGAAGTAGGGCATTCGGACTGATATGCACCGTGGTGCCCTGGATATATAGCTGGGCCCCGACACCCGCGGGCACTCCCAAGACCGGCAATATGCACAGCAGGAATTTCCAGGAAAGTGGCTTTTTCATTTGTTCGGGGTTTTAGGGGTTGATTCAGCCCGTTGGAGCATGGCAGCTTCCAGCCGATCCAGCCGGGATTTTAATTCATTCCTTTCCGATTGCAGGTCTTCCATCGCTACCTGGGAGGCTTCCAGTCGGTTCGTCAAAGATCCGATCAGCGTCTGTTGCTCCTGCACGGCCTTCACCAGCGGCACCACAAACTGTGCGTAGCGTACGCTGTACAGGCCCACCTCATCACCGGCCTTTTCTACTCCGCTAAAGTCGTAGCCCAGCTCCCGGGCAGCCTGCGCCACTTCCTGAGCGATGAAACCGGTCATCTGCTTTTTTTCTATGTCGTATTTGGTAGGCCAGTCTGCCTCCGCCATTTTATCGCGGGAATCGCGGGGGAATAATTCGTTTTGTTTGTGGATATCCAGATGGTACGTCACCGGGCGAAGCCTGCTGATAAAGGACAGGCCCGGTACATTCTCCTCTACCTGTGTTTTGATCCGGGCGTCGCTGTAGGTACTCCATCCGACCTGGCCGCCTATCCAGGAGACGCTGGTATTGCCGATAGCCACGCGGTTGCTGGCGAAGATCATATGCCCGGCGTCTACTCCAAGACAGGTCGTATTATCCAGATTGGGGATCACGGTAAAAGCGGCGGTTCCAATAGCGGTATTCCAATTGCCAGTACCGTTTGTCGACAGGGTGAATGGGCCAACCGCCGTGTTGCCCCGGCCGGAAGTATTATTGGGTAAAGCCCGATGACCGATGGCCGTATTTAAGATACCGATGGTGTTTAGGAGCAGGGACGAGTCTCCACTAGCGGTGTTGGCGGAACCGATCGTGTTTTCTCGCAGCGCAGAGAAGCCAAGTGCGGTGTTTCTATTTCCCGTACTGCCATTAAACATGGCATTGGCTCCAATGGCCGTATTATCATACCCGCTGGAGTTGGATTTTAGAGCAGAGAAGCCGGTGGCTGTATTTCCATCACCGTTTCGGTTATTAACCAGAGCATTACTGCCAGTAGCGGTATTTTCCTTGCCCACACCATTAAAAGAAAGAGCTAAATGACCAACGGCTGTGTTGTCATTGCTTTGGTTTAAAGATAGCGCATGATGGCCAATGGCGGTATTCATCCAGCCATTGATGTTCGACTTCAAAGCGTCCACCCCAATGCCCGTATTCATGGTACCCGTGGTGTTTTCATGCCCTGCCCAGAAGCCCAGGAAAGTATTACCATCAAGAGGGTCAGGAATGCTTGGCATAACATTCATGTTTACTCCAGCGCCCTGTCCGATTAGCGTATGGCGGCGGTTCCCAAATTGCAGTGGGGTAAAACCAGCAGCATTTTCCTGCAGCCACATTCTTTCCACCCCGTTGATATCAAATCGGATCACATTATCATTGCTGGTTTCCTCCACCTGTATTTTTGTGTTCCCATCGGTATCGGCGATGGAGGTAGACGTCCCGGTTCCCGGACTGCTCAGATCGGTCCATTCGCTGCCGTTGTAAAACCAGAAACCGGCGGTATTGGTATCGAACACCAGCAAACCGGTGGCCGGAGCAGCGATCGCTGCCCGCTGCGCAGAAGTCATGCGCGGGATGAGGATGCCCTTATCCGAGGACCGCAACTCCAGCACGGCACTGGGGTCGGGCGTTGGGGTGCCGATACCGACATTTCCGTTCTGAGCGGTGGCTTGCAGGCCGAACGCCAGCAGAAGTAGAACCAAATTAAAATAATCGTATATCGTGATGGATATACCGGATGTTTGTTTAAGCTTTATCATAATACCTGGGTATTTAAGTGTAAAAAATTCTTCGTCTCGAAGATCTGGGAAACCGATCCGAAAGGCCTTTACTTATTTCGCATTCGCTTTTAGCTATTTCACGTTACACTGGAAAGACTTGTACTCATTTAAAATGGGTAGGCACACTATTGGACAAAATGAGAACGATGGAGTGACTGGAAGAGAGGGAGAGGCGCATTTCTTTCACCCCTTCACCTTGTCACCTTGTCTCCCAATCTCCTTGTCTCCTTGTCTCCTTGTCTCCTTGTCTCCAGGTCTGCCCATTTGAAACAAAATGTCCAGTAGCGTAGCAGTAGTTACCTGCTAATAGCAAGCATCCAACATCTTCAAGGTCTCTTGAAAATTGCTCCATCGTCCATGTTCCCGCTGCTCACTGCGATCCATAGCCAAATATTCGTAACAACCCATTAAGAGCGGCTCCATGAGTTTCTTATAGTCTGCCCGGAATATGGAGATCTCTTCTCCGGTCTTTTTATTCAAAATGACCCATTCTTTATTGAGGGGACCTTCTGCTCTTGCCGCGCTCATTTCCTGTCCCGCCAGGGCCACTTCCAGGGCCATAACATTCTTTTTAAGCGGTTCATTATCGCTGTTATTCACCAGATCCTGTGCACTGTCGTACCCAGCTACCCGGACCAGACCATCTCTAATTTCGCGCAGTTCTTCGGGGCTGGAGGTCGCTATGATACTATCCATATTGGATTCATAATTATTCTTTTCGGCATCTTTTTTGGCCATTTCCGAAGCAATTACGGTGGAGGCAATAGACGTCGTTTGAGCAAACAGCGCCCCTAAAAATTTATTAAAGGAAGTGGGGTAGGGGTTTCTAAAAACGTGGAAAGTTTCTCCGTTGAATTCCTCTTCCACAAACGTATCCTGATACGATATAAAAGTAGTGACCACGCCGTCGATCGTTTGGGTAAAGGATACGCCGTCCCCGGGCGTAAACTCCTGTATTTTCCCGTTTTGATCCTTTAACAAGACCCGTTCCGCAAAAAAATTATCCGGTGCTATGACCTTTGCCAGCTCACCGGTAAGGGTTCCGGTCGGTAGAAAAAGGGTGCCATCGTAATAATCGTCCGCCATGGCTTCCAGGTTTTCCTGCCGGACAGCGGACTCGCTTACAGTATATCCGTATCTCGCTACTTCCGAGATCTTACCAGAATATTTTTTGTCACCTTTGATGATATAATTGCTGAGCTCACCATCTTTTCTGCGCAGTCTGAATTCCCCCTCCAGGCGGGTACCATCCTTCAGGATGACATATCCCGGCCGGGGTTCGGAGCTGGTGACCACTTTGTTCATCACTATCCCCATGTCTCTCCATTCGTACATACTCTCGGGGCTGTCGTTTATGGGTTCGCCGGAAGTATTAATGGTTTTTGCGGTTGATTGGGGACGGTCGCGCCGCAGCAGACCGTAGGCGGATAAGGCCGCCAGTGGGAAATCAATTTTTTTACCGTCGCCTTCAAAGGCTACTTCTTCTACCGAAGATTTGGACCCCGTCAGGCTGATCGTACCTTCGAGTCGTTTGCCCGATTTTAGCACGACAAAACCGGGTTCTGCTTCCGTTTTATTGCGTTTCCATACGTAATTTTCAATGGGGGTCTCATTAGTCTGAGCTATCGTATCGGGCACAATTATTATAATGCCCATCGAAATGAACAGGAAGATTAATTTTCTCATGGCTAGATGTTTATGGTAACGATATGCTATGCTGAGATAGAAATGATTAGAGAAAAATTTCCCCTTAAAGATGTAGGAAACCGTTTCAAACGGCCTTTACCTATTTTACAATCGCTATAACCCATTTCACATATCCCTAAAAAGACTAGTAGCTATTTAACATTGGTAGGCAATGATTAGGTGTAAGTGGCTCAATTACAATTATTTGTGCATAACACTGGGAGGGAAGCCAAATTTATCGGAAAAAGCCTTGGAAAAGTAACTGGGATCATTAAAACCGACAGCGTAGGCGATTTCGGACACATTGAAGTCGGTGGTTTGCAGCAGTTGCATACTTTTTTCCAACCGGATGGCCCGAATGAACCCGGAGGGGGTTTCGCCGGTGAGGGCCTTGAGTTTGCGGTTGACCTGCATATTGCTGAGATGGACGGCCCGGCAGAGTTCATCGACGGTAAAATCGGTATTATCCAGATTTTGCTCTACGACGGCGATCAGTTTTCGTAGAAAGGTATCTTCGAGGGAAAGCGTTTTTTCCGGAAGAGCCACGATCGAAAAGATACCATTCCCGGCATAGTGCGCCTGTAGGGTTTTGCGTAATTCCACCAGTTTGGCCAGCCGTACAAACAATTCCTCTTTGTGGAACGGTTTGATCAAATAAGCATCCGCCCCGCCGCGCAGCCCTTTGATGCGGTCTTCTTTGGTGGCTTTTGCCGTCAGCAAAATGATGGGGATATGGCTGGTACGCTCATCGTTTTTTAAGGTTTCGCAAACTTCGTAGCCGTTCTTTTCCGGCATCATCACATCGCTGATAATAATATCTGGTACGATTTCCAGGGCTTTATCGATGCCGGTCCGGCCGTTCCGGGCGATCTCGATCCGATAATCCTGCCGGAGCAAGGCCTGAATATAAGTGATCACGTCCCGATTATCTTCTATGATCAGCAAAGTTGGACGATCTGCGTCCGGATTAAATTCGGCCTGCGCTAAAGCTGATACCAGCCTTGTGGAAGCAGGGGGAAGCACAGTTTCACTCCGCCGCCGCTTGGGCGTAGCTACGGCAGACGGTTCCTTTTTACGAATACCGGCATCCCGCCGGATGGGTAAGAGGATCAAAAAATCAGTGCCGGTGCCGGTTTTGCTTTCAACGGCAATTTCTCCACCCATCAGTTCTACCAGCTCTTTGGTCAGCGCCAGACCAATGCCGGTACCTTCCGTCCCACTCAGCGTTGCAGGGAGGGAGACGTTCTCCTCCGAGGCAGGCCGGGTAGGAGCCTGGTAAAAACGATCGAAGATATGGGGCAGATTTTCGGCTGCAATCCCCACGCCGGTATCGCTGACCTTTATTTGCAGATAGGCCTGCCCCTTTATCTCCAGATCCCGGAGATGAAGAATGACCTTGCCGCCCTCCGGGGTAAACTTGACGGCATTGGATAAAAGATTGTAAATAATGTGCTGGATCTTGGTCTCGTCAAAATCCATAACCAGTTCTTTTACCTCCGGATAGAAAGTCAGGCGGACCTCCTTATCCCCGGCCATGGAATAAAAAGACTCCGTCAGGTATTGCAGGTAGTTGACAATGTCGGTTTGCACCAGGTCCAATTGCAGCATACCGGAATCGAGTTTCGAAAGATCGAGCAACTGGTTGATGAGCCGCAGGAGGTTTTCGCTGTTGCGTTGAATGAGTTTCTTTTCTTCGGTGTGCCCCCGGATACTATCGGCTATGCCCATAATGACGGTGAGCGGAGTGCGGAACTCGTGGGTGATATTGGTGTACAGCCGGGATTTGAAGACGTCGAGCTCCTGCAGGCGTCTGGCCTCGGCCTCCGAATACTGACGTCGCATTTCATAGCGGAAGAGACCCCAGAACAGGCTGCCGGCCAGTAGCATATAGCCCAGATAAGCCCACCCGGTCTTGTACCAGGCGCGGGCCACGAAAATGTTGATCGAGCACTCGGAAGATGCATAATAGTCCGGGGTCAGGCCACCCCGGATATGCAGCGTATAGGAGCCCGGCGGCAGGTTCTCGTATTGCAGTTCGTTGCTCTGTGAGGGGACGGTCCAGGTGTTGTCGTAGCCTTCCAGCCAGTAGGAATATCGGTTTTGTTGCGTATTGCGGAAATCCGGCACAAAAAAACTGAGTTTGAAATAGCGATCCTGGTGGGTCAGATTTATTTCCGTTAAGGCCGCCAGGTCGGCCTGTTGTACGAACAGGGAATCCTGTTGTTTATTAAAAATCTCCAGACGGGTAAGAGCTACCCGGTAGGTCTGATCGAAACCGGCTTTTCGGTAGAGCGTCTCCGGCTGAAAAGCATTCAGGCGCTCATCGGGCGTTCCGATGTACAGGCTGCCGTCCCGGGCGGCTAATCCCGGCAGTTGGTGGTAAGCCATCTCGGACAGGGTCGGGAACATAGGAAAATTGGTTAATTCTCCGGTACTTTTGTCCAGACAAAGCGTCCCTTTTTCGGTCACTAACCAAAGCTTGTTACCTCTTTCCGGGAAGATCTGGAAAACTCTGTTTAAGGAGCCGGAAAAGGAGCTCTGTTGGTAGGGGAGGTTGGTTAATTCCCGGCTTGACAGATCCAGTTTACTCAATCCGGATGCTCCTCCGTGTCCGATCCAGAGTTGTGCTTCCTCATCTTCATACAATCCGTACATGGAATTATACGCCCATTGATCCTGCTCCATATTTTCGGAGCTGTAGTAGTTGAGGACTTCCCCGTCCAGTCCCAATTCTACCAATCCACCAATCCAGACCGATAAAAACAAGCTGTGGGTAGTGGGGCTGTAATGGATCTGCCTGATCTCACTATTGATATTGCGAAACCAGTTTGGCTGCGCTAAGCGGAGCTTATTCAGCTTTTTTTCCCGGAGGTCAAAATCATACAATTCCGGCGGAAAAGAATTCACGGCTATCCATAGATGCGTTGCTTCCGGATCGATTCCGTGGGTAAGGAAATCGTAGTTGGTTGGCGAAAAAAGCCGGGTGGTCTGGTAAGTGGTCAGATCAATGGCGTATTCGTTCCAGAATAAGCTGCCCCGGGCGTAGGTCAGGGCGTGGACTTTTTGCGCTTGCGCGGGAAGATCCAGCGGCAGGGCCGACAACTGGCCCGTTTTGGGGTTCAGCACCGTGATCCCGTTTAGGTGCGAGAGGTAAATATTCCCGGCCTCGTCTTCCGTCATCCCTCTGATCCGGCAGCTTTCACCGGAGCAATCCAATCCGGTTTCTTGCAGGGCATATTGACGAAAAAGGTCATCCTCTACGGTGATCTTGACCATCCCCGCCCGGGTCACCATCCAGATGGCGCCCGACCGGTCGCGGTGCAGATTCAACTGGGTACTGTTATAAAACGGAAAGTGCAGGCTCTGCCGGAGGATCTCATCGGTCAGATCTTCCATCTTACCGTCCGAAATGCGGCGTCTGGAAAGGTGAAAGGGAGCGCCCCAGTGCCAAATGAAATCTCTTTCAGCGTACAGCATCCCGAACTTCTCCTCCTGCGGGAAGCGTTCTCCCGCGGGTAAGCGAACGAATTCGTCCGCCCCTTCCCGGAGGTAGTAGGCGCCATACTGGTCCTTGGACTTGTCGGGACTATACACCACCCAGATCGTATTTTCCGTATCCCTGACCATGTGGGTGATCACCGGATCGGTTCCTTCGGGAAAGGTATACGTCTTAACGTTACCGGTGGAGTCAAATGCTTCCACCCGATCTCTGAGTTTTACAAAATACCGATCTCCGATAGTCAGGGTCGCGTCGTAAAACCAGTAGGCATTTTCAATCTGACTGATCACTTCCAGTAGCCTGCCATTACTGGCTCTCAGTACCGAAAAAGTATACTTTCCCGTCATGTCCTGATGTAGTCCCCACATCGCTCCATCTTCACCAAAACGCGGCTGATTGACCTTAATATTGGAGTGAATGACCTCTCTCGCCGCAGGGTCATAGACCAACAGACTGTCTTTAAGGAGAAAAAAATACGACCGCGTTTCATCTCCAAAAAAATGTAAGTAGTCGGAATAGGGTAGCCCCAGGCCTTGCTCCGACATCCTGGAAAGTAGCTGTCCATCGTAAGTGAAAAGATTCGGGTAGGAGTGAAACCACAGCAGGCCGGTGCTATCCTGGATCATGCCCCGGGCATAGGCCAATTGATTGCCTTCCGGGAAAGTGATATTCTCGATCTTTAAATGCCCCTGGAAGGATTGGGCGGCAGCAGTAGCCACGAAAACCAGTAGACTAAAGGTCAGGTTGATTCTCAAAGCACCGTTTTTGATTTTATGTTTGGGTTAACGCTCTCCTCTGAAAGATACAAATTTACCGAAAATTTATACGGTGAAATTTTCAGAAGAGCTATAGGAATTTATCGATTCTGAGATCAGGCTCACTGTAATGATGAGCACGAACCTACTCAGAAATTGGAATTTTTCTGGTTGGGTTTTTACTTACGTAAAATAAGAGAAATGTGGGGAGACTTAAATATGAAGACGGATTTGCAAACTCCTCGTAGCGATAAAGGGCGTGGTATTCGAGGGCCAGCTGAGGTTAATGGACACCAGGAGAAAGTTTTATACAGATGTTTACCCCCGCAGCCGGCATCAATTTGTTGCTGGCTTAATTCAAGCCTTTCAATAGATATTGGAGTCCTTATGGCCGAATTAAAGTAAGAACAATAAAAACATCAGCAGTAGCAAAATCCCGAGGGCCAAAACTACACTATTGATCACTTTCCATTTCTTTTCCGGCAGCTTCAGGCTGGTGGCGCTGCTGATAACCGCAAGAACCGAGGCACCAAAACCAAGATAAGAAGCGGTATATCGGCCTTCTAAAAAGGCAGGTAAGTAGTTTTGGAAAATAGCTACCCGCTCCGGCTGCGTTGTGCCGATCTGAGCAGCATACAACCACATTACAAACAGGTAAATTGGAATAGCCAGGAAAAATAAGCCGATAAACGTTGTGATCTTACACCGGCGGGGATTGATGATCCCATCTTTTGTTCCAAAGCGCTCCTGCAATTCCTCCCGGGATTTATAGTAGAGCCCGGATAATCTGATTATACCGATCAATAGCAGCAGATCGATAAACGGACCGATAAGCTTGGAAACATGAAAGCTGAAGTCAAAGTTTGGAATGGGATGAGACTCTCGGAACAGAAGCAAAGGCAATATCTGGTATAAAATACTCAGGGACAGCGCCAGGTACATTAACCTCAATGAAAACGATTTTCTTAAAAGAAAGAGGATCCCGGCGAAGAGATAAATTGTGTAAACCAAAAGACCTGTGTAATCGAGTATAACCCTTCTCTGCAGCAAGTCGGAAGCTACTTTGGGTAAATGTTCATTGCCATTTTCAAATGTTTGAGCCATGGCGAGGCTGGCGGTATGCTCGAGTATTGCAAATGAGCCGAAGACGATACACAAAATCCCGATTACTTTAATCCAGGTGAACACTTTCATGGAGGGCTATTTTAGTGACCGATTTCCAAGATAGATCGATGTGAGAATGAAATTGCCCTCTTTTCTTCTTAATCAGGATGATGATGATCAACCGAAGATGTGATCTGTTAACAGTGATGAGCACCAACAGGCCCGGAAAGTGTAATTATTCATCCGGGATCATTTCATCAGGGATAAAATTGCTGCGGCGTACCTCCGGCCCAATGCTCGTTGGGCTGCCGAGTTAAAATGTATCTGATCGCCCTTATCTTGCAGATCTGCGGTTTCGACAAGTTCGCATTGGGCATCAGAGAGCGTGTAGGCGGTGATGGCGGCATTGATGCGGTCCCAGGCATCCTGATTGGTGGCAAAGGATCCTAATTGACCCACCACAATGGGCAATGATCCGTCACCCCCTATTTTGCGAAATTCCTCAAACAAGAGCTGCAGGTTGTCCTGGTAGGATTGGATCCTGTCTTCCCGGTGAGCGTCCGCTTCGCCCTGATGCCAAAGGATACCTTTTTGTACACCGTAATTCTTCGCAACGCTCAACCGCTGCCGGAAATTGGTGAGCAGCTGCACGCCCCGGTGCGTTTCGTCATTGATCCACTGGCTTATGGAGCTGCCCCCAACGGCAGTCGGAATCAATAAAATAGAGACATCCTCCGGTAAGTCTTGCAACATTGCTGTACCGAAAGCGATCCCGCAGTCCAGACCTGCCCCGGACGGCTCGTAAAAGTGGAGGGGCTCCCGGGCCGTGACGACCTCATTTCCTTCGTTGATGGTCAAAATACGGTGGTTCCTGATCCGGTCTTGTGCTTCAATAGCCGCCCGCCCGGCCATATTGGATTGACCGGCCATAACGAACACCCATACCTTTTCCTTCGTCGGCAGATCCGGGCCAGCCGAGGTATCGGTATCAGGTTGGATATCCTGCTTATGAATGCCACAGCCGGCTACGAGAAACAGCAGGAGGGCTGGTATCAGCCATTTGTAAAAGTATCTAACTGATGTAATAGTGTCGAAAAGTTGCCTGTTGGTCATATGTCCGTCCTGGTGATGGTAATGGTACCGGCCCCTTGCAGGCCACTGTTCGGGATACCTTTATAAAAATTATTGCCAATACTGCTGAATTCCATTTCTGGGGAGCTTGGTCTTCCTTGTCCTGAATACAGCACTACCGGACCGATCTCGGTAAACGAGAGGGTAACACGATCCTCCTCCATATCCATGATCTCTACGGTAGCTGGAGCGAGATACTTATCCGGTCTGCCGATCACCGCCCACTGTTGACTAATCGGGCAGAGTAGAAAAAGCTCGCAGCCAAAACCGTCCATTTTAAAATCCATGCCGGCATCTGTCAGTTTTTGTCCGGTCTGTTTGTTCCAGTCGTAAACAACGAGCCCTTCCTCCGGTACTTCCCAGAAGCCGTCGAAAGGCTGCACCATGGCCGAGGCATAGGTATAATCTTTTGGTACAATTTTCCCGTTTAAGGGGGCTTCGGCCGTTACGCTTAGATTGTAAGCGGCAATGGCGCAGGCTTTGTTCTTCAGTGGAGAAATGGTTTTATAGACATGGTCCGTTTCGTAAAGGGCATCACTGAAAATACTTTCCGGTAAAGGCACACCCGGAGCTTCCGGCCGGATCAAGCGGCCATCTTCGTAGCACAGGGTATTGATGACGGCCGGATTAAAATCCGCCGGGTCATCGGATAAATAGATCGGTCCACCGGACATCGCCTTGGTGATGGACATAGCTGCTCCTACCTCTTCATCCGAGGAATGGAACATGTCATGGTCGGGCCACAAGCTTTGCCCGAGCCACACCACATTGAAGACGGATTGCAGGATCTGCGATTTGGAAGTGGGCAGATTGTGTTTTTGATAATCCGGACTGGTGCGCATGGTGGCACTGTTGGTGGCATTTAATAGGTCTATGGTGTTCTGTGCACTGCAGTTCATCAGTCCGATGCCGTGTTCGAAGCAGGCCTGCTCCAGGGCCAGTACATTTTCGCGCTGAGCGCTGGCGGCATTGGGGAGCCCGTAGTATTCAATGGTTGACCTGGATACGTTATCGGTTTTCATGAAGTCAAATCCCTGGTCCTGGATCCTGGTTACCAGGTAATCGTAAAAGGCTACACTGGATGCCATATCATCTTTAGGAAGCAGTCCTTTTTCCCGCTGCGGATTGGGCGTCAGAAAGGGGGCCAGTTCTGGCATCCGGTGGTCGATGTGCACGCCATTCCAGTGGGAAAGAAAGCCGTGCCAGATACCCATCCATTTAATGCCATCTTCCCGTTTTCTGGATACGATCGGTTGCCATCCATTGGGGAATTTTTCCGGGTTGGGATCAAAAGACTTCAAAAAGCCACCATCATCATCCTGGTGTCCGTCGTCGATCAAAAACCAGCGTACCGGGATCCCGGAATTATCAATTTTATCGATAGCACCCACCAGTGTAGCTTCGTCAATATTTTTGTGGTATTGTTCCCAGGTGCACCAGCCCAGGTAGGCTAAAGGCTCGGGATACTGTTTTTGATCCCGCAGACTTCCGGCGGTCTTGAACTTGTCGCTAGTGAGGGCTATTTCCCAGGCTTTGGCAATGGATTCGTACACATTTTCGGATTCGTACCAGGACAGCAACGGGACCTGGCTATCGCTGGGTACCGCTTCGGTACCCAGCGACCCGTAATCCAGCAGCAGCTTGCCGTCATCCGTTACTTCCAGCCAGCTCACACTGTTTTCGCCCGCCAATGGTAGCAGGGTCAGGTAATGACCGTTGCTCAGTTCCAGGATCGTCGTTAAGGCCCGGCGATTGGGATGGGGAATACGGGGTGGCACCGGATCCTTTTCCGAAAAAATGGACTGGAGGTCGTTTTTACCTACCCACGGAAACATGCGGTTGCTGGCGCCGATCCACCGGAAATGATTGGAATCGGCCGCTACATGGACATAGCGTTCAAATTCCGGCAGCATGATCTCTCTTTGAGACGATGTACCGGCAGCATCCGGTCGGTCGAGCACAATCAGGTTGCTGGTTGCATCGGTACCGACCCGGATGGTGTCAGGTACCGGAGCATCCGGATGTCCTTTTTCTGTACAGGCGAAAAGACCGGAAATAACGAATAACCAAAGACTACACTTTCTCCAGGAAAATGTTTGCTGCATTTTAAAGTGGATTTGAATTTAAAAACTACTCGGGTTTGGTTTGATTCGGATCGGTCAGCGGAGGGATATTGGTTTCAGCCCCCGGATATCCATTAGCCTGATTGATGTGCCCCAATGAATTTGCCCGGATCTCCGCCTCCTTGATCGGCCAATACACATGGTACGGTCGTATCCGGTAAATATTACTGCCCTGGAGGATCTCATCCCGGTAAAAATTATTCCGACTGATCACCCGGTCGTAAAACCAGTTGTTCTGGTGCATGCTCTCCAGGGAGTAACCGTTCCTGCCGAGCTGCGCCATGATGTAGGCAACCCGCGTCAGTTCCGATTTGCGTGGCGTTTCGTGGTAAAGCTCCCGGGCTCTTTCATCAAAGATATATTCAATATCTACCGTTGCTACCGGAGTAGCCTGGGCTCTGGCCCGGATGGTGTTCACGTCTGCCGTAGCTTGATCCAATTCTCCTTTCCACCAGTAGGCTTCCGCCCGCAGCAGGTAGAGCTCCGCCAGCCGGTAAACGTATTCATCACTGGAGGAGCGGTCGGGACGGGTGTTGCCGGTTTCATCGATGTACACCATCTTGTTGTAGGCGACCGGGTACCACTGGCGAATGTCGGTAACGGAATTGGGATCAAATGGCTGACCGTAGTAGTCCGATTTGGGATCATTATAAACGTATCGCTCCATGCCGAACCAGTTGTTGTGGGAATACCTCAGATCGTTAGGATCTTCAGCTCGCAATTCCCGTACGTAGTGAGAGGGTACCATCCGGCCTACGCCGCGTCCGAGTTGTTCGATCATGCGGAGGCCGCTGCCGTAGTCCAGGTCCGTACAGGCGCGTACGCCGTTAGGATCCCGGGCCTGCCACCAGACGGGCCCAGTGTCCCTCATTTTGGCCGTGCCCCGATCATCCACATTACCTTCGGTCAGATGCTGATCCTGTACAACCAGAATGGCTTCCGTATTCTCCGGCAGGCTCTTGTTATTTTTTTGGTGCAGATCCCATAATACATCGAACTGATCGGGATCGAGAAAAGAATAGGTCAGGAATTCCGGCTCGGTGGTGCCGAAGCGCTCGGTCATTAGGGCATATTGGCTGCCGTCAATCACCTGGGAGGCTTCGGCTATCGCCTGGTCGAACCGGCGGAGTGCCAAGTAGCACTTGGTGAGTAAAAACGATCCGGCGGCCCGGCTTACCTCTCCGGGTTGTACGGATTCCGGTAGCCATTGCACGGCAAATTCCAGGTCTTCGGTGATCTTCTGCAGGATGGTTTCCCGGGAATGGGAATAAAAGTCGAGTCGGGGAGAATTGATCTCTTCCAACACCAGGGGAACATCGCCAAACTGGTGGACGAGCCGGTAGTACCAGTACGAGCGCCCGAAATACCCCTGAGCCAGCAGCTCGTTTTTTTCTGCTTCCGTCACATCGATCATTCCGGCCCGGTTGATCACCAGATTGGCATCTTTGATCGCCTGCCAGGCCAGGTCCCAGTAGGCAGATACCTCACGATCTTCACCGGAATTAGGAGTCATCTGTAGTTCCAGATTGTGTACGATGTTATTGGGTGGAGCACCATTTACACTCATATCCGAGTAGTTCCACTCGCCGAGCAGATGGTGGTTTTCCAACTGGGCGTATTCGTTGCGCAGTCTTCGGTTCATGGTAATGATCACGGCCTCCAGACCGGCTTTATTATTCAGGGTATTTTCCGGAGAAAAGAACGAAAGCGGCTCCGGTACCAGTCTCTCTTTGGAGCAGGCGGTGAGCAAAAACAGCACCGAAAGGAATATATATAGGTAATTTTTCATGATTCAAATTTTTCAGATTAAAAGCTCAAATCCAGACCCAGCGTGGTAATGAGTGGGGTAGGGGCACTCGTCTCCACATCCCAGCGATAATTCCACCCACCAAACGTAAAAGCCGGTAAATTCTGAACATTGGCGTAAAGCCGGAGGGATTGTATATTCCACTTCTCCAATAAACTGCGGGGCATGGTATATCCCAGCGTGATATTCTGGACCCGCAGAAAGGATTTGTTATCGTACCACCGGGTAACGGGAGATGAATTCTTGGAATCCAGTCTGGCCCATTCGTTCGATGGATTGTCCGGCGTCCAGTACGGGGTTATGTATTTATTGACCCGCTGTTGCTGGACCCGGGAGTTGAAATGCTCGTTATTCACGCCCCGGTAATCGAGAAAAGCGTTCATCAGGATGGACAGATCAAATTGCCGGAAGGTGATATCATTTCGGAAACTGAGCCGGTAGCGGGGAGTCGCATAGCCCTGAAAAACCTGGTCATCGAAATTGATCAGACTATCCCGGTTGACATCTTCGATCTTAAGGTCGCCGGGCACCCGGCCGTAAAGCGCGGCTTCATCTTCTTCACCTACCTGCCAGATACCCAATACCCGGTAGTCGAATATTTCATCAATGGCGTGGCCGATGTACCAGCCGTTCTCAATATCATCCTCTTCCCGCTGTCCGATCACATTGCCGTTGGCATCGAGTATATCGACCATGTCGCCGTAAAGATGGGTGATCTTATTGCGGTTGTACCAAAAGGATAGATTTGAACCCCAGGTAAAACCGTCCCGGTTGAGGTTAACGCTGTTCAGGCTGATCTCCAGTCCCTTATTCTGTACTTCCCCGAGATTGGCAAATACGTCGGTATAACCCGTAATGATCGGTAAGGTCCGCTGGAGCAGCAGGTCATTGGTCACACTGTGGTAGACATCTACCGAACCGGAAATGCGTCCCGATCCGCCGATCCCAAAGTCCAGACCGGCATTATACGAAGTGGTAGTTTCCCATTTTAGATCGGCGTTGGCGAGGTCGGTAGCATTGATGCCGATCACGGTAGATTGGCCGTAGATATAACTAGTGCCGTTGAGCCTGGAGAGTGCCGAATAGACTCCGATATCCCGGTTGCCATTCTTACCCCAGGATAGCCTCAGCTTGAGGTTGTCAATGAGTTTGGAATCCCGCAGGAATGCCTCGTCGGATAAACGCCAGGCAAAGGATACCGCCGGGAAAGTCGCTCGGGGATTTTTGGAACCAAAAGCCGAATAGCCGTCCCTTCTCAAAGTTAGGGTCAGGTAATAGCGATCCAGCAGGCCGTAGTTCAGTCTTCCCATCATCGCGTCGGCGGTGGCCCGGGTATCATTACTCCCAATGCTGGGATTGAATCCGGTCGACAGATCGTGGTAAGAGAGGTTGTCATTGGGACTGAACTGGGAGTTGGACTGACTACTGGAAAAGGTCTCCGCCTTTTCTACATTGTATAGAAAGGTAAGATCGAAACTATGGCTGCCGAGTGTCCGGTTCCAGTTCAAAATATTATCGACCATCCACCGCTGATCAAACTGCTCCCGTCTGGAACCCGCATCTCCGCCGGCACCGATGGAGGCAATGACCGGATTGAACCGATAATCCTGGATGAAATACGCCCGGTTCGACCAGTTTACCCGGTAGGAAAGGCCAAAGGGTAGGCTCACTTTGGCGAACAGATTGGAAAACAGCTCCCGTTGCTGGTAGTAATTGTCCTTGTATTCCCACAAGAGCGGATTAACGGCCAGCGCATCATCGTAGGGTTGGTGCCGGTAACTGCCATCGTCGTAATATAGATCGCCAAACGGACTTTGTTTTTCGTAAATATCCAGGTGGTTGGGCAAACCGGTAGGCTCTTCCTGAGAAGAGGCCTGGAGATTAATGCCCATGGACAGGAAGTCGGTAACGGCCATTTCCAGATTGAGCCGGCCCCTTAAGGCAGCGTATTCCTGATAGCGCAGAATGCCCTCGTTCTTTACATAACCCAAGGAAGTGTAATAACTCAGATTTTCGGTTCGTCCGGACACACTGACCGTGTTATTCATCCGGAGGCCGGTTTGGAAAATAATGTCTCGCCAGTCCAGGGCATTTCCAGCTTTGTAATTGGCAATTTCAATATCGCTCAATTGTAAGCGGCCCAACCAGATATCCTGCGGATCGGTAGCGGTACCGACCAGGCCGTCGTAATCCAGCCAGTCATTCAGTGAAACGCCCGTCGGCAGTTTGTTAGGGTCGGCATAATATCCCGGCTGGTTGCCGGCATCTATCTGGTCAAATACGGCGGCTTTATAGTCCAGGTACTCTCCGGGACCGTATACATCCTGGATCACACCCGCCTGGGTCCAGCCCGTAGCACTCCGCACATTGATCGTAGGTTTTCCGGTGGAGCCTTTTTTGGTGGTGATGATGATCACACCCGCCGCGGCGCGGGAACCGTAGACGGCCGCCGCACTGGCATCTTTCAATACATTGACACTTTCAATATCGGCGGGATTAATGCTGGAAAGGTCTCCCTGGAAAATGACGTCATCTACCACCAGTAAAGGTGAATTGTTGGCGCCCAGTGAAGTCGGACCTCTCACCTGCAAACCCGAACTTCCCTCCGCATTGGTACTTAAACCGACGTTGAGCCCCGGCAGGGCAGATCGCATTAACTCCGTAATGTTGTTGGCCGGCTGACGGTCCAGTGCCTTGGAATCAAAACTGGCCACCGAACCGGTGATATCGCTCTTTTTGGCCGTACCGTAGCCTACGACGACGACTTCGGACAAATTTTCCACATCCATTTCCATCGTTATGGCGATCTCCGTCCGGCCATCTACCGGAATGTCCAGCGGATAATAGCCTACGTAGGAAATAGTCAGCACCGCATCATCGCCAACATTGATCTGGAATTTCCCTTCCACATCCGTCGTAGTGCCGTTTGCGGTACCTTTTTCAACAATGGTGGCCCCGATCAGGGGAATACCGTCGTTGTCGATCACGGTGCCGCTCACCAATTGCTCCTGTTGCAGCAGCAGGGCGCTTTCCGTAATGGATCGGACTTTATCCAGCCGATTGCTGCTTTGGATCTTTAGGTTGATCTTCCCTTTTTCTTCCAGCTTTTTTAGTTGTCTTATTTTTCTTTCCAGCTGGTTGGCTCGCTTCTTTCCCTTTTTGGAATCCTGATAGATGACGTAGTATTTGGTGCTGATGGCCCGGTATTCCAGTCCGACACTTTTCAACAGCCGATTCATGGCGGAGTCGAGGCTTTCTCCGGATCTAAATTTAAAATCCACCCGAACCTCCCGCAGCAGGCGGTTCTCGTAGGAGAAAAAGACTTCGTAGGTTTCGCTTAGTTCGTCCAATACTTCCAGCAACAGCCGATCTCCCGCGTTTGTAGGTGGATGATCGCCGGTCGCCGCCGGTAGTCGCCCGCCAAATAGGCACAAAAGCAGGCAAACCCCTAGGAATGGTTGCTTAAATTTCATAATTTCGTTTTTTTAATAGAGAATTTTGTAGCCGGGAATAGCAGTCTTTGATTGTCCCGGTTTTTTTATTTTATGGTCCAGATCGTCTCACCTTTTTGCACTTCCAGTCCCAATCCTTCCAGCATATTGAAGCCGGTATCCGGATCGTCTACGGGCAGGAATATGGTGAATTCCCGCTCCAGGTCGGACTGGTCTTCCACCACCACTTTGACCTCGTAGAGTTCGTGGATCTTTTGAATGATGTCTTTTAACAGCGCATCCCTGAGAATAGCCGTGCCATCTTTCCAGGAAGCAGGCGCTTCGTTTTCAATCCGTTTTTTGGTGGATGTCCCGGTAGCCTGGGTGTAGGTCAGCAGCTCGCCCGGTTCCATGAGGATATCTTCCGCCTGTTCCTCCAGATCCAGATTGATCTTACCTTCCTCCAGGAAGACTTCGGTGGTCGCATCCCGGGCATTGACATTGAAGGTAGTGCCGAGCACTTCTACGGTAAGATATTCGGTAATGACTTCGAACTTTTGTCCGGTCTCCAGCTTTTTCTCTACTTCGAAATAGGCTTCACCTTCCAGCCAGACCTGCCTGGATTGGCGGTCATCCCAGTTTTCGTGGTATTGAATGGAAGAATTAGCGTTCAATTTTACCGTAGATCCGTCGGGAAGAGCGATGGTCTTTTGTTCGGCGAAGGCCGTCTGGGTCACCACCATATCTTCCGCTCCGACCCAAAGCCAGGTCAGCGTACCGACCAGGAGCAGGAATACGGCAGCACTGGCCACTTGCAATAGGCGTCTTCGACGGAACCGAATATGGAGCCGCCCTCGCTGGGGTTTGGTTTTTTGCAGATCAGAGGAATCGACGGTATCTATTCGCCTGAAAAGCTCCTGCGTCATATCCGTAGCCATGGTATCCTCCATCTCCGGGTAGTTTTTTAACTCCTCCCAAAGCCTGGTCATAACGTCCTTATAGGTTTCGGCCGGGTCCTCCCGGATCAGGTCCAACAGCTGCTCCAACTCTGCTTTTGAGCAGGCGCCCCTGTATAATTTTTCGATCAGTTTTTCTTTATTCGCCATGCAACGGATGGTGTTTTAAGGGTCAGGATCGTGACTCTATTTATATACTCCGACAAAAAGACCCCCTGGGGCCCATGCGGATCTCCACTTTTTTTAAAAAAATTACGGATTGGTATTTTTCCAGAATTTTATTCTACTTTTAGTCGCCGTCTATTTAAATTTGTTTGGAATTCTATGGCCGATTCGTCTAGTCAAAATGGATGCTCAAGAAAAACACCATCTGATCCAGCTGTCCGGAGGCAATAAACAAAGCTTTGCTTTTCTGTTCGAGAAGTACAGGTCCAAGGTCTATTACTATAGCTTTCAATTCGTGCGCAGCCGGGAAGTTGCGCAGGAGATCACACTTGATGTTTTTACCAAAATATGGGAGAAGCATACGACCATCCAGGCCACCCAGTCCATCAGTGGACTCCTGCTGAAGATCACCCGCGATTTGTCCATAACTTATTTGAGGAAGGCGGCGAAAGATGAAGCACTCAGGAAGGAGTTTGTTCAGAATTACTTCCAAAGCCTCGACAATCCGTTGGAAGAACAACTGATCTTCAAGGAAGGCCTGGAGATCGCCCAAAAGGCAGTTGAAAGTCTGCCACCACGCTGCCGACAGGTATTTCAGCTTCGTTATAGGGAAGGTTTTTCCCTTAAGGAAATTGCCGATGAATTGAATATTTCCGTCAGTACGGTAAAAAAGCAATTGAAAAAAGGTACGCTTATTGTCAAGGCCTATCTGGAAGCGAATACCGATCTGGTTTTCATTTTTATTGTAGGACAGTACTTTTCCTAGCAGGCTGGATGTGGCCGGATGATGAGTGGGAGTGGGGTTGGATTAAACTTTTAATCCTGCAGGATTTCGGTAATCCTGTTGCCTCAGTGGAATTTTTTTTCGGATCAGCTGTGGCAGTTGTATTTCGTGGTCCGCCACGGTGGCTTCAATTACCGCCAGCGTTTCGTAAAGAGAGGTGAGGTGATCCCGACAGGGTTCTTATAAAGCTGTGTAATTTCTTGTGTATCAATTAGTTGTGAAAACCTGAAAATGCTTCTTAAGATATTCTTGGTAGTAAAATTCTAACTCTTGAAAACTGGGATAAGTTAGATTGAATAAAAGCATTAGCGAAAATATAAAAATTCAGATTTTATTTTCTCCCTGGTCCATATCCAAAGCCCTGAAAAAAGCGCAACTACTTTGACCAGATTAAAAAGTATTGGCAGGTATATTTCATTCAATTTTTCCTTCGTAGTTAAGGGGATTTCCCTTACTTCACCATCCAGATATATCCAATGTCCGTAATTCCATAATCTTATCAAAAAGGGCCAAAATTGGATTAAAGAGATTGGTATTAAAATGATCAAGGTCCATGTTACGATATGGTATCCTCGACGGCTACCAAAAAATGCTGATAAGATAAATCCTATTAAGACAGTAAGTGTGAAAGCTATAAAGAATGTTGCATACCTTGGAGTAGGAAAGCATACACTTATATACTCAAATTTAGCTTGTTGGTAATAGCTGAACGGATCAAGAGTCTGCCACCAAAAATCATAGCACCAGATAGCTAATCCAGTAATTAAAATTGCTGGAATTAGTTTCTTCCAAAATTGTCCTGATTCAAATCGCGATAGATATCTAGTCATTGCTTTGCGTTGTTAGTTCAGGGCTTTTTTCTTCCTCCTCCTCACCCCGCGGAAACGCCGCTCCATATACCGCCCCCCAATGCCCCGCAAAATACTCCTGCAAGATCCGATGCCGAAAACGCCAGGAACCACCGTCAGATTCGAGAATGTCCTGGATGGTAGCACGTTTTAAAAAAACGACCAATTCCTTAGGTAGTAAGCCCTTGCGACGCAAAAGCCTTTTCAAATGCCAATATTGTAAAATAGAAAAATACAAGGCCCACATAGAAGCTCTAAATCGGTGGTGGGGACGAGTGATCTTTATGAAAGAAGTAGTATGCTTTAATTGGTCGACCAGACCGCCGACCAGACCGCCGAACAGACCGCCGACCAGACCGAAGACCAGACCGACGCCCAGACCGACGCCCAGACCGCCGACCAGACCGAAGACCAGACCGACGATCAGACCGACGACCAGATAAGTTCTTAATCTCTTTTTAAAGTAAAAGAAGGACCAATTTACTGAGTCCTTTGTATCTATTATGGCCGGACTATCGCCCGGACCGCCGACCAGACCGCCGACCAGACCGCCGACCAGACCGCCGACCAGACCGACGACCGGACCGACGCCCAGACCGCCGCCCAGACCGCCGACCAGACCGAAGACCAGACCGACGCCCAGACCTAAGACCAGACCGAAGACCAGATCTATTATTAAATCCTTGTTAAAAAGCTTGAAAGTCAAATACTTCTTTTCATCCGGCCAGATTTCACTCAGACCGTCGATCAGACCGTCGATCAGACCGACGACCAGACCGCCGACCAGACCGCCGACCAGACCGCCGACCAGACCGCCGACCAGACCGCCGACCAGACCGCCGACCAGACCGCCGACCAGACCGCCGACCAGACCTTCTAAAAATTTAGCCATAAATAACTGCCTCCTCCCAAACCGCCCCCAATCATACTGCAAATTTACCAACTCAAACTCCACCAACCCCTTCCAGGTCATTCGATCCGCCAAAAAGCCCAGATATTTTTTGACCTGGTCAGAGGTATACTTTTCAAAACCACCGGTAGCATCCGCCACAAAAAACTCCACGATTTCTTGCTGCCGGCCCTCCAAAGTATCCGCCTTAAAATCAAACTCCTCCCATACTTTAGAAGAAGCAAACAACAACTGCACCGTATTCAAATAAAATGGCGTCTTGATCGCTTCTCGCAGCAGTGGATCCTTTTTCATCGCATCCAGAATGCCATTCGTTTCCGGAGAGTTCACTTCCTGGAGGCCTTCTTTGATCTGCGTGATCGTTAAGGGCTTCACCATGATCTGGCAGTAGACCGGCGCATCTACCGTTTCCGCGTATTCCACGATGCGTGAGCAGATAACGTATTGCCGTTCTTGTTTTTTGCCGTATTCCGCGATAGCTTCCAAACAAGGCTGCCGGAGATCTTCGCCCAGCTCGTCCAGGCCATCGAAGAGCGGCAGCAAACGATTTTCGGTAAGCAACTGCTCCACCAGACCCTTGGAAAAGCCCATTTGCGGCAGCAGTTCCTTTAGCCATTCCTCCACCGACGAAAAACGCTCCCGCCAGGTGGCCATATTGATGATGATCGGGATATCGGTGATGACGGGATCCTGCCGGTAGAGGAGTTCATAGGCCAGCTGCAGCAACAAAGTCGTCTTCCCGGCTCCGGGCTCACCGATGATCAGCAGGCGGCCGCGATGTTTATCGAAGAGGTGGATCAGCTCCTCTTTGATCTTGGTGGAGCGGATGGTCTTATTATCGTAGATATCGGCTTTGGTGTTGGTGCCTTCGGTGGAGTATTTCAGTTCCAGATTGATGGGAAAACGGGCGGCGAGTTTGCTTCGCAGGCGCTCCTGGTAACTTTCCAGCAGGCCGGTGCGGATCTTTTGCAGGTTGTCTTCGGAGACGGCTTCGGCGGTAGGCTCGCCTTTTTTCTTTTTGAAGAACTTATCGCCTTCGGTCCAGAGGGCGTAGGCGAGAATGGTAAAAAAGCCAATGCCGCCGATGGTGAGATAGTAGTGATCTCCCAGTTTTTCCTTAAGCGCAGCGGCGATATCCCCACCGATCAGCTCGGGAATCAGGCTCACTACAATGATGAGCACCAGCAGGCCCAGGAATTTTAGGAGTTTTTCTAGTAGGGTTTTCACCTGCGTAAAATAAGAGAAATGTGGGAAAACTTATATATGAAGATAGCGTTACAATACCTGTCAATCGAATATGCCCTGTGGATAGATCTCAAAAAACTTCTAATCAAAAAACCTCTGTACCAAAATCAAACAACCCAATTTCAGATACAATTTTTTGAAACTTTTCTTTTCCCGTCAGGATAGGCTGATCCTTGTATCCGTATTTTAAGCTTTTAGTATTCCACCAGCTTGAGCTTGGATGAGGTACCGAGAAGTATTTAATCCCTTCCAGCTGCTTTACATTTCTGTAGTACCAATCAAAGTCATTATAAGCCATCCTACTGACAAAGATCAGGTACTCATAATCTAAAATGGACTGTAGGGCACATATATTCCAAAACGAACGGGTTTTATCCATTTCGTGCCTTACAATACTTTCTCCCGTTTGAGCCGGGCGAAGGAAATAATTCAGAAAAACGGTATACCTAAACAAGTTATAGGTATTAATACGCTGGGGTTGTAGCTCGAGTATAGCAGTCTCGATATTTCGGAAGATCGAAAAGGCTTTCGAATCGTATTTTTGGTTTTTCCCGTTACCTGCATTCTGCCGGGTATATATATAATCTCTTTCTTCATCATCTAAATTTTGGGAGCTGGAATCATACCAGGTAGTATAGTCCAGATGAATATGACTTTTTTCCGGTAGATAGTGGCTTTCACCAATGATCAAAACTTTCGTATCCATCTGGCCATATTCTGTTCCAATTAGGGGCAAAAGCTCAGGGTATCGCCGGTAGATATCTAGGGTTTGAAGTCCTATATCAAATTTTTCAGTCCATATCATCAGCATGCAGGTTTATTTTTGGTTGGATATTATACCGGAGTTGCAAACTCCTGCTAGCGGTTCACGGACAGCGAGGGCATTCTACAGCCAGCGGGGGAGGACGAAAATAGAATTAAGCTTTAAAGCGATTTGCTTCTAAGCTACTATATTCCGTATATTAATGAATTAGAAAGATAAATCCAACAACGAAGAAAGCTTTTGAAATTAATTTTATGTATCTAATCACAAAACAAGAGCTTCATCAATTAATCGCTGAAAATAAGACTCTAGCCGCAATCGAGTTTTTAAGATCAGCTTCTTTTATTCAAAGAAATTTTGAATTAAGCCGAGAACTAACTGTTCATCTTGCCTCATTTCAATCTTACAGCGAAGACAAAAGAAAAGAAACTTCAACCTCGGAAGAATTAAGGGTGAGGAAAAATAATCTCCATCACTCCCTCTTAAAAATTGTCGATCTTCTTCCAAATGAGAATCTTGAGTTACAATTACCACCCCTGCCAAATTTACCCAGACCGAAATACCCTTTTATCGGTCTACGTTGGTTTTCCAGAGAGGATGCACCAATATTTTTTGGAAGAGAGAAAGAAATTCAGAAGCTATATAATTGGATTCTATCAGGTGAACGCCTAGTATTACTATATGGACAATCCGGAGTCGGAAAGTCTTCTCTTCTGCATGCAGGTTTATTACCAAGATTAGAATACAGGTGGATTTGCCATTACCTAAGGTGGAATTCTGGGAAAGGAGTGGTAAATAGTTTGGATGGCACACAAATTAATGTCGCTGATAAAGAGAAAGTATATGTGATTGATCAACTTGAAGAAATTTTCACGTCTTCAAGTAGTGAAGTTAAAGAGATCTTCAGTTCCATCAAGTCAACATTGGCAAAGGATGGAAACCTACAGATAGTATTAAGTTTTAGAAAAGAGTTTCTGGCAGAAACGCAAGATATGTTAGATGATTTGAGTATTGATTATAGCTCTATTTTACTTAAACCTTTGAGGAAAAGAGAATTGGTCAAAGCAATTACTGGAGTAGCGTTCGATCCTTGGCTCAAAAGGCGATTCAATCTTGAAATTCAAAATGGGCTACCAGAAAAAATCGCTGACCACATTCTCACTGATGAAGAATCTCATATCGCGCCTTTACTACAAATTCTACTACGCAAGATGTGGGATGCTGTGAAGGATAACAATGAAGATAAAATTTTCGATTCAAATCTTTACTCTGGATTTCAGGAACAGAGCTTAACCAGTATGCTCAGTACACAAATAAAAGAATTAGAAAAAAAGTTTCCTCGAGAAGTTGAGAGTGGCTTAGTCCTGGACATTCTTAAATTTTTCACGACGGTTCGAGCTACGGCCAAGAAGGCAGGAGAGTCTGAGTGGAGAAGTCGTTACGCACATATTTTTTCAATTGACTCTCTAATCCAGGAATTGGAACATCTTTTTTTACTTACCTCCCTAGATAGAGGAAATCAGGCTACCATTCGGCTTGCCCATGATGCCTTAGCGCCAATCATTATAGAAAATTTTAATAATTCCGATCTAATTGGTCAAAGGGCTTTTCGTTTGATTGATAGTAAGCGAATTGATATTGCTTCTGACCGAGAAGTTGAATTTAGTAATACTGATTTGGATACTATATTGCAAGGAGAATATGGTATGCGAAAACTCAGTGATAAAGAGATTCATATAATCAATGTGAGCAGTGAACGTCGAAATAAAGAAAGAAAGGCATTAGAGATCCTGCAAGAAAGGGATGAGGAATTCACTCTAGCTCTTTTTCAGATACAGGAAGAAGAACGCAAGCGAATCGGCCGTGACCTTCATGATAGAGTTGGAAGTATGCTTGCAACAATAAAGCTTTTACTTTCTAGTCTTGACAACAAAACGGGCTTTCCAAATTTGGAAAATAGAAAACGTTTTCAAGAATCAATGTCTTTACTCAATGAAGCTAATGAAGAGGTCCGGAGGTTATCTCATAACCTAAGTTCAGATAGTGCTTTAAGCACCGTTGGGTTGGTTGCACAATTACAGGATATGGTTCGTGTAATTCAAGAAAGTGGCCAATTAATGATTGAGCTTTCTACTTTTAATTTCGATGAACGTTTGGATGTTTCAACTGAAGTTAAAATATACAGAATCATACAAGAATTAGTTAGCAATGCTCTTAAGCATGCAAAGGCTACGAAGCTTCTAATTCAGCTTTCACGTATTGGTGGCACGGTCGAAATTCTTGTAGAGGATGACGGTTTTGGTTTTGATATAAATTCTCTCAGTTACAAGGAAGGAATAGGCCTAAGGAACATTAAAGGCCGTATTTCTGAACTTTCGGGAGATATCCAAATTGAATCTTCTGTCGGTAGGGGAACGAAAATTAATATCCAAATTCCTATTGAAGGTTAAAGCCGAAGAAATAGCGGAAATTTAATTAGAGTTTAATTCAAAATTGCCTTTGAGCAACAATTTCTTCTATTTACTCCACCTCAAGAGTAAAGAAATTTCGAAAATTTCAGTATAAGTTAAATAAAGTGCAGCCTTAATCGTTCGATTGAGGCTTTGGTATTAGAAAATGAGCGGTTCGGTCAGCCGTATACTGAAGAAGAGCTTGCATACGTCAGTCAGTATAATGGTTACGGCGGTATGTGCAGCGAAGTGCCGAACTGAAGAAATAACGGAGATTGTATGAGTATTACATACCCGCTTCACTCTGTAAATCGTCCCACTGTTCAGGCAGGACCGCGTAGCCGATAGACAGGATCTTTTGCTTTTTGTTGTGGTAGGTATAGAATTTGATGTCGCAGGAACCATCCTTGTACGGATCGTAAGTCCAGAGCATTTTCTTTAGCTTCATGGGCTTGGTGTTTTCTAAAGATATTCTTAATAGTAAGTGCACATAATAATACCTATAAAACATGTTGTTGCAAGTTGTCGTACTTTTTTAACTACCTCGCAAACCCAATGAATATAACGAAAAAAGCCCTGATTGTTGACAATCAAGGCTTTGCGGTAGAACATATTGCTTTACTCTGTGATCCCGACAGGATTCGAACCTGTGGCCTGCTGATTAGCTTACCAACTACGACTTTCGCCGCCTGCCGGATGGCAGTTTGTGGTCTGGACTGTCTCTTCACCATCTCAGGTGTGCCACGTACAGTCTCTACGGAACCTTTCTGTAGACTTCAGCATCATTAGCTAATGCGTGTTGTCCATTAAGAGGTGCATTTACCCTAAGGGATACTGATTTGTTAGATTGTTAGGGATAAAAATCATGTATCCCATCCCATACAAATCGACCTTAGCCTTCAATACACCGAGGTCACCTTTATTTTTGGTATGATGCGTAAACATATTACCAAAGATATAAAAATGACCGTAAGTTTCCTCGGGATTGCCAGTTCCAGAATGGAAGTGAGGTTTCCCCGATACGGTGGCATCCACTCTATAAGTTCTGTTTCCTTATAGAGGCTCCTAAATTACTTACTTCGTAAGCAATGCTTAAAGTCAGCTGCTCTATCCAGCTGAGCTACGGGACCAAAATGTCATTACTGCCTTTCCTTCGAAAAGCGACGCAAAAATACGGTATTTTATGAAAAAACCGCAGCGTGCCGGAAATAGTTTCCCAAAAATATTGGAAAAGCATGGGAGGTGGATTTTTTCAGGAGGATCGACCTTTTGTGTTGTGGAGAGTGTTCCAAAGGAGCCCCATCATTTTCGAATCCAATAACCTACACCAAATGAATTACTTATCTGTTATCGGCTGCATGTTGTTTGCGGCCTTATTTTTCCAGACCTGTGACGATGTTCCCCATCCTACCCAGCCGGAGACGGCCTTGATCAAGGTAGAGAACGAAGCATCGGTTGCGGATGTTTACGCGGCGGTAAAAGCCAATATTGAAGGCAAGGGGCTCAATGTGGTTGCCGAAGTGAACCACGGACAGGCTGCCGCCAATGTGGGGATCAATCTGCGTCCGACCCGCCTGATCATTTTCGGAAATCCAGAAGTGGGGACTAAATTGATGCAGGCAGAACAGCGGATCGGGATCGATCTTCCTTTGAAAATGCTCGTCTACGAAGCGGTAGATGGAGAGACGATCACCGCCTATTACAATGGTTCCTATCTGGCGGACAATTACAATATTGATGATCTGGAAGCCGTCGAAGACGGCATCGACGGAGCGCTGGCCATGATCAGCGGTAATGATTCCGAGGGGCCGGACGTATACGTGGGTCAAAAGAAAATCAACTCGCTGCAGACGGTAGAGAGTAGCAGTGGGGTAGAGGCTACCTACACAAAGGTAAAGCAGGCCGTGCTCGATCGTTCTTTTAGTGTTATCGCGGAGGTAGACCACAGCGCGGCAGCGGCCAACGTCGGACTGGAGCTTCGTCCGACCCGCCTGATCATTTTTGGAAAACCGGAAGGCGGCTCTCTGTTGATGCAGAGCAATCAGGAGATCGGTATTGAACTGCCCCTGAAGATCCTGGTTTGGGAGGATGCAGCCGGAAATACCCAAATGGGGTATTACACCGGTACCTATCTGGCTAAAAGATACGATATCAAGGATCAGGATAATGTTGTTGAGAATATCGACAATGCGCTTTCTGCCATCACTGCGGAAGCTGCCGGCGAATAACCCACAATTTTCCTTCGGTCTGTAGTAAGCAATCAACAAGACCGCCAGGGTTGCCCGAATGCCAGTCGGCACACGGCCTGCTCCCGGCGGTCTTTTTTTGCCCGTACTATGCTGGTGCAGATTAGGATATCAAACCCGAAGAATACCTTTCGACCGGAAGAGCGCAGAACTGCTTTGGGCAGGAACAGATAATCCTTATATTGCGTCGAAACAACGCAAAGGCCACAACAACATCCAGCAAAACGAACGACTCAACTCCCGATCTTTGTCGGCGCGTTCTGTGCTGGCGGTATTCCCATACGAATAGAATTCCATATTAAATGAGCGAGCGTTTGGGTGTTGCCTAAACCGCTGGGTATCTGGTTTATATTGAGAGGATCACCGGAGGCCTCGACCTGCGGGTGATCTTTTTAGCTAAAGACAAGGAATGATGAAACGCTACCTATACATTATACTGAGCCTTCTTTTATTCGGACAATGGGGAAAGGCACAGTCTGCGGGAAAGGACATGCAGGATGCCTACCAGTTAGGACTCAGCCGTGCCACGGGAGAAATGCTGGTGGATGGTGCCCTCACCGAGGACGTTTGGCGCAATGCGGATACGGCCACGGACTTCTGGCAAAAATTCCCCCAGGACGGGCTACCGGCCGGCCGGCAAACGGTGGTTCGGATGGCCTACGATGACCGCTTTTTGTACATCTCCGCCGAATGCTACGATACCAATTACTACGTGGTACAGACGTTGAAACGCGACAGCCGCTTCTTTGAAGGAGATGCCTTCGGACTGGTACTGGACCCGGTGAACCGTCGCTCCAACGGCTTTCTGTTTGGGGTTAGTCCGATGAATGTGCAGTCGGAAGACCTGATCAGTGCGTCTCAATTTGGGGATCTTAATTTCAGTTGGGACAACAAATGGTTTTCCGCGGTGCAGCGCCACGACGATCGCTGGGTGGTGGAAATGGCCATTCCTTTTAAAACGCTTCGCTTCGAAGCCGGTAAAGATACCTGGGGCATCAATTTTTTTCGCTACGATCTGAAAAGGAACGAAGTCAGTTCCTGGACGGAAATGCCCGTGAATTTCGATGTGCAGGATCTGGGTTATACCGGAGCGCTGCACTGGGATCGCTCGCCCGCCAAACCGGGCGCCAACGTGTCTCTCATTCCTTATCTGAGCGGTTCTCTTTACCGGAATAATGAGGTGGAAGACCCGGCGGATGAAACGCGCTTTGACGGTGGTTTTGACGCCAAGGTGGCCCTCACGTCTTCGCTCAATCTGGACCTGACCGTCAATCCGGATTTCTCTCAGATCGATGTGGATATCCAGCAGACCAATCTGACCCGTTTCAGTTTGCAGTTTCCCGAACGAAGACCATTCTTTCTGGAAAATGCCGACCTGTTTGCTGACTTCGGTACGCCACCGGCCCGTCCGATCTTTACCCGTTCCATCGGGCTGGACGAGAACGCGCTGCCGATCCGCATACTCTACGGCGCCCGCTTGAGTGGCAACATCGGCAATAACTCCCGCATTGGACTGCTCAATTTGCAAACCCGGGCAACGGACGATCGGGACGCCCATAATTACAGCATTTTGTCCTTCAATCAGAGCGTGCTGAAACGGTCGCTGATCAAAGGCTACGTGACCAACCGGCAGGCTTATCTGCCGGGAGAGGGATTCAACGGGAACGATTACGGCCGCAATGCCGGTCTGGAATTCAATTACCGTAATCTGAGCGGCACCTGGAATCCCTGGGTGGCCATTCACGTATCGGATAAGTCCGGCGTGGGGACGAGCACCTTCCGGAATGCCGGCGTGCGCTACAGCGGTCGTAACCTGTCCTACTTCATCGATTACATCGGTATCGGCACGAACTATTACGCCGATATGGGCTTCATTCCCCGACTGGAAAATTACGATGCCGCCCGGGATACCGTCATCCGCCTGGGCTTTGAGCATATATTTAACCGACTGGGGTATACCATTCGTCCGCAGGGGGACGGCGCTTTCATCGCCCACGAGTTTACCACCAGTTCCCGCTTTATTTTTAATCCGGACTGGACCCTGAACGAACGCCGCAGTACCCTGGATTACAGTGCGCTTTTCCGCAATACGGGGGAATTCAGCTTTTCGGTAGAGAATTATGATAATCGACTGCTGTTTGCTTCGCGGTTTACGGAAGGACCGCCGCTACCGCCGGCCCGATACGAGTACACGCAGTTCATTGCGGGCTATAAGTCGGATGCGCGCAAGGCGTTTGCGCTGGAAGCCGAAATGCAGGGCGGTCAGTTCTATAACGGGAAACTATTTCGCTACCTGGCCGGCATCATCTACCGGGCGCAACCCTGGGGGAATTTCAGTATCGCTTTTGAACAGAACGATCTGCGATTACCGGAACCCTACGGTGATAATAAATTGTCGCTCATCAACCAGCGCACGGAGATCAATTTTTCCAATCAGTTGTTCTGGACCACCTTTCTTCAGTACAATACGCAGCGTAACAACTTTAACGTCAATAGCCGACTCCAGTGGCGCTACCAGCCCATGTCGGATTTCTTTCTGGTATATACCGACAATTATTTCAGCGATCCGTTCCTGCAGCATAAAAATCGGGCCATTGTATTCAAATGGAACTACTGGCTGACCCTGTAGGGGTGCAGATCAGGGAGGATTAAGAATAAATTCCACCTTATCCTTAGATTTATTTTTCAGCACTAACTTTTACTCAGTCGAAATTTTCTTCTCACTGGAATTTTCAGAAAAAGCTGACGCAAAGAGAATAGGTGCATGGCCAGCGCAAAAGGCACAATGAAACCCGGAATAAAAATGAAGGGAAACTCGGCGATAAACGTATTGGCCGGTTCGTTCATAAAGACCCGGAAAGGGGAGGGGGTAGACAGGATACTCACCAGCACGATATTGAACAACAGGACGATCCCGAAAATATTCCAGATGATCGCCTCGAAACGCCGGTAGCGATTGCCGCCGAAAAAGACAAAGCCGGCCATGGGGGCGGTGATCCCAACGATGATATCGTGGTTGAGCCAGTTAAAGGTCATTTGCTCCGGCACGTAGCCGCCCTTAAAACCCATGTAGAGGAATAGCTCCATCAACACCCGAAAAGTCTGAATATAGATTGGCCAGCTCATCGGCACCACCCGGAGGATATTGCCGAAAGGTTTGGAAAACATCAATAGCACGATCAAAATGACGGGAGGGATGATCGCAATGAAAATACGGGGCGGAAGACTGGAGAAATCGCGAAAGAAACCGGACCAGGACAGCAGACTCAGTAATGCCAGCCAGATCCCGAAACCGATCGTGACGTAGATGCGGAACTGCCTCCGCTTCGGTTTTTCGATTTCCAGTTTATACAGTGCATAGCGCAATGCGAACATCAGGGTACTGAACAGTGCAATGACCAGTAAAATGATCGTGATCTGTCCGGTAAGATAAGCGGTTTCGTTCATGCCGGCGAGTGGTGCTTTAGATCGTTTGCAAGTACTTTCGCCGCCTAAGATAATGAAAGAGGTTGGAATTTTAGAACCCGGCAATTCAGGTAGTTTGGACTTTTAGAACTTAGGATATTGCCTGACAATTTTATCCGAACTGCTTCCCAATCCCTCAAAGTCCAAACTACCTGAAATTTCAACTCCCTTATCCTATCGTCCCACTACCGTCGAATTCGTAAGCTGCACATCCGCATATTTCCAGGCGGTCTGCAATTGTTGGGCAACTTCCGCGGCAGCGGCGTCCTTCTGCTGTCTTTGCAGGCTTTCGTATAGTCCGCTCAGGGCCCAGCCGTTCTTTGGAAAAGTTTCCAGGTCCTCGCGGTAGACGGTTTCCGCTTCCGCATATTTGCCGGCTTTGATCAGGATAGGACCGAGGTGATGACGCACGGAGAAAAACCAGTCGGGTGGTTCGGTATAGTTCAGGTTATCTTCGATGGCGATGGCTTTTCTCAGGTGTTTTTCGGCCTTGGCGAAATCTCCTTTGGCGGCGGCCAGTTCACCGGCGACCACGTGTTCGGCAATATCGATGATATCACTCATCACATTGATGTCGAAAATGGCGATCTCCTCCAGGCTTTTGTTGTCGCTGATCCGCTCCAGTTGCTTATACTCGTTAGCGGCAGCGGCGGGTTGGCCGGTATTGATAAAGGCCATGGCCCGGGCGTAGTGCCAGATCCCTTGCGGGTAAACCAGTTCATCGTCCGGTTTGGAAGTGGCCAGGATATCCTGCCAGCGGGCAAACTTCACCTGCAGGTACAAGGGAATACTCCAAAAGTGCTGGATCGTCTCGTAGCCCGACTTGCGCATCAGGTCAGTATCCAGTTTGTCAACCATCCGATCGGCTGCTTCCAGGGACAGTTCGCTGTTCCCTTCCAGGGCCGCACAGGCCGTCAGGAAGTGGTAGTTGTGCGGGAAATACATCAGCGGATAGATGCCCGCAGCGTAGCAGGCGGTCATATAACTGCTGTCCACTTCCACGGCCCGGCTATTGACGATCACGCCTTCGTGGTAATCGCCCGTACGGATGTAGGTATGCGAAGGCATGTGTACCAGGTGGCCGGCGCCGGGGATCAGTTCCGGCAGGTTTTTGGCGTAGGGTAGGGCACGGTCGGGTGATTTGGATGCTTCGGTGGCGTGGATGTACAGGTGCACGCTGGCGGCGTGCCGGGGATTGCGTTCCAGCGTTGTTTCCAGGATCTCCAGGATCTCCGGCGTCCAGTCTTTGGCATTTCCGGCTTTGTCCCAGAGGTCCCAGGGGTGCTGATCCATAATGGCCTCGGCCAGCAGGGTGCTGATGTGGTCATTTTTTGGGAATTCCGCATGGGCCTCCCGTAATGCTTCTGTGTAAGCATTATCGTATTCAGTGCGATCATCCATCGGACCAACCGGATAACGCTTGCTGATGGAGCGGATAATGGCCCGCTCTTCGGCACCGGCATGGTCCGCGTACTGCATGGCTTTCCGGGCCGCTTCGTAAGCGAGGGTAACGACTTCCGGCTGCATGCCGGCATTGTAGTTGGGCCCGAGCGCATAGGCCAGCCCCCAATAGCACATGGCGCATTCGGGATCCTGTTCCAGAGCGTAGCGGAAAGAACGGACCGCCTCGGCGTGGTTAAAGCCTACGGCCAGCTGAAATCCCTGATCAAAATACTGTTTTGCTTTTTTGGAGGTGGTGGTAATGTCGGGTGTTTCCCCGTTCAAATTGGCGAATAAGGGTAAGGGGTTTTTAAAATCGGCCAGAGCGTCCACCGGAATGCCGCCGGAACAGCTTACCGGTTTCGGTAGGTCTACCGTGGTTTTAGGTGTCTTCCTGGTGTTGCACGCGACCAGAAATCCCAAAACGGCTAATAAAAATAGGAAAGATCTCATAGGTATCAATCGGGTTTTGGATAGCCTTTCCCGGAGCACACGTGGATCGGGAGGCTGCTGTTTGTGGGTTTGAATGTTGTATCGGTGCAAATGTAGGCGGCAGGGCCTTAGTAGTAAAGGGCACTTGATTGGATTGGGGACCAGAATGAGCAGGTGGCACGCTTTTCGAGTTGGTCAACGAGCGGATGGTCGGAGATTTTTGGAATAGAAGGGTACATTAATACTCCAAGATAAACTTGGTCAGGTTCTGTCCCTTTTCCAGATCAAGCTTTTTGCGCAGCCGGTAGCGGGCCACTTCAACGCCGCGAATGGAGATCCCCATGAGGTTGGCGATCTCTTTGGTGTCCAGGTTAAGTCTTAAAAATGCACTGAGCTTTTGTTCGTTGGGAGTCAGATCGACAAACTGGTTTCTTAAGCGCCCCAGAAAATCTCCGTGTACCCGGTCGAAGTGATGTTTAAATTGTTCCCAGTCTTCCTGCAGCCTCAGGGTCGTATCGATCTCTCTGACAATTTTCTCCAGGGCCCGTTTGGTCTCTACATTTTTCCCCTTTTGCTTTACTTCATTCAAGTCTTCCCGGATCGTTTCCATAAACTCGTTCTTAACCACCAGATTCATGGTGGAAGCGGCGAGCAGTTGATTGAGATGATCCAGTTCGCTTTTCATCTTTGCTTCCTCTAATTGCAGGAGTTCTTCTTCTTTTCGTTGCTCAACTTCAATGAGCTCCTGTTGTTTTGCCGCCAGGGCTGCCTGCTTGCCTTCTTCTATTTTTACGGCTTTTTGCTTGTAATGGCGTTGCTGCATCCGGAAAAGCAGCAGCAATACCCAAATGACTACAATGAGGTATAGCGCTTTAGCCCAAAGACTTTTGTAAAAGGGAGGAGTTACCCGCAATAGTAAAGGTTTGCTGCTGGTTATTTCCCCCAGGGCGTTGCGGATGTCCACAATGAATTCGTAATCTCCGGCGGTTAGATTGGTATATTCCTTGGTAGTCGAATTGGTCCAGGGCCCGTAGTCTTCATCAAAGCCTTTCAGATAATATCGAAACTGCTGGTTATTGACATCCTGGAACTGAAAAGATTCTACGTGGAACTGCAGCACCTTTGTTTTTTGTTTTATGGCTAACTCTACGGGGCGGTCAGGCTTTGATGCAAAAGGTTTTCGGGAATAGAGAACGCTGTCTTCCGTTACACTATACACCCTACTGATCACCAGTGGATTCTCCGGTAAGGTTCGTCCTTCCAGTGCCGGATCGTAAAATATAAAGCCCTCATTGGCATTAAACAAAACCCCCTTACTGGTATTTACCGAAATATGTAGCAGGTCGTTGTTGAAAGAATACCGCAACTGGAAAAGGGAAGAAGGGATATATTGGTAATTACTGGCACTGATCTGCCGGAAGTATCCAACTTTGTTATCCGCATAGACATGAATGTTTTTCTGCCGGTCCTGCACCAGCAGATAAACGGGCTGGGGGCCAATTTCGTCAAAGAGGAAGTCTGATCTTACGATCCGGTCGCTCGTCTGGTCCAGCTTGTAGATTCCGGATCTGGTGGCTATCTGGATCTCATTATTGCAGCTACTGAGTATGATCTGTTCATTGATCGGAAGCTCCTCCGCGACCGATATTTTTTTAACCGTAGCACTCGTTAATTGCTCTTCGAGCTGCAATCGGTAAAGTCCTTTATAGAACTGACCAACCCAGATCCTTCCCTTTTGATCTTCTTCGAAGAAACGACTTGATTCATTAAAGCCGGCGATCTTTTGCACGGCCTCCAGTTCCATATTTTTATTAACCTGAAAAAGGTACAGCCCCGAATAGGTGCCCCCAATTGCGTATCCGGGCTGCGAATGCAGTGGCTTTATTTGCCAAAGTCCGTCGGTAGCGGCCACACGGCGGGCGGTGCGATCTTCCAGAATAAACAATCCGGTATGGTGCCCGGCGTAAAGCTTGCCGCTGATCTCCTGCATTCCGTAGGCAGGCCCTTCGGTACCGCTAAGGAAGATACTTTTTGCGGCCCCCCGCTCCGAAAAATAGATGCCGTTGGAAGTCGTGTAATAAGTGCCGCCATCGGTTTCAAAAGCTTCGTATCCGCTACCCTGAATATCTATCTCCTGGTTGATCAGGCGAATGGGAGAATTGATGTCAATGATCGCCAGCCCGTTTTGCATGCCCACCCACAGGTCTCCGGCAAAATCCTGGAAAGCCCGTAAACAGGCATTGGTCTGGAGCCCGTCCTGTTTGGTGATGTGCTCCATGGTTTGCTGCTGCAGATCGTAGAGGAACAAACCCGCAGTTTGGGTGGAAATGGCCAGCCGGCTGTCGGAAAGTTGCAATACATGGTTCACATATTTTCCCTGTAAAGCAGCACTAAGGGTCTGATACTCATCACTCGTCACGCCGAAGAAATTGGCGTATTCGATGGTCCCGGAATTATAAAATAAAAGCAACCCATCATCTTGCGGAATGATCCCGGCCAGTATCTGATCTTTTTGCCCCTGCGGATAGCTTGCCGTCAGTTCGTCGCCGTTCATTTCCAGTAGTTGCCCCCGTGAAGTTTGGGTAAACAGTTTCCCATTGACGAGAAATGATCGGTCCAGGCCTTCCTCTACGCTAATGACTTTGATAGACTGGCCGTCGTAGACATAAATGCCCTGGAAAGTGCAGAAGTAGACTTTAGAATGCAGTATAAAGACATCCCATACCTCGTCAAATTCTTTGAAATCTTCCGGTATTTTGTTGATCAGCGAAATATAATTCCAATTCTTTTCAAAGAATCCGAACTCTCCCTGTGAACCAATATACAGTCGATTGGTTGTATCATCGAATGCGAGCGATCGTTGTTTTTTCCCGGTTTTAAAAGCGTGGGTTTCCCATTCGTTTCCATTAAAAGCGAGTACGCCGAGATTGTTGGCAACGAACAGTGTCATGTCCCGGTTTTGGGCAAAATCAATGTTTTGGATACCGGCTTTATAATCGGATGTCGTAAAGTTTTGAATGGGATATTTACCGATAAAGGCGTGCGCCGGTCCGGTAAATAAAGACAGGATGACAATCCGGAAAATGTACTTGCTGATGTGACGGGAAAAACTCATGTGCAGTTATTGAAAATAAATTATAACTGATTATCAGTGTTTTATGGTGATGTATGTGCAGTTTTGATGTAGTTGTGAAAAAAAATGGCGAAAGAATTGATGAGGCGCTATTTTTCCTGTGGAGGCAATATAAGCCTATATTTGATCAAAATAGCATCACAGGAGGAAGGAATTGTGGTACGGATAAGATCTTCAGGAAAAATACAAGCTGGTATACTAAGTCTATCAAAAAATGATCATATGAAGAACGTGCTTTTACAACTAATCCTGTCTCTAGCTGTAACATCGGCCGTGGCCCAGGCCGATCAGGTAAGCGTTATAAAAAATGACGAGGGCATGAAACTGGTCGTTAACGGGGCTGATTTCATGATCAACGGTATGAACTGGGATTATTTCCCGATCGGTACCAATTTTTCGTACAGCCTCTGGAACCAGTCGGATGATATCATCAAGGCCGCTCTGGATACGGAGATGTCCATGTTAAAGCATATGGGCGTAAACGTCATCCGGCAGTACACCGGAGTCCAGCCCCGATGGATCCAGTACATCTACGAAAAGTACGGGATCTACACCATGCTCAACCATTCGTTTGGCCGGTATGGTTTAACGCTGAACGGTGAGTGGGTACCCAATACGGAATATGCAGACCCGCGAACCCGACAACTATTGCTTTCGGAAACCCAGGCGATGGTAGAGGCTTATAAAAACACACCGGGCCTGCTCCTGTACTTACTCGGTAATGAAAACAACTACGGGCTGTTCTGGGAAGGTGCCGAAACGGAAGATATTCCGGTGGAGGACCGAAAGTCGACCGCCCGGGCCCGGGCCATGTACAAGCTCTTTAATGAGGCTACCGTTGCGATGAAAGGTATCGACAAGGCCCATCCGGTAGCCATCTGCAACGGCGATCTGTTGTTTGCCGAAATCATCGCCGAAGAGTGCGCTGATGTAGATATCTTCGGAGTAAATATGTACCGCGGCGTTTCTTTTGGAGATGCTTTCCAAAGGGTGAAGGACGAATTGGATATGCCGATCATGTTTACGGAATTCGGTGCCGATGCCTTCAATGCCGTTGAAAACGAGGAAGATCAGAGGTCCCAGGCCTATTATATGGTCGGGAACTGGCAGGAGATCTACCAGAATGCAGCGGGCATGGGTAAAGTTGGGAATTCACTCGGTGGATTCACCTTCCAGTTTAGTGACGGGTGGTGGAAATTCGGACAAACTACCAATCTGGATGTTCACGACAACAACGCCTCCTGGTCTAACGGCGGTTACCAAAGCGACTTTGTAGCCGGTGAAAATAACATGAACGAAGAGTGGTTCGGTATTTGCGCCAAGGGGCCGACCAACGCACGGGGTCTTTACGATCTTTACCCCCGTGCGGCCTATTACGCGCTCAAGGAAGTGCATTTGCTGGATCCATTTGCCAGTGGGGTAAGCCTGTCCACCATCGATGAGCACTTCGGCCAGATATCCCTAACCGAGGCGGTATTACAGGCCCGGGGCGATCAGGCCGCTCTCGACGGTGAACAGTTGAAAAAAGTGAGGATCGCCGGATTGCGGGCAGAATTGACCACCTTCACCACCGGCGGGAAAAACATCAGTACTCCAAAGGAAGCGGATCCCGATGTATTGCGGTATCCGGATGAACTGGGTTTCGACCACATGCAATCCTTTTTCGTAGATGTGGAGGCCAATCCGACCAACAGTGTCCGCTTCAATGTATCCTTCAACGCACTCGGTAGAGTGGCCGAAAATCCGATCAATGAGATCTTTTACGAAAATAGGGGACGAACCCGATCCGTAAATACCAACCAGGGAAACCTGCCCATCACCTCGCTCAACCGGGTTAGCATTTATCGCGCTGATTTTGCCTGGAATGACAAGTGGTACAACATCAATGGCTTCTACCGGACCGGACATTACCATTGGGGCTACGAAGGAGACTTTTTCGGACTTTATCCGGAAGCTAATTATGGACCCAACATTGATATTTATAACGGAAATGCTCCCTTTGGTTTTGAAGCGGAAGGCAAGAAGTCACTCCGGGGCCTGAAAGTAGCTTTTGGCCCGGAGCTCTGGTGGGGTGCCAACCCGGCGGTGCTGGTCAAATACTCGCGCCAGCTAGGTAAGATCAACCTGACGGGTATTTTCCACGAAGACATCGACGAACCCGCACCATCGGTAAGTTCCTTTGCCGTGCCGATGCCCCAGACCCGCCGGGCAACCCTGCATGCCAAAACCAAAGTGGGACCCATCGGAGTCGAACTGGGTGGTATCTGGGGAGGCCAGCCCCTGGTCGGCCGACGGTTTCAGATCGTAGCTGATGCGGACGATTCCCGCGGACAGGAAGCCGTTTACCAGGATGAGATCCAGGCGAAAGATACCTGGGGCGGAAAGGTGAAATTCACGTACTCTTCCGGTCCGGTCAACTGGTACGCTCAGGGCGCCGCTATGGGATTGGTCGCAAATGGAGGCGCCGATTATACCCGAACCTTTACCGGCTGGCGCCTGAAAGACAGTGGAAGCGGTAACCAGTTCAACTTCCTGACCGGCTTTACTTACCTGATCGGTGATTTTCAGATTGCCCCGAACTTCTTGTGGCAAAAACCGGTGGTGGGCCCCATACCCTTTGATGTGGCGGCTCCGGGAAGACCCCGGAACATACTCGATGATCCCTTCTCCGTGCGCCAGAACCGGGAAACCGTTGCGGGAGAGATCCTGTTTACCTACGACCCGACCCCCGGCACCTGGATGTACGACTGGGACAATGACCTGATGGAAGATGCGCCCCTGGCCCTTAGTGCCGGCTTCGTATATCGCCACCTACCAACTACCCAGGATGCCGGTATCGGTATTTTTGCGGACGGTCGTACGCTTTTTGCCTTCCCGGGAGCACCTCCCGCTCAGGACCTTTGGGAGGTCCACGCCCGGGCGGTGTCGAAACTCAGTCCTGAATTTGGGTTTATTGTCAATGCTTACGGCGGGAATGCTCAGGCTAACGGTAGTGATCCGAGGCTGATCCAACGCTTCGGTACGGATCTCCGGTTGATCTACCATCGAATGAAGCTCACCTCCATGGTAAAGGTCAACGACTGGGGACCGTTTGATTACCACCGTGATTTTAACCTGACCTTCCCCCTCCAGTTGACCCTGGACCTGTCCACGACCGTGGGCAAGCCCAAATGGTTCGACTTACCCAATACCCGTGCCGGTGTACGCTGGACCTGGCGCTCTCTCAACCAGTATTCACCTCGTTACTGCCCCACCACTACCTTTGATGCAGCCGGGGATCTGGTTTGTGATCCTCTGGCCCCCGGATTTGATAACGGGCGGGAATGGGAGATCAGAACGTATGTACACTTCAATATTGGCCGGTAAACTATAAAATCTCTGAAAATGACAATTCTCGAAAAATATAACTATCCCATAAAGACACTGTTCGCAGCGCTTATCCTGGTAGGTGGCTTCAGCTGCACCCGGGACCTGGACGAACTGGAACTGGCTACCTTTCCAACCACAGCAGAAGTATTTATTGACGGATTCAGTTCCGGTCTGAATTACGCTGCTTTCGGAGGATCCAAAACCACCGCTTTCAACGTGGTAGATGATGAAGGCTATAACAATTCCGCCGTTATGCGATTCGATATACCCGATGCGGATGATCCGGGTGGTGGTTTCGCTGCGGGCATCTTTTTCACCGATGTGGCCCGGGACCTTTCCGGTTATAATGTGCTGACTTTCTGGGCAAAGGCCAGCGAATCGGTTGACGTAGATGAGCTGGGTTTCGGTTTTACCTTTCAATCGGAAAAATACCGGTCCGCTATAAAGGAAATACCCGTGACTACAAACTGGAAAAAGTATTATATCCCCATCGCCGATGCCTCCAAATTAACCGAGGAGAACGGCATGTTCTATTACGTGGATAGTCCGGACGACGGAGAAGGCTATACCTTCTGGATCGATGAAGTTAAATTTGAGAACCTGAGCACCCTGGCCCGCCCGGGCGTGCGCATACTCGCCGGACAGGATCAGAGCATCACCGCTGAAACCGGAAACCAGCTTAACATTGGTGAAATTTCCTATACGGCCAATCTGCCAACCGGCATTGATCAGTCCGTAGATATCAGCGCAGCTTATTTAACGTTCACCTCTTCCAACTCCGGCGTAGCTACGGTGGATGAGACCGGTAAAGTAACCATTCTGGATGCCGGAAATACGGTGATCACCGCTACGCTGGGCGACCTGGAAGCTACCGGTTCCTTAACTATTGAATCCAGTGGTGATCCTTTGCTGCCGGCTACCGCTGCACCCGTGCCCACCGTGGGACAGGACAGCGTGATCTCCCTGTTCAGTAATGCCTACGATGACGTGCCCGTAGATACCTGGAATCCATTCTGGCAATTTTCAACCGCAGAAGTAAGCGACGTGAAGATCGGTGAGGACGACCTCAAACGATACAATAACTTAAATTTTGTGGGCATACTGACCGAATCAGCTCCGATTGATGCGTCGGAAATGACCCATTTCCATATTGATATCTGGACGCCGGACCCGACCGCACCTCCGGCTACCTTCAAGGTATTGCTGGTGGATTTCGGTGCCGACGGCAATTTTGACGGCGGGGATGATTCCTCCCACGAACTCACCTTTACCAGTCCGACCCTGACTACCGGGTCCTGGGTTAGCCTGGATATTCCCCTGTCTGATTTTACCGGCCTGGCTAACCGGAACCATATTGCACAACTGGTGCTTTCCGGGGACCTCCCCAATCTGTTTGTCGATAATGTTTATTTCTATCAGGCCGGTGTAGTTCCGGTAGCCGAACCTGCCGAAGCGGCTCCTGAGCCTACGGCCGCGGCCTCGGATGTACTTTCCGTATTCAGTGATGCTTATTCGAATATTGAGGGCACCGACCTGAATCCCAATTGGGGCCAGGCTACGGTTGTTTCGCAGGTAGATATCGCCGGTAACAATACCTTGTTGTATTCCGGTCTGAACTACCAGGGTATTCAGCTGGGTAGCAATCAGGATGTATCCGGCATGGAGTTCCTGCACATTGACTATTGGACCGCCAATTCATCCGGACTCAATACCTTTCTGATCAGTAGAGGGCCCGTAGAAACGGCCTATGCGCTACCGGTGCCGACCACCGGCTGGGCAAGTGTCGATATTCCGTTGTCGGATTTTGCTCCGGTGGATCTGACCGATGTGATCCAGCTCAAATTTGACGGAAATGGCAATATCTATCTCGATAATATCTATTTCTACAAAACCGGCGGTGGAGGTATGGAACCCGCCGTATCGGCTCCCCAACCCACGGAAGCGGCCTCGGAGGTGATCGCTCTGTTCAGTGACGCCTATGCCGACGTAGTGGTGGATACCTGGCGTACGGATTGGTCGGCTGCGATGCTGGAGGACGTAAGTGTGGCGGGCAATGCCGTGAAGAAGTATTCCAATCTGGACTTTGTCGGGATTGAAACGGTAGCCAATACGGTAGATGCATCGGGCATGACTCATTTCCGTATGGATGTCTGGTCGCCGGACTTTACCTTCTTCGGAATAAAGCTAGTGGACTTTGGTACGGACGGCGCTTTCGGCGGCGGTGATGATGTTGAACACCAGATCAACTTTGAGGCTCCGGCGCAGGGCCAATGGATCAGCTACGACATTCCGTTGAGCGATTTCGCCGGCCTTACAACCAGATCAAATATCGCCCAGTATATTCTGGTGGGGCAACCAACGGGAACTACTACGGTATATGTGGACAATGTCTACTTCTACAACAGCGAAGGGGGCAATAATGCTACGGAACCCGGTCTGGCGGCACCCACGCCCACCGAGGATGCCTCTGATGTGATCTCTTTGTTCAGTGAAGCCTATTCGAACGTGGCGGTAGATACCTGGCGCACGGATTGGTCGGCTGCGATGCTGGAGGACGTAAGTGTAGCGGGCAATGCCGTGAAGAAGTATTCTAATCTGGACTTTGTCGGGATTGAAACGGTAGCCAATCCGATAGATGCATCCGGAATGACGTATTTCCATATCGATGTCTGGTCGTCAGACTTTACCTTCTTCGGAATAAAGCTAGTGGACTTTGGTGCGGACGGCGCTTTCGGCGGTGGTGATGATGTTGAACACCAGATCAACTTTGAGGCGCCGGCACAGGGCCAGTGGATCAGCTACGACATTCCGTTGGATGACTTCGTGGGGCTTACGACCAGATCGAATATGGCACAGTATATCCTGGTCGGGCAACCGATCGGTGCCACGACCGTCTACGTGGATAATGTTTATTTCCATAAGTAATTCAGACGCATTGTTTAACACCAATTCCTAATGATCATGACACCTCTGTATAAAAAAGGGAATAACCGCTGGTTGCGAAAAATGAGCTGGTTATTCGTATTGTTCTTTGCTTTCTCTGCCTGTGATAATGACGATGACCTACTGACCGATCGCAACTGGCAACTGACCTGGTCCGATGACTTCGACGGACCAGCCGGTCAGCTCCCGGACGCCTCCAACTGGGTACTGGAAACCGGAAGAGGACCCAATGGCGACGGTTGGGGAAATGCCGAACTCCAGTACTATACGGATCGACCGGAAAACGTTTCCCTGGACGGGAATGGAAATCTGGCGATCACCGCCCGGCGGGAAAGCTACGCGGGAGCTCCCTACACCTCAGCGCGCTTGAAAACGCAGGGCCGGTTTGAACAGGCTTACGGTCGTTTTGAAGCCAGGATCAAAATGCCCTGGGGCCCGGGTATCTGGCCGGCTTTCTGGATGTTAGGTGCAAGTATTGAAACGGAACCCTGGCCTCAGTGCGGGGAAATTGACATCATGGAATACCGGGGGCAGGAACCTAATATCATCCACGGTTCGGTGCACGGGCCCGGTTATTCCGGCGGTTCTCCCATCACCAAAAGCTATGCGCTCCCGGATGGCCGTTTCGATACGGATTTTCATGTCTTCGCGCTGGAATGGGGAGAGGGTTTCCTCAACTTCTACGTGGATGACGTAGTCTATCAACAGATAAGGGAGGAGGAAGTCGGCAATATCATCTACCGCGAAAGTAGTACTGGAGATTCCCGGGCGGAGTGGGTATTTGACCAGCCTTTCTTTATGCTCCTCAATGTGGCGGTTGGCGGAAATTATGTAGGCTTTCCGGCTCAGGAAACCACGTTTCCCCAAACCATGCTGGTGGACTACGTGAGGGTATACCGGGAAGCTAATTAAGATACAACAGATCCATGAAATAAATGGTATCCGGAGTGCGGTCCTGGGAGGGCTATCTATATCTCGTCCATTCGGGACTTTTAACTTCTGATTCGCATGATTCACCCTGATCAGCATATCAGTAGATCTCTGGCTGCCTGTCCAGATTATTTCCATAGATCGCACATGAGCTATTTTCAGTAATTCATCTTATTTGAAATCGTAAGAATGACAGTCAAATCCGAAATAAGCCGGGTAGAAATCCAGGGCGAAACCTATTACAAGATCTCGAATAGCGATAGCATGCGCCCCTTTTTCATGAGTATCGTCAGTGACTCCGATCACTGGCTGTTTATATCCAGCAATGGAGGGATGAGCGCCGGACGCAGAAACGCAGAATATGCTTTGTTCCCGTACTACACGGATGATAAGATCAGTGAATCTGCCGATCTGACGGGAAGTAAAACAATATTCCGGATACACCGTAAGGACCAATTCGAGCCCTGGGAACCCTTTTCCGACCGCTACGTCGGTCGCCACCGTCTGAGCCGGAACTTGTACAAAAATGAATACGGCAATAAGATCATATTCGAGGAGATTAACCATGATCTGCAGCTGACCTTTCGCTACCAGTGGAATTCCAGTGACCAATTCGGTTTTGTGAAACGTTCCACTCTCATCAATCATGCGCAGGAAGCAGTTAAGATCGAACTGCTGGACGGCATTCAGAACATCATGCCCTACGGCGTGGCCAGTGAATTGCAAATGCGATCCAGTAACCTGGTCGATGCCTATAAGAAGAGCGAACTGGAAAAAGAGAGTGGTCTGGGGATCTATGCCCTCAGCGCCATTATTGTAGATAAGGCCGAACCGAGTGAAGCCTTAAAAGCCAATGTAGTCTGGTCATCCGGTTTTAAGGACCCTACCTACCTGTTGTCTTCCCGTCAGCTTAACGACTTTCGGAAGGGCGCAAAGATGCAGGAGGAAATTGATGTACGGGCCGAAAAAGGGGCCTACTTTATCCAAACCGAAATTACCCTTTCCGGCCAGGCTGAAAAAGATTGGATGTTCATTGCGGATGTCAGTAAAGACCACGCTTACATCGCCGATATTACGACCAAAATCCGGCAAGATGCCCAGTTGGCGCAGCAAGTAATACAGGATATCGCGGCCGGTACCGCTCGCCTGATCAGGCTGGTGGGCGCTGCGGATGGTCTGCAATTATCGGCTGATAAATATCGGGATACCCGCCATTTTTCCAACACGCTATTTAATATCATGCGGGGCGGAATATTTGATCATAATTACCAGATCGAACGGGCCGATTTCCTGCAATACCTGACTAAAGCCAACCATGCTGTTTTCCGGGCTTCCGAAAAGATCCTGGCCGACTTACCGGCAGTATTTACCCTTTTTGACCTCCAACATCTGGCCCACAATAGCGAAGATGATCATTTCCGACGGTTATCGCTGGAGTATATGCCGTTGAAATTCAGTCGCAGACACGGCGATCCCAGCCGGCCCTGGAATAAGTTTTCCATAAATACGCGCAGTGAAGTGGACGGATCCAAGATCCTGGATTACGAGGGAAACTGGCGGGACATTTTCCAAAACTGGGAAGCCCTGGCTTTTTCCTATCCGGAGTTCATCGAAAGCATGATCTACAAATTCCTCAACGCCACTACTTTTGACGGCTACAATCCGTACCGCGTGACCAAAGGCGGATTTGACTGGGAAACCATTGAACCCGACGATCCCTGGTCGTACATCGGGTACTGGGGGGATCACCAGATCATCTATCTCCTGAAGTTTCTGGAATTTCTGGAAAAGTCCGCACCGGCTAAACTGGAAAGCTATTTCGGAGACGCCGTTTTTGTTTACGCGAACGTGCCGTACCGCATTCGCCCTTACGAGGATATCCTGAAAGATCCGAAAGATACAATTGAGTTCGACCAGCAGTCCGACCACGAGATCCGAAAAAAGAGAGCAGCCATCGGCGCGGACGGTGCGCTGCTGGAAACTAAGGACGGAAGCATATATCAGGTGAATTTTGTGGAAAAGATGCTGGCCGTTCTTTTGGCCAAGCTATCCAACTTTATTCCGGAAGGGGGCATTTGGATGAATACCCAGCGCCCCGAGTGGAATGATGCGAACAATGCCTTGGTTGGTAATGGCGTATCAATGGTCACCCTCTACTACCTGCGGCGTTTTCTGCATTTCTTCAAACCGTTACTGGCGGCCTCGAAACTGGACACCGTTGCGATCTCTACGGAATTACTCACCTGCTTCGAAGCAATGGCCGCTGCGTTGGAAAACTCCCGGCATCTGTTATCGGGACGGATCAACGATCAGGACCGCAAAACCATTCTGGACGGTCTGGGGCAGGCCGCCAGTGCTTATCGCCTTCACATTTACCGGAAAGCATTCTCCGGCCGGAAGGAACCGCTGAAACTGGAGGATCTTCGGTCCTTCGTAGATCTAAGTCTTCAGTATCTGGAACACTCCATAGCGGCAAATAAAAGGCCGGATCACCTGTACCACGCCTACAATCTGATGACCGTAGTACATCCGGAAGAGATCGCTATCGGCCACCTAAGCGAAATGCTGGAGGGTCAGGTGGCCGTACTGAGCTCGGGATACCTTTCGTCAGAGGAAGCCCTGGAGGTACTGGACGCGTTGAAAGCCAGCCGGCTATTCCGGGAAGATCAATACAGTTATCTGCTGTACCCGAATAAGGATTTGCCCCGCTTCACGGAAAAGAACGTGATCCCCGGATCATCCGTCGATAGTTCTGTTTTGCTCCGTACCCTGATTGAAAACGACCACCGGGGGATCATAAGTCGAGATGTTAACGGTAAATATCATTTCAACGGAGATTTTAAAAATGCCGGCGACCTGAAACGTAGCCTGGAAAAGCTAACCCAGGCGGAATACGTACCGCTTGTCGCCCGGGAAAAGCAGCAGGTGCTCGATATATTTGAGCAGGTCTTCGATCACAAATCCTTTACCGGCAGATCGGGTACCTTCTTTGGTTACGAAGGCCTGGGCTCCATCTACTGGCACATGGTGTCGAAACTACAGCTGGCGGTTCAGGAATGTTGTCTGAAAGCTATGGCGGAAAATGCGGATAAAGCAGTAAAAGGGCAGCTGATCGCCCACTATTATGAGATCAACGAGGGGATTGGTGTTCACAAATCTCCTGCGCTTTACGGCGCTTTCCCCACTGATCCTTATTCGCATACACCCGCCGGTAAAGGTGCCCAGCAACCGGGTATGACCGGGCAGGTCAAGGAAGATATTTTAAGTCGTTTTGGAGAATTGGGGGTTGTGGTAGAAAATGGCCACTTAGGTTTTCGGCCGGTACTGCTCCGGCGGGAGGAATTCCTGGAAGCAGCAGGCTCCTTCCATTACATTGATCTGCAACAGGAACAAAAACAGCTATCCCTGGAACCCGGATCGCTCTGCTTTACCTACTGTCAGATCCCCGTGGTGTACCGGCTTGGCCAAACCAATGCAATGGAGATCATACACGCCGATGGTAGTACCACCAACCTAGAGGCACTTAGTCTGGACCAAGCTACCGCCCGGCAGATATTCCGGAGGTCCGGAGCTTTCGACCGGATAGTGGTCAGCTTAAAAGAAAATGAGCTGTTATGAGTAGCCGATTGAAAATCTTTACAACAGTCAGGATGGCGTGGGCGATGGCCATACTCGCGATCCTCGGTCCGGCTTGCAACCAGGACCAACCTGCAACCGATCAAGATCCAAAACAAACGAAAAAAGAAGTGACGGCAAAAGACATTTTAGGGAACAGTAACTATCAGGCCATAGCCTATGGCGGATACCGCGGACTGAGCCGCGAGGAACAACCCACGGTGGCGGAGCTGAAAGAGGATATGAAGATCCTCGCGGCCATGAATATCCGGATCCTCCGTACCTACAATACCAAACTCAAACACGCTTCCACGGTGCTGGAGGCCATTCGGGCGTTGAAACAGGAAGACCCGTCATTTGAAATGTACGTCATGCTGGGCGCCTGGATCGACTGTAAAAATGCCTGGACCGCCCAACCGGATCACGAGGGGGAAGATGCTGAGCATAATGCGGCGGAGATCGAAAGGGCCGTCAACCTGGCCGTTCAGTATCCGGACATTGTCAAAGTGATCGCCGTGGGGAATGAAGCGATGGTAAAATGGGCGGCGAGCTACTATGTGCAACCCTGGGTGATCCTGAAATGGGTGAATCATCTGCAGGAACTAAAACGATCCGGCAACCTGCCCGCGGACTTGTGGATCACCAGCTCCGACAATTTTGCTTCCTGGGGAGGAGGAGATCCCGAATACCACACGGATGACCTGGAAAAATTGGTCAATGCGGTAGACTACATATCCATGCATACATATCCGATGCACGATACCCACTACAATCCGGCATTCTGGGGCGTACTTGCAGAAGAAGCTGAGCTGCCGAAACTGGAAAAGATCGAAAAGGCCATGGAAAGGGCGCGGGATTATGCGATAACGCAGTACCGGAATACGGCGGACTACATAAAAAGTCTGGGAGTAGAAAAGCCCATTCATATCGGGGAGACCGGTTGGGCCAGTTCATCGAATGAGTTCTACGGACCTACGGGCTCCAAAGCAACGGATGAATATAAATCGGCTTTGTACTACCATAAGATCAGGTCCTGGACCAATGCGGAGGGCATCGCCTGTTTCTACTTTGAAGCCTTTGACGAGCCGTGGAAGGATGCCAATAACCCCGGGGGATCGGAAAACCATTTTGGCCTGTTTGATATCAACGGTCAGGCAAAATTCGCTTTGTGGGAGCTGGTGGATAAAGGGGTTTTTGAAGGTTTGAGCCGGGGAGGGCACTCCATTGGGAAAACCTTCAACGGCGATCGGGAAGAAATGCTTTCGGCAGTAGAGGTACCACCCTTGAAAAAATAAATCAAAGCGTAACTCATAGAGATCCTTAACTCTAATTTTTTCCTGCTAATGTCCGCTACCATGTTGCCAGTCTGTTCTGAAGTAAAGGAGGATCAGCTTGCCGTAGAGGTCTACGAAACCGCTGCGAACGGTCACCAGTTGCAGCGGATCACGGAATGCTGTACAGCCGATACTGCGGGAACTATACGATTAAAAACGGAAAAGACTTTTCAGACCATCACCGGTTTCGGCGGATCTTTTACCCAGGCTTCAGCCTATTTGCTTAACCGGCTGAGCCCGGAAAACCGTACACGAATACTGGAGGCCTATTTTGGAGAAAGCGGGGCAAAATACGCTCTGACCCGGACGCATATCAATTCCTGTGATTTCTCGATCCGAAATTATGCCTATGCTCCGGTTCCGGGAGACAGAACGCTGGAACATTTTTCCATTGACGAGGACCGCAGAGACCTCATTCCCATGATCAAAGACGCCATGGCCGTTTCCCAAGACGGCTTCAGGATCATTGCCTCACCCTGGACGGCGCCGCCCTGGATGAAGGATAATAACGATTGGCGGGGTGGCAAACTGATACCGGAATACTACGAGACCTGGGCCCTGTACTTTTCCAAATATCTGGTGGCATACCGGGAGGCGGGTATCCCCATCTGGGGGATCACCGTTGAAAACGAACCCCTGGGCAATGACTGTAACTGGGAAAGTATGCATTACACCCCCCGCGAAATGAATGATTTTGTGAGCCGGCATCTAGGCCCCCGGCTGCGGGCTGACGGCCACGAGGTGAAGATACTGGGCTACGATCAGAATAGGGGAGAGGAGTTACGGGAATGGGTAAATACGATGTACGGGGACGATGCCGCCGCATCCTACTTTGCCGGCACTGCCGTGCATTGGTACGCCAGTACCTACGAATTCTTTCCGGATAATCTTCAGTACGCTCATGCCGCTGCTCCCGATAAACACCTCATTCAGTCGGAGGCCTGTGTCGATGCGGAAGTACCCCGATGGCAGGATGACCAATGGTACTGGTCCCGGGAAGCCACGGATTGGGGGTGGGACTGGGCCCCGGAAGCGGACAAATATCTGCATCCCAAATACGTACCGGTATATCGCTACGCCCGCGATATCATCGGCTGTCTCAATAACTGGGTGGACGGTTGGATTGACTGGAACATGGTCCTGGATCGGAAGGGCGGTCCCAACTGGTCCCGCAACTGGTGTGTGGCTCCGGTAATTGTCGACCCGGAAAATGATGAAATTTATTTTACACCGATCTACTATACCCTGTCCCATTTTAGCCGCTATATCCGTCCGGGAGCGCAACGTATCGATTTTGAAAATACGCAGGAGCGATTGCAGGTGACAGCTGCAAAAAATCCGGATGGTTCCCTGGTAGCCGTCGTGCTAAATGAAGGAGAAACTCCGCAAGGCTTTCACCTGATTTTGGGTGAGGCCAGCCGGAGGCTTTCGATCCGGGGACAGGCAATTCAAACTATCTTGATATCAACACAAAATTAATATTATGTCTACAACTACCGGTAAAGTCTCATTCGGACAAAAAGTAGCTTTTGGAATTGGTATGCTGGCCAATCAGATGTTTCCCGCCGTACTGGGCATATTTATGGTCGTGTTAGTGCAGGATCTGGGGTTCCCGGGTTGGATGTGGGGAATTCTGTTCTTTTTGCCCCGGGTATTCGATTCGATCACGGATCCGATCATGGGTTTCATATCGGATAATACCCGCTCCCGCTGGGGGCGCCGCCGACAGTACGTCATGCTGGGAGCGGTTATTATGGGCGTTTCCTTTATCATCATGTGGCAGCTTTACCGGGAGAACGGGATTAATTACAACTTCACCTATTTCCTGCTCTGGTCTTTTGCCTTTTATCTGGGGTTGACCATTTTTAGCGTGCCCTACGTGGCTATGGGCTATGAAATGAGCAATGACTTCCACGAGCGGACCAATATCATGGCTATCGCCCAGTGGATCGGGCAGTGGGCCTGGGTGATCGCGCCCTGGTTCTGGGTGATCATGTACGACCAGGGCTGGTTCGAATCCGCGGATGTAGCTACCCGGGAACTGGCCATATATGTCGGAGTGGTTTGTATGCTCTTTGCCATGGTACCGGCCATTTTTATTAAAAGCAAGTCAACCTTAAACGAGGATTATTCTCCGCTGACCCTGAAAAATACGGGGAAAAGCCTGAAGGAAATACTCCGGGGATTCAAGGAGGCCTTTGAAGTAGTACCGTTCCGGAAACTCTGCATCGCCACCTTTTTTATCTTCAACGCTTTCAATACGATCGCGGCCTTTTCTTTCTTTATCATCGTATACTATCTGTTCAACGGAGATGCAGGAGCAGCCGGGATCTGGCCGACACTTTTTGGTAGCCTGGGAGCGTTGGTGACCACCTTTGTGGTTATTCCCATCGTAGCCAGAATGTCCAAAACCATGGGTAAAAAAAGAGCCTTTGTGCTTTCCCAGGGATTGTCCATAGTGGGGTACATTCTGCTCTGGTTCCTGTTTGTTCCGGGCAAACCCTATATGTTCGTATTTGCCTTGCCGTTCTTCTCTTTCGGGATCGGCAGTCTTTTCACCCTGATGATGTCCATGACTGCAGATGTGCTCGATCTGGACGAACTGAATACGGGCAAAAGAAGGGAAGGTATCTTCGGAGCTATCTACTGGTGGATGGTAAAATTCGGATTCGCTATTGCCGGACTACTCAGCGGGGCCATCTTGTCAGTAGTGGGTTTTGATCCTAATGCTGCTACCCAGACGGAGGGCGCTATTTTGGGTTTGCGGGCCTTCTATTCCGGTTTGCCTATTCTGGGTACCCTGATCGCTATTTACGTCATGCGTGATTACGATGTCACGGAAGAACGCTCCAATGAGATCCGGGCCGAACTGGATAAACGGGCAGCCCGTCCCGAAGTGATCAGTCCTTCTTAATACCAAACGGATACCCTGAATTCACGGATCAACGGAGAATCAGCGGTGGATCGAACCGTTTACACGTGCTTTTCCGGAAAAAGTGAGGAAGAGCCAGATATCAAATACATCGAAGACAAGACTGTAAAAAGATAAAACTATGTCCTACAGATCAAGACGAAAATGGTTGGCTAAAGGAGTCGACCTGAATCATAAGTCGGAGCAGGAGACCCACGAGCTGTTCCTGGAAGTTTTGGAGGAAGGATTACACGGACTGTGCTACAGCGCGTACGAAGATGGCCAGCAACCCGGCTCCATCCTGACCGAAAGTCAGATCCGTCGGCGGATGGCCATTATCGCTCCCCACACCGAATGGGTACGGTCCTTTTCCTGTATCGAAGGCAACGAGCTGATCCCGGTCATTGCCCGGGAATTCGGACTGAAAACGCTGGTTGGGGCCTGGTTGGGAAAAGATGAATCCCTGAATGAGCAGGAGATCGCCGGATTGATCAAGCTGGCAAAAGCCGGTTATGTGGATATCGCCGCGGTGGGGAACGAAGTGCTGTACCGGGAAGATCTGACCGAAGCAGTATTGCTGAATTATATCAACCGGGTAAAAACGGAACTCCCCGGTGTCCCGGTAGGTTATGTCGATGCGTATTATGAATTCAGTATGCGCCCCGAGATCACTGCCGCCTGCGATATCATTCTGGCCAATTGTTATCCGTACTGGGAAGGTAGCCACATTGATTACTCCTTTATCCACATCAAGCAAATGTACTACCAGGCACTACATGCAGGCAAGGGGAAGCAGGTGATCATCACCGAAACCGGTTGGCCCAGCCAGGGAACGGGCCTGGATGATGCCGCACCTTCGAAACTCAATGCCCTGAAGTATTTCCTCACGATCCAGCAATGGGTGGCCGAAAACAACATTGACCTCTTCTATTTCTCTTCCTTCGATGAATCCTGGAAAGTAGGAGGAGAAGGGGATGTCGGGGCCTACTGGGGATTATGGGATAAAAATGAACAGCTGAAATTTTAACCAAGAGCGCTATGGTCGGTATCCCCCGGAAAGATCCGAACGTAATGCTCAAAACTGCTTCAACAATTCCTCCCGCCGGCTGCGCGAAACCGGCAGCGTCATCTGATTGCTCATAATGAGATACCCCCCGTCGTTGCGGACGAATTCCTTTACGTGCCGGAGATTCACCAAATGGGAATGGTGGGCCCGAAAGAACTGGTATTCACTGAGCAGTTCCTCGATGTCTTTCAGGGTACGGGAGATTAGTTTTTTTCGGCCGTTTTCCAGATAGACCATGGTGTAATTACTATCCGAAGAGCAGGCGATGATCTCCTCCGGGAATACGAATTCAATACTCTCTTTGGTGGCCAGTGCGATCTTGCCCGGCCGCCCCTGTTTCTCTTCCTGGATGTTGCTGAACAGGACTTTCAGTTGGGTGCTGGTGAGTTGGGTATTGACCTTCTGCCGGTGCTTCTCGATAGCGGTCTTCAACTCGTCTACCTGTACCGGCTTCAGCAGATAATCGAGAGCACTGAACTTGATGGCTTTTACCCCGAATTCATCGTAGGCAGTGGTAAAGATCACATCAAAGGGTATGGGTACGATCTTTTTCAGGAGCTCGAAACCGTTGAGTCGCGGCATCTCAATATCCAGAAAAAGCAGATCGGGTTTGGTTTCCTGCAGGAATTCCAGTCCCTCTACCGGATCGGTAAACGTGCTGCTGACTTGTACTTCCGGACAGTGCTTTTCCAGTTTCCAGGCCAGGGTTTCTACGCTGTGGCGTTCGTCGTCGATAATTACTGCGGTGATCATGTTTTTGATTTTAGGGTTTTTGAGGTGTCAGGTTTTGAGGTGTCAGGTGTCAGGTTTTCAGGTGTCAGGTTTTGAGGTGTCAGGTGTCAGGTTTTCAGGTGTCAGTGTTTGAGGTTTTGGGTGTCAGACCGGTTTAGCGGATGGGGACTATGATGTCTACGCGGGTTCCGAGAGCAGTTCCCTGCTCGTCTTTCAGGTCGGTGATCTCCACGTCCGCTTTGGAATTGTGCATGCGGTTGATCCGGTGGAGCCGGTCCCGGGTCAGGTACATGCCCATCGAACGGTGTTTGCCGGTACTGGCCGACTTCATCCGGCGGGCGGCTTCGCGGCCTATACCGTTGTCTTCTATGCGGCAGTACAGAAGATTGTCCCGGCGGGTGATGGTCAGATCCAGTCGGTTTTTGCCGTTGGATTTTTTGGCCAATCCGTGCCAGATGGCATTTTCCACGTAGGGTTGCAGGAGCAATGGCGGAATCTCCAGATTGTCCAGTTGCAGTCCCGATCCGATGCGGACCACGTATTCAAAACGATCGTCGAAACGCAGACTTTCCATTTCCATGTATAATTTCAGGGCTTCCAGTTCATCCTTTAAGTTCACGTATTCGGCCCGGGAGTTTTGTAAGATCAGACGGATCAGCCGCGAAAAACGATTGAGGTAGTCCGATGCCTTTTCCGTTTCATTTTTGATGATGTAATAATCGATGCTGTTCAGGCAGTTGAAAATAAAGTGCGGGTTCATTTGTGCCCGGAGCGCGTGTAATTCCGTTGCCACCAGCTTTTTATCAAACTCGGATTTGATCTTTTCCTGTTCCCGCACCTGCCGGATGCGCCAGCGCACGGCAAACACCATTGCCATCGCGGCAAAAGATCCCGAGGGGAACCAGAACCACAGGGATTTCCACCAGGGCGTGGTTATGTGCATGGGTACTTCCAGGGCTTCGTGGTTCCAATTACCTTCATTATTGGTGGCCTCCAGTTGGAATACGTAATCTCCGCCGGGAATATTGGTGTAGGCGGCGTACCGGCGATTACCAGATTCGTTCCATTGCTGATCGAAGCCGCTCAGGCGATACCGGAAGCGCACCTGTTCGGGCAGATTGAACGCCAGCGCCGAAAACTCAAATGAAAAGAAATTCTGCCGGTAACTGAGCCGGATCTCTTCCGGGGTTTCCCGGGAATTCATGTGCTGCAATTCCCGGTCGAATACCTTGAAGGACGTCAGGTAGGGTATCGGCAGTTCCTCGTTGGCAGTGAGGTCTTTGGGGTTGAAGACTGCGATGCCGCCGGAGATCCCCACCGCCAGTTTGTTGCCTTCGATGGGCGTAATGAATTCGTTGATCGTCTGCGGGATACCGTAGCCGGTGCTGAAATAGCGGATCTTACCGGTGCCGGGATGGTAGCGGGTGATGCCTTTTTCATGTTCCATCCAGAGATACCCTTTTTCGTCCATGCCCAGTCCGCCGACATTGTAGGGAGGCAGTCCGTCGTCACTATTGATCACTTCCATCACGCCTTTTTCAACGGCATTGATCGAGGCCCGGCCGAGACCGAACTGTTCACCGGCCAGCCACATGTTACCGAATTTATCTTCCTGAAAATCCGTGATCACCGGGAATTGCTCGTCCGGAGCGAGGCCGTAACTGTCCCAGTGGATAAAGGTGTCCCGCTCCGGAACGTACACGCTGTACTCAAAAGACGTACGGATCCAGATCTGGCCGCGACTGTCTTTGTAAAGCGTTTCGATCCAGCGGTGGCGGGTATCTCCGGGTATCTTGTCCAGTTCCGTTTTGTAGATCTTCAGATCGCCATTGGTCAGGTTAAGCCGGTACAGGCCGCCCCGGCGGGAACCGATCCACAGTTCGTTGGGGGCACCCTCGATCATTCTCCGAAAGGCCGGGGTACCGAAATCGAGATTGGAAAACAATGGAACGATCGTCTGCTGGTCTTCCAGCAATTCGAATAACTGGTGGTGGGCCAAAATGATCACGCGGCCGTTTTCGAGCCGAAGCAGATCCTGAACGCCGGAACTCCAGTTCTCTCCAACCGGAGCGGGCAGAACGGCCCAGCGATCGGTTTTTGGTTGCCAGGAGATGATCCCGCTGAAGGAGATGGCCGCCAGGTAATAGGTGCCCGTAGTGGTGGCCGAAATGACCCTGCGGGGAATGATGGGATATAGTTTATTTTGAAAGGGGAACTTGTGTTGTTTGATGCGGTTGACCAGTGGATTGTACTGGTAAAGTCCCCAACTGCTGAGCCCCCACACCCGCGCCTGGTCATCGATGAAATGAGCCGTATGGATCTGTCCGGAGATCGCATTATTGGAATAGGTGGCCTCGATCCGATTGCTGGCCAGATTGTACCAGCAAAAACCGCTGCTGTAGGTGATACCGACCAGGTCGTGCTCCGGCATGGTTAGAAAGGAAACGACTTTCGATTTAAAAAGGTCGGGCAAAGCTGCTTTGGGATCGATGATCCGCTGAAAGGTCTGCTGGTATGGATCGAAAAGAAAAGCGCCATTCCAGGTGCCGATCAGTAATTTTCCGTTGGGGAGTTGATCCAGTTGTCGGATGGAATTGCCCAGGTACTGGTCGTTGGAGTTCTTCTGCTTATTGGGATACCATTTGTAGCTGTGGTCGGTTTTATTAAACTTGATCAGGCCCGATAGCGTACCCAGCCAGAGGACCTCCTGATCCGCGTCACTGGCGATGGTGAGTACGCCGTTGATCCGGGCGACGTCAAAGGTCGAGTCCTGGGGCTCTACCGAAAAGGTGAATTCCTGCTTATTTTGGTTCTCCAGATCGAGCCGGACGAGGCGACTCGGTGTGCCCACCCACAGTACCCGGCTGTGATCCTCGTGTACATTCAGGATTCTTTCGTAAGCCAGCGAGCTGTCCAGGCTGGCGGGAATGGTACCGAACGTACGATCTTCGGGGCGATAGTAACACAAACCGCGGTTGGTGCCGACCCAAAGCCGGTTGGTATGATCTACTACCAGGCATTCGATCCAGTTATTGGGGATGGTCGTTGTATCGTTGCGCTGGTGCTGAAAGATGTCGAGCCGCAGTCCGTCGAAGCGCGCAAGGCCCTCTTCCGTACCGACCCAGATAAATCCGGTCCGGTCCTTTACGACGGTATTGACCTGATCGGAAGGCAGCCCTTTTTCGCTATTGATGATGAGAGGTCGATCAAAGGTAAACGGGAACGCTGTCTGTGCGAAGCTCCACTCCGACAGCAGGCCTAAAAGGATCAGGATGTAGAAAATTTGCTTCATACTTTGCTAAAGTAAGACTTATCCCAGAAATTTTTCCGGTGGCCTAGCCAGTGGAGATCTGGTCGATTAAACGGTACGGTTTTATGAGTATTTGAACCGCCCAAAAAGTTTTCCACATAGTGTTTATAATTTCCTGACCGCTTTTTGTGGTTTTTTAAACCGCTTACTGTAATTTTAGCATTCGGTGTTAATGAAAGAGGAAGGATTTACACTACACCATCTCTTACCGCTTCCAGAAGGAAGCAGTCCATCTGAAAAATACTTACCGCAAATTTAGCAGGATAGTTTCCCGTGCCGGGGAAGCCCGGCTGTTCTATGTTGACCTGGTTGGTCGGGTCCTGAGGTATACAACCGATCGGGATCAAGCCACTTTGTGTCGTGTATAGGTATTAATCCTAAATCAAAACATACTTTTATCAACAAAACCCATTGTCATGGACACTCCCGTGATTAAATCACAATCAAAAAAGCCGAGAAAACTTAAAGCTTTTGACCGCGATGAGGTGGTAAAGGCCGCGGTGGAATACTTCCACGGTGACGAGTTGGCAGCAAACGTCTGGGTAAATAAATATGCCCTTAAGGACTCTTTTGGAAACATTTACGAGCGCACTCCTGATGACATGCACCGCCGGATAGCGAGTGAACTGGCGCGGATCGAGCAGAAGTACCCTAATCCATTATCTGAAGAAAAGATCTACAAGGCCTTGCGTTATTTCCAGTACATCGTGCCGCAGGGCAGCCCGATGGCCGGTATTGGAAATAATCTGCAGGTCTCTTCCCTTTCAAACTGTTTTGTGATCGGGAACGGTGCGGATTCTTACGGCGGTATCGCCAAAGCTGATGAAGAACAGGTGCAACTGATGAAACGCCGTGGCGGGGTCGGACAGGATCTCTCTCACCTGCGCCCGAAGGGAACTCCGGTGATGAACAGCGCCCTGTCCAGTACGGGCATCGTGCCGTTTATGGAACGTTACTCCAATTCTACCCGGGAAGTTGCCCAGGACGGCCGCCGGGGGGCACTGATGCTGACTGTATCCATTAAACACCCGGATGCGGAAGATTTTATTGACGCCAAGGTGGAAAGAGGTAAAGTGACCGGCGCCAACGTATCCGTGCGTATCGACGACGAATTCATGCGTTCGGCGATGGATGGCAAACCCTACCGCCAGCAGTTCCCCATCGATGCCAAGGAACCGGATATGACCAAGGAAGTGGATGCTTCCCGGATCTGGAAAAAGATCATTCACAACGCCTGGAAATCGGCGGAGCCGGGCATTCTGTTCTGGGATACCATCATCCGGGAATCAGTGCCGGATTGTTATTCGGACCTGGGCTACAAGACCATCTCTACTAACCCTTGCGGGGAGATCCCGCTTTGCCCGTACGACAGTTGCCGCCTGCTGGCCATCAACCTGTACGGCTACGTAGAAAATCCGTTTACCGATGAAGCTTCTTTCAATTTTGAGAAATTCGGTGAGCACGTTCAGATGGCCCAGCGGATGATGGACGACATCATCGACCTGGAAATTGAAAAGATCGAACGCATCCTCGAAAAGATCGACGCCGATCCGGAGGGAAGCGATATCAAAAATACCGAGCGGGAATTGTGGGTGAAGATCCAGAAGGCCTGCGTCAACGGTCGCCGCACGGGCGTCGGCATCACGGCGGAAGGCGATATGCTGGCCGCTCTCGGTCTGCGTTACGGCAGTGACGATGCCATTGATTTCTCCGTACAGGTACACCGTACCCTGGCGGTCAACGCCTACCGTTCTTCCGCCGTGATGGCGAAGGAGAGAGGCGCTTTCCCGATCTACGACAGCGAACGCGAAAAAGACAATCCGTTCATCAACCGTCTGCGGGAAGCAGATCCGGCCCTTTACGAAGAAATGCTGGCCCACGGCCGCCGGAATATCGCCCTGCTGACGATCGCTCCGACGGGAACGACCAGTCTGATGACCCAGACGACTTCCGGTATCGAACCGGCATTCCTGATCAGCTATAAGCGTCGCCGGAAAGTTAACCCGAACGATAAGGACGCGAAGGTGACCTTCATCGACGAGGTAGGGGATCACTGGGAAGAGTACAATGTATTCCACCATAAGTTCCTGGTATGGCTGACCAACAACGGCTACGATGTCGACAAGGTCACCCGCATGGAAGCCGAGGAACTGCAGAAGATCATCGAAAAATCACCCTTCTACAAGGCTACCGCCAATGATGTGGACTGGGTGCAGAAAGTGAAAATGCAGGGTGCGATCCAGAAATGGGTAGACCACTCGATCAGTGTGACGGTAAACATACCGGAAGATACTTCCGAGGAGATGGTGCAAAAGATCTATGAGACGGCCTGGGAAGCCGGTTGTAAAGGCTGTACGATCTACCGGGACGGTTCCCGTTCGGGGGTATTGGTTTCCGATACCGCTTCGAAAGAGTCTCAGCCCAAATTCCGGGAAACGATGCCGCCGAAGCGGCCGGATCGCCTGGAAGCGGCAGTTGTCCGTTTCAAGAACAGCAATGAGGACTGGATTGCCGTGATCGGTCTGTTCGACGACCGTCCTTACGAAGTATTTACCGGACGGGCGGAGGATATGTTCAAATTCCCGGATTACGTGACCAGCGGCTGGGTGATGAAGAACAAGGATGAAGACGGACACAATCGTTACGATCTGCAGTTCTGCGATCGTGACGGCTACCGGGTAACCATCGAGGGGCTGTCCCGTTCCTTCAATAAGGAATACTGGAACTACGCCAAACTGATCTCCGGCGTTTTGCGCCACGGTATGCCGATCGTACATGTGGTGGAACTGATCGAAGGACTGAACGTTCCGGAAGATTTCATCAATACCTGGAAGAAAGGGGTGATCCGTGCCCTCAAACAGTTCGTACCGGACGGTACCCAGGCGGCGGATAGTACCTGCCCGGGCTGTAGCGATCCCGATGGATTGCTGTACAAGGAAGGATGCCTGCTGTGTAAGAGTTGCGGATATTCCGAATGCGGCTAGACCGCTGAATATAAGGGGACACGGTCTGTGTTCCTGAACAATGGGTTAAACGGTGAATGGAGGCTGCGGTCTTTGTTCACCGTTTTTCTATGAGGGCCGGCCGCTGCGACATTTCGTGGTAGCAGATAACCCCTTCACAGAAGTAGTGAGCCACCATGCTTTTGCGGGTCGCGCCTTCGCGGGTGATGGCCTGTCCGCCGTGAATGAGGTTGGCGTGCCAGATGAGGATATCTCCCTTTTGGGCCAGGAAGGTTTTGGGTTGCAGATCGTTTTCGGCTACTATCTGGGCAATTTTGTCTTCGTAGCGTTTGTTGCTTTCCGATCCGATCGTCCAGTTGGTATTGCCGGAAGCGTATTGCTGCGTACTCACGAACGGTAGTCGGTGACTTCCGGGATAGAATTCGAGCGGTCCCTGATCCGGACCGATATCTTCCAGCGCGATCCAGGCCGCAATGAGGTAGCCCTGCGGTTCGGTGGTCATGTGGATGGAGTCGGAATGGGCCCGCTGTTCACTGCCCCGGATGAAGTTGATGGTTTGGAAGGGAATGACCGGCGCTCCCATGGTAAAACTCAGTAACTTATTCAATTGCCGGTTGCGGAAAAAGGCATCGGCCATGGGCGAGACGCGAAAGGATTCCATTACTTTCCGGCCGGTGTAATTGAAGTCGATCGACCGGTCCTGTAGCAATTGGTCAATTTCCTCATTCAGGCGATCGACATTCTCAATGGAAAAAAAGTTCTTCAGGATCATATAGCCGTCCCGGACGAAACGCTTTAATTCTTCCTGGATAGGGGCGGACCATTCCTTAAAACGGGGATGTTGCTCCAGTGCGCGGATGGCATCCGGTCGATCCAGCCAGGGAACATCCGGATGGGGCTTGGCAAAATCAGCCTTGCCCAGCGGCGCGTAAATGCTCTTTTTAAGGCCGTATTTGGCGTATAGTTCCCGGTTGTGGGCGAGCTTGTGCCGGTTGAGCAGATTATTCAGTACATAGACGGCTTTAAACTGCCGGAGTACTCCGGTATAATTCTTAAAGATCTGATTGAGCGATGCCATAGGTTTCATTTTGCGGTAACCGGTTTTCTGAAGATACGGGTCATAAAGCCAGACTCTCTTCCTGGTGGCGCCACAGCTCCTGGAAGACGGCACTATTCTGCAACAGCTCCTGGAATGTGCCCTGGTCTACGACGCGGCCTTTATCGAGCACGTAAACATAATCGAATTTAGTGAGCAAGTGAAGCCGGTGCAGCGAGGACAGTACCGCTTTATCCTTAAACTCCCGGAACAGTTGATCGTAAATCAGCATCTCCGTCTTGGGATCCACGCTGGAAGTCGGTTCGTCCATCAGTACAATATCGCTATCCCGCGCGGCAAGCACACCGCGGGCGAGGGCAAGCCTTTGTTTCTGCCCGCCGGACAGATTGACCCCTTTCTCCCGGATACTGGATTTCAGCCCCTGCGGCAACTGCTGGATCACTTCGGCAAAACGAACGGCCCGGCAGACCTTATCAATCTCTTCCTCGGAAAAGGGCAAACCCAGGGTAATGTTATACTCGATGGTGTTTTCGAAGATCTCCGGCTCCTGCGGAAAGAGCGTAACGTGTTCCGCGATCAGATGAATGCTGGCTTTCTGCTGCTGGTCGATGCGTACCTCGGCCGATTCCGGTGCGTAAAGCCCCCGGAGCAGGGCCAGCAGGGTACTCTTGCCACTCCCACTTTCCCCGATCAAAGCGATCTTTTGTCCTTTTTTGAAACGCAGGTCCAGGTCGTACAGTCCCAGACTGCCGGAATCGCTGGTCCAGGCTTCTTTGTGGATGAAGTTCAGCCCTTCGATCTCGATACTTTTCCAGTCGGCCGGCAGGCGCTGCCCGGAATCCGGCACGTGCAACTGATCGTAAGCATTGATGATATTTTCGGCGGTCTTCACATCAGTATCATAACTGACGATCTGGGTATACTGCCAGGCAAAGTTGTGGAATACGCCGGTAAACTGATTGACGTAGCCCACCAGGGTAACAAGCCCTCCGACGAGGAAGACCTCCCCGGGTATCCAGTTCTGGTAAATGAAACCGATCACGATCGTCACGTACATGAATTTTACGAGGGTATCCACCGTAAACCATTTCCATTCGTTGATCCGTACTTTTCGGAGAAAAGGCGGAAAGATATCCGAGATCCGTTTGAGGATTCCACTCTCCATCCGCTGCTCCAGGCGCAAAGTGATCACCGTGATGATATTGGACAGGCTGTCAAACAGACCCGCAGAAACTTCGTGTTCCTTTTCGTTGGTCTCCTTACTGGCTTCAATAAAGGGTTTGTCAAATCGCAGGATCGTCAGCAGTATGACCACACCCATGGCCACGGCGACACCTCCGAAGAGGGGCGAAAAATAAACCATGGCCCCCAAAGCAAAAAACATTTTGGCAAAGGTCTGGAAATACATGAAACCATTATCAAAAAAACTCTTTAGCGCTTCGTAGGCTTTCCGTACCCGGTTGATGGTAGCGCCACTGTGGTTATCCTGGTGCCATTTGACCGGCAGATGGACCGTTTTGTGGTAGAGTTCCTGCAGGAAATTGCGGCTGACGTGAAAAGCCAGTTTGCGCTCCATGACCCGCGCCGGGCCGTGACTGGCCCAGTCGATGAAGTGCAGGAGCAGGTAAATACCAGCGTATTTCCAGACGGACCGGAGCGCATCGGTACCTTCCAGTTGCAATTCATTGATGAATACCCCCCAGATGATCGGAAAGGCCGACATGGCCAGGTTGCTGATAATGAATAGCCCGTAAACCGTCAGATACCGCAAATGCTGACCACTTGCGTAGTGCCAGGCCGTGCGCATCAGGGAAAGATAGGGGTTGGAACTGCCTGATTTTTTGGTTGATTGCATAGGACGATCTTCTTGCGAATCGGAGTACAGGAACGTTTTTCAGAAACTAAATAAAGTCGATCGTGCCCGGAAAAGTTCCCCGTAATTTGAATTTAACGCCTGGGATCTGAAAGCGTACCGGCATGGACCGTCCTGGCAAAACAGAGCGGAACAGCCGACGGTAAAGTTTCATCGACTGCCGCAAAGTTAGCGATCTTTTTGTTTCCTGTTGCCAGGCGGCAAAGATCAATGGGCTCCGTGGAATCCCAGGTCAGAAATAGCCGTATCTTCGTATTTACTACCCGGATAAACTTCCACGATCTCGAGACTGACCACATCGCTGGGACCGACCATGACCAGATTCGAAGTCCAGAAAAATTGCTGGGGGTAGAGGTCATCGTCCAGTTCCAGATAGCACATTTTTTTGCTGTTGAGCCAGACCAGTAGTTTTTTGACCCGTCCGTTCTTGGTCCAGATATCGGCATTTTTGGAATAACCGTTGGTGATGATCATCCCGTGGAAAGGGATCTTTAGGTCTTTTTCGTCTCCGTAGGGTTCATCAAAGGTGATCATGATCCGCTGCCCGATTCCGTTGCCCTTTACGCCCTCTACCCAGGCGGTGCTCCGTTTTCCGTCTTCCAGTTTCGATACATCGTAGGTATTTCCGCTTTGTGATTCGAGTGTTGAAGTAGCGGAAAGCGTCCAGCCGATACCGCAGCCGAGGCTGCACGCGCCGTCCGCCATGGCTTCGAGGTCCTCAAAGAGTGGAATACCCGCTTTCCTGGGACCAAAACTGGGAATGGAGGCTTCCTGAGCGCTGAGCTGTAGCGCAAACAGGCAGAGGAGGAGCACAAAACTGATTTTCATAAACTTGGATTTTACGGTGATAATCGCACCCGGAGCAGCTTGCCTGATTCCATTTCGGAAAATGAGAGCAGATCCGGCCTCGGGTGGCAAAAATATGCTATAATTCATAGCTTTTATTCCATTGGGACCCGATTGGTTACTACATTTGAAATGGATTTTACTCCGGGAACCAACAAGCTGTCGTAATAAAACGCGAAATACTGATGCTGAAAACTGGATTTGCCGGCCTGGCGCTGCTACTCTTCGTCTAGATAGGGTGTACCCGCCAATTACCCTCTAAGATCTATAAGGCCTACGAACTGGACTGGCAATGGGTGAGCCGGGAAGATTCAGTCTATATGTGGGTGAAAAATCCCTTAGCCGGCCCGCTGGTCTTTACCGTCAGAACCGATAACGATACCCTCAAAGCGGCACTGGCGGATCAGCTTCCCGTTGTACTCGGACCCTACGAAACCTTTAAGCTGGTGCTGCCGCCGGAACTGGAATCGCCGGCGATTCGCTCCGAGCTGGAACCCTATTCCTTTTGGTCTCGAATGCAGCCCGCGGTGCCGGATACTTCCGTTCGTTACGTGCTGCCGTTCCCCAGAGGAAAGACCCACCGGGTCATTCAGGCTTACGGAGGTAAATTCAGCCATCGCGCTTCACCCTTTGCTTATTATGCTATTGATTTCGACCTGGCGGTAGGCGATACGATCTGTGCGGCCAGGGATGGCGTTGTGGTCGGTTTGGTGGAAGAGAACCGGAATTGGGTACACGGTCCTGATCCCAAGTACCGCGAATACGCTAATTACCTGCGCCTGTACCATGCCGATGAGATCTACACCGATTATGTCCATTTGAAATATAAGGGAGCGCTGGTGGAAATGGGGGATACTGTCCGGGCCGGACAAGCGATTGGGATTTCCGGATATACCGGATTTACTTCCGTACCGCACCTGCATTTCAACGTCATGCGACCAACGGATCAGGGCACCCTGGAAGGTATTCCGGTCCGGTTTGAACAAATAGACGGGAAAGATCTGCAGGAAGGCGACCGGGTAGGCCACGACTAGCTTCATTATAGCCTACATATCGACAATCGTCACACCGTCGCCTCCCAGTTCGGCGGCCGGATGGCTGATGTCCATCGGTACGTTGTATTCGCGGAGCTTTTTACGTACGGCATTGCGCAGTACCCCGTTCCCCTTACCGTGTACAATGCGCAGGTTGCTGGCATTGGTCATGAGGGCCTGATCAACGAAATCTTCTACCACCTTCAGCGCTTCTTCGTAGCGCATCCCACGAATGTCCAGCTTGCTGGAAAATTCGGATACCATGCCCACGTCGGACTGGATGCTTTTACTTTGCTGCACATTCAGCGGTTCCTTGGCGTGCTGCAGATCGCGGACCTTGATCGTCATCCGCATATCGCCGATCACCACGACGGCAGATTTTTTATTAATGGATTCCACGGTGCCCACGGCGCTGCCGGTGCGCATTTTGACGAAGTCTCCCTCCTTGATCGGCTTTTGGGCCAGGTCCTTTTCGGTGGGTTTGTAGTAGACTTCTTCCTGAAGTTCCTGCACCTCCTCTACCAGTTCCGTGCGTTCTTCGCGGATCCTTTCAGCCATTTTTCGGGCCTTCTCCAGGTTTTTTTCCTCCTTGATCTCGCGGATGATCCTTTCGAACTCCTTGTTCGTCTGGGCGGTTTGTTGCAGGGCCTGTTCTTTGGTTTCCAGCTTCAGCCGCTTGCGACGGAATTCGAGGTCCCGGTGCATCTCATTGTAAGTCTTGATCAGCTTTTCCATTTGCTGCTGCTTACTGGTGAGATCGGCCAGTTTTTCTTCTACTTCCTGCTTTTCGCGCTGCAGGTCAACCAGGAGTTCATCCACGGCTTTTTCGTTCTTGCCGATCTTTTTCCGTGCGTAGTTCAGCACCTTATTACTCAGCCGGCTTTTCTGGGCGATCTCAAAGGCATAGGAACTACCGGGGCGACCCACTTTCAGTTCGTAAGTAGGAGAGAGGCTCTCCCCGTCGAACAGCATTGACCCGTTGACGATCCCCTTGGTTTTAAACGCAAAGATCTTCAGGTTAGAATAGTGCGTGGTGATCACCCCGTATATCTGACGGTAATTCAGTTCCCAGAGGATCGCTTCGGCGATCGCACCGCCGATCTTGGGATCGGTACCGGAGCCGAATTCATCGATCAGCACCAGACTGTCCTTATCGGCTTTTTCCAGAAATACACGAGCGTTCTCCAGGCGGGAGCTGTAAGTACTCAGGTCATCCTCCAGCGATTGCTGGTCACCGATATCCGCAAAGAATTTTTTGAAGATCCCCATCTCGGAAGTCGACTCCACCGGGATCAGCAGACCACTTTGCAGCATCAGCTGCAGCAGGCCGACAGATTTCATGGTAATGGATTTACCGCCGGCATTGGGTCCACTCAGTACCAGCAGCCGGTTGGATCCGAACAAGGTGAGGTCAAACGGAATGGTCGGCTTGTCGATCTGCTTGTTCTTCAGCAGCAAAAGCGGGTGGTAGCCCTTGATGATCCCCAGGTGCGGCCGGTCGACAACCTGCGGCCGGGTCGCCTTCATTTGTTGGGCCAGACGTGTCTTCGCCTGGATCAGGTCCAGTTCTACCAGCGTATCCTGCAGTTGGGTCAGCACCTCCGTATGCGGACGGAGCATAGCGCTGAGTTCCCGCAACAAACGGTAGATCTCGCGTTTTTCCTCCTGCTCCAGGTCAAAAAGGTCGTTGTTGATATCGATGATCCCTTCGGGTTCGATGAAAGCGGTCTTCCCCGTAGCCGATTCGTCGTGGATGATTCCCCGGATCTTGCGCTTGTGCTCGGCCGGTACACTCAGTACCCGGCGGCCGTTCCGGAAGGATTCCACATTATCCGACAGCCAACCTTTGGAGCGATACTGGTTGATGATCACCCGGAACTGGCGGTCCATTTCCTTTTGTTTGGAGGTCATCATCCGCCGGATACGCAGCAGTTCAGGTGAGGCATCGGGTTTGATATTCCCCTCCTCATCGATCACACTCTCGATACTTTTGGTCAGCTCATCGTCGTAAGCCAGCGGCTGGATCAGGGCAAATAGCTCCGGATACGCCTCCTGACGTCCTTTATTGAAATAGCGGAAAATGTAGCGGTAAATGAGCAGCAGATTATTGATGTTCTGCAGCCCTTCCACGGAGAGTACATAACCTTCTACCTGCAGGTGACGGATCTCTTCGGAGATCGATTCGTAGCGACGCAGGGGGAAAGGATCATTTTTATCCTGGGTGAGTTTGTAGGCGGCAACTTCCGCCAGGCGCTGGTTGATCCAGCTGATGTTATCCCTCGGTTTGATCTCGGTGCTGACGGCTTCCTGCCCGAGCGCGCCCACGCAGGATGATCTCAGCAAATTCAGTACCTTATTAAACTCTAACTTTTCGTAAATATCTTTCGGTTCCAGTTCCATTCTTCTACTACTCTGTATGTGTATTTTGATTCCTGCTGCGGCGGGAAAGCCGGGATATTGCTCCTTTTGTGGCATTTCAGAGTCGCAACACGGCGCTGCGGACAAAAAAATTGAAAGTGGGGCAAACGGATGCCTTTGGCGGCACAGCCAGGAAGTGACAAACAACTTCGCTTGCTAAAAGACGGCGAAATTACGGCTTTAATTGCAATTTTGAAAAGCCATTGATAGAAACAATGTTTCCCAGTAAGAGTTCCTTAATACCGGTAAAAATAATACCTTAGCCGCTTTATTTCAGGATCGGGGACGGAGGAATGAAGCGGGCTGCACCCGGCCTTCTATCTCCGGCGCTCGTTCCACATTGCTAAAAAAGAGAGTCGTGGCTGGTAATATATTTGGGCAGGCATTCAGAATCAGTACTTTTGGCGAATCCCACGGGAAAGCTATCGGGGTCATCATCGATGGTTGCCCTCCGGGCGTGGTCATCGATGAGGAGTTTATCCAATCGGAGCTCGATCGCCGGAAACCCGGACAATCTAAGATCGTAACCCAACGTAAGGAAAGCGATACGGCCCAAATTTTGTCGGGCGTTTTTGAAGGGAAAAGCACGGGTACGCCCATCGCGATGGTGATCTACAACGCCGATGCCCGCTCCAAAGACTACGGTCATATTGCCGATAAATTCCGGCCCTCCCACGCCGACTATACCTATCACGCCAAGTACGGTATCCGGGATTATCGCGGCGGCGGTCGTTCTTCGGCCCGCGAAACGGCGGCCCGTGTTGCTGCCGGAGCGGTGGCCAAACTGCTGTTACGGGCGCAGGGCGTCGACATTAAAGCGTACGTCAGCCAGGTTGGAAATATGGCACTGGGCAAAACCTACCAGGAACTGGATCTGGAAGAGACCGAAAAGAATATCGTGCGTTGTCCGGACCCGGAAATGGCCGAGCAGATGATCGAATACATCAAGGCCGTGCGTAAGGACGGAGATACGATCGGCGGGGTGGTCAACGCCGTGATCACCGGCTGCCCGGCCGGACTGGGCGAACCGGCTTTCGATAAACTCCATGCCGATCTGGGCAAAGCCATGCTGAGTATCAATGCCTGTAAAGGGTTTGAATATGGTTCCGGTTTCGATGGCGTAGCCATGCGGGGCTCGGAACACAATGACCACTTCTACCAGGAGGATGGCCAGGTAAAGACCAAAACCAACTATTCCGGAGGGGTACAGGGCGGTATTTCCAACGGGATGGACATCTATTTCCGGGTGGCCTTCAAGCCGGTGGCGACCATCGTTCCGGAGCAGGAATCGATCAACGAGGCTGGAGAACAAGTAACGGTAGTGGGTAAAGGCCGGCACGATCCCTGTGTGGTGCCGCGGGCGGTGCCGATTGTGGAGGCGATGTCCGCACTGGTCATTGCGGATCACTTTCTGCGGCAGCGGATGATGATGGTTTGATCGCGTTCGCGGATCCGGGATTACTGCGGCCGTCTCCGGTCCCGCATGGCCCGACCTTCCTTACTGAAACTTTTCCAGAATTCCCTGAAGGTATTGAACTCCTTCCGGTAACTCAGTCCACCACCGATCTGGAGCCGCTGACCGCCACCGATATCCGGTAGCAGACGCTGGTAGATCCGCAATTTCAAGGTGTTGAGGCGGGGGTTGAGCAGGTATTCGATCACCAGGTCGTTCCCAACAAAAGTACCGCTGCTTTCGGGCGTAGCCTGCAGGGCATTGTCAAAGTTGACGTTACCACCTACCTGGACCGAAAGCCGGTCGTCAAAGAAATTCTGGGTTACACTCAATTCGAATTCCTCTCCGGTATTGATCTGGTTATTCAGATCTACCGAGCGGTACTGGTTATAGGCGATATCAAAGTCGATACCCGACAGTACCTTACCTTCCCCGATTACTTCGGAAAACAACTCCGTGAGCAGTAGCGAGAGCTGGTTGGAAACGAATTCACTCACCGTATTGTAAATGATGTCCGTACCCCGGAAAGAAAGGTCCGAGGGCAGGAACTGGCCCACCACGATCAGGCCAAATACCTGTCGGTTGAGTTCGTTCTGATCCTGCCGGAGCAAACGCAGTTTATTCTCGGTATAAGTCTGGAGTTCCCCTTTCAGATCGGGGAAGATGATATCAAAATCGATGATCGGACGCAGGAGATCGCCCTCCAGTTTCAGGATGAGGTTGACGTCCGTTGAGTTACTGGCGTCGTTGCGCACATTGGCACTGGCGTTGAGGAGGTATTCCTGAATGAAATTGGCCACCGGAGTTTTCAGGTCCTGGTATTCGGCCTGCAGCCGGATCTGGGCTTCAAACGGATCCCCGTTCCAGCGGATGATACCGCCGGGTCGGACCTTGAAGTCCTTATTGACCACATTGTAGAGGGTAAATAGATAATTTCCCTTGGTGATATAGTAATCCCCATACATCTGGAAATCACCACCCCTGGGCACCAGTATCCGGATGTTCCCCCGGCCGGCTCCCCGGATAATATCTCCCGCCTGTTCGTCGAAAATGATCTGCATGGTGGCTTCTTCCCGCACGATGAGATCCATCTCCAGGTCGATGCCTTTCGGGGCCGACAGCGTATTTTTATTCTGGTTGAAATCGTCCCTTTTGGTCCAGCGAACGTAACTAAGGTCGGATACTTCTCTTTCACTACTTACCGGGATGACCAGGTTACTACTGTCGCCGACGGTCGCATTGACGTAGACGTCCGGCTGGGCAAAACTACCGTTGAATTGCACGGTTCCCTGACCGAGGGCGTGCCCGTAGAACAGTTCATTATCCCCTTTGCGGGTATCGAGAGCGAGAAAGCGACTGGTACGCAGGCGGGCATCAAAACCGAAATCGCGCAAATGATCGTGGGCAACCCCACCAAACAGCACCGCCCGGTGGTTGTATTTATCGTACAGAATGGTACCGGTGAGGTCAAACAGGTCATTGTCAATATCCGCGAGGGCCGATACGAACCGATATTTGGTATTGAGGAAGTTCACTTTGAACGAGCCGTTCTCCGCTCTCAGGTGACCGCGCAGGTTGGGTTTGCTGGGCAATCCTTCCAGGTGCAGACTGCTGCTGAAATATCCCTTGACTTCCGAAATGGCATTGCTGATGAAGAATTCCGCGATATCCAGCGGATAAGCGGAAATGTCCACGTCGAAATTCATGTAATTGGGGTGCTGGTTGACGGGAAGTTCTTCCAGCGGTTTGTCACCCAGAGACGCGAGGTTGAAGGTGCCCTGGCCGAGCAATTGCATCGTATCCAGGGAAATGGACAGGTACATGCTGGCCTGACTGCGGAGGTCTTCGGCATTAGCGTCCAGCCGCAGGCGGCCGAAATCCCGCTGGTTGATCAGCAGGGTATCTCCCTCGATGGTTGCAGAGAAATTCTTGAGCTTGAAAATATCCTGTACGGCGACATTGGCATCGAAGCGGCCGTCAAAATCCAGCAGATCGTAATCCCATTGTTCGTCGATCAGACCAAAATCGAAGTTGCGCATCCAGAGTCGCAATCCCCTTTGTCCGATCTTCTCCAGTTGGACGACCTTTTCCCCGTTGGTCATTTCAAAGTGGCGCGTATCGATGAAGTTCTTGCCGAAGGTAATGAAGTTGTTGGCGTCAATATTCCAGGAGTTATCCAGAATGGTGAGATCCGAAGGTTTGAACCGGATCTCGTAATTGGTGCTGTCCGGCAAATAGAGCAGGCCGTCCAGATTGAGGTCTTCGACCAGTCCGGAGGGCCCCGAGGAATGGATAAAGGTAAAATCGATCGAATCGCCCTCGATCAGGCTCGAAAGCTGTACGGTCGACAGCAGGTAATTACCGTTGATGATGGTAGAATCCACTACAAAATAGAGGGACCCCGCCTCCGGCTCTCCGTCAAAACGGGCCGCAATATCCTGCAGGAGGATGTTGTCGAAGCGGAAGGACGGAATATCGAGATCGACGAGTACCTGTCCGCTGGTCCCGTGGTAGTAGCCCTTCAGACTGACGTCGCGGAAATTCCCCAGTTTGGGATTCAGTAGAGTGGTCAGGCCCTTGGTATCGAAGATCTCCAGATTGTAGTCGAAATCCTGGGATTCCAGCGCTACGTTGGGTTTGGGAAACTTGAGCCGCCGGGAAAATTCACTGTACTGTTGATGAAGATAACCCAGGAAGACATTACCGATCTGCTGGAGGTCGAAGGTGCCGTTGAAATCGGCCTTCCCGATGTCCGAGCGCAAGATCAGATTATCTTTACCATCCGCGTCGGTAAAGGCATTCACCTCCAGGGAATCGATCTGGTAATTGGTTTCCCGGTTGTGGAGGATGCTCAGATTGCTCATCCGGGCATTCCCCTTGATATCCGTAATGCGTTTCATTTGAAGCGCAAGATCAAACTGACCGGAGACCACGATGTCTTTCTGCGAGAGGTTGAGGTTTTTGAGGTCCAGCCTTTCCACATTGGCGTCGAAATCGTAACTCGGAATACTGTCCGTGAAATCGAGTTTCCCGCGGAAAAAGAAGTCAATATTATCGTCCTGAATATTAAAGTCTCCCTGGAAAAAGTTTTTGGTCAGCTGACCGATGAGACTGGCGTTCTGGTAGTTGTAATCCTTGAAAACAAAATTCTCGATATTGGCTACCAGATCAGCATTGGCGGTTTCGAGCGTCAGCCCGACGCCGTTATTGACCTGGGAAGTAAAATTGACAATGCCAAAATTGGGGTTATCGGACCATTTACCCAGATCGAAGTTGATCAGGTTCAGAGAACCGCTGTATTTGGCATCGGCCCGGCGGTTGCCCAGGGTCATGTTCATGTCCATCTTGGCCTGACCGATATCGGTGCGCAGGTTTCCCGTAGCAAAGAAACTGACAAAGAATCCACCAAAGCTTCCCTTAAAGTTCAGGCGCCCCAGGCGGTCAAAGTTTTCCGGAGGCGCAAAGTTCGGGATCAACTGCCGGAGCGTGGAAACATCCGTGAGCAGGGACTCCAGTTCGAGATTCAGGAATTCTTCTCCCCGTACTGCCAGTTCACGCGACGAAAACTTTCCCTTCAGCGAGGTACTTCGTTTCCCGTTTTTCCCGGGTAGGATAATGGACATTTCATCGGCGCTCAGGTTATTGATGGTACCGTCTATTTCCCCATCCACCGTCAGTACTTCGTTCCTGTTGTTCTTAAAGAAAACGTTGTTACGCAAACCGGGCGCGAAAGTCATAATATCCTTCAGGGCAATGGCGGCCTGATTGAGCTGTAAGTCCATTCTGACCCGGTTGACAAAATCGCGGAAGGCCGTGTAACCGTTGTAGGAAAACTTCAGGTGATCACCCACCAGACTCTGGGGCGTCTGGATGATCAGATTTGCGAGCCGGGTAGAGTCCGGTGAAATAATGGCGCTGGTGGTTGACAATTCCTCCAGGACAAAGCCGCTGGAATCCTGCAGGTTGATATTGTTGACCTTTCCGGTATAAACGTCCTTGTAATACTGGAAGCTATCCACACTGATATCGATGTCGAATACGTCCATGTGGGCATAATCCAGTTCATCGGGCTCGCTGAGGCGAACGGGGGCCTTCCGGTAATTGTGCAGCGAAAATTTCCCATCCTGTAGCCGGAAAAAATTGACGATGAATTTAAGGCTCACCGTATCGATCATCGCCGTGTCAATCACTTTAGGCAGGTCCCGGTTGGTATTCAGAATGGCCGGATAAGTGGAATCCCGCTCGTAGTTCTCGGTGGTGAATTCCGGGCGGTGGATCTCCACACTGCGAATATCGACCACACGGCCGGGCAGATCGAGCAGATTGAAATTAATTACGCCGTTCGGAATGCTGATCACCAGATGTTGTCCCTGTACTTTATCGTCTTTTTCAAAACGGATGTTATCCAGGTTGAGTTGTTCCAGGTCGATCTGAAAGGAATTGTTCTTGTTTTTATCTTTCGGAGGAAAAAGGCGGTTGAGGGCGATGGCCAGGGTATTGAGTGATTCTCCGGCTTCCCGCCGTTGCCGCAGTTGGGCGTTGTTCAGACTAATCTCTTCGATGGATAACTGACCGCGTAAAAGTTTGATGGGATTGAGGCTAAAATTCACGTTCAGGTCCCTGGCCGCCAGCAGGGTGTCTCCGTAGATGTCTTCGATATAGGTATCTTCCAGGACGAGCTCATCGAAAAATTTGAGGTAGAGATAACCAACTTCTACCTTGGTACCCAGCCGTTTACTCAGTGTTTGGGTAAGCTGGCTAACGGCCCAGTTCTGTACCGCAGGGATATGAAAGATGCCCAGCATAATAATCAATGCGACCAAAAAGGCAAACAACAGCCGGGTGACGGAACGCCACCACTTTCTACCGCTTACCTGCTGTTCTTCAGGTACCGGTTGTTCTGTGTTCTTATCCTGTTGATCCATTTATTATTATTCACCCAAACCTCTATCCCCGGCGTTTTCGGAACCATTTCCGCGGGTTATCCTTTTACCCATTGTTTGTTTAAGCACCATCCGTTTAGGATCTAAACCTATACATTGAACTTGTCAGCTGCTGATAAGTTTAAACCGCCTTACGCCCTAAGAATAATTAACCGTAAGATACAGTAGTCCACCAAAGATAGTCGGACATTTAACGTCAATTTAACCACTTTATTAGTCCTGTCGGTCTATAACCGGAGATATCGGCCGAATTCGGCTTTGCAGGCCGACGGCCGTCAGTTTCGTACTCAAACTATCGAGCGCGAACTGGGCCTCCTGCGCATTGTTATGCATCGTTTCTACGTACATGACGAAGGCTTCCCGGCTGGGGGAAAAACAACCTTCCCAGAACACCACGCCATAAATACCGGCATCACCCAGGATCTCCAGATCATCCCGCGCCTGGGCCTGATCGCCGTATTGTCCGATCTCAATAATATACTTCGTATCATCAAAGTTGTACATTCTTTCGCAGTCGTAAAGAATGATATTCTGATTATAGGGATCGTAGATCATCACCTCCGCTTCGGGTTTGATCGGAACGATCTCGGCGGCTTGCTTATCCTCCGTTACTATTTCATCGTCAAAACCGATGATCTCCTCCTGGGTGAGGCTGTCACTGAAGGGAACGGTGTAGGGTTTCGGATCATTTATAGCCGGTTCTTCTTCCAGCGTTTTTGACCGTTCTTCCAGGGTTTTGGTATAACTGGATTCGCTGGGGTAATAAACCGGCATCCGCTTGCGCTCCTGCAGGAAAGCCACAAAAATAAGTATCCACCCGAGCAGGATTAGGGCCGTCTGGTGTTTGAAGCCGCTCTTAAAACGGAAATAATCGTGTTCCCGGTAGGGGTTGGTCCAGTTGTTCCACCATTGCACGATCTTCCAGTCGTGTTTGGTGAGCTCCTGCAGTCTCAGATACTTTTGTACGTTTAACAAACGGATGCGTTCCCGCTGGCGATCGAATTGTTCTTCCCGGGAAGGACTGAGTACCAATCTGGGAGATAACTGGTTGTCGATCAGGATCAGACCGAAGCCAAAGCGCGTACACTGTCTTTTCAGTTCCCGGTAGTAAGTATTTTCGTCGAGCAGGGGGAAAACGGCTTTAGCCAGCGCTACCCACTGTTCGTCGGCATGGTATTTTTTAAACTGGGCGATGGCGTAGATGTAGCGGTAACGCCGCAGAGGTCGAATGCCGCTGTGGTAGATCACACTCATTCCGACGACGGTCAGAATGATCGTGAGGGCCCGGAGTCCGGGAGAAAGCCCGGGCATGGATAATGCGGGTACAAAGTAACTGGAAATGGTGTAGATGAAGCCCAGCAGAGAACCGAACACTATACTGTCCCAGAGCAGCAGACGATACTGAACGGAGTACTTGACTTCATCCCGTGTATCCACGGAAGTGGCTTCTGCGGTGGCAATAAAAACTTCGCCGTCCTCGTCCGGATAAGACAGATAACTATCCACGATGATGCCGCCTTCCCCCCGCATATTGGTCTCGGTGTGCATTTCACCCGAGCGGGGACGGTGCTTGTAGTAGCTTCGGAGGAAGCCAAGCGCCAGCTTTTTTATATCATCTTCGTGAATAGTCGCCAAAATATCGTTTTTTATGGTGCGGATGAACGATCATCCTATCACTGCAAGGGGTAATACTGATCTAACCTTTCAGCAGTTCCCAGAGTTTGATCACTTCCATTGCCGGAGCAACATCGTGTACCCGAAGAATCCTTGCTCCCTGCTGCAAAGCGATCATATGCAGGGCGGTAGTACCGTTGAGTGCATGCTCCGAATTCACTCCCAGCGGTTTACTGATCATGGATTTTCTGGATATACCCGCCAGTATCGGAACGTCGAGCATCTGGAAAACGTGTAATGAACGCAGTATTTCGTAGTTGTGTTCAACACTTTTACCGAAGCCGAAGCCCGGATCGATCACAATATCCTTTACGCCCAATTGGCGGAGGGCATCCACTTCCCGGATCAAAAAGTCGAGGATCTCCTGCACTACATTTTCGTAAACGGGAGCTTCCTGCATATTTTCGGGCCGTTTCTGCATATGCATCAGTACGTAGGGGACCTGCAATTCCGCCAGGGTGGGGTAGAGGTCCGCATCAAATTTGCCGGCCGAAATGTCATTGACAATGGAAGCCCCGGCTGCAACAGCCTCCCGGGCAATTTTACTGCGTATGGTGTCGATGGAAAGTATTGCGTCGGGGAATTCGCGGTGAATGGTTTCGATCGCCGGCAGGACCCGTTCCAATTCTTCGTCCGCATCGATCACTACGGCTCCTGGCCGGGAAGACATGCCGCCGATATCCAGGATGGCTGCACCTTCCGCCAGCATTTGTCCGGCGGTTTCCAGGATCTTTTCGATACCGGTCACCCGGCTGCCCCGGTAAAAGGAATCGTCGTTTATATTTAAAATGCCCATTACGACCGGCCGGCTGAGGTCCAGTAGTTTCCCAGCGCAATTGATCGTTGTTTTTGGGTGGATCATTCCTCGGATTTTTGTGGGTCCAAATTTATCGATAATCAGGTATAAATTAAGGGTAAAGACGTAATTTCACTAGCGAAAAATAGAACTACAGAGCGTTATTATCCGTTTGATATTAAAAATTAAGTCGATATTCATTCGATTGTTAGAAAAATAAACATAATGAGCGAAAGGTCTTCATCTTCTCCTTCATCACCCAAAAGAAGTGCGCGCTTAATACTAGTGGTTTTGATCCTCAGTTTCCTGGGGATCGTACTGTTCCGGTATTACCAGGGAGGCAGTGGCTTCGGCAATTTCACCAATGTGCCCAAAGAATATCAGGTCAATTACCTGCCCGCGGACTTTAAAGCGAATATTGATGAGGAAAACGCCATGGCTATTTTGGCCAATCCCCGGCGGTACCGTCGGGAATTTGACGATCTGGTCTACAACCTGAACCGGTCCATCATCGACCACGTAGCCAACCGCATGGGATTGCCGGACAGCCTGAAGACTGCGGTTTACCAGGAATACGAAAGGCAACATCCGTATCTGAGCGATCTGTACTACAATGACTTCATTCAGTTGAAAGATACCACTTCCACCCTCTATCAGTCCTGGTACGATAATGAATCGATCAATGCAGTAGATGCCCTCAAGCAGATCGCTTCCCGCTATACCTGTTTTCTGGTCACGCAGATCATTACCCAGGTCGTGCAGACCCGGGGAGGCACAATGTACATCCGCGGGGATAATGTAGATACGCCCTGTGGCGTGGCGGTCAACGAAGCGCTGGCTCCGATGATGCAGCGACTGGAAGACCGGGCAGCCATCGAGGATTTCGGGCGATCGAAGGGTATCATGGAAGAAAAAATAGAACGAACCATCGCCGAACTGGCGACTTTTGAAGTGCGCGATAAAAAGGGCATCACCAAGAATCTGCAGACGAAGATCTGGGGATTCAATGTCTCTTCTTCCGACGTGGAGATCACCGCCATCAGTATTTTGAAGATCGGTTTTCGTCTGGATGATTACTTTGACGTGAGCCTGAATGACCGGAGTGGGGTAGTAACGGTTACCTTGCCCGAACCCACCATTCTTTCCCACGAAGTCTATCCCCGGATCGATAAGCTCGATATCGGCTGGCTGCGGGAAGTCAAGGATGTCAACCTCAACGAAAGTTTCAACCTCCTTCGGGATGAATTTCGCCGGGAAGCCCGCTCGGAAAACTCTTTTGACCGGGCAAAGGAAAAGGCCGTTGAGTTGATGAACACCATGTTTACCCCGGTATTGGGCGCGATGAATAAGCGCTTCAAGTTGAAGATCCGGTTTGAATCCCGACCGGATAGTCCGATCGACCGCACCCAGGAAGATATCAGTGATTAACAGATTATGAAGATCATCAAACCGCCACTGAGCATTGCGAAACACCACCGCCGGCCAAAGTCCCTGTTTCTGGCGGGCTCGATCGAGATGGGGAAATCCGAGAACTGGCAGGCCGGAGTGGAAAACTATTTTGCCGACCTGGAGGATTATACCCTATTTAATCCCCGACGAGACAACTGGGATGCTTCCTGGGAACAGGAATTCGAAAAGCCCGAGTTTTACCAGCAGGTAAACTGGGAACTGACGGCACTGGAACAGGCCGACCTTATCCTCATGTACTTCAGTCCGGAAACAAAATCCCCGATCTCTTTACTGGAACTTGGGCTGCACGCCCGTAGTGGAAAGTTGTTGGTGTGTTGCCCCGATGGCTTTTGGCGAAAAGGAAATGTAGAGATCGTATGCGAAAGATATACGATCTCTACATTTTTTAATGATCTGGAAGAATTGCTGGCCAGCCGGTTTCCCAAGGGCTGACCTGAAAAAAGACCGGTTGCTAACCTTCTACCAGCGTGCCGACGGCCTCACCGCTTACGATCCGTTCCATATTGCCTTTCTCGTTTACGTCAAAAACGACGATGGGCAGGTTGTTTTCCTGACACAGCGTAAAGGCGGTCATATCCATGACGCCCAGATTCTGACTGATCACTTTGGTAAAGGAAACCCGGTCGAAGCGCTCGGCATCCGGAAATTTTTCCGGATCGGCGCTGTAGATACCATCTACCCGTGTACCTTTTAGAATGACGTCGGCGCTGATCTCATTGGCGCGCAGGGCAGCGGCGGAATCGGTCGTGAAATAAGGGCTACCGGTGCCGGCACTGAAAATGACGACCCGTTTTTTCTCCAGATGACGGATGGCCCGCCGACGGATATACGGCTCGGCGATCTGTTTCATTTCAATGGCGGAAACCAGGCGGGTATAGATCCCGAGACCTTCCAGTGTACTTTGTAGGGCCATACCGTTGATCACGGTTGCCATCATGCCCATATAGTCCCCCTGTACCCGCTCGATGCCGGAAGCCGAAGCCTGCAGGCCGCGGAAGATATTACCACCACCGATCACGACGGCTACTTCTACCTGCTTATCGGTCAGGGTCTTGATTTCTTCAGCGTAGTGCTGTAAGCGTTCCGGTGAAATTCCAAATCCCTGGTCTCCCATCAGGGACTCACCGCTAAGTTTCAATAATACTCTTTTGTACTTTAATGCCATATCACCTACCTTGATTAGAGAGCCCAAAGGACAGAAAAAAAGGCGAACTAGAAAACCAGTTCGCCTTTTTTAATTTTTTTTTATCCAAGCTCGACATGCTTGAACTCCGTAACGGTCAACTCCGGATCAAATGACTGGAGGTATTGCGCTACGCTCTGCTTGTTATCTCGTACGAATTGCTGGTTCAGCAGGGTGTTCTCTTTGTAGAACTTATTGAGTTTACCCAATGCGATCTTTTCCAGCATGGCTTCGGGCTTGCCTTCGTTGCGGGCCTGCTCCTTACCAATTTCGATCTCTTTTTCCACAACGGTTGCGTCAACACCGTCTTTATCAACGGCCACCGGGCGCATGGCGGCTACCTGCATGGCTACGGCACGACCTGGCTCGAAGAAGCTGTCGTCCGCTTTGCTCATACCGATCAGTACACCTGCTTTATTACCCATGTGGATATAAGGAGCAACCATCTCGGCTTCCACTCTTTCGTAAGCGGCCAGTTCGATCTTCTCACCGATCACACCTACCTGCTCAGTGATCTTCTCACCGATGGTGATGTTTCCGTAAGGGATCGCCAGCACACCTTCTTTGTCAGCCGGGAAGTGTTCCAGGGCCAGTTCGGCGAATTTCTCCGCCAGATTAACGAATTCCTGGTTTTTGGCAACAAAGTCAGTTTCAGAGCTCAGCTTGATAATTACACCGCGGTTGCGATCATCGTTCACTACGGCTATAACTACCCCTTCGGTAGCATCGCGGTCTGCACGTTTGGCAGACATCTTCTGGCCTTGTTTACGAAGTACCTCAACTGCTTTATCGAAATCGCCGTCGGCTTCCGCCAGGGCTTTCTTACAGTCCATCATACCTGCGCCGGTCATATCGCGCAGTTTTTTAACATCGGATGCAGTAATTGCACTCATTTCCTATGCGAGATTATTAGGTTTTACAAATGGTTGATTGTTGCTTAGGCCTGCTTGGCAGCCTCTTTCTCCGCTTTGACGGACTTGCGGTCCTCCAGTCCCTGGCGGATGCACTCAGCCATATAGTTGGTGATGATCGCAATGGACTTGGATGCATCATCATTGGCCGGTACTGCGTAATCTACCAGATTGGGATCGGAGTTGGTGTCGACCATACCGAAAGTACGCAGACCCAGTTTGTGGGCCTCGGCGATGGCGATGTGCTCGTGGTGGATGTCCACAACGAAGATCGCAGCCGGCAGGCGGTTCAGGTTGGCAATACCACCCAGTACTTTCTCCAGCTTGTCTTTCTCGCGGGTCAGGGTCAGACGTTCCTTTTTAGTAACGTTTGACAGCGTACCGTCCTGCAGCATCCGGTCGATGTTCTGCATTTTCTTAACAGAACGGCGGATGGTGGCGAAGTTGGTCATCATACCACCCAGCCAGCGGTCGGTAACAAAAGGCATGCCTACACCGAGTGCAGCTTTGGATACGATATCCCGTGCTTGCTTCTTGGTGGCAACGAACATGATCTTTTTACCGGCTTTAGCCATTTGGCGGGCAGCGCGTCCGGCACGCTCCAGGCTTTCCAGGGTGCGGTTCAGATCAATAATGTGGATGCCTTTGCGCTCCATGAAGATGTAAGGAGCCATTTTGGGATTCCACTTCTTCTTAAGGTGTCCGAAGTGTACCCCCGCATCAAGCAACTCTTTATACGTAGGTTTTTCCATCTTTTTATAAAATATCGAGTGTTCGCCGAAAGGGCAAACGATTTAAGTTTTGAAATATCATTAACGCTTGCTGAACTGGAAGCTCTTTCTCGCTTTGGGCTTACCGTACTTCTTACGTTCCACCACGCGGGCATCACGAGTAAGGTATTTTTTGCTTTTCAGCGGGGAACGGAAGTCTTCGTTCAGTTTAACCAGCGCTCTTGAGATAGCCATACGGATGGCTTCGGCCTGTCCCTTGTAGCCACCGCCGTTGACGTTGACTTTCAGATCGTAGATATTAACCGCTTCTACGGTGTGGAAGGGGTCAAGCACTTTGTTTTGTATATGCGGTTGCGGGAAGTATTCTTTCAGCTCCTTACCGTTGATCATGACTTTACCTTCACCTTTGGTGAGGTAAACACGAGCAACAGAGGCTTTTCTTCTCCCGGTGGCATTAATCATTTCCATTTACTCTCCAATTAATTTTTGAATACCCTTTGGGGTAAATTAGAATTCAAAAGGTTGTGGCTGCTGTGCCTGGTGTGGATGCTCCGCACCTTCGTACACGAACAGTTTTTTGATCATCGCACGACCCAGCTTGGTTTTAGGTAGCATACCGCGTACGGCATTCTCTACCACACCGATCGGCTTTTTCGTACGCATGTCTTTCGCAACACGACGTTTCTGACCGCCCGGGTAACCAGAGAAAGTAATGTACTCTTTCTGATCCCATTTCTTGCCGGTGAAGCGGATCTTTTCGGCGTTGATCACGATCACGTAATCACCCGTATCCACGTGTGGTGTGTAGGAAGTTTTGTGCTTACCGCGAAGCACGTGGGCGATCTTGGAACAGATGCGACCTACAACCTCACCTTCGGCGTCGATAACGTACCAGTTACGTTCAACCTCGCCTTTCTTTGCAGAATTTGTTTTATAACTTAGCGTATTCACTTTTCGCTCGCTTTACAAATGAAATAAAAGCATTTTTTCAATCGCTCTTACGGTGCCAGCGGATGCGAATCGGGTTACGCATGGAGTAGCCTCCGAAAAAGCAGGTGCAAAGGTATTTCTAATATTTTCAATTTACAAGCATTTTTCAAAAAAAAATTACTTTCCATGAACATAAGTAACTGATAAACAGTTTGATTTTCGCCCAAATATTTTTTGGTCTCCGCCAAAAGTGGATTTATTTTAACTTTGCCGGGGCTTTTGGAAGCCCTTTTTTTTAACCTAATCCGTGCTATGAGCGAAAAGCAAAATAATAATCTGTCCGAACCGGCTTTCACCGATGATGATCCGACGGCGGCTTCCCGCAAAAAGGACCATATTGAAATGGCCTTTGCTTCCCAGGTCGTCAAGCAGGAACTGGACAGCCGTTTTTATTACGAACCGCTCCTGAGCGCTCACCCGGAAAAAGACAGCTGGCCGGCTTTCAGTTTCCTGAATAAGACGATGAAAGTACCGCTCTGGGTATCCAGTATGACCGGCGGAACGGCGATGGCCAATACCATCAACCACAATCTGGCCCGGGCCTGCGGGGAATTCGGAATGGGCATGGGACTGGGGTCCTGTCGGTCGCTGCTGTATTCTGATGAGAACCTGGCCGATTTTGCCGTGCGAAAATGGATCGGAGAGGACCATCCGCTTTTTGCCAATCTGGGCGTCGCCCAGTTGGAACAGCTTCTGGATAAAAACGAACTGTACCGGGTCAATGATCTGATCGATAAAGTGGAAGCCGACGGACTGATCGTCCATGTCAATCCTTTCCAGGAGTGGCTCCAGCCGGAAGGGGATCGCTTTCGCCAACCGCCGCTCGATACGATCAGGGCCCTGATCGATCAGTTGCCGGATCTGTCCATCATCGTTAAGGAAGTCGGGCAGGGTATGGGCCGGGAAAGCCTTCGGCAATTATTCCAGTTGCCGCTGACGGCGATCGATTTTGCGGCGAACGGCGGCACCAATTTTGCCAAACTGGAATTGTTGCGCAGTGACGCCCGCCGCAAGGAAACCTACGCGCCGCTCGCTCTGGTCGGGCACAGTGCCGAGGATATGGTGGAACTGACCAACGAGCTGGTCGCCGAAATGGGCGCTTTCCTGCAAACCCGGCAGGTGATCATTTCCGGTGGCGTTAAAGATTTTCTGGACGGTTACTACCTGATCAATAAGATCGACCTCAGCGCCGTATACGGACAGGCTTCCGGATTTTTGCGTCACGCCCGGGGCGATTACGAATCCCTCCGGTCCTACGTCATCACCCAGATCGAAGGGCTCGAGCTGGCCCGCGCCTATCTCAGATTGCGTTAGTAGCGTTTGAAATAACTGCAAGGAAACAGAAAATGAACAAAAATATTAACGGCTTTTCCAAGTTGAGCAAAGACGGGAAAATTGCCTGGTTACAAAAAAACTACTTGCCTGACGTATCCGAATTGCAAGAGGAACTGAGTTCTTTCTGGCATACCGATGCTGACCTGCAGCGGATCATTGACGGATTCAGTGAGAACACCCTTAGCAATTATTACCTTCCCTTCGGACTGGCACCGAATTTCCTGATCAACGGGCAGGTCTACGCCGTACCGATGGTGATCGAGGAAAGCTCCGTAGTGGCCGCCGCCGCCAGTGCCGCGAAATTCTGGTCTACGCGCGGTGGGTTCCAGACCAGAGTGATCGCCACGGCCAAACTGGGGCAGCTCCATTTTCACTGGAAGGGTAAGACGGAAAAGTTGCATCAACTCGCATCCGAATGGAAAGCCCGCCTACTGCGGGATGCCGCAACACTTACTGCCAATATGGAAAAACGGGGTGGGGGAGTGATTGATATGGAACTGATCGATTTTACCGACCTGGAACCCGATTACCATCAGTTGCGGGTCACGTTTGAGACCTGTGATTCCATGGGGGCCAACTTTATCAATTCCGTACTGGAGCAATTCGGCGAAAGCCTGCAGCATTTCGTGGAAACCCACGATGCTTTCACGAACGAAGAGCGGGATCTGGATATCATCATGGCTATTTTGTCCAACTATACGCCAAATTGTCTGGTAAGGGCGGAAGTCCGCTGTCCGGTAGAAAAACTGGCGGGGGTAGCTCCGAATATGGATGCCCGCACCTTCGCCGAGCGGTTCGCCCGCGCGGTACGCATCGCCCGCATCGATCCCTACCGGGCCGTTACGCATAATAAAGGCATCTTCAACGGTATCGACGCGGTGGTGCTGGCTACCGCCAATGATTTTCGCGCGGTTGAGGCCGGCGGGCACGCCTATGCCGCCCGCGACGGACAATACCGCAGCCTCAGTGAATGCGAGATCGTAGACGGCGAATTCCGTTTCTGGCTGGAAGTGCCCCTGGCGCTCGGCACGGTTGGGGGACTGACCAAACTGCACCCTCTGGCGAAGCGATCACTGGAAATCCTGGGTAAACCGAGCGCTAATCAGTTGATGCAGATCATTGCCGCTACCGGGCTGGCCCAAAACTTTGCCGCCCTGCGCTCCCTGATCACTACCGGTATTCAGCAGGGACATATGAAAATGCACCTGATGAACATCCTTAATCACCTGGGTGCGGATGTAGATCAGATGGAACGGGCCGTGCAGTATTTTGCGGATAAAGTAGTTTCCTTTACGGCGGTCCGGGATTTTCTGCAACTGGGTTAGATATGGCGGGGACCGATACTTCACACCAATTTTACAGTCACGGAAAGTTACTGCTCACCGGAGAATACTTGGTGCTGGACGGCGCTCTGGCGCTGGCCCTGCCCACCCGGCCGGGACAATCCCTACACGTTGATCCACTGGAATCCCCGGAGCCGGAATTACACTGGAAAAGTTTCACCGATACGGGAGCCTGCTGGTTTTCGGGGCGATTTGCCCTGCCGGGAGGCAATTATCTCGAAGGGACGGATCGGGCCGTGGGAGAAAGATTAGAACAGATCCTGCGGGCGGGGAAAAAACTGCGCCCGTCGTTGTGGCCTACATCTTCGCTCTCCGGATACGCCGTGCGAACGGAACTGGAGTTTCCGCGAAACTGGGGCCTCGGTACGAGTTCCACACTGATCGCCAATCTGGCGCAATGGTGGCGGGTGGATCCTTATCAACTACTGGCCGATACTTTCGGTGGTTCCGGTTACGATCTGGCCTGTGCTGCTTCGGAGCGGGCGGTTTTTTACCAACTGGAGGCGGGAGCGCCGCAGGTCACTCCGGTTGATTTCGCGCCCCCTTTTGCCGACCAGCTTTCCTTCCTTTATCTGGAGAAAAAACAGAACAGCCGGACCGGGATCGCCCGTTACCGCGAAAAAGGGACCCCACCCGCAGAACTGCTGGAAAAGATCAGCGATATCAGTACCCGGCTGGCCCGTGAAAGATCGCTGGCCGGATTTTGTGAACTGCTGGAAAACCACGAGCAGATCATTGCCGAATGGATGGAGACGGAGCCGGTAAAAGCGCGGTACTTCCCGGATTTTCCGGGGACGATCAAGTCCCTGGGGGCCTGGGGCGGCGATTTTGTACTGGTCGCTTCTGAACGGAACTTCCCGGCCGTAAAACAGTATTTTTCGGACCGTGGCTATCCGACCCTTGTGCCATTTAGGGAAATGGTATTGCCCACCGAAAATGCTAGCCCGAACTCAAACTAATTTGGGGATGATATGTTATCTTTGTAGAATTAATCTAAATAAGGAAAGAGAAATCCAAACTCAGCTTCAGATGGAACAGGGAAAACCTACATTTATCCGGAAGTTGAAGTTTAAAACGAGTTTGAAACCAATAATCTTATGAGTGATACTGTAACCAAGAGCCCGGTACTGTTGTACACCGAGCAAACTCCCAACCCGGAATCCCTGAAGTTTGTGACCAATCGCATGCTATACAAAGGGACTGCGGATTTCAGAGAAGAAGAACTGGCCCGCGAGTGGTCCGAACTGGCCTCTGAGCTGTTCGATAAGCCGTACGTGAAGGGAGTTTATATCTGCAATAATTTTGTAACGGTTACCAAGGAAATGAACTACGACTGGGCGGATATCATGCTGCCGCTGAAGCAGTTCATCAAGAGCTATATCGAGAACGGCGGCGATATCCTGAAGGAAGGATTTGAGGAAGCGATGGCGGAGATCGAGGAAGAACGCGGCGCGAGCTATGAATATTCGGAAGACGAAGCGGAGATCGTGAATAAGATCAAGGATCTGATCGATACGTACGTGCGCCCCGCCGTGGAAATGGACGGTGGCAATATTACCTTTAAGTCTTATGATGAGGGAATTGTAACGGTGATCCTGCAGGGCGCCTGTAGCGGTTGTCCTTCTTCAACGGTGACCCTCAAAGCGGGGATCGAAGGCATGCTCAAAAGAATGATCCCACAGGTTAAAGAGGTGGTATCGGAAATGGGCTAAGCCTGAGCTAATCATTTGATGCTGCAAAACGGTGATCACCGATCATTGAATTGCAGCATCAAATCAGTTGTAGGTCGCTTCAGTCCTTGTCCCGGAATAATTCAAATACCTGGGTTCCCTTCTCATAGAAAGCTTTAATCTCCTGTGGCGGAAACAATACATCCTTCTTATAGAAGATGAGATAGTAATTCACGCCTTCCACCCGCCATCCTTTCTCTACGCTAAAGAATCGCAAGATCCCGTCGTGCATACTGGCACGCAGATACTGTTCGTCGGAACTCTTCAGGTAATACTGGCGGGAAAATTCGGGAAATTCTTCAAAGTTGATATCCTCAAAGCCAAGCAGGGCACCGATCTTATGGATAAACAGTTCCGGTTTCATCCGGAATTCCGGTAAGCCCAGTTTGCGGGAATCAGCGAAAAAAACCGTCTGCCGGAAGCGTTTGCTGGTTTTGCCCGTACTGATCGTGTACTGGTAATCAAATACCCGGAGATCAGTTTCCAAAAAATCATCCCTGCTCCGGAAAACGTTGGAGATCGTTTTCCGAAAACCCCGCCGGAAGAGCTTGAAGTCTTCCAGAAGGTTGATCAGTCCCCAGTCGTCTTCCGGTGAAAAGTCAACTTTAATTCGATAGGCAATTTCAGCTAGCTGATCGCTTCTACTTCCAGACATGAGCTAATTTTGCCATCAAGGTATAGAAAATTTGAGAAATGCGGGCTTAGGCCGCGGCCCTTTGCTGGAAAAAGAAACTGGCATCCTGTACCGTTTCGATGGCATCGGCCTCTTCCGGACTGAGGTAAATATTCAGCCGGTTTTCCAGTTCAATGATCAGCAACATTTTATCGATGGGATCCAGCAGGAGGTCATCAATAAGGCTGGTGTAGGGGAAAATTCGGGCGCTCGGAATGTTTAAAGACCAGCTGATCATATCTATGATCGCATCTTGGGTGGCCTTGTCGCGGGTGTCTAAAACCATTAGATGATTCATTTAGTAGATTGTTTTCTTTCGCTTGTTTTCTTGGTCTGTTGGATAACGTTTATCTCCCCGGAGAAGTTGCTTGTTAAAATGAAATTGCAGTGAATTTTCGCTGGACGTATCTAATTGCTCGGTAGAACCACAATTTTTTCACTATGAAAAGCATCTCCGGTTCGGATAAACAACCAATAATGGCCGGGCTGGTCAACAGGTATAGTAACACGGTCGTCTCCCATTTGTTTACGCCTTTCGAGGATGGTTTGTCCGTTTGCGGCAACAAGTGTAATGTGTGCGCGAACATCGCGCGGAAGCTCCAAAAAAAGTGGTTCGCCCGTCACTGCGGGGTTGGGAAATACAACGCTTTTTCCTTCCCAAAGAGTGGATTGTACCGCATTGGGTTGGTTGGGTTGGAGGTAGACGACAAAGCCGTCGTGATCGCTGGCCCGCTGCACGATCTGCTCGTTGGGAGCATAGGCGTCGGGAAAGTCCGCATTGGCGCGGGCGAAGGCCATTCCGGTGATCGTAAGCCCTTCCATCGGACCGGCAAGTGCATGGTCAATTTGTTGGGCGGAGCCGTCAAAAACATAGGAATAGCGCTCTGTAGCCGGCAACAGCTGACCCAGGTCCTGGAGGGGCGGCATAACGATAGATTCCAGCGGATAAAGCGCGCCCAGACCGGAGTTACCGGTGATCTGATTGACTACATCGACGTAGCCGTCGGTAAAGGGGTAGGCATTGAAATCCCCTACGATCAACAGATTGTCTGATCTTAGTTCCTGGGCGATCTCCGCCAGCGCTACGGATTGCCGGAAGCGTTTTTCCCGGACGAAACCTGCGTTGTTGCCCTCGATACCCAGCAGGGAGCGAAGGTGAACATTCAATACACTAATGCGGATGTCGCCGGCGGCGCTCAAACCGGCGGAAAAACGCAGGGGCGGCCGGTCGAAAAGTATACCGCCTCCGGGCAGGGTTTCCGTCTTGCCCAATTGTTCCAGCTGAATGTCGGTGAAGGTGCCCGTTTTGGCTAGATAGGCGAGATGAATGTCATCATTGCCGGCCAGGAAAAAAGGGGTATATTCCAGGGAGGCGTCTTGTTGCGCTATGAAGAACCGCAGGGTTGATAAAGCGGAAGCGCTGCCGACTTCCTGCAGGGCCAGGAGATCGGGAGCTCCCAGCATTTCCGTGATGTAAAGGGCCAGTTTACGGGCCTTGTCGTTGAAATCGTCATTGCTTTCTTCGAATCGGCGCACATTCAGACATCCGAGCGTGATCTCGCCGGAAGCAGCTGCGGGAACGGCTCTCGGTTCGGGATTCATCCCCACCTCATAGGTTTCGGGGAACAGAATGTAATCGTCATCCGCCTGAAAGAGCGGCCCGGTCCCGCTGATCGGCGTACGGCCGGCAATAAAACGGTTATTGGGAGCCTGCAGGGCATTGGGCAACAACCAGAAGATCTCCGGATTGCCGTCCCAGACCGGTAGGTTCAACTGTCCGGGATATTCGATGCCCGGTTCGCGAAAGGGGCGTTGATTGCCGGCTACTACCGGTACCATGGATCGGTAGTCCGAAGGGCCGGACGTAATGCCGGAGAACTGTACGCGCATGCCTTCCACGGCTTCCAGTTCCGGTACGGGTTGCGGCTCACCGTTCGGGAAATCCTGGTTCAGGACCACGGCTTCCGGGAGCGTATTACCGCTGCTGACGAGCGTGATCTGCACGCTTCCCTGTCCGATCTGGGTGCGTTTGTCCGTTTCGAGTACGGTGCCGGTCACTTCCACCAGATCGCCTACTTTGCGATTGCCCGCCTGGGTACTCACGACGTAGATTCCGTTCGAAGTCAGTGCATCCTCATCGGCACGATCCGTGGGGCTTTGCATAAAGAAAAAACCGCTGCCGATGGCGGTGATCACGGCCGGTGCGGTCCGGACCTGCTGTCCGGCGTACGGGCTCACCGTGGTAGTGCCCTGGATCTCCCAAACTTCCAGGGGGCCGGTCTGGGCGAAGGATAAAAAGGCGGGGCTGAGGAAAAGAACAATAAAAAGGAATATATTTCCCATATGCTTTAACATAGTGACAGCTTTTGTGTTAGTTGTGGACAACCAGTACGATAAATTATGCAAAATTCAAATAATTCAATTTTTGAAAAAGCGATCGACCCGGTACACCAGGCCATCCTTACTTTCGGCGGAGTGCTGAGTTTTATAATCATTTCCAAGCTCATCAACGCGATCGGTTTGCTTTCGGTTTCCGCCAAATTTCCCTGGATGACGGCCGCCGCCTTTCTGCTGTTGTTTGCCGTTTTTAACAGTGTCTATTCTCTAACTGCAAAAAGTGTGATCAAGTACTGGGGGCGTTCAATTTATTCTTTCATGGGCCTGGCGGTCGCTTCCGGTCTGGCCGCCTATCTGTTCTCGTCCATGACGATCTCGGAGGCTGGTTCCTACCGCTGGATCTATGTAGTGGTGACCTTCGGGTATCTGGTTTTCCTGAGCCTGATGTCCTTTATGCGGAAGATCGTGGAATTTGCCCAGAAGGAAGAGTGGAACCATCCGCGGATCCGGCGCAAGAAACGAAAAAATCGATGAATGCGGATCCCCGCTTAAATGCCAGGGTGTTCACCATCTGGTGGGATGTGAAAAGTCCGGACCCGAATCGTTCTGTTGTACCGAATTGCCGGCAACAACCTGGTGGGATGCCAGGCTCGCACCTTATTCTTTACTAATTATTTGAACCGCAACTTGCGTTAATTACTTACCTTAGCCGCCATGGATATACACCAAGCAGATTTTGTGGGGAGCTATCCCAAACCCGGGCTTTGCCCAACCGACCGGCGGGCGGAATTCGCTTTTATCGGCCGCTCCAATGTGGGTAAATCCTCACTGATCAATATGTTGTGCGGACGGAAAAGCCTGGCTCATGTTTCCAACAAACCCGGTAAGACCCAACTTTTGAATTACTACCTGATCAACGAAGAATGGTATCTGGTGGATCTTCCCGGTTATGGCTACGCCAAACGGTCCAAGAAGGAACGCCGGGGATTCGGCAAGATGATCAACGGGTATTTCCTGGAGCGGAGCGAGATGTACTGTGCTTTTGTCCTGGTGGACAGCAATATTCCCCCGCAGGACATCGATGTGGAGTTCATCAACTGGCTGGGCGAGCACGGCATTCCATTTGTACTGGTCTACACCAAAACCGATCGTCTGAACCAGCGGACCCTGGACGAAAATCTCGACAAAATTCGCAACAAACTACTGGAATACTGGACGCACCTGCCCCAGGAGTTCATCACTTCTTCCCGTACTGGAGAAGGACGCGATGAGGTCCTGACCTTTATTGAAAATACCAAGCAGGCAATATGAGCGAAGACAATAAAATGTACAATCAGGTCTTTCCCCGGATCGAGGATTGGCCTATATATAAACTGAGCGAGGACCGAAAGGATTTTGTGGAAGAGCTCGATGCCTTCACCATGCAGAAACTGGAACTGCTCAACGGTGCAAACATCGGAGATATCATTTCCAAGACCATCTATCTGGAGCGGATCCGGCTCAAGGAAGAACCCTGGAAGGTTGACCCGCCCAACGAACGCCAGTTCTGGCGCCGGATCCAGAAACGACTGGTAAAACACGCCATGGACAAGGAGCCGGCTCAGGCCGAAAAGGTATTTGAAGAGATCCTGCATAAGATCGTGCACCGGTATTCGGAAGAGATCGTCGGTACTTTCCGGATTAAGACTTTCCTTTTTGCCCGTCGTTTTCTGACGGTATTCTTTACCCGTTTGCTCAATACGGCCGTGCTCCGGAATCCCCGCGGACTATGGGGTGGAAAATACCGGCTGCTGGATCGCCTGAAGGTACTGGGCGAGACCGATAAGATCCGCAGCCTGATGCGCAAAGGGACCGTGGTGGTGGTGCCGACCCACTTCAGTAATCTAGATTCCATTCTGATCGGTTATGCGATGGATGCTTTCCTGGGACTGCCATCTTTTTCCTACGGTGCGGGATTGAACCTCTACAACACGGGATACACGGCCTATTTCATGAACCGCCTGGGGGCCTACCGGGTGGATCGCCGCAAGAAAAATCCCATCTACCTGGAGACGCTTAAGTCGATGTCCAAGCTCTCAATAGAACGGGGCGTGAACAGCCTTTTCTTTCCGGGAGGCACCCGCTCCCGGGCGGGCACCCTGGAAACGAAACTGAAAATGGGACTGCTCGGCACCACGATCGAAGCCCAGCGCTCCCTCCTGCAGCGGGGAAAAGAAGAAAAGATATTTATCGTACCGCTGATCCTGAGTTACCACTTCGTGCTGGAGGCGCCCTTTCTGATCGAACAGCATCTGCGCACCATTGGAAAAGAGCGTTATATCCGGACGAAGGATAGTTTCAACAGCCTCTGGCAGATCATCAAATTTACCTGGCGACTGTTTTCCTCGGGCAATGAGATCGTCCTCTCTTTTGCCCGGCCGATGGATGTATTGGGCAACCCGGTAGACATCGAAGGGAACAGCTACGATCAGTACGGCAACCCAATCAATATCCGGGATTATTTCCTGCGGGGAGGAGAGATCCGCAAGGATTTCCAGCGTGAATCGGAATACACCAAGATCCTCGCCGACAAGATCGTTGACCGCTTCCACTGCGAAAACATTGTGCTGACCAGTCATTTGGTCGCTTTTTCCGCTTTCCGGATTCTGAAACAGGAGAACAAACACCTGGATCTCTACGGTATCCTGCGCTTACCGGCCGACGAATTCGTTTTTCCGATGGACTATATGAAGGATGTAGTCGGGCAACTAAGGGAAGAATTGCTCGAAATGGAAAAGCGCAAAGAGATCAAACTTTCGGCGGGTATTCACGGGGATCTGGAAACGCTCATTAACGATGGGATCAAACGGATGGGCAACTTTCATCTAAAAAGTCCGTTACGTATCGATAAAAAAGGCCGTATAGTAAGTGATAGTTTTAAATTATTGTTTTATTATCACAACCGGCTGAAAAACTACGAACTGGAGCGAAAGATAAAATGGAAGGCGTACGAGTTGGAAGAGGTGGATGTGGAAGGTTAATTTACCGATGAAATAACTGGGCAATGTTTAAGCGGTTTTTTCTCTCCGAAAGAAATGTACTAACGGCGATCATCATTAATGCGATCATTATCTGCTGGATGTATTTTCCCCAGTACCGGCACCACGAATGGCTGGAAATGGTCGATCACTTCTTTCTGATATTTTTCATCGTTGAAGCGATTGTGAAGATCCGGGTGCTGGGGGGAAAAGGTTATTTCGGCAGCAAATGGAACCAGTTCGACTTTTTTATCGTGCTGGGCAGCCTGCCGTCCCTGCTCACCTCCTTCATTACGGTACCGAACACCTCCCTGCTGATGATTCTGCGGCTGTTCCGTCTCATCCGTCTGATCCGCTTTATTCGCTTCGTGCCGAACCTCGGGCAGATCCTGGCCGGTCTGGCCCGGGCCATGCGGGCTTCGGTTTTCGTATTGCTGGCCCTCGTTTTTCTGAACTTCATGCTGGCCATTATCTCCTGCCATTTCTTTGCGGGTGTGGCGCCGGACTTCTTTGGGGATCCGCTGGTTTCGGCCTATTCGATCTTTCAGATGTTTACGGTAGAGGGCTGGAATGAGATCCCGGCGGTAATTGCCGCCAATGCCGGAGAAGAGGTCTCTCCATTTTTACTGGGTATGATGCGTTTCTACTTTGTACTGGTGGTCCTGCTGGGCGGCATTTTCGGCATGTCCCTGGCCAACGCCGTCTTTGTCGATGAGATGACTATGGACAACAACAAAATACTGGAAGAGAAAATTGACACACTACAGGAACAGATCCTGGAGTTAAAAGAATTACTGAAGAATAAATAGCTCATGAACTTTATCGTATACGACCTGGAGGCCACCTGCTGGGAGGGCCGTCCACCTAATAAAGTACAGGAAATTATCGAGATCGGTGCGGTAAAGCTGAATCCTTACGGAGAAGTGGAAGGGCATTTCAAGAGTTTCGTCCGGCCCGTCATGAACCCCAATCTGTCCCTGTTTTGCCGACAGCTCACCAATATCGATCAGGTGGATGTCAACCGGGCGGATACTTTCCCGGTGGTGATCGACGACTTTCAGGATTGGATCGGCTATTTCGACGAAGAAGATTACCTGCTGTGCTCCTGGGGCCGCTTCGACCAGAAAATGCTCATCAACGATTCTCATCTCCATAACATGGAGCACGACTGGGTAGAACCACACATCAATCTTAAAAAACAATACCACGAGATCAAGCGACTACACCGCACCCGTGGTCTCCGCTACGCGATAGAAGCCGAAGGTTTCGAATTTACCGGCGAACAACACCGTGCCTACGATGATGCGATCAATCTGGCTCAGATCTTTCTAAAATTCCTGGACGAGTGGCGCTTCTAACCCCTCTGACCCCTGACCCCTTCAATCTGACCCCTGACACCTGACACCTGACCCCTGACACCTTCCCCCCTGACACCTCACACCTTCCAATCAACCGGCGTCTTCCCATGTTCTTCCAAATAAGCATTAGCCTGAGAAAAGTGCTTCGAACCGAAAAAGGCACCACCAGCCAGTGGAGAAGGGTGCGCTGCCATCAGGATCAGGTGCTTGTCGGCATCGATAAGTTCCTTCTTCCGCTTCGCAAAATTTCCCCACAGCATAAAGACGAGATTTTCCCGCCCGGCGGATAATTTCTTGATCACGGCATCCGTGAAATTCTGCCAACCGGCTTTGGAGTGGGCGCCCGCTTTTTTCCGTTCCACGGTGAGCATGGCATTGAGCAGAAATACCCCCTGTTCGGCCCAGGCGGTGAGGTCGCCGTGGGAGGCAATGGGAATGCCGAGGTCATCCTGCAGTTCTTTATAGATATTTTTGAGGGACGGAGGTGTACGTACTCCTTTGGGGACCGAAAAGCTCAATCCCATCGCCTCCCCCGGATTGTGGTAAGGATCCTGTCCGAGAATAACCACTTTGACCTGATCGAAAGGCGTCGTATTGAAGGCATTGAAGATGAGTGATCCGGGCGGGTAGATGGTTTTTCCGGCGGCCTTTTCCTGTTTGATGAAGTTGACCAGCGTTTCGAAGTAGGGCTGATTGAATTCGTCGGACAGCGCATTTTTCCAACTCTCTTCGATACGTACATTACTCATAGTGATCTGTTTACAATAATTTTGGGTGATGGAATTAACTTTAAACTGCCGGTAAAACCGTAAATTCTGCCGGAGGGTTCGGATTAATTAAGAACCCGAACTTAGTAGAAATTGACGAACTTGCTTAATTTCAGCCCACATTTTTACCAGGGTGGGCGGCGGCGGCTTTATCTTATTTTCAGTCGTTCGTTATACCTGCATCCAGACATCAAAAGAATCATGAATAGATTTTCGATCCTATTGCTGCTCTCCATTATCTTTTTTCAGTGGAACTGCCAATCAGAACAAACGGAACAGACCGGTTTGGAAAACGTAGCCATCAGCTGGCAATTGGAATCCAACCAGGTGGCCGAATCTCCGCGATTCCGGGCCTCTTTTACCATAACCAACCGGGGCAATACACCCATTGAAGGCAATGACTGGAGTATGTATTTCAGCCAGACGCCACGCGATATTGTGGAGGGAAGTGTTACCGGCCCGGCTGAGATCGAGCGGGTCAACGGGGATCTTTATCAACTGCGCCCGGCAAGTGGTTTTTCCCTGACGCCCGGCGACAGTCTGACCATCACCTACGAAGGAGAAGCCTGGTTGATCAAAGAAACCGACGCACCGCTTGGACTTTATTTTGTGCAGGAAAAAGCCGGCGGACAGGAAGAGACCATTCCGGTGGCCCGCTATACCATCTGGCCATTTGAAAATGAAGAACAATACAGCCGCCATAAAAATGACAAAACGCCGTTTCCCGAGGCGGCATTGGTGTTCGATCAGAATACGGAAGCGAATTTGTTACCGCCCGGTGAAGTGCCGCAGATCATTCCCTTCCCCCGTTCGGTGGTGTCCGGTTCGGGTAAGCTGACGATTGACGGTGGTACCACCATCCATTTCAGCCCCGGCCTGCAGAACGAATCCGAGCAATTGCGTAATTCCCTGGGAAATTTTCTGACCACCACTCCGACCGCTACCCAGATGGAAGGCACAATGGTGACGGAAGGCATCGTGTTGTCCATTAATGCCGGACTGGCGGAGGAAAGCCCCGAAGCTTACCAACTGGACATCGATGGCAGCCGTGCCGCCATCCAGGGTAAAAGTGCCGCCGGTGTATTTCGCGGCATACAGAGTCTACTGGCCCTGGTTCCGGTAGAGAACTGGATCAAAAAATCGGGCTCCCTCCAACTACCGCAGGTGGCCATAAAGGATGCCCCGCTTTTTGCCTACCGGGGAATGATGCTGGATATCGCCCGGAATTTCAACGATCTCACGGCGATCAAAAAGCTGATCGACGGCATGGCGTTCTACAAGCTCAATAAATTACATCTGCACCTAACCGATGATGAAGGCTGGCGGCTGGAAATTCCCGGATTGCCGGAGTTGACGGATGTCGGAGCCCGTCGCGGGCATACGGCGGACGAAGCCGACCGGCTGGCCCCTGCTTACGGTTCCGGACCCGGCGGTGAAGGCTCGCACGGTACCGGATACCTGAGCCGTAGTGATTTTATTGAACTGCTGCAGTACGCTACCCGCAGACACATCGAAGTGATCCCGGAACTGAATATGCCCGGACACGCCCGGGCGGCGATCAAATCGATGGAGGCCCGTTACCGGAAAATGTCGGTCGATAATGATCTGGCCTCGGCCGAAGCTTACCGACTGGCCGATCCGGAAGATCAATCGGAATACCGTTCCGTCCAGTACTACCCGGATAATGTGGTCTGTGTCTGCTGCGAAGGTACCTACCGCTTTTACGAAAAAGTGGTGGACGAAGTACGGGCGATGTATACCGAAGCGGGAGCAGTGCTTACCACCATTCATACCGGTGGTGATGAAGTACCGGGCGGCGTTTGGACGGCTTCACCGGCCTGTGCGGACCTGATCGATCAGGAGCCAGATATCAACAGCACTGCGGAATTACCCACCTATTTCTTCAGCCGCATCAGCCAGATCCTGGCCGACCGTGGTTTGAAGGCTGCCGGTTGGGAAGAGATCGCCATGCAGAAAGTAGAAGGTGGTTGGGTACCCCATCCGGATTTCGCCAACGGGAATGTGATTCCCTTTGTGTGGCAGAACCTCTGGGGGAATCAGGACCTCGGTTACCGGCTCGCCAATGCGGGCTATCCGGTCGTACTCTGTAATGTGACCAATTTGTACTTTGACCTGGCCTACAATAAAGATCCCCGGGAACCCGGGTTTTACTGGGGCGGTTTCGTCGATACGCGAAAGGCGTTTGATTTTCGTCCCTTTGATGTTTTCACTTCAACCAATTTTGACCCGATGGGCAACGCTTTCGACGTGGCCCGGGATTATAAAGATATGGAACGTCTGCAGCCGGCAGCCCGTAAGAACATTCTGGGGATTCAGGGCCAGTTGTGGAGTGAGACCATCAAAGGCCAGAATATGATGGAATACTACATCTTTCCCAAGTTGCTGGGGCTGGCCCAAAGGGCCTGGTCGGCACCCCTGGGTGAAGGTGCGGCGGTAAATGATGAATGGGAGAAATTTGCCAACGCATTGGGCCAGAGAGAGCTTATTCACCTGGATTACCTGTCGGGGGGCTACAACTACCGGATCCCTACTCCCGGAGCCAAGATCGAGAACGGAAAGGCTATGGCAAATGTACCCTTCCCGGGCCTGACCATCCGGTACACCACGGACGGCAGTGAACCCTCTACTGCTTCGACACTTTATGCCGAACCGGTAGCGGTGGACAGCCTGGTTTGTTTCAAGGCGTTCGATCAGCGTGGGCGTTCCAGCCGAATGATTTGTGTGAATCAGTAGGCTTGCCAATAGAGCACTTGCCGAATAATGAAAACGGCACGGCCTGAGCCATGCCGGACCTTTTAATAGTTTAGCAGCTGATGGAAGATGCCTACCAAACAATTGCGGGGCCGAGTACCGGGGAATTCCGGGACCGGGGCAGTAAGTTTCTGGCTTACGCCTACCCGGTGTACGATGAGGAGACGATCAATGAGCATTTGCTGGAACTGAAAAAACTTCACCCCAAGGCCCGCCACCATTGCTACGCCTGGCGCCTCGGGACTGACGGTTTGCAATTTCGGGCCAATGACGACGGAGAACCCAGCGGTACCGCCGGACGGCCCATCCTCGGTCAGATCGACAGTTTTGAACTTACCAATGTTTTCGTGGTCGTTGTCCGTTATTTCGGAGGCACCAAGCTCGGCACCTCCGGTCTGATCAATGCGTATAAGGTGAGCACGGCCGCCGCCCTGGAAGCGGCCGAGATCGAAGAACGTCTTTTGGAAGCCGTCTACCAGGTCGAGTTTGAATACAGCCTGATGAGTGATGTCATGAATGCTGTGAAGCAGTACGAGGTGGAGATCATTAAACAGGAATTTACCGACAAGGGATACCTGCAGATCGCCATTCGACTCAGCGAAACGGAAGAAAAACTGATGCGGATCCGCGCTCAGATCGCCGGCGCTTTTCTCGAAGAAAAAGAGAAATGGGAAACCATTGAAGGCCTGGAGATCGAATATAAGTTTACACGCTAATCCAAATTCATGCGCAATATTTTCTTCCTGTTTTTCTTTGCCGGTTCCATTTTGTCATTTGGCCAGGAAGCCGACACCTCCGGCCGGGATCGCCGGGGAAGTGTTTTCGGCCTGCCGATCGTTTACGTTACGCCGGAGACCAGTTGGGCATTCGGCGCAGCCGGCATCTATTCCTTCTATGCGGACCGAAAAGCTCCCGTAGCCGGCACCCGGCCTTCCCAGTTGCAGCTCGCTTTTGCCTATACGCTGAAAAAACAGATCCTGTTCTACCTACCGTACGACATCTTCACCGGTGGAAATCAGTACCGCTTTAACGGTGAGATCGGCCTGTATCGCTATACGTATTTCTACTTCGGCATTGGTAATGAGTATCCGGATTACGACGGAGAACTGTTTGGGATCAGTTTTGCCCGTATTCGCCTCAATGCGCTGAAAAAGACCCAAAAGCACCTGTTTCTCGGACTGCGCTACTGGATGGATCGTTTTACCATTGATGAAGTGGAAGACCAGGGCCTGCTGACGGATCGTACGGTCGCCGGCGCTAATGGCGGCATGGTTTCCGGTCTGGGACCAACCCTGTTGATCGATTCCCGGGACAATCTGTTTTTTCCCCGGAAAGGAGCCCTGGTGGAAGCGGCCGTCATTGCACATGCTCCTTTGCTGGGTAGTGATTTTTCCTATTCCAAATTCAGCGTCAATGCTTCCCGCTATCTGGTACCCGTACCGAAAACGGTGCTGGCCTTGAATGCCTATATGGAGTTCAATTCGGGCACGGTTCCGTTTAATCAGATGGCGCTGCTCGGTGGCGCCAAAAAGCTGCGTGGCTACTACGAAGGTCGTTTCCGGGACAAGCAACTGTTAATTTTGCAGGGAGAATGGCGTTTTCCCATCTGGAAAAGATTCAAAGGTACCATTGTTGGCGGTGCGGGAATGGTGGCCGATAAGCTCGCCAATTTCAACCTGGATAATCTCCGGCCGGCCTACGGCGCGGGTTTGCGTTATCTGGCGCTGAAAGCACAACAGATCCACATCCGCCTGGATTTTGCCTGGGGGCAAAACGACAATAGCGGATTCTATTTGACGATCGGTGAAGCCTTTTGACCAAACACGAAACCGTTTTCGGCGTTCATGACGTATATGGTTTAAATGTTAGAAATGGAGATATCGATCATAATCCCTACCCTGAATGAGGCGGAAAACATTGATCGTCTGGTGAGACATCTGGTGTCCCACGGCGGACAGCAGTTATTGGAAGTAATCGTAGTGGATGGTGGCAGTACGGACAATACCCTGAATTTAGCCGCTCGTGCGGGAGCCGAAGTACTGATATCTCCCAAACGGGGACGTTCCGCCCAGATGAACTACGGAGCGAGCCGGGCACGGGGAAATCTACTTTATTTTGTCCACGCAGATACCTTACCTCCGGCCCACTTTGCTGCTGATATCCGGGAGTCCCTGGAGTTGGACTACCCGCTGGGTTGTTTCCGTTTCCGCTTTGATTCCCGTCGCCCGCTCTTGCGGCTGAATTCCTGGTTTACCCGTTTCGACCTGTTATGGTGCCGTGGCGGCGACCAGTCCCTTTACATCCAACGGGATCTTTTTCGGGAACTCGACGGATTTTCCGATGAACACATCATCATGGAGGAATACGATCTCATCGTGCGGGCCCGCCGTGATCACGCCTTCCGGATCATTCCCCGTGAGATCCTGGTCTCGGCCCGGAAATACGAATCCAACAGCTACCTGCGGGTGCAGATCGCCAATTTCATTGCATTTAACATGTACCGACTGGGTTTTCCCCAAAAACGCATTTACAATACCTACCGCCGGATGTTGGATTATCGTTAAATTGCGCCCGAAAATAGTATCCGATCTATCCTTTTACCTAGTTTATGACTGAATTGCTCAACCAGGCCTACGCTGCGGATACTTTCCGCCGGCAGGGCCACGCACTTATCGATCAACTGGCTGATTATCTGGAGGCAGTCCGCCGTCCCGATTATCCGGCGGGAGCCATCGATTTTCATTTTCCGGAAGACTCCCTGCAACAGTGGACGGAGGACCTCCGGACGGCTCCCAATCCAGATGTAGCCGACCTGTTTACCCGCGCCATGGACCAGAGTGTGCGCCTGTTGCATCCCCAATACGTGGGGCATCAGATCAGTCCGCCCGTACCGGTATCCGTACTGGCCGGATTGCTCGGAGATTTTCTGAATAACGGTATGGGGGTTTACGAGATGGGCATGGCCGGCTCAACGACCGAACGGTTAGTGGCGCTCACGGTAGCCCGGCAACTGGGATTCCCGGAGGAGGCCGATGGTTTTATTACCTCCGGCGGCACTCTGGCCAATCTGACGGCCCTGCTGAGCGCCCGCGGGAGGAAAGCTTCTTCTAACATCTGGAAATCAGGCAGTAAAGGCCAACTGGCGCTGATGGTTTCCGAGGAGGCGCATTATTGTGTCGACCGGGCCGTTCGCATTATGGGCTGGGGCGATGCGGGTATCATCAAGGTGCCGGTGGATGATCGTTACTGCATGCGCACGGATCTGCTCGAAGCATATTACCAGGAGGCTACTGCGGCGGGCATAGAAGTGATCGCCGTGGTGGGAAGTGCTTGTACCACCGCCACCGGCAGCTTCGATGACCTGGCAGGTATTGGGGATTTTTGCCGCCGGCACGATCTCTGGTTTCACGTTGACGGTGCCCACGGAGCGGCCCTGGCCTTTTCCGGCAAATACGCGCCGGTAGTCAGAGGGATCGATAAAGCGGACAGTGTGGCGATGGATTTTCACAAAATGCTGCTGACGCCTTCCATCACCACCGCACTGGTATTTCGCAATGGCGCCGACAGCTACCGGACCTTTAGTCAGGAAGCGCAATACCTGTTTAACCGGGAGGAACCCGAGTGGTTCAATATGGCCAAACGCACTTTCGAGTGCACCAAACTGATGATCGGCTTTAAGGCTTACAGTATCATCCGTACTTACGGCACCAAATTATTTGATGAATACGTCACCCTCGTCTGTGACCTCGGGCATACCCTGGCGGATCAGGTCCGAAAAAGAAATGAACTTACCTTGGCGATGGAGCCCTTTTGCAACATCATTTGTTTCCGCTACGCACCGGCGGGAGTTTCGGAAGAACAGCTCAACGAGATCAATGAACGCATTCGTCAGCGAATGCTGGAAGATGGCGATTTTTATCTGGTGCAGACCCGGCTCAAAGGTAAGCTCTATCTGCGCTGCACCCTGACGAATCCCTTCACCAAAGCCGGCGATCTGGAAAAACTGCTGGATACGGTTATAGCCGTAGGGAACGGAGTGCAGGTCTAGAACTACCCGCACTCCCTGTATTTTTCAATTGCTTATCGCCACCAGCCGATGACCAGTCCCATCAGGGTAAGTGAGACGACCATATAGGCGGCATTGATCAGCATGTACCGGGTGGATCGGCGTTCAAAGAGACCGATAATGAAAATGCCCATGGCAACCCAGCCGAAACCGGCCAGAAAACCGGCAATCGCTCCCCAGGATGCCGTAGTGCCGGGATCGTTGAGGAACATGCCGAGGTTAAAGGCCATCACCAGCGACCACAAAAATGCGAAGCCAAATATGCGGGCACTGTTGCCCTGCTGCAGCTCCGCTTCGGTCAGATTGTTTTCCTGCATCCAGGCTTTTCCGAACAGCAGGGGAGAATACCACATTCCTCCAATGACAAAGGAAAGTACTGCGGCAACCAGCACCGCGGGAATGTTGAGGGTAGAAGGATCCATGCGTTTTACGTTTTTGTTTGCAATAGGCTCAATTTCGCAATAATTTGTTTCTTCTCTAAAAGGAATTTACCTAAACCGGATACTGGCCGTCCCAAACCGAATTTTGGCGACCTGTAAGTAGAATAGGGGAGCGTTAACGTCATTATCCGGAAGGGAAAGGTAAAAAGGAATTCTTATTTTAATGCCGACATTTCCCGGTGACAACTTTCTATAGTTTTTTCAAGCATTGCCAGAACAGAATGAAGCGGGCTTCCGACATGACTGATGAACAGGATATCAGGGACATTCCTCTGATGCTCTGGCTTGTCCCCGGTTTTGGGATCATCATTCCCAATCTCACCGGTCTGTTCGGACCGCTGCGGCCATCCGACGGTCTCTACTGGCTCGGTTACGTCTGCTTTATCGGTCTGGCTTACACCATCTGGTGGGGAAATCGCTGGCTGTACCTGCGCCAGCGACGGTATTTCGATTGGTTTCAGCGCCCCGTTTCCAAAGTCATTACGGTACTTTTTGCCAACATTTTTTATACGGCACCGGTGACCCTGATCTGGTGTTGGGCCTGGTATTATTTCCGGGACGTACCGGTGGACTGGGTCGTGATCAAGGACACCAGTCTGTTTAATGTGATCGCCGTTATATTTATCACCCACGTTTACGAAACGGCCTTTTTGATCAAGGACCGGGAGACGGATATGCTCCGACTGGCAAAACTGGAACAATCCCGGGCGCTGGCCGAACTGGAAGCGCTGAAAAATCAGGTGGATCCGCACTTCATGTTCAACTCCCTGAATACCTTGTCCCATCTGGTAAGCACCAACCAGCGAAATGCGGAAGAATTTATCGAAAAACTGGCGGACGTTTACCGGTACATCCTGCAGAGTAAGGAAAAGGACCTGGTTCAGTTGATCGAGGAAATACAGTTTCTGAATAACTATTTCGATCTGCTGCGGCTGCGGTTCGGCAGTTCTATTTTACTGGATATCGAAAGTCCGGTGCAGGAGCTGCAGTTCCTGCCGCCCATTTCTCTGCAATTGTTGCTGGAAAATGCCGTGAAACACAACGGCTTCGATGAAAAGCAACCGCTAATGATCCAGGTAGACTGCCGGGAGGATCACATCCTGTTCGTCAACAACCGAAGGAAAAAGACCGGGGGTGGGATCGTATCCAACGGCATTGGCCTGCAGAATCTGAATAACCGCTTCCAGCTCTTGTTACAGCAACCGATCGAAATCCGCGAACAGGCGGACCGGTTTTCCGTGAAATTGCCGCTGGTGAGCCTGGATGGCGGCGGGACGGGGTAACCCAAAGAGTATCCGTACGTAAGACCGGAAAGAAAGAATATCCGGCACACTTGAAACCAGGAAACACAAAACGACTATACTATGAAAATTTTATTGGTGGAAGATGAGCTACCGGCCCGGGAACGGCTTAAAAACCTGTTGGCCAAAATGAAGACGAAGATCAGCACTGTCGCTGAGGCCGGAAGTATCCAGGAAGCGGTACTCCGGTTGGAAGAAGAAAACGATTTCGATCTGGCATTCTTTGACATTCAGTTATCCGATGGGCTATCTTTTGAGATCTTTCGCAAGGTAAATGTCCGGATCCCGGTGATCTTTACCACGGCCTACGATGCCTATCTGCTGGAAGCCTTCCATTCCAATGGTATTGATTATCTACTGAAGCCGCTAAAGGAACGGGAACTCTTCCGGGCGCTGCAGAAATTCTACCAGTTGCAATCCCATTTTTCGGCGGATATTGCCGGTTTCATCGCTCAGATGACCGAAAAGACCAATTACCTGAAACGCATTGCCGGTATGAAATCCAGCGCCATGATCCCGGTCAAAGTCGAGGAGGTTGCCTGGTTTACCACCCGTCATAAGGTAACTTTGCTGCGCACATTCGGGGATGAGAGTCTGGTGGTCAACAAACCCCTGACTAATCTGGAAGGGGTGCTGGATCCGCACCAGTTCCGGCGGGTCAACCGGCAATACATCGTCAATATTGAGGCCGTCCGGCAGATCAAACCTTATCAGAAAGGCAAATTATTACTCAGTCTGGAACCTTCCTCCGGTGAGGAGATCGTGATCAGCCAGGAGCAGGCCAGTCTGATGAAAGAATGGCTGGAGATCTGATAAAACTCCGGCTGGCTGGAAGTCCGGTTGCGGAATATCTGATAAGAAATCGGGGAATAGAACAACTTTAGCCCGATTCATTCAGTATATATATGGTATAATTGTGATGCACAACGGAAAGCAATGGAAGATAAATTTGTTGAAAGACTTTACAGTGAGCACCTGAACGCTCAGACCATCCCTTCGCCGGGACTGGCCTGCAGTTGGGTAAAGGGTACACTGGAGATGCTGTTTCCCGAACTGGCCGATCGGCAATACGCCACCTACCGGGCCTTTCGCCAGCATTTCGACGATCTTCGGCTGGATCTTTACAACATCCTGCGGACGATCGAACACCGCCTGGAATTTACGGCCGAGGTGGTGGAAAAAAAATTCCTGGAACGCCTGCCCCAGATCCGGGAAAAGCTGATCCGGGATGCGGATGCGATTTGTGCCGGTGACCCGGCAGCCCTGGATCGCACCGAAGTGATCCGGACCTATCCGGGCTTTTTCGCCATTGCCATTTACCGGCTGGCGCACGAATTCCACTTGATGAACGTGCCCCTCATTCCCCGCATCCTTACTGAATTTGCCCACGGAGAAACGGGGATCGATATCCACCCCGGGGCGAGTATCGGCGAAAAATTCTGCATTGACCACGGCACCGGCATCGTCATCGGCGGCACCTGTGTGATCGGAGATCACGTAAAGATCTACCAGGGAGTTACCCTGGGTGCACTGAGTGTACAGAAGGAATTCGCCAAACTCAAACGCCATCCGACGATCGAAGATAATGTCGTGATCTACGCCGGTACCACTATTCTAGGCGGAGATACGGTCATTGGCCGGGACAGTATCATCGGCGGTAACGTCTGGCTGACCAAAAGCCTGCCTCCGGGTTCGCGGGTCTACTACCAGGGGCATATCAACCAGCGTCATTCCGTATGACCTATAGCAACAGCAAAAATTATCAAACCATAAATAATAGCAAAAGCAATATAGCGTAATGGGTAGTATACTGGATTTATTAGGGAATACCCCTTTAGTGGAGATCAGCCATATTATTAAGAAACCGGGAGTTACCGTGTACGGAAAACTGGAAGGCCAGAATCCCGGTGGGAGTGTAAAAGACCGTCCTGCCTACGGTATGATCAAAGGGGCCCTGGACCGCGGAGAGATCCAGCCGGGCGTAAAACTGGTGGAAGCTACCAGCGGCAATACCGGGATCGCCCTGGCGATGATCGCCCGCCTGTTCGGATTGGAGATCACCCTGGTGATGCCGGAAGATTCTACCCTGGAGCGGATCCAGACCATGCGGGCCTACGGTGCGGAAGTCGTCCTGACCCCGGCGGAAAAAACCATCGAATATTCCAGAGAATACGCCCAGTCCCTGGTAGATCAGGGCGGGTATTTTATGCTGAACCAGTTCGGAAATCCCGATAATTGGGGCATCCATTATAAAACCACCGGTCCGGAGATCTGGCGCGATACGGAAGGCAAGATCACCCACTTTGTCTCCTCTATGGGCACTACCGGTACCATCATGGGCGTTTCGCGTTACCTCAAGGAGCAGAGCGAAGCCGTACAGATCGTTGGGGTACAGCCGACGGACGGATCCCGAATCCCGGGTATTCGTCGCTGGTCACCTGAATTCCTGCCCGAAATATTCGAAGCCGACCGGGTGGATCAAAAAATTGATGTGTCGCAAAAAGAAGCTACGGATATGATGCAACGGCTGGCCAAGGAAGAAGCCATTTTCGCCGGTATGAGTAGCGGCGGGGCGGTAGCGGCGGCCGCAAAGCTGGCGGAAAGCCTGGATGAAGGGGTGGTGGTCTGTATTATTTGCGATCGCGGAGACCGCTATTTATCATCGGGTATATTTGGTTAGCGGGCGTACCCGGGACGCCGGCGTCGGTTCCCGGGGCATATTATTCCCACAACCAACTGTTTTTCTTGCGGATATAAGTGCGGAGATTCAGCCAGAATGCCGTGAAGAGATACAGTAAAACCGGCGAACCAAGGGTTACAAAGGAAATGTAAATAAAGTACAGACGCACCCGCGCGGAGGAGATGCCCATCTTTTCTCCCAAATAGCTGCAGACGCCAAATGCAGAGCGCTCCAGCATATCTTTTAGTCGCTTCATTAGTACGGATTTTGTGGTTTAAAGGCGCTGTTTAAACAATGCAGGCCTGATTTGGTTCCGAACTAAATTAAGTTTTTCGCTAATAATATACCAAGGGCTTTCCCAAGATTTTATAAAAATATGACAGTATGGCTGAGCTGACTGGTCGTCGCATCGATCTCCCGTAATGCCGGCCGGTAGTGATCTACGGCAAACTCCTCGGAATGCTGATCGATCTGAAAAAAGCAGGAAGGCGTAATGTGCACATTCAGGTTGTCGATACTGATCGTTTTGTCAACGTGGTAGTGCCCGCAAAAGATATCGATCCGCTGATTGTGGGCAAGGAGAATGTCGAGGACTTCTTCCCGGTTCTTCAGGGCATAGTTCCGATCCATATGCGGTACACCGGCCAGTAGGGGCGGATGGTGCATAAAAATGATCACCGGGCCGCCCTGATGTTTCAGGGCATCATCCAGCCAGTCGAGCTGTTTTTTGGAGACCATTCCGGTGGTCGTATCCAAAAAGAGGTAGGGAAAACCTTCCAGTTGCCGCTGGTAGTAGAGTTCGCCGTCCTGGAGCAGATGCTCGCAGTCGAACGATTTGGCCAGAGTGCGGGGATTATCGTGGTTGCCGGACAGCAGGTCGTAGGTGATCTCCAGGCTGTCCAGATGCTGTTTGATCCAGCGGTAGATCTCGGGATCGGCCTGTTCAAAACACAGGTCGCCCGACACCACGATGTAGTCCGGAGCCAGCGCTCTGGTCTTCTGACAGATCCCTAAAAAGTTGGCACGGACATCGACGTCAAAGGTAGCCTCATCAGCTAAACCAACGTGCAGGTCGGTTATTTGAACGATTCTCATAGCGGGGCAAATATACGTTTTTTTGGCAGAGACCGATAAGCGCGCAAAATAGGCAAAAAGTACCGGATGGCGGGGCATTCAGCCCGGCTTACCGCGCTGTGTACATCTTAATTCAATCGGCTGCCGGTCACTCGTAAGCAATATGGAAAAGCGCGTCTCCCTGACTGACTACCGGGGCGTTGTTGTGCCCGATGATTATGCCGGATTCCTTGGCTTTTACCCATATGGTATTGGATTTTCCGTAAGGTCCGTTGATCTGTCCGATGACGTCTCCCTTCTCCACTTTATTGCCCGAACATTTGATCCAAAGGAACATTCCGGCTTTTTCGGCACGAATCCAGGTCGTTTTTTTAAAAACTTCCGTATTCGCAGCCTTGGCTTCGGATTTGATCATTTCGCGCCGGGCCAGTACCCGGTGTAGCCCGCTCAGCCCTTTCTGGATCGCCATCGAATCGTAGCGTAGGCTTTCGCCGCCTTCAAACACAATGATCGGTTTTTCCAGATCCAGGGCCGTGCGGCGCAGGGATTTGGCAATGGTGCCCATGCCGAGGGCAAAAGGAGCGCCGAAATCCATGGCCAGTTGCTCGCTTTCCGCGTGATTCCGGGTGAAGCGCACCTGCGGATAATTGTACAGGCTGCGTCCACCGGTGTGAAAATCGATGCCGAAATCCACAAGCGGCAATATCTTTTTGGTGATGGTCCGGGCTACCCGGCTGGCCAGACTGCCGGAAGTGCTTCCGGGAAAACTGCGGTTTACATCCTTTCCGTCCGGAACGTCCCGGCTGAAATTAATAAAGCCGTAGATGTTGAGGAGCGGGATTGCGATCACATTGCCTTTGGTCAACTGCTCGAACAATCCGTCGTCTACGGCTCGCCGGATGATCTCTACCCCGTTGATCTCATCGCCGTGCACTCCGCCCAGTACCAACATCGTGGGGCCGGGTTCCGCACTCCGGTAAATATGCGCATGAATACTGATCCGGGTCCCGGAAGGTAACTGACCGACGGAGATCTTGATGCTGTTCTGTTCTCCGGGGGCTATGTCAATACCATTGATATTCATACTGTTTTTAAATTATTCCTGCCTGTTCCAGAGTCGCTCTCAGCGCCGCCGGATCGGTGAAGTGGATCGCGTGGATGCCGAATTCCCGGGCGGCGGTTATATTGGGCATACTGTCGTCGATGAAGACGGCTTTATCCGGTTCGATGCCGTAACGATCGACGAGCAGCTGGTAGATCTTCGGATCGGGTTTTTTGAGGTTTTCCGCTCCCGATACGAGGATGCCCTCAAAGATCTGCAGAAAATCGTAGCGCTCCCAGGCGTAGGGCCAGGTTTCGGCCGACCAGTTGGTCAGCGCGAGTAAGCGGTGCCGGCCCTGTTCTTCCAATTCTTGCAGGATCTCGACGGTACCTGCTATCGGTCCGTTCAGCATTTCGGTCCAGCGTTCGCGGAAAGCGCGGATCTCGGTGGTGTATTCGGGATGCCGGCCGGTGAGCAGTTCTGTAGCTTCCGCCCAGGTGCGGCCCGCATCCTGCTGGGCGTTCCAGCTGGGAGTGCAGACATGGTTGAGGAAATGCTGGATGTCTTCCTCCCGGTCAAATATCTTGCGGTACAGGTATTCCGGGTTCCAGTCGATCAGAACGGCACCCAGGTCAAAGATAACGGTGTCTATTTCGGTGTTGCTGCTAATGCTCATTACGTTGTTTAGATTATATCCATTCCTCCCGGTATTCCAGGTCCGGAGGTTGGTAGTTGATGAACTGTACAATGTGGGGTTTGTCGGAAGTATTGAAGCTGCTGCCGTGCGGTAGGCAATGCTTCCCTCGTCTTGAATGGCCTGCGAAACTGTTTCCATCATGTTCGTTCACCGGTCTAATTTAATCACTTGCGGCATGCCGTTCAGCTGTAGTCTTTGCCCTCTGAAGCTTACTTCGCTGACTTCTGCCCGAAAAGGCCCGGCCTGCCAGGCCAAATATAGCAGGTTTGCACCGTCGGAAAGACTGAAAATGTAAACATCTTTTTCGGAAATTACCTCCTGGAAACGATAGGCGCCGTAGCGATCCAGAAAATCGCGGATCAGAAAATAGCTTTTTTTGGGGCGCTTCCGGGCGTCGATGAGCCCGCAACTGGAATAGATCGGTACGTGTGGCTGATCGTATAATTCGTAAAAGATCAGCCGGTTAACGCCATAGCGGGCACTCAGCAGCAGGGCCCGCAGGAGGTAGGCGGCTTGTGCATTTTCCCCGATCGTTTCGCTGTTCCAGCCCGTTTCGGTAATGTTGAGGTCCAGGTGCGGTGCTACCGAATCTCTCCAGGCCACCAGGTCCGTAAATTCCAGAAAACGGCCGTTGGGGCTTTCCGGCGCCTGATTGATATCGTGGGTACCCTTTTCAAAAGCGTAAAAATGGCCGCTGATCGCCGCCAGCTTATCAAGGGTGCTCCGGGGTAGCATCTGGTCGATATGGTCATTGATGCGACTGTCGGGTTTGGAATTCTGGAAAGCCGGCGCCGAAAGCTGAAGTCGCCATCGCCCGCCGTAATAATCGTCTCCCGCCCGGATGACGGTGCGCAGGAGTTGTTCGAAACACTCCGGTCCCGGGGTTGCTTCGCCCCAGGGTTCGTTCCCGATCTCAAGCAGATCCACCAGACATTCCCTGCGGCGATCCCTGGGACAGAAGGTGGCAAGGTATTCCTGGGTATAGGTGTAAACGGTGGATTCCAGGTCACCCCATTCGTCGCAGGTGTACCACTTGTCGGGCCATTTTCCCACAGTTTCCCAACTGTGGATGACGTAAGGAATTCTTTCTTTCCAGTTTTTGGTTCGGTAGTAATTCTCACTGAAACCGCCCCAGCGGGCCCCTTCCTGAAAGGCAGCGGGCTGAAAATCTGCGGGTTGCCGATCTTCAAAATCCTTTTCCTGGAGGTAAAACATGCGGGCATTGGCAAAGATGCGGCCGGGAAAAGAATCTTTTTTAATTTCACTGTCCCAGTTGGTGCCACCGGTTACTCCGAACATCTGACGCAGGGATAGCGCATGGGGGCGGGCCGGAGGCAGATACTGCTGAGCCCGGCATCCGGGAAGGCCGGTTGAACAAATGATGAGGGTCAGGACTTTTATGAATAAGCATTTTTTCAAATGGATCACATTTTATGAAATTTGGTAAATTAGAAGATATCAGTCGGGTGGACTTCACCCTGCCGGATGACCCCGCGGGCAATGAGAAAGTACTGAACGGATTAGACCGCCCGGAGCATCCTCCAACCTGCTATATCGGATGTACCGGCTGGAGCATGCCGGAGTGGATCGGCAAGGTATATCCTAAAGGAGCCAAAAGCAAAGATTTTCTCAAGTATTACAGTCAGCAGTTTAACACCATCGAGTTCAATACGACCCACTACCGGATCCCGAATTTTTCGACGGTGGAGAAATGGTACGAGGAATCCGCTCCCGACTTCAAGTTTTGCCCGAAGGTACCCCAATCCATTAGCCACAGCCGGGACCTGGGAGCTGGAAATGACAGTCTGGAATTCTTCACGGACGTAATTTTAGGATTAAAAGAAAAGCTGGGCGCTTGTTTTTTACAACTTCCCCCGTATTTTGGGCACGACCGCCTGGCCTTGCTGGAAAACTTCCTGCAACGCTGGCCGCAGGAGATCGATCTGGCGGTGGAGGTCAGGCACGAAAGTTGGTTTGAGGGGGAGGCCAAACGCCGCGATCTTTTCAACCTGCTTTTCCGCTACGGCGCCGGAACGGTGATCACCGATGTGGCCGGCCGCCGTGATGTTTTACACATGGCGCTGACTTCCGGGGTTGCGATGGTACGCTTTGTGGGCAATGGGCTGCATCCCACGGACTACGAGCGGATCGACGAATGGGTAGACCGGATAAACATCTGGTTCGAACAGGGATTGCACGAGATTTTCTTTTTTCCCCACGAACCGGATAATATATTAGCTCCGGAATTGGCGCTATATCTCTTTGAAAAGATCAGGAATAATAGTACCATTAGGGTGAAAGGCCCCACCTTGCTGGACGAACAGGAGGGCGAACAAATGACATTATTTTAAGATGGTGACTGAATTTACGAAAGAAAAAGAATTGCCGCTGGTAGCCCGCGACATCAGCTGGTTGTCCTTTAACGAGCGGGTGTTACAGGAAGCCAGGGACCACACGGTGCCCCTATTCGAGCGGATCAAGTTCCTGGCGATCTATTCGTCCAACCTGGATGAGTTCTTCCGCGTGCGGATGGCCAACCACCGGAACCTGTTGCGGGTCGGTAAGAAGACCAAAAAAGAACTGGATATCGATCCCAAACAGACGGTAAAGGAGATCCAGGAGATCGTCAACGAACAACAGGAAGAATTCAGCCGGATCTTTCAGGAAGAGATCATTCCCGAGCTGAAGAAGCACAATATCAATATACTGCGCCGTCTTGATCTGAACGAAGAGCAGAAGGAGTTCGTGGAAAATTACTTCCGGGATCACATGTTGCCCTTCGTGCAGCCGGTACTGTTATTCAAGGATAAGATCCGGCCTTTTCTCAATAATGCGGCCCTGTATCTGTCGGTGCTGCTCAAACCGAAGGACAACTACAAGGCAGACTACGACTACGCCATCGTCAAGATCCCGTCCGATCACTTACCCCGTTTTATCCAGTTGCCGTCGCCCAGCAGCCGGTACGACATCATCATGCTGGATGACATCGTAAGGCACAGTATTTCCTGGATGTTTCCCGGCTACCATGTGATCGATACTTATTCCATTAAACTGACCCGGGATGCGGAGTTGTACATCGACGATGAGTTTTCCGGCAATCTGATCCAGAAGATTAAATCCAGTCTGACCAAAAGACACGTCGGACCGGCTTCCCGTTTTGTTTACGACAGTGAAATGCCGGAAGATTTCCTCAATTTTTTGATGGAGGTCTTCGATCTGGATAAATACGACCTGTTGCGGGAAGGCCGCTACCACAATAACTTCGATTTTTTCCGTTTTCCGGATTTCGGCATGGGCCATCTAAAGAATTCACCTCTGCCGCCCCTGCCGTATAAGCCACTGGAAGAGACCAAAGACTTTTTTCAGCAGATCCGGGAGAAGGATCACATGATCTACGTACCGTACCATTCCTACGAATCCGTCGTTCGCTTTTTTGAACAGGCGGCGCACGATCCGAAGGTCACCCACATTAAGATCGTTCAATACCGGGTGGCCCGGAAATCCCGCATTATGGACGCCCTAATCAACGCCGTCCGTTCGGGTAAGCAGGTATCGGTCTTTATCGAGGTAAAGGCGCGCTTCGATGAGGAGGCTAACCTCGAATGGGGGGAAAAGCTGTCGAAAGCCGGCGTGACGGTGCACTACAGTTTCCCGGGCGTGAAAGTACACAGTAAACTCGCCCTGGTTCGCCGTCTGGAAAAGAACGGGCCAACCATGTACACCTACCTGTCGACCGGTAACTTTCACGAAGATACGGCCAAGATCTACAGCGATTTTGGACTTTTCACTGCCGACGAACGCCTGGTTTACGAAGTGGCCCGCGTATTTTCTTTTCTGGAAACGGAACAGGTACCGGCCCAGCCGTTTGAACACCTGCTGGTCGGGCAGTTCAACCTGCGCTCGGATCTGGAATCTCTCATCAACTACGAGATCGAACAGGCCAAAGCCGATAAGCCGGCCTCCATCATTCTGAAGATGAACAGCCTGCAGGATGAGACCATGATCGAAAAACTTTACGAAGCCAGCATGGCGGGCGTACAGGTGACCCTGATCATCCGGGGGATCTGTTGCCTGGTGCCGGGATTACCGGAAAGTGAGAATATCCACGCTTTATCCATCGTTGATCGCTTTCTGGAGCACTCCCGGGTGTTTATCTTCCACCACGGCGGTGAGGAGCTGACTTATCTTTCGTCCGCCGACTGGATGACCCGTAATCTGAGCTACCGCGTGGAAACGGCTTTCCCGATCTACGATCCGGCCCTGCGCCGGGAGATCCGGGAATACATCAATATCCAGTTGATGGATAATGTAAAGGCCCGTGTCCTGGATGCAACCTTGAGCAATACCTATTACCGGAATGGATCACTGGCCATCCGCTCCCAGCGGGAGACCTACTACTACATCAAACGGCAAATGGAAGCGGAGAAACTGTCGGCCAAAAAGGAGCGGTAGAGCGGAGACTGCTGTAAAAATTTTCACTGGGCTGCAGAGGGCATAAAGTACTTTGGCTGCAATTACTGGCTTCTAAGGCGGCATGTCGCATTATTCATCAAGAGGTGCCCATTTTGCGGTGGAGTAGGGGAGAGCGCCCTATTTGCCGCTAAAAGACATTCTCGGAGGGTCCGTCCGGGCCTGCTGATACCCTTTTTTCAATTTTTCAGTTATCGGATACGACGCGAACGGGAGCGGTTTCCTGCGCCCTGCTGTTTATTCCGCTCTTTCAAGTGGAGTGGAAACAGGCTGTTTTATTTTATTAAGCCACAGATAATCAGCGTATTAAGGCTCGATTTTCCCAACTTGACAATCTCCCTAAATTAACCTATCTTTATAAGAAACCAAATTCAAATCTCCCGAGCTTCAATCTTCGCAGCGCTCCGACAAGTCAGTATTTCATTCCTAACCAATATAATACTGCAATATGAGATTCAATCACCACCACCATGTACCCAGAGGGAGGCTATTCCAACCATTCCTGATCCTTCCCTTATTGCTCGTTTCTCTCTTCCTGAGCAACTGTTCTGAAAAATCCACCACGGAACTCAACTTTGCTTTCGGACCCGACGACAGCGGCGCCGTGGCCGACCTGATCGAAGCCTTCAATCAGACCTACAAGGGCGAGATCCAGGTCAACTGGCAGGAAGGCTCGCGCGTATCCAACGAATTTTACCGCGAGATCGAAAAGGACCAGTCCTCCGATAATCCGAGCATGGATATTATCGGGGCGGACGTCGTCTGGACGGCAGCGCTGGCGCACGCCGGCTGGGCCAGGGACCTGTCCAACAACTTCTACGACAACTACCAGACGAACGACTTCAACGAAGCGTCCCTGAATTCTACGATCTACCAGTCCAAGATCTGGGGCATGCCCTGGTATATGGACGCCGGTATCCTCTACTACCGCAAGGACCTGCTGGCGGCCAATGGCTTTGATCACCCACCGGTAACCTGGAGTGAGCTCAAACAGATGGCGAAGACCATCATGGCCAACGACGGTCCCAAATACGGATACGTCTTTCAGGGAGCCAATTACGAGGGAGGGGTCGTTAACGCCTGTGAGTTCATCTGGAACGCAGGCGGTAATTTCCTGATCAGTGATCTTTCCATCGGCAGCGAGATCGACGAATCTTCCGATGAGGTAAATATCATCACCATCAACTCCGACGCAGCTAAGATGGGCCTGACCGAAGCGCTGGATATGATCACGTCCGGCGTGAGTCCCGAAGTAGTCAGCAACTTTAAAGAGCGGGAAACGGCCGCCGCCTTTGCCAACGGCGATGCCATCTTCATGCGCGCCTGGCCGACGGCTTACCCGGCTCTGGAAGCAGGAGATACCAAGGTAACTACGGATCAGTTTGCGCTGGCACCGCTACCGGTCAGTGAATTCGGCATGCAGTCTTACAGTTGTCTGGGGGGCTGGAATCTGGTCATCAGCAATCACATCGATGCGGATAAAGAGGAAGCCGCCTGGAAATTTATCCAATTCATGACGGACGCCCGCCAACAAAAAGAACTGGCCCTGAACGGTGGTACATTACCGACGCTGCAGCAGCTGTATTCCGACGAACGATTGATGCGTAAAGCCCCGGTTGTGGATTTTGCCCGCCAGGTCATTCAGAATACCCGGGTACGTCCGATCACGTCCAAGTACATGGAATTGTCGCCGGATATTGCCTGGACTTTCAACGAAGTCCTGAAGGGCAACCTGAATCCCACCGAGGCAGTAGAGACCATGCAGGGGCAAATGGAGGACGTACTCGCGGCGAACTGACGGATAGCGTGGTTTAAACCGCCCGTCCGGAAAAAAAATGGAAAAAAATGCATTTTTTTTAGTCCGCTCTAAGCTTCTTGCTATCAATAAATTAAAAGGGATCTACTCCCGCTATTGGGCAGCAAAATAGGCCGGATCTAAAAAAATGTTGTGAGGAGACTTGGATATTTGTTTCAAGTCTCCTTATATTTGCATCGCTCTTACAAAAAGGGGTTAAACGAAACCCCAACAACAAACATGCAGATGTAGCTCAGCTGGTAGAGCGCAACCTTGCCAAGGTTGAGGTCGCGGGTTCGAATCTCGTCATCTGCTCCAGGAAAGCCTCCGAAATTTCGGAGGCTTTTTTTTGTAAAGCCGGTCTCCAACCGGCTGAAAATTACGAGCAAGGAGACCGTTTTAAAACAGCCTCCAGGGAACTTTTCCGAAGGGATTTCCCTTACCGATACAAAGACCCGGTGAATATTTTCTACAGCAGAGATTTTACCAGGCATTTTTGTATCTTTAGACCGTGTTTTAAGCCCGGATGGTGGAACTGGTAGACACGCAGGACTTAAAATCCTGTTCCCATTGCGGGAGTGCGGGTTCGATTCCCGCTCCGGGTACTTTTAAAGCCGTAACTGATTGCTTGACGATTGGTTACGGCTTTTTATTTTTAATGATAGGGTGAAAAATAGGGCGCCGTGGTTTTTAAACTACGGCCAGCGGGACGATGCGGGGCGCGGTGTTCATCCCGGCCGTACTCACCTTCAGGGCAAAGTAGGGATCGGTACCCAAATTGGGCAGGCTCCCGCCGGCTTCTACCGTCGGGACCACCGTCGGCCGGTTGATCATGGCTGCGGGCTTGTTCGGAACAACCACCCGCCGCGGACTTGCTTGTCGAAGCATAATTCTTTAGTTTATTTAGGAAAAACCTAGTTGATAACTTTCTTCGACAATATTCGGGATAGATCCGGGCCTCAGCAAGGCTTTGATAAAGTTGGGATCGATGGGAGTTTTGGGGGCGATGATGTGGGCGTCATCGGTGGTGATATAAATTGTTAGGGTATTATTAGAATTATAGAAATCATTATCACAATTATTTCTATGATATTTAATATATGGAATACCATTTGATCTTTTTTAGACCAAGTAGAATTTACAAAAAGAGAGGTTATTGGCATAATGGCAAATAAGCCTGACAAAATCAAAGAAATCAAATATATCTCAGGTGATTTTTGCATATCTGTAGTTTTATACATGTAGGCAGACTAAATTGCGATTAAAGCCAATATGCCCAGGAGAAAATAACTTACAAACCTAAATCCATGTATCATCTTTAACCTTTTTCTTCATAAATTCGAATTATCTAATCTCGATTGCTACTTAAGATGAAAACTATGGCCAGCAGGGTTTATTTCTTTAGCTTACCATTTATCGAATCTGGTTTTCCTTCTCCTTGATTTCATTCGCTCATCATGGCCTCTAGTAGAAAATTCCTCTGATGTGAAAATTAGCGAGTTAAGAAGCCTCCATACCTTTTGCCAGAATGTTCTTTTGGAAGTTTTTCTAAATTCTCTCATGATTATTTTGATTTGCAACTATTCTAGACGATAGAAATGTAAAATACGAAAGCCGTAGTTTCCAAAAACTACGGCCAGCGGTGGTATTGTCAATAGAACTTTGTTTTGCGCATGTTCAATTGACCACTATTTCCTTCAATTTTTCATTTCCTTTTAGATCTCTTACCTGAAGAATATATTTACCAGGTGGTAAGATCAAAGCTTTTGTATCTCCCTTGTAGGATTTCTCAATAATATCAATTGGGACGGCTTCTAATCCCTCCTCTTTTTTGTATGCTTTTATCAAATATGGGTAGTTCTCTCCAAGATCATCAAAAAAATAAACTTTATTATTCTTATCCCATAACAGCCAATCCGGTCGATTGTATAGGTATTTCGTTCTAGGGTGATAAACTAATGCATCGAACAATTTATTATCCGGAAAACCATTGTATAAACTATTTTGGGGATCAACGAATATCGTAGGCTCATCATAATTCATCATCTCCATAAATGGACTTTCCGGAGTGGCAACTCTTTCAATTAAGATATCTTGATAAATAGTAAAGGGATTTATGCCGGTTATTCCTCGTAAATGGCTCGCCATCCAAGTCTGATTTTGATTTTCTTCTTCCAAGAGATGATACCATCCGCAAAGGACCAGGACTTTATCATATGGATATTCTTCGATTATTTTTTTGATGTTTTTTGCCTGATTCAGTTCTCGGTCCTCTCCCGTTTGCTCGTACGACCTTACAGTAAATCCAAGTCGAATTGCTTCTCGAATTAAGTTGCCCATTTGTGGTTCTACAATGTAATATCCACTTAGGGGAGAACTTACTGGGTATCCTCTGGCATTTAACGTTGAATCACATTCTGCCCAAGTTTTTACCTGACAATTATTCAATGCTTCTAAACATAGTACTCGGTAGCCTTTTGAATATAATCCTTTAAGAAGTAACCTGACGAAAACGCGATGTACAGGTTTATGATGTGCCTCATTAATAATGATTATTTTTTCATTTTCTGCCCTATCAATTATCGCTTCGAAGGCGTTCTTCGAACTAAACTGCTCGAAATACCTTCTATCTTTCTGGGTAAGGGTGTCAAAGTTCCATTCTATCTCAACTTCATTTGGAAAACTCAGAGCCTTAAAATATTCACCGATAAAGGAATAATATACTGCTGGTTGACCAGATCTTAATTCGCCAGATGCATATTTATCAAGTATTTCTGTTGAAAAATTGTATCGATGAAGCGGCATTGTATCAATATTCAGTGATCTGGCCGAAGCGGATGAAATGCAAATAAAAAATAAAATTATTGTCCGATAATTCACGGTTGTATTTTTTCGAAATATACCAATAAAATCCCCATCAAAAAAAGCCATCCACTCAAAGAATGGAAGGCCCTTCAAAAAACACCTAAAACCTGATATCATCAGCCCTTCGGCCAGTTTTCATCCTTATACCGATTCACCAAAGTCTTCGCCGTCGGGCTATTCTCCTTAAGCGCCTGGCCATTCTCCCGGCGCGTCACAAAACGCTCATTTGGATATTCCTCCACGAAATAGCGTTTGCCTTTGTACTGCAGTACCTCAAAATTGAGCAGATCCGACTCCGCTTCGGCCGGTTTTTCCTTAAACAGGATCGGGCCATTTTGGGTGAGGTAGGCGTGAAACGAGCGGATGATCAAAAAATAGGGGGCGATGATGTGGGCGTCATCGGTGGGATAATGGCAGAATTTGTATCCTGTAATGACTATCAGAGGTCTTTGTTTATCTTCATTTTCTGATTAGCCTAAAACTCCAATACGAGATAAAAACAAGCTGGATCATCAATAAGCCTAGCCAAATTAGCGGACGAATAAAGACAAAACCTTCGAGCAAGGTTAAACTATATATGATGGCTGTAAAAAATCCGAAGGACCTTGCATTGTTTTCTATCCCAAATTTTCTTGGGAGCCAGTAACAAATCCAGGATAGGACGTAAAATATAGCGCTAACTCCTATAAAGAAATTCATCTATTAATTTTTGATCGTAGCGTATTCACCCAAATATACAATCGGCGTTACAAACGCCGATCAGCGGTGAAGATCCAGATAAACTACGGCCAGCGGGGTTTTTGAATATCAACTTCCTGGTACTCCATTTGCTTTTCTTTTTGTAGCTGGCATCTGGCTAAACGGAAATTTCGTCCGTATAGTCGTACATACATTACTTGTACAATTCAAAGGATAAAAATAAAATCCTCATTAAAACTTTGCACCGTTTCGCCTCTAATTATCGTAGATTCACTCATTGGATGTATCAATTAGAACTGACTGGACCTTTCGTAATAGTAAAAATTGGCGAGCATCTTCAACCAAGTTTTAAAACGCATGATATCATTCTCATCCAATAATATCATCTTTTGGATGGCTTTCCCGGACTATCCCGTAAATCTGTTTGTGGATCATTTCGTACTCATGAAGGGAACACCGGCGGGCCAGCCGGAAGAAAGGATATTTCCCAACAACAAGGCAGAAGTGTTCTTCAATCTTGGCGACCACCTCCGCGGGTACTCCAATGATTCCGATCAGGAATTTCGTCTGAAAGAAAGTGTGGTGTCCGGGCTCCGGCATACGTATTTCAGTTTTCATCCGGGCCATTATTTCTCCATGGCCGGTCTGCGGTTCACCCTGTTCGGTTTTCACCATTTATTTGCCATTCCGGCGCAGCATTTTACCAATCAGAATTTTGACGCAATGGATGTCTGGGGACGGGAAATGGAACTGGTTCGCGAACGCCTCATGGAGACGAAGAGTGAAGCCGGCCGAATCAGTGTACTGCAGGACTGGATCACGAACAGGATTTCCGGGGCGTCCCTGCCGGATATGCTGCAGTGGAAAAAGGTGGAAGAAAAACTATCCACGCTCCGGGAGCCTGTTGCTTCATTTCTGGAGAAAAATATCGGTTACAGCCATAAGCATTCCCTTCAGCTGATTAAAGAAAAAGCCGGACTAACCCCTAAAATGATTGAAAAGGTAAACCGTTTTAACCGGTCGCTCCGCATGCTCAACCAAAGTACTTTTGTTAGCTGGGCGAACCTTGCCCTGGATGCTGGATACGCTGACCAAAGTCATTTTATCCGGGAATTTGGTCACTTTACCGGGTTTACGCCGGCAGTTTACCTGAAAGATAAACCCCGGATCTACAAGCTCTATCGACAGTTGGAATTACCATCGGAAGATCAGGAATGAGGTAAATTTTATTCTATACCGGGGGCGATTTCTCGGGTTTCTTTGGGGATATTTTATCATTCAATCCTTAAAGAATATGAAAAAGAAACTCCTTGTGGTGATGCCTGTGATCGCCGGTATCGCCTTTGCTGTGTTCCAGTTTGGTTTCAATACGGTTTCCACGATCAATCATTCCAAACAAAACTGGGAATGGGTCGAGACCCCACTTTCGGAAGGATCCAACGCTTATTTCTGGGAACATTTTCACCACGGTAATTACGATAGTATACCCGCTATACTGGAGCGGCTGACAGCAGCCTATCTTGACAATCCGAACGACTTTCAGACGGTACTCCACCTGGGATTTACCCATTTTTGGGCCATAGCGGAGCGACAGCACCTGGAGAAGATCCCCGCATCCATGATCGATCATGCAGTACTGGCCCAAAAATATCTGGGTGAAGCTTATAAAATGAATTCTAAAGATACCCGGATACTTTCTTTTTTATCAGCGGCAAAGATCATTGTCGGGGATGTTAGTAAGGATGATCAAATGGTTACCGACGGATACTTTAACGGATTGAAAAGTATCCGGGATTGGAAGGACTTTGGTGAATTTTCTCTCGCCTACACGATGAGTCAGTTGCCTCATACCGATCCAAATTTCCAGAAAGCCCTCGAGTGGATGAAAAACACCACCGAGCGCTGCTACTGTGCAGACCTGGATCCACCGACAGATGCCTGCAAACAGTTCATAGCTCAGAAAGTGGCTAATCCCACCAGCTTGGGGCGAAAAAGGATAGTACCCAATTCCTGGGTGGCTCCCCATAACATTGAAGGTTTCTTTATGTCTTACGGAGACTTATTAGTCAAAAGCGGTAACTGGGAACAGGCGATCCCCATTTACGAGCTGGCCAAACATGCTCCTGACTATGCAAACTGGCCCTACCGGGATGTTCTGGAAAAAAGGATCCTGAACGCGCAACAAAATGTGGACCTGTTCCGAAAAGAAACTGCCAAAGGTAAAATCGCCGGGATGGACACTGCTATCATGATACAAACTGCGATAGCTTGTCGGGCCTGTCACCAAATGAGCCCCCAGGATCGGAACATTACCTACAACAACTTTGATCGAAAAAAATACCTGGATAAGGTCTATTACTTTTTGGATTAACTTATTTCATTGCCCATGCCGTTAGGTAAGCCTGATCAGATAGTGTGAAATTACGGAATTTGCTCAATAAGCTCCAAAATCCGTTTCACCGGAGGCTTCCAGTTCAACGCTTCCACGATCAGCCCGTTGGTATCTATCAGCACGATGTTGGGATGTCGGCCTTGCTGGAGTTTCATATCGAAGGCTTTATCAAAATAGTTCATTGATAGATGCGTGATGGGATGATTGTCGTATTCATTTTCGGAATAGAATTTTTGCCAATCCGCAAAGTCGCCATTCATATCTACGAGGCAGATGTTCATATCGGGGTGGGCGATCAGATTTTGCCTCAGTTTCTTAAGGTAATGGATGACAAAATCGACCCGGTAAAAACGCCGATCGTGGAAATACAATAAGGATGGTCGTCCCTGGAAGAAGGAAGTGTCGGGCCGGTCGCCGTTATGGAATTGAAACACTTCCGCCAGGACCGGGCCGTCGACAATCGAAAAAGATTGCAGCGAGTAGACTTTCGGAGGGCTTTCCCGGAGATCTTTTAATTTTTGCTTCAATAAGACCGGGGCATCCGATGCCATAAAGGCCTGGTATTGTTTGGCCATGTATTCGGGCTTCACCAGCCAGTTCAGGTTGCGCTCAAATACGAGATACTGCATATAGTACAGCGAGGGGCCGATAAGAAATCGGTTCAGGAACGCGTATTGGTACGCACCGCCGGTCCGCAGTTCCCAATCCATCGGTTTTTTCAGCTTATGAATAATGAAGGATTCTAAAAATCGCTGATAACTCGCCTGGAGAATAGCATCGGGATTGTTGACTGCTATGTGATCAAGGAAAGAAAAGTAGCTGGCGGAAGGATCCCGGTGTTTTGTACCGGCGTGAAGGCGCTGAAAGTCGGATGGGTATCTCAGCAATGCGGTGGCGTAAGTGTAAGCAATATCATTTCGAAGCCACTGCAGCAATTGCGGAGCCACTTTTATACCGGTTTTACTTGTATAGTTTTCCACAAAGTTCTCCCTGGCTGCCCGGTTTTGCTCCATCAGCCTCCGGTATTCCCGGGTGGTTGAACGGGCCAGGCGGCTGGAATCAATCGGTGGCGCCTGCTCTGCCAGAAACTGCAGGTAGGCGTGGAAAAAGGTATTGTCCGCTCCGCCCGGACCTGCAAAGCGAACTGCTTTGGCTTCCTTCTCGCCGCCTATAAATTCCAGGGAAAAAGACTGATTCGGTACGAGGAAGACGAAGATGTTAGATTCACCGTGGGTAAGCTGCGCCGAAGTTGCGACGTTGGTATCGATGGCAAAACTGAATTCATTCCCGGCGGAGAGGCGGACGCTGGTCGTGCTGGGTGCTCCGCCCAGAGTGGTGGGAGGAATGATAAGGGCCACCAAGGTGTCAACCGAATGATTGATCTTTCCCGTAACCAGGACCTGGCCGGACAGCCCGGAAAAGTATAGGCAGAGTAGCAATGGAAAAACCAGGCGGTAGCGGTACATAGGAGAACATTGATCGTAGTTCTATTGACAGACTTATAGTTTTAAATATAGCTAAAATCATGCAACAGCTGGTAAAGCAATGTGATCTGTTCTATACACAGGTCCTTTGATTTTAAGCCAGAACGAGCTGTATCCTCAAAAAAACACCCTTTTAACTTTCCTTTACATCCTTTTACAAGCAAAAAGCGCTAGATTAGGTCGTTTCCCGCATCTTTGTCGTATCGTTTCATCAATCCATTTTGAACATGCGTAATTTTCAATTTTTACTGATCTTACTATTGCCCTGTTTTTGGGCCTGTGAACAGGTCCAGGAGGCCGCATTACTTGACCTTTCTTCCAATGTGGTGACCGGCGGAGTCACCGAGAGTCCCAGCACCCCATCGGCGGAGATCGTTTTTCAATCCACGGATCAGGGCCAGACCTGGCAGGATATCAGTTCGGGTTTACCCGCCGATCTTAGCCCGACCTCATTCCTGGTGGCCGATGGTGAACTTTTCCTGACTACCGCCAAGGGTATTTACCGAAACAGTTCAGCTGCGACGAAGGCCAACTGGAAAAAAGAAATGTCCTTAATGGAGCCGTTTTCCAACATTTCTACCGGTTCCGGCAACAGGATCGCTTTCAACCGTGAAGGTCGTTTTTACCAGAAATTGCAGGGTACAGGTGTCTGGATGCCCATTTTCACCAATTTTGAAAACCCGCTGGTGCGCAGCGTGCACACCACCGAAAGTGGCATTATTTTTATTGGTTGTGACAATGGTCTTTTCAAATCTTCCGATCAGGGGAAATCCTGGAAGCATGTGATGGAGAACGGCTGGGTGTTCAAAATGGTCGAGTCGGACGGGGTGCTGCTCTGCACCAACGAGAGCGGTATTTTGCGCTCTACCGACGGCGGTGAAAATTGGGATTTGGTACTAAGCGAAGGTGGCGTTGGTATCACCGTAGAAACCATTAAAGGTGGATTTGCCGCGATTACCTGCTGCGAAAATATGGAATCCAGACGCGTCCGTACCTCCATGGACGGCGGATTGACCTGGCAGGCGATTGATGCGGACCTTCCTCCCTCACTTTCCATTTCCTCCATCCAGGAAGTGGGTGATTACTTCTACTGCGGTCATCCCAATGGCATCTACCGCTCCGATGATCGGGGACAGACCTGGGAACTGTTGCAGCCGACCATTGGGGAAAAAGTATTCGAACTATCCGTTTCCGGTGAGGTACTGTACGCTATATTGCGGGATAAAGGGTGTTAAAAGCCCGAAGCCCCTCACCACTGCATAACCCCAAAATTAAAAGCATGAGAAGAATAATGCTACTGCTGATCTGCTATGGTTACGTAGGGATCGGAATGCTCTTTTCTCAGGAAAAAGTGAGGCCGGCTATTGATTTTATTGATCCGGAGGATGTCCTGGAAAGCAGGCCCCGTCCAGATAATTACATTGACCTACCGGCCGGTACGATCATAGCGAGAGATACCGCTAAGATCACTCCGATGGTCAACGGTCAAAAAATGTCTTATACGAATTTCGAGCAAACCTATGTTTCTGTACCGGACTCCATACCGGGATTTCGGATCGATTCCATCAAGGTCAAAAAAGTGGACCTGGAAGACCGGGTCATCATTTATTGTACGCATGAAAAAGTGGTAGAGTAAGGATCGGACAGCGCGTGGTGCAACATCTAGGGGTTGCCCACGCGCTGTCGGTTTATAGGGGCCACCGGGCGTTCCCATGTGCCCACTTAATGATAAAAATCACCCTATACCTCATCAAAGATCATCTTTTCTCCGTTGGGAAACCTGCAACTTGTCACTGCAGTTCATAAGCAGAATCACTGGAATTGTTTCGGTAAAATGCCGAAATTATAACACTCAAAGACAAGAGCCATGAAATACATACTCGTTCCCACCGATTTCTCTCCAACCGCAAAGAATGCCTATAACTTTGCCCTGGAAGTAGCCCAGGCACGGGAATTGCCGATCCGCCTGGTCCATTGTTTCCTGCCGGATGTCGATCCTGCTTTCCCGTATCTGGGAGTGAACTCCAAAGAGTTTCTGGACGCCAAGCAGGAACTGATCGAAAAATTTAAACAGCACACCCTCGCGCCGCACGACGGCGGGGTGATGACCCGGGTAGAAGTGGAAACGGACGTCCGGCCGGGTTATCCAACCGAGGAGATCGTGAAATTATCCCGGGAGGAAGACGTGGCCCTCATCGTGATGGGCGCTACCGGCGAACACGGGCTGGCGGGGCAGTTGTTCGGCTCCGTATCCACCCATATTTCCCGCAAGGCCCACTGTCCGGTGCTGCTGGTGCCCAACGGCGCTCATTTCGCGGGCTTCAAGCATATTCTTTTTGCCAGTAGCTACGAGGCGGTTCACGAAAATGTACTGAAGCATCTGAAGGACTTTGCGATGCTGTTCGGTTCTTCCGTCCACTTCGTCCACGTGCGCGAACCGAACGATTCTACCGATTACCAGGAAGTGGAAGAAAAGATCTTCGATTTCTTCTTCGGGGAAGAGGACCCGGTCTTTGCTTTCAGTATGGATATGGTACACGCCGAGGACGCCGTCAACGGACTTAATAATTACGCCAAGCAGAGGGCGATCGACCTGGCGGTCATGGTATCCCCGCGACGTAGCTTTTGGGAGAATATCCTGCATAAAAGTAAAACCAAAGCGATGGCTTTGAATACCACTATTCCGATGCTGGTCTACCACGCTGACGAATAGTCGGGTTATGACGCAAATGAGAAGAGCGGGTGGTCCACGTGACTCACCCGCTCTCGTTATTTAGCTTATTGTAGCCGGATTACTATCCGAAATATAGCCATCAGTTCACCGCCTGTGCTGCATCGATGAGGCCCCAGCCAAATTCGCTGTTGCGACTGGGATAGAACTGGGAGGCGTTCTTCATCCGGTTGAGTACCTGATTGCGGCTCTGTCCGGGATTGGTGGCCCAAACCAGCGCCGCAATGCCTGCCGTAGTGGCCGTCGCTGCTGAAGACCCGCCTACGTAGGCCGGCGTATTGCCGCTGGGGGCCAGGGTAAGGCTGGTACGCGAGTTATCGCTGGAGCGCTGCATCACCGCTACAAAATCCACTTCGCTGCCCGAATGACAGGTATTGCAACGGCTCAGCGAGCTACCGTCCCTGACGCCGGTCACGGCTACCGTTTCGGCCATGTTGGCGGGGAAGATCACCCCGTACCAGCTGGTCCATGACAAAGAAGTGCCGGCTGCGGCAAAGATCAGTTTACCGCGATTGTAGGCGTAATAAATCCCGTCCGCTACCGTATCGCTCCAGAAAACATCCCCGATAGACATACTGATGATCTTCACGCCACTGTCTTTGCCGGCAATGACCAGCGCATCTTTCACCCCGTCTTTTTCGCTGCCGCCATTTACGACTACATCGCCGGTTCCGCGGATGGCCAGGAGGTTACAATTGTAGGCAACGCCGACCGTTGCGCCGCCGCTACCCCGGGGAGCCGCGATCAGACCGGCCATCTGGGTGCCGTGGCCACACTGATCGTCCGGACCGTCCGGGCTGGCCCACCACCACCAGGAACTGACGTAGGTGCCCTTGCGGGAAATGGTGCGCCCCTGAGACTGGCCGGAATTGAAGGCACTGCCCAGTTTAGACTGATTGGGAGAGGTGCCCGTATCGATCAGCGCCACTTTAATGCCGGCTCCGGTCGAAGTATTCCAGGCCGCCGGGATATTGGCGTTATAAAAGTTCCAGGGAACTTTCACATTGGGACTGACGGTGGTGTAATCGGCGGTCGGGATACTGCTGGCGGGCACTACATCACAGCCGCTGTCACTGCGCCGGGCTATTTCTTCGGGCTGGTAATTGGCTGGCTCAAGGTAGCGCACTTCCGGCAAAGCGCGCAGACGGGCAATCGCGGTCCGGTCACTGAGTTTCAGCAACAGGATCGGAAGGTCCTGATCCTCCTGCAGCAGGATATCGTTGCGACTAACTCCCGGCAGGCCGGAAAGGGCCGTTCGGATGATGTTTTCCCGGGCCTGTTTCCAGTTCTGATTTTGGAGATTGATCTCGTGGATCCGTTCTTTGATGTTCTCGAATCCGGCTGGCTGGTAACCGATAGAAATGGTAGAATCACTTTGCACTACAGCGCTCCAGAGCAGCTGCTCCTCGGCCTGGCCCCAACGGAATACACTTTGTTGGCGGATAATCTCCTGCTCCACTTTTTCGTTGATCTCCTGACGACTCAGTGGCTCCTGATCGGGATCAGGCTGGGAGATCTGCAGATCTTCTTTAGCGCAGGACGCCAGGATGCACCCCGCTAGTAAGGCGATTAGGACATTTTTCAATTTCATACTAGTTGCTATTGTTTGATTGGAATATTGTTTGGACTAAATATAGTTATATGAAATTAAAAATTAATTTGAATGATGATTTAAAATTTTTGTATCAGTTTGATGGATGGTGATCCCGGGCTGAAAGAGATGATTTTGGCGTTCAGATCCGCTGCGATCTTTCCTCCCGTCTCCCTCATTTTGGACCTGATATTCCTTGGCAAATTCCCGCGTCCCGGCCGGAAACCGGTTTATGAGGAATAAATGCGATTTTTTACCGGAAATTTGAAACAATGAACCCGTTTTGCCGATTGACTTTAACAGGGACCGCTCAAATGGCCAAATGCCCAGTATCCACGGGGACTTTGGCAAAAAATAGGGGCGAGGTTGGGTGAGAATCACCCAAAGAATTAACTTTAGCAAAAATTTTTATTCCAAAAACTAGAAAATCCCAAAAACACAAGGATCCTATGAGAAAAATCATTTTCCTATTGGTTTGCGTAGGTCTGGGCCTTCAATTGTCCGGACAGGAAATGCAAAAAGAGAAAGTAAGCTCAAGCGCCATCAGCGCAAAATTGCTCTTCATCGATTACGGAACGCCGAATGATCTGGATGACCTCAAGGTAACCAATGGTCTGGAGATCGGATTCCTCTACAATTTCAACCGGTTCATCGGGATCGGTGTACCCTTGAAAGTTGGCGTGGCGAATGTTTTTGAAGACATCAATAACCGCAACATTATCAGTGTGGATGGTGTTTTGCGACTGCAATATCAGGCCGCTGAGGAAAGTCCGGTGATCCCCTATATATTCGGCGGTGTCGGGTATGTGTCGGAAGTCAGCAATCAAAACAATATGCAGATCCCGCTCGGAGCCGGTCTCAATATTCGCCTGGGACAAAATTCCTACGGAAATATCCAGGGGGAATACCGGATGTCCGATCTCGAAAACCGCAACAACCTGCAACTGGGTGTCGGTTATGTGTATAAATTCGGTAAAATGGACCGGGATCGGGACGGAATTGCCGACAATGAAGATGATTGTCCCGATATTGCCGGGGTCGCATCGGCCAATGGTTGTCCGGATGCCGACGGTGACGGTATCGTCGACCTCCAGGATCATTGCCCGCAGGTGCCGGGTATTCCGGAACTGAGTGGCTGCCCGGACCGGGACGGTGACGGGGTTGCGGATGACGATGACCAGTGCCCGGATGAACCCGGAACGGTGGACGGCTGTCCGGATAGCGACGAAGACGGTGTGGCCGATAAATCCGACGATTGCCCCGAAGTACCCGGTGTGGCCGAACTGAACGGTTGCCCGGACCGGGATGGCGACGGTATTAAAGATGCTGAAGACAAGTGCCCGGACGAAGCCGGAACGGCGGCCACCAACGGCTGCCCGGATCGCGACGGCGATGGCATTATTGATGCTGAAGACGAATGTCCGGACGAAGCCGGAACGGCACGTACCCGCGGCTGTCCGGATCGCGATGGCGACGGGGTAGCCGATGCCGATGACCGCTGCCCGGATGTGGAAGGCCCGTATTCCGGTTGCCCGGATACCGACGGCGACGGTTTGATGGACGCCGATGACAGTTGCCCGGATACGCCGGGACTGATCACCAATAAAGGTTGCCCCGAAATTGCCGAAGAGGTAAAAGAGGTACTGGAGTTCGCCATGCGGGCGGTACAGTTCCAGACGGGTAAGTCTACCTTATTGCCGGCATCCTTCCAGGTACTGGATCAGATCGTGGACATCATGGGGCAGTATCCGGATTACAGTATGTCCATCAACGGGCATACCGATAGTGTGGGAGATGAGTCCTCCAACCAGTTGCTGTCGGAGGAACGAGCTAAAGCCTGTTACGCTTATCTCATTAGTAAAGGCATCAGCCCCAGCCGGCTGAGTTTCCAGGGATTCGGAGAGAGTTCGCCCATTGCGGACAACAACCGCTCCCGGGGCCGTATGTTGAATCGTCGGGTAGAATTTAATTTGTATATACCATAGCGTGTGAGGATAGAAAGGCTGGAAGAATTCAAATTAAGCGGGACAGTCCGGGCCAAGATCGCGGCCCTGCTGAAGGAGGGTTTTGGTGTATATCCGGAGGGACGGACGTTTTATAAACAATTGCCGGATTTCCGTTATCTGGCCTGGGACGGCGAAGATCTGCTCGGGCATCTGGCGGCCGAATTCCGGATCATTAACGTTGGCGGCACCCTTTTGCCGATCTTTGGGGTAGCGGATCTCTGCGTAACCCCTTCCCGGCAGCAGGAGCGCATTGCGACCCAAATGCTGCGGGAGCTGGAAGCACTGGCCCGTTCGTCCAACGTAGAGTTTATTCTGCTGACCGGCTCGGAACCCAATGTGTATAAAGGAATGGGGTTCGACCGGTTGGAGCGCTCCTGCCGGTGGTTGTTAATGAATAACCTCAGCACCCTGGGGGTGATCCGTCGCTCGGTAAATAATATTATGATCAAATGCCTGGGAGATCGAACCTGGCCGGAAGGCGAGATCGATTTCCTCGGCCATATTTTTTAAAATTAGCAATTCATGGAGAAAGCACAGGCTTATATCAGTGCAAACAAAGAACGTTTTTTAGAAGAACTCTTCAACCTCTTAAGAATCCCTTCCATTAGTGCCGACCCGGCTTACAAGGATGATGTCAAACGCACCGCCGAGGCGGTAGCCGAAAACCTGCGTCAGTCCGGAGCGGATGATGTAGAAGTTATTCCAACCGCCGGTCATCCGATCGTTTTCGGCCAGAAGATCATCGATCCGTCCCTGCCTACGATCCTGGTGTACGGACACTACGATGTACAACCGCCCGATCCGCTGGAACTCTGGGAATCCGGACCCTTCGATCCGGTGGTGAAAAAGACCAAGGCCCACCCCCAGGGAGCTATCTACGCCCGGGGTTCCTGTGACGATAAGGGACAGATGTTTATGCACGTCAAGGCATTTGAAGCCATGGCGGCTACGGACTCACTGGCCTGTAATGTGAAGTTCATGATCGAGGGAGAGGAAGAAGTCGGTTCCGATCACCTGGGAGCTTTCTGCCGGGAGCACAAGGACAAACTGACGGCCGATGTGATCCTGATCTCCGATACCTCCATTATCGCCAATGATACGCCTTCGATCACGACCGGATTGCGGGGACTGAGTTACGTTGAGGTAGAAGTGACCGGTCCGAATCGGGACCTGCACTCGGGCGTTTACGGCGGTGCCGTAGCCAACCCGGTCAATGTACTCTGTGAGATGATCGCCTCCATGATGGACGAAAATTACCACATTACGGTTCCCGGATTTTACGATGATGTGGAAGAATTGAGTGAAGCAGACCGGGAAGAACTGAATAAAGCACCTTTCAACCTGGGGCACTACCAGAAAGATCTGGGCATCCGCACCGTACGGGGCGAAGTAGGGTATACCACCCTGGAACGCACGTCTATCCGTCCGACGCTCGATGTGAACGGCATCTGGGGAGGATACATCGGAGAAGGTGCCAAAACGGTCCTGCCCTCCAAGGCTTTCGCCAAGATCAGCATGCGTTTGGTACCGCACCAGCAACCCGACAAGATCACGGAATTATTTACCAAATATTTCCGCCGGATCGCTCCGCCATCGGTAAAGGTGGAAGTCCGGCCCCACCACGGTGGCGAACCGGTAGTGACCCCAACGGATACCCCCGAATACCAGGCCGCCCACAAAGCCATGCAAAAAACCTTCGGTAAGGACCCCATCCCCAAGCGAGAAGGTGGTAGTATTCCGATCGTTGCCCTGTTTGAGGAAGTACTGGGCGTTAAATCCGTACTCATGGGATTCGGACTGGATTCGGACGCCATCCATTCGCCCAATGAGCACTACGGCCTGTTCAATTTCTACAAAGGCATCGAAACTATACCGTACTACCATCATTACTACGCTGAAATGAAGAAAAGCTAACGGTATCGTCACCGGCTACCCGGTAGCCGGTGACCCTCAACCATAAACATTTTTTAATCAAAAGAGCTATGAGAATAGTAACACTACTTATGCTGCTCCTGGCGGGGCTTACCAGTTCATTGGCCCAGCCCGGTCATTACACCAAAGTGGCTAAGGCGGCCGATGCCATCGACGATAAAGTGGTCGAATGGCGTCATCATCTCCACCAAAACCCGGAACTGAGCAACCGGGAATTCAAAACTGCGGAATACATTACCAAGCACCTGAAATCACTGGGTATCAAAGTGGAGACGGGAGTAGCCCATACGGGAGTAGTGGGGGTTCTCAAAGGGGGGAAGCCCGGGCCGGTCGTGGCCCTGCGCGCGGATATGGACGGCTTACCGGTCACCGAGCGCGTAGATGTGCCCTACGCCTCCAAAGTGCAATCCACCTATCTGGGTAAGGAAACGGGGGTCATGCACGCCTGCGGACACGATACGCACGTAGCCATGCTGATGGGCGCCGCGGAGATCCTGGCCGGTATGCAAAAGGATATTCCCGGTACCGTCGTATTCCTGTTCCAACCTGCTGAAGAAGGGGCACCTCCGGGTGAGGAAGGCGGCGCCAAGCTGATGGTCGAAGAAGGGGTGTTGACCAAACACAAAGTGGACGCTGCTTTCGGCCTGCACATCAACTCCGGAACGGAAGTGGGTAAAGTCCGCTACAAACCCGGTGGATCCATGGCGGCCGTCAATCGGTTCGTTGTCAAGGTAAAAGGCGCGCAGACCCACGGTTCTGCTCCCTGGGGCGGTATTGATCCCATTACGGTATCCGCCCAGATCATTCAGGGCCTGCAGATGATCATCAGTCGCCAGACCGAACTCACGAAAGAACCGGCCGTCATCAGTATCGGTAAGATCACCGGCGGGGTGCGCAGTAACATCATTCCCGAAGAAGTGGAAATGATCGGGACCATCCGGACCCTGGATCGCGACATGCAGAAAGAGATCCACGAACGTATCGTCCGTACGGCCACCAATATTGCCGAATCCGCGGGTGCCACCGCCGAAGTGACGATCGAAGAGGGATACCCGGTGACCTACAATGATCCGGTACTTACCTCCGAAATGCTGCCCACCATCGCGGCTACTGCCGGCAGTGACAATGTAATCCTTTCCAAAGCCATCACGGGGGCGGAAGACTTTTCTTTCTTTGCCGAAAAGGTACCTGGGCTTTTCCTGTTTGTCGGCGGCATGCCTAAAGGACAGGACCCGGCAACGGCCCCTCCGCACCACACTCCGGATTTCTTTATTGACGACAGCGGTATGAAGACCGGTGTAAAACTGTATACCAATTTGGCGCTGGATTACCTCAGCCAGAAAGGGAAAGGACAAAAAGGCGAGGCGGGATCGCGCTAAGCGGAACCAAGCGCCAGTACAACTCCTGAAGGCAGGATTAGCTTTCCATAAGTGAGCTAATCCTGCCGAATTTTTCATCCCTGGGAGTGATCTATTTTCAGGGACTACTATGATAAATTTCATCGCTCCCTGCCGGGAAATGGCCTACTTTGATGGAGTACCAAATCATCAACAGTATGGCTACCCTGCACAAAGATCCCGTCGAGATTTTATGGGATCGCCTCCACGAACTGCCCAGACACAGAATGTACGCCCTGCTCATTCTGGGACTCTTATTGCTCGCCGGCCTGTCGTACTACTCGGTCGACCTGATCCGCAACGAACGCTTTTTCGTATTCTTTTTTGCCGGGAAAGTGACCGGTACCGTTCTGGCCATTGCCTCCGTACTCTGGTCTTCGGTAAATACGATCCTGCTGGTAAAGGACTCCCGTGGCGCCAATTTACAGGATGCTTTCTGGATCCTGATCAGTGCCATTCCGGTCATTTTTGTGTTGTTTATGAGCTATGTGATGGGATAGAATTGGGTAAGCGTATTCGTTTTGAATAGCACCTGGATTAAAGCTCCTGAATTCCGGGCATAAGGTGAATGGGAAGTTTTACGGTCCATTGATTTCAATGTAATGGACGCGGATATTTGTGTATCTCAAATTGCCCAAACCATTACGCCGTGGTAGGTGCAGCGCACCGTTCTGCTGGTATTTCATATCGTTTTATGTTGCTACGCTGTAGCTTTATTTATTTTCATTCCTTTGGGTTTGAAGATAGTCCGGTGCGCTGCACCTAAAATTGTTGCGAGATGGGGTGGTCCTGACGTGATGGTGATAATATGGATTCCCAAACCAATTTTGCATTAGCACAAGGTGCAGCGCACCGTCATACCTCCAAAATATAACGGGATCGCTTTTTCCAGGTGCAGCGCACCGTTCTGCTGATATTTCATATCGTTTTATGTCGCTACGCTTTAGCTCTGTTTATTTTCATTCCTTTGGGTTTGAAGATAATCCGGTGCGCTGCACCTATATTTGTTGCGAGATGGGTGGTCCTGACGTGATGGTGGCAATCAGGATTCCAAAACCAATTTTGCGTTAGTGCAAGGTGCAGCGCACCGTCATACCTCCAGATACGACGGAAACGATATTTCCAGGTGCAGCGCACCGTTCTATTCGTTATAGCGGTTTGTATTTCCCCCATTTAGCCTGAAAATACTACAGTGCCATCTACCTACCTGAGCAATTTGGGATACCCACCTCATGCTCCGTCTTTTCCGGATAACTGCCAGATTCATTATATTGCCCTTTCGCAACTAAATGAATCTATCCTTATGCCCAGCTACCTCATCTTGTTTTTCGGCTTTCTAATCGGGTTCAATTTTCCTGTTCATAATTCATCCGCCGAACATTCCGGCACGGACGCTTATCCGGACCTGGTCCAGCTGTTTCGGGAATGGCGTGCCTTTGAACAACCCCCGCTCCGGGACGGTGCTCCGGATTATACCGCAGCAACTTTTACACAGCGGCGCCCGGAATTTGAAGCACTGCGGGCCCGCTTGCTGGCTCTGGATACCACAGGCTGGTCGGTAGCGGAACAGGTAGATTGGCAGATCGTGCGGGCCGAAATGAACGGATATGACTTCAACGAAAGGATCCTGCAGCCCTGGGCACGCGATCCCGCATTTTACAAATCGGTCTGGACGGCCCGGAGTGATGTCCCGGCCCACGAAGGCCCCACCCACCACGGCACTACCGAGATCTGGACCTATACCTTTCCGCTCAGTGCAGCCGAACGGGAACGCCTGATGAATGATCTACGGGTGATCCCGGCCCTCAACCGCCAGGCGCAGCTGAATCTTACCGGCAATGCGCGGGACCTCTGGATTGCCGGTATCCGGGATATTCGCCGGCAGATAGACGATCTGGAGGCTATCCGGGAACGAGCGGGCGTTGCGGAAGATACCGAAATGAACGAGCTTATCAGCGAGGCAGTGTCTTCCACGGAAGCGTTGGTGAACTGGCTGGAAGCGGAATCCGCCGATAAGAACGGACCGTCCGGGATCGGTCGGGACAACTATACCTGGTACCTGCAAAACGTGCATCTGGTGCCGCTCAGTTGGGAAGACGAGGTCATGCTACTGAAACGGGAATTGGCGCGCGCCTGGTCTTCGCTCAAACTGGAGGAACACCGCAATCGCAAGCGCCCGCCGCTACAGCCGGCAGATAGTCCGGAAGCTTACGAAACCCTGGCCGAATGGTCGGTGCAAAGCCTCATGAGCTTTCTGGATCAGCAGGAAATGGTCACGGTAAAGGAATATTTCGAACCGGCCCTGCGGGAACATCTGGGGCAATTTGTGCCCAAAGAAAGCCGTAACTTTTTCTGGATCACAGCCCACCACGATCCCCGGCCGCTTTATTCCCATTTTTACCACTGGTTTGAGCTGGCGCGCATGGATACCGAACCACATGAGCGTGAGATCCGGCGCGGGCCCCTGCTGTATAATATCTTTGATTCCCGCAATGAAGGCACGGCCACGGCTGTGGAGGAAATGTTTATGCAAGCCGGTCTGTACGATGATCATCCGCGGGTACGGGAGATCGTTTATATTATGATCGCCCAGCGTGCCGCACGGGGACTCGGATCATTGTACGCCCATGCCAACGAAATGACCATGGAGGAAGCCGGCGGGATTCATTCGGAATACACACCGCGCGGCTGGATGAAAACGGAAAAGGAACTACTACTTTTTGAGCAACATCTTTACCTGCGTCAGCCCGGTTACGGTACGAGTTATATCACCGGGAAATATTTGCTGGAAGAGGCCATGATGGGCTACGCCCGGCTTCAGGAAAAATCGGACGAGCCTTTTCGGATGAAAGATTTTCTGGATCGCCTGAATGCCATTGGGAACATTCCCATCGTACTGGGGAACTGGGAAATGACCGGAGACCGGTCGGCGCTTCCGGCAAATTCGAAGTAAGATTTACGATCGGATTAGAATGCTCAATTAGTGAAATAAGATCAAACAATTAAATAAACTCCACGCAGCTAAGCCTTATGACCCGGGATATCATCGACATCAATGACTTTACCGTGCTGGTAGAAGAATCGGACCCATCATCAAGTGGTCTGGATGCCTGCTCTTTCGATGAACCCATCATCGGGGTGGCTTTCTACGGTGCCGGCAATGTGGATCTGTCCGTACGGTACGGTGAAAAGGAAAAGTCGTTCGAGCATACCAAAGGGCTTACCCTTTCTTTCTACGCCGATGAGCGGGTAATCTTTGAACACCATGCTTCGCCGGAAAAACCGCTGGAGTGTATCGTGATCGCCACCGCCACGCGCAACCTGGAAAACCTGCCGTATCAGGCCGGTGAGTTATTCGGGGATTTTCTCGGTCAACTGGTCCATCCTCAGGACCACTACGTAGAGGGCCCGCAGTTTTTTATGACTCCCGAAATGCAAACCATCCTGGAACAGATCTTCCATAATCGCTTTGCCGGTAAGACCAGAATGCTGTTTTTTAAAAGTCAGATCACGGCGCTATTATCCCATTTCTTCGGACAACTATCGCTGCTCCAGGAAGCCAACATGCCGGCCGGAGAACGCGAAAAACTTCACCAGGCCAAAGAGATCCTTTCCAATAACCTGGAAACGCCGCCCTCGCTTTCCGAGCTTTCCCGCCGGATTGGTCTAAACAGTTACAAACTCAAAAAGAATTTTAAAGAGCTGTTTGGTGTTCCCGTATTCAAGTATCTGCAGAACGAGCGGCTGACCAAAGCGCACGACCTGCTGCGTTACGAGGATGTCAGTATCCAGGAGGCCGCCTGGCAGGTTGGTTACGACAGTCTCAGTTCCTTTTCCAATGCCTTTCTGAAGAAATTCGGCTTCCGTCCGAGCGAGATCAAGCGATAATCCTTTTCGAACAAATCATGCTCCTTTTCGAACAAGCCTTCCGCCGGTTCCGGCCATAACTTTGTCCCATCATTAACACCAAAAGGTAGTAGATCTTTCCCGATCGGTAAGTCCCCGGCCAACATTACCGGACCATTTTAAAACGTACCGAAGCATACGAGACCTCTGGGAATGGTCGCTGCACCTAAAGCTATTCAACTATGGAAATTTCAATTAAATCCGCCGTTTTACTGGCTGCGATCCTGCTGACGGGACTTTCCGCCGGTTTGTTTTACGCCTGGCAGGTATCCGTGATCCCCGGCACCCGCCGGGTTGCCGATGTGACCTATCTGGAGACTATGCAGTCCATCAACCGGGCTATTCTCAACCCTGCTTTCTTTTTGATCTTTCTGGGCAGTCTGGTAATGCTCACGGTCAGTACCGTTCAGCAGTACTCGAACGAACCGGTTTTTGGGTGGGTACTGGCAGCAGCCGTGGTTTACGCCATCGGCACATTTGGAATCACTGCCTTCGGCAATGTCCCGCTAAACGATATGCTGGATGCCCTGGATCTGGCGCAACTAAGCGCGGAAAAGATCAGCGAAACCCGTAGCCAGTATGAAGGCTTATGGAACCGCTATCACCTGATCCGGACGATCTGTTCCGTGCTATCTTTTTTACTGGCGCTACTGGCCGTATTCAAATAACTTTTTAAATACAGATAAAATGACCAACAACATTTTAGTGATTGGAGGAACCGGCAAGACCGGTCGTAAAATCGTAGAGAAACTGCAGGCCCTGCACCAAAACGTACGGGTCGGCTCCCGCCGGGCGAACCCGGCCTTTGACTGGGAAGATCCGTCTACCTGGGCCGCTGCCCTGGACGGTATGGACAAAGTCTACATTACCTTCCAGCCGGACCTGGCGGTGCCCGGTGCCCTGGATGCCATCGAAGCCCTGAGTCGGGAGGCTCGCCGCAGCGGGATCCGGAAAATGGTGCTGCTTTCGGGAAAAGGTGAAAAGGAAGCGGAACTGTGCGAACAGGTCGTCATTCATTCGGGGATCGACTATACCATTATCCGGGCGAGCTGGTTCAACCAGAATTTCAGTGAGAGCTTTTTCCTGGAGCCCATTCTGGCCGGTCAGGTAGCTTTGCCCCAGGCAGAAGCCCAGGTACCGTACGTAGATACGGATGATATCGCGGATGTGGCCGTTGCCGCATTGCTGGACGATCGGCACAACGGAGAGATCTACCAATTGACGGGACCGGATACCTGGACGTTCCCGCAGGTTATGGAGGAGATCAGCCGCGTTACGGGAAGGTCTATTGAATTTACGCCGATCTCGTTGACGGCTTACCAGCGGATGCTGGAATCCTTCCAATTGCCTCCTGATTATGTCTGGCTGATCAATTATCTTTTCACGGAAGTGCTGGGTGCCGAAAATAACAACGTGGTGACCCACGATATTGAAAAGGTGCTGGGGAGAAAAGCCAAAAGCTTCCCCGAATACGTGAGGGAAACGGCGCTCACCGGTGTGTGGGATGTCCGGCTGGCCGAAGTTTCCGAAGGCTAGGTCATTACAAACTGATCTTTAGAGAAAGCTCCACTTCGTTGGGGCTTTTTTGCGTGTTACTTATATCGAACCTGCCCGGAATAGCGTTTGTTATCCCGGAAGCAAAAAAGCACAAACCAATATCTTTCCGGTTCCCAAAACGAGATGCTCCCTCAAAATCGAATATGAAGAGAAACATGCAGATGAGTAAGATCCTTACCCTGGTAATATGCTCCTTATTGGTGGTCAATGCCAATGCCCAAAGTTCGGAAGACGATTACGTGGAGCTGATCCAGCGGCAGTTAGGAGGGGAAATGGAAGTGGCGGTCACCAGCGGTTTCGTAGATCTGTTAACGGACGAATATGCGTACGAAGTAGAATTTTCCAATAAGTGGAAACAGGCGATCGGCCAGGCATTGTGGTACGGATTGCAAACCAATAAAAAGCCCGGGATCATTCTGATCAAAAAAACGATCAATGAAAACAAGTACGGTATCCAGTTGGAGACGGCCTTGGATTATGGAGGGCTTCGAGATAAAATAAAGGTGCTGGTGTGGCCCGATGATTTTAAGGTGATTGTTCCTCCAGATCCTGAGCCTGCCGTACCCTTGGGTAAAAAGTACTGGTTAACCATTTCGACCCAAACGAGGCACAATTCCGGATGTCGCTATTTTCAGGACTCCCAGGGACAGTTTTGCGCTAAGAATGAAGGAACCGCCTGCAAAAGATGTGGTGGGTGATGAGTTACCGACCGGGAGCGATGGAGCAGATTTCAATTGGCGATCAGTCCCAGATATCTTCCCATCCAGTAGGGGAGTAGCCAGAATACCGGTTCCCGCTCCTGATGAGGATTGCCGGCAACCGCCAGGTAAGGATTCTTGTCCCAACGGATACTGCGATATTCGCCCGGTGGCCGCAGGGCATTGACCTGGATCTCTTCCAGAATGGGCTCCCGGACCAGTTGCAGATCTTCCCGCCGGCTATTGTCCATCTGCCAGTCAACCAGATCCAGGGGCATATCTTTGAGGAAGGCGATCGAACTGTCCAGTTCGTCGGCGCCTCCGGCCAGCCAGTTGTAAGTAAAATTGACGAGCGGGCTTTTGATCGATCGGTTCCTGGCGAACCAGCCGTCCAGCAAGGCACGGTAGCGGGCGCTCCGGGCGGGATCCGTTTCGTATTCGATCAGCGGAGGAAAAATATACAGGGCCAGGAAGATATCGAAATAAGTCTCGAATGCCGGATTGGGTTGCAGGATCCCCATGGCATTTTCCAGATAACCTTCTTCCTCGATCAGCCGCCGGTAGGCCCGCTCGTAGGCCTCATTCTCCGAAATGTACGCGGCAAATTTCAGCCAGGAGAGGATCTCCAGGGAATTCAGGGCTTTTTCCGGTGCCCAGTCCGGATCTTCGTTTAAACTCTGCGGAGACCAAACGCCCCATTTCGTCGGTTTTCCATCCACATCTACCAAATTAAAGTCATTGCGGATCAGATGATCGGTGATCTGGCTCACGTGCCGGTTGATGCGTGCCCGCTCCCGGTTGTCAGCCGCCAGATGGTAATAGCAGTAATACCCAAACAGATGCCCGCAAAGCTCATCGCTACTGGTATCGCCTTTCCATTTTTGACGACCGTCTTCGGTCAGATGCCAGCGCTGCCGAACGGGTTTGTGCCGGGGATTTTTGATCAGTTCATCGGCGAGCTCCTGGGGCGTGTATTCCCGATTTGGGTCGTGCATCTGCTGCCATTCTGCCGGAATGATGGTGCGGGCAAAGAAGCCGTCGGTACCGGTGATCTCCCGGAGTTTATACAGGAAATCGAAGGATTTTTGGGCGCGTTCTCTGGCCGAAGGTGCTCCGGTAGTGGCGTAGCGGAAAGACTCCATGGCCAGATACATGGCGTTGTATTCTCCGTCATTATCATCATCATCCGGAACAATGGAGGTGGTATCTCCGGCTGTAGTTAGGCGGAAACGCCCGATGATCCAGGGTTCCCGGAGATTGCGCCGCAGCATGCGGTCGTAGAAGTAGTCGGCTTTTCGGGATAGGGTATACGCTTCCTTTTTAATACAGCTCACCCCGCCGCTTGTGGCAATCCAGGCATTACCCTCTGGATCAAAGGCGATATCCCGTACTTCATCGGCCATCAGCCAACGTTTGTTTAACAGCACGGAATAAGTCTCGCCTGCGGCCGGAAACCGACTGATACCGTGATCCGTTCCGACCCACATACTGCCGTCGGGTGCTCTTCGCACCACGGTGACCTGCGCGTTCGGCAGGCCGTCCTGCGGCCGTTTTACCGCGATCTTTCCCTGCTCATTCCGAATGGTGATGCCGCCCAGACCTCCGACCCATAAATTGCCCATTGGATCGTAATCCATCCCTTGTACATAGGCGCTGAGCAATTCGCTGGTATCCTGATATAGGACGCAAGCGTTGTTCAAGCAATAGTACAGTCCCACATCCGTCCCGATCCAGAGTTCATTCTCTTTTACGGGAAGCACCTTACGGATACTTCTGGCAATGTCGAGTTCCAGTTGCTGCCACCGATCTTCCTGAAGTTGCCAGACGCCGAGTGGGCCTAAGGCATACACCATCGATCCGGTCGCACTGATCTGCGCTACCGGTCCCGTCGGCCCAACGGCCTTAATCATCTTCCCGTTACGATAAGCGTAAATGCCATTCCAGGCGGCGATCCAGAAGGTGCCGTCCGAACCCCGGCTAAGATCATAAGCGGGTCCCTGGTCATTCCCCTGGATCATCAGGTCCCAATGGCGATGTTCCTTCGGCTTCCGGTAAACACCATTTTTGGTGGCGATCCAGACCTCACCGGCAGGGTCCGGCAGTACACTGCGGACATCATTAGCGGCCCGATTCATGCTATCGACCAGGTATCCGTCGTGGGATTCCTGAAAGAAGGGTACATCGGTATAGCCTGCAGTTTGTCCGGCCAGCCGGAACGAGATCGCAATAAGGGCGCATAAAAGGGTAAATAAGGGAACTCTCATGCAGCTAAAATAGTGTATAGACTCCGGCTACCCATCACCTTTTTTGACTTTTGCTTCTACTTATTTGACCCATTGGGTTATTCCTGCCCAATGGCCTGGATGAGCGCCTTGATGTAACCGAACGCAAAGGCGTGCCCCTGCAGCCCACTGGCCGGGTCGGCGTGGCGGGGAATATGATCGGGCATGACCATACCGTCGTATCCGACTGCCCGCAGGGCCCGGATCACGGCTACAAAATCCATATCTCCGTTATCGGGATAGACCTCCTGGAAATTATTCCACCCACCGATGATGTTGCGCAAATGGATATTGAAGATCTGTTTTCTTTCGCCCACCCATTTAATGATGGGCAGGATTTCGGTTTTTGGATCTTTCAAACCTTCGGCGGTAGAGCCGAGGCAAAGGTTAAAGCCGTGGTATTCGCTGTCGTAAAGCTCGGCAAACCGTTTGATCCCGGTGAAGACCTCCGGACTGTTCCAGCGGGTGATCCCCCGGAAACCGACCGGCGTCGGTGGGTCGGCGATATGATTGCCCAGTTTGACTTTAAATTCTTCGGCCACCGGCAGGATCCGGTCCAGCAGGTAGGTGATGCGCTCGTACATTGCATCGATATCCACATCCCCCGCTACGGTAAGCGGATCGTTCCGTTTCACCGCTTCTTCGTAATTCCAGGTGCTGTATTCGACATTGCCGCGTTTGGGATCTACCGTCCGCCCGGTGCGGAGGACGGGATGAATGGTCGTATTGTAGAGCAAGAGCCGGACGTCACTTTTAGCAGCCACTTCGATCATTTGCTGGATCAGCTCGATCTCCCGGTCCCTTTCCGGACTTTTGCCCAGCATAATATTAGGGGTCGATACCCGGTCGATCCCGGCGGAACTCAGCGGCAGGTGGTAGGCCGCCAGTTTAATCCCATACTGCTCGCAGGCTTCCTTTTTAGCGAGAGAATCTTCCAGGTCCCAGCCCACGCCTTCGATAAATTTGGGGGAGCCTCCATCCATGTGGTATACCCCGTGGCGAGCCAGATATTCCAGGTTGTCTTTTCCGGTGCCACCGTGCTGGCAGCCCACGTGCATGCGCATTTCCGGTAAGGGCCCGCTGTCGGCCGCTTCTTCCGTGGAGGCGGATGCCGGTGCACAGGCGGCGGACGAGCCCAGGGCCATCACGCCGAGGGAACTATTGGCGAGTAATTTGAGTAGGTTTCTTCGGTTAGTTTTTTGCATAGGAGTCGGTATTGAAGGATTAAAGGTGGAGTAGATTGATCATCGGTCAAACGAGATGGGTGTTGGAGTGACCAGCCGTTATATCAGACTTCACGGCGGGCCAACTATATCGAAGACGGAGTTTTTTGCTGCTTACCCTATGTCAAACGTTCGAATGTACAGTCTGAAGGAGTGAATGGACAAACTGTTTAATCCAATATTTTAAAGATGATTTTTTATTAATTTTTACTAAAAAAAACCATCTTTGGGTTAACAAACATTTCTTCTTCATTTTGGCCCCTCAAGAGAAGAAACGGAGTCCCTCATTTCAACACTTCCTATCACTTTTTTTACGGAAAAGGTTTTGCTAATTATTATATAAACTCAAGCAAATATGAGAACGCTCTGTTTTGGGATTAGCTGTATTGTTTTATTCCTGAGTGGAATTCGTGTGGATGCCCAGGATTTGCGGGTAGCGGGTAACATTGGCATCGGTACCGTTCCCGATACCAAACTGGATGTGAACGGCACCGTAAAGATTCGTGACCTCCCTCCCGGAGAAGGAACGCCGGTAGTTGCGGACGCAGAAGGCAATCTTTTTGCCGGCGATGGCATCATCAGCAATGATTCGCTGACCTACACGGTGATTTCGGGCTACGGCCCCGCCATTGCTACCGGTACTTATCCATTGGGCTCGTTTAACATCGGTGGTGCCAGTGGAGAGGGGATCATGGTCCTGAACCTGACCAAAGCGGTAGATCGGAACACGGCCGGTTTCTTGAACCTTTTTGCCATTCCGAATACAAATTCTGTGGTCATTGAGATCGATGTATACAAGGCAGGTTCCAATACACCATACGCTTCCCATAAATTTTCGCAGATCCAGGTGTTGGCTTTCTCCCAGGCTTATCCTGCCGCTGAAGAGCAATCCGAAACTTTCACCATTGGCGTACCGGTATATGGCTTTTTTGATCATGTCAATGGCACCTCTTTCGCCTATGACCTACTGAACAGCGTTGAGATAGCTTACGGATCTTTTTAACCCGGTTTTGGTCCCAGAGGCCATGACCAATAATTGCGAGTACTATGGGGTTTAGAGGTTGGTACCGGGTCCAAAGATCAGGCGTAAAAGCCATGACTTTCCCGCTTTCAAATAGTTGGATCATGCATTCCGTCTTACCGTTGATCCTGTTGTTGCAGGTCAATAGTGGGCGGGGACAGATCGTCCTCGCCTCGGATGGTTCTTCGATCATCCGGATCCAGGGTTTGCCGACGGAAGATTGTAACAAAACAGTCGCGATCTACAAATACAGCGGCACTCCGCAAAACCGGGTGACACTGGCCAGTCAGGTAGAGGAGGCTTTAGCTGCGATACCTGCGGCCGAGCGGATTAAACTCGAAGCCGGTAAACTTTACCGGTACAATTTGCAGATTAAGTTGCCGGATTATACCGAGATCAATCCTTCCTTATGGGGGCAGACGCACGGAAAAGGAACAGCCGTAGTGCCGGTCTATTACGATAGCGACGGGATCTTGTCTCCATCGGCCAGGCCGCAGTTCCTGCGATCGAATAACCAGTACACACGAGCTTTGGATGTTACGCGACTGGAGGGTTCCCTTAAATTCGACGAGGGCAGCTCGAATGCATACCTGTGCATTCCGTACCGGGAAAAGAACCGGAACAATACCGTTTACACCACCAACATCATCATTCCGCTGGTGGTGACCGGATCGGAAAAGTCAGCCAATCCTGCTGCCACCGAACCAACCGAAAAAGTAGCCGCCACTTCAAGGGGCAGGACCCCGGCGGTAAAACAAGCGGCGAAGCAACTGCCGCAGCCGATCGTCGGAGTTACCGCTCAGGTGCAGTCGCCCGGCCGGTCGATCCAGCCGGATCCGGGACTAAAATGGAAGGGAACGGGAAAACGGCTGGGTTACACCATACCGTGTCTGCCTGAGGAGGAAGAGGAAGAACCGGTAACGGATCTGAGCCTGAAAGTATATCCCAATCCATCGAGCGGTACGACCAGTATTCAGTACCATTTGCCGGAGCCGGATGCGGTCGCGATCCTGGTCTATGATGTCCAGGGTAAAGCCGTGAAAACCCTGTTGTCGAAAACGAGTAAGGAAGCCGGAGTGCACCAAATTTTCTGGAACTCCGAGGGACTGCCCAGCGGGATGTATCTGGTCCGGGTACAGACGTCAACGGACTTCACGGTAAATAAGATCATGTTGACCAGGGATACGCACCGCTAGCTACCCGTCCGGTAGAAGCTATCGGATTTAATTGCGGGTGCAGCCTTTCTGTTTTTATCTGGTCTTTCCGGATAGGAGCTAAACTAAATTTTTCCATTTACTCCGGTTTGATATTCCTTCCCGGTGATTTCTATTATCAAGTTTAAGACAAGGGTACGGTGTTTCCTCAGTAAGGGGAACCGCCAGACTCAATTAATTCAAATGACTATGAATAATAGACTGATCACCGTTCTTTTTTGCTGCTGCTTTTCAATTGCTTTGATTGGACAGGGGGCGCTGGTTTACCGGCCCGCTGGTTTCGATGAAGTACAGGAAGTGACCGGCACCTATGGCGATAATCTCAGTTACAAACTTTATTTACCCGCTGATCCGGATAGCGGAAAATGGCCGCTGGTGGTTTTTATCAACGGGGTAGGAGGGGATGTGACTACCTGGGACCAATATATCGACTGGCCGAAAGCCTGTGCTGCCCGTGGTTTGGCGGCTGTAGCGTACGAAGTAAAAAGGGAGTCGCCCTACGAGAATACCCGGGAGATTCTGGACTATTTGATGGCGGGTAAGGCCCATCCGCAGGTGGACGGAGACCAGCTGGTGCTTTGGATGTGTTCTTCCAACGGCAGGGTAGGGAGCCGTATTCTTTTTGATCCGGCCTACCCCCAGATAAAAGGCGGTAGTCTGTACTATCCGGCAGTCCTGCCCGATCTTCCGCTCGATAGAACGGATATCAAATTGGAAATAGTGCGGGCCGGTATGGACAGTTACTCGCTCAATCAACTACTGGACGCCTGGATTCCCAAACTGCTCACCCGGGATATCGATCTGCAACTCATCAACCTCCCAGCGGCCCGCCACGTCTTTGATCTGTTCGATGCTCATCTGCCGCAAAGCGAAACGACCATTCGCAATACCGTTAACTTTATGCACGATCTGGCCTACGGGGAAAGCGCCGTTTCCGATCCGGTAACTACTCCAACGAGATTATTGACCCTGCTGCAAAATAATGAACTGGAAGAGGCCGAACGGTATTACCGGACCGCGATGGAACAGGATTCTATCACCCGTACCAATCTTTTCTACAACGGCCTGTACCGGGACAGTGGCCTCGGAGCCTTATCCATGGCGCTGCAGCAGGAGGAAAAATACGATGCCGCGCTATTGCCTCTACAGTGGGCCCTGCGCATTGCTCCCGAGCATCCCAATAATCACGATAATCTGGCGGCCCTCTACGAAGCGAAGGGAGATGTGGAGCGGGCTTTGCACCATTCCGAGCTGGCCTTAAAATATTTGGAAGGTTTCGAGCATCCCAACCAGGCATTTGTCGAGGCGATCCGAACGGCAGCAGCCGATCGGATTGAAAAGCTTCGGAACAAAGAATAGCCGGCTACGCTTTCTTTGGATAGAATATTTCAGTTGGTAATGGTTTTTTGGGCCGGCCAGTAATGTTAAGGACGGAGAAAAACGTTTTATGGTAAAAGAACCCTGATGTTTAAGCACCTCTTCCCCTTCGCAATTTGTAGCCTGGCCTTAATCTGCTTATATTCCTGTTCCCCGCAGACGCTGGAATTTTACGTCTCTCCGGAAGGCAACGATGACCATTCCGGAAGCCGTACCCAGCCTTTTGCGACCCTGCAACGGGCCAAAACTGCTGTGCTGGAATCCCTGGCCGATAAAGCGGGAGAACGTACGATCTGGCTCCAGCCGGGACGCCACCAGTTGACCGCACCCCTGGTCTTTACATCGGCGGATTTCCCGGATACCAGTAGCCGCTTACAAATAATTGGAGAGGAAGGTGCCATTATCTCGGGAGGTGTAGTCCTTACCGACTGGCAAACTGCCGAGACCGGACTTTGGATGTGTCAGCTTCCGCCCGCAGCCGGAAGCGTCCAATCCGTTCGCGAACTGTTTGTGGGCGGTAAGAGAGCCATACGGTCGCGTTTTCCGAATTCCGACTACCTGCGGGTGGGAACGGTCGGCGCCGACAAACGCAGCCACTTTTTTTATGAATCGGGCGATTTCCCGCTGCCCGCACAGGTAAACGATACGGAACTGATCCTGATGCACGACTGGTCTTCCAGCCGTATCTCTATACAATCCATAGATACCACTACGAATAAACTGACGCCGGTGGATTGGATCGGCGCTCGGGTACTCGACTTTTTCACCCTGGATCACTGGGAAGCCCACGCCCGTTATTTCCTGGAAAACGATCTGCTATTTATCGACCAGGATTACGAGTGGTATTACTCATCGGAAGAACGCAGGATCTACCTTCAACTTCCCACCGGTCAGGACGCCAATGAGCTGGAGATCATCGTGCCGGTATCCGCCGGCCTACTTCAAATGAACGGCACGGAGGAACACCCGATCCGTAATATCCATATCGAAAACATTACCTTTCGTCACAGTGCCTGGGAACTGCCCACCGGAGGTTACGCCGGTATCCAGGCCACACACTTTGATCCGCGACCCAATACAGGAACGGGCTGGTCGGTGGTGCCGGCTGCCGTCACGGCCAGTCTCGCGGAAGCCTGCACCTTTACCAACTGCCGATTCGAAAATCTCGGAGGTTCGGGCCTGTGGCTCGGTCGGGGATGCACGGATAATGCAGTGACCGCCTCCAAATTCCGGGATATTTCCGGGAACGGCATCATGATCGGGGAGGGCCGGGATCGCCGGGTGACCGACGGCCCCTGGTGGGAAAACGCTCCGGACCAGGCCGCCCGCGGTAATCGTATTGAAAATTCCACGATCACCGATTGCGGCGTGCAATTTTTTGGTGCTGTCGGCATCTGGGTGGGTCTGGCCGCCGAAACGACCATTACCAATAACGAGGTCCATCATCTTCCCTATACCGGTATCTCCATCGGCTGGATGTGGAACCCCAGCCCGACCCCGGCCCGCGGCAACCGGGTGGTCGGCAACCACATTCACCACATCATGCAGAAACTGAGTGACGGCGGCGGCATCTATATGCTGGGCCTGCAACCGGGAAGTGAACTAAAAGACAATCTCATCCATGATGTGACGGTCAATGTCGGCCGGGCGGAAAGTAACGGCATGTTCCTGGATGAAGGTACTACGGATGTGATCGTTTCCGGTAATGTGATCTATAATATTGCGAAATCTCCGATCCGCTTTCACCGGGCTACGACGAATCTGGTTCAGCAAAATGCCCTGTTTTGCGGGGAAGGAATCCCGCCTTTCACCTATAACGCTACGGATGCCTCCCTCATCAAAAAAGTGGATAATGAGGTACACCAGGCCGGTGATGCAGGTATTGAGGCAGCTTTGCAGCGGGCAGTAGAGTCCTGGAAGGAAAATCATTAGAAAACTGAGAGCACGGACGCAAACAGATTTCCATATTCCCCAAATCTTAATGAATACTATGCTCCCCTCCGGGGAGCTGTCCACCCCGGTACGGGCCGTATGGCCAGACTGAGGGGGCCAACATTATACCCATCACCACCAAACCCACCCCCAAGTCCCATATATCCACTATCTTTAGTCAAAATCCACGCTTACTAAACCCAAATCCCACCCCACCGACCAAATGTTCATCCATCACCAAAACCAACGAACATTGGCCCTACTTTCCTTTCTCGACAGATCCCACTCCGTAGCGAAATCCGGCTACAACCGCTGGCTGGTACCGCCCGCCGCCCTTTGCATTCACCTGTGCATCGGTCAGATCTACGCCTACAGCGTATTCAACGAACCCATGACCCGCATTCTGGGCGTCACCGCCTCCACACCGGAGGACTGGAAACTGACGACGCTCGGCTGGATCTTTAGCATCGCCCTGTTTACGCTCGGCGCTTCCGCGGCCTTATTTGGTAAGTGGCTGGAACGGGTCGGTCCGCGTATGGCTATGTTCATTTCCGCGGTCTGCTTTTGCGGCGGGTTCCTCGTTGCTGCCCTGGGCGTTTACCTGCATCAGATATGGATCGTTTATCTGGGGCACGGCATCCTGGGAGGCATCGGCCTAGGCCTGGGTTATATCTCCCCGGTCTCAACCCTGATCAAATGGTTTCCCGACCGGCCCGGACTGGCTACCGGCATGGCCATCATGGGTTTCGGCGGAGGCGCCATGATCGCTTCCCCGCTGTCGGTCAGTTTGATGGAATGGTTCAGTTCCGCTAATTCGGTGGGCGTGGCGGAGACCTTTATCGCCTTGGGACTGATCTATTTCGTGGTGATGATGGCCGGCGTGTTTACCGTCCGCGTACCGCAGGCAGGCTGGCATCCATCGCACTACCAGCCGGATGCGGTAAAACCCAAAAAACTGGTTACCACCGCCAATGTCGATGCGGACACGGCCATCCGTACCCCACAGTTCTGGTTTATATTCCTGGTGCTGATGCTGAATGTAACGGCAGGGATCGGCGTCCTCGGTCAGGCCTCAGTAATGATCCAGGAAATGTTTTCGGCCGATGTGGTCGGAGCGGACCGGGCGATCGGCGTGGCGGAAGCTGCCGGCTTCGTAGGGTTGCTGAGCTTATTCAACATGCTGGGACGTTTCTTCTGGTCTTCAACTTCCGACCGCATTGGACGAAAACCAACCTACTCCATATTCTTCCTGCTGGGGGCTGTATTGTACGTACTGATCCCCACCTTCGGCAATATGGGCAGCTCCGTATTGTTTATCGGTACCTTCTGTATCATCATCAGCATGTACGGTGGCGGTTTTGCGACCGTACCGGCTTATCTGAAAGATATGTTCGGCGTCATGCAGGTCGGTGCGATTCACGGTCGCTTACTGGTCGCCTGGTCCTTAGCCGCTATTTTCGGTCCGGTGCTGATCAACTACCTGCGCGCCTATCAGATCGAAACGGTAGGTCTGCCGCCGGCGCAGGCCTATTCTTTCACCATGTACATCATGGCGGGCCTGCTGGTGCTGGGTTTCGTCTTCAATATGCTGATCCGGCCGGTGCGGGAGAGATACCATTACGAGGAATCGGGTAAGGGGTGATTTTTTATAGTAGAGGCTGATGGTCTATTTAATGCCCATTATTTTGGGCCGTATCCTATGAAACCTCTTTCATATATTTTCGTTTATAGTGTTACTCCAATTATTTAGAGCCTCACTTCATTTAACAACAATCGGCAACGATTATAGACTATTGTAATTTTGTTTCATGTGTGAGGGTGAGGCCAGTTTTGGCTTTGCCCTTTTTCAACGTTTGTTTTGAGTCATTCTTTCCTTGGACTGCCCACTTTGATAAGTATTTGGAGAGCTTTTCTAGGCCTTGGACTGAAAGAAAAAGCCCTGACGGTGGATCGTCAAGGCTTTTTTTGTGGTCTCGCTAGGAATGAAACAATTTCTGTAAAATCCTGATTGCTAGATTTATATAATTTCTCTGAATCATTATAAAGAAATTCTAAAAAGCATTAGTCTTTGGGTGTCCTGTATTTTGGAGAAGTAAGTAGTATAAGATTTAGTTCTCCTGGCTTTTTTTCAATATCTGTTTCCAGCAATGAAGCTAAGCTATCTGGAAGGCCAAAGACCTGATAAATAGTGTTAGAAGATTTAAGTTCTTTAGAATTCAATCCCATGACCCCGTCAAAGTTGGTACGAATAAAGTAAGTTCCGCTGATATTGGCAAAGTGGAGTTTAGCTCCGCTGAGATTGGTCTCAACGAAATAGGCTTCTTCCAAATCGGCTGAGTTTAAATTACCTTTTCTAAGGTCAGCTTCGTTGATAAATGCATCTTTGAGGTTTGCCCACTGGAAACCAACACCGAAAAGCTTGCTTCCATTGAGATTGGCTTTTAAGAGATTGGCATGGTTGAGACGAGTCTCGCTGAGATTGGCTCCACGGAGGCTGGCATTGCTAAGATTAACACCAGATAGATCAGCCTTTTTCAAGTAAGCTGAATCAAGAATTGCTCCCTGCAGATTAGCTTTATGCAAAACTGTTTGCTTAAATATAATATCCAGTGTAAAAGTATCAATCCCACTATTCACCAAAGCTAACAATAACGCCCCCCGCTCCGGACTAAGCGGCCGATCAATCATCTTCCCATCCTCCATAAAATAATAAGGTTGAAACGACTGACTTAACGAAGCAATCCGCCCAATCAACTGCGGACTTAGTCGCCGCTTCGTATTCTCCGGATCACTCAATTCCTGATTAACCTGGTCCAACACATTCCCTAACAAAAAATTAAGCGAACTCCGCCGTGCCGCCTCATCCAGCAGGATCTGGTTATCAATCTTCTCATTCTGCTTTTGCAGCAGCTGATTCTGATTATACAACAAAATCGTCCCCATCAGCCCCCCAATAGCCACGAACACCGTCATCAACATCCGCAGGCCACTATTCCGCAGCCGCGAAAACACCAGATAATGCAATATCCCTGGCAGATCCTTTTGGATATTTTTCCGCACTTCCGGATCGGCCTTAGCTAGGGCATAGCCGGCAATGGTGTCGGCAATATGATTTGCTTTCGCCTGAATATCCCCGACTGCCGCTTCTACATCCACCTCCTGCCCGGTATAGCGCCTGGCGAAGTAGTTGATGACGCGGGGTAAGGCGAGTACAGCGATGACAATAAAGAGGAACAGCGCGATGAATATGGCCATCAATATTGACAAATGGGATAGCAAGTAATCGATGACGGGACGGATGAGAAGGGAACCGATCAGGATGCCGAGGGCTAGGATCAGAAGAACCTTTTGGGAGTCCCAGTTACCTTTCGGTTTTGGGGGGGCTGCTGTTTCGTTGTTCTCTGCTTGTTCTGGCATGGATATGTGGGGTTGATCCAGGGTAAAGATAATATAGATCGTCAAAACAACTTCAACTGCTTTTCCTTCTGGGGATAAAAAAGGCCAATAATCACAAACGGGTTACTCCCTTTTCTTCTATGCCATTGCAGCGTTGTGCCCAAAAAAAAGTGTAAATCACATTGTTCGACTAGGTAGTCCCAACACCTGGCCCTCACTTTTTTAAGAGCTTCTTCTTCACTGGCCGAAGTTTTTATACAATTCCAGTAAAGCTGACCAATTTCCCAATCTTCGATCATGATTTTTCTTCGGGTACCGTCCTCGTCAATAAATCGGTAGCTAAATTTATAGGGAACTTTTTTGATATCCAGTTTTTCAAATTCCTCACCGGTAAACAGGCAAAGTTGCTTCATCTGTTCTTTCCATTCCTTTTTCCAATCACGTTCATCTTCCTCGATGACAAAGTCTACTATTCGCTTTGGTTTGTAAGTAGCCAAGGAAACTGACTTATCTTTATCATAAGCATCCTCGATCAATTTGGTGAGGCTGATATATACATTTTTCAGACACAATTCTTTTCGAAGCAACCAATTACTCTTTGTTTTGATCTGATCTAAGATTTTAAGATCGCTCATACTTGCATCAACTGGATTGAAACTTTCCGGCCGGAAATCTTTGTAGGAGTCTCTTTTTTTAAGATTGATCTCGATCCAATAGTATTTTCTGAATCGGTTATTGACAAGCTTTGAAAGAGGAACTGGGTAGATCCTGATCCATTCCCCCTTTTCGGTTAATCCTGCAGTACAAACTAACTCTTGGTATTTATTGGAAGGTAAGGGGTAAGTTGTTACTGTAATTAGAATTTTCTTTCTTTCCATTAGGGTTTATAAATGTCTTATCGGTATATCCCAGTCTGGCCATGCTGATAATCTCTTGGTAATTCGGCCGCGATGGCACATGCAAACCTCTCTTTCAAAACAAGTTAATGCAATCCTTTTATGTGCCTTAATTAATTCTACGATATTTTCTAAACTTTTGTTGCTTTCCATCAAAGTGGAGCTTTCGTATCGATCAAATAATTCTTTGTAATCTTGAATAGAATTAAGTTTCTTCCTTTCACTAGATTCAATCCCTAGCTCAGGAATATGAATGAATTGTATATCTACACTTTGGCAAGCATTTTGGAGCTGTGATTTAGAAAAACCATACTTCATGCTAAACGAATTCTTCCGTACATCTACCAGGAGTTCGACTCCATTAATAATTAGCTTGTTTATATAGTTTTCGAGACTGATCCCTTCATAGCCAATAGTAAAAAGTGTGGTGTCGGAAAATTCTCGCCTCTGCTTATCGATTTTTTCAAGTTGTTTTTCGTCGAGAAGCCTGTTGGCGATTTTACTGTTAATTGCGTAATAAGGATATTCGATATATGTGTGCTTAATTAGTTCTTCCTGGGAAAACTCACCAAACTGTATTTTTATTCGTTGGAGAAGATCACGGTCTTCTTTTTTCAGTGTAGAGACAATCGATTCATTTTCATTAAAAAAAAATGTGTTCTCAGAATTTTCTTGTTTTCTTAAAAGGTGACTATTTGTTAGGATTCGGATATCGTTTGCAGCCTGAAATGAAAAACAGCCATACTTATACGGTACAAAATCATAGGCTTTTTTTGACTGACCTCTGGTCATCAAAAAAAGCAACTTTTGAAATTGAGTTTTTGACAAACCCGATGGGAAACTCTCCGCCAGTGCAAGTAAAATTTTTCGTCTGTAGTACATGCTGCGAAGGTACAAAGATCTTTACAGAAGCTTTTGTTTATATTGACCTATTTAAAAACATTTCCTAGTTTTATGTGATTCGAAGTCCTTACAAGACCCCTGGCAGCGATCAGCGCCACGACCAGGTAAGAGGATCCAAATTTTGTTAATCGTTCTTTAATCGACATCAGATGAAATTTCTACTAACTGCCACACCCACCCTCTGGAGCAACGAATTCGACATCTTCTGGAAACTCGGCCTCGTGGCCCTCTTTGGCCTCCTCTCGCTGCTGCAGCGCCAGGGCGCCCTGAAAAACATCACCTGGCTCGACAACAAAGACTGGCCCGGGATCACCGGCCTGTCGGCGCTGCTGGTGGCGGTATTGTTGGGGTTTCGGTATTTGCATGGGTAAGTTGAGGTTTGAAGATAGTTACTCGGAGTTGCAAACTCCTCGAAGCGGGAAACTACGGCCAGCGGGGTAAAGGAAGATAAGATCATTAATTATTCATTCTCAAATTTTTCAATTCTTTTTATTGCACTAATTTTCATCTCGGCATTTCTTTCTTCCGCATTATCAGCATAGACTGACCATCTTATTATTTCTTCAGAAGCTTGTATGGTTTCATTGAGCACTACTTTGGCAAGTTTTGTACGAAGTTTTGGCAAAATCGGATCGAATCTTGATGGTCCATATTTTGGATTAAAGTGAAAGCCGTCAGATTTTACATCAACTACGTCTCGAATAGTGTTGTCTCCATAAACTTGGATGTAGGCCGTCCCTGTAAATTCTCCAGGAGATAGTCTTCGATATAAAATTTGGCTATTGGCCGTTTCCCTTGTGGAGTTGTAAATCCGAAGATTGATGATTCTAGGTCTATACGGTCCC
>NZ_PDUD01000036.1 GCF_002646595.1 Flavilitoribacter nigricans DSM 23189 = NBRC 102662
ACCAGACGTATCCATTCTGGTATAGGAGGTATTTCTCCGAAAGAAATGTATTATCGATTAACTCAACTAAAACAGACAACCTAGCCCAATTCACTGTCCACTATTCTGAGGAGTTCCACATCACGAAGCCACGGACATTTAGTGCCCATTCACTTTTATGGCACGGTCTATCATGGAAGACACCCGTTCCGACGTCTTTTGAATAATCCTTCAACTCCACATTTAAAATGTATAAAATGAGAATCCAAATAGCCTTATTGCTGTTACTTTGTTTTGGTTGCGCGGTCAATAAGTCCGATAATCCAAAAATGAAATCCGTGTTCAACGGTAAAAACTTTGAGAACTGGATAGAACCGGAAAATAACATCTGGTGGACCGTAAACGACGGCATTCTGCACGTGAAAAATGGCCCGGATAAAAAAGGCTCCATCCTCTGGACGGAAGAGGAATTCGAAGACTTTGTGGTACAACTGGACTTCAAAATGGGAGATGGTACCGTAGATTCCGGCATTTTTATGCGGGGAGACGGGGCGGACGCTCCCCAGATCCAGATCGGAGAATCGGGCTCCCTGAAGCGGGATATGACGGCCTCACCTTACGTTCCCAAACAAAGCTACCCGGTAGAAGCCGAAGGGATCAAGGACATCCTGAAACCCAAAGACTGGAACACCATGAAAGCCCAGGCCATCGGGAATGTGTATACCGTCTGGCTGAACGGCAAAAAGGTCATGACCTATACCATGGAAAATGCGAAATTGAAAGGCCCCATCGGTCTGCAGCTCCACCCCAGCCGGGAGATGTCTATTTCCTTTAAGAATATTTCGGTGGCCAGGTTGTAGCACAAAATCGGAGCCCATAGGAAATCGAAACACCGATTCTAAATTTCGGTAATGCTGCGTTTTGGTTGCCAATTGTGGTTAGATTCTTTTGTGGCAGCGCACTGTTCAGATACAGGACGGTGCGCTGCACCTTGGAAAATTATAACTAACCAGGCTGAAGTGATTTCGGTGCGCTGCACCTCTTGAAACCTGATATTGATTGGGCTTTTGGAAATAGGACGGTGCGCTGCACCTCGGAAAATTATAACTAACCAGGCTGGAGCGATTTTGGTGCGCTGCACCTCTTGAAGCCTGATATTGATTGGGCTTTTGGAAACAGGACGGTGCGCTGCACCTCTTGAAACCTGATATTGATTGAGCTTTTGGAAATAGGACGGTGCGCTGCACCTTGAAAAAATTAACCTAACCAGGCTGGAGCGATTTTGGTGCGCTGCACCTTTTGTTTTTTAATTGTTGAATAAGAAATGTTTGCCATGGTGCGGTTAGTCCAAAATTGCCGGATCATCGTGGCAATTCACCCATCGCGTCATTAAAGCGAAAGGTGAGTAGTCTCCCGCAACACCAAACGTATACACGTTTCCACATTTCCACTGTTCCCGGGATTACGGCCTCACGATCAACCTAGTACCCAGCCGGGGACTAACCATCTTTCAATTACTAAACCCTTCCGGATGTAATTTCCGCCATTCACTTTTCAGTTTCTGGTTGCCCGTAGCCGGAGGCAGGTTCTCCCAATACGGTCCTTTAGCCTGGATGTCCTGCAGGCGATCGACTAGTTGTTGCCGGTATTGTTTCCCCATATCCAGGCTGGTATAATCGATATTTTGTTGTTGGCCAATATCGTGAGTGAGATTATAGAGTTCAAAATCTTCGAGGTCCATGGACTTGATGTAATCCATATCCGGCTGGGTGGTCGGGTGAGTATGGCGTGTGGTATCCAGATCTCTTCCGAGGATAGTATAATCTCCAATGCGCATGGCTATTTCCGGAGAAGTCCGGTAAAAGAACCAACTGAGCGGGCGCGTTCTTTCGAGCGTTTGCCCATTGATCAGTGGTACGAGGCTGGTTCCGTCCAGTGTATTGGTACGGGGGTGAGACTGTCCGCTCAACTCGCAGATGGTCGGCATGATATCGATGAGGCCGGCCGGTTCCGATACAGTTTGTCCGCCTTCGATCCGGCCTTTCCAGCGAAGAATGCCGGGTACCCGGATACCACCTTCGTACACAAAACTCTTACCGCCCAGCAGGGGACCGTTCGATCCATTCCGATAGGAGCCATTATCGGAAGCGAACAGGATCAGGGTATTTTCGTCTAGGCCCTTGTCCTGCAAGGTTTGCAGCAGGCGACCGATGGCTCGGTCCATGTTTTCAATATTGGCGAAGTATTCGGCGTCCGCTTTGGGGAATTCGCCGTATTGGGCCGTCAGATCCGGCGGAGAAGCAACCTTTTTGTGGGGTTCGTGAAAAGCCACGTACATCAGGAAAGGAGATGGATCGGCCGGAAGGGTGTCCATCCAGTTGATGGCTTCCTCTACCACGATATCACATGAATAACCGGCTACCTTCCCGAGTTCCTGTCCGTTGCGCACGAAGTTGACCGGATCCAGGTGGGATGGCTGAGCGTTGTTGCCCGTACCCAGGGAGTGATCGAAACCCTGATCGTGGGGTTGGGGCTGATTTAGTTCCGGATTTTGGGGCAGGCAACTGACGTGCCATTTTCCGAAATGCCCGCAGGCGTATCCCTTCTCCTGCAGGATCTCCGCGATGGTGATCTCTTCGGCCGGCAGGTGCATGGGGTGATTTTCGGCCAAATAGTTATACATACCCACCATGGAAGGAGAACGGCCCGTGAGTAGCCCCACCCTCGAGGGGGAACAATTGGGTGCGGCGGCATAAAAATCCGTAAAGCGCATACCTTCACGGGCGAGCTGGTCCAGGTTCGGCGTTCGGGCCGTGCCCCCGTAACAACTCAGGTCTCCGTAGCCGAGATCATCCGCCAGCAGAATAACGATGTTGGGCAGGTCGGTATTCGTCGACTCTCCACTTCGGGAGTTACAGGCCGCCAGCAGCATAAGTCCTGCGCTAAACAGTAAGATTTGACTTCTCATGTATTGATTTTTTTGCTTTCGTCTTGCCCTTTTGCTATAGCATATCCCGGGAATTTTGCCGGAATTCATGCCGGTGATCTCACGAAGAAGACGCACGGGGACTGGTGCGCCCTGAATACAGACCGGGGGATTCGGGTACCGGACGTACCGTGCTGTAATGGAGGGAACCATTCGACGAAAATCCTGCCACCGGGGTCAGATCGGGCAAAAGAATATTTTCGACGGCAATGGGGTTTAAAGTTTTGAACACCAATATTTTATTGCAGTAAGTTGTAATATGACAATTGGTGATTTTAACATATTCATACACTAAAAAGCCCGGATGGTAAGTTTTATAAGCCAAACCAGAGTTTGCATACTTATGAAAAAACAAATCATTTTCTACCTTCTCCTGGTGCTCTTCGGAGCCAGTTCCTGCGGCAAAAAGGTCAAGAACCTGGAGCGCGAACTAGCCCTTAAGGAAGAACAGGTGGAGCAACTGGAAGAGCAGATCCAGCACATGCAGTCGACCAATGCCGGTCTGCTGGACCGGATGGCGGATCTGTCCATTGTCAATAAATCCGGTGCGGAAAGTATCCAGCGATCCCTGGAGTCCATTTCCCAGCAATATTCTTTCATCCAGGACCTGACCACCAAAATTCAGTCCAAGGACTCCCTCAACCTGGCTCTGGTCATGAACCTTAAACGGTCTCTGGCCAATATAAACGACGAGGATGTCCAGGTGGAAGTGAAAGGTGGGGTGGTATACGTTTCGATCTCGGACAAACTATTGTTCCGTTCGGGTAGTTCCCGGATCACCAGTGAAGCGGAAGGTGTACTGGCCAAACTGGCGAGCGTCATCAATGATCACGATGATCTGAACGTGCTGGTAGAAGGCCACACGGACGATGTGCCGATCAATAATTCCTGTCTGGAAGACAACTGGGACCTCAGTGTGAAGCGGGCTACTTCCGTAGTGCGCAAATTGCAGGAGGACTACTACGTCAATCCGGAACGCCTGACGGCTGCCGGCCGCTCGGAATATCTACCGAAGGTGCCCAATACCTCTTCCGACGGGCGCAGCTCCAACCGACGGACGGAAATTATCATTACCCCGAAAATGGATCAATTCTTTAAGCTCCTGGAAGCGCCTCCGGTAGCGGATTAGCGCACCAGCTGCAATGAAGACTGAGGAACGGCCAGATCGTGATTCCCTCAGTCTTCATTGTTCCCTCTTTCATTTCATGCTCTCACCACACTGGGTACCACGTTGGCGTAAGTCCAGAAGTTGACGATAGCTTCCATGGCCCGGTCGAAATCCTCCAGGGTCAGCGGTTTTTGCACATAGGCGTTGGCGCCGTGCTGGTAACTGGAGAGCACATCCGTTTCTTCCCTCGAACTACTGAACATCACCACCGGTATCTGGCTGTACTGCTTTTGCTTACGCAGCAATTGCAGGATATCGATCCCACTCATTCGCGGCAGGTTCAGATCCAGCAGGATCAGTGAAAAAAGGTTAATACCATCTTTTTCCAGATAATCGAAAAACAGATCTCCGGTCTCGAAATGGAGCAATTCCGGGGAAGGGGACAACCTACTGATCGCGTATTGTGTTAGTTTAGCATCACTTAGACTGTCTTCCACTAAGATAATCTGTAACTTTTTAGGAGCTTGCATAATATTTGTTGGGACAATGTTGAATAAATTGTAATTGATGATCTAAGTGCTGCACCAGTAGTTGCCAGCGGGGTTAAATTTATTTATATTGTATGGGGTGGGGAAGGTACCAGTCAACAGTACTCAACCGAACAAAAATTATAGGGCTCTAATAAGAAAATCTATTCCTTTTGAATAATGGTTTCTGAAGTGTTGTACACGGTTGTGTGCAAATAGAAAAGACCTTGGTAAGATGGTAGGTGCTTCAAAGATATTGATTTTTCATTAATTTATTTATTTTATCTATGAAAGATAGATTTTTTTTCTTGTTGTTGGTGAGCCTGATATTTCCCGCCTGCGCCAATGAGGGAGCGGATAATGCGGATACAGCAACGGCTGCAGAGACGGAAATGGAGGCCGGAGTTGAGGAAAAACCCAGAAAGGTCATTTTTTTCGGAGATAGCCTGACGGCGGCTTACGGCCTGGATCCGGGAGAGGGCTTTCCGGCTATTATTCAATCCAAACTCGACGATGCCGGTTATAACTACAAAGTGGTAAATGCCGGTCTTAGCGGAGAGACCAGCGCCGGCGGCAACGAACGTGTCGACTGGGTGCTGCAACAAAGTGTGGATATCTTTGTATTAGAACTAGGTGGAAATGACGGACTTAGAGGGTTTGATCCCGAAGTAACCTATAATAATCTACAGGCCATCATTGACAAGGTAAAAGCCAAAGCGCCGGAGGCCCGCATCATCCTGGCGGGAATGGAAGCTCCGCCCAATATGGGGCAGGAGTACACGCAGGCTTTTCGCGGGGTGTACGGCCGCCTGGCGGAAACCAATGACTTGTCCCTGATCCCCTTCCTGCTGGATGATGTCGGAGGAATACCCGATCTGAACCTGCCCGACGGGATCCACCCCAACCGGGAAGGGCAGAAGATCGTAGCGGAAAATGTCTGGGAGGTTTTGCAACCTCTGCTGGAAGAAGTGGGCTGATGGCCTCCGGGATAAGCAGCCCACACCCTTTTTCGAAATGAAAACCAAGATATATGACCCGAATTTACCACTATCTACCGCTTTTGTTACTCCTCCAGACGACTTGGTTTTTATCCACACACGCACAATCCCGCCTCACCGCTGAGGATATGGCTAAATTTGTGCCGAGTGGGGATGCTTATATCAGCGGAGGAAACTGTTTTCGATTGACCGAAGCCATGGACTGGTCGCGCGGTTCGATCTGGTACCGCGAAGCGATCGATCTGAAATCCCCCTTCGTGATGGAACTCAACCTGGTACTGGGCTGCAAAGACCGGGACGGGGCCGACGGAATGGTGTTCATTTTTCATCCCTATCCAACCATGACCGGCCGGCCGGGTGAAGGCATGGGTTTCGGTGGTCTCCGGCCCTCGCTGGGCATCGAACTGGATACCTGGGAAAATGAACATCTGGGAGATCCGCCGCAGGATCACATCGCTATTCTTCAGGACGGCTCACCGGCCCACTGGTATAATCTGGCCGGTCCCAACATCGTACCCAATCTGGAAGATTGCCGTCCCCACCGCATCTATGTGAGCTGGAAACCGGACTACCAACTGTTGAGTGTGGCTATCGACGGCGTGGAGCGGATCCGCTACAAGGGGGATATTATCAATGAAGTTTTTGACGGTATTTCGGAAGTTTACTGGGGCGTATCCGGGGCGACCGGGCGGTATAACAACCGGCAGGAGATCTGTTTTGAGAAACTGGAGTTTGCGAAGGTGGCCCCCCTGGCTTACCTGATGCCCAGCCAGATCAGTCAGTTAAAAAAGCAGAACGGCCTATTGCTGGAACGTATCCAGTTCCCTTCCGGGCAGGTGCGCCTCAACGACGCCACTACCTTCGAACTGGATAAACTGGTGCGCTACCTCAAGGAAAACGATGCCTACGCAATCGAAGTAGCGGCCTTTACGGACAGTTCCGGCAGCGAGTCCGGCAACCAGCGCATATCGCAGGCCCGGGCGGAAGCCATCAAGCGCTACCTGATCGGTAAAGGAGTAGCTTCCAAACGGATATACGCCTTCGGTTACGGAGAATCCAATCCGATCGCATCCAATGCCACTGCGGAAGGACGTGCCAAAAACCGGCGGGTGGCCTTCAGCGTTTTCCGGATCGTACCCTGAACACTCTTCCGAGCTGTCCGAAAAGTTATCGAAAAGCAAATCATTGTTTCGTTGGGGGGCTTACATAAAAAATATAGCCCCTTATTTATGGATAATTGTACCTTTGCCATCCTTAGAGTCTATCCAAAAACCATCCTTTGGTCTTAAAATAACTACCTAAGGAACCTCATTTCGTCATTTTCGACATCAAAAACGGTTTCTGGATAGGCTCTTATTAGCTTTTGTTTTGAGATGACTTCACGTACTAAAAAGACAGAAAGAGTGGTGAAAAGAATGATCCATACCCTGTTCGCAATGGGGCTGCTGGTGTCCCTGCAGGCGCAAACGGCCGATACGACCGTTTATGTAGCCGTTGAAGAGATGCCGCGTTTTCCGGGCTGCGAAATGTTAGATACTACGGCGGCCGTCAAGGCGCAGTGTGCTTCCCAGGCCCTGCTTTCCTTTATGTACAGCAATATTCGTTATCCCCAACAGGCCCAGCAGGAAGGGATAGAAGGTACGGTTGTGCTGAGTTTCGTAGTGGAACCGGACAGTACCATTTCCAATCTGAGCGTGCGCAAAGATATCGGTGGCGGCTGTGGGGTTGAGGCCATGCGGGTAGCGAGTCAGATGAATAACATCGGAGTGCGCTGGTCTCCCGGTAAAAAGGGAGGTAAATCCGTTCGTACCCAGTTCAACCTGCCGATCCGCTTTAAGATCGAAGAGCCATTGCCTTATAACCTGGTGAACGGCGATACGATCTATATCCAGTTTGACGAAGCCTTGGCTTTTTCCGGTGGGCCGGACAGCCTTTCCAATTACCTGAACCGACGGCTCCGCTACCCGGCATCCGTGCAGGACACCTGCATTGTCGGTCAGTTGGAAGTAGACGTGTTGGTACACCCGAACAAAACCGTTCGTATTCTCAATATTACCGATTACAACGACCTTGGATTTGATTTCTGGTACGAAGCGGTCGCCGCTACTACTTCTACTTACGGTAAGTGGAAACCCGCGGTTTACGAAGGCCGTCAGGTACCGGCCTCCTTTACGCTGAATATGGCCTTTACGCCGGATACGGAGTCCTGCCAGTCTACCGTTGATCGCTACAACAAAGCGATGGCACTGGCTAATGAAGGCGCTCAGTTGTTCAACGACGAAAAACAGGAGGAAGGTCTGGCCAAAATGAGCGAAGCGGTAACGATGTTCCCGGATGATGCCAACCTGCTGATCCTGCGGGGGCAGGCTTATCTGGATATGAACCGAATGGAGGAAGCTTGTATGGACCTGTCCAAAGCGCGGGATATTACCCTGCTCGACTGGTACGATAATCTGTTGCCTTTTATCTGCCGGCCGCAGGAGGATACCGGCGCGAATAAATAATTGATCCGGATCCCGTTACCGGTTGGCTGTGCAGCTAACCGGTAACGGATATCCGGGATGCTGGCGCAAATTAAGCGCCCAGCCCTATCTTGGTGCCATTAGTGATGATCGCACCTTTCTTTACCACGATCACACCGTCGCGGATACAGTAAGTGTCTGTTTCCGTATCTCCCAGGGCCACACTACCGTGTATAATGACGTCACTTCCGATGCGGACATCCTTATCGATAATGGCATTCCGGATCTGACAGTTGTCGCCGATCCCCCGTTTGGGCGTGTTGCCCAGTTTTTCCATTTCATCCAGCGTTTCGTAACTGTCGTTACCCATAATGATCGCATTGGAGATCTCCGTATTGTTGCCGATCCGGGACCGGATACCGATGATGGAGCGTTCGATCTTTTTCGCGTGGATAATGGAACCTTCCGCGATAACGGCCTGATTAAACCAGGTACCGAAGATCTTGGACGGAGCCAGGAGCCGCGGCCGGGTATAGATGACGTTATCGTCGTCGAAGAGGTTGAATTCCGGAATGGCGTCCGTCAGGGCAATGTTGGCTTCAAAGAAAGAACGGATCGTTCCGATATCCTCCCAGTATCCGCCGTAGGGGTAACTGGCTACTTTGAAGTTTTGCTCGATTGCCAGAGGAATGATCTCCTTACCGAAATCGGTAGCATCGGGGTTCTCATTGAACAGTTTTTCCAGGAATTTCCGCTTGAACAGATAGATACCCATAGACGCCAGATAATGGCGGCCCTGTTTGGCGTATTTCTCTTCTACCGGAGAGGCCCATTCGGGTACGACCTCCAGTGGTGGTTTTTCGGTAAAGGTATCGATGAAACCTTTGTCGTTCACTTTCATGATCCCGAAGGCCGGCGCGTGTTTGTCGATCACCGGGATCGTGGCCACCGTCAGATCCGCTTTCTGCTTGATGTGGTAGTGGGTGAGTTCCTCCAGGTCCATCTGGTACAACTGGTCTCCGGAAAGGATCATCACGTAGTCGTGTTCGTGATTGGCCAGGTGGTGCATGGACTGGCGTACGGCATCGGCCGTACCCTGGAACCACTTGTCACTGGTCGGAGTCTGTTCCGCCGCCAGAATATCAACAAAGCCGTGCGTGAAGTGGTCAAAAATGTAGGTATTCTTGATGTGCTGGTTCAGGGAGGCAGAGTTGTACTGGGTCAAGACAAACATCCGTTTGATACCGCAATTCAGACAGTTGGAGATCGGAATATCGATCAGGCGGTATTTTCCACCGATGGGTACGGCTGGCTTGGAGCGCTGACTGGTCAGGGGGTAAAGACGGGTACCCGCGCCCCCTCCGAGAATGAGGGCTATCATCTTGATTTTGTTTGTCTTCATAATGCTGTGCTTAAAGTTCTTATGGAATAATTCGTTTTAAGTTCTAGGACTTAGAGATATTCATCAGCTCGTTGTATATGTTGTTATACTGAATGGCTGAATTTTCCCAGGAAAAATCAATCGTCATAATGTGACTGCGCACCTTTTGAAAGGCTTCCTGGCGTTGGTAGAAATCTACTGCCCGGTAGACGGCCAGGTGGGCGTCATCCAGATTGAAATGATCAAAACGGATACCCCGTCCGCTGCCGTCCGGCTCGCCAATATCGGGAACCGTATCCTTGAGGCCGCCAACGGAGCGTACAATGGGTAGCGTACCGTAGCGCATGGCGTACATCTGGTTGAGGCCGCAGGGTTCTACCTGGGAAGGCATGATCAGATAGTCCGAGCCGGCGTACAACTGATGGGCGAGGCCCTCATTGTATTCCAGTTTGGCGTCAAACCGGCCGGGAAACTCATAGGTCATCTCCCGCAGGGCATCGTGCAACCAGCGTTCTCCGGTACCCAGTACGGCGAAGGCCACGCGCATACCGCTGTAGAGGACCCGTTTGATGAGGTCGGGCAGCAGATCCGCGCCCTTTTCTCCCACCAGTCGGCCGATAAAAGTGATCAGCGGTAGTTGGGGATCCAGCTTAAAGTGCTGGAGTATGGCCAGTTTATTGTCCTGTTTGTAGGTGCCGACATCGTCCTTCAAATGATGCGGAATATACGGGTCCTTAGCGGGATCCCAGACCTGCTGGTCAATACCGTTCAGAATACCGCTGCATTTGAACTGTTCGTGGTACAGCAGAGATTCCATCCCATTGGCTTTCGTCTGCAATTCTTCGAGATAGGATGGTGAGACCGTCGTGATCCGCCAGGCACACTTGACGGCGGTAGCCATGGGGTTAATGTGGAAATGCCAGTTGAGCAGCCCGCGCGCTTCCTGGTCGAAGAAAGGCAGCAGGTAGAGTTTTTCCCAGCTGAATGCACCGTGGTACTGTCCGTTGTGAATGGTAAACACCGTTGGAATCCGGGCCAGGGACTGGTATTCCGGACAGTGCTTGACCATAAAGGGGATCAGCCCCGTATGGTGATCGTGGCAATGGAGTACTTCGGGTTTTCCCGGAGATTGTACGATCCACTGGAGAACGGCTTGTTGGAAACAGAGGGCCCGTTCTACTTCGTCTCCGTAAGGCTGCCCGTTATTGTCGGAATAAACACCCGGGCGATCAAACCGGCCGGGAATATTGGCAACAAACAGGGGAAATCCAAGGGTGTCCCCAACCTGTTTTTCGATGGTAAAAGCGTGGTAGTGATCGTGCAGCCGGACCGAACCCTTGTATACGGGGGTAAATTGCTGAGCCAACACCCATTTCGTATGGTACTTGGGAATGATCACTCCCGATTCCACTCCGATCTTATTAAGGTATTTAGGTAGTGCACCTACTACGTCCCCCAGACCACCGGCTTTGGCTGCTGGATAACATTCAGCACTAATGTGCAGTATCTTCATGCAAGTTTTGGATGTTTATCATGTTTGATGCCTTCGTTTTAAAGGTATTATTTTTGATTAAAATGTGAAAGTTTGTTTCTTTTTTTATCCATATTCGGATAAAATTTAGTGGATAGTTAACCTCAGTTACACCAATGACGGGAACTTTGACCTCCTTCCCTTTGTTTAAGCAGTGTTATGGATATTAATATTTTAAAAGCAGAACTCGATTTCCGGACCAGCCGCAGCTCAGGCAGCGGCGGGCAGCACGTCAATAAGGTAGCCACCCGCGTGGAACTCCTTTTCGATGTCGATGCTTCCCAGTTTTTGAACGATTCCCAGAAGGCGCGTATCAAGCGGAAACTGTACAACCGCATCACAAAGGAAGGGGTCCTGCTCCTGGATTGTTCGGAGACCCGCTCGCAGCACCGGAATAAACAACTGGTGATCGAGCAGTTCGAACATCTGATCCGGGAAGCCCTCCGGCCGCCCAAACGCCGGAAAAAGGTGCCCAACGCCCGGCAGGCAAATCCGCGGAAACGTCTGGAGAACAAACGCCGACATTCCCAGAAGAAAGCCCTGCGCGGCAAAGTAGAGTGGTAGATGACGCCATTCCGGGGAGGAATCAGAATCGGGATCCGGTAAAAACCGCGCCCTGACAACTACTCCCCGAAACCTTCACTTGTTCTTGGACCCTTCCTTTCAATCAATATCGATCACTTTACCCGGGTTCAGGATGTTATGCGGATCGAGTGCTTTTTTGATCGACCGCATCATGCCGATCGCTCCCCGCCCGAGTTCCATTTCCAGATATTTCTTTTTACCGACCCCAATTCCGTGTTCACCGGTACAGGTGCCCTCCATGGGGATGATCTTCCGCATCAGCTCATCGTTGATGGATTTCAACAATTCAATCTCTTCCGACTGTCCGACCATGATATTCGGTGAAATATGAAAATTTCCGTCGCCGACATGCCCGAAAAGCGGCAACTGAAAATCGATCTTTTCGAGGATCGCCTTCATTTCCAGAATGCACTCCGCCAGCCGGGATATCGGTACGCAGACGTCGGTCGACATCGTATCGCCGCCCGGCCGGATGGCCAGGATCGCGTGCGCCACATTGTAGCGGATCTCCCAGAGTCGGGCCCGTTCTTCCGGACTGGTCCCCCAGATCAGGTCTTTTCCGCCGTTCTCCCGAACGATCTGGTGGATGCGGCGCTGGTAGACGGGAGCCAGCTCTTCTTCCGTGTGCAGTTCCAGGAAGAGGGTAGGAGTTTCGCTGTAATCCGAACCGCTGAACCGGTTGATCACCTGCATGATGACCTCGTCCATAAATTCGAGCATGGCTAGCGGAAGGCCTTGCCGGATCATGGCAATGGCCGCATCGATCGCCTGCTGCACGGAGGCAAAGCTCACGACGGCCACTCCCGAAAACTCGGGCAGCGGGTGCAGAATAGCAGTCACCTCGGTAATGATCCCCAGGGTACCTTCCGAACCGACCATCAGATGGGTCAGGTCATAACCGGCTGAGGTCTTTTTCACCCGGCTGCCGGTCTTTACGATCTCTCCGGTCGCCGTCACCACCTGCAGGGCCCGGATGTTTTCCTTGGCGGTGCCGTAGCGTACGGCATTGGCCCCGCTCGCCCCCGATGCGGCGATACCGCCCAGACTGGCGTCGATGCCCGGACCGGCGGCAAAGAAAAGGCCATGCGGATCGAGTGCCTTGTTGAGTTGAAGTTTTTTGATACCTGCTTCCACCACGCAGTCGCGGTCGATGGGATGGATCGACCGGATCCGGTTCATCCGGCTCAGATCAATGGTAATACCGCCCCGATAGGGAATGATATGACCTTCCAGGGAGGTGCCGGCCCCAAAGGGAACTACCGGCGTTCGGTTGCGGTGACAGACTTTGAGGATCTCGGCTACCTCTTCTGTCGATGTAGGGTAACATACGGCTTCGGGCAGGCTGGCCGGATGCCAGGAAATGTCCCGGCTATGCTGGGCGAGCACTTCGTCTGTGGTTTGGACGTGCTCGCCCAGCATCCCCCGGAGCGTTTGGACCGTCTGGGTATTGGGCATGGCGTTGCAAGGTTTTACGATCTCCGTCCAGATGGGATCGTATGGCTAATACCGGACTAAAGTACGGAACTGCCCGCTCATTGAAAAATACTTTTTCGCAGCGCAAATACCCGATACCTTTGGGATCAGTACTTTACAAAACGCAGCTGTTCCCGCTTGCTTCCCTGTTGCAGATGCAGATAGTACATCCCGGCCGCAAGATCTTCCAGCGGGAGTTCAAACGTGCCGTTGGCCCCGTTGACCCGGTAGCTCCGGATCAACTGGCCGTGACCGTTGAACAGGCGAAGGCCGGCCATCTCATCCTGACCGGATGCCCAGGATGCCCGGATCAGATCGCGGGCCGGGTTGGGAAACGCCCGTAGCGCCCGGCTTTGCGAAGGAGCCACAAAGTCTACATAGATCACCGGATGGTATTCCACTTTTCCGTCTATGTCCACCTGGCGCAGGCGGTAGTAATTGGCGCCGTCCAGGGGAGACTCGTCAATGAATTCGTAATCCTGGGCTTCGGTGGTGGTACCGACGCCCGCTACCCGGCCGATCTCGCGGAACTCGAAATCGTGGTCGGCCCGTTCTACTGCCATATAATCATTATTCTCTTCGGTGGCCGTCCGCCACTGGAGTTCGATGACGTCATCTACGCGTTTCCCGGTGAAGGAAAGGAGTTGGATGGGAAACACCGCGGTAATCTCCAGATCACCCGAAGGCGCATTGTAATTCCCTACCGTTGAGGCGGGGGTGATACTCAGCCCCGGAGTGGGTGGCGTAACGAAAGTCGGTGCGGCGATCAGATCAAAAACATTGCCGATCGCGGGTGTATACGCAATGAATTCGGGGGCTACCGTTCCGTTGATGGTAGCGGTGCCGGTTACAATGATCTGATCGTAGATAAACAGATCTTCAATTTCCATGGAAAGGGTGCCGTAGCTGATGAAGTCTCCGACGATGACCAGCGTCCCGACCGAATTACCGGGCGCTACCGTTCCTTCGTTGATCAGCGCCTTGCCTTCCGCCAGTAGAATTCCCTCATCGTCCCCATCCGTATTATCAACCAGGAAGTGCCCCATCAGGGTGCCGAAATTAGTGAAATCACCACTGGTCCCCCTGAGGTCAACGATATCGATCAGGGCGCCAAAGGTGAGTATGGCTCCGCTTAATACATTGAAATCGATCGGTCCGGAATAGATCCCGCCACCGGTAAACGTTTGCAGAGCCGTGCCGTTAAAGTTGATCTCGCTGTTGGCACCGGTGCCCACCGGATGGCTGATGGTGCCTCCGGTATGCTCAAAATTCCCGGCGATATTCAAAATGCCGCTGTTGGATCCGTCGGAGATCGCTAAAGCCCCGGCGGACATGCTAAAGTTCGCGCCCACCTCGAAAGTGCGGGAGACATCCATAGAAGCCAACAGCAGGTTGCCACCGCTGAGGATCAGATCCCCGGGTACGCTGAGCTTTTCCTGATTAAAAGCTATCTGACCGGTACCGGTATTCCGGAACTCCAGATTACCCAGTAGTATCATTTCGGCATCGCCGAAGGGCAGGTCGCCGGTGACTCCGGCACTGTTCCAGATGAAGTTGCCGAAGGTTTGGTTGAGGCCGGTGGGCACATTTTCCGTTATACCGCTCAAAAAACAGTTTGAGGTGGCATCCCAGGTTGCGGTCGGGATGATCCCACCTTCCCGGGCGTGATCGTAGCTGCCGCCGGGGTTGAAAAGGAAGGCGGTAGCGAGGCCGTTAAAATCGATAGTATTCTGGTTCTCCATTGTCCCGTTCACCGTGATTTGGGCCGTTGCCGAGCCGCTTAGCGAACCACCGGTACCGATCAGGCATTTACCATTGATCACCAGCGTCCCGGCCAGGCTGAGGGTACCGTTGATCGTCAGGTCATTTTCATTGGTACCGTCATTTACGGTGAATTGGCGGCCGCTGCCGATGCTTAATTGGCCTCCCGATTCAATAGTTAAAGTAGTTACGGTCAGGGCCGGCCCTGTGGTGTTGGTGACGGAAGTGCCACTCTGGATCGTGATCTGTCCAGCTTCAGCTTTTGGCACCCCCTGGCCCCCTGTTGGTGTAAACCAGTCAAATCCGTCAAATCTTTGCCAGGTAGAACGGGAATTCCATTCTCCATCCTGAATAGACCGATAATCCCCAGTAGTCTGTGCGGACAAATTAATCGCAAAAGAACTCAAAAAGAGAAATGCCAGCAGGGGCAGGTAATTTTTCATCATCCGGTTTTGGGAACGTTGTGGCGTGGCTTTCCTCAGCAGAAAGCGGGACTCTAATTGTGTGGTTTTCATAATAAGGTGTTGAAAAGTTAGATGTATACTTAAAAATGATTCTTCAGTTGTGGAAATAGCCGTTTGCCCGATACCTGGTGACTGACCAGACCGATCCCGGGGGTTAAAAGCTGTTGTTGAGTAGTTTTAGTGTATTGGGCGGCAATACGGGAAGGAGGAGGATGAGGATGTCACTTTATCGGCCGGAAGTTATGTAAATTTTCCCTCAAGTAAAGAAGGCAGCGCCGAAAAATGATAAATTCTTTGTATGTTTCCCGTACGATGGAACAGATACAAGAACTTCTGGCGGGCCTGCATCCGGCCGAACAGGCACTGGCGGCTACTTTATTTACCTGGTTTGTCACGGCTCTGGGAGCCGGGCTGGTATTCTTTTTCAAGGGGATCAACCAGCGCGTGATGGACGCCATGCTGGGGTTTGCGGCGGGAGTGATGATCGCTGCCAGTTTTTGGTCCCTACTCGCGCCGGCCATTGAAATGAGCGAAGAGGTGAGTAGCCTACCCAAATGGGTGCCGGCTTTGGTTGGTTTTATGGGCGGCGGACTATTCCTGGCCGGGATTGATAAGCTGTTGCCCCACCTGCACCCCAACTTACCACTAACCGAAGCGGAAGGCCCCAGCACCTCCTGGCGGCGCAGTATCCTCCTGGTACTGGCCATTACCCTGCACAATATTCCGGAGGGCCTGGCCGTAGGCGTCGCATTCGGTGCGGTCGCGCACGATATGTCCTCCGCCACCCTGGGCGGTGCGATCGCTCTGGCCATCGGTATCGGACTGCAGAACTTTCCGGAAGGGACCGCCGTGGCCGTTCCGTTGCGGCGGGAGGGAATGACCCGGCGTAAAGCCTTTTGGTACGGCCAGCTTTCCGGCGTGGTGGAGCCCATTTTTGGTGTGGTCGGCGCGCTGATGGTCATCAGTATGCAGGAAGTATTACCCTATGCATTATCCTTTGCGGCCGGTGCGATGATCTTCGTGGTGGTGGAAGAGTTGATCCCCGAATCGCAGCATTCGGGCAATACGGATCTGGCCACGATGGCCACTCTCCTTGGGTTTTCGGTAATGATGACCCTGGACGTAGCACTGGGGTAAGCTGATTTTTCCCAAAATTCAATATCTTCGTCCCGTATTGTTTTAACCGATCTTTCTGATGAAAAATAAGACTTGTTTTAACTACCGTCAGGTACGGTATAATTTCCGTAAGCTGGCCGCGCGCCTGCACCGCTTGCTCAAAAGCGGACGATTTTTTTCCATTCCTTATCGACATCGTACTGCATTGCTCCGGCGCCTGTTGCGCTACGCCCGGCGTCTTAGTGTCCCGGCTTCCTTTTCCGTATTGTGTAATTTTAATCCGCTGACTGCTGTCGCCCAGCCCATTGCGGGGCCTGACTTTGTGGCGAATACCTACACCGAGGGTAACCAGGGGAATAGTGTATGTGGAATGGATGCGCAGGGGAATGTGGTGGTGGTCTGGCTGGGATCAGGCACCGCCAACGCCACCAAGGATGGTATCTGGGGCCAGCGGTTCTCTGCCCTGGGGGAACTGGTCGGTACGGAATTTCCGCTAAATATGCCGGGCGAAACCGGACATTCCGAACTGAAAATGGCCATGGCGGATAATGGTGATTTTGTGATTACCAGTACGCAATCCAAACCCTCCGGAGACCAGTTGGACATCTACGCCCGTTGCTTTTTTGCGGATGGAACGCCAAAGGGCGATGAATTCCGGGTCAATACGACAACGGCAAACGATCAGAGCAACAGTGCCGTAGCAATGAATGCGGACGGCGATTTTGTGGTAAGCTGGCAAAGCGCAGAAAACGCCGGTGCAGAGACGGATGTCTACGCCAGGATCTATAATGCTAACGGATCACCGAAGATCGGAGAGGTCCTGGTCAATACGGTAACCGAAGGGGATCAGCACAGTCCGACTGCCGGTCTGCACGATGATGGAGATTTCGTCGTTGCCTGGAGTGGCGCGGGACCCCCAACGGATACGGGGATCTACGCCCAGCGCTTCAACGCATTTGGTACAAAAATGGGCGGAGCGTTTCTGGTTAATTCTGACCCCGCCACCCCCAGCTTCTTTCCCCATCTGGCTACCGGTAGCGATGGCAATTTTATCATTACTTACAGCAAAGGCCAGGATCCTTCAACTGAAAATGAAGTATTTTTCCAGCGATTCACCTTTGTCGGGGAAAAGCTTGGCCCGGAAACCAGCGTAGGTTTCCATAACGATCCTTCGGCGCAACAGGCCCGGATCGGGATCGATGATTGTGGCAATTTTTTCATTCTCTGGCTCCATGAGGACCCGCAAACATCCGGGAAGCAGCTCTACGGCCAGTATTATAACCGGGAAGGCATCCCCTACGGTCCGATAACTACGGTAAATGATAGTCCGGAAGCGGGCATCTTAGTTGCTCCGTCGATCGCTATGGGGGCAACCGGAGATTTCGTTGCGGTTTACAGCAGTGATGACGGGAATGCCCTGACGGATGTACAGGCCCGGATATTCGCCCGGGAAACCCGGCTCACCACGGGCACTGAAACGAGGATCAATTCCTACACCAAAAATGACCAGCAAAATCCGGATGTGGCCGTCGACGGTCTCGGCAATACTTTCGTTGTCTGGGAAAGCACCGATGGTCAGGATTATCCCGGGCCGGGCGTATTTGCCCAGCGCTACGGTGCCGACGGAATGCGGTCCGGCCCGGAATTCCAGGTACACACTACTCCTCCGGCTTTTCAGACCTTACCTGCGGTTGGTAGTAATGCCTCCGGACAGGCCGTAGTCGTCTGGCAGGGTAAGGATCCGGAGGACGATCTAAGGATTATCGTATACGGACAGCGCTACCAATCCGACGGTAGTACCGACGGAGATGAATTTGTGATCGCGAACGTCAGCTCCAGCCCGACCGAACCGGCCGTCGACATGCAGGATGACGGCAGTTTTATTGCGGTATGGGGCGCGGATGGAGATACCAATACGCCCCTGGATGTCGACATCTACGGCCGTCTGTACGATCCTTCCGGCAACCCTCTGGGGCCGGCTTTCAAGGCCAACACCGATACCGTTGAAAACCAGGTTTTCCCCGATGTGGCTATGGATAATGACGGGGATTTTATTGTGTCGTGGCACAGTCGCTATTTCTACGTTAAGGCTCAGCGATTCGACAGCAGCGGTAATAAAGTTGGTGGAGAAATCGCTGTCAATGACCTCAGTTTCAATTATCAGGGCGAACCGGTGATCGGTATGAGCGATAACAGCGATATTGTCGCTGCCTGGAGTTCGTCGGGAGTGGACGGTTCGGCGCACGGTGTATTGACCAAAACATTTGCGGCTGGAGAAGTACCCGGCAGCGATCAGCTGGTCAATACCGAAACGGAATTCGACCAGTCCGGTACGGCCGTCAGCATGGACGGAGCCGGCAATTTCGTGATCCTGTGGCGAAGCGGCGGCCCGGGACTGGCCCATTCCGGTATCCAGGGACAGCGTTTTGCCCAGAACGGCCAACGGATCGGTGAAAACTTTAAACTGGATATCGCTTCCGAGTATGCTAAACACGAACCCGTGGTGGCGATGGATCAGCAGGGAGGTTTTACCGCCGTCTGGACAAGCTTCGATCAGGACTGCAGTGGTCGGGGCATCTTCGGCCGTCGTTTCACCAATGAGGAAGCCGGCTGCCCAAGCGGTAGCCTGGTTTTGCAGGGTAACGAGTCGGTCGGTGCCGAACACCTTTCCGCCCAAATGATCAGTTCGGTACAGGAAATCGGGGCCGGTGCATCGGTAGACTATCAGGCGGGACATTCCATTCGCTTACTACCCGGGTTTAGCGTGGCGCAAGGTGCGCAGTTTAGCGCGCGGGTGGCGGATTGTGAACCGGGCGTCAGTATGCTTCCGGCAAACGCTCTCCCCGCTAATACCGCCGCTCCGCTAGCTGGTACCCATTCCCCGGAGTCTGGTTTCAGTATTTACCCTAATCCCGCCGGCGAACAGATCCAGTTAGACTTACCGGCAGCCCTGACTATCCAAAAGATCGAACTCTGGAACCTGTTCGGTAAAAAAATGGGAACTTACGGACCTGCTACCCGGACTGTCCCGCTACAGGGATTGAGCCCGGGAAACTATCTGCTGATCGTTCATACGGCTACGCAAAGTTTACGGCAGCACTTCGTCAAGCAATAATTGTCAGAATTCAATAGCATGAGCCAGCCCCTGCCTCCATTTAGCTGCACCTTCAGCCCCAATGTTCCCGAATTACTGAGGGAGCTGAACTGTACGATCGCGCTAACCACCCATCAGGCCGGGAAGTTGATCTTCCTAAGCCCCAATGGGCCGGAGCAATTGATGCAGTTACCACGGGATTTTGATCTGCCAATGGGTTTGGCGGTAGCTGACCGACGCCTGGCTCTGGCAACGGCAACGGAAGTTGTGGTGCTGGCGGATGCGAGTGGTCTGGCTCCCAATTACCCACCGAACCCGGGGAAATACGATGCGCTGTACCTACCGCGGGCCGTATATTTTACCGGTCCGGTAGACATTCATGACCTGCATTGGGACCAGGGTGGAGACCTGTGGGCCGTGAATACGCGTTTTTCCTGCCTGAGCAAAATTGATGCACACTATAGCTTTCGCCCGGTCTGGTCTCCATCCTTTGTCCGGGAACTGGTGCCGCTGGACTACTGTCATCTCAATGGCCTGGCTTTTCGTGACGGTCGCCCGCTTTACGTCAGCATGCTGGGTGCTTCCAACGAAGAAGAAGGCTGGCGGAAGAACATTTATAAAGGAGGCCTCCTGATGGACATCGAGACGAATGAAGTGATATTGGATGGCCTCTCCATGCCGCATTCTCCACGTTGGATAGACGGGGCACTGTACGTGCTGTTATCCGCCAGGGGGCAATTGATCCGTTTGGATCCCGGCACGAAGCAGGTGGATGTCATTGCCCAGTTCCCTTCTTTCGTACGTGGACTGGCCAACAGGGGAGATTATCTTTTTGTCGGACTATCCCGTATCCGGCACCGCGCTTCCATCTTTCGCGAATTGCAGGTAGCCGGCGGTGGGGAAACCTGCGGCATCGAGATTGTTCATTTACCGACGGGCCGCCCGGTGGGGCAGATCCGCTATCGCAATAGCGTGGAGGAGATCTACGACCTTCAGATCATTCCGGACCGACTCCGGCCGGGTATCCTCAACCACCGTACCGAAACCCACCGATCCGGGTGGAATACCCCAGATCTGGATTACTGGACCGCCGCCCGCCCGCAATAATTGCGATCATAGAACAACCCGTCACCCAATCTCCCCATCACCCATCACCCATGCAGTAACAAATTAAAGTCCCACAATTTGCTTATTCTACCGAGTCTTGTGAAATTAGCTGCAAAGTCAAAACGAAATGAATAAATGCCAACTATCGGGATTGCTGTCGGCAATTCTACTATTGTCCGTATGGAGCAGTCACGCTCAGGAGTATATCCCACTCTGGCCCGACGGGAAAATGCCCAACAGTAAGGGATTGGCGGTGCAGGACACCATCGTCAGAGAACGATTTCAGCAGGTGGGCGAGCCGGGCATGTACGCGCTTTTCCCTTCCAGCGACGAGAACAACGGGAGTGCCGTACTGATCATTCCCGGCGGCGGATACCACCATGTCACTTATAATTTCAGTGGTTTGCAACTGGCCAAATGGCTCAATACGCTGGGTATCTCGACATTTGTACTCAAATACCGTCTGCCGCATTCTCCGGACCTGAAAGTCCGCCACGAAGGCCCCATTCAGGACGCCGAACGCGCCATGCAACTGATCCGGGCCCATGCCGAAGAATGGGGGATCGATAAAGAGCGGATCGGTGTACAGGGCACCTCGGCCGGAGGGCACCTGGCGGCCGTACTGGGCACCGAACCGCAAGATCTGGCGGATATTGGGGACGAGGTAAGCCGGGAATCCTACGCGCCCAACTTCCTGATCCTGGTTTCACCGGTCATTTCCTTTGTGGACAGTCCGCACCGGGGGAGCCAGCGAAACTTTCTGGGGCCCGAACCGGCGGCCGGCCTGATCGATACCTATTCCGCCGAAAAACGGGTGTCGGAACGTACGCCTCCCGCTTTTCTGGTACACGCGGCAAACGATACGTCTGTGGATCCGATGAATAGTTTGCTTTTCACGCAGGCCCTGATGGAGCACGATGTTTCGGTGAGTTTCCATTTGTTCCCGACGGGCAAACACGCGATCGCTATGCGTAACAACCCCGGTGCGACCGACCTCTGGACTGCCATCTGCGAAGCTTGGATGAAGGAGAAAGGGTTCATTCGCCTGGTATCCAAGCAATGAGAAGTAGATTAAGGCTGAAGTCTAAACCTTTGGACAAGGAGAATGGAAGACATGGTGAAGGGGCGCAATGCAACGCTCGCAACTCCTCTCCTTGCCTCTCAATCTCCCTGTCTTTGCTTGATTAATGCAAATTTTCTAGCAGTGTATCCTGGTCACTCCGTATTCCTTATTTTGTCCAGTAGTAGGGCTGAAGTGGACCGGAAGGCAGCAAAAGAAGACCGGTTTTTAACGGCCACCCAATCCATCTCAGTTTGGTTGGATACTATTTTTATTCGTTGCGCAATGACTGTACCGGGTCCGTCAGTGCTGCTTTGAAACTCTGCGAGCCTACGGTCACAAAGGCAATCGCCAGAGCCAGTACACCGGCGGCGGCAAATATCCACCACTCCATATCGATCCGGTAAGCGAAGTCGTTGAGCCAGGATTGCATCAGGAACCAGGCAATAGGCGTGGCGATCAGCAAAGCGATCAGGACGAGTTTCAGGAAATCTCTGGACATCAGCGCCACGATACTGCCGACACTGGCCCCGAGGACTTTCCGGATACCGATCTCCTTGCGTTTTTGCTCCGTCGCGTAGACGGCAAGCCCGAAGGCCCCGATGCAGGCAATGAAGACGGCCAGTACGGTAAAGATCAGGAGTAATCTACTGAGTTTCTGCTCGTTTTCGTACATGGCCTGGAAACCGGCATCCACAAACTGGTAATCGATCGGATAACCGGTTTCAAATGCATCCCATTGGCTTTCGATGGCGGCAAGGGTTTCGGAAAGATCACCGGAATTCAGACGTAATACCATTTTCCAGTAGGAATCCGGATAGATCTGCAACACCGTGGTTTCCACGTTTTCGTGCATGCTGTTGTAGTGAAAATCCCGGACCACGCCAATGATGGTCCCTTGCTTAATGGTATCCTTATCCATCCACATTTTCCATTCCAGCCGTTTTCCGATGGCTTCTTCGGGCGTGGCGGCAATATCCAGTTCTTTCAATGCCGTTTCGTTGACGATAAAGGTACCCGTAGCGTCGGTTGCAATGGACCGGGAAAAATCCCGCCCGGCAATGATCTCCATACCCATGGTCCCGATATAATCGTGGTCCACATTGAAAATGCGGGCCGGCAAACTCCGGCGGTTCTCACCCGGTACGATGATGTTATCACCGGATACGATGTCACCCGGAATGCCGAAGCAGGTACTGGCGGAAGCCACGCCGGAGATCTTCAGAAATTCCTCTTTGGTATTCTCCATATTCTTGAACATACTCCCTTTCATAGGGAAATGGATCAGCTGTTCCTTTTCGAAACCAAGATCGCTCTGGTTCAGAAAATTCATCTGCCGCAGTATGATCAATACGCAACTGATCAGCAAAATGGAAAGGCTGAACTGGGTGGTTACCAGTGCTTTGCGCAGCCAGTTGACGTGGCCGGAAGGTTTGCTCAGACCGCCTTTCAGTACCGCAGCGGGGCGGAAGGCAGCCAGAACGAAGGCGGGATAACTACCGGCCAGGAGACCGATCAGGAGCGTCAGCCCCAGAATGATCAGGGGCAGGTAGGCGTTGGAAAACAGGGAGAATTCCAGACTTTTATCCGTAAAATTATTCAGAAAAGGCAGGGCGATCCGGGTCAGCGGCAGGGCGATCAGCATGGCGATGGATACGATGATCGTCGCTTCGGCGAGGAACTGCTTGCGCAACTGGTTCTGTTGGGCGCCGGTGGCCTTGCGGATCCCCACTTCATTGGCCCGTTTGGCGGCCCGGGCCGTACTCATGTTGACGAAATTGATGCCGGCAATAACCAGCAAAAATATCCCAACCAGGGCCAGTCCGTTCACGTACCGACTATTGCCACGGACAGCCGCGTCGTTGTGGATATTTCCGGAATGGAGATGGATATCCGTCAGGGGCTGAAGAACGGGATAGTAGTAGAAACCGTGTTCCTTGGTCTGGGGATGGGCGTGCTGCTCCACGTAGGCCGAAAGTTTGCGGGTAAAGGTCTTCGGATCGGTTCCGGGGAAAACCTTGACGTAATTGTAGAAGTCCTGCCAGACCCAACTATTGATCCTTTCCTCGGGCACCTGGTTCAATAGGTTTTCGAAAGAGAGTAGATAGTCAAAATCCAGATGGAAATGGGGTGAACGCGATTCCAGCACGCCGGTCACTTTTACCTCATCACTATTGATCTTGATGGTCTGACCGACCGGGTTCTCATCCCCAAAATACTTCCGGGCCAGCTCCGGACTGAGCACAATGGTGTTGGGTTCGCTCAGGGCCGCAGTAGGAGTTCCGTACCGGAACGGCAGTGCAAAGAGATCGAAAATACTATTCTCGGCAAAGAAACCGTCAGCTTCCAAAAAGCTGTTATCCTGATGGGTAAACAACAGCTTCTGCCGGATCTGATACAGGCGGGTCGTACGCTCCACTTCGGGAAATTCGGCCGCCAGGGTCGGTGCGTAGGCGGGCGAAGTGCCGGCCCAGTGAGCGGCACCGCCTTCGCCGCCCCTTTCGGCGGTAATGCGGTAGATACGATCCTTATCGGGATGGTACTGGTCGAACTGCCATTCATCCCAGACAAAGAGGCCGATCAGAAAGCAGACCGAGATACCGATGCTGAGGCCGGCTACATTGATGAGGGTAGTACTTGGATTGCGCCGGGCCTGGCGCAGGGCGATTTTCAGGTAATTACGTAACATGTCGGATGGGTTTTACTGTGGTTACGTTTACCGCAAAAATTAAGCCGGAAGGTGCAAGGTGCTGATTGTTAGCTAATTGATGGTGGAGGTGGATGCTGGGTTTGTTCGGAATTGAACAACGGTTGTCCAGTTTCGGACTATGAAAATGATGTCATGATCCGGCAAAGCCGGATCACAACATCTGGAATAATCCTATCATTCATTGTGGCTCGTCGAGTAGCTGTTCTGCGTACCGATACTGCGGGAGTTTTCATCTATTTTAAAGACGAATTGCCCATTTTCCGGTACCTCGAAGCCATATTTTTTCAGCATCGTCCGGTACTTCTGAGCCTGTTGCCCGGATAGTGCCTTACCGTTTACGGTGACCTCATCTTTAGTAGCAACGAACATAAGCTGCTTATCCGATTTTTTGCCGAGCCCATCCGCTTCTAGCGCACTGAAGAATTCTTTTTCGAAAGCCGCCATCAGGATATCATGGGCCGTCATTCGGTCATCGTGAAAATCCATGCGCACGTCGTGTACGCTCATCCGGGCATCGTGGATGTTCATTCGGCCGTCGTGGGCACTCATGCGCAGATCGTGCACGCGCATCCGGTCTTCGTGTACCTCCATGCGGCTGTCGTGATCGGCCTGCTTTTTTTCGTGGTCTTTGATGGTATTTTCAAAATTCTTGATGTAGTTCTCGAGATCGCTTTTTACCACGTTTTCCGCTTCCTTAATGGCATTCTCGTGTTCCTTGATGGAGTTCTCAAAAAATTTGATGCCTTTTTTCAGCGCTACCGCTTCGGCAATATTGTCTCCGGCAGCCTGTTGCTTAATTTTGGCTTTCCAGTCGTTGTAGAACGCCTTCATCTGATCCTGTCGCTGTTGCCAGGCACCGAGATAGTCATTTTTGACCTTGGCCTGCCAGCTATCCAGGCTGGCCTGAAATTTTTCGATGGTGCCGCGCAGGAATTCGTGATCATCGGATTTGGAGGCCAGTTCCGATTCCAGTTTTTCCAGCGAGTAAGGAAAATCCGGAGGTGCGGGAAGCGTCGGTTCGTTGCGCATGGCCGGAATATTCGGTTTGTAGGGAATGGTGTCGGAAGGCTCCGTCCCAGGATTGGTGGCCGCTGGTGCTGCCGGCAGATTGGGCAGTGTGGGCAGATCGGGAGTAGTAGCGGTGAGTGGTTCCTGGGGTAGGGCAGCTGACTCGATGGTCGTAATGGTTTCCAGCGGAGCCGTAAGGGCTTCCGTTTCCGGAACAAAGTCCGGTTTTTCCGGCATTTTGGCCCAGGAGGCCACGCCGATCGCCAGTAATAAGGCCAGCGAAAGTCCGGCTTTTCCGTAGTCGGTACGGTAGCTCGCCGGAGCAGCTATACAGATCCTTTTGATCCGGTCCAGTAGGTGATGTTTCTTACCTTGTAAGGCCATAGCTAATGATTTTTGTTGACGTTTTTCTTCCATTAATAATAAAGTCTGAGCGTATAGTCGGGCGTTACCACAAACGGCAACAGCTATATCGTCACAACATTGTTCGCGTTCCTGCTGGATCTGGTTGGACAACCACCAGTATACCGGATGGTAAAAAAGGACCATCTCCAGCGCGGCGATCAGCAGGTTCATCAGGAAATCGTGGCGGCGGATATGCGCCAGTTCGTGAATGATGATGGCTTCTACCTGTTCCGGGGCCAGACCGTTCAGCGTGCCCAGCGGCACCAGCACAACGGGTTTGAGATGACCCAGGATCAGCGGCACTTCCGTCTTTACGGATTCCAGCAGGCGGACCCCCTTACGAATACCCATTTTGGCGCTCCAGTTATGTACCTTATCCTGCCAGCTGCTATCGGCCGGTCTGGAGCCGAAACGCCGTAGTCGGTAGGTGTAGATCAGACCTCCCAGCCAGCGAAAGGCAAAGAAACAGACACCGGCCAGCCAGAGGTTGACCAGGTATCCGGAATACAACTGGATAAATTCATGGACGGATGCACGGAAGGAAAGACCGGCTTCGGTGCCAAAGTCTATCGGCGTCTGCTGGTTCGCTGGCAGCGCTCCGGCGGTCTCCTCCGTACCGGCGGCCATGTCCGCCTCCAGCCATACGGTTGTTGCCGGGGATTCCGGTAGATACAGGTAAAAGGTGAAGGCCATGCTGCCCACCAGCAACAGGAGAGCGAGGCAAAGTATATTGTAGCGCAACCTGGGAGCTTGTTTTTTGAACAGCACCAGGAGCGGAAGCGTCAGCACGAAGATCAGCGTGCCCTGCCAGAGGGAATGCAGTAGGGTCCAGCCGAGAGCTTCGGCCCAGTCGGGTTGAAAAAGATTCAGATACATAGTGCTTATTTTGGCGCGTTGTTATCCAGTTCATCCAGAAAATTCCGGATCTCATCCAGCTCTTCCGGGCTGGTTTCGTGATTGCCCAGCAGTTGCATAACCAGTTTGGAGGAGGATCCCTTAAAGGTGGTCCGGATCATATTGTCCAGCACTTCCCGTACATTTTCCTCTTCGGAGATGGTTGGGGTGTAAATGTGACTGACTCCATCGAGGGTTCTTTCCAGGAGCCCCTTCTCATGCATGACCTGCATCATCTTCAGCGCGGTGGTGTAACCGACCTTTTTACCGCTTTTCTGGGCGATCAACTGTTCGTGCACCTGCCGGACCGTAGCCGGACCGAGCTTCCACAGGATCTTTAGAATGGTCATTTCCCGCTGGGTGGGTTTGGGTATTTCGGACATCATACGATTTTTTTCGTAGGACAAAGGTGTACGATTTTTTTCGTATGTGCAAGTTTTGGTACGATTTTTTTCGTAGGCTAGTGGTTTTTTAATGTTTCGGAGAATGGAACAGGGGGGCTAAAACAGAGGAAAACCCGGACGGGCTATACCGTTTAATACCAAGGACAGGGGATTTTTTCAAAGGTTGTAATTCGGTAGCCGAAAAGAGGGAAGGAATTTGTGGAGCCTGTTATACTTGACAACATGTGATTTTGTGCAAATGAAGATCCCCCTTAGACCTTCGGCCAACTCCCCAGTCATACGGCCCTTACCGGGGTGGAGCACAATCATCCATTAAGCAAGGTGTTATCCTCCTCGGGAGGAGGTGCCCGCCCAGAACGGGCCCGTATGGGCAGGGCGGAGGAGGAATATCAAATGCATAAAATCTGACGTTGTGTAGTATAGTTGCCTGTCAACAGTTCAAAAGCAAATTATACTCGCTTAAAAATAATTCATGCGAATCGGGGGGGAAAAAGTCAGTCGGGACAAAGTACAGATAGCCCGTCCAATAATTCGGCACGCTAGGCCGGGAAACGGCAAAAGGAGCCGGGCAAATAAGTAAAGTATTGATTATACCCCGGGCATCCTTTATCTTGGAGGAATGGAAATTACCGAAGTTTTTTATCCCATCAACCGCGACGAATGGCGGAACTGGCTGGCGGACAATCACCGGACCGAATCGGAGATCTGGCTGCAGCGCTACCGGAAAGCTACCGGCAAACCCAGTATTTCTTACGATGAAATGGTCGAGGAATGTCTCTGCTTCGGCTGGATTGACGGCGTCGTCAAAAAATACGATACCGAAAGCAATGTGCAGCGCATCACGCCCCGCCGGAAAAAGAGTTTTCTATCGGAACTGAACCGGCAGCGCGTCTGGAAACTGCAGCGGGCCGGGCTGATCACTCCGGCCGGCATTGCGGCCATTGCGGATCAGATCGGCTCTCCGGATGATCCTCTGGAGATACCGGACTGGATCCTACAGGAATTGCAGACGGACCCGGAGGTCTGGGAAAAATTCCAATCCTTTTCCCACTTTTATAAACGCCTGAAGATCGGCTGGATCAAAGAATGCGGAACCACGCCCAGTCGGATTCAGGAGGCACACAAACGCTTAAATTATCTCATTAAAATGACGGCCCAGGGCAAGCGATACGGGACGATACCGATTGACGAATAAGCCGGGTTTCCCGGTATTAAGGGCATATTAAAGTTTGAAAAATAAAGCTACCAAATAAAATATTGCGGCACGGAAAGTCATTATAGATCGATCATAGAGAGGGATTTTTGCGTTATAATAATAACGACACGCTTATTTAATCGGCTTTGCCGCAAATTATCGTAAACATGCTTAATTTTTCAATAAACCGGTTCAATAAACTGGTATTCAGTTGTTTATTTGCCCTGATTTTGACCGCCTGCACGGATAGTCAGAACACCGTTGACGAAAACACAGGTGCCGATCCGACGCTCAGTGAAACCGAAATAACTGCCTCGGAAGAGGTAGGAGACCTGGACTTCAGAACATTCGCCAACCAGGAATACAGCTTCTCTACGGAGATCCCCGAGGCGTGGACCGAGTCCACAAATCAGTTGGGAGAGGGCCTGCCAGTCATTAATTTTGTGCCACAGAGTAAGGCAGCGGAAACTGATCTGCCGATCAGTATGCAAACCGCTACCAGCCTGAGCCATATCGATGTACATCCGAAAGGACACGATTCGGGTTATCCCATCGGTAAAAACCACCGTCTGGCTCTGTACGAAGGAACCGTTCCCGCCAGCAGTATCTGGGACCACGAACGCTCCCGCGTATACGTACTGGGTAACGGAGAGGTGTGGGCGTACCTGCTTTATCCGAAATCTACACCGACCGGCTGGGAAGAAGATGGCTTTATCTTCGCTCAGATCGCAATCGAGAACTTTTCCAGTGAATGCTTTGACGACATTACCAACCAGTCTAAAAGTATGGAGAAATGTAAGCCACTGGAAGGTGACGAAGTGCTGTATTACGGCCGGGTGAATGCCGAAGACCAGGCTTACGTTAAACACGCACTGCAATCGCTGGAACTGAGAAGTTAATCCGCCGGCCCGTACCGTATAGGGTAGGGGCAATGGCTGACCATACTACCGCCGGATAATTTTTGAACGCTATCCTTGTTCGGTGAAAGATAAAAATAGCTCATCAGGGGCCGTGGAGATCATCGTGATCCCACGGCCCCTGATCATTTGTGCAAATACCCGCTCAAAACTGCCCACCGCAGTATTTTTTGAAAAAAATCCTACCTTCTCTGCAACTTTCCCCAAAAGGCGAAGTTTTCCCGCTTGAAAGACATACACACAGACATTGGAAATACTGGAAGACAAAAACTTAATGCTGCGGGTAAAGGAGGGGGATCTCAGTAAGATGGGACTCCTCTACGAACGGCATAACCGCGATCTGTTCGGTTACTTTTACCGGCTGACGAATAATGCCACCAGAAGTGAAGATCTGGTGCAGAAGGTATTCTATCGCCTGTTGAAGTACCGGCACACTTACCGCGGAGAAGGCAAATTTGTCTACTGGATGTATTCCATCGCCAAGAACACCTGGCTGGATCTGCTGAAGAAAAAGCGTATCATCGATTACCGGGACGACGCATCCTCCTACGAGGAATTTCCCAACCCCGAAAAAAATGCGGAAGACCTGTTGATCGCTACGGAAAGAAAAAACCTGTTGAAGACCGCGCTGCAGCAGATCTCCCCCGAAAAAAGAGAAGCGATCGTACTGAGTAAGTTTCAGGGCCTGAAGTACCAGGAGATCGCTCAATTGTCCAACTGTACCGAAAATGCCATCAAGTCCAGAGTACAACGGGGCTTGCTGGAATTGAAAGACATTATGTTAAAACTGGAAAGCCGATGAAAAACGATCCCAAAAATTCCTGCCAACCGGCACTGGACGCTTTGTTGGCACAAATGGAAAACGAAAACTTCCAGCCGGCCGAAGTGGAAGCCCTGTGCCGGCAATTTCCCGACTGTTCCGAATCGCTGCGGTCTACCTACGCCATGTGGGAGTCTATAGAGGAGATCGATGTACCCGAACCGGGCCAGGCGATGCACGCGGGTTTCTACAAGATGCTGAATGATTTCCAGACCGAGACGACCCAAACCGCAAGCCCGCGCTTTCAGTTTGACTGGTGGACCTGGAACGGATTCAGCCTGAAATGGGCGGTAATCGCCGGTGTATTTGCACTCGGCCTGTTCAGTGGCAATTTTTTTCGGCCGGAAACGCCACAGGAAATTGTGCTGACCCAGCACGAGGAGAATAACCAGGAAGTAGACGTCAGCTACGCCAAACTCACGTCCTCGGAATCGGCCTCCGATCGGCTGGAAGGCATCCAGATGGCCAAAAAAATGGAACAGCTGGATAACCGTATTATCGAAGCGCTCAATCAAACGCTGCTGCACGACCGAAACGTCAACGTCCGGCTCAGCGCCATCGAAACGATGCTTCACTTCGCAGACAACCCCCAGGTACGAGAAAACCTGATCCGAGCCATTCCGCACCAGACCTCGCCGCTCGTTCAGATGACGCTGGCCGAGGTGATGATCGCCCTGAAAGACAAGCGGGCGGTGCACGAGATCCAGGAATTACTGCAGGAGCAGCAACTGGAACTGGAGGTGCAGATGAAGATGGAGGAGACGATTGAGACGTTGTTGTAGTTACGACGGTCGACGGTTGACGGCCGGCCGAACTGCAAAATTTTGTAGATCTCTCCTCTCTTTTCAAGCTTTTGTAAATCTCTTTTTACCTAAAAAAATACCAAAATAAATCACCATGAGAGTACTGTTATTATGTATTGCGTGCCTGGCCACGCTGGGGAGCTGTATGGGTCAGGAATTCACGGACCGCTCTTCCTTTGAAGTAGATGTTAGCCAACTGGATCGTTTTCACCTGTACAATCGGCGGGGAGCCGTGACGGTGAAGGCGACAAGCGGAACCAAGGCTACCATGCAGGTCACCCGCCGGCTGAAGGCCAAATCGTCGGCTAAACTGGAAGCGGCCAAACAGGATATTTACATGAATAAAAAAACCGACGGCAACAGTGTGATCTTTTACATCGAGCACCCGGATCTCAAACTGGAGTTCGACGATGAAGGAAAATATGCCTGGTACAACCACCGCGACAAGAACGGCTGGAATTGGAACGACGACGATCGGGTAGAAGTGGAGTTCACCATCACACTGGAGATCCCCGCCCGTACCAATCTGGTGGTGGTCAATCACGAACATCCACTGAAAGTGAACGGCATGCAGGGCGACCTGGTAGCGCGTAATCACCACGACGGCGTACTGGTGGAAGGGCAGGGCGGAAATGCCGATGTACATTCCCACCACGGCGATGTGGAGGTCTTTTACACCAAAAATCCGACCCGGGAATGTAAATACGATACCCACCACGGTGATATTCGCGTTCATTATCAGAACGGACTGGCGGCCAACGCCTCCCTGTACAGCTATCACGGTGAATTTTTCACCGAGTTCGACTGGATGATGCAGCCGCTGGCGGTATCCAATGAAGGCGGTGGTAAAGGGGCGAAATACAAGATCGCCAGTAAAAGTGGCACCAATGTGAAAATTGGATCCGGAGGCGCCATGCAACGTTTCAGAACGCACCACGGCGATGTCTATCTGCTCAGCAAATAAAGAAAAAGCAGTGGTCTGCTAAACCAGATTAAATAAATACAAAAACAATAAATCAATATTATGAAATGGATCAATAAAAACCTGTTGCTCGCACTGGCGGTACTGTTTGCCGGTTCTCTGGCGGCCCAGGATCAATTTTCTAAAGAATACAGCATCCCCCTCAGCAATCCGAATGCTCCGGGCAAACTAAAGGTGGATCTGTATAACGGAGGGATCACCGTAGAAGGATATTCCGGCAAGGAAGTCGTGATCACCATGAAAACCTACGCCAGTGAGGAGGATAACGAACGCTCCAAGGAAGGCCTGCGTCGCATCCCGAACACGGGTGTAGAGTTCGAGATCGTAGAGGATAACAATGAAGTGGAAATTGATGGCAATCACCGCGGTCGTACGGATTTTATCGTGAAAGTCCCGCAGAATTTTGGGCTGTCCATCAGCACGCACCACAACGGCGATGTCGTCGTGCGCAACGTGAGCGGAGAGATCGAGGTGGATGCGCACCACGGAGGAATGGAACTGGAAAACGTCAGCGGTACGGTGGTGGCAGATACGCACCACGGAGGGATCAAAGTGGTCTTTAATTCCGTGAAATCCGGCTCGCCGATGGCCTTCAGTACCTACCACGGCGATGTGGACATTACCTTCCCGGGCAATACCAATGCCTCGGCTAAAATGAAATCCGATCGTGGCGATATCTTTGCCGATTTTGATCTGAAAACGGCCACCCCCGAACCGCAGAAAATGCAAACCACGGAAGGCGGGCGACGGAAGATCGAGATCAGTAGCTGGATCTACGCCAATATTGGTAGCGGCGGTCCGGAGTATATGTTCACCACGCACCACGGGGACATCATCATCCGCAAAAAATAAAATGAAGGTTTGAAGAGAGGGAGTGTGCAGCAGATTGCCGCAACTCCCTTTCTTGTTGGTGACTGCTTTCTACCGTCCATCCGCAGCCTCAGTAATGGTTGGACTAATTCAGGATCGTCCAACGAACAAATGGCCCGCTACCTGTTATATTAATGTGCCAATTGTTTATTTATCCTGAAATTCTAGATATGAACCATTCTGATATTCCAACTTTAACTTTCGAGAACAACGACCGCATGCCCGCTCTGGGCCTCGGTACCTGGAAATCCGGCCCGGGTGAGGTATACAAAGCCGTACGCGAAGCGATCCGGATCGGATACCGGCATTTTGATTGTGCGGCCCGCTACGAAAATGAGGACGAGATCGGCAGCGCTCTGGCCGATGCCATGGCCGAGGGCGAAGTAAAACGCGAAGACCTGTGGATCACTTCCAAACTTTGGAACAACGCCCACCATAGGGACCACGTGGTACCGGCCCTCCGGGAAAGTCTGGAGAAATTACAACTCGATTATCTGGACCTCTACCTCATTCACTGGCCGGTAGCCCTGAAACCGGAAGTAATCTTCCCCTCCAAAGCTGATGAATTTCTCAGCCTGGAGGAAGTCCCTCTGCTGGAAACCTGGCAGGGTATGGAGGATTGCCTGATCCAGGACCTGGCTCGTCACATCGGCGTTTCCAATTTCAGTGTCAAGAAGCTGAGAGGATTGCTCCGGGAAAGTCGCTTTAAACCCGAAATGAACCAGGTAGAAAGTCATCCTTACCTGCAGCAGGACGAATTGCTGTCCTTCTGTCATCAGAACGATATCCATTTTACCGCTTATTCTCCGCTGGGTTCCATGGATCGCCCGTCGAGACTTAAAAAGGACGAAGAACCCATCCTGCTGGAAAATAAGGTCATCGTAAATATTGCCGAATCGCACGGCTGCACACCGGCGCAGGTGCTGATCGGCTGGGCTTTGCAGCGCGGGACCTCGGTAATCCCGAAATCCACCAATCCTAAGCGCCTGCGGGAAAATTTTGCCGCTGCTTCCATCAAACTTACGGATGCCGATATGGAGGCGATTGCCGGCCTCAATCACCATTACCGTTTTATCCACGGGGAATTCTGGACGCCGGAAGGTTCTCCTTACACCATCGCCACTTTGTGGGATGAATAAGCATACCGGTTAAAGACCGCTGCTGCGTAGTGCTCACTGGTAGATCTGCTATCAGTGAGCATTTTTTATAAAGCCCTTAGCAATCGATTTGCTTTCCCCCACAGCACAGGATGGTCCGTCGGTCGAATTGGGTAATTTTAAAAAGCCCAAAGGCGCTGGGGTTAGATATAGAGGAAAGCACACTCCATCACCGGAAGGGCTGAAAGCTAAGTCCGTAAATTCTATCCATATGATCACCTTTTATTCCGACAACGGGAAGCAATACATATTTTGGCTGGGTTTGTTGCTGCTGACCGCCTGCAATTCAACGGAATCCGTTCCCGAGGCATCGACCCCGCCGAACATCATCTGGATCATCGCCGAAGATATCAGTCCGGCCTTTGCCTGTTACGGAGACAGCCTGGCGCAAACACCCAACATCGACCGACTTTGCCGCGAGGGTATCCGTTTCGATAATGCTTACGCGACGGCTCCGATCTGCGCCCCCTCGCGCTCCTGTCTGGTCAGCGGTCGTTATGCGATCTCGATGGGTACCCAGCATCTGCGCAGCGAGATACCCTTTTCTCCCAACCTGAAAACCCTACCCGAAGTACTGCGTACCGGTGGCTACTTCACCTCAAACCGCAATAAAACGGACTATAATTTTTCCCCGGAAGGCCTGTGGGAACACTGGTCGGGCAGTTACGCACCCTGGCGGCAGCGTACCGATGACCGGCCCTTCTTCAGTTTCATCAATGTGGGACCTTCGCACGAAGGCAGTGTGAACCGACTGGCCAGTTACGAGGAGAATGTGAAGGAACTGAGTGCGGAACAGCGTATTGATCCGAATCGTGTAAACGTGCCGCCGTATTATCCGGATACGGAGGCCAGCCGGGAAGTCTGGGCGCATTATTACGATATGCTGCAGGTGCTGGATAAAAATGTAGGACTGATCCTGGATTCTCTGGAAACGGACGGCCTGCTGGAAGAAACCGTCATCTTCTTTTTCGGCGACCACGGTTTTGGTATGCCCCGCTACAAACGGTGGCTGTACGATACGGGCCTGAATGTGCCGCTGATGGTCCGCATACCCGAGAAATACCGCCATTTGCAGCCGGACGGTATGGACAATGCAACGGATCAATTGGTAAGCTTTGTCGATTTTGCACCGACCGTCCTTAATCTCGCCGGCCTGAATATTCCCGAAACCATGGAGGGACAGGCCTTCCTGGGTGACCGGGTACCCCGGGAAAGAACCTACGTTTTTGCCGCGCGGGATCGCGCTGATGATATGTTTGAGATGTCCCGCGCCGTGCGTAACGACCGCTACCTCTATATCCGGCACTTTATGCCCCACCTGCCGTACATGCAGTCGGGCTTCATTTATTCCGATGTAAAAGAAGGTTTTCGCGCCCTGCGGGAAGCCCGGGCGGCGGGCCTGAACAACGAACTGCAGGAAAGCATGTGGCAGGCAAAGCCCATTGAAGAACTCTACGATCTGCAGGAGGATCCGGCCGAACTCCGTAATCTCGCGGATGTCGCCGAACTGCAGGAGACCAAAACCGAACTCAGCGGACAATTGCACCAGTGGATGCTCGATCACCGGGATCTGGGACTGTTGACCGAAGCGGAATACATGATCCGCTCCGCCGGAAGCACACCTTACGACTACGCCCGTACGGGCGATGATTACCGCGTGGAAGAGATCCTGGAAACAGCCGAGATGGTTGGCCGGATGGGAGAAGAGGCGCTGGTACCGCTTTTACAGAATGCCGATAGTGGAGTACGCTACTGGGCGGTTATGGGACTGATCCAATTGGCTGAGCTGTCTCCCGCTGCTGTCAGCGCGCTGCAAAAGCTGCTGGCAGACGATTCGCCCAGTGTACGTATTCTGGCCGCGGAAGCGTTGTCTTATGCGGGAGATGATCCCCAGGCCGTGCAGACACTCGGAGAACTGGTTGCGGATGACCGTCCCTGGGTGGCACTGGAAGCCGCGCGCAGTATTCAATTGATCGGAGAAGATGCCCGACCGCTGATCCCCGTTTTGTACCAGGTACTCGAAAAGAACCTGGGCCAGCCGGATGCTCCCCGGAAATACAAAGACTTTAATTACGCCGCCTTCACCAGTTGGGCGCTCGAATGGGCCCTGCAGGAAATGGGGGAGGACATTAAGGTGAATTAAGCGGATCGCACCGGAGCTGCGCTATTCCGCTCCTCATGCCAAAATTTCCTGTACCACCCGCCCGTGCACATCGGTAAGCCGGTAATCCCGGCCCTGGAAGCGATAGGTGAGGCGCTCGTGATCAATACCCAATTGGTGCAGGATAGTGGCCTGAAGATCGTGCACATGCACCCGACCCTTCAGTCCGAAAAAACCGATCTCATCGGTTAGCCCGTGGGTGAAGCCGCGTTTGATGCCACCGCCGGTCATCCACATGGTGAAAGCCTCATTGTGGTGATCCCGGCCGAGGAAACCCTTGCCGGTTCTGGCTTCCATCATGGGGGTACGGCCAAATTCACCGCCCCAGACCACCAGCGTATCGTCCAGTAGCCCGCGCTGTTTCAGGTCGATGATCAGGGCGGACATTGCCCGGTCGACGTAGCGGCAGCTATTGCGGAGTCCGTTGCCGACACCGTTGCCCGGTCCGGCCCCGTGGGTGTCCCAGCCGCGGTCGTACAACTGCACAAATCGCACACCCTTTTCTACCAGTCGCCGGGCCAGCAGGCAGTTGTTGGCAAAGCTCACTTCGCCGGGCGTTACTCCGTACAGTTCCTTGATATAATCCGGTTCGTCGTCAATGAACATCACGTCGGGAACGGAGGACTGCATCCGGAAGGCGAGTTCGTACTGCGAGATCCGGGTGAGCGTTTCCGGATCGCCCGATTCCTGGTATTCGAGTTCATTGATCTGGTTGATCACATCGATCGATTCCTTGCGGAGTTTGCTGTCTACACCCGTTGGGTTATTTAGGTTCAGAATTGGATCTCCTTTGGAGCGGCACTGGACTCCCTGGTGGATACTGGGCAGGAAACCACTGCCCCAGACCCGCTTGCCGGCACTCGGACCACCGCGGGATACCAGCACGACGAAACCCGGCAGGTTCTCATTTTCACTGCCCAGCCCGTAGGTCACCCAACTGCCCATACTTGGGCGTCCGGTGCGGGGCGATCCGGTATGCATCAGGAACTGGGCCGGCGCGTGGTTAAATTCATCGGTATGGACGGCCTTGAGAAAGCAGACCTCGTCCACCACTTTGGCAAATTCCGGCAGGTAATCCGATACCCAGGCCCCGGACTGACCGTACTGTTGGAAAGTAGCCTGGGGCCCCAGCATTTGCGGCAGGCCCTTGATGAACGCAAACTGTTTGCCGTCCAGCAGGGAAGGCGGACAGTACTGGCCGTCCAGCTTTTGTAGCTCGGGTTTGTAGTCGAACAGTTCCAGTTGGGAAGGAGCGCCGGCCATATGCAGATAGATGACCTGCTTGGCCCGGGGAACAAAATGGGGGAGCTCCGGATCGGGAGTGAACGGACTACCTGTCTTCCCAAATACCGGAGTTCCGAGTAGGGAATGCAGCGTAAGGGCCCCCAAACCGGACATACAGTCTTTCAAAAAATGCCGGCGGGTATGGTAATGGGCCTTCCTGAACTGAGCTTCCTCGTGAATTTTCATATAGGTACCTTTTTGTAAAATGCGCTCGCGATCGATCGTTGAATTCCTTCATCCCTTACGGGGATTATCTTCTCTTCTTTGTGACGCTTCTTCTCAAATTAGGAACTGACTTCAACGGCACTTCCGTCCATCAGCTCCGGTTCGGATGTTTCCAGTTCTCTTTTGCCAAGCTGCCACATCAGCACACCGCCCGTTACAAACATCCAGATGGAATAGGCCACGGTCGGGATCGCCATTTCTATATTCAGCAAAATAGTGGTGGCGATCACAAACGCCAGCGTACCGTTCTGGATGCCGCTTTCAATGGTAATGGAAATGGCATTTTTCAGTTTCAATCGGAATAGTCGGGCGGTGAGATAGCCCAATCCCATGGTGGCGATATTCAACAGCAGCGTTACCAGCCCCACTCGTTTCATGGAATCGCCGATCATAGAAAAATTAGCGGCCACCACCGCGATGAAGACCAGAATGAAAATGACGGTAGAGGCAATGCGCATGGGGCGTTCCATCCGGTCGGAAAAACCGGGCCGAAAGCGCCGGATGATCATGCCGATCGATATCGGAATCACCGTAATGACAGTGATCTGCAGGATCGTGCTCAGCACCGGCATCTCAATCGGCGTACCGTTGCCGCTACCGAAATAATCCAGAGCAAAAGAGAGGATCAAAGGGATCGTGATGATGGTAATAAAACTCGTGATGGCCGTCAGGGTGACGGAAAGGGCGATATTCCCCTTGCACACCTGGGTGATCAGGTTACTGGTCGGCCCTCCCGGTGAAACGGCCAGGATCATGATGCCAATGGCCAGGATCGGTTCCAGCTGAAAGACGACCGCCAGCAGGAAACCCAGGATCGGCAGGAAGATCAGCTGATTGGTCAGGCCGATGAGTATGGCTTTCGGGTACTTGACGATCCGGGTGAAATCGGCCGGTACCAGCGTCATACCCATACCCAGCATGATAATCGCCAGGGAAAGGGGGAGAAACACTTGGGTTAGTAAAGTAATTGACATGATTTGTAGGTGTTTTGCTTCAAAAATGTAGTTGCCATGACTGCGGATCATGGGCAACCGGTTAACTTTTTACGATCAGTTCGTCCAGATTGAACAGGGCATTGGCGACGATACACAGGGCCGCCAGTTTCGTCTTCTCGGTTTCATTGTACGTAGATTCCGGTACCAGGGCATCGCGTTCATCGGGATTTTCCTGATAATGTGTGAACGACCGTTCGTATAACTCCTCCAGTAACTTTAACTTGGAAGCATCTGGAGCCTTGAACAATAATTGCCGGTAAGCCTGACTGATCTGTTGTGGTGGTGTTTCAAATTCCCGGAATAGCCGCCGGGCAAAGGTTCCTGCCGCTGCAAAATAGATCTCATCGTTCAGCAGGTTAAGGGCCTGTAGGGGCGTGTTGGTCCGGATGCGCTGCGAACTGCACAGGGCGCGGTCCGGACTATCAAAAGTGATCATATCGGGGAAGGGATCGGTCCTTTTCCAAAAGGTGTAGAGTGTACGCCGGTAGCGGTCTTCCTCCTGGGTGAGCACCCAGTGGGGGATTTCCCGCGGGCTGATGCCCAATTCGGGCAAAACGATACTGGGGCCACCGATCTTTGGATCCAGCAAACCGCTCAGAGCGAGGATTTGATCCCGGATCTGTTCGGCGGAGAGCCGCGTGCGACCACCCCGGGCGAGCCAGATATTATCCGGGTCCTGCTCCAGTTTTTCGGCGCTCGTCTGACTGGACTGGCGGTAAGTAGCGCTCAGGACCAGTTCCCGGATGAGACTTTTCAGGCTCCAGCCGTGATCGACCAGCAGGCGGACGGCGAGCCAGTCCAACAGTTCGGGATGCGAGGGTTTTTCTCCCTGAGAACCGAATTCCTCCATCGAAGCCACCAGGCCCCGCCCAAAGATCTGTTCCCAGATGCGGTTGACGATCACCCGGGAGGTCAGCGGAGCTTGCGGGCTCACCAGCCAGCGGGCAAAGGCCAGCCGGTCCCGGGGAGGATCCTTCATGCCTTCGGTAAACAGGTGGGGAATGCCGGACCGGACGGTATCTCCGGGCGTCAGCCAGTTGCCTCTTTCGTAAACACGGGTGGTGCGGCTGCGGTCGGGCGGCAGGTCGCGGATGATGGGGGTGGTTTCCGCCGGTACTGCGGCCAGTTCGTCCAGCTTTTGCCGCAAGTCCGCCGGGTATTGCTGCAGGGCGGGATCCCGCTCGTAGTAGGTGATCTTGTCCAGATAGAACAGGTGTTGGATATAGGTATCTCCGAGCCCAAATTTGTAATAGATCCGGTGTTTTCCCTCGGTAGGGGTGATGGGCGTGATGAATTCTGCATAATCCTCCGCATCGGTGGGGCGGTTACCCTGCCAGCCGGGCCACTCTCCGCTTTTGGTGACCTTCACTTCCCCGATCTTGGGCCCGTCCAGCGCACCCAGATGAATGGAAATCGTACCGGCAAAATCCAGCATGGAAGCGGTTCGGAACCCGATTCGTTCTACATCGGTGAGGTCCACCTCCCGAAAATAGATCCACGAGCTGTCCTGGATCTGCCACAGCATTTCCTGATCCGGACGGATCAATTCGATCAATGGGCTGGATTTGGTGTATTCTTCGGCTTCAACCGTCCGGTAGCCCAGGCCGGTGAGCAGCTCGTCCTTTTGGTCGTGCAGAAAACCGGACGTAAGCGGCTGATGCTCGGGTTTCAAACGAGTTTTGATCCATGTAATGATCTCTTTTACCTTTTCAGCATTTTCCGGGCTGTAAGTGTATAGTTTAGGTTGCTCGCTGTAGATGTCCCGGTCTTCGGAATTATTGAAAAAAGCCATGGAGGTGTAAAACTCCTCGTGCAGAAAGGGATCGTAGGGGTGGCTGTGACACTGAACGCAGGCCATGGTGGTCGATTGCCAGACTTCGTAAGTGGTGCCGACCCGTTCGATCACCGAAGCGACCCGGAAGGTCTCATCGTCCGTACCCCCTTCATCGTTGGCGATGGAATTGCGGTGGAAAGCCGTGGCGATCAGCTGATCCTGGTCCGGATTCTCCAGCAGGTCGCCGGCCAGTTGTTCGATGGTGAACTGGTCAAAGGGCATGTCTTCGTTGAAGGCCCGGATCACCCAGTCCCGGTATTTCCAGATATTGCGGTTGGAATCTTTTTCGTAACCTTTGGTATCCGCATAGCGGGCCAGGTCCAGCCACATGGTGGCCCAGCGTTCACCGAAGTGGGGCGAAGCCAGCAATTGATCCACCAGCTTTTCGTAGGCATCCGGCCGCTGATCGGCCAGAAATGCCTCGGCTTCCCGGGGAGTGGGCGGTAGTCCGGTGAGATCGAAATACAGCCGGCGCATCAGATCTACCCGGGGCGCTTCGGGATTGGGCGAAAGGCCGTTCTCGGCCATCGCATCCGAAGTAAAACGATCGATATCATTAAGCGCCCAATCCTGATGGGCTGGGCTGGGGGGAATGATCAGGGCATCGAGCGGCAGATAGGCCCAGTGCTTTTCCCAATTGGCCCCTTCGTCAATCCAGCGGGCAATCCGGTCAATTTCACTATCCGACAGAGGGGCTGCGTCCAGCGGCATACGGTGCTCGGGATCATCGGAGATCAGCCGCCGGTAGAGTTCACTATTTTTATGATTGCCCGGGATGATGGCCGGTCGGCCGGATTCGGTGTCTCCCAGGGCCGTGTCCTCGAACAACAGGCTGAAGCCGCCCATCGCGCGTACCCCGCCGTGACAGCGCATACACTTTTCGTTCAGGATCGGACGGATGTCCCGATTGAAGCTGATCTGGTCAGCTGGATCGGATTGACAGGAAATGGCGTACAAGATCGTGCCGGCGATAAGTAGGGCCCACGCAAGCCGGTTTTGCGATATGACTCTTGACCAGAGAGAAAAATTAGTCCGGGAATATACCTTCCAGCTCATAGCCCTTTAAAACTTAGTGATAAAGAACAATTTACAATAATTGACGAGAACTACTATTATGGACTGTTCTGAAAGTGAAATACCTGACAAGCCGGGAGATAAAAAGGAAAGACGCCGGTCGATTTACTGGATCGGGGCGGTGGTCGCGGAATAGAAAGGATAGGATAAGGTCGGGTAGGGATTGTTGTATCAGTACTGAAAATAAAAAAGCCCGGCGGAAAAAATTCCGCCAGGCCTCCCCCTTACTAAAATCAATTCTTTTGTTTACAGTCTTATTAGTTTTTCGTTGAGTAGTGCTTTACCGGATTGAGAAATGCGGAGGATGTACATTCCCGCCGGATAGTCGGACAGATCGAGATCGAACTGACGGTTGCTTTCCAGGTCGAGCGGACGGCTTTGTAGTCGGTGCCCCGCCTGGTTGAAAAGTTCCAGCTGCCCTGCGCCCGGCAGATCATCCGCTCCGAGCTGAATGTTAACCCGGTTGGCCGTTGGGTTCGGGTAAACCGAAATGCTGGTATTCAAGGTTTCGGTTACCGGCAGCTGGCTTTGTTCCAGCAGCGGGTTGGCGGCGGCCTGCCACTGCTCGAAAGTGCGGGTAATGATCACCGCAAATTCCGCCCGGGTTACCTTGGCGTCACCTTTGAACTCCGCGAGTACCGTCGGGAACAGATCAAATGGGCCCTGCTCGATGTAGAAGAAGGCATTGATCAGGTTGAGGTTAAGGGCCGCCTGTACGTGGCCTTGTAAAGCCGCCGGGATGGTGGACGCATCCGTGATTTCGGCACTTTCGCCGTTGGCATCAGCCGTAAGCGGTTCTCCCGCCAGGGATTCGGCGTAAGCCTGCAGACCGAGGCTCTGAATGATGGTGTAAGCCAGTTCTGCCCGGGTCACCGTAGCGGAAGGTTTGAATTGTCCGCTGCCGCCGGCACTCACCAGTAGTGAAGCTCCGGAGTGGTCACCGTCCCGTAGGGCAGCGCCGGTAGCCATCACCGATTCGGCGAGTAACTGCTGACTGCCGCTTACATCCGAAAAGCTGAAACTGCCGTCGGTAGCAAGATACTGCCGGACACCCTGACCGATAGATAGGTAATCCGCCAGCTCGATCCGGTTGAGCTTGTCGTTGGGGCGGAACCGGTTACCCTTTCCGTCCATCAATCGGCTGCTGATCGCCAGTCGGATCGAGGATTCGGCCGGGTGACCGACCACATCGTTCAAACCGCTGATACTGGAGATCACGCTTTGCCGGAGAGCGACATCAACCGTTTCCGGCAATGCTATGCCATTCAGGTCTTCGATCGCCAGGGTCCAGGTACCTGCTTCCGGGTTGCTGACCGCTACCCCCCGGCTTACCGAGAGGGTAAAGGTGACCGGTATACCCGCGCTGTAGCGCAGACCGCTGGGTGAATAAAGTGCCAGGTTGAGGAGGTTGCCGGTGGTACCCAGCAACCCCAACGCCCTGGTTTGTGCTTCAATGGCCGTGGTACCTTCAGCTACGTTGAAAGTAACTTCGTTGCCATTGATATTTAGAGGACTGTAATCGATCGTGTAATTGGTGCTGACCGTAGCGGTGTTGACCTCGGATACAAACTCCCGGCCTATTTTCAACATACCGCCGTAACCGGCTTCGGCACGGTAGGCCAGATCCACTGCCGCATAAGCATTTACGTATCCGGCGCCTACTTCCCAGTCTGCATAACCCGGCATATTGGTCGCCGTTTGTTGCAGGATGGCTTTTACATCGTAGGGCGTCAGTTGCGGATTGGCGTCCAGCAGCAGTGCTACGATGCCCGCTACGTGCGGTGCGGCCATGGAGGTGCCGTCCAGCGTAGTGTAGTACGGTAAATGAGCCGGATCTTCAATAGTTTCCAGATCGTCCGGGGTGCCCAAGGCTCCGGTTGGAGATGGTGCCCGGGTAGAAATGATGGATACACCGGGAGCGGTTACGGTTGGGCGATCTTCCCAGACGAAAGTCTGTCCGTTTACGACTACCGTACCGCCGTTACCTTCAACACCTCTGGAGGAGAAATCTCCCAGGCGTCCCTGCTTGTCACCGGCAGCTACGCAAATGACCCAGGGTGCTTTTTTATAGTTGCCGGTGATCGTTCCCGACGCGGAACCGGAGTTACCGGCCGAGAAAACCACTACGATGTTGCGGTCTGTACATTTTTTGGTAGAGATATTGATCGGGTCGTTGGGATCAAATGGGGTGCCGATGTCGCTGGTCGTTCCCCAGGAATTGGTGATCACCCGGATACCGTATTCGAACTGGTGTGTCAGGGCATAATCGAAACCCGAAGCCACATCCAACAGCAGGAGGGCCAGTCCGGAGCCGTAGCCGACCAGGTCTGCGCCCGGAGCAACGCCTTCGTATTTTCCGCTGGAAGCTGCGCCCGTTCCGCCGGCAATACCCGCCACGTGGGTGCCGTGGCCGCCGGTAGCGTCCGTATTGGGAATATTTTCGAGCGGGGTGACGGGAAGAATACCTGAAATGGCGTTCAGGTTAGTGGCTCCCGTTGCATTTTGAACCAAATGACTGCCGTATTGCAGGTCCGGGTGGGTTCCATCGATGCCGCTGTCGTTCACTACCAAGCCGATACCGTCACCACTGACCGGCAAACCGCCGTTATTAAAAGTGAAGGTGGCGTCTGTCCGTACCTTATCCACACCGGTGAGTACGGTTGCCCGGTTATTTTCCCAGCTAACCGGCCGGTTTAGATAAATTGACCGGACACTGGGATCCTGGGATAATGCCTCAATCTGTCCCGGAGTAGCGATCACCCCGGCAATGGGCAGTGAACGGAACGTGATCCCCTGGGTGATGCCGATCTGCTCCAGCAGAGACACATTCGAGGTGGTCGGGGCGGCTTCTCCGTGGAAGCTGACGATCACCTGTAAGTTTAGTGGGTTTTGGGAAAGTGCATTGGTCAGATAAGGATCAATGCTCACCTGCCCGAAGGAAGTTAGTGTTATTAGAAGCGAGAAAAAAAGTAGTAATGTGTTTTTCATTTAAGTTCGTATAATTTGTGTTTTATGGTTTGGACAGTACAAAGATGGGGAAGAGAGCGGGGAAAGCTCCCGCAAACTGATATGGTGAATAATATGGAGAAAAAAATTATATGATGATTTTGCACGATGTGAAAACCCTTAAAGGAGAAAGAGATTGATCAGGCGGTAAATAGACTGGTTGGAATCGATTGGTACCAAAAAAAGCCCACTATTCGGATTTTTTAGCTCCAAATAGTGGGCTGATCGGTGTGTTTCGGGAAGAATTCCCGCAAAAAGGATGAAATTTTGCCGCTTTTGCACCCGCACGTTTTGCCGTTATCGCAGCTTTGGTGCTTTCGGTTCTCTGATCAACGGCCGATCATGCGGATATTTTAGGGGGGATTTCGGCCACAGTTCGACGCCTAGAGGTTTATTGCCCCCGATCGATCAGCTTCAATATGGTATTCAGGTCCGGATCATTTCCTGAGATCAGGTCTTCCACCGTCCAATTGATCGGAATATCCGGAACGATGCCGCCATCCGGGGCTCCGTCCGGCGTATAGGAGCCGAATATCGGAATATCCACTTCGATCTGCGTATTGGGCAGCTTGGTAAAAAAGATCATCCCGCCGTTCATACCCCGCTGGTTGCCTCCAGTGGTCCGGCCGACCAGGGTACCCAGGTGGTACTTTTTCATATAAGTGGCCATGTAATGGGTGGCAGAACTATTGGCCGCATTGGTGATCAGGTAGGTTTTACCCTTGAAAGCGTTCTTGTCGGGTTTGAATTGCTGCTCCCGGCCGCTCACCGGTTTACTGAGGTAATTGCCATCGGCCTGTTGGACAACCTTTTTACCCAGATCAAAAACGGAGTCATCCCAGGTATTAATATAAGGTCGCAGGTCATCCGGAATACGTTGGAAGGCAGTTTTCATTGCCGGATTGTGCATCGTCACCGGTTTTTGCAGGAGCCGTTGCAGGATAAATTTATAGACCGCATCCGCACCACCGATATTATTCCGGATATCGATGATCAGTTGGGCATCGGGGCGGCTGCTGAGTTCCTGGAATGCCTCTTCCAGAAATTTTTCCCAGTCCATTTCCATGTGCCAGGTAACAAAGGTGCCCAGGCGGAGGTAGGCCACCTCCTCGCGCAGCCAGGAAAAAGACCAAAGTTCGTCATCAGTTTGGGTAAAGTCCGGATAGCGCTCCCGGAGGATGCGGTTGCGCTCCGATTTAGGGAGGGTGCGGACTTCCGTTTTAAAGGATGTCCCGCTTGGGTGGTCCATCACCGATAATTCCAGCCGATCCCCGACCGGGAATTCCAGAGGAAACAGTATATCGAAGTATTCAAATTTTTCCCGACCATTTAATTGCAGACTATACCAGCGTCGGGCATCATTGCCACCGTCGGCACTGATGTAGGGGAGGAGGCGCTCCAGGATCTCCCGCACCGGTATGCCGTTGATCGTGAGCACTTCCACGCCGCGTCGCAGGCGTTCCTCCCCGGAGGCATTTTTATCGATGAAGATCCGACCGTCCATTATATTAAAGGTGACGGGCAGTCTGTCCGGCTGGTAAAAGAGCGCCTGTTTGATCAGGGAGGGTTGATTCCAGGGGTTGGTAATGGTATGGCTACATTGGATACCGGCAATGAAACGGGTAATATGTTTGTAGGCGCCGGGCAGATCATTTTCGGCCAGCATATTTTGCTCCAGCTTTTGGTAGGCTGCTTCCAGTTCCGCTTCCGTTATATAACGGTGCAGGTTGGGGTGGATGGTAGCAAGTGCCTGCTGCAAAACCGCAATATCTTCCCGGATCGCTGCCGGACTGAAGCGAATCTGCTGCAATTCGGCGGGGGAAAGCCAGTTATGGATATCGAAGGTGGCTTCGACCGTCAGTTGGTCCCGGTCCAGCTTCATTTGGCGGTTGTCATCGCCGTTGAGTTCAAATTCGGTGTCGTTTTTGACAAACTTGTACTGTAGGACCGGTTTATCGGTTTCCAGTTGCAGGGAGCCGGTAAATATCCCATCTCCGTCTTCGTCGGTCAGAAAAAAGGTCTGTTCCCAGGAAAGGGGCGCAAGATCACCACGAACCCCAATGCTCGCGGGACCTTTCGGTGATGGAACTTTCACAGCAAAGTCTATCTGACGGATCTGAGACGATACGGAATGTCCGCACAGCATGGCCGTCAGCATGAACCAAAGAGAAAACCGGGATCTAAGCACAGTCATATTCATCATGATATTTTTTGGGCTTAAATCTCGGTTTTCCCCGGCGGGGTATCGGCTCAGATCAAAATACAAAGGACTCAAATGATCCAAAAAGTGTGCAGATCATAAATTGAGCACTCTAAAAATCCAGTACCAGGCCGATAATTGGCAATACCGATGAATTTTCCTGCTCAATGATCACCAGGGTATTCGGACTGATCACATTGCCCATTTCATCGCGGTCGAGCCCATATTGCGGTTCTTCCGGCAGGTTCTGATTAAAGGCGTTCTGGAATTCCAGATAAACATCCAGGGCGAACTTCCGGAAGTTGAACTTCTTATCGATCCGGATATCGGCCTGATTAAAGGAGGCTAGGCGTTCGCTGCCCAGGCGACTGTAATCGAGGATAATTGCCGGATAACGCTCCAGGGTGGCCGTTTCATCCACCGGTACGAAAGGAGATCGCCCGGCGTAGCGATAGCGCAGACTCAGCTCCCAGTTGCGTTTGAATTTATACCCGCCGGTAAAGGTGATCAACTGGCGGCTGTCCCAGAGGGAAGGCAGATAGGTATCCCCGCCGGCGCTGAATTCGCTGCGGAATAGGGTATAGGCCAGGATACCGTAGAAGTTTTTAGTGTACTGTTGCTGGAAGAGGAACTCCAGTCCGTAAGTGCGCCCTTTTCCATCACTGGTAATGGCCTCGCTGCCGAATACTTCAAACCCGGCGCCTTTATTGGCAAGGGAGACCTGATCCAGGATCGAAACCGGATAACGATCGTAGTTTTTGTAGAAACCTTCCAGGGTGATCCGGGCGGAGGTATTGAGGTTGTACTCCAGACCGGCAACCAGGTGATCACTGCGAATGTAACGGGCGTCGCGGTTGACCAGCATTCCTTCGTTATTCCGGTAACCTAATATGGTGTAGGGCGGTATTTTGTAATAACGGCCGACCGAAGCATTCAATCGCCAGCGTTTCGCGGGATCCAGCGCATAGGAAAGCGACAGCCGCGGGGAAAGGGTCGTCAGTAACTGTTGTTCTTCATTGGTAAAGGTATTGGCGTCGCTGCGCAGCCCCAGTGATATATCCAGCCGGTTGTTGAACACCGAGCGGGAGGCCTGGGCGAAAAACCCGTAACGCCAGAAGTCGATGGCCGACGTGAAGTTAAGATCGTCCACCAGGTTGACAGTCTCATTCGAATAATCGGCCTTCTGGAGGACCAGACCGGCGCTGAGGATCCAGTCGCCCCAATAGCGCGTTTGCTCGTGACGGAGTTTGAGCTCGCTTTCCCGGGAGTCGTTGGAAAAGTACAATCCGCTCTGGCCGACATTGTCCGTAAAGCGGGAAAAGCCATTATTCAGTACATTATTGCTGAGAACCGTCCGCATGGAGCCGGAGCCGTCCTTCAGTCGGCGATTCCAGCTGATGCCCGTCGTGACGGACCACTGTTTGATAATGGGAACCTGATCGAGCGTGGCCTGTTGTTCCGGTTCGAATTCTTCCAGCTCATTCACGCTAAAATCGTCGATGGATCCGATCCCGATCAGACTGATGTCGTTGTAATCATCAATTTTGTGATTGATCTTATACTGATAATCCCAGTAATCGGGCAGAATAGGTAGTCCGATCAGTTTGAAGAGAAATTGGAGATAACTCCGGCGGCCCGAAACGAGGAAGGTTGTATTGCTGTTCTCCCGGCCGCCTTTGAACAGGGGGCCTTCCAGGGTAAGGGCCGTTTCGCTCGCGCTGACCCGGATGTTGGTGCGGAAGCGCTGGGCATTTCCGAGGCGCTGGTCGAACTGCACCACGCCGGACAGCGGATTATCGTAGCGGGCATCGAAGGCGGAAGTGGACAGATCAACCTGTTCCACAAAGGAAACGTTGATCAGACCAACCGGCCCGCCGGCACTGCCCTGCGTACTGAAATGGTTGATATTGGGGATCTCGACCCCGTCCAGGTAATAGACATTCTCGTTGGGAGCGCCACCCCGGATAATGATATCGTTGCGAAAGCCGCCGACCGACCCCGCCACTCCGGGAAGGGACTGGACCACCTTGGCGATGTCGTTATTGCCGCCGGGGTAAGTAGCGATCTCCACGGCAGAAAGCGTCTGGGAAGACAGCGGGGTCACCATATCTTCCCGGGAACTGGCGGAAACCACCACTTCATTGAGTTGCTCTACCGCTTCCTGCAGCTCGAAATTCAGGGCGGGGTTACCGGCCGAACGAATGATCACGTTAAAACGCGTGTCCTTCTGGTACCCCAGATAAGTGGCGGATATCTGATAAGTTTGGGTAGGAATATTGGTGATCTCGTAGAAACCGTCCAGATCGGTCACGGCCCCCAGTTGAGTCTCTTCAATGGATACCGCCGCGCCGATCAGCGGTTCACCGCTCCGTGCATCCCGCACGTAGCCCGAAAGGGATCCGGTGTTTTGGGCGGATAGCCAGACCGGTCCCGTGAAAAATAAAGTGATCGTAAAGATCAGCGCGGATACAAACGATGTTTGAGTACTACCGGACTTCCGGATGAAGCGAATTTTTAACATTCTGGCGATACTTTTGTTGTAGAGCTTATTTAAGCACAATTGGTCGGGGCCTAGCTCCCAATTTCATTTCAATTTATATCCAGAACCATTATCTTATGGAATTGTTTTTAAATTAGTACAAAATTGTAATAATTTGAATGACCCACATCTTTTGCGGGAACTGGTAGATCATTATCTGGAGTACGCCGGGAGTAATCACAAACAGGAATTGCCGGAGTTTGCGGCCTGGTTGCGCGACCGCACGCAGGCGAAAGCAGGTACGGAACTGTCGCCGCAGTTGCAGGATGCGGTGAAGTATAAGGGCCTGGTGCTGGCGGTTGCCGAACAATGGGGACGCCTGTCCCAGTTTGCGGCCGTCTGGAGCAAAATGGCATTTGCCACCCTGCCGATCAAGACCTTTGCGGAATACGGACTCCTGAAGTACATCTCGGAATTAAATAACCCGACCAAAACGGATCTGGTGGAAATGTCGATGCTGGAAAAAAGTACCTGCTATGAGATCATCCGCCGCCTCCAGCAAATGGATCTGGTGGAGGAAGATCGCGATGCCGCGGATAAACGCATCCGCCGCGTGCGACTGACGCCGGCAGGGCAGGAAGTGGTCAGTGGGGGAGACGAACAACTTTTGAAGATCTCCCGTGTGCTGGTCGGAGACCTCGACCGGGAACACCAGACCCAGCTGTTAGGGATCTTAATTCAATTGAATGATTTTCATTTTCGCCTGTACCAGCAGGATCACGAAGTGGTGCGGAAAGACTATTTTGAGTGATCTACTCACAGCTTTATTGCCCTTTCTCGTGATTGCTCCGGTTCGCTTGTTTCACTTCCACCGTTTCAATAGTTCCCCAACCAAGGCAACCCAGTCGGTAGGAAATATGTACAGCCACGGGATAATTTTCGGAGGCGTCGTAATACCGGTCAGAAATATACACCTCATCGGTGATCCGGCCATTGCTAATCTTGATGCGAGGAAATTTTCGCCAGGGGCCTGATCCACGTTTAAGAGGGCCTGCATTTAAAACGATAAAATTCTCAGCATGCACATCCTCTTTCGTAATTAGGTAGTTCGTACCTAGCAGGACACTATCCAGGAAACCGCCGAACATAATACCGCTTCCCAACAGGATAAATAGGAAAATGGCTAATTGATAAGCTTTTAGCCGAAAACCGCTGATGTTTCGATAGGACTGTTTACTATCCAGTTCCAATTGCCTAAATAAATAAGTAGCTCCGATAAGAGTCGGGATTAGCAGTAACCACCAGGTCCATAGCTGATTTCTAAGAGTTAGCTCCCGTAGATAAAAATTCAGAAGATGGGACAGGCATCCCAGACCAAACAGGCGTTTTATACCTTTTTCGGTAAAAAGATTTTTGCTCATCCTTCAGAGTCTGATTCAGCGAAAACTACGTTTTTAAATAAAAATCGTACCCGTCCGGGGCTCCTTACCTTCACCTTCGAGGCGGTATTTCAGATAAGGAACTTCGGCCGTAGTATTGATCTCCACAATCACTATATTCTGGCGTAGTGCCCGCATAAAGGCCGCTTCTTTGGAATAAACCGGCATATTGATCCCGGCATCTCTTAGACTTTGCTCGCAGTCTGTGCCTTCGCAAAAATCGTTCTGGGATACGTAGGCATGGGGAAACTGTTCGATAAAGTTCCGCACGGGCTCTTCCCGGGCCAACTTTTCAAACAACATTTCTTCGATGCGGAGGGAATCGTTTACTGCCGACTGGCAGGCGGCGAATAGAACAACAGAGAAGGAGAGGAAAATTAGTGTGCGCATAATTCAGGGTTTATCTGGAAAGATGCAACCGGCAAAGATCCTGGTGGCTGGGCGGCCTCAATTCAACAGACCGTCAGGACACCGGTCACCGGAGCGTACTCCACCCGTGAAAGATAGGGATAAATACCGCGCAAAGCAATACAATGGAGTTTCTAAACGGTAGGGAGATCAAGCTTTGCCATCCTGCATGGCCAGGCGGTAGGCCATGACGGCCAGGATAATGGTAATGGGAGTGAAGATAAGCGTTTCGGATCCCGAACTGGAAGAGAGGTTACCGGCCGTATTCAATAGCAGGAAAACGAAAATTACCCACATGGCCGTTTGCGAAAACCCCTGAAAGCGGGGAGATTGGATATAACCCACCCGGATCGCGATCATCAACATCATCAGGGCACTGACCACAATGGCCCCGATCTCCATCATCACCACCTGGGAATTGGTTTCCAGATTTCCTCCCCAGATCATTCCCGGATTGATGATTCCGGAGATCACCAGCAGGTGAAAAACAACCAGTGCGCCGAGAGCCACCAGCAGAATATTGGCGGCAAGTTGGAGGGAGATGTATCGCTTGAACATAATTAAAGGGCCTTAGAAGAGTAGCGGTACCCGGCAGCAGCTGCCGGATACCGAAAATACTATTTCCGTTTGCCGGATTTTCCTTTCTGTGCCTGTCTTTCGGCCTGAACGCGCTGTTGCTCTTTCATGGCCGCTTCCAAACGTTCCTGGAAACCGGATTTTTTCTTTTTAGGTTTTTTCTTGTAGGCTTCCAGTTCCTCCTGGATCTTATCCTGATTGATGATGTAGTTCTTGGTCACCACCGTTTGGGTGATGTTGAACAGGTTACTGAACAGGAGATAACAGGTCAGACCGGCCGCGAAGCTGTTGAAGAATCCCAGGAACATGATCGGCATGATGTACTGCAGGTACTTCATCGCCGGATTGGACCCGAAATCCATATGCTTGGTGTTGTAATAGGTATAGATCAGCGTCGTTACCGCCCAGAGCAGGGTAAACAAGCTCAGGTGAGCCCCGAAGAAGGGGATCTCGAACGGCAGCCGCGCGATCACATCGTAGGAAGACAGGTCAGTCGCCCAGAGGAAGCTGGCCTGACGGAACTCGATAGAGGCCGGGAAGAAACGGTACAATGCAAACCAGATCGGCATCTGTAAGACCATCGGCATACAGCCACCGAGTGGGTTCACCCCGAACTCGCGGTACAGCTTCATGGTCTCCATCTGCACCTGTTGCTGGTCGCCTTTGTATTTTTCCTTCATCTTCTCGATCCGCGGCTTCAGTGCTGCCATCTTGTTTTGCGAGTACAGCATTTTGTAGGTCAGCGGATACAGGGCCAGTTTAACCAGGAAGGTCAGTACCAGAATGACGATACCGGCGCTGCCGATAAAACTGGAAAGGAAACTGAAGATCGGGCGAATCACCCAACGGTTGACCGTTCCGAAAATACTCCAGCCGAACGGAATGATATCCTCCAGGTCCGGCCCGGCGGCCCGCAACAGGGCATATTCGTTGGGACCGACATAGAAATCCATATTGAACGACTCGCTCGAACCGCGTCCGAACGGAATGTCCACCTGGGTATTCAGCACCTTCAGATCATCGTTGGTCACATCGAGCATCTCGGTTTCCAGCAGGGCGCCGCTGAAGGCTGTCTCGGCGATCAGACTGCTGTTGAAGAACTGATTGGTATTACTGACCCATTTCAGTTTTTGGTCATCCAGTTTTTCAATATCGTCCGACGTACAGGAACAATAATCCGGATCGTCATCGACCGGCTTGTAGTAGGCCGTAGAGTAATTTCGCTCGTAGTTGGTGTTCAGCTCGATCTTATCCAGGTAGTTCAGCCATTTCAGCTGCACTTTTTCCACGTTTCCGGACAGCACCTGGTCCATTCCCTCGAAACGGATGTCGTAATCGATGACGTAGGAACCTTCCCGCAGGGTATATTTTTGTTCGAAATAACGGTTACCGCCCGCACTCGCCCGGAAGGTGATCTGGCGGGTGTTCAGATCGACCGTGGGCGTAAAAATGAGGTCATCGGTATTGACCCCACCACTGGGAACGTTGGCCATTGGCAGATAATAGCCGAAGCGGTTCTTTTCATCCTCCAGCAGTTTCAGCGGCACTTTGGTCTGTTCCCCCTTTTCGTCTTCCAGCACCTTGAAGTAATTCTTCAGCATGACGCTCGTGATCCGGCCACCCTTGGAATTAAAGGTGACGGACATCAGGTCATTTTCCAGACGGTAAACTTTCCCATCTCCGGAAGCGGCAGCCGCAAATGGGCCGAAAGTACCGCTCAGTTGAGCCTGTCGGAGGGAGTCGTTAACAATTTGGAGGGTATCACCACCGATAGGAACCGTCGGTTCGATGCTGGTGTCTATCTCAGCGTAGGGCTGATTTTGGGCCAGGGCGATTGAATCCTGGCGGCGTTTTTCTAATTCTAATTGTTCCGGCGTCGGTGCGTTAAATTGCTGCCAGAGTACCAGCAACAAAAAGATCAGTACAAAACCGATCACCGTATTTCTGTCCATTCCCATCAATAGTCGATTAGATAAAAAAAATGAGCCGTTGGGCCCTCTTTTTAAAAACAGGGCAAAGGTACAATTTTACGGAAGCTTACAACAATAATCCTAGATGATTATTGCCTGTTGTAGGACTAAGAAGAGCTGGTCGGGGATGGAGGACGGTAGCATCGGCCAATTCCACCGGGTTTTGGGGACAAATTATCCGGAAAATCCGTTACCGGATCAAAACCGGTTTCGGAGGTTTGGACACATGAAAAAAAGGAAAAAACATTGCTCGTAGAAAAGGTACTAATAAGCCATCAAAGGCCCGGTTGATACCCGGGACGGCTCCATTTTCACTGACTACGAGCTTCACTACGGGTAGCCGAAAGTTCTTCCTTTTAAGATTTAAAACTTTGATTAACGGAGGTTTACACTCCTGAAAAGGTCTAGATCAGGCACAAAACGGTCTAAGGCACAAAATCGTGGGGGACGATCTTGCGTGAATTGAATATGCAGTGATCCGGGATGGCCTATCGATTCGCCAGGTGTTCCCGAATGGCCATAACGACCTGTTCCTTCAGGAGATCTTTCTGCATTTCTTCCACCTTGGGTAAAGTCTCTTCGTAGTGAACGGCCAGTTGGCGATCTTCCTTGGCGTAGTCAATACGAATGTAGGGATGGTGAAAATGCAGGACCTGCTCGAGATAGAAGAGGTCATCAAACACGATTCTCATGATCGCGTTGGGTCTGGAATCGATGTTGCCTCCCAGACTCAGAGTTTCAATTTCACCCTTTTTGACGTCCTTGTCGAAGATCATCTCATCGTTTACGTAGACCTTCAGGTTGCCGTCGAAAGAAGTGTGGTAAAGTACCTGAACATTCTGTTGCATATACGCCTTTTTGATCGGCATAATGTTGGTCGTAATGATCCCCTGAAAGGGCACCTGGCCGAATAGGGTCGAGCAACTGAATAGCAGGCAGGATAAGAGTAGTGTGTAGGTTCTCATAAGGCTAATGGATTGGGTTTCTTCATATATATAACCAGCCAGTCTGACAATGAGTTCAGCCCGAACAGAAATTCGCCCAAATTTGTCGCACCTTTTACCGTTTTATGCCCTTTTCCTACATTTTTCGCCCCTTTTTAGGCCAGAATACCCCGTACTACCTTTCCGTGAACATCCGTCAGCCGGTACCGTCTTCCCTGGTGTTTGAAGACCAGCCTTTCGTGGTCCATTCCGAGCAGGTGCAGCAAGGTCGCCTGAAAGTCGTGAACGTGTACGCCGTTAACCGCCACGTTATAACCCAGATCATCCGTCTGGCCGTACACCAGTCCGGCTTTCACCCCGGCCCCGGCCATCCACATGGTGAAGCAGCCCGGATGGTGATCCCGGCCGTAGGATTCGGCGGTGAGCCGTCCCTGGGAGAAACTGGTGCGCCCAAATTCCCCGCCCCACACTACGAGCGTATCCTCCAGCAATCCCCGTTGCTTGAGATCCTGAATGAGCCCGGCCGCCGCCTGGTCCGTGGACAGGGCCTGCCGACGCATGCCTCCCGGCAGACCGCCGTGGTGATCCCAGCCCATATGGTAGAGTTGGATGAACTTAACGCCTCGCTCCGCCAGCCGGCGCGCTTTAAGGCAATTGGCGGCAAAGGTGCCGGCCTGGCGGGCATCCTCGCCGTAGAGTTTGTAGATGTAATCCGGCTCGTGGTCTACCTCCACCGCTTCGGGTACCGAGGTCTGCATTCGGAAGGCCATTTCGTACTGTTTGATCTTGGAATCGATCTCGGGGTCCGCCCAGCGTTCTTTTTGCAGTTCGTTGAGCTGCCGGATATGGTCCAGGGCCCGGCGCCGGTCCTGCAGATGCACCCCTTCCGGATTATTGAGATACAGTACGGGGTCTTTGCCCGAACGAAACTGTACCCCCTGGTGGTGAGAAGGTAAAAAACCATTACTCCAGGCCGATGCGCTCAGCGGCTGGGCACCGCCCCCTTTGCTGACCATCACGACGAAGGTCGGCAGATTCTCATTATCCGACCCCAGGCCGTAGCTCAGCCAGGATCCAATGGACGGACGTCCGGCCAGTTGCGAACCGGTTTGTACAAATAATACGGCCGGTTCGTGATTGATGGCTTCCGTATACATGGAACGCACGATGCAGAGATCATCCACGATCCTGGCGGTATGGGGAAAGAGTTCACTGACCCAGGCCCCGGCGTGACCGTATTGTTTAAACCCAAATTTGGATTGCACCAGCGGGAAGGTCGATTGCCCGGATACCATACCCGAGTTGCGCTGGGTCTTTTTGATGTAATCGGGGATCTCTTTGCCGTGCCATTTTTCCAGGGCCGGTTTGTAGTCGAAAGATTCCAGATGCGATGGGCCCCCGCTTTGGAAAAGGTAGATCACGCGTTTGGCTTTGGCGGGGAAATGCGGCCCGGTCGGGTCGTTGGCTAAAGTGGGTTTATTTATCAGGGTGTTGCCTGAACGCAGGGGATTCATCAGGCTGGACAGCGCCATGGCCCCCAGACCCAGCGTGGTTTTCCGGAAGAAATCGCGGCGGGATTGAGCGGCTTGTATGTCTTGGATTATTTTTTTCATGTTGTTGTATTTGAGGTGTCGGGGGTGTCAGGTGTCAGGTGTCGGGTGTCAGGGGTCAGGTTTCAGGGTGCCGGGGTTTGGTTTATCTTAGGGTGTAACTGTCGGTGGTGTTCATTACGCTGTGCATTACGGTGGCAAGGGCGGCCAGATCGTGGTTGGCCTCCGCCGGCAGTTCACCAATTTCCAGATAGGCCGCGGCGGCTTCCGGTGATTCAGCGAAGCGTTCCTGCTCCAGTTGGTAATAGCTTAGGAGCACGGCCTCTTCTTTTGCGCTCGGCGGCCGGCCGGTCAGGTGTTCAAACCCGAGAGCCAAAGCCGATTTTGGATCCGGGCCGGTATCCGCCCGCAGATTTTCGGCCAGCACCCGGGCCGCTTCGATGTATTGTGGATCGTTCAGCAGGACCAGCGCCTGCAGGGGCGTGCTCGTAGCTACGCGTCGAACGGTACAGGCACTGCGGTCCGGAGCGTCAAAAATGAGCATGCTCGGCGGGGGCGAGGTCCGTTTAAAAACGGTATAGAGGCTTCGGCGGTACAATCCGTCTCCCGGTTCCTGCAAATAGCGGTAGCGCCAGCCTTTGTTGGTGAGCTCATCCCACAAACCGTCCGGCTGGTAGGGATAGACGCTGGAACCGCCGCGCCGGTCCACCAGTAGTCCGCTGGCGGCCAGTACATTATCCCGGATCATCTCGGCGGGTAAACGGTAACTGGGGCCACGGGCCAGCAGCGTATTGTCCGGGTCACGTTCCAGCTCTTCCGGAGTGGGAGAGGAGGACTGCTGGTAGGTGGCGGAAAGTACGATCTTTCGGTGCAGCGCCTTGATGTCCCAGTTGTTTTCCCGGAAATCAACGGCCAGCCAGTCCAGTAGTTCCGGATGGGTTGGCAGTTCACCCTGGTTCCCGAAATCTTCCGCCGTACGAACGATCCCGCGACCGAAGTGCATCTGCCAGATCCGGTTGACAAAAACGCGGGCCGTAAGCGGATGGTCCGGATCAAACAGCCATTGGGTAAGTCCCAGCCGGTTGCGGGGCCAGTCTTCACTGAAGGGGAGAATGTCATCCGGCACGCCGGCCCGGACTTCCGGCCCGGGCGAACTGTACAGACCGCGCTCCTGGATGTAGGTTTTTCTGGGTTCCGGCAGATCGCCCATCACCATGATCTCCGGTATGGGGGTGATGCTGTCGTTCAGTTGCCGTTGGAGCCGGTGCAGCGCCTGCCGGTTCTGCGCCGTTGCCGGATCGTGGTGCAGGCGGTAGTGATCCTCCAGTTGGGATTTCTTACCGGGCAACTGGAGCAGCTCGGTCAGACTTCCCGGATCACTTTGGTATAAGACTTCGAGGGAAGACAGTTCCCGGGCGTATATTTTTAATTCATCCATGCCGCCGTCGCGCAGGGTCTTGATAAAATTGCGTTCACCCAGTTGGAAACCAGCGAAACCGTAGGTATGGATATTCGGTTCGAACAAAATGCCCTTGTAGAGGTGATCGTATTCCACGTTGAGGGCGATCGGTTTTCCGTTCCAGTAGATCCTGATCCCATCGGCGCGGCTGGAGCCATCGTAGGTTAAAGTAACCTGGGTCCAGTCTCCGGCGGGCAGGGCTTCCTTACTGCGGACCTCTATAGCGTTCTGGGGATAGGAATGGGCAATGATGAATTTGAGATGATTGTCCTCCAGGTGCATCGAATAACCTTTGAAGCCCAGGCGGATATCCTCACAGTGGTAAAATACCCCCACTTCCGGATAAATGGTATCCGGATAGATCCCGAAACTGACGGAAAAGGCATCGGTCCGGTCGAACCAGCCGATCTTGTCCGGGATCTTCAGACTGGTGTAATTATTGAAGAACAGCGCCTGGCCTTTCATACCCGGTTTTGATACCCCTTCCTTCACCTTTACTTTGTCGGTATTCCGAACGGTATTATCCGTCAGGAAGAACTTTGGTTCTACGGGCTGCAGCCGGTCGAAGGGCAAATGGGCGACCAGGTCCTGCTGCTCCAGTCGGGCCAGTTCGGCGGAAAGCTTATCGGTCCGGCCGACCCAGGCGATGAAATCCGGATCTTTCCCCACCTCGTGCTCCGCCAGGGCTGTGGCTTCCCGCCGGATGCTGCGCTCCAGAAAATCCAGAATAGAATCCTGTTTTTCCGTGGTCAGTAGCATGGCCGGTCCGGGAGTCTGCCCCGGGCCGTAAACGGCCGTTCCCATTTCGTGCGTACTATTGAAGAATGCAAAAGTCTGATAGTAATCTTCCTGGCTGATGGGATCGTATTTATGATCGTGGCAACGGGCACATTCCATAGTCAGTCCCAGAAAAGCCTTACCGAGGGTATTAGTCCGGTCGGCCACGTATTCCTGCCGGAATTCTTCGAATACGATCCCGGCTTCAGAATTTTTACGATGGAGCCGGTTAAAGGCCGTGGCGAGGATAGCCTCTTTCGGCGCATCTTCCAGCAGGTCACCGGCCAGTTGCCAGGTAACAAACTGTTCGTAGGACATATTCTGGTTAAAGGCCCGGATCACCCAGTCGCGCCAGGGAGCAAATTCCCGGTGTTTATCATCGAGGTAACCGTCGCTGTCGGCGTAGCGGGCGACATCCATCCAGTCCATCGCCATCCGTTCGCCGTAGGCGGGTGATTCCAAAAATCGGTCAACCAGTCGCTCGTAGGCCTCCGGGGCGGTATCGGCCAGAAAGGCATCGATCTCTTCCAGGGAAGGCGGCAACCCGCGCAGATCAAAACTCAATCGACGGATGAGGGTGCGCTTATCCGCTGCATCGTTGGGTTGTAGGTCTTCCTGTTCCAGGCGCGCCAGCACAAAGTGGTCAATTTCATTGCGCACCCAGTCGGAGTTCTTAATTCGGGGGAGCGAGCGTTTTTCGGGTTTAAGGAAAGACCAGTGCGCTTCGTAGGGGGCTCCCTGGCGGATCCATTTACTCAGTGTGGCGATCTCCGTTTCGGATAGCGCGAGATTGGATTCCGGCGGGGGCATCAACAGGGCCGTATCGGTTGCCGTGATCCGGTGGTAGACTTCACTCCGGGAGAGCTTGTAGGGGACGATGGCAAAACGATCGGGCTGCTCCTTTAGCGCCGCGTAGGCTCCATCGGGAGTATCCAGTCGCAGGTCCGCTTTTTGGTTGGCCGCATCCGGGCCGTGGCAGGCAAAACATTTGTCCGACAGAATGGGTTTGACGTGGAAGTTAAAATTGATGGTTTCCGGTAGCTGATCGTAGGCAGCGGTGATTTCCGGGGGCAGGGGTTCTCCACAACCCATCCAGGTCAGGAGGGCGAGCAGGCAGGTGAGCAGCGGCAGATGATCTCGTTTGGATTGGGTGTGCTGGTTTTTCATCGATTGGTTTCGGAATGTTTGAAACAATGCCTATTAAATATCGCAAGAAAGTTGCGGATGAACAACTTCCCGGTCTATAATGGTAGGAGTTGGATCGTACGTCCTCAGTTGGTAACCTATTCGATCAATCTTCAAAGCCAATGCGATCCATGAAGCGAAGAACCTTTTTGAAAAACACCTCCCTGGCGGCGGGGATGCTAACTGCGGGTATTCCTTACAGTTGTAAAGACGCAAAAGCGGGCGCTTCCACCGACACGGCGGAACTCCAAATCCAACCCATTACCACCGGGCCTCAGCAGCATTGGTTCGGGTATTACGATAAGCAGCAGATAGATACCAGTGGTCGCTACGCATTGGGGGCAGAAGTAGAAAAATTCTTCCGTTCACCCACCCAGCAGGACGTGCTGCGGGTAGGTCTGATCGATCTGGAACAGGGCAATACCTGGCGGGAGATCGGTACTTCCCACTCCTGGGGCTGGCAGCAGGGCTGTATGCTGCAGTGGATACCGGGTTCGGATCGCGAAGTGATCTGGAATGACTACGGAACGGACGGTTTCATCAGCAAAGTGTACGATATAAAAACCGGAGAAACCAGAACCCTGCCCCGGGCGGTATATACGCTCAGCCCGGATGGGAAATTCGCTTTGAGTCTCGACTTCGACCGCCTGCAATTTTTCCGGCCGGGATACGGCTATCCGACCAAAACGCCGGTTACCAATTGGGAAAAAGCACCCGATCAGGCCGGCATCTATAAAATGGATCTGCAAAGTGGCGCTTCCGAACTGATCCTCACCTACGCCCAACTGGCCGGCCTCGACCGGGAGGCAGGCTCCGTGGCGGATTATTACCACTGGTTCAACCACATTCTGGTCAATCCGAGCGGAACGCGTTTTATCTTCCTCAATCGTTCGCGCCCGGTACCATCGTCCTCCGATATGAGTGCCTACCGCAAGGAAAACCCGGAATGGAATCAGTCGGGCAAAGGCCACTGGCTGACGCGTGCCATTACGGCCAATACCGACGGCAGCGATCTGTACGCGCTGAACGACAGCGGCGTCTTTTCCCACTTCATCTGGAAAGGAGACGATACGATCTGTGCCTGGGCGATGCCCGACGGTGGTGGGGACGCCGGCTTTTACGAGTTTCCGGATAAGACGAAAAACGCCCGTCAGGTCGGGAAAGGTATCATGACTGTCGACGGCCACAACACCTACGTACCGAACACCAATTACAAATGGATGCTGAATGATTGCTATCCGCAGGGAGAAGAACGCTTACAGGAATTGTATCTGTTCCACGTGCCGACCGAAAAGAAGATCTCTATCGGTAAGTTCCACGAGCCGAAGCATTTCACCGGAGAATGGCGCTGCGATCTGCATCCCCGCTGCGACCAGCAGGGAAAAAGGGTGTTTTTTGATTCTACCCACAAAGGAGACCAGCGGCAGATCTACGCGGTGGATATTTCCGGGATCATCGCCGCCGGGCCCCGTTAGGCTATTGTATAATCAGTCCCTTACATCGGCCAGTGTAAGGCACTACCAGCTTTTTCCGGGTATTGCTTCAGTAATTGTTGTGCCGTTGCCGCGTAGGCGGGATCGTACACCTTCGAAGCGATACCGAGATGGGGGATCAGTTCCTCCGGTTTGATGGGTTTGATCTGTTTGTGGGGCCATTCACTCTGCCCCAGCGCGGCGGGCAGCAGGTAATCCAACGCTTTTTTCAGGTTGGCCCCGTTGGGAGTATCGTAGTGCCAGAGATCTACCCCCACCATCTCTCCGATCCTGGCCAAAGTAAACATACCAAACAGGTTCATCGTACTGTAATTGAATGATAAGGTCCGGGCCAGTTCCTTCGGTTGGGCACCGTTCGCTTCCAGATCCTCGTCCATGCGGCTTTCTTTGGCGTTTTCGAGCATGCTGCGGGCCAGACTGTCCTGCCCGGTGAAGAGGGCGAGGGTGGCCGCCTGCACGTCGTACCAGGTACCGTGGTTGTTGGGGTGAACGGATTCGTTTTTCCCTTTTTCGCTGGTCAGTAGCCAATTCAGGTAGTCACCCATCCACTCTTGCATTCCGGACTCCAGTTCCGGGTTCCAGGCATCCGACGCGCGGATCAGGGCTACGGCGTCCGTGATCTTTCCGAGGTAGCGGGTCTCAATAATACCGATACCCCGGCCTTCCGTTCGACCGGGAATGGCCTGTCCGAATTCCAGGTGGGGATTCATGCGGGTACTATCCGCCAGGAACCAGATCTCCAGTAATTCAGCGGCCTTTTGGGCGTACTTTTCTTGTCCGGTATAGTAGTAAGCATGACTGAGCGTTTCACTGGCATTCATGAGTTCACCCATTTCGCGGTGATCCGTGAGGGTGGCGCGCTCCGGGTTTACCTCTCCATCTCTGCGAATGTAGGGCAGGCCGTTGGATTTGGTGGTGTCCGGCCACCAGTAGGGACCCTGACTCATGTAATCGTGCTTATCTCCGCTCGGTGGGGTTTGCGCTTTGTGCACCACGGAGTAGGGGGCGGCGTTCAGTAGTTGGTCGGCTTCTGCTTCCAGTTGTTCCACCAGGGAGACGACTGCGGCATCGCCCGCTGTAAATTTTGCTCGTTGTTGTTCCAGGTGTGCTCCGTCGGAAAAAACCAGCCCAGAAAGGGCGGCTTCGTCTGCCGTTGCGGAGCGGCAGGCACTACCCAGCAGTACCGCCAGGAGCAGTGAGAGGTAAGCGGCCGGAGAAAAGTACGATCTGTTCATTTGCTCTTTTCTCCGGAGACGTAAATCAGCCGGCTCTTCCCTGCAAAAATGCGTGAATAGCGGCAAAGTCTTTTCGGCCCAATCCTTCCGCGCTGGCCGAGGCAAACAATTCTTTGGTCAGATTGACCAGATAAAGGGGCTGTCCGTTCTCGTATGCCGAGAGGCTGGCCAGGTGCAGGTCTTTGTGCATCAGTTCCAGCGGGAACATCACCTCGTAGTTTTGCGAACGGATCATTTCCGCTTTGGCCTGCAGGAAGGGAGCCCCTACCGGGAGGCTAGGCAGGGTACGCAGCAGGAATTCGCGGTCCAGTCCCATTTTTTCGCCGAGCAGAACCGTTTCGGAAAAAGCGACCATCGACTGCGCCAGCAGGGCATTGACCAGCATTTTGAAAGCACTGCCCTGGCCAACTGCTCCGATATGCAGGACCTTCTTTCCCATGAATTGCAGTAACGGCTCCACGGCCAGGAATTCCTCCCGGGGCGCGCCGACAAAAAAGACCAGTTCCGCGTTTTCGGCCTGGGGCAGGGTACCGGCTACCGGAGCGTCGATGAAATCCACCGCTCTCGCTTCGGCTGACTGTGCCGCTTCGGCCGTGAAGGAAGGATTAACGGTGGAGCAGTCGATCCAGAGCGCCCCTTTTTTCATACGGTTGATACCATTTTCCAGCATCACTTCCCGGACAGCTTCCGGTCGGGCCAGCATGGTGATCACTATATCCGCTTCACTGAGGGCATCTTCGTAGCTGTCGGCCGGTCGGGCACCCAAAGCGGCTAAAGGTGCTATCGGCTCGGGCGATCGATTGAAAACGGTAAGTTGCACACCGTGTTTCAGCAGGTTTTTAGCCATCCGGCTGCCCATGATTCCCAATCCGATGAGGCTTACTTTTAGATTTTGATCAAACATATTCAGACGTTTTATTTTAGTGTCAAATTTTCTACTGGTACAAAGTTGGCAGATCGTACGGGGAAAAACTATTCGAAATCCGGCAGAAATACCAGAAACCCGTCATTTCGAATTCTCATACACTTTTTGTCTTGGAACTGGTTTAAACTTATTCATCTGGACTGTGGCCTAAAGTCTTGAATCTCCTGGACTTCAGCTTTTTCTCGTTCCGTACTTTCCCCCGGTACGGGCCCTTATGGGCAAGTACGAAACTCAAAAAGCGCTTCGCCAGTAAATCCAATACTTTGCCCTCATCGGCAGACAATAAGTTTAAACCAGTTCTTGGTGTAATGGCAAATAAGTTTAATTTCGTTTTACTATTACACACCAAGACCAACTTTATTCATGAGATCTACCACCTTCAATTCCAGTCTATTAGTTTTTCTTTTTTCCTTGATCCTATTCAGCTTTTCCTGCCGGCAGGTGCCCCGCGAAGAAGAGGCCGTATCCGGCGACGCTGCTGATTGGGAAGAGCTGATCTCCGGCCGGCCGAATATATTGTGGCTAGTGACGGAAGACATGAGCGCCTATATCGCCCCCTTCGGCGATTCTACCATCGAAACGCCAAACCTCAGTCGGCTGGCTGCCGAAGGTATTGTGTACCCGCATCTGTATTCGCCTTCGGGCGTTTGTGCGCCCAGCCGGGCCGCCATCGCTACGGGCATGTATCCCTCCAGCATCGGCGCGAATCACATGCGTACCGGTTCGTACACGGAAGTGACGGGATTGCCCGCCTACGAGGCAGTTCCCCCTTCTGAGGTGCACATGATGAGTGAATATCTGCGCAAGGCCGGATACTACTGTTCGAATAATTCCAAGAAGGACTACCAGTTTAATGATCCGGTAACAGCCTGGGATGAGAGTGGCAACTTTGCCCACTGGCGCAACCGGGAGGACGGACAGCCTTTCTTTTCGATCTTCAACTTTACGGTGACCCACGAATCGGGCTTGTTCGAACCTTATGGCTATCGCAAAAATGAGTTTCGACATTATCAGTCCGGAGATACCAGTTTTGTGGCCGGAGCCTGGAACGAAAAAGTTTCTGCGGCAGAAACGGATCCTCACGTATCCAAAGATCTTGATTTTTCCATCCCGCCCTATTTACCGCAAACCGACTCTGTACGCCGGGATATGTGGAAAGTGTACAACAATATTGCCGAAATGGATGCGCAACTGGGCGCCATTCTGGATCAACTGGAAGCGGACGGCCTGCTCGACAGCACCATTATTTTCTTTTATGCCGATCACGGCGGCCCTTTGCCCCGCCAAAAGCGGCTGATCTACGATTCCGGGCTGAATTCCCCGATGATCATTCGCTTTCCGGGCAAATGGCGGGCCGGTAGCCGGGACGAGCAACTGCTGAGTTTCATCGATTTCGCGCCTACCGTCATGTCTTTGGTCGGTATTGAACCGCCGGCCTATCTGCAGGGGCAGGCGTTTCTCGGCGAATACCAGGCGGCCGAACCCCGCCAGTACATTCACGCCGCCGCCGATCGTTTTGACGGTTTTACCGACGCCATCCGGGCGGTGCGGGGCCCGCGGTTCAAGTACATCCGGAATTACCGGCCGGAACAGGGCTATTACCTGCCGGTGGTTTACCGGGAGCAGATCCCAACCATGCGGGAACTACTGCGGATGCGGGATGCCGGTACCCTAAACGAATACCAGGCCCAGTGGTTCCGGGAAACCAAACCGCGGGAAGAATTATTCGATTGTGAAAATGATCCCCATGAACTGCACAATCTGGCGGAAGATCCCGAATATGCCGATAAGCTGGCGGAATTGAGCGCCGAAATGGATCGCTGGCTGGCGGCCATCGGCGATCAACCCAATCTGCCGGAAGCGGAATTAGTCGATCAGCTCTGGGACGGCAGTAAAACCCAACCGGAAACCGCCGATCCCGAAGTAACTATTTCCGATGATCAGGTGACTATCAGCAGCGCAACGCCGGGCGCCTCCATCGGCTACAAAGTGATCGGAGCGGGAGAGTCGGCGCCAAAATCCTGGTCGGTATACGCCGGCCCCTTCACCGTGGCGGCCGGTAGTGAGCTGTGGGTTCAGGCCCACCGGATCGGGTACGTGCCGAGCGAAACGATCGTCCGGGAAGTGGAATAGATCGAAACGCGGTGGCGATTTCCTGGTACTTTTGATCAATCTGGGATATTTTTTCCCACTGAGAAGTACGAACTTTGGGGTATGATCATTATACCGCAACGCTTATTCAGTGATCCGCAGGTACAGGTCATCCTGCGGGATGGTAATGTCTGCATCCTGCAAAAAAAACTTACCGAACCTATCCGGGAACGGGAAGGCTATATCTCCAATCATGTCATCTCCCTGCTGCTGGCCGGCGAGCAACACCTGCGCACCTTTGATGACGAGACCATCCGGGTGCAGGCCGGGGAGATATTGTTTATTCCCCGCGGACTGTATTACATTTCCGATCTCCTGCCCGAAGCAGGAGCCTTTGGAAGTCTGCTTTTTTATTTCGACGATCGGATCATCCAGGAGTTCTTATCCGTTTCGCGGGTCGATGAGTTTAATCGGGATCGGATCCCGACCCATCTGAAATGCAAGGCGCCGCCCGCCATTTCCCTTTTTGCCCGGTCGCTACTCGGCATTTATCAACAGAACGGGATCCGGCAAAAGCAGTTTCTTGACCTGAAGATACTCGAGCTGCTCCATCTGCTCAACGGACAGGTTCCCAGCCGGCAGTTTGCCGATTTCCTGTTCCGACTTACGTTGCCGAAAAAGCGGAATATCCGCCATTTCATGCAGCAAAACTTCGATAAACCGTTGAAGATCGAAGACTATGCCTATCTCACCGGCCGCAGCCCGAGCAGCTTTCGGCGGGACTTTAAACAGTTTTTTGCCACCACGCCGCAAAAGTGGATCAAACAAAAAAGGCTGGAAAAGGCCCGTAGCCTGTTGGAGGAACAATCCTCCAGCGTTGCCGATCTGGCTTTTGCCGTGGGTTACGAAAATGTGTCCTATTTTATTAAGGAATTTAAAGACGCATTCGGCATTTCCCCGAAACAGCTGCAATTGTCACAGGAAGAAAAAAAAGAAAAGTAAGCGGATGAGTTATTGATTATTTGGAATACGCCAGTGCCAGACGGATCTTTTCGTAGGGGATTTCCCGGTTCATTAGTTCGTAAAGATCCTTTAGCCGGGCCGGTTGCTCCACGTATTTCCGGGATTTCCAGACCCGTTCGGCCTCTTCCTTGGAGATGTAGCGATAAATATCGACTTCGTATCCGTTCTTGATCAACTCCTCCAGATGACTGTAAACGGTAGCCGGGGAAAGATTGCGCTCGCGGGCGATCTCTTCGATCGATAGGTTTTCCTTGTAAAAATCGTAGGTGACCAGTACTGTACTGCCGGAAATGTGATTGCTGTTCCGGCGAACGTAATCCCGGATGGCTTCCTGGAATTCGTCTCCGTACAACTGCAGTTTCCGCTGACCGACCCCCGATACCCGTTGCATATCCAGATCGTTCATCGCACGGGTAGCGGACATTTCCTCCAGTGTGGCATCGGAAAACACCAGATAGGGCGGTATTCCGCGCTCCTGGGCGAGGCGTTTGCGCAACTGGCGGAGCTCTTCGAACAATTCGTCCCGGGTACGCTGACGCGTGCTCTTGGGCGCACTGGCCTTGGCTTTGGCCTTTTCCGCTTTGAGCCGCTCCTTTACGGTGGTCATCTTCACGAGCTGGACCGCTTCCTGATCAAATAGGGCCCGTTTACTGGCGGGCGTAAGCTTCAGCACATTGTGTTGATCGTGGGCAACTTCGAGATAACCCAGGTTGATCAACTGGTGCATATAATCCCGCCATTCCACAAAGGGAATATCCCGGCCGGCACCGTACGTTTTAATTTTATCGTATCCTCTTTCCATGATCTCGCGTCGGCCCGAAGCTCTCAGCACATTGATCAGCATGTTGACGCCGACCTGTTCCTTGAGGCGGTAGACGGCGGAAAGGGCTTTCTGGGCGATAACGGTACCATCGATATACTCCGGCGGGTTTTTACAGATGTCGCAGTTGCCACAGTTCTCATTGAGATCTTCGCCGAAATAATTCAGCAGTATCCGGCGGCGGCAGGCCAGGGATTCGGCGTACTGCTGCATGCGTTCGAGTTTGGCGAGCTGGACCTCCGTGTTTTCGCTTTCGTTCTTCTGGATGATATCCTGCATCAGGCTTACATCCGCAAAGCTGTAGAATAGGAGGGTAGCGGCTTTGGCGCCGTCCCGCCCGGCCCGTCCGATCTCCTGGTAGTAGCCTTCGATATTTTTGGGCAGGTTATAGTGGATGATCCAGCGGACATTAGATTTGTCGATACCCATTCCGAAGGCAATCGTAGCGCAGATGATCGGGATGTTATCATTGATAAAATCCTCCTGCACCTGATCGCGGTCGGCGGGAGACATACCGGCGTGGTAGTGCGCTGCCCGGAACCCGCGGTCATTCAGTTTTGCGGCCATTTCCTCGGTGCGCTTGCGGCTCAGGCAGTAGATGATCCCACTGTCTTTGGGCCGCTGGGCGATAAAGGCCAGGATCTGTTCCAGGCGCTTCTGACCGGGGCGAACTTCCAGGCTCAGATTGGGCCGGTCAAACGAAGCGATGAACAGCTGGGGATCCTCCAGTTGGAGTTTATCCATGATATCCCTGCGGGTGATCTTATCGGCCGTAGCCGTCAGTGCAACTACCGGGATATCGGGAAATTGCCGTTTGAGAAATCCCAGTTGCGTGTATTCCGGACGGAAATCATGGCCCCAGGAGGAAATACAGTGCGCTTCGTCGATGGCGAATAAATTCACATTGGCGCGTTTCAGCAAGGGAAAGAATTCCTGGGAGAGCAGCTTTTCCGGCGACACGTACAGCAGATCGATCTGGGACTGAAAGAATTCTTCCTCCACGAGTCTTTGTTCACTGCTGTTGAGCGAACTGTTGAGAAAGGAGGCCTTAATACCGTTGGACCGCAATCCCTCAACCTGGTCTTTCATCAGGGAGATGAGCGGGGAGACCACCACACTGCAGCCGGGTAAAATGACCGATGGGATCTGATAACAAATGGATTTGCCGCCTCCGGTGGGCATCAGCACTACACAGTCCTGCTTTTGAAGAATATTTTCAATAATGTCCGCCTGCATCGGGCGGAAATTATCGTAACCAAAATACTTCTTCAGGGCAGCCTTCGCGGAGGAAATATCCATATTTTGTAAATGTATTGTTACAAAGATAGGTAATATTCAAAAGTCCTCCAAAATTAGGGATAATATATCGTCCGGGTGGGCAGGAGCAATAAAAAAACCCTTGCTTTAGTAAGCAAGGGTCTCTAACCCAAACAAATAAACACAAAAACTACTTTTTAAGATTAGTACAATAATAAAGGGTTTTTATTATATAAGCAACATTTTGGGAGGTTAAAAATCATAGAAAAATTGAGTTAAATTCGTATATATCTGTAAATCAGTAATTTAACTGCATGTATTTTTTTATCATTTAACAATTACTTCATATTGAGTGATTATTTCCATGTTATACAATTATAATTATTAATTATTGTCGAATTATTAATAAAATGTAACATGGTAATTGATTGAAAATTGGTTTTTTTTAGTTTTTTATGCAGGTTTTAAAGGATTTTGGGTCGACAAAATGTGACATATAAAACGCCTGATTTTTTACCATTTTTTAATAAAATTCGGTTAATCGGAGGTAATCCTGCATACTGATCAGGAAATGATTGCGCTCGGCAGCATCTCTAAACAGTGGCGCTCTCGCACCATCTGCAAAACTTACTTCCAGAGCATGCGACTTGCGAAGGGACTCATAAATCCCCAAACCGACCCGATACATATTGCCGGCATTCAGGGTATCCAGGTGATAGCTCCCGGAATCCTGCCGGGACTGCCAGTAAACCACGGCCGGGATCTCCGGAGAGATATTTTCTCCGCTCCGCAAAATGACCTGGGCCTGGTCTTCCATCCAGATATCGGCGATCACGGGATAAAGTTGAGGTTTTGGACTCTGGTTAGCGATCTTACGTAGCAGATAGTAGTCGGTTCGGGTGTCCCGGTCCTGCTCCCACTCATAAGCCGTACTGCGGATATTTTTAAAATAGATGCGGGAGGGTGGGGTAGTGCGGAATTTTTTCTCAACGACCGGCATGGTTTCCGGAGGTCCTTCCCCGCAGGCGCTGAAAAAAAGGAAAAAAAAGGAAAGCCAAAAAATAGTATTTTTAGGCCAGGCAGGCCCCGGTTTGATCATCTTCATAAGTTTTTAATTTGAACGTGTTTAATTTTCCGTATTCCGCTGGAATGGTTTCTTTTTTCGATGGCGTATGGTACCGGTGAGAACCGGAGGTGGAAATTCTCCGGCGAAGCCCGGGCCCATCGGAGCGGATCGCTTTCCGGCTAAAAAACGGGTTTTAGACAGGTTCCAGGCTGACAATACTCAACAACATGCGATATATTAAGTTCGTCATAGCCCTTGTGCTGACCGTGCTGCTTCTGTTTACTCTGGGTCTGAATCACCCTTATGGGAGTTCACTTCCACCCATTGGCAGCTTCTTTAATCCCTTTTCGGGTATCTGGCAAAATGCGGTCGGGCACGAACTGGCGTCCGAAGAAATGTCTCTGGAGGGATTAAAGGAACCCGTCCAGGTGGTTTTCGATGAACGGCAGATCCCCCATATTTTTGCCGGTAATACCGAGGATGCGTTTTACGCGCAGGGATACATCACGGCTAAGTTCCGGCTGTGGCAGATGGATGTTTCCGCCCGCGCCGCCGGTGGCCGACTTTCCGAGATCATGGGGGAAAATATGCTGGAGCGAGACCGGCTGCAGCGGCGAAAGGGAATGCTCTGGGCGGCCGAAAAAGCCTGGGAAGCCTGGCAGCAGTCGCCCGAAGAAAAAGCCTGGGTGGAAGCCTACACCCAGGGCGTCAACGATTACATCGAACAGCTGTCGCCGGCCGAATACCCGATGGAATTCAAATTGTTGAACTATACGCCCGAACCCTGGACCCCGATCAAGTCCGCCTTGTTCTTTAAAAATATGGCGGAAATGCTCTGCGCCCGAAATGAGGATCTGGGCGCTAGTAATACCATGGCTGCCCTGGGCCGGAATATGTTCGATTTCCTTTTCCCGGAAAACAATCCCCGGCAATCCCCGATCATTCCGACTACGAAAACCTGGGATTTTACACCTATTGCCATTGCGCCCGATACGGTCAGCGACCGGGAGATGTTGTCTTACTCCCACCGGGGCATTCCCCAGCCGCCTCCTTTTATCGGCAGTAATAACTGGGCGGTAGCGGGCAGTAAAACGGCGGACGGACATCCGATCCTCAGCAATGATCCCCACCTGAGCCTGACTCTGCCGTCGATCTGGTTCGAAGTTCAGATCCATACACCGGAGTTTAATGCCTACGGCGTTGCTTTGCCGGGCATCCCGGGGATCGCCATTGGGTTTAACGAACATATTGCCTGGGGAGAGACGAATGTCGGGCAGGATGTACTGGACTGGTACCGCATTCTCTGGGCGGATGACGATCGTACGGAATACCTGCTGGACGGCGAACGGCAGCCGGTGGTCACGCGCACCGAAAAGATCGATGTGCTGGGGCGCAACCAACCCGTACTGGAAGCGGTCAAGTATACCGTGTGGGGCCCGATCGTTTACGAATCGGACGACTCGCAATACCAGGATCTGGCCATGCGCTGGGTAGCCCACGACGCGGATGCCGGAGCACCCTCGCACGAACTGGGCACATTTGTCAATCTGATGCGGTCCAAAAACTACGAAGATTACAGCCGGGCGCTCACTACCTTCAGTACACCGCCCCAGAATTTCGTATTTGCGAGCCGGGAAGGAGATATCGCTATAAAGGTCAACGGCCAGTTCCCACTCAAGCGTAAGGAGCAGGGGCGTTTCGTTCAGGACGGCAGTTCCTCGGCGCAGGCCTGGCAGGGATTCATTCCCAAGGATCAGGTGCCGCAGATACTGAACCCGGAACGGGGTTTTGTTTCATCTGCAAACCAGCGTTCTACGGACACAACCTATCCCTACTACTATCTCGGCGGTTTTGATGATTACCGAGGCCGTCTGATCAACCGACTGCTGGGCAATATGGAAAAGATCCGGGTGGAGGACATGATGGCCATGCAGAATAATAATTACAGCCTCAAGGCGGAGGAAGGGGTACCGGCATTGCTCGGCCAGCTGGATCAGACCGGACTGGGAGAACTGGAACGGCAGATGATCACCGATCTGTCCGCCTGGGATTTTCGCTTTGAAGAAGACAGTAAACCGGCCTTTGTATTTACCAGTTGGTTGTCGGCTGCCTTCCGACTGACCTTTGACGAGATCTTCGCTCTGGCCGAAAACCAGGAGGTTACCTACCCGGAGACCTGGCGTTTTCTGGAATTGATCTACCAGGATCCCTACCACGATATCTTCGACCGGCAGGATACTCCCGAGCCGGAAAATGCGCGGGATGTGATCACCCAGGCATTTCTGGAAACGGCGGAATCCCTGCGCGAAAAGTACGAAGATGCGGATTACAGCTGGGGCGAGTTCAAGGGAACGGAGATCCCCCACATGGCCCGCATTCCGGGACTGGGCACCGGCTACCTTTCCGTCGGCGGTTATGCCGACGCGATCAATGCGATCAAAGGTACGCACGGTCCTTCCTGGCGGATGATCGTGAAACTGGGGTCGGAGATCGAGGCCTGGGGTGTTTTCCCCGGAGGCCAGTCCGGGCATCCCGGTAGTCCTTTCTACGACAATGCGGTGGAAAAATGGCGTAAAGGAGAATATTACAAGCTGAACTTTTACCATAGTCCCGATGAGAGCGAAGCGGCCGGAGCCGTAAGCTGGAAAATGGCGGGCGGAGGTTAATGCCTCCGGTGGAGAGAATTGATCATTAAAAAGTTTTTTGCTACAGATTTAAAGTGCACAGTTATGGTAAAGTTTTTGCTCTTTTTTGCCGGCCTCCTGGTTCTGGGATTCATCTTTCAGTTATTTCTACCCTGGTGGATCATTACCCCGATTGCAGCCATCCTGGCCTGGCTACTCCGGCTGAATCCGAGACAGGCATTTACCGCTTCGTTAATTGCGGGATTATTATTGTGGGGCGGATACGCCATTTATCTGGATAATGGCATCCTTAGTAATCGTTTAGGAGCTATGATGGGTGGACTCCCATCGGCCCTGATCTTCGTGCTTACCAGTCTGGTCGGCGGATTGCTGGCCGCAATGGGAGGCGTAACGGGTAGCCTGGGGCGTGAGATCATGCCGGCTTCCTCCGGAGAGAAGGTATAAGGGTGGATCCTTTTAAAGGAGATCCTTCGGTCTTCCGCTAGCGTAAATTCGATCAATGCGGGTTATCCCTTCCCGGAAAACGATATTTTAATCCCCGTCCTGCTGTCGTCCGTTCTCTGAGATAATGCAGCGGTAGCTTTGTCGGGGGGCCGCAGCGCCGTCAAATGAGCGCCAGATCGCTGAAATCGCCCGTGATGGATGACTAAAGTAGGTCTCAACCATTTGAAGTCAGTTCCCAAATTGTTAGTTTTGTAAATCCCCATTATATCTACTGGGAAGCGCTTTCCAACAAAAAACGGACTTGTCCGTTAAAAAATAAAAGACCAGTAACAATGAACAATCTCGAATCCGAAGCCTACAAAAAAGCTGCCAAGCGGGTAAAAGCGAAAAAAGAGTTTTACAACCATCTGGCCACCTTCGTCGTGATGGGTGTTTTTTTCTTTTTACTCAATGCAGTTACTGCCTGGGGAAGCTGGTGGTTTTACTGGCCCATGCTGGGGTGGGGGATCGGCATTCTGTTCCACTATATTGACGTCTTCGGTATTCCGGGGGTTGAACAGGTGAATGATTCGGATTGGGAAGAAAAAGCCATTCAGGAGGAATTGAGAAAAATGGGATATTCCGGTAAAGAAAAAAGCTTCGGCAAAAGTGAAGAGGAGGATTATCTCGATCTGAAAGAAATGAAAAAAGAAAAGGCAAGCAGAGGACGTACGCGTTGGGATGAGGATGAATTGGTGTAAATTTCAAACCGATCTAAATTAAAGAATAATGCCCGCCTCCCATTTTCCGCCGGAATTTTTACAGCCATGCCTTTTTTCCATTGAGCAGGCGGTAATGAATACCAAAAAAGAATTTCCCAAACTGAATGACCGGGACGTTGAATTGACCTATGATCAGTTAAAAGCTTTTTTTCAAAAGCTGGCCAAAGGAAAGGAATTGGACGAGCCTGAATCCACCAACCCTGCCCGACACGCTCTTATCGACGCTATTCTCGAAGTTCTGGATATGCGGGAAGAAATGGCAGCGGATGAGGCATACATTCTAAATGAGAATTATCGATTCGGGGGAAATCTCATTCCGAATATCGAAGTTTTCTACAGCTCCGGGTTCAATTATTTACGTCGTTCGGTCAGGTTTTGGCGGAAGGAGAGAGGGCAAAATGGTTATTTGAAGTTTTTGTCTGAACAAATGCCCTGAGAATAGGATATAATATTTCAATTGTAAATTAAAGAGTAATTAATTGGAGATAGAAAAGAGTGCCGAAGCGCTAAAAAAAGAAAAAAAAATAGCCGAGCTGGAAAGGCAGATCAAACGTACACAGACTACTCTAAAAAGTCTGAAGACCCGACTGAATAATAATCAGACCCGGATCGAAGAAATTCAACGTGAGGTTTTTAATAAAACCGAAGAGATCAGAGCGCGCTGGATCACTTTAAATCAGGACATCGAGCAATTGGTGAATAAGCTTTTTGACGATCGCCGAATCAATGATTTAGATAAATCCATTATAGAGGAATTATATGAGGGATTGGTAAAGGACCAACAGGTAGAAATGCCCCCCATTGATATGCCGGATTCAGAATATTCGGAAACTGAAGAAAAGGCCAGATTCCGGGAAATGTTCAGTTCCTTTAGAGTGGAACCGAATCCTACGGATCAACAGGAAATTCGCAAGGTATATTTAAGATTATCTAAGAAGTTTCATCCGGATAAGGCAAATAAAGAACAAGAAATTGAACAATACCACCATTTGCAACAAAAGATTAACGCTGCTTACAAAGCTCATGATATTCAGGAGTTATTGGATCTGGAAGCATTGTTTGATGAACCTGAACTAAATCTGAAAGAAGAATCGACCATTGATTCGCTGGACTCTCAAATCATTGCACTTGAGCATCAGTTAAAGATGTTGAAGAATCAACAGAAGCGGTTAAGTAAAGAAATTAAGCAGCTCCGCAATAGCGAGATGGGTAATATGCTGACTATGGTAAACGGCATGGAGCGCTACGGCGCTTCCCTGGATGAAGGATTGGGTCTGCCTATGATGGAGGATATGCTCGGTATTCTGGATAGGTTGAAGCTAGCGCTGGAGGAAACGGATAAATCGGGAAGGGTCTCGCCGGAATTGCACAAAATAAAAGGAGAAATAATGGAGGCATTTTCGCCTTTTGATCTTGATGATGAAATTTTTGATGACGAAGATTTAAGCGGGGACTTCTGGGATAATGGGATCTCCAATTTTGCACCAAACCCCCGTCCAAAGTTTCCAGTCGGCACTGCCGTTTGCATCCGGCGGAGTATGGAAATTTACTCCTTTGATGACAAAACCGATGCGGAATATACTTTTGACGGGAAAGGTTTATCCGGAGTCATCAGTGAAGCTCTTTTGGACGAAGAAGGAGTTCCCTTTTACTATCTTACTTTGGATATCGCCTCCATGAAACGTATGCCGGCCGATTACGTTCGCTTGCGTACTGACCTGTTCAACCAGTTAGAAATAGAAGATGAAAATGATCTTGCAACTATCAAGCCCAATAAGCAAGAAGATCCTAAAAAAACTTATGCGGCCTTTAGAAAAATTCTTTACAGCCATTTATTCAGTTCTCTTCCCAAAGATCAGCAAAAACGCTTAGAAAACATATTATTAGCCTTTCCCGGCGAAACGGATGAAGCGAACTGGCTGGCCTATTTTGAAGATAATTTACCATTACCATTTCCGGCAAAATCCAAAGATTTCTCTCAACATATAAAACCCGGTCAAAAAGTAGAAGTACTGCAATACGGAGGGTATTCAGAAGAATTCTACCTTATGGTTATCGTTCAGACTGGTCGGGGTGGGGCTAATATATTGCCGCTTTATGAATTGAAAGGAATAAAGTCCGGTCCGGTAGCTCAACTATTGGAAGATTATTCGGAATGGTATGAAGTAATGTTATAAAAGGAAAAAGTGGTAGTTTAGAAAGGTCCTAAAAAAAGAATGGGACTTGCTGTGGAGCCATAGCAAGTCCCGTCGTAAACACGCTTCTTGTTGATAGGTGAATAGGAAGGATAAATATTTTCTAACTGAGGTATCAACTAATTACACAACAAATATACAGCGCATTCCAGGGGGGCAAAACCCCATTTTCATGGGGTAGGGGGTGGGGGCACCCCCCATACCGTCGCTTTTTTGGATATAGGCTGGGTCTTGATTATTTTTTAAGTATTTGATTATCAGTTGATTAAAAGCAAAAAGGGCAGCATTGGAGATCCAATACTGCCCTTTTTTATTTGTCAAGGGGTAGGAGAATTTTTTTTAAAAAAATCTCAAAAACCCACTTTTAGAGGTTTTTCAGTTCCTGAACCAGCTTATTCAGAGAGTCTTTGGCGTCTCCGAAAAGCATTCTGTTTTTTGCATGGAAGAACAATGGGTTCTGAATACCGGCGTAACCCGTACTCATACTTCGCTTCAGTACGATCACGTTTTTCGCCTCCCATACGTTCAGCACGGGCATACCGTAGATCGGGCTGCCCGGATCATCGTAGGCGGCCGGGTTGACCACGTCATTCGCTCCCACGATCACCACCATATCCGTATTGGGCAGGGCGCTGTTGGCATCGTCCAGGTCGAGCAGTTTGGGATAAGGCACATCCGCTTCGGCGAGCAGTACGTTCATGTGGCCGGGCATCCGCCCCGCTACCGGGTGGATGGCGTATTTCACGTCCACACCGTTCGCTTCCAGCAGATCATCCACTTCCTTACAGACTTTCTGGGCCTGCGCCACGGCCAGACCGTATCCCGGCACAAACATCACCGAATTGGAATAGTATAGCTGGATAGCTGCATCGTTGATGCTCACTTCTTTGGCAACCTGGTCGCCGTCCGCACCTTTAGCGGAGCCGCCCCCGCCACCGAAACCGCCGATGAGTACGTTGAGCAGCGAGCGGTTCATGGCCTCACACATGAGAACCGTCAGGATGGTACCGGAAGCACCCACCAGAATACCGCCGACGAGCATGAAGTTATTTTCGTAGATCAGGCCCGCTGCCGCCGCCGAAAGTCCCGTGAAGGAGTTCAGCAGAGAGATCACTACGGGCATATCCGCGCCCCCGATGGGGATCACAAAGGAAAAACCGTAGATCAGGGCCAGTACGGTAAAGATCATGGCCATCGTCAGGCCGGCTTCCTGTCCCTGAATGACCAGCATAACGCCCATTACGATCAGGACCAGCAGCATGATCTGGTTGATGATATTGTGTTTGGGCAGGGTAAGGGTATTATCCCGGACCAGGCCCTGCAGTTTACCGAAAGCCAGCAAACTACCCGTAAAGGCCACACCGCCAATCAGCAGGGTAGACAATACGATGACCAGTTGACCGGAGTCCAGCGTGCGTTCGCCGCCGTAGAACTGGAAGACCTCGACCAGTGCCAGTACGACTGCACAGGCACCACCCAGACCGTTGAACATGGATACCATCTGCGGCATAGCCGTCATCTGGATCCGGCGGGCGGAAACCCAGCCGATACCGGCACCGACGGCCATGCCGCCCAGGATCCATCCGTAATTATTACTGGTATTTTCCAGGGGAGCCAGCATAGCGGCAATGATCGCCAGCCCCATTCCGATACTCGCCAGGATGTTACCGCGGCGGGCCGTATCGGGAGTACTTAGCAGGCGCAGGCCCCAAACAAAGGCGATTGCACCCAGTAAATATGCGAGATTTATGTAAAAAGTAACTGCCATGTTGGTTCTCGTTATTATTTTTTACGCTTAAACATTTCCAGCATACGGTCCGTCACCGCAAAGCCACCGATCACGTTGATCATTCCGAGGATCACCCCGAGAAAGCCCAAACCGAGCCCGAGGTAATCATTGGGGTCCGACTGACGGATCAACAAAATGGCACCGATGATCACCACGCCACTGATGGCGTTGGCACCCGACATCAGAGGGGTGTGCAATACGGTCGGTACTTTGGAAATGACCTCGAAACCGAGGATGATGGTAAAGATCAGGAGGTAAATCAGAAAAAGATTCTGATTAAAAAACTCGTATACGCTTTCCATATGTCGTTTATTGAATGCTTATCGACTGGTTGACAGCGGTGGGGTAGTGCGGCGCAATGGTTTTTGAAAGTGACCATGTGCGTGCCTACGGATCACCCGCTACCGCCAGCTTTTATTCGCTAATAGTAGTTTCCGGTGCGGTGGTGATCAGTGCCCCGCTGACGATCTCATTGTTCATATCCAGCGACAGCTCACCGTCCTTCACCAGTATTTTGAAGAAGTTGAACAGGTTGTTGCTGTACAATACACTGGCATCCTGCGGCATAAGGGCCGCCAGGTTGGAGTCGCCGATAATGGTCACGCCGTTGTGGTTGACTACCTGATTATCCTCCGTCAGTTCACAGTTACCACCCGTAGAAGCGGCCAGGTCGACGATCACCGAACCGGGACGCATATTGTCCACCGTCGATTTCGGGACCAGGATCGGCGCTTTGCGTCCGCGTACCTGAGCGGTCGTGATGATGATATCCGACTTAGAAGCGCGGTTCTGCACCTCTTCCCGTTGTCTTTTCAGGAATTCTTCGGATTGCTCCACGGCGTAGCCGCCGGCTCCGGTATCTTCCTTGGCACCTTCGATCTCGATGAATTTGGCGCCGAGACTCTTTACTTCCTCCCGGGCGGCCGAGCGGGTATCAAAGGCTTCCACCTGGGCCCCCAGTCGTTTCGCCGTAGCGATCGCCTGGAGCCCGGCTACACCCGCACCCAGTACGAGGATCTTGGCGGGACGGATACTACCGGCCGCAGTGATCATCATCGGGAAATAACGGGGCAGATAACGGGACGCCTCCAGCACCGCCTTGTATCCGGCAATGGAAGCCATGGAAGACAGTACGTCCATGGATTGCGCCAGCGTGGTCCGCGGGATCATATCCAGACTAAATGCCCGCAATCCGAGACCGTTCAGCCGATCCGCTACATCGTGATCGAAAAAAGGCTGGAATTGGGAAATGAGCATTTTGCCTTTGTCCAGGCTTTTCAGTTCCGGTTCCTCCAGGGGATTGATACTGATCAGCACGTCGGCTTTTTGCAGGATGTCTTGGTGGGAAGCGATGGCCGCGCCGGCCTCTTCGTATTCGGAGTCGGGAAAGTAGGCGTCGACCCCAGCTTGCGTTTCGATAAGAATGTCCAGATTGAGCTCCTTGAGCTTTTTGACCGTATCCGGAACAACGGCCACGCGTTTGTCCGCGGCCTCTTTGAGTACTCCTATTGTCATGCCTCTTGTTTGTTTCGGCCATTTCCCGGAGGAAACGGCAGTCGACAGTAGTCAGAAGGCAGGCACCTTAACTCCAAGCTTAAGCTTGTGGCTATCAGGTCTTGTTCGAGCTCAGGTGTATGCCGTTGGTTTTTACGTATCCGGCTGGTTAAACAACCGGCTGCGGCTACAAAGGAATAAAAATTAAGGGAGAAGTAGATAAAAAAAGCGGCTTGATTTTACGATACGTACAAAATCAGGCCGCTTTGGTTGATACTATGATAATTAATCGGCAGCATGATCCGTAAAAGAGATAAAAGACTTACGGAATTCATTTGAAAGCCTTCTATTATTAAAAAACAGAGATCGGTCGGTTAATTACTCCCAGGGAAGTTCGCAAATTAAGAAGGTATTTGCCCACGGGTAGCAAGCCGCCATCAAGTGTAGTTGTATGCCATCCTTCCTCAATGGGGCCATTATATAGCCGGAGAAGTCGTATGCCCCGAAAGTCGTATACGTAAAGGCCTGCATGGCCCGGGGTAGGGATAAAGAAATGGATAGTAGTAGTTTGTGAGAAAGGATTCGGGAAGACTTCTACTTCCAAGTTTTTAGAAAAGAGGTTTTGGGGTGCAGGATCTTCTTTTTTATCCAGTGTGCTATGCTCGCTTACAATTGTTGGAGCATTATCTGAACAATTTTGTATTGAAGCCCTGAATTCGCTATTTGCCTTCACCTGGAATCCGGGACGAAGTACGATTCGCTCACCCGCCCGGTAAAGAACTTTTGTTTCCGGTCCAAGTTCCGCACTAGATACAAGAATCTTTCCTGCATCAAAAACCTGACTGTATAAATGAGCATCTTTTAATTGGATCGTATTCGGACAAGGCAAACTTTCAAGAGGGCAACTATCTGGACTTCTATTACCTTCCCGTTGCAGATCCATTGTTGCCTTTTCATCCCATTGCCCGGCGAATTGATTGGGGGGCGTGCAAGATAAATGCAAGTCAAACCTCGTACCATATCCGGTTGCAGAAGTGCTCACGGCAATAAGGTATTTCTTATCTTTTTCTGCTAAAAAGTTCAACCGGCCTTCTTCATCAATAATCGGATCGACTTTAGGAAGACTGCAACAGTTGCCTTCGTAAATTTCTATACCAAAAATGTGTTCGTAACCAGGCGCTGACAGAGAAAGGTTAACCAACTCACCCTGACCGATCATTTCGTACCATATCCTTCTTTCTTCTTTTTGCAGGCAGGGATCTGCATAATCGCAAGGGGCAACATGGTCTAGGGTAGCGCGTACGGTATCGCCACAGGAGACCAACTGGGCATTATGACACAAGGCATTGGCCGCGGGGCCGAGGTCCTCAAAATAAAAACGAAATATGCGGTTCCTGAAGGAGTTTTTTCGATCCTGTACTTTGAGAAAATAGCTCACGTCCTGCTCCAAGAAAACCCGCTTGCTGGTAGTTGGTTCATCCAAGGGATTGAACCAATGTGTGATACACTCCAGAGATCCACAGCTGCCCCGGAAAAGTCCAAAAACCAGATCGCTGTTGATGTTTTCAAAAACGAGATCTTTTAGTTGTCCGTCTCCATTAAATTGGTACCATACGTCCGGCCGGGTACCATAGCTGGAACAACTATCAAAGGTTTCTTCGAGTGTGACCCACATCCTGCCGGATATGGTATCGGCAACACTTACCGGAATGGCACCTGAACAAACGTCATGCTCATCCACGGGGTGAACATTTAAAAAGATCTCAAAATCATTGACCCAGCTGTCGTAGTTACCGGTAATATTAAGGTAATAAATACTGTCTTTTTTCAGATAAGAATAAGTGTGATCTATGTGAGGAGCTACAAGCAGGGTACCGTTCTTTTCGGTATAGAAAATTTTTTCAAATGATTGTAAATAGGCTTTGGTGGTGACCGAATAAAACGCTCCGGTACCTTTTACCCGGTACCATACACTCCGCACTTCAAGCAAATTATTGATCTCCTGGTCTTCCAGCGCATAGGCAAGCGTCCCAGAAAGAGTATCCCCCGGCTGTAACGGAGTCGCACCAGTATACTCGTCATTTGTTAGGGGAGCGGTGATGGTCGCAGTGACTTTTACTGGTGTGTCGTGTTCATAGCTAAAACTGTTGTGGATATTGACCAAGTAGCGTTTCCCGGCTACGGTCGGTACCGAGATCTGATTTCTGGCCCGGGTTGTGGTTTCACACACCAGACTGTCGCAGGTCCCGGTGAGTATTTTTACGTTCGTACCTGTGAAACTTGAATAGGGATTCCAGGTGAAGGTGAAAATGCTGTCATTGCCGGTAAAATAGTACCATCGATCGTAAGTACCTTCATCGTTGGTACAGGCCTTGATACTTGCAATAGTGCTCTTAAAAGAAAGCGTCAAAGTATCCTGCAGTAAAAATGGTTCGGCATTGCTGCAAATATCGTTACCGGCCTTTTCAAAGCTCCTTAATCGAAACGATTGTGGTTCGGGATCAGGACTGACAAGCTGTAAATAATAAGTTACTCCCTCCTTCGTCAGATAGGCAAAATCACCGGAGACCAGCTCCTTATTGACAAAATCCGTACCGGAACAGTCTTCTTTGATCAGGCAGGATCTTAGGTTATAACCGGAAAATTTGTCTAATTGAACATAGCCTCCATTGCCGGTAAAAGAATACCATCCATCGGCAAAATTCTGATAATAGCTATTGAGGCAGGTAGGGTGATAGCTGGGAGTGCCGAAACGATGATCGTAAGTGTACGTACTATCCAGAATAATCAGCTTGGCCCGGGTACAAACATCGTTAGATAAGGGAGCGTAGCAACTGATCTGTAAGCGGCCAAAAGTGAGCACGGTATTGCTCCGACAGTAGATATAATAAGTTTTGCCCGCTTCGGACAGAAATGCCGCCTCCGTTTGATCTTCGATATCGCATTGGTAGGTCGGAAATTGTATAATGGGCTGTACGCAATTCAACGAATCACAGTTCCCTTCATATACCGTGATATTCAGGCTATATTCATAACAGGAGGAGACCAGAATATAATCGCCGTTTCCCACTATCTTATACCAGACGCCCACCTCATCGGGGCCACAATCATCAAAGTATTCGGAGGTAGCCCTATTTGCTCCATCCAGATTCACCCAGAGCACATCACCACAAAAAAGCTCGATCGCCTGGTGACAACTGTCATTGATGATCTGAGCATTAGCAAAGATGGGGATAAGGCAATAGGAAAAGAACAAGAAGAGACGCATCAGAAAAGCATTAGTTGGGAGGTCTAAAAGAGTAAAATTAATATACCGCCCAACTAATCCATCATTGTTTAATTCTTTACTTTATTCTTCAACCGGTGCGCGAACTGCTTCCGGAACTTACTCACCTTCGGGGTGATCACGAAACTACAGTAGGGATTGCGATCGCCGGTCGCTTCGTAATAGCCCTGGTGGTAATCCTCGGCGCTGAAAAAGGATTCGAACGCACTGATCTCCGTTACGATAGGATCGTCCCAGAGGGTAGGGGCGAAATCCTGCTTTTTACTTTCAGCTGTGGCCCGCTGCTCCTCGTTGTGGTAAAAGATCACGGAACGGTACTGAGGCCCCCGGTCGTTGCCCTGGCGGTTGAGCGTAGTGGGATCGTGGGTAGCAAAGAAAATCTCCAGGATCTCCCCGTAGTTGATCTCATTGGGATCAAAGTGGACCTGTACGACTTCTGCGTGTTGGGTCGTACCGGAGCAAACGGTTTTGTAATCCGCCGTTTCCTGCGTACCCCCGGAATAACCGGAAACCACGGAATCCACCCCCTGCACCTGTTCGAAAATGGCTTCTACACACCAGAAGCAGCCCCCTCCAAGCGTGGCTGTCTGTAGATGATCTTGCTTGTTTGGCATATTCAGCTAGTTGTTTTTTTAAAAATAAAAAGAATGATCAATGGGAATAAAGATCCGGCCATGCAATCCTGCTACTGAAAATATCCAAGCACCAAGTCCCCCCGTCCCCCTATCTCCCCCTCTCCAAATCTCCCCCTCTCCAAATCTCCCCCTCTCCAAATCTCCCCGTCACCAAATCCCCTCGCATTCAGTTACTAAACAAGCCTGGGCGGGAAAAGATTACTCATAAATGGGGATTATTCAGGAGTTTATTGCCCGGAGTGTTTAATACCTCAGACCTACTGAGAAAATCTCCTGCAGGAGATATCTTGCCGGTCAAGCGCTCCGAAACCGGCCCCCCTTTAATATGCGCAACTTATCCCAGACAAACGTTAGTCAGGGATCTTAGGGACAGTTTTTCGCTTTTTTACAATGTCCGAGCTTTTCCGCTTAATAATTTTGCACCAGAAACGGATAATTATGGAATACAGCCCTATTCAGAATTTTCAGATCCCTGTGGGCGAATACTGGTCGACAAAACGGCTCCGGGGCCGGATATCGGTTATTTTGCTATTTTCATGGACACGGAAGGGAATAAAGTCGGCCTTTATTCCCGACATTAGAAAAGCATCTGTTGGCCTATGCAATTGATCAATATCACCCTCGCCGTACACCGCATGGAAGCGATGTGTACTTTTTACACCCAACTCCTGGGCCTCACTTTCCAACAACAGGAACTGTACGGAACGATCCTCTACCGAGCCGACTGGAATGGCATGGAACTGCTATTCTGCCCGGCTGAACTGGCCGGAAATACGGCCACCCAAAACCGGCATCAACTGGAGATCTCAGTCCCGGATATCAAACAGGCCGTAGCCCTGGCCCTGGCCCACGGCGGGCAAAGTATGGGCCCCATCACTACCAACGACAAGGGAAAAAGTGCCGGCGTAAAAGATCCGGACCAAAATTCGCTGGTACTGACCCAGCCTGGGTAATTCCCGTTTTACCAACCCGCTTCCCGGGGAGGATGGGGCAACAGGTTGAAGAGCATACCTTCCCAGATCATCTGAATATAAATATCGGGAGCTTCCTGCTCGATGATCTCCGGGTGCAGCTCGTGCTTCCAGTTGTCGAACAGAAAGACGCTTTCCCGAAAGTGGTCGCCGAGGAGTTTGATCAACGGAGTGGCGAAAGATTCCCGTACCATTAGCAGCTTAGGCAGATCGGCCTGTGGTAAAATGCGGACCATGCAGTATTCTTCCGGAAAAGGAAACTTGGCCGGGATGGGGTAGGAGCGGCTGCCGTCCAACGCCCGGAATTGCATCGCACCGTCATATACCGGCGGATTTTCGGTCATTTCCTGGTCCAGACCCAGCATGTGGGCCAGCGACAAACCGTTGTAGTGAGCCGTATTGAATTTAATGATAGAGGTATCGATGCCGGTAATTTGGGGAAAATCCTGCCGAAGATGATCCAGAATGACCTTTGCGGCCAGCATGCCGGCGTAGTCCGTCCAGTGGTGATCGGTTTTTAAATACAGCAATGGGCTGCCCCTTTGCTTCAGCTCCTGCAGAGGAGTGAACAGATCAATATAACTGATATCGGAATGGCGGTTCAGGTGGTCGACCAGTTGCAGCGCACAGTCCTGCGGGTTCAGTTTGCGAACGTTATCGGGCAGGAATTCGGGATATATGCGGGGTTTCATCGGCGCCAGACAGAGGTAATATTTTCCGCCGCCGGCTTCCACTACCTGTTTGCGGTATTCCAGTTCTTCCCGGATAATCTCCAGATCCTGCGGGCTGAAGCGGTATTTCCCTTGGTACATTTTCATCTGGAAGCCGGCCTTATAGAGCCATCCATCCTTACCGATGATCACCTTGGCGGGAAGTGCCGACTGCCGGAAGGCATGGTAATTCAGATAAGCTCCGGCCCGGATGTAGTAGTTGCGCCAGTTGAAATGATCATTGTAATAACGCTCGTAATCCCCGGGAAAAGGATCGAGGAAACTGAGATCGAGTTCCGGTTTTTCCACGAGGGCCCGCTTTTCCTGCAGATCCGGTTCCGGTAGCCACTGGAAAATACTATCCAGTCCGTGGGCCACCATCAGTCCGACGAATAAAATGGGAAGGAGATAGACCTTTAGCTTTTGCCTTTTGATCATCAGTTTGAATATAAAGCTTTTAAAATCAACATCCTAGCTGTTTTTACGCATCAAAATCGAAAATAGATGAATGGATTATAAGATTCCGTCGCCAGTTCGAGTGTCGCGTACAGGAACATGAGCATCAGGCCCAGGGTGGTGATCAACTGGAAAACGACGTCGACTGGTTTTCCCCGGAATGACTTTTCCATTATTTTCGTTAAAACCCGAAAGACCGGCGTACAGGCCAGTAAGCCGATACCGAGGGCCAGCCAAAATTCCGGACCCAGGTAAAAGGCAAGGTCAAAAGGTGTATCGGAAGGCGCTCCCCGCCCGAATAAAGCTCTGTAGTAATGCCAGGCATGATCCAGATTGGGGGCGCGAAACAGTACCCAGGCCAGCATTACCACCAATAACGTATAGATATGCCCGCTCCAGCGCCCGGTCCGTTCCAGCCATTTTTCCAGGCCAAGCCGTTCCAGGATCAGGAACAAGCCGTGGAACAGTCCCCAAAGCAGAAAGTTCCAGGCAGCTCCGTGCCAGAGGCCGGTAAGCAAAAAGACCACAAAGAGATTAAAATAGGTGCGTCCGTTCCCCTTTCGGTTACCGCCGAGCGGGATGTAAAGGTAATCCCGAAACCATTGCGAAAGGGAAATATGCCAGCGTCGCCAAAATTCCCGGATAGAACGGGCGATGTAGGGGAAATTGAAATTTTCCGGGATGCGAAAGCCGAACATCCGGCCCAGTCCAATCGCCATATCCGAATAACCCGAAAAGTCGAAATAGATCTGTAAGGTATACATCAGGACGCCCATCCAGGCGCTCAGTGGATCCAGATCCGTGGGAGCTACCGCAAAAATATCGTCCGCCAGCGGGGCAAAATTATTGGCCAGCAGTACTTTTTTAGCCAGTCCGAGGATAAACCGTTCTACGCCGGAAGCAAACAACGGCCAGCTCATCCTGCGGGCGCGGATCTGGTGGGCAATGTCGTGGTAACGCACGATGGGCCCGGCGATCAACTGGGGAAAAAAGGCAATATACAGCGCCAGATGGGGCAATTTACGCTGAACGGGTGTTCGGTGCTGGTAAACATCAACGATATAGGAAATGGCCTGGAAGGTGAAAAAAGAGATGCCGAGCGGCAGTACAATGGGTTTAAAATCGATCCTTTGGGCGGCCGGCAGGTACAGGTTGAGGTTGTCCAGAAAGAAATTGGTGTATTTGAATATGACCAGTAGCCCGATATTGACGATCAGACCGGTGATGAGCCAGTTTCGTTTGCGCATGGGCGTGCCCGCGCGATCAATGGCCAGTCCAATGGCGTAATTGAGGAGGATAGAGCCGAGCAGGAGCAGACTGTAACTTACACCGCCCCAGGCGTAGAAGAACAGACTGGCGAACAGCAGCAGTCCATTGTGCCATCTACGGGGACTCAGCAGTATCAGGATCAATACTGCGGGCAGAAAGACATACAGAAAAAGAAGGGAGCTGAATAACATTTATCTGTTACTGAGAAATGGCAATTGCGGTAGAGCCCGGTATCACTTCACCTGGATCTCCATGATCGGGATCTTGATCTCAACCCGGGTGCCCAGGCTTTCCCCGGCTTTGTCCTTCAGGTCGATGGTCGTCACCAGACCATTTTTGCCCTTGCTGTTGTTCAGGATCTGAAGGCGTTGCTCCGTGATCCGGGTACCTTTGGAGCGGTGGTTTTGATAGCGGCTATCCTGAAGCCGGATCTGGCGGGCCCGTTCGCGGCCCACACCATTATCCTCAACTACACAGAGGATGGTATCTTCGTCCAGCAGGGAATAGTGGACACTCACCTTACCGTTCTTCTTACTGCGCAGTCCGTGTTCAATGGCGTTTTCTACGTAGGGTTGAACGATCATGGTCGGCACGCCCAGGATATCCTCTTCTATTTCGTCGTCGAGGAAGATCTCGTAGGTCATCCGGTCTTCAAAACGCAATTTCTGGTTGATCAGCAGGTAGTCTTCGAGAAACTGTACCTCCTTTTCCAGGGAGATGATTTCCAGGTCCGAATATTCCAGGCTCTGCCGCATCAGCAAGGCAAATTTAGCCAGATACTTGGCTGCGGACGATACATCGTGGGAAGTAATGAAGTTCTGAATGGAATTGAGCGCATTGTACATGAAGTGCGGGTTCATCTGCGCCCGCAGTGCCTTCAGTTGCAGGCGGGTAGCCTGTAATTGCAATAATTCCGCTTCCTGTTTCTTCTTGCTGGCTTCGTATTTGACGTCCAGTTCCACCTGCTTCCGTTTGTTGACCTGCTCGGTGTACTGTTCACTGAAGCGATTATACAGGAGCTGGTATTCGTAGGCGCTTTTATAATCTTCCTGATCGGCGTAAAAGTTGGCGATATCCTTGCTGATATTCGACAGCTGCCGGTAGTCTTCGGCGGCGCTGGCGTAGCTGTAAGCCAGTGCGAAGTGTTCCAGCGTCTCCTCCTTTTTTCCCAGTTCGGAATACAGGCGCCCCCGCCAGGCCTCGATAATGGAGAGGTTGTAGTAATCATCCGCCGTTATGGACTGGTAGATGGACTCGGCCCGCTCAAAGTACTCCAGGGCTTCTTCGTAGCGCTCTTCCTCGTAGTAGCAAAAGCCGAGGTTGGCGTAGGCGGAAGCTTTGGCCCGTTCGCTGGTATCGTCGCCGATATTGATGGCCTTGTGGAAATATTCGCGGGCGCTCTCCAGGTCGCTCATGGCCAGATAGCCATTCCCTACGTTGAGGTAGTGCCAGGCGAGGCGCGTGCGCATTTGCATGGATTCGCACATGCGGACCACTTTGCGGTAGGCCTCCACACTTTTTTCGTGCTCATCGTTGCGCTCGTAGATCTTACCGAGACCACTGTGGATCAGCGTGAGGAAATAGTAATCCTTGAGTTCCAGGGGGCGATCCAGGGTATTGATCAGTTTGTCTGCTTCCAGCAGCAATTCGATCGCACCCGAATAATTGGCGTAGTGCAGGTAGACGAAACCTTCCCGGCAGACGATACGGGCGGCGAGCCCGCGTTCCGGAAAGTGTTTCAGCAGCCGGTTGGCCTTTTCCAGCATTTCCGTCGCCTCATCCATCCGTTCCATGTTGATGAGGGTACCGGTATAGTCGATCACCGCCTCGGCCTGCTGCTTGATGGTGCCGCGTTCTTCCAGCAGCTCTATAGCTTGCGTGAAATGCTCTTCGGCCGAGTGGTAGTGATAGAGCTGGTTCTCAATATTAGCCACGTTGAGGTGGTAATTGAGGAGGAAGTCCGGGAAATCACAGTTCCGGAGGATACGTTCCTGTTCCTGGAGCAATACTTCGGCCCGCTGAATATTGGTAAAGGCATACCTGGCGGTCAACTGGTCGATCAGCAGGAGCCGCTGCAGGGGATCCTGCTGCTGTTGCAGTTTGAGCTCCAGTTGCTGAAAATCATCTGTATAAGAAATGGTCCCGAACATACGCTAATAAACAATGAAGGACTACATTCATGCGAGAATGTAGTCCTTCATTTATATTTAAAATTCAAGATTATTGCGGTACAATACCGCCGCAACCGTTGTTGAATTTCTTTTTGTTTTTGTCGTTCTTACCTCCGACGATCTTCTTCATATCATTCTTACGGAGGGTTTTCAGATCTTTTTTCAGATCTTCCAGACTCTTTTTAGACTTTCCCATAGTATCGTTTTTATGATCCCGGGAAGAAATTGTTTCAATAGTGTGGTGAAAATACAAAATTAATCGCGGGACTTGATCAATAAAGTTTGATTTAACCAAATTTTTTTCTTTTGTGCCCCCCCAGGCCAAAAAATCTGGCAGTAGTGTGTAAACGTGTTCCTGTAGCTATAATTGCACCCCAAGATAGGAAATAATTTTAATTCCGTACTAGCCATTCAAAAACATTTTGCGGCGGGGAGCACGAAATTCGGCACAATTTTCCACAAAAACCAATGATATTATTAATACTCCTAATGCCGTGGGGTGCATGGGCCGCAAAAGGGTGGCCGTCAGGGGCCGGGAGCTGGTTTACAGCCCTTCCTGCAAACGGCGCATTTGTTCCATAAAGGCCGGTCGACGCCGCCGGGAAACTTCGATCTTGATATCGTCGTCCATAACGAGGTATCCGCCGTCACCCTTCACAAACTTTCGCATGTAGTTGAGGTTGATAACGTGACGTTTGTGCACGCGGTAGAAGTTGAACGGCAACAACATATCCTCGTAGGCCTTAATGGTTTTGGAGGCAGTGATCCGCTCGCCACTGTTGAGGTAGATGTGGGTGTAGTTATCTTCCGCTTCGAAGCGAACGATATCTTTGATATTGACAAAATAAATGCCGTCCAGAGCGGAGATGCTCATCTTGGTAAAGGCATTCGGATTGTTGTAGTAGTTGTTGAAAATATCCAGCCGGCCATCGGTCTGGTTGGACTGCCGGGGTTTGATGCGCGAAACGGCTTCCCGCAGCATATCCGGGTCGATGGGTTTTACAATATAACCAATTGAGCTATATTCGCAGGCCTTGATGGCGTATTCCTGGTAGGCCGTGACAAAAATGATGTCAAAATCGATCGGCCGGATCTGGTTCAGAAGCTGAAAGATCAGACCATCCGGTAAACTAATGTCCAAAAAAGCTACATCTGGTTTGATATTCGGATCGGAAAAAAGGCTGACGCCCTGCGCTACGGAACCGGCCTCACCGATGATATCTACGTCATCACAATGTTCATTCAGGAGATTTTTGAGGTTATTGAGCCCGTTAATTTCATCTTCAATTATTACTGCTGTAATCACAATATCTATTATTTTAAGGGATGAATGTACAAAAATAGGCTAAAGCCATCTTAATATAAAAGAAAATCATCAAATAGGATAAAGAAAACTCACTCATGCCGAAAAATCCTCAGGGAAATAAGTTCAAAAGATCCCCGACCCGAGAAAAGATCCATGAAATAATTTTTGAAGCGGATACTCCTTACGGAAAGTTATTCGATGTGGTATTGCTCATCCTGATCGCGGCCAGTGTACTGATCGTTATGCTGGAGAGTGTTGATTACATCAACATCAAATACCGGGAAATATTCTTTGCGTTGGAATGGGTATTCACCGTCATTTTTACACTGGAATATCTGTTGCGGCTATACAGTGTTTACCGACCGATGCGGTACGCCACCAGTTTTTTCGGAATTGTCGACCTGCTGGCGATCCTGCCGGCCTATATCAGTCTGTTTATTACGGCCAGCGCCCAGTCGCTACTGGTGATCCGGGCCTTCCGGCTGATCCGGGTGTTCCGGATCTTCAAACTCGGGCACTTCCTGAACGAGGGCAACACACTGCTGCGGGCGCTGCGGGCGAGCCAGGTCAAGATCAGCGTTTTTCTCATGTTCGTTACCTTGCTGGTAATCATTATCGGATCGGTCATGTATCTGGTAGAAGGAGGGGAGGGCTCGGCTTTTTCCAGTATTCCCCGCAGTATTTACTGGGCCATCGTGACGCTGACAACGGTCGGTTACGGAGATATTACGCCGGCAACGGAACTCGGACAGTTCCTTTCCGCCGTGGTGATGATCCTGGGTTACGCCATTATTGCGGTGCCCACGGGTATTGTTTCCGCCGAGATGGTGCGGGACTCTCGCATGGAAGTGAGTACGCAGGCCTGCCGGTTTTGCGGCGCGGAAGGGCACGCTTCCGATGCGGATTATTGCCGAAAGTGCGGGGAATTATTGAATGAACCCTGAGGTGATTATTCTGATGATCTAATGATCAGATAATTCGATGATCTGATCATTAGATCGCTCAATTACTTACTTCTTGTCGGCGCTCGTAAAGATCCGGTCCCAGTTGACACCGTTACCAATATTACCCTCCCGGGTAGAGAACCAGATAAAGAGCGGTTTACCTACGATATGGTCTTCCGGCACGTAGCCCCAGACGCGGGCATCCTCCGAATTGTGGCGGTTATCGCCCATCATCCAGTAGTAATCCTGTTGGAAGGTATATTCCGTGGTTTCCTGTCCGTTGATCACGATCTTACCGTTGGTCTCCTGCAGATCATTGTCCTCATAAACATTGATCGCCCGGCGGTACATCGCCATATTTTTGGGTGTCAGCTGAACGGTCTGCCCTTTTTTCGGTACATGGACCGGACCGTAATCATCTACCGTCCAGTTCGGGAACAGGCGTACATTGTGCGGGAATAAGCGCTCGGAATCGGCGGTATAGGCACCGATGTTGACCAGGGAATCCTGCTCGATAACGGTGGCCTGATCGTCAGTCAGTTGCATGATCATACTGCGCTGATCCACGTAGAGCAGATTGGCGTTGTCGATACCCAGACCGGTCAATTGCTGGGGATCATAATTTTCCGGCATGGTCAGCATATAGCGTTTCGTCGGAGCGGCAATGATCCCCGGATCGAGCGCCCGGAGTTTCTGCGCCTGCTCTTCGTTCAGGATCACGAGCATGGAGCCGGTTTGCGGATCCACTTTGGGATTGGCACCGCCGTGGGGTCGCAGGTCCTCGTAGGAAATACCCCATTCCGCAAAATCCTTGGTATTGATCGCACCGTTAGGGGATTTCACGTGGTAGATAAACTGGATATTGGTCGGATTTTCCGCCGGTTGCCCGTTGATGTACAACTGGCGATTGCGCACCTCAATGGTATCTCCCGGCAGGCCTACACATCGCTTGATGTAGTGGTCCATTTTATCCATGGGCCGGGTAACGAGTTTCGCCTGTCCCGTGCTGATGGCGCGCTGGGCCGCCTGGCTGATACTGCCCCGGCGGTAGTCATAGACACTCCAGGTCCTTTCCGGGAATACATAGACACTGTCTCCCTCCGGGTAGTTGAATACCACGGGATCGTTGTGATCAATACTTTCCAGCGCCGGCAGGCGGCGGTATTTGAGCTTGGGCTTTTCCAGGTAGGATTCCACCCCGAGTACGGGAATGCGGTTGTGCAGCAGCGGCACCATGGCGATCGTCTGCGGCATCCGGATACCGTAGTGCGCCTTACTGACGAACAGGAAGTCACCCACCAGCAGCGAACCTTCCATCGAGGAAGTCGGGATCACGTAGGCTTCGATCAGGAACATCCGGATAAAGGCGGCCGCAAAAACGGCGAATACCACCGCTTCCACCCACTCGCGGGTCGGCGATTTCTTATAGGGGTTTTCTCTTTGTAATTTCTGGAGCTGACGGCGATTGTTGGCCTCTTTGGCCGCTTCGATCTGGGCGGCGTAGTCTTTTTCGAGATCGAGGGTTTTTCCGATGTATTTTTCATCCTTGGCAAACCCCAGGTAGAAGAAAGTAATGGGCGCAAAGACGACAGCCGCCGCACTTTGCCAGAATTTGTACCAGCCGAAAGAACGCACCATATCCACAGCCATGCCGGCGTAGATAAAAATGTTGACGATGGGGATCAACAACAATGCTGCCCACCAGTCCGGTCTACCGATCAGACGGCACCAGATCACGAAGTTTAAACCCGGTACCAGAGCTTTCCAACCCGCTACGCCGGCTTTCTCAAAAACTTTGTACAAACTGACGCTTAGCAGCAGGTAGAAGACCAATACAAATCCCAAAAAGCCCATGAAATTATAAATTTAAAAGTCGTAATTCACATTTAGTCAGCGGTTGCCGGATGGCCACCGGAACGACAACAATGAAAGGAGACTAATTAAGTATGCCTTGCTTTTCCTTTTCATTCCTGCGTATCTTCGGCGCAAAGATAAACGAATTTGGCAGGATGCCTACCTCCCGGCTCCGTTAAGAATAATCTAAAATCGATGAATGGTAATATTTACTCGATGACATAGCCTTCCAGCCATAGTTTTTCGGCCTTTCGCTGGCCGTGAAAATAGACTTTCATGCTCTTGCGGAAGTAACCTTTGAGGTGGGCGTCGTAGCTGGCGTTGATCAGGCCGGTAGAATCGGGTTCAATGACGGTCTCCTCCCAGTCTACCGCCGTACAGCCGCAACTCGGGCGGATGTTGTCGATCACTATAGGCGCGTCACTGACATTTTTAAAGCGAAAGGTGTGGTGTACCGGTTCTTTGAAGACGATGTCCCCGAAATCGTGCTCGGTAGGGGAGAGCCAGTCAACGACCCGGTCTTCCGACCCGGATAGGAAAAGAAAGGGAATAAACAGATAAAAAATGATTTTCATTCCTAATGGTTTGGTCCAGGGTATGGATAACGTATTTTCGGCGGAGATTATTAGCCTATGATGACGGTTCGCTCGCTTGGTGGCTGTTTCCTTCACGAAAAGCCGTCACCACGATCATGCGTTTTCCCACCGCTGACCATGCCAGATTGCCGTCCCTCCAAAATTATCCTAACGCCCTCAAATATACAAGACCTCATTTACCCCCAAAACCCGGAGTCGTTCGTCCTGTCCCTGAAATTCTTCCCGGATCAGCCGATGCGGTTCACTAATGGGCTCGTCGGATAGATCGTAGGTGCCGTAGTGCATGGGGATCATCCGGTCGGCATTCAGTTCGCGAAAAGCCCGGAAGGCCTCCGCCGGATTGGTATGGATCTCCTGCATCATATAGTCCGGACGGTAGGCACCGATACCCAACAGGGCGTAATCAATACCCGAAAAAAGCTGGCCGATATCCGCAAAGTGGCCGGCATAGCCGCTGTCGGAACCAAAGTAGACGGTATTCTCCCGGCCCCGGATCAAAAAGCTGCCCCAGAGCACGCGATTGAAATCCGCAAGTCCCCGCCGGCTCCAGTGCCGGGACGGCAGAAAAATAAGTTCCGGCCCGTCCTCCGTCGTTCGGAACTGCTGGAACCAGGCGGCTTCCTCCACGGGCGTATCGCCGATCCAGGGCCGGATCACTTTACCGAGTCGGAGCGGGGCCAGTATTTTTTGGGGTTGATTATGGGCGAGGATGGTGGTAAGGCTGTCCCGGTCGCAATGATCGCGATGGTCGTGCGACAGCAGGATATAGTCAATACCGCGAAGTTGTTCCAGGGGAAAGGGCAAATTGACCAGGCGCGGTACAAAAGGCAGATCGGAAAATACGGGGTCGGTGATCATCCGCACGCCATCAATCTGGATCAGAAAACTGGCGTGCCCGAGCCAGCTGATGAAATCATGATCCTTATCCAGGTACTCGGTGGATTCGAAAACGGGTGGCCGCCAGTTATCCGCTTTTTTCTCCGCCTTCAGCGGGTTGGCGGAAAATTGCCACTTGAGGAGTTTGCGGAAGGAAGGGTAGAAGGGACGATCCGGATAGCGGAACATTTTCCCGTCGTGGGGGTTGCCGGGCCAGTCCGGTTTAATCAGCGGCAGCTCCGGGTTGAGTAAAAATTCCATATGGGTTGTTCTTGTAATAGATGAGAACAAGCTGGCCTAAAATAAGTTGGCCCGATTCCGTTAAGAACCGGGCCAGCTTATGCAGGTTTTCCAAATGGGCTTTTACTCCGATCAGGAAACCTTCTGACGTACTTCCACGCCTTTCATACTTTTCTTCTTGGGAACAGTGCCGAATACGTAGTCCCAAAGCGGAGAAGAAACACCGTAGAGTACTTCATCATCATCCGCATAATGGTGGATAGAGTGATTGATCCACAGGGCCTTCAGAAAATTATTGGGCATCTTGAACATATGCACGGAGTAGTGCACCAGCAGATACATGGCGTAACCCACCATAAACCCGGCCAGGAAGGCAAATGAATACTGATCCAGGATCAGTTTGAGGGAAACCAGCAGAACGGTACCGATCGCGAAAGCCAGCAGGGGCGGCATCGCCAGTCGTTGCTTATCCTTCGGGTAAGCGTGGTGATGACCGTGGATGGTATAGGTAAACTCCTGGTATTTTTCGGAAGCATCTTCGGGTGGATGGTACAGCCAGCGGTGCATGGCGTACTCCACAAAGGTGAAGACAAAGGTCCCGGCAAAGAAAAGGCCGATAATAGCCAGATTACTCAGGTCCGTTGCGATTTTCGCATAGTACAGCAGGCCGGCTGCGTAAATAAAGAACATACTCACCGGGATGGCAATGTGGGTGCGGGTCAACCGGTTGAGCCATTCGTTTTCGAAGAGATTGGATGGGCCACTCTCGTTGGATACAAATTTAGTTTGCTTAGCTCTTTTCATATTCATAAGTGGCAATTTTTCAATAGTAAATGGATTGTTGTTTTCAAAGGTGTTGTGCTAAAGATGAGAATAGGGACAGAAGCCCCTATTCCTATCCTTAAATTTTTAGGGTTTGCCGCAGGTAGCGGGAGTATTTGCGCTTGTACACCTTATAGATCCGCTTGAAATTGCGGTAACGGTAAGAATAGCTGGAATGGTCGTAGACTTCATCCTTGAGGAAGCCCTGTTCCTGCATCCATTCGTCGCTGAAGATCTTGCCGAGGTAACGGCTGCCGTGGTCGGCGAAGAGGGCTACCACGACGTCGGTAGGTTTGAGCTGGTCGCGGAGTTTGAATACCGCTTCCATGGCTGATCCGCTGGAATACCCCACCATCAGACCTTCGTTCTTGGCCAGATCACGAGCTCTCAGGGCACTGTTGCGGTCGGTTACTTTGATGAATTCGTCGATCAGGTCGAAACCGACGTTATCCGGAATAATCGTTTTACCCAGCCCTTCCACTTTGTAGGGGTGGATCTCGCTTTTATCCAGGATACCGGTAGACCAGTATTTTTTCAGTACGGATCCGTAAGCGTCAACACCGATGATCTTGACGTTAGGATTCTTTTCCTTCAGGTATCTGGCCGTTCCGGACAGCGTACCGCCGGTACCGCAACAACACACGTAGTGCGTGATCTTACCACCGGTCTGACGCCAGATCTCCGGGCCAGTCGTATAGTAATGAGCCGCCTGGTTGTTCAGGTTAAAGTTTTGCGCCAGATAGTAGGAGTTCGGGATCTCGCGGGCCAGGCTTTCCGCCTGAGCGTAGTAGGACCGAGGGTCTTCCGGCTCTGCATCCGAAGGGCAGATCACCACTTCGGCCCCCATCGAGCGCAGCATCGCCAGTTTTTCGGGTGAGGATTTGCTGGTCACGGTGAGTACACAGCGGTATCCTTTAAGAGCGCAGATCATGGCAAGACTGAATCCGGTATTACCGGAAGTCGCTTCAATGATCGTAGCGCCGGGTTTGATCCGCCCCTCTTTTTCGGCTTGTTCTACCATGTAGAGGGCGATCCTGTCCTTGGCTGACTGTCCGGGGTTGAAACTTTCCACCTTACCGAAAACGGTGGCTGGAATTACCCCGGCGGTAATATTGCTAAGTTTGATGAGCGGCGTATCACCGATTGTTGCCAGAACATTTTCAAAATACTGCATAATTTAGATATTTCGTTGCTACTTGCTTGGCCTAAGTTTATAAAAGCTCCAGGACTCATTGGAGTGCAGCATCAAAACCGGAAAAGAATATGGGCGATCAGTGGGAATTGTATAAAGGACTTTTACCGTTTTTGGGGAAGAAAAATTAAATTCAGCATAATCGATGCAAAGTAACAGAAAACTTTATTTTTGCTTGCCAGTTTTGTTAATGAAAGCCCTTTTTCCAGCTGCAATATTACTAACGAAAAGCCGAAAATAAAAGATTTAGGCTCGTAAAGAAGTTTAACGAAATAGTAAATTGCTGATAATCAAATAATTATTCTTTAAATACCGGACAGTGTATGGCAAAGCACAAGTTGCGAATAAAAGCGAGGTTGATTTTATACGAAAAAGGCAAGATTCTACTGCTCAAACAGACCAAACCCAACGGCGGCAACTACACACTGGTAGGCGGAAATATCGAAAAAGACGAATACGCAAAATCCTCCCTGATCCGCGAAAGTTTTGAAGAAGCGGGGATCACCCTGAAAAGTAAAGACCTGCAACTGGTGCACGTACTGCAGAAGAACACCACCAAAGAACAACGGATCGTCTTTTACTTTAAGGCGTATCGCTGGGAAGGGAAGGTCCGTTCGAAAGAAAGGGATAAGTTCAAGGCAGCTGAATGGTTCCCGCTGGATAAACTGCCGAAAAACCTCACCGCAACGGTGCGGCACGTCATGAAGGAATACCGCAAGGGTAATTTATATTCCGAGATCAGAGATTACTAACTGATTGAAAAGGCAGGGACGGCCGGTACTAATTTTCCACCGTATAGCTGGCCAGTTTCACCGTGGCGCTGGGGCGTAATTTTTTAGGCGCCAGCTCCTCCTCCTTACTCGGGCACTGCTTTTTCTTCAGGCTTTCCCGGCAGGCGGTGAGTTTTTTCTGTTCTTCCTTTAGCTGGGAAGAACAGGGTTTCTTTGCGGTTGCACTGCTGCCGGAAGTAAGACCGGGATAAGAATTGATGAAGGTCTCTCCCAGCTGATCGATCGTTACGTTGTTGTAATAACCGCTGCTTCCGACTTTGGTGTCCTGCGGGCTCTGGTTGATCCGCTTCTCTTCTTTATCACAGGGCTTTTTGGCGGCGGACCGGGCTTCGGCCACCTTCACCGGGGCCATATTCAGGGCCAGTAAGGTGCTGGAACATTTGCCCGCCTTACTCTGGCTGAACAGATGAAACCCATTGGTTCCGGATAACAATAAGAAGGTGAAAAGACCCGCGATAAAAAAAGTGTGCTTATTCATGACAAAGAAGTTGTCTTAGAACATGTTTAAGTTTTGGTCTTTGAGGCGAGAATTGTTCATTTTTTGCTGAAACGAGGCGGGAAAAGTGGATGATAGCCTCAGCTATCAAGCCGCTTTTTCTAACGAAGTGTCAGCAGGAAAGGGATATTCACAGCCCAATTACTAAAATTTAAACACGTTCTTATATTTCGGTCCGGCTAAGATAGTGAACATTATCACCATTTCTGTTATGGAAAGCTTAATATTCTCTTAAAGGGAAAAGGCATCCGGCCTCGCAGGACCGGATGCAGTTCTCGATGGCCGCAACAGCCATCTTTTCACGAAAAATTAGCTCTTTACATTTACTTTTTATCAGTTGCCGGAACAACCTAAAAGGCATTAGGTAAAGACGATACATTCAGTGGGATGTGGATCTTTAGAGCGCTCAGGGGAAAATGATCGGATGCGTAGTGGCCCGGGCCTCGGGCAATTCGCATAATATTGTCTGCCCGTCTTCGGGCGGCCAAATCGGTTTTTCCTTGTCAATCCCCTTATGTATAGGTATAAAAGTTGGCGATGCTGAAGCCATTACCGAAAATGGGGTGACCACCGATAGTAAAAAGAAGCAAAACAGGATATTGGCGAGTCGTCGGGGCTGTTCTGGCGTGGAGGAACGTAAATTCATTTCGTAAAATTTCCAGGGTTAATAATTAAGGTTGAGCATACCGGAACTATCCGGATGACCGGTTCGGGCATTCGTCCGGGACCAGGCGAAGCGCGCTCCGCAGTATCGGACCCGTGATTTCCAGTATGTATTCGGTGGTGTTGCTAAAGTGTTTGAAGCAGTTGGTTGGCCTAAGGTCTGTTGCCGATCAACCGACCGTGGATCTGGGACAGCGGATAGACTGGCGCTCCAAGGCAGAGCTTGCCCAAAGGTCTTTGAACCAGATCAATACGTCGGAAGGTGACTGATCCTCAGCGTTTAGATCAAATCACTATTTTAAAATTACCGTATTTAATAATGTGATAAGGGCTTATTTGATAAGGTGGGATAAATGGGGAAATATTTTATATCTGAAAAACTAATGATCTTATGATCTGATAATTTGATGATTAAACTTCCTTTTCCACTTCAATATACCGCGCGGGCACGTGTTCGGTGAGCCAGACTCCGTTGGGCGTATGGAAGAACTCGAGTCCGTCGCGATGCATCTGGCCGGTATTGATCTCCAGGATGACCAGTTTCCCGTGTCGTCGGCCCACCTGACTGGCCGTTTCCCGGTCGCCGCTGAGATGAACGTGATGGCGTTGTTGTTTGAGCAGCCCTTTCTCCAGGATACTGTCCAGAAAGCGTTCGGCGGTACCGTGGTACAAGTGGGCGGGTGGCGTTTCCGGTGCATAATCCAGTAGAATAGGCACGGAATGCCCCTGGTTGGCCCGGATCTGCTTGCCGTCCTGGCTCAGGATGTAACGCTGTTTATTATTGGTAGCAATAATGGCCTGCAGGGTAGCTTCATCGATGGCTTTACCGTGGGCCAGGCACTGGGTGAGGAGGGTCTGCACATCGACCCAGCCGCGGGGATCGAGTTGGATACCGATCACTTCCGGTTTGTGGCGCAGGACGAGGCTGAGGAATTTTCCGAGGTGTTTTAGTTTGGGATCTTGCATGAGTTTTAGCAATAACAATTCCAATGCTTGGGAAAAAGTTCCGTACCGGAAAATAGGAGACAGCCGGGAAGACGTAATCGACCTTTGATCGTCTTCCCGGCTGCCGCCTGGTCAACTGCTTATTCGCCGCAACCGATCGGAGAACCGTCGGGCAGAGATGGCGCTTCCGGTACCTTAAATTCATCCGGAGCGTCCTTGAAGCGGCTGATCTGCTGGAGCAGATAGGTTACGTGGGCTTTCGAAGCGGCATCGCTTCTCTGGTCCATAAAGCCTTTCATATCCGCCTCGAGTTCGGTGATCTTGTACAGCGCCGCGGCGCTTACCTGTTGCATGATCGACTTATCCCCGGCCAGTTGCAGCAGATGATTGAGCGTACTTTTCTGGACGATCCGCTTGATCTCCATCGCCATAGCCGAATTGGCCGTCTGGCTGATCGTTGATTGCGTCAGTTCATTCAGCAGATCGTGCAGAGACATCCGCTGCGCGTCGCGGGCGTGGTGCTCCACTACGCGGGCCAGTCGCTGGGGTTCCAGGAGGAAGTTCAGCGTATGCTCGATGGAACTTTCCGCTGCTGCCAGCGGATCGAAAGTCAGTCCGGTGTGGATCTTGAAAAGTTCGCGGTCCCGGCTGTAGCCCATGGGCTGGGGCGGGATCAGATCGATCACTGATTGGGGGATGGCCAGGAATTCCGGATCCAGCGTTGCCAGCAAAGCATTCAGGGCTTTGCGTTGTTCGGCATCCGCCACCATTTCGTTGGTTGGCTGTCCGTCGCCGCGGACGGCGTAGGTATAGTTCACTCCGCCGATCACTTTGGAAACGCCTTCTACCTGGTAGCGGTGGGCCAGATAAAGCGGCACCAACACGTTTTCCAGGGTGGCCATGGGAGCGCCCGGAGCAATGTTCTTTTCGGAAAACTTGGAGAGCGCCTTTTTACGTACGGCCGTAAGGCGTTCCAGTTCGGCAACCGCCGAGCTGCCGTTGTCCCAGAGGTGGGCTACCGGGTGGGCTCCCCCCGCCGGGCGGGCATCGCGATCGGAAATGAATTTCAGTCCCAGGCGGATATTTTCGGCCAGGATCTCCTGCAGTTTCGCCGGTTCATCGGTGCCGTCCGGAAAATCCGAATAGCCGTAGATGATCATACGTTTATCCCAATCACCGATGCCGACATCGTAGGCCTGGGAGAAGTCGATCTCTCCTTTGTCATCCAGTGCAATATAGGGGTGAGGATAATCCATTACGCTGGCGCGGTCGTTGTAGCTGGCCGCAAAGTTGTGAGTCAGGCCGATGGTATGGCCGACCTCATGGGCCGACAACTGGCGCAGACGGGCCAGGGCCATTTCCAGCAGACGGGGATCCGCCTCCGCTCCGTCGGCATAAGCTTCCACGAGCCCCTGGGCGATCAGGAAGTCCTGACGTACCCGCAGAGAGCCGAGCAGTACGTGCCCTTTGATGATCTCACCGGTGCGGGGGTCCACAACGGAGCTACCGTAGCTCCAGCCCCGGGTAGAGCGGTGCACCCAGTTGATCATATTGTAGCGCACGTCCATCGGATCCGCACCATCGGGCAGTACTTTTACCTGGAAGGCATCTTTGTACCCGGCTGCTTCGTAGGCCTGATTCCACCAGCGGGCCCCTTCGAGCAGGGCGGAGCGAATGGGTTCCGGAGTACCGTTGTCGAGATAATAGACGATGGGTTCGACGGCTTCGCTCACCGCGGTATTCGGGTTCTTCTTTTCCAGTCGGTGGCGCAGAATGAACCGCTTTACCAGCGGCTGATCGATCGGGGTGGCATAATCGTAGTAACTCGTGGGAATGAAACCACTGCGCGGATCAAAGATGCGCGGTTGGTAATTATCGTCCGGCAGTTCCACGAAAGAATGATGCTGGCGAACGGTTACCGCATCCGCTGTCGGCGTGACCGAGCGAATATACCCCCCGGAGGCATCCCCGGTGAAAGTTGTGATGGCTTCAAATTCTGAGTTTTTCGGGAAGTTCTTGGTGCGTTCAAGGTAAATGGCCGAGCGGCTGGCGTCGATCTTGAAGGTGCCCTGTTTGTTGCGTTTCAGCCGATCGGCAACGCCGTGGGCATCACTCAGCAAGAGGGGCGTAATGTCGATGAGTACCTTGCCGTCGGTTTCGGCTTCCACTTTAAAGCCCCAGATCACGGAGCTGGCAAAGGCTTCGGCAACCGATTCGCGTTCGGCGGCCATTTCGCTCACCGCCCGGAATTTATAGTTGGGTTGCACCATAAGTACTTTCGGGCCACTGCGGGTGAATTTCACCACGCGGTCATTGCCCAACTGGTTTCGGTCCAGACCGATATCATTGGAGCCGATCCCGGCTGATAGCGAATTGATATACAAAAACTCGCTATCCCAGTTCTCCACTTCCAGCCAGATCTTTCCTCCTTTTTCGTCCCAGTAGTATTTGAAAAAGCCCTCGTAGGCTTGTAAGGATTCGGTCTTTTTGGCGATGGTCGGTGTTTCGGAATCTTTTTGTGCCGACAGGTTGATGGTCAGCAACAAAAAGAAAATTAGCGTTAACTGTCGCATACTAGTTCATTTAAATTTACAGGCATGATGGGAATGCCGGACAAGATAAGAAGTTTTGAAAGGGTTTGGGTGCGGACAAACCACGGTTTTGCAAAAAAGATAGCCGAAGGGCCGGGAAACATAGCGGCCGGATTTTTCGTATTTTAGGTAGCGGAAATGATGGCTTCGGGCGATGGTTTTTTCCAAACTACAGCTATCAGACTTTCCTGCAAGTCCCTTACCCCGATATGGGGACAAATTTGACAAGTAAAAAAATCGATCATGAAATACTTAACGTATATATTCCTGGCCTTCCTGATCCCGAATCTGTCTGTTAGCCAAAATCCCGTTGAACTCGGCAAGGTCAAGTGGCTGCGCAATTACGATCAGGCGCTGCAGGAAAGCCAGGAACAGCAGAAACCTGTCTTTATTCTCTTTCAGGAAGTACCGGGCTGTGCCACCTGCCGGACGTACGGCCAGAATGTGCTGAGTCATCCATTGATCGTAGAGGCGATCGAAACGTCCTTCATTCCCCTGGCGATCTACAACAATAAAGGTGGCGCCGATAAAAAGGTACTGGACCGGTACCACGAACCCGCCTGGAACAATCCCGTGGTGCGCATGGTCAATCAGCGCGGGGAGGACCTGATGCCCCGGATCAGCGGAGATTATTCCGCACTGGGTGTAGCCGAAAGAATGGTCTACGCGCTGCAACGCGCCAACCGGGAAGTACCTTTGTATCTGCAATTACTCCGGGATGAACTGCGCGCCCGCCGGGAAGGCACCAGTAAAGCTACCTTTGCCATGTATTGCTTCTGGACGGGAGAAAAACAATACGGTCAACTGGAGGGCGTAGTCAGCACCCGCGCCGGCTTTATGGACGGCCACGAAGTGGTAGAGGTAGAATACAATCCGGAGGTGATTAGCCTGGATCAACTGATCAAAGCGGGTAAGAACAGCCGTTGCGCCGACCGCCTCTACACCCACGATCAGGAACAGACTGCGGCCGGTAGCCGACTGCTGGGCACCAACAAGGTCGCCTCCACCCAAACCTTCCGTTCGGACCGGCAACCTAAATATTACCTGTTTCGCTCGCATTACCGGGCCGTACCGATGACGGACTTGCAGGCCGCGCGGGCCAACGCCCTGATGGGGCAGGGTAAGTCGCCGGACGCCGTGCTGTCGCCCCGGCAGATCGCTTACGCGAATAGCCTGGCCGTGCAGGGAAGAAGTAATTTCGAGAACCTGATCGGTACCCCGATCGAAGAAGTCTGGTAGGGGAGCGGTGGCAGTGCACGTTTCCCGTCGCTCGATTTTTTTGAAATTTATTTTTACTAATAATAGCCTGATATTGAATGCTCTATATTTTTGCCGGGCAATCGGCTGAAAAATATTTCACGATACAGCTTGCAAAGTATTCATATTGTACTTAAATTTGCATTCCATTCGCAAGAAGCCTGAACGCAGGCAATCATTTTTTCGAATGGATTTAACATCGCGGAGTGGAGCAGTTGGTAGCTCGTCGGGCTCGAAAGCAGCGATTTGTTGACATTATATTTTACTTTCCACAAAAGTGAAATAGTGTACGAAAGTACTATCGACAAATTCGTTCCGGGCTGCCGGTTTAGTAATAAGCCGGTGAATTTCGTCAAATTCGGGGAAGCCTGTAGTGTGGTAATCCCGAGCCAAGTCCTGAGCATTCAGGAAAGGTGTAGAGACTTTATGGCGAACACCCTAACTTTTCAAGAAGGGTGAAGAGAAAGTCCAGACTTGCAAATCTCATTCCAATTCGGTCTGAGAGCAGCGAAAGCTGTAGCGGTACGCATAACCCGAAGGTCGCAGGTTCAAGTCCTGCCTCCGCTACTAGAAAAAAAAGACTCATCGTTTTTCGATGGGTCTTTTTTGTTTTAGCACCATAACAGTATATTTACAAAATGGAGATAGACACTAAACTGAAAGGTGATATAGCGGAACAGGCGGTGGTGCTGACGGCCCTGGAAAAAGGCTGGGGCGTTTTGCAGCCGGTTGGAGATCGATTGCCCTACGATTTGGTGTTGGATATAGCGGGAAGATTATTACGCATCCAGGTAAAAGCCGCCTGGTGGGATGAAAAGAAAGAAAATTATGTCGTAGATAATCGCCGGACCAGAAATTATCAATCCTAAATTAGACAGTTAGGTGCAGCGCACCGTACTATTTTCAGACCAAAGGGATGAAAATACCTAGAGCTACAGCGTAGCGACCTGATTGATCGATGTCGAAAATCTTCAGTACAGTGCGCTGCACCTATCACTGAGAATGATTTGTGCAATTCGACCTCTATACACATCAGAATCAATCGCCGGCAGATACTGCGGGCAAATTATCTTGCGTCGTGTATTATTAAACAAACAAGTCCGGCCTCTTTTGCTTCAATTGCTGAAGAACATCCTCCGGGAGTCCTTTTACATCTTTCAAGGACTTCGAATTTTCCAGGTCTACTCCCGAAAGTTGGGTGGCTTCCAGATCAGCTCCCGTGAGATCAGCATTGTTTAGTTCAGCCGTTCTCAGGTCGGCACCTCTCAGATCAGCGCCGCTCAGATCGGCCCCGGTGAGGTCGGCCCCAAAGAGATCGGCTCCGCTCAGGTCAACCCCTATGAGGTAAGCACCGACCATAATGGCACCCCGGAGGTAGGCTCCTCTCAAATTGGCACCACTCAAATTGACTTCAATCAGGTCAGTCAAGTAGTGGATTTTGCGTTCCAGATAGGCACTCAGATGATCTAATACTCTTGGGTCGGATATAAGCTTTTTTTCCTCTTGTGGAAACGAGATCTCGACAATATTAAGTTCTGCTAATGCTCCTGTTTGAAACAACGCTTCTAATACTTTCGCTTTCTCGTACTGCAGAATGAGGAATAAGATCACACTGCCTTCTATACGGGTGATCTCTCGTATTTCTTTCTCCGTTATATTCAATGCCTTTTCAATGGCTTCCAGCAAAAGGCGTTGATCTTCATCTAGGTAGGTTTCAAAATCCTCGTTTAAATTCAAGGTGATGACGACCTCTCCTGGCCGTAGCAATAGACCAATGCTATTATCAAAATTTGACGTATAAAACGGCGGTTTATCATCAGTAATCTCATCTTGCAATTGATCATTAACGCGAATAACAGCGGCACACAATTTGCTGACTTTGACATTGTGTTCTTCCTGCGAGATAAGGCTAAGTTCGTAGTTGGAATTTGCTCTCGAGAATTGATTTTGAATCAATAGTAAAGTGTCATATACCGATCGGTAATAACTAGGTACTCCTTCGTGCAGACGATATTCCGTGATAAAATTTAAGAGGATTTCAATGGCAGGTTCTAAGCGGCCATTTTTTATATGATTTTCGGCAGCTTTGCAGATCGAACTGAGGTCCATGAATGTTAGTGTTGCGGTTGATTGGGCCAAAATACGACAAATCAAAGAGTTTCGGAAGAGTGAAAAACTTAGATACGGAACTATTTCTCTCCCCCCACAGTTATCACCCATACATCCGGCCCCGGCCGGTACAGATCAATTACTAAACCCTAAACCCCAAAACCGTGAAAATCCTTTCCAAAATCAAATCCAGACAACAACTGATCATGATCATGGTGATCGAGATCGTGGTACTGACCATCATTTACCTGATCATTGACGGAACGGTCGGCGCTACCCGGCTGGTGAATGCGCTTTTCTTTTGCATTCTTTTTTTCACTTCCTTAATCCTGAGCCTGATCTGGAAGATCGTACAGTACCGCCGGAAAAAGCGGATCGATATTTCCATCGACTTATTTGACCTGGAAGAATGATCCTTACTATGCTGACGTAAAATTTGGTTTGGGAAACCTAATCCAATTTAAGTAGAGCAAATACTGACGCGAAGTGGTTGGAAAAACCCAAACCACTTCGCGTCCTGTATATGTAAGGATACAATTTTTGTGTAGAGCCCGGCTGGAAGAAGGCCGCTGCGATACGGAAAAATAATGCCCGGCAGGAGTAGTGTGAAGCCCAAAAAGGCCGAATAGTATTACTACCAAAATACCTCTTACGACCAAGAGAGGGACAACTTGGCGAAGAGGTATTTTTAAAAATGCAAATTGATGCGTAACTTGTGCGTGCAATTATAGTTTTAAGTAAGGGGGTGTTGCATCAATTATATGTTGGTGTTGGCATCCCTTTTTTTTCAGTACTCCTGAAGATCCTCCACAAGAATCTCGCAGATCAGCGTGATTAGAGACACCATAACACAGTATTTTAATGAACAAATCGTTGTCCAAAATTATCCTGGGGCACGGCCATTCTTGTTGACAGTTAGCAAGAGTAGAAAGCGTTTGAAATTCTGGGTATTTGTTGTATTTTTGGCTATAAGTAGTTGTTATACAGAGGTTTTTTGTTTTTGTAACGTCGATAATAGCGCAATACAATGAAGGCCATTTTAGACTTGATAGACCTGGTTGACCTCCGCAAACTGAGTGTAATCGGAGTAAACGGTGACAAAACGGATGAATTGTTCGGGTTGGTAAAAGCAGGAGAGATCAGGCAGACCGAAGACGGAATAGCTCACTTTTACGCCGGGCAGGAGAGCGGTGCCACGGGTAATTTCAATCGTTTAAAAAGGAACCTCCAGAAGCGGCTTATCAATACGTTTTTCAGTTCTGACTTCCACCGGGATACTTATCTGACGGCCTATTTTTCCAGTTTTAAAAAAGATATTGTCTGTGAGGCCCTGATGAAATCGGGCAAATCCGGTACTGCCGCAGCGCTGGCGCAGGAAGCCCTGCCCCTGGCCATAAAATTTCACTTTCCGGAATTGGCCGCTTCCCTGGCGCGCAAGCTGGCCCATCACTACTCGGTCATTGCCGTGAATCGCCGGAAGTACGAAAAGTTCAGGGCGATCCGCGATCAGTACCACGAATGCGCCTACTGGGAGAACAAGGCCGTAGATTACTACAATGACCTGGCCATCGATCTGCGTCTGGCAAAGACCGTCAAATCAGATTTAATCGAAAAAGCTAAAAAGTATAAGTCTAAACTGGATGCGGTAGCTCATGAAGTTCCGGTGCTGAACTTTCATCTATTCCGCCTCAACATTCACCTATTTCTCTTCAAGATACTCAATAATGGCGAGGGGATCGAAAAAACCTGCCGGGAAGGCATCGATTTCATCAGTCGTCTGGAGTTTACGCCACCGCCCCGCGCCCAGCGTACTTTTCATTTTAATCTGATCCCGGCCTATCTGCAAACCGGGAATTTTGAAGCGGCCTACCAGACGATCCGTCAGCTCAAGCAAATGGTGGAGAAGGGCTCGCACAACTGGATCATCATCAATGCCTACCAGTGTATTTTGGGTTTTCACTGGCAGCGGGACGAGATCACCGGAGAGGGGATCACCGCTATTTACGACAGTAAACTATACCGGATCGTAGAGGAAGAGCTACGGATCTACGAAACCTACCGCGCTATCCTGAGTGATTCGGATGCCATCAAGCTGGGCAAATTCCTCAACGAAACCCCGCATTATTCCGCGGATAAAAAAGGCATGAACATTAATATCCTGGTGTTGCAATTCCTGGTATTCCTGCGGCGCAACGACCGTTCGGCGATCATTGATCGCATGGAAGCCCTGCAGGCCTACGCCTACCGTTACTTGGCGAAAGATCCCACCACCCGTAGGAGTGAGCTCTTTTTCCGGATGTTGTTCTTACTGGCTAAGTCCGCATTCGATCTGGAGGAGGTGGAGCGCCGTTCGCCGGGGATCACCGCCGAACTGCACAACACCCCGCGCCAGATATCCGCCATTGATATCGAAGTAGTACCCTACGAGATCCTGTGGGAGAAGGTAAAGACCTGGTGCTAAACAGTCTCAAAGCCTGGGACTGCTAAAAATTGACCTTAAGTTCCGACCAATGGGCCCATTGCCGGATCAATACCATGGCCTCCTCCCGCGGATGGGCATTGTAGGCGGCGCTGGCCTGTACGATCTCCCGCTCACTGGTGACCTCCAGGGTGACCAGCCGCTCGAACTGATCGTCCGCATGGTAACGCCGCAGGGACCAGATCGAGCTTTCTCCCCGGACACAATATCCCGCGTAGCTGGCCACGCAGTGGTGCATGGCCAGACCTTCTTCGTACAGCTCTATCTGGGTACATAGTTGCTCCATGACCAGTCTGTTTTTCCCGCGTTCCCATTCGCAGCCGTCGATCGGCATCTTGGGCCATTCCAGCGCATTTTGGGCTAGGATCGCCAATTGGGCCTGCCGCCGGCGTTCCGCTTCCCAGTCCTCGGCCAGGCGCAGTAGCGATGATAGCGTACGGCCTTTCAGACGGAACGACAATCCTTCCTGCTGCCGGTGGGCCAAAAAAGTCATCACCGTATTGAATTCGCGGCTAGTGAGCGTCGTGCAGGCCCGATGGCGCGCCAGGAAAGTACTGAGCTTGCGCAGATAATCCCAATCCGGACGTACCTGATAAAATTCGTATAAACGCCGGAATAAATAATCGCTTCCGCCTCTGGCTTTAACAATACCATAGAAAAATGCCCCGCGAAAAGTTACCGGCAGGGAGGTACGGACTACCCAATGGGCTTCCCGCTTGCTGAGTGCCAGCGGCAAGGCAGGGGCTTTCCGGATGTTATTCCCCCGAATGATCCACCGGATCCAGAGGATTTGGGTGGGGCTTTCGGACATCATCGCCAGCCGGAGCAATACGAAGGGCGGTGCATATTGTATGAACTGCCCAAACGGGATATCCAGCAGTCCGGAGTATTTCTCCCCGAAATAAGGATGCAGCACCAGGCGCGCCAGATGCGGGTATTCCCGGGTAATCCAGATGCCGAAAACCGCCTGCAGGTGCCGGAGAATCACCGGTATTACGGGACCTCTGGCAAAATTAGGACAGCGGTCTTTGATGACTGTGTACGCCTCAGTGTCGGCAAAGGTCTCCAGCAGTCGTTTGAACAGGGAAAGCAGTTCCGGAACCTCCAGAACCCGCTGGCTGCCAAACCGGTCGTTGCACACCCCGGCAATCGCCCGAATGGGCATGGCGTACTTACCGCGCAGTGGTGGCAGCAAATCCAGCTCCCGTTCGAAAGCCGCCCAGCCCGCTCGCTGGCGGCGTTCCGGAAGCGACCGGAAGATCTCGTATATTTTGTGCCGGGACTCCGCATGAAGCGTGGCGAGCGATCCCCGGCTGTTGCTTAGCTTTTCCATGATCGTAATGTTTTTCGAACTTTGCCGGTGGGGTAGGAGCAGACCACATCCATTTGGGTACTGGACATAGCATTCCCATTGCCCGGCGGGTACGGCCGGGAGCTGCGGTTACGCATCGCTCCGGGCGGTCCGGTGAGGTCCATAGACATACCGGCTGGGTTAAGACCAGTGGTGAACCCAGGTCAGTAGCAGGCTACGGACAATTGATATTTAAATTGAAAAAGGATAAGAAAAGTCGACGCTCACATGACGGTAGAGTTTTGCAGAGTTAACCCAATCAACTGTCAATTCAAAAACAGAGTTCCGGCCGCGGGGATTTTTTTCAAAAAAATTAATCGGCCGGTTTAGGGACTATTTTGTGCGGGATACCGTAGCAAATTTGCCCTAAAATTCGGATTTTCGCAGCATGAACGACTGGCGTTATCAACTCATTATCTCCGTAGTTTTAGTTGTGCTGACCCTCACCATCCGCTGGGGCCTTACCAGCATTCTGGTGGGCTATATCAAGAAGGCAAAGTTGCGCTACGTGTACAAGAAGACGGTGTCCTACATTGCCTATCTTGTCATCTTTCTGGGGCTGATCACGATCTGGATCGACGAGTTCGCATCCGCCGCTACTTTTCTGGGGCTGGTATCCGCCGGTCTGGCCATCGCCCTGAAGGACCCGATCGCCAATTTTTTCGGCTGGATCTATATCCTGTTTACCCGCCCCTTCGAAATGGGGGATCGCATCGAACTGGACAAGCAGCGGGGCGATGTACTCGACATTAACTTTTTTGAATTTACCATCCTGGAGATCGGCGCATCCATCGACGCCAACCAAAGCACCGGTCGCATCGTCCATATCCCAAACGGCAAGGTGTTTATCCACCCCATTATCAACTCTACCCAGGGGTTCCAGTACATCTGGAATGAGATGCCGATCACCATCACTTTTGACAGCGATTGGAAAAAGGCGAAAGCCATGCTGTTGGAGATTGAGAACGAACGGGTGAAAGACTTTGCCAGCAGTGCAAAAAAAGAGATCGACCGCAGCGAGCGGAAATACAATATCCAGTACAATAAGGTAACTCCGACCGTATACACCAGCGTGAAAACCAACGGGATCTGCCTGACCCTGCGCTATCTCACCCATCCCCGTACCGAGCGTACTTCGGAACAGATCATCTGGGAAGAAGTCCTTACCCGCTTTGCCGATGAGCCGCAGATCAATTTTGCCTATCCGTCCCAGAGCGTTTACCTCCGGGACCGGCGGGAGCCCGAACCGGATGCGGAATAAGGCCCGAATCCCTTTTTGCCTGGATAAAACAGTTTCTTAACCGGACCTTAAGAGTATTTAACACCGGGCTGCCATACCTTCGGGATAGTGAAATAAACATCGGATCATGAAGATATTAACTACCCTCATTTTTAGTCTCTCCCTGGGACTGATGGCTTCGGCCGCTACTGCTCCCCACGCCATTAACGGATACTGGAAAAATGATAAATTTCAGGTTGTGATCGAATTGCAGGTCACCGATTATGGATTCAAGACCATGCGTACGGACCGGGATCGCTGGTACCATTACGACTGGTCTTTCGAGAATGTGTATTCGGATCAGGACGGCAATCGTTACATTGTATACGACGAACAAACCCTGGTATGGGAGGCAAACGACGGCCGGCGTTTACAGTTTCGTAAACTGGAGCAGCGGGGAATAGGAGATTACCGGCCGGAGCCCGCGGTGGCTACCACCGCGCTGGGCGGACACTGGACCGATTTCCACTACGATGCCCAGTTACGGGTCATTCCCGAAAGGGGAGGATTTAAGGCCCGGATCTGGAACGGGGCCTGGCGATTTTACGATCGTCTGGATCACAATACCTTTCAGGATCGCTACGGCAATACGTTCACGCTGCAGCAAAACGGCAAACTAAAGTATCAGGATAGCCGTTCCCGCCGGGTATACTTTTTTGAACACACCTCCGACCGGCTTTAATGCTCGATGTTGATATTCCCAAAAAAGCCAGGGGCCGCTAAGATCATCTTAGCGGCCCCTGGCTGTATCGGTAGATACCGGTCACTCGGCTTTACAGCCGGACCAGTCTATTTAAAGATCCTCAATATATCCAGCCCGTTGGCGAAAAGCACGAGCCCGATCACGATAATGAAACCGATCATCGTGGCGTATTCCATAAATTTATCGCTGGGTTTGCGACCGGAAACGACCTCGTAGAGCAGGAACATTACGTGCCCGCCGTCCAGTGCCGGGATCGGCAGCAGGTTCATAAAGGCCAGGATGAGCGACAGGATCGCCGTCATGGTCCAGAAGCGCTCCCAGTTCCAGACATCACCGAACATCTGGCCGATGGAGGCAAAACCACCGAGGCTGTCGGAAGCTTTGATCCGGCCGGAAAACATCTGGCCGAAGGCTTTCACCTGGTCACTCAGAAAACTCCAGCCCTTGGCCACACCCGCCGGCAGAGCTTCGGCCAGGGTATAATCCTGGCGTTCGAAATCGAAGTAACGGTCCGGCCCGAAGCGCAACACCCCGATCTTGCCTTCTTCCGTCGTGGTCAGAGAAACCTGTTTCTCCTGTCCGTCGCGGATGAGCGAGATATCCATTGGGGTATTTGGGTTGGGTTTAACCTTATCGAGAAACTCGTCGTAGAAGCGCACCGGCGCTCCGTTGACGGCCGTAATACTGTCATTGGCCATGATCCCCGCTTTTTCCGCCGGAGATTCTTTGGCAACCTGCGCTACGACAAAGGGTGTACGCGGCAGGAACAGCAATTGACCTTTGTTATCGTGGCTGGACAAGATGCCGATGAACTTGGGGGGAATATCGATGGTTTCCTCCCGTCCGTCGCGCCGAACGGTAATGGTATTCGCGTCGTTGATGATGATCTCCCGGAAGAGGGTACGATCGTTGAATTTCTCAAATGGCTTTCCGCCGATGGAGAGAATATGGTCTCCGGTCTGCAGCCCCATCTCGATACCCAGAGAATCAGCGTGGATCCCGTAGACGGCATTTTCCGTGGGAAGGTATTCTTCACCCCACACAAACAGTACCATACCGTAGAGGAGAAAGCCGAGAATGAAGTTGACGGTCACCCCGCCCAGCATGATGATCAGGCGCTGCCAGGCTGGTTTCGACCGGAATTCCCATTCCTGGGGTTCCTGGGCCATTTGTTCGGTATCAAAGCTCTCATCGATCATCCCGGAGATCTTCACGTAGCCACCCAGCGGCAGCCAGCCAATACCGTATTCCGTTTCGCCAATTTTTTTCTTAAACAGGGAGAACCAGGGGTCGAAGAACAAGTAGAACTTTTCTACCCGGGTGCCGAAAAAACGGGCGGGTAAGAAGTGCCCCATTTCGTGTAAAACTATTAGAATGGACAAGCTCAGCATCAACTGACCTGCCATAACTACATAACCCATATTCTATTTTTTTTCGTTAGCCGCTACCTGGCATCCGGTAAACGGTACGATTCTTTTAGTGATCAAATCGATAAAAAAAACATACCCGCCATTTATTTGTTGCATGGCAGCCGCCAAAGGTACTATGATTTAACCAATTTTTAAGTAAGCTACGACGGTGAATAGCTTACATCGGTCTAAATTTGAAAGAAGATCCCCGGCCTTACCAATCATACCTAACGGCAGTTCTCAAAAACCTGGTATCCGATATGGCATTGCCGTTATCGGATTTTTATCTTTGAGCATGAATTTATTTTACGCTCCCGATTCGGCCGATAATCTGGTAGAATTTCCCGCCGAGGAAGCCCGCCACTGTGTGCAGGTGCTCCGGCATCAGGTAGGGGACACCATCAACTGGGTGGATGGCAAAGGTACCCTCCTGTCCGGTTCCCTGATTGAAGCCAATAAGCGATCCTGTAAACTGGAAGTTACCCAGCGCCGGGAAACTTACAGAAAGCGCCCCTTCCGCCTGCATCTGGCGGTAGCTCCCACCAAACAGATCGACCGGGTGGAATGGTTGCTGGAAAAAGCCACCGAAATCGGTGTGGATGAGATCACCCTGCTCCGCTGTGCCCATTCCGAGCGGCGCCAGGTACGGCCGGACCGACTGGAAAAGATCCTGATCTCGGCGATGAAACAATCGCTGAAAGCCTACTTGCCCGTGCTGCATGGTATGACCCCCTTTCCGGAATTTATGGATACCGTTACGGATAAAACGGACAACTTTATCGCTTACGTGGATACGGATCAGACCCAACACCTGCAGGACTACTGCCGTCCGGGAGAGGATATCTGCATTCTGATCGGACCGGAAGGTGATTTCCATCCCGATGAAGTAGCGCTGGCGCTCGATAAGGGATTCCGCCAGGTGAGCCTGGGCCCCAGCCGCTTGCGTACCGAAACTGCCGGCATGGTTGCCTGTACGATCGCCAACCTGGCCAATCAGTAAGTTGCCTACAGGCCTCCGATACTGGCGTAGGCCGCCAGCAGGCGATCTACCCATGCCTCAGTCGCCGGATCCCGCATCTGCCGGGAAGGGTCGGCTTCAAACCAGTCAATGGTTTCCCGGATCCCCTGTTTAAAAGGGATCACGGCTTTGAATTCGGGTACGAAAGTCTTGATCTTGGTATTATCAAAGATCACGCTCACACTTTTGTCTCCCACCAGACTACCGAGCCGGGAAGGCTCGAATTTGGCGATCAGATCCGACGCAATATGAACGATCCGGGGTGCTTCTCCCACCGCCATACCGACGGCCTGGTAGATCTGATCCCAGGTGAGGATCTCGTCCGAAGTTATATGAAAAGCGTGGCCGATTGCCTGCTGGAGTCCGAGCAGACCGACGAAACCGACGGCAAAATCGCGGGAGTGCGTAATGGTCCAGAGGCTGGTGCCGTCGCCGTGTACAATAACGGGCTCCCGCTTCCGGATACGATCTACGATATTGTAATGTTTCCAACCGCCGATCGGCACGGGGATCACGTATTCGTAGGTCAGAGAAGGCCGCACGATGGTGATGGGGAACTGGAAGTCGCGGTAGGCCTGCATCAGCGCGTCCTCACAGGCGATCTTGTCGCGGGAGTATTGCCAGACCGGATTGGCGAGCGGGGTGGATTCGGTAACCACCGGATGGCTGAGCGGTTTTTGGTAGGCCGATGCCGAACTGATAAATACGTATTGGTCCGTCCGGTCGCGAAATAGGCGGATATCCCGGGCAATATCTGCGGCTTCAAAAGCGATAAAATTAACGACAGCATCGAAGTGGTGCCCATCCATTAATTCCTTTACCCTGTTTTCATCCTGAATATCGGCCTGTAGCTGACGGATACCGTCGGGAACCGGCAAACTGGTTTTGGAGCGATTCAATACCCAGACCTCATGGCCCTTTTGAGCGGCCAGCCGGCTACAGGCGGTGGAGATATTTCCGGTACCGCCGATGAACAAAAATTTCATAATAAAATAGTAAGTTGCGAGCAAATGATAAGAAGCATGAAAAGTATACAATTTTTAGTCATTCTGGCCCTTTTTGCGGGTTTTGGTTTTGTAAATCTCCCCGAAGCGCCTTCTTTGAAAATGGCTTTGTTAAAATATAACGGTGGAGGCGACTGGTACGCCAACCCAACCGCCCTGCCCAATCTGGCCAACTTCTGCAACAGTCAGCTGGGTACCAATTTCGAACGCGATAATGCCGTTGTCGAAGTAGGCAGCGCCGAATTGTTCAATTACGCATTTGTGCACATGACCGGCCACGGTAATGTCGTTTTCTCGGATGCGGAAGCCGAAAACCTGCGCAACTATCTGATCGCCGGAGGATTTCTGCACATCGATGATAACTACGGGATGGACCCCTATATCCGCACGGCTATGGCTAAGGTATTTCCCGATCAGGAATTTGTCGAGTTGCCGTTCGAACACCCGATCTACAGTCAGAAGTTCCGGTTTCAGGAGGGTCTGCCCAAGATCCACAAACACGATGACCAAAATCCCCAGGGTTTTGGCCTGTTCTTTGAAAACCGCCTCGTGGTTTTCTATTCCTTCGAGTGTGACCTCGGTGATGGTTGGGAAGATCAGGACGTGCATAAAGACCCGGAAGAGGTACGCCGGCAGGCACTGCAAATGGGCGCAAATATCGTTCAGTTTGCCTTTGAACAATAATTGAAAATACTACTGCCAGCGTTGGCACCACAAAGCTGCCGCAGGCACTGGATTTATATAAAGAAATACCGAAAACCTTAATCGATGAATTATCAGGGGATAATTTTTGACCTGGATGGTACCCTGGTCGATACGGAACCCATCCACCGGGATGCGTGGTTCAAAGTAATGGCCGAATACGACCTGGAATTTGGCAACGAATGGTTCGAACAGTGGATCGGAAAATCCGATCGGGTACTGGCGGAATCTTTGGAGCGCTATTACAAGGTACCGGCCTCCGCCGATCTGCTGCAGGAAAAAAAGCGTAAGACCTATCACCTCATGGCGGCCGAGTTCGCCGCTCCTTTCACGGGGGTAGAAGTGCTGTTAGGACTATTGAAAGACAATTTTCGCATGGGGATCGCTACCAACAGCTCGGATAAAGATGCCGCTTCCGTCTTTCAGAAAACCAAACTGGATACTTTTTTCCAGACGATCGTGACCGCCGATATGGTGGATAAGCTCAAACCGGCGCCCGATATGTATCTGCTGGCCAGCAAACGCCTGGGATTGTTCACGGATGTATGCCTGGTAGTGGAAGATTCTCCCTCCGGTGTCAAAGCCGCCAAGGAGGCCGGCATGTACGTACTGGCGGTAACCAATTCCCACCCGGAAGAAAGTCTGAAGCAGGCCGATAAGATCTTTACCACCTCGCAAGATGCCCTGCAATGGATATTCGATAATCACTAAGCAAGGGGCATGAAGCAGCAAAAGACACTAGGGGTTATTCCGGCACGTTATGCTTCGTCGCGTTTTCCGGGTAAACCACTGGTCGATATCCGCGGGAAAAGTATGATCCGCCGGGTGTACGAGCAGGTAAGCAAGGCCAGCCTGATCGATGCCGTAGTCGTGGCCACGGATGACGAGCGGATCTACGACCACGTGCAGGATTTTGGAGGTACCGTGCAGTTTACGGAAGATACGCACCGGTCCGGAACGGATCGCTGTGCGGAAGTGGCCGGCCGGGAATCGGCCTACGACGTGGTGGTGAATATCCAGGGTGATGAACCCTTTATTGATCCCCGTCAGATCGATCAGGTGATACAACCCCTGCGGGAGCAGGCGCAACTGGAGATCTCTACCCTGGCCAAGCGATTGAGCGATGAAGGCACGCTGTTCAACCCCAATGTGGTGAAGGTGGTTTTTGACCGCGAGCAACGGGCGCTGTATTTCAGTCGCAGCGCGATTCCCTACCTGCGGGATGTCGATCCTTCGCTGTGGATGGACAAGGCCGATTTTTACAAACATATCGGCATCTACGGTTTTCGCCGTAATGCCCTGCTGGCGGTTTCCCGTGAATCTCCGGGCACCTTGGAGCAATGCGAATCACTTGAACAGCTGCGCTGGCTGGAAGCCGGATACCGCATCTACGTAGGTATCACCCAATGGGAAACTTTCGGTATCGACCATCCGGAGGACCTGGATAAGATTACGTTCTGAAATTTTTTGACCGTGAAAACAAATCAAAAAGATGCCATTCTGGAAGCCATGTTCGCCGATGCGACCCTGGGTATTCTGGTGGCCAACGTCAGTGGAGAGATCATTTTGTGTAATAAACTGGCCGAAGATCTTTTTGGATATACCCGGAATGAGCTGCTGGGCCAGAAAGTAGAAATGCTGCTGCCGGACCAGATGCGCAGCCGGCACGTTAAGCACCGGGCCGCCTACCTGGAACATCCCACACCCCGCCTGATGGGGGCCGGCCGGGACCTCTACGGTCGCCGGAAAGACGGATCTATTTTTCCCATCGAGATCAGCCTGAGCCACGTGCGGATCGAAGACAAGACCGCCGTGATCGCCTTTATCAGCAACATCCGCTGGCGGAAGGAGCAGGAGGAAAAACTGCGACACGAAAAAGAGCTGGCCCAGATGTACCTCGAAATGGCGGGTAGCATCATCCTGGTACTCGATAAAGAGGAGAATATCACCCTGATCAACCGGGAAGGCGCGCTGATCCTCGGGGGCTCGGAGGAAGAGATCATCGGACAGAACTGGTTCGAAAATTTCGTTCCCGAAAAAAACCGGGCGGAAGTCCGGGCCGTCTACTATCAGTTGCTCGAACACCAGGGAAGCCAACTGGAATACTACGAAAATAAGGTACGGGCTACCCACGGTGAGATTCGCCTGATCTCCTGGCACAACCGCCTGCTGCAAAACGAAAAGGGGGAAGCTATCGGAACGATCAGTTCGGGTACGGATATTACCCTCACCCGGGAAGCGGAACTCATGCTGCAGGAAAGTAAAGCGCGGCTGAAGAACTACGCGATCGAGCTGGAAGAAGAGGTGGCCGCCCGCACGGCAGAAGTTTTTGAAAGCCAGACCAAGCTTAAACTTTCCAACCAGGTTGCCCAGATCGGCTACTGGGAGATCAGTCTGGAAGAACAAAAAGAACTATCGCTGACGTGGTCCGAAGAGTTCTTTAGATTGTTTGATCAGCGCTATACCGAAGAGCCGCTGCCCAAGGAGTTCTTTCTGCAGTTTATTCACCCCGAAGACCGGGAAGTCGTTACGGCCCAGACCCGGCAGGCGATCAAAACGGGCGAGGATAAACGCCTGGAATTTCGGATCACTACTTCCCACGGTCAGCCCAAATACATTAGTTCCGAATTGCGGGGAATCCGCAATCAGTACGGTAAACTCACCAAAATATTCGGGGTGATCCAGGATATCACCGAAAACAAGGAAATCGAAAAACGCCTGGAACAGAACCTCAAAAAGGAAAAAGAACTGGGTGAACTGAAATCCCGCTTCGTCTCAATGGCTTCCCACGAGTTCCGTACGCCACTCAGTGCGATCCAGTCTTCTGTCGATCTCATCAAGATCTACCAGGAACGCGGGCAGCCCGAAAAGCTGGGGCGACACATCGGACGGATAAAGTCCTCGGTGCAGAACCTGACCAATATCCTCAATGACTTCCTCAACCTCGAAAAGCTGGAATCGGGCAAGATCATTTACCAGCCGGAAGCGCTGCAGTTTGAGCAATACATGCGCGATATCCTGGAAGAGATCGGTCTGCTAAAAAAGGAAGATCAGGAGATCCATTACGAACACCGCGGAGCCGATACCGCCGTACTGGACAAACACCTGCTGCGCAATATTCTGAACAATCTCTTGTCGAATGCCATCAAATACTCCGGTGAAGGCGCCCGCATCGAAGTGCGTTCGGAAATAGGGAACCAGGAATTGTCCCTGTCGGTAAAAGACCAGGGCATCGGTATCCCCCAGGCGGATCAGGAGCACCTGATGACGCGTTTTTTCCGGGCCACCAACGTCACCAATATTCAGGGTACCGGGCTTGGCCTGACGATCGTTCGACGCTATCTGGATATGATGGGCGGTTCCATCTGGTTTGAAAGTAAGGAGGGAGCGGGGACTACCTTTTTCGTGAAGATCCCCCAGGAATAAAATCTCAGGAAGATGTGATGATCAGTCCGATCCGATCACCACATCTTCGGCTATTAGTTCGGCATTTGTTCCAATGCCCGCAGATTCTTGATCGTGATCGTGCCGCTGGAATCGATGGAGATCAACCCTTCGGATTTAAAATCGGAAAGCGTGCGGATCACGGATTCTTTCGTAGTACCGACAATGCTGGCCAGATCATCGCGCAACATGCTGATGACTGCCGGACTTTCGTCCGTGCCGTGGTAGTAGAGTTGCACCAGCGCATCGGCTACCCGCTTACGGATCGAGTTGTAAGCCAGTTTGATGAGCTGTTCCTCTTTCTCCACGACATCGTTAGCGAGGTGTTTGATCAGCAAAGCGGAGAAGTCCCGGTTGCCGTGCAGCAATTTGACGAAATCATCTTTGGGAATAAAACTCAGTTCCGCCTCTTCCAGTACCACCGCCGAATCGCTGTAGGGTTCATCCTTGAGCAGGGCGTAGTAGCCGAAAAACTCACCGGGACCGAACAGTTCGGTAATGTACTTCTTGCCGAATTCGTTTTCCCGGTTGATCTTGATCTTTCCGCTCATGACGTAATAGACCCCTTTCGGGTAATCTCCTTCCCGGTAGACGTGGTCCTTTTTGGACCAGCGACGGGTCTCTTTGTTCTGAGCCAGTTTGTCCAGCTCTTTCTGCCCGAGATCTTCGTCGATCAGGGATTTGGTCTGCATGATGCCGGCTTCGAAAGCCTGTCGCAGGCGGGCGCTCTTTTTCAGCCGAAGTTCGATGGCCTCGAGCAGCTGTACGTGCTCAAACGGTTTGGTGATGTAATCATCGGCCCCGAGGTTCATGCCCATCCGAAAATCGCGGCTCTCCGTTTTAGCGGTCAGAAAAATAAAGGGAATGCTACTGGTCTTCGGTCGTTTGCTGAGAATTTGCAGCACGCCGAACCCATCCAGTTCGGGCATCATTACATCGCAGAGGATCAGGTCCGGAGTTTCGTGCATGGCTTTTTCTACTCCTCTTACCCCGTTTTCGGCACTCACCACGTCGTATCCGGATACTTCCAGTATCTCTTCGAGATTTTCTCTTACCTCCCGATTGTCTTCAATTACCAATATCTTTTCCATAGTGGGTAGTTTGACGGAATGTAGGCGGTTTATCGTTGCCGTTTGGGGCAGCCAGGCGGCTCCCCGGAATGGCAACTTTATCTTGCTCACATCCAAGTATGCTTATACTGATCAAGGTATAAGACAAATCGCACTCATGTAGATGATTTCCACTTGGCGTTTTGATGACTTTTATCATCTTCCGCTTCGGCGGCTAAGGCAGATCATAACTTTTCCTGTAGGAATTTACCGGTGTATGATTCCTCTACTTTGATCAGTTCTTCGGGGCGTCCCTGGAAGACCAGGTGCCCACCGTTCTTACCACCTTCCGGTCCAAGATCAATGACCCAGTCCGCGCTTTTGATCACTTCCATATTGTGTTCCACGACCAGTACGCTGTGGCCTTTTTCCACCAGCGCGTTCAGCGCACCGAGTAGTTTGCGAATGTCGTGAAAATGCAGTCCGGTCGTCGGTTCATCAAAAATAAAAAAGATATGGTCAGATGCACTGTCTTTGTTGAGAAAAGAAGCCAGTTTTACCCGCTGGGCCTCCCCGCCGGAAAGGGTAGAGGAGGATTGCCCAAGTTTCACATAGCCCAGACCGACATCGTGGAGCGGTTTGAGTTTGTTGATCACATCCGGAGCTTCGTCAAAAAAGTCGATCGCTTCCTCTACGCTCATATCCAGAATATCGAAGATGCTTTTATCCCGGTACTTCACTTCCAGGACTTCGCCTTTGAAGCGTTTGCCGCCACATTCTTCGCATTCCAGACGGACATCAGCTAAGAACTGCATCTCGATCACCTGCTCGCCTTCCCCTTTGCAGGTATCGCACCGGCCACCGTCGACGTTGAAGGAAAAGTGGCTCGGTTTATAGCCGCGGATCTTGGAAAGCTGCTGGGAAGCCATCAGGTTCCGGATCGCGTCGTAGGCTTTCACGTAGGTTACCGGGTTGGAGCGGGAGGATTTCCCGATCGGGCTCTGATTGATCATTTCCACTCCGGTCAGTGCGTCCAGGTCGCCGGCCAGATCCTTGTAGGTGCCGGGAGATTTGCTGTAATTCTGCCCGAAGTGTTTCATCAGGGCCGGGTACAGGATCTGCTTGACCAGCGTCGTTTTACCGGAGCCGGAGACCCCACTCACCACGGTCAGTGTATTGAGTGGAAAAGTAACGTCTATATTTTTCAGATTGTGCTGACGGGCGCCTTCCAGGCGAAGTTCGCGGACGAATTTGCGCCGGACTTCCGGCACCGGAATATTCATCCGACCGTTCATATATTTGGTGGTCAGGCTTTCGGTCGCTTCGTCGTAGATGTCTTCGTAAGGACCGGCAAATACCACCTCGCCGCCGTGAATGCCCGCTTCCGGGCCGATATCGATGAGATAATCAGCACTTTTGATCACATCTTCTTCGTGTTCTACCACGATCACCGTATTACCCAGTTTTTTCAGTGACTGCAGTACTTCCACCAGTCGGTTGGTATCCCGAGGGTGTAAGCCGACACTGGGTTCGTCCAGGATATACATCGAACTGGTCAGGTTACTGCCCAGGGTACGCGTCAGGTTGATGCGCTGGGTCTCACCGCCACTTAGCGTGGCCGAGATCCGCCCGATGGTCAGATAGCTTAACCCCACATCACACATAAACCGGAGGCGATTGGTGATCTCCAGCAGCAGGCGCTTGCCCACTTTGGCCTCAAATTCGCTCAGCTCCAGATCCTCCACAAAGGCCAGCAACTCGTCAACGGGCATCAGGGTCAGTTCGGAGATCGCCTTGCCACCCACTTTGACGTAAGTCGCTTCTTCGCGCAGTCGCCCGCCTTCGCAGACCGGGCACAGGGTTTTGCCGCGGTAGCGGGCCAGCATCACCCGGTTCTGTATTTTGTAGGTCTTTTCTTCCAGCTCACTAAAGAAGGCGTGGATGCCGTCAAAATATTTATTGCCGCGCCAGAGCAGCCGTACTTCTTCCCGGCTGAGATCCTGGTAGGGCGTGTGTACCGGAAAATCGAAATGATGGGCCGCCTTGAGGAACTTTTCGAGCCAGAGGCCGTATTTCTCACCTTTCCAGCAGGCGATCGCTCCTTCGTAGACCGACAGGGTAGGGTTGGGGACCACCTTGCGCTCGTCGATCCCCATTACCTGACTGAAACCTTCGCATTTGGGACAGGCACCGTAGGGATTATTGAAATTGAAGAGGTGCGGACTGGGTTCCGGGAAGGTCATCCCGTCCAGTTCGAACCGGTTATTGAACGGATGCTGTTCTTCGCCTTCCATCTCGACGATACATTCTCCCTCACTTTCGTAGAAGGCCGTTTGCACGGAGTCGGAAATGCGACGCAGGTTCTCCTCGTCTTCTTCCTCCCGTACCACAAAGCGGTCGATCAGTACCAGCAGGTCCATCGATCTGGCTTCGGAAAGCTTCTGCTGTTGCCATTTGGGATGCTCCTCGATAAAATCTTCAATGCGGATCAGCTCGCCCTCGTGCCGGAGACGGGTGTACCCCTTCTGCAACAGCAACTGGAGTTCCTGACCCAACTGCCGGTCCTTGTATTTATAAGGCAGGGGAATAAACAGCTGTCCACGCTTCCCGGCTTCGAACTGGTGGATGTAGTCCACCACATCACTCACCTCGTGTTTTTTGACTTCCTCTCCGGAAACGGGAGATATGGTCTTACCGATACGGGCGTAGAGCAGGCGGAAAAAATCGTAGATCTCGGTCAGGGTACCCACCGTGGAGCGGGCATTGGCCGTGGTGGTCTTCTGTTCAATTGCGATGGCCGGGCAGATCCCTTTGATGTAATCGACATCGGGCTTTTTCATCCGCATCAGGAACTGGCGGGCGTAGGAAGATAAACTCTCTACATACCGCCTTTGGCCTTCGGCGTAAAGCGTATCCATCGTGATGGAGGACTTTCCCGAACCGGATACCCCGGTCACCACCACCAGTTTGTTTTTGGGAATGGCCAGGTCGACGTTCTTGAGGTTGTTGGCCCGGGCTCCTTTGATATAGATGGCGTTTCTGAGCTCGGTTTTAGAAGGTTGATCAGTTGGGATCGCAATAGATTTATCGGACATTCGTATTTCCTTTGTGGCAGGGAGCAGCAGTCGGGAATGATCTCTAACCTGTGATGAAAGCTACATGAGGCAACTAACGCCTGAGCGTATGTGCCGTCCAACTGACATCGCAGACGATCTCGGTCATCCGCTTCCCTGCTGCTGATTTTAAAACAAGTTGCAAAGATAACCCAGTGATCTGTGAAAAACAATGCCGGGTTCGGATTCGCTCTATTTTACCGTAGAATGCAGCGGATCGGGTCACCGGACCGGGTTTTGGCAGTATTAACAGTTCAAATTTAGGGATGTTTTTACATTTGCATTAATTTAGTTTGATCCACAAGTTTTAACTTCGTATCCGGTACGCGATCTAAATATAATTCTGTACCGGAAAAGTGATAAGTAAATCAGCATCAATCCAAACCTATTATTGTAACGACAAACAAAAAGCATTAAAAATGATCAAGAGCTTCAGAATTTGGGCTTTAGCTTCATCGCTATTGGTGTTAGCCGCGTGCGAGGAGGTCAACCCTAATTTTCAAACCGAGGCGCAACAACCGGAAATGGTGCACCAGACTGCCAAGCAGTTGACGGACATCATTGTTCACGATATTTTTTCTCCCCCGGTAGCTAGCCGGATCTACGCTTATTCCACCATCGCCGCCTACCAGGCTGCAGTTCCGGGTTTCCCCGAATACAAGAGCCTGGAAGGGCAGCTGAACGGACTGGAAAATGTACCCAAACCGGAAGCCGGAAAGGAATATTGTTATCCGCTGGCCAGCCTGCAGGCTTTTACCAAAGTGGGAAAGACCCTGATCTTTTCCGAGGATAAAATGGAGGCCTACCAGCAAAAACTCTACGACGAATTCACGGCCCTGAATATGCCGGAAGAGGTTTACGAGCGATCCATCGCCTACGGAAATCAGGTAGCCGATCATATCATGGGCTGGGCTGACGGCGATATGTACAAGCAAACCCGGACTTTCCCGAAATTCTCGATCAATGACGATCACGCCCGCTGGCAACCGACACCACCGGATTACATGGACGGCATCGAACCTCACTGGAAGGACATCCGGCCCTTTGTGATCGAGTCTCCGGACCAGTTCGCACCGCCGCCGCCAACGGCTTACGATTTGGACCCGAAAAGCCAGTTCTACCAGGAGACGATGGAAGTGTACGAGGCGCTTCAATCCGAAGACAAAGAAGAACGCCTGGAGATCGCCCGCTTCTGGGATTGTAATCCTTACGTGTCCCACCATACCGGTCACGTGATGTTTGCGACCAAAAAGATCACTCCGGGAGGGCACTGGATGGGAATCGCCGCCATTGCCTGCAAAAAGGATAGCGCCGATTTCATGAAATCGACCCAGGTCTATACCCTCACCTCCATCGCGCTGGCGGACGCCTTCATCAGTTGCTGGGACGAAAAGTACCGCTCCAACCTGGTACGCCCGGAAACGGTAATTAACCGCCATATCGACGAGGAATGGGCCCCGGCGCTGCAAACTCCTCCCTTTCCCGAATACACCAGTGGGCACAGTGTGATCTCCCGCTCTGCGGCCATCGCACTTACCTCTATTTTCGGAGATAATTTCGCCTACCACGATGATGTGGAGGAGGAATACGGCCTTCCTTCACGGGATTTCAATTCTTTCCTGGAAGCCTCGGAGGAAGCGGCGGTGAGCCGCCTGTACGGTGGTATCCACTATCGCCCCGCAATCGATAATGGCGTGGCTCAGGGTGAAAAAGTTGGAAAATATGTGGTGGCTAATATTCGGATGAAGGAGGAGAGTTGAGGGAATGTTTTAATGTGGAAATGTGTGAATGTTTGAACGTGGAAATGTTTGAACGTTGGAAGGTTGCTTTCCTTTTCGAATTAAAAAATGCCCAGACTGCCTGAATTTATCGGTAGCCTGGGCATTTTCTTTTATCCCTTGTTCTTGAGATATCTGATCAATCCCAATATTTTAGCTTTGGTTTCTTCAACCAGCATAAACAATTCCGTAATCTGATCATCGATAAGATAATTCAGGTCCTTCAGGACGTAGATCATACTCTTTACTTCATTGGCGGAACTTTGGGCAATTTCGAGGAAACGAATTTTTTCCCGATTGGAGAAACGATTAAACCCTTCTGCGATATTATTCATAATGGAAAGAGAAGCCCGCTGAAATTGATCTTTAATCGACCAATTGGTAGTAATTGGCCCTTCCAGAGAATATACCAGCCGGGTTAACTCTCTGGCTTTCTGCCAGCATTGCAGGTCTTCAAATTTTTCGATTTTGGCCATGGTTTTATTAGATAAGGGTGGCAAAACCGAGTATTTCCATAAAATTGAATAAGATATTTTCAAAAAAACTGCAAAAAAGGCAGGTGGACCTACTCTATAGATCCATTTAGAAAACAATTGCCCATTGAGCAATAGATGGCATCCAAAGCAAAAATGCACCACATTCAAACGTTCACACATTCACACATTCACACATTCACACATTTCCACCGCTCAAAGGGCATCCCCGGAATATATCATTAACCATTCGCTCCCGGGGAGTCAAAACTATCGTCCCGACCGATCAATCACCGTACTACTCGCCTGTTGCGTTCCCAGCATCACCACATCCTGGATATTGACGTGCGTGGGGCGGGTAGCCATGAAGTAGATCGCTTCCGCTACATCGACCGAAGTCAGAGGCTGGAAGCCCTCGTAAACTTTGGCGCCCCGTTCCTTGTCACCGTCGAAGCGCACTTCGGCGAATTCCGTTTCCTCGACGTGGGCCGGAGCCACCTGTCCGATCCGGATGTTGTAGCTGTGCAGGTCCAGGCGCATGGCTTTGGTGAGTGCATCCACGGCGTGTTTGGTGGCACAGTAGACATTACCGTTGGGGTAGACCTCCTTGCCGGCCGTAGAGCAGACGTTGATGATCTGGCCCTGCTGGCGCGCTACCATGTAGGGTGATACGGCACGGGTCAGGTAAAGCAGACCTTTGATATTGGTGTCGATCATTTCCTCCCAGTGCTCCAGGCGGCCCTGGTGGATGGGATCCAGACCTTTGGCTTTGCCGGCATTGTTGATGAGGATATCGATATTTTTCCAGTCTTCGGGAAGCTGATTTATGGCATTTTCCACGGCTTCTACCTGGCGTACATCGAAATTGAGGCTGTGTACATCCGTGTGGAATTCATCCTGCAGCCCCTTTTCGATGGCGTCCAGGCGGTCACTGCGCCGTCCGGTGATGATCACGCGGAAACCATTGCGGGCAAAGATCTCGGCGGTCGCTTTTCCGATACCGGAAGTAGCGCCAGTCACCATGACGGTTTTGCCGTTGCCGGGGCGTTGCTGCTTCAGTTTTTCCTGTTCCTCGTCGCGTGCTTTGATCATTTCTTCCAGGCGGAAGATATTCTCCTTCAGGGCCGCCAGTGCGTCCCGTTCGATGATGAGTTCACTGTTGGATTTTTCCATGGTAGCTTCCGTCGTTTCCATTTCCACTGTATTTTCGGGGGAAGCCGGCGTCGTAATGGCTGCTTCCTGATTTTCTTTAATGTGTTCTTCTACTACACCGTTCTGAGATTTCGGCTCCACCGCAATCCGCTCTACCGGTTCTTCTGCTACCGGTTCCGGTTCGGCGGGAGCGGTCAGGCCAAAGGCCAGATCGTTCTCGGGCGTTTCTACTTCCGGATTGAGGGCTTTGGCTTTTAGATAGGCCTCCTGAGCTTTTTCCAAATTCCCCTGCGTGTGGTACAAGATGGCCAGATCGTAGTACGCAAAGGGGTGGTTAGGTTGGAGCCTCAGGGTTTCCATGAATTCAATTGCGGCGGCGTCCAGCGCTTTCTGGTGCTCATTGAGCAGCATGGCGTACTGGTAGTGTGCATCGGCATTTTCCGGATGCTGGGCGATGGCCTGCCGGAATTCCATCATGGCGTGGTCCTGGGTATCTTCAAACTGGTGGGCCAGAATGAGCCCCAGTCGATAGTGCACTTCCGGAAACTTGCTGTCAATGGCCGCTACGTCCTGATAGAATCCGACGGCTTCGTCGAAATCCTCTTCGATCTCGGACAGTTCGCCGCTCAGGAAGAGCGCTCCGGTATGTTTGCTGTCGTATTTCAGCAGGGTAGCCAGTTGACTCCGGGCTTCGCTGAAGTCGTCCTCGTGCTGGACCAGCAAATGCGCCAGCTGGTACCGCATCGCCAGATGTTCCGGATGCTGTTGGAGCGCATTTTGCAATTCGGCGATCGCTTTTTCCGTCTGGCCGCCGCTTACCCAGTCGTGCAGATTTTCCAATATGTAGTTCGGATCCAGAGCGCTTACCAGCTCTTCCTCTTCGTCTTCCTCCTCCTCTTCTTCTTCGGTGGCGTACACCGCGCCGTTCTGGTGGATCTCTTCGGGGCCGGATGACGATTCGGCCGGGATATCATCCTCTACCAGGATATGCTCTTCAATTTCTTCCTCGATCTCCTCCACCTCTTCTTCGATCTGATAGGAAGTATCGGATACGATCTCTTCTTCCGTCTCGTCCGGCACCAGATCGCCGTCGTCCTCTATTTCTTCTTCCGGATCATCCGGGAGCATATCCATCCCGGGGATATCCTGGATATCTACCGGTGGTTCGTCGTCCATTGGCTCGGAATTGCGGTTCGATGCAGCTTCCACGGCCTCCGCCGGTACGCGATCCATCACCCGCGAGGCACGGGCCTTTTTCAGTTTTTCCCAGCCATTGATATCGCCGATGAAGCGGAAGATCATTTCGTAGTCCGTTTCTTCCAGTTCTTCGTAAGTGACGTGTTCGGTATTGCGCAACAGCCGGAGGAACTCGCTGGTCTCCCCACTGATGGCCCTTACGGAGCGCAGGTGGTCGCTGAAAGTCTCTTCGTCGATCTCGTCCTCCAGTTCCCGTTTCTGACGACGCAGATCCAGGTACTGATCCTGCCAGTAATTGATATACTGAATAATATCGCTGATCCTTTCGAACTGGGTCGGTACCGCGTAGGCATTGCGGGATTCGTCCTGTCGGACACCGTCCGCTACGATGGGCAGTACGGCGTCGCGGTTGTCCTGCATGAACTCACGGCCGTTGACCATACACTGGGCTGACCGCAGGAAGTTGTCGGTCACCAACAGCAGGATCGGGCCGCTGTGGTTTTCCAACTGATCGAACAGGGGTTTGTCAGGACTAGATTTTGAACCGTAATAATGCTGGGGAGCGTGACCTACTGAAGACAACTCCTGGGCGATTTTCTCCGCCAACTGGACGTTATCTATGCAATAAGCTAGCGCAATATGTTGTTGTTCCATGATTTGTGAATATTACACTTGGTTTTGAAATGTTGATCGCTACTGAGCGATTGCCAGGGATTGTACCGTTTTATTAAAATCTGAGACAAATTCATCGTATTTACTGGTTGCCGGCCCGTTGAAGCCGGAATGTATCTTGACCACCTGATTATTCCGATCCAAAAAGATCAGGGTGGGAAATGCGTCGATATTCCGGAGCATAGGCAGCGCTTCCAGGGCTTCTGCTTTCTCGTGAAAACCGGCCCAGAGAATAGGGTAGGGCAGGTTCATGCGTTTTTGGTAAGTGTCAATTGCCCGCAGTGCCCGGTCTTTATCCCGGTATTTCTCGAAAGCGAGGGCAAGGAACTCAATGCCTTCCGGGGAATACTCCTGAATGTAATCGATCAGGAATTTGGTTTCATCCCAGCAGTTCGGACACCAGGTGCCCATCAACTGAATGATCTTCGGCTTATTTTCAAAACGTTTGTCGCTCAGGGATATTATATTCCCTTCGGCATCCGGGAAGCTAAAGCTGATGCTCTGTTCACCTTCCTTCATGGAAGTCAGCGAATCCGGATCGGCCAGTGTAAAAGTGGGGTCCAGTTGGGCTTCCCAGATCGTTTTGTAGTGCTTGCCGGACCGGAAGATACCGATGATGGTACTGTCCGGCTGGATCTTCCCTTCGAAAAGAAAGGCGTGGCTGCCGTCAAAACAAGATAAATATAATTTATCAGCCTGTACGGTTCCTTCCAGGAATCGGTAATCACCGGTTTCGGTCCGAAAAGTGCCCAACAGGTGATTCCCATCCTGCTGGAATTCGCCGATCGCCGGCAGGGGATTATCGGTATCCACCTCGAAAAAGGTTTTCCATTTTCCGCTCAGGTCCATGACGGGATCCTTGCGCAGGGTAGTGAACCGATGATCCTGGCCGAAGCGGGCTACAAAGGGAATAATGTATTCTTCCCGGTTGCGGACCACCCAGGTCCCTTCGATCAGGTTCTCCTCGTAGATGCCTTTGAAGTAGGAATCGAATATGGGAATATCGATCAGTATGGTGTCTTTGGCGGTACGGGGATCGCGACCCATGACGATATCGTCCAGCCGGATACGCTCCTCACCATTTCTGATCTCAATGTAAAAATCCGTCTCATTTTCGTAGATCACTTCGAAATTGAAGGGTAATTCACCCGCCGTGACTTCCTCAAATTTGAGATTGAGCTTTTCCGGCAGGGGCTGACCCTTCGGGTTCGGGGTGATCTGTTTGGGCTCTAACTTTAGAACCGCCCGCCATTTTCCCGGCGGTAAACCGGTAAACGTATTCTCAATTACAAAACAGCTTGAAAGAGAGAACAGGATAAAAGCAAATACCAGCCTATATTTTACCAACATAGAAGCTTTCGGTTTTGGGTAGTGTCGGAATCAGTTTTAAGGTCGGTTCCGGAATTCGGTACACCGCAGGGAGGACCGTCCGGCTTGCCGGCTAAAACTGTAGTTAACTTTTTTCTCCAACAAAGGAATCATCCTTGTGTTTAAACAGCACATTGAAAGTCGTCAGGCTACCGTAGATACGGGTAATGTATTGCTGTAGGTTGACTTTCTCCTCGTCTGTCAGGGCGCTGCTGTTGATCCTTTGTTCCATCACCCGCAGGCGATCTCTAACCATAACGATTTTGTGGAAAAAAGTTTCAATCGGTATTTCCTTTTCTTTGAGGGAATCATCTTCCGGCCGCAGGATCATCATCCCGCCCTGCCAGCGATCTCCCAGCGGAATTTCCTCCGTTATATCGGAAAAATTACGCAGTATCTTCATCAGGGACTTTTCCGCTTCGGAAAAGCTCACGGTCTCCTCGGCCGGAAGGGCCTCTACGATCTCCCATTTGTCATAATCCAGGCCAACGTGCTTGATACCGTAGAGCATAAAGCAGCATTCGTAGGCCGCTTTGTGCAATCTGATAATGGCGCCGTTGCCGTATGCGGGATGTTTCACCCGTGATCCTATGCCCAGCTTCTCCTGGCTCATGTTCTCTGTGTACGATTTATGTTAAAATTTGTTTCAGAAGCCGCCCGCAGGCGGCCTCCTTTATGCTTGCAAACGAACTGATAATCAGCTCGCAGCCTTTTCCTTCTGGTAGTAATCATCCCAGTCTTTTACCTCAGGGTCTCCCAGTTTGCCGACACTCTTGGCCACCAGCATGGAGACCGTGGCGTCACCGGTGACGTTCACCACCGTACGGCACATATCCAGCGGCCGGTCGATGGCGAAAATGAGGGCCAGACCGGCTTCTGGGATACCCGCCTGTCCGAGTACGATCACGAGCATGACCATGCCCGCACCGGGTACGGCCGCCGAACCGATGGATGCCAAGGTAGCCGTGACGATGATCCCCAACTGAGCCCCCAGCGTAAGGTCCATCCCGAAGGCCTGGGCGATGAATACCGCCGCAACGGCCTGGTAGAGACTGGTCCCATCCATATTAATGGTAGCTCCGATGGGCAGTACAAAACTGGTCACTTCTTCCTCTACACCCAGGTGTTCCTGCACCCGCTCCATGGTCACCGGCAGGGTAGCCGCACTCGAACTGGTGGAGAAGGCCAGCAACTGGGCCGGAGAGATCCCTTTAAAAAAGAAGGAATAGGAACGGCCGGTAAATATCCGAACCAGGGTGGGGTAGAAGATAAAGACCATGATGCCCAGCCCCAGCAGTACGCACAGGGAATACCCGATCAGGGCGGCAAAAAGGTCGGCGCTGGGCGATTCTACCACCAGCGCGGCCAGTAGGGCGAATACGCCGTAGGGCGCCCCCAGCATGATCAGATCGATCAGCTTGAGGATCACCTCGTTGAGGCCGTCGAAAAAGTCTTTGACCGGTTTGGCTTTATCTTTGGGGATCAGGATCAGGCCGATCCCGAAAAATATGACGAAGAAGATGACCTGCAGCATATTGCCGTTGTCGGTGGCGGCGTTCACAATGTTGTCCGGTACGATATCGATCAGCGGCTGCAGTGGCCCCTGGCCTTTCTGCCGTTCGGCGTCGGCGATCTTGCCGGCCGCATCTCCGCCGTAGGTCTCCATCAGCTCCGTCCGGGTCGATTCTTCGATGAGTCCGCCGGGTTGGAAAAGGTTCACGACGATCAGACCGAGGGATACCGCCACGACGGTGGTGATGATGTAGATCCCGATCGTTCGCCCTCCCATCTGGGAAAGCTTGGAGATATCCTGCAGATCACTCACGCCCTTGATCAGTGAAGCTACGATCAGCGGAATGGCGATGAGCTTCAGGGAATTGATGAAGATCGTACCGAACGGCTTGATCCAGTCGATGACGAATTGGTTCCAGGATAACTGGGCAGCTACCAATCCGAAAGCGACACCGGCCAGCATGCCGATGAGGATCTGCCAGTGCAAGGCAAGTTTTTTCATGAATATGGATTGTTCAATTGATAAAATTCAGAATGCTAAATCATGGCATTCGCAAGAGCATACTGACGTAAAATTGATTGGAGGCCTGACGGGTCAGACCCAGTCCGGATCAAACCAATTTGAGTGCAGTATATACTGACCGAAGCGGTTTGGGAAGCTCCCGGGCCACTTTGCATCGAGTATAGTTCGGGACTCCCTTCCGACCATTACAGCAGCGGCACCAAAATATACAATTTTGTGGAGAATGGCAGAACCGCTCCGCGATTATACAACAGAATTGTAAAAATTGGGTCAAAGACTCCGGGGGGCTGGTGCGTACCGAACTAATCTGCTAATATTGCTCCATGAAATTGAAAAATGACCTTTTATTGCGTACCGTTCGGGGGGAGCAGGTGGAACGCCCGCCGGTATGGCTGATGCGGCAGGCCGGCCGGGTATTGCCTCAGTATCGCGCCCTGCGCGGCAAACTCTCCGGATTTAAAGAATTGGTAGAAACACCCGAACTGGCGGCCGAGGTCACCATTCAGCCCATCGATGAATGGGGCGTAGACGCGGCGATCATCTTTTCCGATATTCTGGTGATCCCCGAGGCCATGGGACTGGAATACCAGATGGTGGAAAAGCGGGGTCCTCTTTTCCCCAAAACGATCCAGAACCGGGCCGATATCGAAGGTCTGCGCAGCGGCGATGACGCCGCCGCTCATCTGGAATATGTCTACCATGCGCTGGACGCTACCGTTAAAGGTCTGGACGGCCGCGTACCGCTGATCGGTTTCGCCGGTGCTCCTTGGACCATTCTGGCCTACATGGTGGAAGGTTCCGGCAGCAAAACCTTCTCCAAAGCGAAGAAATTCCTGTATACCGAGCCCGAACTGGCTCACCTTTTACTCGATAAGATCACCCGGGCTACGATCAGCTATCTGCAGACCAAGGCCGAGCACGGTGTCAGCCTGATCCAGTTGTTTGATTCCTGGGCCGGCATTCTGAGCCCGGAGCAGTACCGCACCTTTGCCGTGCCGTATCTGCGGCGGATCAGTCAGGCCATATCCACCGTTCCGGTGACCGTTTTTGCCAAAAATGCCTGGTTCGCACTGGAAGACCTGGGGCAGATCGATTGCGAGGTGATCGGACTGGACTGGAATACCCATCCCTCCTTTGCCCGCCCGCTGGTAGGGGATAAGGTGCTGCAGGGCAATATGGACCCCTGCCAGTTGTACGCTTCCCACGATTCTATCATCGCTTCTACCCGGGAAATGATCCGCGCTTTCGGCGGCCGGCAGATTGTTAACCTCGGGCACGGGCTATATCCGGATATCGAAGTGGAAAAGGTGCGTACTTTTGTGGATACGGTAAAAAATTTCCGCTACTAAAAATTGAGTAAAAGGGCCCGTATTTCGGGCCTGTAGCCGGTATTTGGGGGGCGTTGTAAGTAAATAGTTGGACCAATCCTGCTAAATATCTCCTTCGTATTTTTAATTTTGTTCCGAAATTTACTCAAATCATTAAAGCCTTTTCGAAATTATTACCTTTGAAAAGGCAAAAGTTCTGAAATCAGGTATGCACGCACCTGATCATCCGTCGCCACGGCGAAGCGTGATCAGGTACGGGCCTAAATGAACAGCATTCATGGGGTGGTTCAAACGACTTAAGGACGGTATACAAACAGCAACTAGAAATAAAAAAGAAGCTCCAGAGGGCTTGTGGTACAAATGTAAGCGGTGTAAAGAGACCAGTACCATGAAAGAACTCAAGGAGAACTTCTTTAAATGTCCGCAGTGCAATTATCATGTCCGCATTGGTTCCGAGGATTATTTCGGATTGATCTTTGACGGTGTTTTCGAAGAGATGTTCATGGACCTGCGCTCGCAGGATATGCTCAATTTCGTCGACCTCAAGCCTTATAAGAAACGTCTGGATGATGCCTACAATAAGACCGGACTGACCGAAGCTATTTCGGTGGCTAAAGGCAAGGTAAACCGGCGCCCGCTGGTAATTGCCGCAATGGACTTCAGCTTTATCGGCGGTTCGATGGGATCGGTAGTCGGGCAAAAGATCGCCATGGCGATCGACCACTGCCGGGAAAATCGCATTCCACTGCTGATCATCTCCAAGACGGGCGGCGCCCGCATGATGGAATCGGCCTTCTCCCTGATGCAGATGGCCAAGACGTCGGCCAAGCTCAGCCAGCTGGCTAAGCACAAGATCCCTTATTTCTCGCTTTTGACGGATCCGACCACCGGTGGTGTGACGGCTTCCTTCGCTATGCTGGGAGATATTAACTTCGCCGAACCGGAGGCGCTGATCGGTTTTGCCGGTCCGCGGGTGATCAAGGAAACGATCAAACGCGATCTGCCGGAGGATTTTCAGACCTCAGAATTCCTGCTGGAACACGGGTTCCTCGATTTTATCGTGGACCGGAAAGAACTGCGGGAACGCATTTCCGATCTCCTCTCTTTCTTCGATGTCTGATCCCGGGAGATCCTTGTGAGTCTCACCTTAAACCTACAATATATGAGAAGATTGAGGATTACAACCATCCTGCTTTGCAGTATCTTCCTGTTCTTTGCCTGTGGAAATCCGGATACAACCGCTTCGGAAGAAATGCCGGTGGCCAAAGCCCAGCAGGGCGGCCCGGATGTGGAGGCTAAACTGGCTGAGCTGGGAATTACCCTGCCGGAAGTTTCGCCCCCGGTGGCCAACTACGTCAACGCCGTTCAGACCGGCAACCTGATCTTCATGGCCGGCAAAGGCCCCTCCAAACCCGAGGGCGGGTATATTACCGGCAAACTGGGTCAGGACCTCACTGAAGAGGAAGGTTACGCCGCAGCGCGCCAGGCCGCCATCGTGCAACTCGCCGCCCTGAAGGCCGAGATCGGAGATCTCAACCGGGTGAAAAGAGTGGTTAAAGTGCTGGGGATGGTCAATGCGACCCCGGAATTTACCAATCATCCCGAGGTGATCAACGGCTTTTCCGATCTCATGGTGGAAGTATTCGGCGATAAAGGAAGACACGCCCGCGCGGCCGTGGGCATGGGATCCCTGCCCCGCAACATAGCGGTAGAGATCGAAATGATCGTGGAAGTAGAGTAGTGAAACTGATATATGAGTGATTTGTTATCCCGGGATGCCCAGTACGTGTGGCATCCTTATACACAGATGAAAACGGCACCGAGCCCCTTGCCGATCGTGAAGGGTGAAGGTGCCTTGTTATTTACGGAAGACGGTAGAACGCTGATCGACGGTATCTCTTCCTGGTGGGTCAATATCCACGGGCACAGTCATCCGTACATTGCCGAACGGATCGCCGCTCAGGCCCTGGAACTGGAGCATGTGATCTTTTCCGGTTTTACCCATCCTCCCGCCGTAGATCTGGCGGAGAAGCTAATCGATATCCTGCCGGGCAATATGGCCCGGGTCTTTTATTCCGACAATGGCTCAACGGCCGTCGAGATCGCCGTGAAAATGGCCATCCAGTATTTTTACAATCAGGGGATGAGCCGGCCGGGTATCATCGCTTTCGAGCAGGCTTTCCACGGAGAGACCTTCGGTGCGATGTCCCTCAGTGGGGAACTGGCCCTATTCGATGCCTTCGAGAAACACCTTTTCCGGGTGGATCGCATTCCGGCACCCTTTCCCGGTCGGGAACAGGAAAGTCTGGACGCACTGGAAGCTATTCTGAAGCAGGGCGATACCTGTGCCTTTATCTTCGAACCGCTCATCATGGGCGCCGGCGGTATGCTGATGTACGAACCGGAAGCGCTGGACGCACTGATCAAATGCTGCCACGAACACGGCGCACTGGCAATCGCGGACGAAGTGATGACGGGCTTTGGCCGCACCGGTAAGATCTTTGCCTGCGATTACCTGGAGGAAACTCCGGATCTGATGTGTCTGGCCAAAGGACTGACCGGAGGGGTATTGCCGCTTTCCGCTACGGTCTGTACGGCGGATATATTCAATGCCTTTTATTCAGAGGATAAAAAACGGACCTTGTTCCACGGCCATTCGTTTACGGCCAATCCATTGGGGTGCGCTGCTGCACTGGCCAGCATGGACCTTACCCTGAGTGAAACCTGCCAGAACAGCATTGCCCGCCTTACCGCCCGCCACCGGGCGTTTATAGAAGAAGTGAAAGCCCATCCCACGCTGATCCATATCCGGGCCCGTGGGACCATCCTGGCCATGGAATTCCACACGCCGGATGCCACTTCCTACTTTAACAATATGCGGGACCAGCTGTACAACTTCTTCCTGGACCAGGATATCATCCTGCGCCCTCTGGGTAATGTGGTTTACGTAATGCCGCCCTATTGCCTTACCGATGAGCAACTGGAGAAGATCTATGCGGCCCTGCGGGAGGCTATGGAGGCCTTTAAACCTTAACTCCCGGAGCTTGTTTTCTTCAGAGACTGTTTGAAAACCTCTCACTGGGTTGCAAAACGCGGCTTTTGGCGCCACTTTGCATCTATTTTTAACTCCGTAGCTGGGCTATGCAGTGAAAAATAGCTTTCAATTGACGCCAAAATCCGGGTTTTTCTCCGGCAGCAGAAGTTTGCAAACAGTCTCTCAGACTAATTATCAGCTATCAAGCATGAACCACAAGATCGGCATAACGGCCTGGGGCTCGGTATCAGCCCTCGGAATATCGCGGGAGGCAGTGCAGGCTGCCTATCGGACCGATCGTAGTTTCCTGCAGATCGATGCATCGCTGGGAGACTGGACCGGTCGCCTGCCGGAAACCACGGTGCCCCGGGGCAGTCTGGCCACCCGGCCCCGTTTCCTGGATCAGATCGACCGCAGTGTATTGCTGACCCTGCTGGCCGTTGATCAGTTTTGGGAAAAACTGGCCTGGTCCCAAGAGATCCCGATCGGGATCAACATCGGATCTTCCCGGGGAGCCACCGGGCTTTGGGAGCATTACTTTCGCGAATACGCCGACGGGGAGGGACTTTCGCCGCTCAGTTCGCCGACTACTACTTTGGGCAATATCTCCTCCTGGTTAGGGGCTTATCTGCAGGTCGATGGCCCAAGCATAAGTCATTCAGTGACTTGTAGCAGCGGACTTCAATCATTACTCAATGCGGTAGCCTGGCTGGAATCTGGGCGCTGCCGTTATTTCCTGGCGGGAGGCAGCGAAGCGCCGCTCACTGATTTTACAGTCGCTCAGATGAAAGCCCTGCGCATTTACGCCCATCCGGAACCTACGGAATTCCCCTGCCGCAGTCTGGACCCGGAGGCCCGCACCAATACGATGGTGCTGGGTGAAGGTGCCGCCGTTTTCGCTCTGGAAACGGAACCACAGGCTCCCCTGGCCTGGATCGCCGGAATGGGATCGGCCCAGGAAGTTCCCACCTCGCCTACATCGGTGTCGAAGGACGCCGGTGCGCTGCAGCGCGCCATGCGGCAGGCGCTGCGGGAAGCCGAACTGGAAACGGTAGACGCTGTGATCTGCCACGCTCCCGGTACCCGCAAGGGAGATGCTGCCGAAGTAACAGCCGTTCGTTCCGTATTCGGTGGGCGGGAACCTTTCCTGACTGGCAACAAATGGAAGCTGGGGCATTCGCTGGGAGCTTCCGGTGCACTGAGCCTGGAAATGGCCTTGCTGATGTTACAGGAAGACACCGCCTATACAATTCCCTATATGCAGCCTGACTCCGCTCCTCCCGATTCGATCCGTACGATCATGATCAACGCCATGGGATTCGGTGGTAATGCGGTGAGTGTGATCATCCGGCGCTGACCTTTGGTGGGCTTGGCCAAGACCGGTAGCCGGGCCTTATCGCTACGACCATAGCGGAAAGATCCGGCTATGGTGGAGTGTTCCGTTACTATCTTCCGAACAACCTTAAGATACGTCCGCCAACTTACCCTCTAAATCACGGGAGATTTTATCTTTGCACCCTGACCGGTGTGTTACCGAATGGCACACCCATTTCAAATTAACACCGTAGATATGAATCATACTGAGAAAAAGTGGACCCTGGAAGAAGTACTGGATGTGTACAACATGCCTCTGTTGGAACTGGTATTTCGAGCGGCAACCGTACACCGCCAGCATCACGATCCCCGGGAAGTACAGATCAGTACACTTTTGTCGATCAAGACCGGTGGCTGCCCCGAAGATTGCGGTTACTGTCCGCAGGCCGCCCGCTATCATACGGATATTGAGAAGAATGATCTGATGACCACCGACCAGGTCCGGACGGCCGCAATGCGGGCCAAGTCTTTAGGCTCAAGCCGTTTGTGCATGGGCGCTGCCTGGAGGAATGTGAAAGACGATGCGGAGTTCGATCACGTGCTGGATCTGGTGCGTACGGTAAACTCCCTGGATATGGAGGTCTGCTGTACCCTCGGTATGGTCACGGAGAGTCAGGCCAAGAAACTGGCAGACGCCGGAGTATACGCCTACAACCACAACCTGGATTCTTCGGAAGAATACTATAAAGAGATCATTTCCACCCGCGGCTACGAAGACCGTTTGCAGACGCTGGACAACGTCCGGAAAACCAAAATGACCGTTTGCTCCGGAGGCATCATCGGCATGGGCGAATCCGTGGAAGACCGCTGCAAGATGCTGATCACCTTATCCAACCTGGATCCCCAGCCGGAATCTGTTCCCATCAATGCACTGGTAGCGGTAGAAGGTACGCCGATGGAAGATCAGGAACCCGTAGCCATCTGGGATATGATCCGGATGGTCGCTACGGCCCGGATAGTGATGCCGAAGAGTACGGTGCGCCTATCCGCCGGCCGGACCAATATGAGCTACGAGGGGCAGGCCCTGTGTTTTATGGCCGGTGCCGGTTCGATCTTTGCGGGTAATAAACTGCTCACAACTCCCAACCCGGAAATGTTTGAGGATCTGGAAATGTTCCACCTGCTCGGGCTGAAACCCACCGAACCTTTCGCAAAAGGAGAACGTCCGGAGGCCAGGGAACCCGCTGAAGTGCTGGTGGATGAAGGCCCGAAAGAGAAGATCCGCTGGAGCCGTCCGGGGCATACCATTGAGGCTAATGTAAAGTATCAGGAAATAGCCCGGGCCAAGCGCCAGGCGGAGAAGGAAGAAAAGTAAACGATCCCGCGGGGCGGGAAATGGGTTCATAATAGGTAAAAGTAAACGGACACGACAAAGTGGATGATCCCGGATCATCGGTCTTTGCCCGATCCGCATTCCCAAAAATGTAAATGCCCCGAACGCATGAAAATCGCTCCACTGAGAAAAGTAGGCATTTGGCTGATTATTTCGTTCCTTTGCGTGATCGCAGGTATCTTTATCTGCAATCTCTGGGTGAAAAGCCGGGCCAAGGCCCATATTTTCGATGCTCCTGACCAATTACCTCCAAATGACATAGCGCTGGTACTCGGTACTGCCTCCGTACTGGCGGACGGCCGACCGAATCTCTACTTTGAAACCCGCATGGATGCCGCTGCGGCATTGTACAAAAGCGGGAAAGTCAAACACCTTTTACTGAGTGGGGACAACAGCCGGGAAGCGTACAACGAACCGGCGGCCATGCAGGAAGCTCTGGAAAAGAGGGGAGTACCCGCTTCCGCCATCACGCTGGACTATGCCGGGTTTCGTACCCTGGATTCGGTAGTGCGCTGCCGGGAAGTTTTCCAGCGGGAGCAGTTCACGGTCGTTTCCCAGCCGTTTCACAACGAGCGCGCGGTTTTTATCGCCCGGGCTTTTGGCATGAAGGCCGTTGCCTTTAATGCCGATAGTATCGAGAATTTCGACCAGAGCTGGCTGCTGGGCCGGGAATATCTGGCGCGGGTAAAAGCCGTACTGGACGTTTATTTTCTGCGGAAACAACCTAAATATCTTGGAGATAAAATTGATATCGAAATATAACAACTTATGAAAAGACAACAGATCGTTGCGGGTAACTGGAAAATGAATAAAGACCTGGCCGAAGGCAAGGACCTGGCCAAAGCCGTAGCGGCGCAAAAATCCGCTTCGGATGTCGTACTCATTCTGGGTACGCCCTTTATCCATCTATCCGCCGTAAGCGAGATCATCGACGGCACCGACAACCTGCATCTGTCCGCACAAAACTGCCACCAGGAGGAAAGCGGAGCGTACACCGGAGAGATCTCCGCATCCATGCTGAAATCTGTAGGGGCAGAATACGTGATCCTGGGGCACTCCGAGCGTCGGGAGTACTTTGGTGAAGATGAAGCCCTGCTGGCTAAAAAGGTAGACATCGCCCTGGCCCACGGCCTAATCCCTATTTTCTGCTGCGGTGAAAAACTGGATGTGCGGGAAGCGGAAAATCACGTTGCCCTGGTTAAGGAACAACTGAGCGGCAGTGTATTTCACCTGTCGGCGGATGCTTTCGGCAAGATCGTTATTGCCTACGAACCGGTATGGGCGATCGGAACCGGCCGTACGGCCAGCCCGGAGCAGGCGCAGGAAATGCATGCGGCTATTCGCGAAATGATCAGTGAGCAATACGGTGCGGAAGTAGCGGAAGCTACGTCTATCCTGTACGGCGGGAGTTGTAAGCCGGGTAATGCCAAGGAGATCTTCAGCCAGCCCGACGTAGACGGTGGCCTGATCGGTGGTGCTTCCCTGAAAGCGGAAGACTTCGTAGCCATTGCCAATAGCTTTTAGGATAATGTAGATTCGACTTCCACCCGGCAGATATTTACCGGGTGGAAGCCGGAGCTATTGGTATTTAGAAAGCCGGTGATCCCTTCACCCAATTTAAACTATTGGTTAGGATAGTTTGGTAGGCAGGCAAGTCGTGGGCCCGTTCATCGTGGCCCAGGGTATTACCAATGATTTTGGCTTTACCGTGTTTGACGATCCAGACTACCGGATATTCCTCGCCGGATTCCAATCCCCGGCCCACCGCCAATACCTCAATGTCCGTACCCGCAGGATCTTTCTCGTAGCGATAAAGTTCATCAGTGATCCTGAATTTTGCCGGCACTCCTTTCATGATGGGGTGATTGGGTTTGGTGACCCGAACCTCAAATTCCTGCAACTTTTCGTGTGATCTCGAACCGCCACCCACGAGTTCCCGGTTGTATTCCGGCCAGTCCTGCCAGTTGTACCAGATGCTGGGGTGAAAGATAAGCATCGGCATACCCTGGTTGACTTTTGAAAAAATCCGCTGTTGGGTGCTGGGATCGAATGCTTTGTTGTTGGAAATGATCAATACGTCGGCATCCTCCAAAAGGTCTTCCAGCTCATCCGATTTTTCCGTAAAGGTGAAGTTTACATCCCCATTCCGACTTAAGACCTGCCCGTCGGCTGCTCCGAAAAATTTCAGGAAATTGTGGGAACTGCCACCACCCATGGACGCGACCTGTAGAGCATTGGGATCTTCGGAAACGAAGGTGCCTTTGGGGCTCACCCGAAGGATACCCTGCATCATCCGCCAATGCCCGGGGAAAGTGCAGATAAAGGGATAATCACCGGGCTCGTCGGGTAATGTCAACCGGATGGTTCCCTTCTCGTCGGGATCCAGCATGCTCGTTGCACCCAGCACGTACCTGGATTTGGGCACATACTCCATCGCTGCCGCATCCGGACTTTGCAGGAACTGATCCACCAATTTTCCGAATGATTCCAGACTACCCGCTTCGAGAAGTACCAGATTGTGGGGCATCTGATCCCGGTTGGTCAGTACGATCTCCAACTGCTGGCCGGCCGTTGCGTACAGCAGGGTTTTATCGTAGGCCATCTTTTGGCTGACAGTATTCAACTGGATCGTTTTATCCGCCTGGAAGGGCGCATCATCCGCTTCTTCGGTATCCACCTCTCCCCGTTCCCGGAAATAGATACGGGTTGCCGCGCTCAGCCATTTGTCCGCCTGATTGTCGCTTTCGCCGGCAAACTGTTCCATGGCTTCGTACAGGGGCGCCGTTTCCGGTAACTCGCTGGCGGTTAGAGCCGCGGCCAGGCGCAGGTGTAGGTTTTCGGATTGCAACAGACCGGATGCCAGCAGCTGCTCGCTACCGTTGTCGTCCCGGGGCAGGAGCGCCAAACCGGCCCGCTTAACGCCGTCCGACGAATTAGACAATGCCTTTTTCAGTACTTCCGTAGCGTCGGCATTGGATCCGTCCAGTGCGCCCAGTCCCTTTAAGGTCCAGAGCGCATGGATGGCGGCGCCGTTCAGGCCTGACGCGTTTTTACCCGCCAGTTCGATCAATTCCGGGATCAGATCGGTGATCTTGTTCTCTACGATCAGGCGCTGGGCGGTAGTGCGCCAGAACATGTTGGAACTCTGCAGCCCGGCCATCAGGTCGTCGTGATTTTCCGGTTCGAGAGAACGGATCGCCGGTTTGCGACCATCTTCGTGTTTAATGATATAGATGCGGCCGTGCCGTTTATCCCGGAGCGGATTGAGGTGGGCATTGCCTTCCCCTTTCTCGTCGTTCCAGATCTGATTGTCCATGCCTCTTTTATCCGGATTGTGCTGGATCACGGGGTTGTACCAGTCGGCCACCCATAGGTTGCCGTCGGGCCCCGTTTCCGTAAATACCGGAGCGGTCCAAGCATCCGTACTGGCGAATATATTGCCGCCATCTTCTTCTTTGTAACCGGCACCGTCGGGTACGATCCGGGCCAGGTGAACCAGATGACCTGTCGGTTCGTTGACGTACATCTGATTGCGGTAGGATTCGGGATAATTTTCGGCGGTGTAAAAATTAGCTCCGGCGGCAGCGGTATATCCGCCGCGAACATCGACCTGCTGGAGCGGGATGGTATCCACCGGCGTGATCTCGTAGTGCCCCTGAATGAAATCGGCATTGATTGCCCATTCCGGACGCTCTCCCAGGTACTCGTAGTGTTTGAGTGGAATGCCTACATAGCAACAATGATTGTTGTTGGCCGTAGAGCCAAATATCTCAAAATCCGCCGTGATCCCCATCCCCCAGGTATTGTTATTGAAACCGCCGACGGGTTCAAAATTCTTCCCGTCTTTGGAAAAGCGGTATACGCCCCGGGTGAAGTTAACCTGCTCGCCGTTGAATTCATTTTCAAAGCCGGAATAACCGACTGATCCCCAGATCCAGTTATCCGGGCCGTATCTTAGATTAGAAGGTCCGGCGTGGGTATCCCAGGTACCGAAGCCATCAAAAAGGACGGTCCGTTTGTCCATTTTATCATCCCCGTCGGTATCTTCCAGGAATACCATTTCGGGAGCCTGGGCGACGATCACGCCGCCTTTTACCACGGTGATCCCGGTACTCAGGCTCTGCTCGGTGGCAAAATCGGTGAATTTATCGGCCCGGCCATCGCCGTTGGTATCTTCGCAGATCGTAATTCGGTCCCCGCCCACTTCGTTGGCCAGTTCGTGGGGGTAATCCATAGACTGGACCACCCATAAACGGCCGCCTTCGTCCCAGGCAAAAGCGATCGGGTTAATGATATCCGGCTCGGCAGCAAATAAAACGGTCTCAAAGCCTTCCGGCACCTGAATGTGTTTTTGGGAGGCTTCCGGTGGCAGTGGGTCCTGTACCCGGGGTTCCGTTCCGGTATAAGTCAGTTCGGGAAGCGGTTCCTTTTCGGTGCCGCAGGCTAACAAAAGCCCGAGGACCATAGCCGCTCCGAAGAATTTGTTTAGTTGGTTTTTCATAATTGTTTTGATTAAAATGGATAAGGTGCTGGTAAAGTGTAGCATCATACTACTGGACATTTTTTCAAAATGGGTAGCGGAGGTGACCAAGACACACTGAGAAAGGGAGAAAAGCAATTCACTTTCCCCGTCTCCCCATCTCCCAGTCTCCCAGTCTCCCAGTCTCCCAGTCTTCTATATTGCAAACCAAGGAAACCGACCAAAATTTCGTTAAAAGCGATAAATATCCTTTGCGTCAAGCTCAACGAGCTTTCCGTTAAGATGATTCCAACTGATTAGC
>NZ_PDUD01000037.1 GCF_002646595.1 Flavilitoribacter nigricans DSM 23189 = NBRC 102662
CAGGGCCCATTACTTTTATTAGAGGCTTAAACCGCTTCTATAACATCCTCGAAGGATATTATTTATTCAGGTAGCAATCTTGTCAAAGAACTTACACAAAATGTGTGCATACCGTAAGTCTCGAAGACTTAGAAGGTCTTAATTGCCTCTACCGCCCATAACTCCGCCCCAGCTCAGCACCAAAAGCGGCTAAAAAATCCCCAATAGTAGCCTGGATCAATTCCACTGCCGATCGAAGCAGCGGAAACGCCAGGAGCAGCAATACGGACATCAGGATCAGAAAGGCACTGGTAAATACAAAGGAAGAATCTTGGGTAGGAGTAGGTTTCATGATCAAAAGTTTTTTGTTGTTGGTTGATGGGTTCAAAATTAGGAGGAGAAAGGAGTGGATACTACCGGTAATTATTATCAGGGGGTATTCCTTAGTATTTTAAGTTGAGCACCATTTATTCTTCGCAGATTCAGGGATTTAGGCGATTCCCGGCGGTTAATCACCGCCTACGTTGAATACTCATTTGCGCTGGGAATTTCCCACCTGATATGCCTATCTTTCAGGAAATAGAACTGAACACTTCTATGAGAACCGGGATCCTCATTATTGCCCTTACTTTCCGCATAACTTTTGTGATTGCCCAATCCTCGCCGGTGTATCGGCTTACTGTAAACTTCGAGGGGCTTAAGGCCGAGCGGGAACACGCTAACGATCTGTACCAGTATACCCGGGTGCTGGAAGATCCGAACGGGCAATGGACCTACCGGGATATCCTGACTAAAGAGCATGCCTTCGGACCGAACACGACCCGCTCCCAGAAGGATCTTCGAAAGGTATTTTGGGTGAGCCTGCAATTGCAATCCCCGGAACGGGACTCCTTTTTATTTTCTGTCGGCAAACTTTCCGAAGATCACAATCTGGTGGATATCTATTACGAAAGCGGGGACTCACTGATCCATCAGCGATCGGGATTTAGGAGAAGGCCGGCCGAAAAAGCCGTCCGCCGTCCGGGTTCTTATTTTTGGGTTTACCTGCCGGCCGATACTATTTGGACCGTTTATATCCGCGTGGATAATACCTACGGCGACTGCTCTTACTGCTGGCGGCAACCGCCCAAATTTCCCGTTTCCGTTTACCGGATAGATCCGGCATCCCTTGTCCATCCGGAAAATGCTTACGTACTGCAGGAGCTACCGAAAAGAAAAGCCCCGGGCATCCACAATGAGGTTCGCATGGTTGACTTGCAACCGTACCTGGAATTTTACTCGGATGCCAGTTGCCGGCAGGGTCTGGATAGCGTATTGGATGACTGGGACAAGGGCTCGTATTTAAGCGGCTACAAGCTGAAGGATTTCCCCTACGATACCTGTCATTGGGTACGGCTGCGGGTGGTCAATACCGATACCTTCGAGCGGACCAGAACCCTGGCGTATCTGGACACCCGCTGGAAACAGATAAGCTATTTCCTGCCCGATGCGCAAGGGAACTACCGTCGATACGAAGCAACACCCGATGCCAATAGCCAGGAAGCTTTTTCTTTTTCCGTACCGCCGCAGGACAGCATAATTCTCTATGTGCGCTATGCTGCCCGCAATCAGGATAATACCTATGCGATCAATGGAAGTATGGTCGATATCCACCCGGATGATCTTCGTAGGGAGCAGCAAAAGACCATGTACAAATATCTGATGCTGGGAGGTTTTCTTTTCTTTTTAATCTACTCCTTCCTGCAGCTATTGCTCTTTCGCGACCGGCTGTTATTCTACTATGTTTTGGGAATACTGGGGTGCATCCTTTTGGCTTTTTTGGGTTTGGAAGACCCTGTGCTTTTTAGGTTTACACCATCGGTATTATCCATTCCAAAGATGCTTGATGATCCCTTATCTATCCTCGCCCCGGCTCTGACGGTTTTTGGACTTTTAAAATTCTCCCAGATCGTATTGGATCTTAAAAGCCATTCACCCCGGTTCCATCGGATCGCCAATGTGATGATTGTCGCCTATCTGGTACTCAGTCTGCTCTTTGTGTTGGATTTCTTTCGCTTTTGGATGACGGGCCGGCCCAGTGATGATATCTGCTTTGGCTGCTACGCCAATAGCGTAAGGGTGTGGCTCAATCCGGTAATGGCCCTCTATATCATAATTGCCGGGCTGTGGGCCTACCGGAAGAACATCCCTCTGAGCGGCTACTTTTTAGTGGCTTTGCTACCGGTTTTACTCCCGATATTGTATAATTTCTTGTTTAAACTGAACAGGCTCTACTATTATGAAAAGTTCACCTTCTTTCTTTTGGGACTGTTCGGTACACTGGTCCTGTTCGGTCTGATCGTCGGCGCCCGCTTCAAAAGCATGCAGATGGAAAGGTCGCAGGCCGCCCAGCAAAAGATCAAGCTGCAAAACGAACTGCTTCAGATCGAAAGCAAGGCCCTGCGCGCGCAGATGAACCCCCATTTCATTTTCAACTGTCTGAATGCCATCAAAGGTCTGATCCAGGAGGCTGCCCACAAACAGGCGATCCACTATCTGACGCTATTTTCCAAATTCATCCGTCGGGTGCTGCAGCATTCTGAAGAAAAACAGATCAGTCTAGCGGAGGAGCTGGAGATGTCAAAATTGTACATCGAAATGGAACGGTTACGTTTCGAGGGATCTTTTATCTATACGGTTGAAGTGGATCGGGCTGTAGATACCAGCTTTTTTAAAGTGCCTCCGATGATCCTGCAACCCTTCCTGGAGAACGCAATCTGGCACGGTCTGATGCACAAGGATGGTGAACGGGAAGTCAAACTGATCGTACACCCGCAAGGGGAGGGGATCATCTGCATTGTGGAGGATAACGGTATCGGGCGGACCCAGTCGGCCACCCTGAACCTCCAGCGATCCGGGCAGCACCGCTCCTTCGGTACCCGGCTCATTCTGGATCGCCTGCAGGTGAACCGACAATTGTACCACAGCAGTTTTATGGTGAACATCGTCGACAAGATGACCAATGGCCGGGCTGCCGGGACGCGGGTGGAATTGAGTTTGGGCGGGTAGGCAGACCTTCTAAGTCTCCGAGACTTAGAAGGTCTTACCGGCAGTTAATCACGAAAGACGTTGAATACTCACTTGCGCTGGGAACTTCCGAACGATATGCCCATCTTTCAGTAAACAAAATGGAACACTGCTTTGAGAACCTGTATCCTGGTCTGGCCCCTGACTTTCAGTGGGATGTCGGCAAACGCTAGGATGTTGGAGGTCTCTGAAGAAAGTAAGTGTGTTTGGGATTTTTTCTTGGTGGCGTTTGCAGCCCAATTAATAATTCCCAAAAATGCCCAAAGATCTATTAACCCCTAAAATGATACACTGTGGCTATAAGTACTAGAAATGTTGTTTTCAGCCATCTCGGTCTGGATATTGACGTTGCTGTTCGTTCCGATCTGTTTATACGCTTAGGCCATGACTCTGCGGTCTGGTCGTTAAGGGATCAATTACAGGGAATCGCTACGGAATACGGTGATTTTGCCCTGCCTCCCAAACGTATTGCTCCCCATCCCCGCCTGTCGCCGTTGCCCGCTATCCATTTCGATCATTACAACTCATCGGTGGTAAACTGGCGCACACCTGATTCGTCTGGGACGGATTCCACGAGTGAACTTTCCCGACACGGCTTATTCCTGGGGACTTGCTTAAATTTCATGCAGGATGAGCACGGTAATACGTATGGATTCGGAGGAAACCTGAGTGAAATAATCGTAGGGGAAGTTGTAGGTCGGGGACTTGTCGGAGATATAGCCAATATAGTAGGTCAAATTGTTGCAGAAGGGATAAGCCTTGCTGATATAGTAGATGCAAACGTCATATTTAAACTGGCCTTATTTGATGAGGAGTTTAAAAAACACGATGAACATTTCATCGTAGAATTTCTTTCCAGCGTAATGGGAACGGATGATCTCCCAATCAATCTGGGGTATTTCGTCATGGATCATGAGGGAAGGGTGATCATTGTCAAAGACGGCACCCGGATTGAATTTGTAAAAAAAGATCCTGAGAACCATTTAGTGGTAGAACGATCCTGGAATATTCGCGAGGGACTGTCACCCTTCCTGAGTGAAGCAGCTGCGAACCATGGAATAGCCCAGGTGATCCCGACCTTTGATACGGGTTACTGGGTAATGGGTTTAGGAAAAGACAGTGAGCAGATACCTTCCTTTTTAGCTTTTGTCGATGATACGGGAAGCGTAGTGGACGCCATTGCTTTCCTGGATAAAATTAATCCGGCCATCGAATCTGAGATCCGCCACGAAGTTATTCAGAATGGTATGGCCATAGATCAGGATGGCGTATATATTGCAACGGATTGGGCGCTATATAAATTTACGCTCGATCGTTCCGGCCGGATTCGACAAAACTGGCGTACCGCCTACGAGCGCTCCAGCAAAGACCGGGAAAAACCGGGAGTGCTTTCCAAATTTGGTTCCGGCTCTACGCCGACTTTATTCGGAAAGAAAGACGACCTCATCGCTATTACCGATAATGCCGACGGACGGGTCAATTTAATGGTGTACACCCGCGAAGAGGGTCGGCCATTGTATAAAATCCCCTTATTCCACCCTAACCTCAGCGCGAATGAAAATACCGTAGTCGCTTACGAAGATAGCGTAGTCGTCCAAAACTGGCACAATGCTCCGGCGATGGATGAAAATATGGAAGGTTTGACTCCGGGCCTGGCCCGGTACGACTTATTTCCTGATCGTCAGAGCTATCCATATATCGAATGGGATCCCCGTTCCGGACCCGAAAATGAATATGTGAAGGAATGCTGGTTTAACGAGGATTTTGCCTCCACAGCGACGATTCGCCTGTCAACGGCTACCGGTTTATTATACGGTACGGTTCAGTTGCCCTCGGACCGCGTTCGCGCCGAATACGCCATGACGTATATCGACTTCGAAACGGGCCGCAAGGTAAAAGAGGTCTTCCTCGGCCGCGGCATGAATTATCGCATTGCGATGGCCCCGGCATACATTTTACCTGACGGTACGTTGATTCAACCCGTACGGGCCGGAATGTGCGTGATTAAGCCCTGATCTCTTCGCGACATGATAACCGCTGCATTACTTAACGAAGAAGTCCGCCTGCGTGCTTTCCTGTTAGCGGGAATGGCGCAATTGGCGTACGAAGCCGAAGCCGAGGAACGTAGCCTACGACTATTAGCCTGGGGCCTAAAGGAAAGACGGTGGATTGGAGCACCCAACCCCGCTCCGCATCCTACGGATACGGAGTGCACGCTTATCGAAGGGGACGATATTTTACTGTTTGCTTTTCGCGGCACCGAAACCGATACCACGGAAATCAGGAATATCCTTGATCTTTTAAATGATGGCTTAGCGGCCCAGGGGATTTTTTTTGGGACTAAAGTACACAGTGGTTTTGCCCATGCTACCCTGGCCGTCATGAACGTCGTAGCGGAAGAGGTAGAAACTGCCGGTCGCGATCGCGCGGTATGGGTGACCGGACATAGTTTAGGCGGAGCGATCGCTCAGTTGGCAAGTTTCCGCTTGTGCACCCTCGGACGGGCGCCACAGGGAGTAATAACGTACGGCGCCCCCCGGGTGGGCGGATTGATTTGGAAAGCAAGCGCCGCAGCCGCCGGTCTGACCGAACTGGCCGAACGATGGGTGAATACCAACGATCCCGCGCCCCGGCTACCTTTCACGATACAGGTCCCGATAATTATTCCGCTCAGTCCGATTTGGACTTCTGTCGGTAGGGTTAATTACGTTGATTGGCCCCATCGAACCATTCACCTGGATCACGTAGATCCTGTGGATGAACATTTGCCAACAACGGACTATACCGATCATGCTATCAATCGCTATAAATTACGGATCTGGCAATTGTTGAGCCCGGAAGAGAAAAATCGATTGGTAGCAATTTTCAACCCAATCCTTACTTGGAGAGAAACAGCCGGGAGATTAGTACGCGACGGGATTATCCCCGGCCCGGGAAATGGGTCTCTTCGCGCTATAATGGACAACATTTTTGTCTCGGAAGCCATCGATCCCGAGTCATCTTTGCGCGTCTTCCTGACCCGGCATTTTTAATTTACCAAATACCTTAACTAAAACCTTTTATTATGCAAAGCGACATTAAACTGGACGGTGTATACCTGGTTCTTGAAGGAGATTACCTCAAGTTTCGTGGTCATGACCTGATGCTCGATCGTCAGGCCAGACGCGGTCCCGAAAATCCCAGCGGTCCCCGGCGGGCGCTCGTACACGATCATAATGACGGCCTCACGATCAACTACGGTAGCGATTATCCGGGCGGCGTGACCGTCAACAACGGCAAGATCATCAATCCCATCCTCGAAGGGCGTATCCGGGCTACCGATACCTTCAAGGCCGAGAGTGGCCTCGACGTAAAGGGCGGCATGACCGTAAAGGGTTCGGCCGGCTTTGATGGCCGGATCACCGCGAAAGATATCCGACTATACGATTTGGGTTTGGAGACCTCTTCCACAGGCGGCAGCAGCGGCGGCCCGCTATCCGGTATAAATCTACCGGGACGGTTAAATCCCTCCCGTCCCACTTCAATCGCCCCCCGATCTCTGGTGGAAGTAATTAAGGAAATGGCGGAAAAGATCAAGGACTTAGAACGGGAAGTACAACGCCTTCGCAATGCATAAATAGGCCGCTGCAGTTTTCCTAACAACCTTGCTTAACCAAAACCGTCATCATGCACAGTGTACGCGAAATTGCCGAGAAAATGGACGAGCTCCTGCCGCCCAGAACGCTAAGGGGCCTGCTGGCCCTGCATCGTTGGGTGGATGCTACTGGTGTTCCGTCCTTGCGGGAAATTATGGATCGTCACCACGGATCCGTGAGCAAAAAAATGCTGTTTTACAATACTTACTTGTTGCCGGGAGTAGAGTATTCCATCGGTAAATTAGGGGATGCCTTCCTTCCTGATATTGAACCGGCACCGATCGGAGCAATACCCGAAATCGATTCGCGCCGGGAAGAGATCGCCCGCGCCATCCAACGCGAGGAATATGATATAGCAGCCCTGTGCGAGGTATTCCGGGAAAGCGAACAGCAGGCATTGCGACGCCCCTGGCCTGATGGATCCCTGACTACGGTGGCAGGTCCCGCCGAACTTATTGATATTGAAGTGCCGATACCACCCATGTTGTGGGATACGATCCGCCATACGCTGCAACATCTTCCTGTGGCCGGGAGTTTTTTGAAACCGTTTGCAAATTTATTGGGCCCATTCGGACATCTACTCCGCCCTACACTTAAAGGGACCACCCAAAGCAGTGGACTTTTTCTGATGGGCCGCGATATTCCGTTCACGTCGGCAGCGACCCATGTGTTCGAAAGTAAAGGAGAAGCTACTAAAGATGCGGACTTCTGGGCCTCAAAAGGGGTTTTAAGAGTAGTTATTCCCTTTTCCGGTGGAAACATCGAACTGTATTGTACCCATATCCACAGCGGCGGCAGCCTGTTGGATGAAACGCTTACTGAGGAAGATCGGGATCGGGTAAAAACCGATCAATACCGGGAACTCCGGGAGTTTATTCAGGCCCATAAGCAACCGGAACACATCGCAATTCTGGTGGGGGATTTCAACCGGGACGGCTTCAATCTGGAGGAACCGCGGTACCAGGCATTGGTCGAGGAAATGGAACGAGTCAATCTCTATGATCTCTGGCCGCAAAGAGGATTTGATGCAGACGGGAACGTATTACCGGGAGCTACTTACATGGGAGATGATGAATCATATGTATACCGGGAGCACGGCGAGACTATCTGTACCCTGGACGGACATCGCTGTAATGATTTGATCCCGCAACGGGACCCCAACCGCAGTCGTCTGGACTATATTTTTGTCGAGCGCCCCAGTGAAGCCCACTCGCTTAATCTTGATTTTACCCGGCCCCGTCGGGTGAATTTCACCCGGGAAGGTTCCGGTGGAGAGATGTTTTATCTGTCCGATCACCTTGGGCTCGAAACCACGTTGATTGTTTCAAGAAAAATATGAACTTCCCTGCGAGGCTAAGCCAGGTGTTGCTGCATTTTGACCCGGCAGGCAGTGCTCCGCTCAGGGAGCTCTAGATAAGATCGACTTAATGAAAAAGCGCCTATCCCAAACCCACTTTTGTCCTTTTCGGCATAAAATAAGTTTTGGATAGGCGCTTTAAGCCTATTTGTCCGTAGGAAGTTCTACCGGAATAGGTAGATCGGTAATTTATTGCCGTTAATAACCGGCATTCTGCACCAAAAATCCTTCCACATTCGACGCCCCATCAATCGCACTCTGCGGGATCGGGAACAGACGCTTGTTGACATCCCGATCCGTCTTTTCGGTCCAGGTGTCTTCGTATTTGCCAAAACGGATCTGATCTCCCCGGCGGAAACCTTCCCAATACAATTCAAATCCGCGTTCCCGAAACAGGATATCCAGATCGATCTCCGACAGTGCGGCCGGAGTTTGTTCCGGACGTGCCGTCCGGGAGGTACGGACGGTGTTGACATCCTCCAGGGCTCCGGCGGTATCACCGTTTCTCAGTCTGGCTTCGGCGCGCATCAGGTAGATCTCGGCGAGTCTCATCAACACCAGGTCTACGCTGCTGAAGTTGTTGCCGTTCGGTGAAGTGCGGCTGAACTGATACTTGGAAGCGCGGTAACCGGTATTGTGCAATCTGCCTTCATTGGTGAAATCCACCTGCAGTACGTGATTGACGTAACCGACATCCTTATCCGGACCATTGCCTTTGACCTGCTTCACGGGATAGATCCGGACACCGCCGTCGCAGGTTATGAACTGGCCGTCCGAGCCCTTTCTGGGACCCCATTGGATGCCTCGGAGAATACCCCGGTCCATTTCGAATTCCTCCGGAACTACGCAGTAATAATTCTCTTCATCGTTAAGTGGCGACAATCCGGTCAGGTCCTGGATCTGCTCCGGAACCAGCGTATTTCGCTGGTAAAAACGGGCGTCCGCCTCGGCGGGGTCCGTATCACCGTAGGCATCTACCCAGGTCTGGTAAAAGTCAGAAGTGATAGCCGGGCCGTCCGTTCCGTCGGCACTCGGGAATTCAGGGCGGGGAAACATGGAACCGGCGATCGACCAGTAGGCCCAGCGGCTGTGTTCCCGGTTCAATACCCCGCGTTGGTCCAGCGCGAAGATCAACTCTTTGTTGGAGTTATTCTCGTCGTTGAAAAGCGCAAAGTATTCCGGAGACAACTGGTACTGCCCCGAGTTGATGATATTGGTCGTATACTCGATCACTTTGTCCATGTCCACCTGCGTGAAGTTGGGTGTACCGTAGGGATCCCGGTAAACCGCGGCGTTCAGGTGCAATCTGGCCAGAAAGCCCCAAACGGCTCCCTGGGTCAGGCGACCGGGCCCTTTATCCGTATTGATCAGGTCGACTACCGAGAGGAGTTCATCCCGGATATAGGCGATCGCTTCGTCGCCCCGAAGTACCTGCGACAGTTCATCCGAGCGGTCTTTGGCGAAAACAAGCCCCCAACTATCCAGGGTCAGCATATTCAGGTACGCCCGCAGGGCTTTCATTTCGTACAGGGCACCGGCTGCTTCGTTATCTCCGTTATCGGCCAGTGGCGTTAAAACTTCGATCGCGGAAATGGCTCTCGAAATGTTTTTGGTCAGTTCATTCCAGGAACTGCCCACCAGATCGTTACCCGGAGTGATGGTGTGCCGGTGCGCATCCAGGAATTTACCGCCGTCGAACCAGTCCGTTCCCCCGCGGTAGGGGAGGATGGCTTCATCGGAGGGGATGAGCTGCAATCCGTAATAGTTGGTGTGTCTCCACGTCCAGGATACCTGACCGTAGGCCGGTGCAATGGCCCCGCTGACCGTTTCGGCCAGGCCCGAGCCGGTAAGGGATTCGTCGAGTACGATTTCTTCGAGATCGGTACAGCTCATGTGAAAGAACAGAAAAGCGCCGAGACCGATTATGGTGATGATCTTTTTATTCATGATAGTAAGTTTAAAATGCTACGTTTAGGCCTAACAATATGGTTCTTGCGGTGGGATAGGTAAAACGGTCTATCCCGAAAGTCTGAATGCCGCTGATCGAGCTGCCGGTATTCACCTCCGGATCGAAACCGGAATAATTGGTAAAGGTGAACAGATTTTGCCCGGTAAGGGAGATCTTTACGCTGGAAAACCAGTCGCCTACGCCCAGGTCCGCGGGAAGCAGTGTATAGGATATGGTGGCATTATTCAGCCGCAGGAAGCTGCCGTCTTCCAGATAGCGTGTGGAAACTTCATTGGAGTTGGTAATTGCTTCGTTATCGTACTCGACCGCAAAGTCGGTAGTATTGAAGGAAGAAGCCAGATTACCCCGGTTAAAAATCGACATCGCGGTGTGGTTGTAGATCTCGTTGCCCGCTACGCCGTTGAAGTTGAACCGCAGGTCTAACTGCTTATACCCAAAGTTTACATAAAAGGCATACAGCAGATCGGGCAGTGCGCTGCCCACAACGATCCGGTCGTTTTCCAGCACCTGTCCGTCGCCGTTCTGGTCCTTGAAGCGGTTCAGGCCATCCTCACCGATACCCGCAAACTCCTTCATATAGAAAGAACCGATGGCGTAGCCGTTCAGGTAACCGTTAATCGTAGCGCCCGTCTGCCCCGCGCCCTGGGCCGCACCGGTAGTCAGTACCGCAAAGGGAGAATTTTCCACCTTATTATCTGTATAGGCCAGGTTACCGCCGATGTTGTAGGTGAAAGCGCTCCGGTCGCCGCTGTTGTAGTCCAGCGTCAGCTCGAAACCGGAGTTCTTGATCACCATATCCGGCACGTTGGTCCAGTAGGTGGCAGTAGGTTGGATCGGATCCGCCGGGACTACTTCCAGCAGTACGTTCTCCGAACGCTTGTCGAAATAGTCCAGGGTACCGGTCAGGCGGTAGTCGAACAGGCCGAAATCCACCCCGATATTGGTTTGGGTGGATACTTCCCACTGAATGTCCGGATTGGCCAAACGGGTAAAGATGGAACCGTAGGGATAATCATCCAGCGTGCTGGCGTTGGGATCCAGCGGGTAGGTATCGTTGTTCGCTTTACTTTCGGTAAAACTTGCCTGCGTGATCTTGGAGGGAATCTCCTGGTTACCGGTCTGTCCCCAGCTGGCCCGCAGTTTCAGGTTGTCGAACGCGCCGCCCGCCATGAAATCTTCGTTGCTGAGGTTCCAGCCCAGGGCCAGCGATGGGAAGTAGCCGTATTTGTTGTTCTCCCCGAACTTGGAGGATCCGTCCGCCCGCATGGTCAGGGTCACCAGGTATTTACTGGCAAAGTTATAGTTGACCCTACCGAAAAAGGACTGCAGTTCGTTTTCGATGGCATAGGCCGAATAGTTGGTGGGTTGCTCCTGGGTACTGATCTGATCCTGGTAGACGGGTTCTATACCGTTGTTGGCAAAACCGGTCAGGGAGAATACTTTCTGTTGTTCGAAGGTCTTCTGGTAGGAATGCCCCGCCAGGAGGGTTACTCCGTGCTCACCCTGCTCAAACAGGTAGGTAAAAGTGTTCTCTACCAGATTATTGTTGTTTTTGGCGGTGATGGAGGTCAGCGAGCCGAGGTCCAGGCCTTCCAGCAGGGCGTAGGGGTTCAGCTGGATGATCCGGTCCGTATTGGAATAATCTACCCCAAGATTCAATTTATAGCTAAATCCCCGGGCAATCTCAAATGATGGAGAAATATTGGCCAGGATGCGGTTGTTGCTGGCCTCGTCCTTGTAGATCTGATTCCGGGCCAGCGGGTTGAGAATCCCGTCCAGGAGGGTCGCATCGTTACCCGTTTTACTGGGAATGGTCGGGTTCAGCCGCAACATGTCCAGTGCCATCGAACCGGCATCGGGCCGTGCGTTGAACGTCCGGGCGCCGGTAAGATTGTAATCGATCTTCAGGCGGCCGTTGATCGCGGTCTGGTTCAGGTTCACCCGGCCGGAGTAACGCTCCAGCGTGCTGTTGTTGAAGATACCTTCCTGCTTATCGTATCCCGCCGAGATGAAATAGCCGAACTTCTCACTGGCGGCACCGCCCATGGATAAGTGCACCCGGTTGGAGATGCCGGTCTGGGTCAGTTCGTCCTGCCAATCCGTATTGCCGCCGCCGTCAAACAGCGTACCGCCGGCAGCGGGCACCTGCCGACGAAATTCATCGGCGCTGAATACATCTATTTTATTGGCCAGGGAAGACCAGGCGGTAGAGACGGAAAGGTTCATTTCGGTTCTTCCGGTCTGGCCTTTCCGGGTAGTGATCACGACTACCCCGTTGGCGGCTCTGGCCCCGTACAGGGCAGTAGCCGAAGCATCTTTCAGGACGTTGATCGACTCGATATCCTGGGGGCTGATAAAGTTCAGCGGATTGGTCGCTACTCCAGTGGAAGCATTATCGATCACAAAACCGTCGATCACGTAGAGTGGTGTGGTTCCGGACCGCAAACTGCCCACCCCGCGGATGATCACGTTTTGGGCAGCTCCGGGCTCCCCGCTTACGGAAGACACGTTCACGCCCGCTACTTTACCCTGCAGGAGTTGCCCGGGGTTGACCACGACGCCGCGGTTGAAATCTTCGCTGTTTACCGAGCCGACGGCTCCGGTCACGTCTTCCTTTTTTTGCGAACCGTAGGCAATGACGACCACATCTTCCAAAACGGTGGCGTCGGATGCCATTTTTATCTCCAGGCTCGATTCGCTGCCCACGACTACTTCCTGGGTGACGTAACCCAGATAGGAGACCACTAGTACGGCTCCTTCGTCGGCGGAGAGAGAAAACCGGCCGTCTATATCCGTAATGGTACCGACTTCGGTGCCTCTTACCTGGACGGTTGCACCGGCCAGCGGCTCGCCATCCTCATCGGTGATGACGCCGTCGATAGGTTTTACCGCAGGTGGCGGTATGTTCATGATGGTCGCCAGGGAAGGCCCGTTGCCGGGGCTCCAGCTGGAATAAGGAAAACTGTTGTTGCTTTCCGGACTGAAGGCCATGACGTCGGACATCAGGCACATCAGGAAAAGGAAACTTATAATGTACTTTAAATTCATTTGTGCAGGTGTAAATGATCTGTTTTTGATTGAAATAATTGGATGCTTTCCAAAGGCTGCACCAGAAAGGTGGGCCCGGGAAAAGCTGCATAGGTGCTTTTTGTTAGGCATTCGTTTCATAAAGTATTGTTTTCGAGGCCCGTGGGCATCGGAGGTTACGACCTAAAAGCCATAGAAATCCATGGACGCATAGTGGAAATTTCCATTCCTTACTTGCGCTGTTGCCGGTTTTTCGACAACCCGATAAAACTTGTGGAAAATACATGCGGCCACAAACTACCTGGGACTGTTGTCAGGCCTTGTGCTCAAATTTGATAGGTCATGAGATCTAAAAATCGCCCAAAACTAGGTTGGCAATGTTAATTTGGATGCGATCCTGTGTTAACTAAAATGTAAGATTTGAATTTGAAATTTTATTCTAATAATGCACAATGTTGCGGAATAACAATTGGTCGATCCAATGTTAAGTAAATGTAAACAAAAGTATCAGAAATTCATAATCAAGGTCCAGACTGGTCGTAAAATGGGGATCGCGCTGCGCCGGATAGCAGGTACTCCCCGGGTTCGATCTATGGCACCGCCCGTTCGATGGATCCCGTAGCCGGTCGAACATTAAGGGAGCCCAACGCTTTTAAGAGATAAATACGTCTCTCTATTTAGAAACCGATAAAGAAATCAATATGAAAGCGATCCAAATTTTTTGTCTAATGACCGTTTTAACCCTATTGGGGTGTAATATAACGGATGAAGTCATCCCCGGAACTACTGATCCCGGAACCGGTGACGTGGAACCCGAACTTGTGACCTATCCGCTCGGATCATTTGGATGGGAGGTAGTGCAACAGACCCTACAACGCGCCAATGAAACGAGCAATACCGTGATCTCCCCGCTCAGTATTGCCGCAGCGCTATACATGACCTATAATGGGGCCGATGGGGAGACCCGGTCCGCCATGAACGAAACCCTGAAATTGAACGGCATTTCCGTGGATAGCCTCAATGCGGCCTACCGTCAACTGGCCGAATTGCTCGAAAACACCCGGGAAGGGGTGCGCCTGTCATCGGCCAACGCCGTATTCTGGGATGAGAACCGGGTAGATCCCGCGGAGAGCTTTCTGGCTAAACTGACCGCTTTTTACGAGGCCGAAACCTTTGCAGAGGACTTCCGGAACAATCCGGATGCCGTGCTGAATAAGATCAACGCCTGGGTCAATGAGGAAACGGAGGGACGGATCGAAAAAATACTCGAAGAACTGAATCCCGAAGAGGTGATGTTCCTGATCAATGCGCTTTATTTCATCGGCGACTGGGATAAACCTTTCGATCCCGATCAGACTTCCGATCGCCCCTTCACCACGAGCGACGGGCGGGAGATCATGGTGCCGACCATGTATCAGGATAGTCAGTTCAAATATTACGACGGGACGGATTTCAAAGGGGTATCCTGTACGTTTGCGGATACCAGTCTGGCGATGTGGTTCGTGCTGCCTCCGGCTGATCAGGATATCGATCAGTTCATCGCCTCCCTGGCCTACGACGATCTGGTGGACCGCTTCAACACCCAGGCGATCACGGGACGGCTGGACCTCCAACTGCCCAAGTTTAAGATCAACTATAAGATCCAGTTGAATGATGTGCTGAAAGCGATGGGAATGGAAATCGCCTTTGATCCCATGGAGGCAGATTTTTCCAATCTGGGCACTGCTACCGGCAATCTGTATATCTCCCGGGTGGAACACAAGACCTTTTTAAAGATCGATGAAAAAGGAGCGGAAGGAGCGGCCGTCACCAGCGTGGGTATTGCAGCTACCTCTCTGCCGCCCAGCATCAAATTCAACCGGCCGTTCTTAACGGTGCTGCTGCACAAGGCCACTAAAACGCCCATCTTCGTCGGCAAGATCGAAGATCCGACGTCGGAACAGTAGCCTTTGCTGAACCGGACCGACTCATTTTTTACCCATCCACCAATAATGGACTTTCGGACATTTGGACACTGATAACGTATCTCAGATCCAAATGTCCGAAATTTCAGTATGACTCCCGATCCTAACTTCCTACCATTCTGACCGCTTCCCAAAGAACTGGTTTTCTGCCATCTAGACCTTCCGTGCAACCAATAGAGCAACTTTTGTTGCTCCGTGCAACGAGGAGGCAGCATTTTCGCGCCGTTATTTTATCGAATTATACCGACACCCTCTAATTTTGTCCATGTCGTTAAGTTCTTGAACAAAAGAACCGGGGCAAGACTAAAATGCTCATTCGCTTGCCGGTCATTTAACAGTTCCGAAAAAGACCAATTCATTTTCTTCCAATAAGATCGGACTGCCGCAAAAGCGCGCAGCGCCAAAGGGATCGGTATGTCCGAAAGGGGAGAGGATTGAAAGGATTAACTTAAAACACGATGCTATGTTACCCAGTTTAGATGTTTTGTACAGCAACCACTTTATTCCCCATGCTTACTTATCCGGGTATTCCGGGGCAAAACGGAATAGAGCTAACATTATCATTACAGAAGATTTCATCGGTGGATAAAGCTAAACTTCATTGATTTTTTCCAGCAACCAGGGCCGGGCTTCCAGAGGTTGTAAACCTGCAATTTCCTCTATGAGCCTGGCTTTCTGTTTTTCCTCTACTCTTTTATTTTCTGATCTCAACTTGCCGATCTTCCGCACGCAGGTCAGGAAATTCAAATAGGCCTTCGCCCTCCTTTCCGTCAACTGCTCGTTTCGCCGGACAAATTTTTCAAAGGCCCGGCTTTCATCCAGGAACAGGGAATAGTAGCTGTAGTCATTGCAAAAGATCTCAAAATGATTGCGTACCGACAGTAATTTTTTGCGCAATTGGTGGGAAAAGTCCTGCTCCTTTACCCGGGCCAGGAAGGTGTTGGATTCCTGGAATTCCCGCCGCGAAAAATGCCAGTACGCTTTCGCAAAATTCAGCATGTTGGCACTCATTAATGCCGAGTACTGATCGATGAAATCCCGGGTCCAGTCTACCTTCCGCAGGATGGTTGCGGTAACTACGATATTTAAAAAAGTTGATTCGGGCAACCTACCATTCTCGGTGAATAAGTCCGCTTCCAGTCCGCTTAAAAACCATTGGTATTGATTGTTCAGATAGCTGGTTTTTCCGGCGATGTACAACTGGGTGGCAGCATTGATCAGACATCTGAGCATGGCTCCCCGGTCAATCCTTTTCAACAGATCCTGGTGGAGCGTAAAGTTGGCTTCGAACCGGCGGTAGTAGGCTTCATTCAGCGGCTGTTCGATCAAATGCAGCAGATCGCAGTAGAGCAGTACGACCTTATTATCCTGAAAGGCGGCATTTTCCGGCGCCAGTTTTCGCAATTCCTCCAATAAGAAAATAGAGTAGTTTTCCGGCAAGATATTCTGCCGGTTCAGCAGGTCACTACTGTACCGGAGTTTGGCGATAGCGTAAAAGCTGTCCAGCAGTTCGCCGGTTTCGTGCAGGTGCTTCGTGGGAATTTGCAGCCGGACCGTTTCGGGATGGCTGGTCCACTGCAATTTCAGTTGCCACAGCAATTCATAGTACCGTTCATCCCGGAGGGGCTGCTGCTCCAGGGTTTCGGTCAGCGCCTGATTTTTTTGGACAAACAGATCGTACAGATCGCGCTCGGCCAGGGCGGAGACCAACAACTGGTCGTAACGGATCTGGTCCTGCTTCACCTGCTGGGCCACCAGGAAGGCTTCGATCAAATTGGATAAACGGAACATGAGCAGGCGCAACTGCCGGTCCTGGTAGGGCGTTTGCGGCCAGATCTTCTGAAAGATCCTGTCTCGGGATAGGCTGGCGGAATCACATTTGGGATGGAATTTCCGGAGGTGATCGAATAAGGCAATAACCTCTTTATTGCTATTGTGGTAAGGTGACCGTACGAATTTGGCCATCCAGCGCATTTCTTCGGCAGAGAGGGTCTTCAATAAATTCAGCAACTTACTACTGTACATCCCTATTGATTTTTGGAAACACCATCAGGTGCGCGGGGATAATGTTTTGGCTTTTGAATACAGTTAATTACAAATTAAAAAATAATGTTATTGATTTAATTTGTTCAAAACAAATAAACAAAATTGTCTCTGTAATAAAAAGCGATTTCTGGTAATATTGAACACTTCTTTACGGACAAAAGTCCACTGGGAAACTGATCAATAACATCAAAAATCCATTTTATGAGAACATTACTTTATTCGATGCTGGCCGGTGCCTTGCTGCTTGTCACATTCGCTTTTTCCCCCCGGGAAACCACTACTCCCGCCCCGTCAATGGCGATGGAAAATGAGGGAAATGCCTACGCGGTGGAGATCTGCAAGGAGATCCTTCCCGTACGTCCCGATTTCGACAACCTGGGCCAATGCGTCAAATTATTTGCCACTTGCGGAGAAAATCTTGATCCGGCGGCCGGCAATTTTGCGGCCTGCTTCTGTGAGATCCTGGAGCTCAATGAGCTGCTGGGGGTGGCGGGTTACGACAACTACGGAGATTGCGTCCAGGATTTTAAGTCTGCCGATCAATAATCCAAACGAACCGGAGCGACTACCGGATCTTCCTCTGGCTTGTTACCCGGAGGTTCTATTCCTACTGTACATTACTGTTTACAAATACCAAAATCTATCAGCATGAAAACCATTAAACATTTATTCATACCATTTTTGTTACTCTTTGTCATGACGGCTTTCCTGTCCTGTGAAAAAGAATCGGTTGCGGATATCGACACCCAACGGGAGGAGTTGCAGGATTTGATGAGCCAGCTAAAGGACCCGGCCAACCGAACGATATTTTTTGAAGCGATCAACAAAGCGCTAACGCAAAATTCCGAAGCGGAAGGTGGCCAAGCCAAGAGTGCCGAATTTACGGATCCCGTCCCGATTTGGTTGTCGGGCGGTTTTCTCCTTTCCTGTAATGGTCAGATCGTGTCTTTTGATGCGCCTTTTGATAACAATGATTTCTACCGGGAAAATCCGGATGGCACCGTTTCGGTGCAACACACTTCGAAGGAAGCCTATTTCAGCTATTTAAATACCGAAACGGGCGAAGAATACGAAGGCGAAAATGGCAATATGCACGTGAAGTATACCGGTACCTATTTTGAATTGTATATCCCCGCAATTGGCGTGACGATTCGAACGATCCTGACCAATGACAGTCCGAATGCCCGGATCCTGCAGGGAACCGGAAAGATCGTAACGGAGACCGGAGCGGAAAAAACCTTGATCGCCCATCTGTCCGATGCGCCCGGTGATGCGAAAAACGGTTGTATCCGATTAGAATAAAGTATGGCCTATACGGATCAACATGGATGATGTGAATCCGGAGTTAGATTTGGAAGGAATATGTCTTTGGAAAACGTATAGGTAACCGGATGGCCATTTCCTGGCTTAAGCGTGTTGTGGGTACGCCATGAGAAACCACATTGCGTACTTACAGCACGCTGAACCTACCGATTTTTGGACGCGCTACCTACATTCTGTCCCTACAGGACCCTTAACCCCGGTTGGCAGGAATTCTTAGAATCAGGATTTAGATTTGGAAGCCATGTGCCATTGGGCACAAAATCTAGGTAGCCAAGTGCGTAGTTCCCGGCTTAGCGTGCTGTAAGTACGCCATGTAAAATCCTATTGCGACCTACGATACGCTGAGCCTACCGAATTCTTAGCCGGGTTAGCTGAATTTCGTCCCTGCGAAAACCCTTAACCCTGATTAGCAAAAATCATTAGAATCCGGAGTTAGATTTAGAAGGGATGTGCCATTAGGCACAAAATCTAGGTAACAAAGCGACCATTTTACGGCTTGGCGTGCTGTAAGTACGCCATGTAAAATCATACGGCGACCCTGAAGCAAAGCTTCGGTGAAAAATGATTTGCTTTCTGCCTTTATCAATCTGGGATCTTCCCTACTCATTTGCCCTTCACCGGAATTAACCTCCCTTCCATAGCGTTGCATTCCCAAATAAATGCTTTCTTGGCGGCGCTCCCGGATGAGCCCTTACGCAAAGACATTTCCGGCACCGACCCAATATGAAAAAATACCACTGTACCGCCCTACTGCTGCTACTGATCTGCGGTAGCTGCACGACTAAAAGAGAGATCTTTTTCGCCGATCCCACAATTTTTGAGGAGGATGGCACCTACTATCTGACCGGCACCAAAAACCGCGAGCCGCTGGGCTTTGCCGTTTTGCAATCGCGTGATCTGCGCTATTGGAAGTCCCCTTCGGCCGATACCCTACACATGATCCTCCGCCGGGGCGATCACACCTACGGTAGCCAGGGCTTCTGGGCGCCCCAGATCCTCCGGCAAAACGGGCAGTACTACCTTACCCATACGGCCAACGAACAGACCGTCCTGACTCAATCGGACGCATTGCTGGGGCCTTACCGGCAGCAGGATGTCCGGCCCATTGACGATTCCGAAAAAAACATCGACTCCTACCTTTTCCGGGATGAAGACGGTACTTTTTATCTCTACCACGTTCGGTTTGACCGGGGCAATTACCTGTGGGTAGCGGAATTCGATCTGACAACCGGCCGCATCAAACCCGAAACCCTTCGCAAATGCTTTGCCCAGACAGAGCCCTGGGAAGCTACCCCCAATTTTCCTTCCGACCCCATTCTGGAAGGTCCGACGGTATTGTTGATGCGGGGAAAATACTACCTGTTCTATTCCGCCAATCACTTTCGCAACATCGACTATGCGGTGGGTTACGCAACGGCTGATTCCCCCTACGGACCCTGGGAAAAACATCCCGGCAGTCCGATCATTTACCGCTCTATTGTTGGTGAGAACGGTAGCGGCCACGGCGATGTCTTTACCGGACCGGATGAGCAGCTTTATTATGTCTACCATGTCCACAACAGTGCGGAACAGGTGAGTCCGCGTCGTACCCGGATCATTCCACTGCAACTGGAATGGAATGAACAAAAGGGCATTTACGATATTTCGGTGGAGCTGGACGGGCGGATCGTACCCCTGGAGGTGATCCGTAAATAAGGTGGCCTTTGAGTACTTACAAATCTCGATTGATTACCAGTCCCAGATCAATGCCACGTACTAAAAAATATCCACCAAATCCGTTAAAACATTTATCTTCATTTAGGATAATCTATTGCGCTCGCCATTGGCCAAGATCGCTCGGGGCATTTACGGAAATCCGGGCCGTCGCGTTCCCTTCATCTGACAATGATCAGTTACCGATCTTTCATCCAGTATACCCGTAAAATCTAGCAACATGAAACATCTATTACTACTTATGGTGGTATTGATCACCATCTTTGGCGGTCAACTGCAAGCTCAGACCGCATCGAATGAATTTGAGATCCAGAACTTCACCCGCAAATTTCTTGCGGCCTACAATCTGCAGGATGCTAAGGCACTGAAAAATATGTACACGAAAGATGCGGTCCGCGTCGATCCGATTAAAGGCGAGATCCGTGGTGCCGATAAGATTGGCGAATACTTCGATCAGCAATTCATTCACAACAATACTACCTTGCTGCTGCGGCCAACGAGCATTACCTGGTCGGATCGCGAACATGCCTTTGTGGCCAGAGGCACCTACGAAGTTTTTGGTGCTACCGTCGTTTATGACATCGGGATCCACGATGCGGGGGCGTACGCCAATACGATGATCAAAGAGAAAGGGGAATGGAAAATAGCGAGATCTGTGCTCACTCCGCTCGTTAAGGTGATCGTCTACCATAAAGTCAAGGACTTTAACGAGTGGAAGTCGGTCTTTGATGAAGGGAAACCCCAGCGGATGGCAGCCGGAGAACTACATGCCGAAGTGGGCACTCTCCACGATGACCCCACTACGGCATACGTCATCAGCGAATGGATCTCCCTGGAAAGTTTCCAAAACTTCTTTGCAGATCCCGCCCTGCAAAAGTCCATGACGGAGGCCGGCGTGATCGGCAAACCGACCGTGCTGATCCTGGATGGGCAATAGATCTGCAAAATTTCCAAAATTTTGTAGATCTCTCTTTACTCCCCCTCATAAACAAACCCCGGAAGCATCCGCGCCCAGCAATCTTCCACGGTACGTCCCACTGTCGATTCTGCGGTCGCTTCCCAGTAACTCGTTCCCTGGAGTTTCAGGGCCAGGGTAGTCGTGATAAAGCTTTGCGTCCAGCCGGTAAGGGTACCCCAGGCGCCCCAGCCGTGGTCGGCATTGGAACCGTAGTATTCCCAGTGATCGTAATCGAACGCCCGAAACCAGCAGCCATCGAGGTCGGCACGGCCCGTAGAGCGACTCTGGATCCGGACCAGAAAGTCGGCCAGCCGGTCCACCGCTTCCTGGTAGGGTGGATGCCCCGTAGCGTGGGCTGCTTCATTGAGGGCGAAGAATGCAAAATTTGAAGTGTATAGCATATCCGCAACGGGATCACCGTTGGAGTGGATCACCGGGGCTTCACTGTGTCCGTAGGCTGCATTGGTGGCCGGCGCACCGTATTTCCCTTTACTGCTATCGCCGAGCGCTTCCTGCAGCGCACCGCAAATTACCTGCCACTGCAGGAGATCATCGCAGATGCGGTGTAACCACTCCCGGTGCTCGGGCGTATCTTCCACCCGGACGAGCCAGGCCAGGGGCAGGATCATGCGGGCGCGTTCCTGCTGGATCCCGTTGGTCCAGATCCAACCGTCCGGATAGCGGCTCATGGTCGCGCTGATCGCCGCCTTGGCTTTTTCCAGTAAGGGCGGGTGGCCGGTCTTATCGTAGAGCCACAGATAGTTTGCCCACAACCAGGATTCGTAATGGGGCGCCGGGTTGACCAGTTCCCGGTCCATCAGGGCCTGCCAGCTCTTCCGCTCGATGTCGTCGCCATTGAGCGCATTGCTGCGGAATCCCTTTTTCCCGGCAGTCCGAAAATTGGCGAGTATGGCTTCGGCGATAGATTGGTCCCAGCGGGTTTCCTGTAGATAATGTGCCGCCAGGATGGATCCCAGGATCACCCGGGCGTTATCATCTCCGTAGTAACGGTGGGGATGGGTGTCGGCCCAGCCAATGAGCCCGTAGGACGAACGGGTGGTATCGCGACTGGCTGGTGTCCGAAAAGTATCGCTACCGTAGAGAAAGTCCATTAGATTGCTGGCGGTGCCGGCGTACTGATCCTGGCCGCTGACTTGTCCGGCCACGGCAAAGGTCATCGCAGTTTCCGCCACGCAGTCGGCTCGTAGCCAGTAGCGATAAGGCTGGCTACCGTCGGGGTTGATGTAGGAGTAATGACCTTCCATGACGCCGAGCGAGCCGTCGCCGGACGGTAATTTGAGGTTCATCGGCGGCCCGAGTGGCGGATTCAAAGTATCGTATTGCCGCCAGTGATCCCGCCAGCTGGGATGGATGAGCAGTCGCCCTTTTCGGTACCAGTCGGCACCCCGCGCCACCGCTTGTTGGTAGGCATCTGCGGGCAGGGAGACTTCGGCGGGAAATGCCGGCTGCACCAGTGGATCCCAAAAGAAAGCATCTTCGTTCAGATCTATCGACAGCTGGGCGAGGATGCCATGAATAGCTTTTTGCCAGGCCCCCAGCGGTGAAAAGCGGCTCTTTCGGAAGTCGCTCAACTTAGTAGTGGCGATGAGGACATTATCTTCCGCGAAAAGGATAGGAAACTGCGGGCTGTCCGACAGTCCATATACCGCTTCCCGGAATCCGGCCACGGTAGCGCCGGTCAGGTGGGCTGGGCGGTCCGGAAAATTGGTATAGGCAAAACGGCCGGCATCGAGGATTTGGCCGGGCGGCAGGGTAGGGCCGAAAAGATCGGAGTTCACCACCAGCCTTTCTTTTTGGGTCGATCCGATGTCTCCGGCAGGGCCGGAGGGGATCCGGTCGGGAAATTCTACGTAAACTTTCAGCTCTTTGGCTTTAGCCCGTTCGTAGAAGTCATTGGGGATAATCGTTTTGGTGTGGGGATAGTCTTTGGCGAGAGCCAGTAGAGTACCCTGAAAGTCCGTTTCCGCGAGAGCCGCTTCCAGGTCGGCGTACACTTCCGTCGGAACGCCGGCTTTGGTGAGTAATTGATTTAGGTCATTGTCGACAGTACCGTAAATGACCACGGTCCCGGAGGGTTTGGAACAGGCACCCAGCCAGAGCGAGAAAATAATAAACCAACAAAGGGGAGGCAGTAAGGTCTTCATACCAGGCTATCGTTTTGCCGGAAGATCGTAAGATTGGACGGAATACTGAAGAAAAATAAAAGGTGATACGCCTTTTCCTCATTAGGTTTGGCAAGCACCGTCAAAGAGCAAACCATTGATCTGCAGCACGAGGCAGGACGTGACCATGTTCCATCCGATCACATCACCGCACCATCCCAATTTACACAAAACCTTTGCCCTCCCGGACCCGGTCGCGCAATTCCTTTTGCCGGAAATACCGCACCGTAGTCGCAATATTATCGCCGTGACCGAGCCAGGCGGCGATCTGTTGCAGATTGGCGCCGTTCTCGTCCATGACATCGGCTACGCCGCGCCGGAAAGCATGCAGACCCTTCAGGCTGATCCCGGCCTGGCGACACAGGTCCCGCAGGTAATTGCGCAGTGTACTGGTAGCGATCGGCCCGCCGATGTTCCTTTTGGACAGGGATAGAAACAGGAATCCACTGTTCCGACCGTCCAGTTGCAGGTATTCCGATACGGCGTGTAGGGTAGGAGCGTTCATGGAGCGGAAATCCATGCGGTTCCCCTTGGCCAGGACTTCGAAATCACCGGTATGCAGATCAATGTGTTCGATCCGGATATTGCAGACCTCCTGCGAACGCAGCCCGCTGAAGCCAAATAGCGAAAAGATCGCCTGCATCCGGCTGCGTTGGTAGGCGTCTTCGGTGTGGGAGATCACCCAGAAGATCTTGTCCAGTTCGTCTCTGGAATAGGCTTTGCGGTTGCCGAACTGCTGTGGGAAATTCCGTACCCGGTCGTCCAGCCGGACCGGCACCAGGTCCAGATCGTACATTTCTTTAAACAAAGTCTTGGCGGCTGCGAGTGCGTTGTATTTGGTATTCTGCTTCAATTCCTGGTGCTGCAGGTATTCCTTATAGCGTCGCAGGATCAGTTTGGGGTTGCTCAACTCGTCCAGCCCATCCAGAAATTCAAAAAAGGTCACTCGGATGCTTTTCCAGTACGTCTGCTTACTGTTGTCCAAGACGCCTTTACCCTGAATGATCCGCTCGGCATTGGCCTTGATCAGCTGCACGAAAAGATCGAGTTCCGGGCCTTTTAGTGTGACTTCCTGGTCAAAATTATTGAAATTGATAAGCTCCATAGTCTTTAGAATTTTGTTTGGGCTCTTTATATTTGGCTTCAACTTACGGATGAGAATTAAGGTTGTAACTGATTGATTTTGTAAATCTTAAAATCCTCTACTGTCATGTGGTTTCTAACTGTCCGAAAGCCAAAATAGCCGGAAACATAAGGCGATGGATCGTAAAAGTCGTAGATCAGCTGATCATTCCGCCAGTACTGGACCTCGCCCTCAAAAACCACGATCCGAATGTGATTCGGAGCATTCGGAGTAATCAGATACTTCGGGTCGGAAAGGTCATGCTCCGGCAGCAGGGGTTTCTCTCCGGTACCCCGGTAACGCCGGAATCTCGTTTTGGTGTTATTATGGCCCCCTAAACCCACGTAGTAAAGCCGCAGCCGATCGTATTGGGAAAACTTGCCGGTGCGGCTGGTATCAGCCAGCAGCTCACCCGACTCGGGATCATCGGCCAGCCAAAAACAATTGAGGTCGGATACCCGGTCGTGGGGTCCACCCTCGTCGATGACCGTAGCGGTATATTCGATCATTAGGGGCTGTTTCAGTTTTTCTTTGAACCAGAGGGTGCAGCCCCCCGCAGCGGTTATTTCCAGTTTCCCGTCGGTCAATGCGATCGTGCCACCGGGCTCCAGCTCGGGTTTCCATCGGCTTAGATCGGTTGTAAAAGGATCTGTATCGATCAGTTCGGCTTCCAGTTGTAACTGGTCGTTGAGGGTAATGGTGGTTCTGTCCCCGACCGGCTGGATTTTCGGATGACAGGATAGTGACAGCAGCAAAATACCCGCACCGATCAAATGAAAAAAAATACGAAGGACCGGAGCGGCGGTCGGGCCTGAACGTAAACTTCCCGGCAAAAGATCCACTGGTGCTGACAACTGTTTCCGCCACCTAGGTGCTTTTAAATTGTTTTTCATGCTGTGCCGCTTTTCCGGGTAAAATAACCCATTTCCCTCTAACTGTTTGCCTTATTTAAGTATAGATGCAATGACTTCACTTATATCTCCTCATTGTCCCGCAACTTTATTCGGATCAGTTTGCACTTATTTACAACAATTAAATTAAGCCTTTTATTCGGATTACTTCGAAGTCCGATTTTTCGGTGGGGAATAGAGGAGTTTACGGGAATCCGTACAAGCAATCAGGATCGGTATAAGCGATCTTCGGGTCATTCTCGGCTTTGGTAAAAAAGGTCATTCCCGTCTAAACAAAGGATCATTTAGAAAATCCCTGTCGGTAAGGGTATGCAAAAAAGCGATGATAGCTGCTTTTTCGGAATCGGTCAGCTGGATCCCCAACTGATCTCCCCGCTGTAAGGACATATCGAGTGTTGGAGAAGCTACCACGCCTTCGCTGTAATGGTCGAGTACCGCTTCGAGCGTTCGAAAACGGGCATCGTGCATATAGGGTGCGGTAACTCCTACATTGCGAAGACTGGGCACTTGGAATTTTCCATGATCTCCCGCAAAGGCCGAAATACGCGCCCGGCCGGGATCAATCGCCAGGGAATCGAGTCCATTATTACGGTAGGAATAGTCGGTAAATAGGATACCGTCATGACAGGACGCACAGTGTTGTTGAAAAAGATCCATCCCCCGGATCTCCGGTTCGCTCAGTTTCGCGGTTCCAGCCAGGTACTGATCATAGGGAGATTGATCAGAGATCATCCGGTTCATAAATTGAGCCAGAGCATATAATAAATAGGGGGTAGTGACTTTCTCGGTCGTAAAGGCCTGCCTGAACAGCGACGGATATTGCGGGTGTGCATTCAGTTTTTCGATCACATCTTCGATGCAGGAACCCATTTCGAATTCGCTTTCGATAGCGTTCAGGGGCGCAAAATCCAGGTGCGTAACCCCACCGTCCCAGAAAAATTCCGGTTTAAAGGCCAGATTGGCCAGGGCCGGTGCATTTCGGGTACCGCTTAGTCCATTGACCCCAACACTAACACCGTGCAGCGGGACATCCGCAAATGCCAGCGACTGGATATGACAGGAGGCACAGGAAATGGTGTGGTCCGCCGATAAGATCGGGTCAAAGAACAGCCGTTTACCCAGCAAAAAGCCTTCTTTGGTAATGGGATTATTTTTAAAAGTATAGATCGGGTCGGGGAATTCTGCCGGTGCTGCGAATTCGTAAGCAACAGCTACCGGTGCAATGCCCTTTTCCCGGGTGCAACTGCTCAATAACAGAGCCAGCAAGCCAATACCAAACAGGCTATTGCTGAAGGAATAGAGATTTGAAAAGTGCATGATTTTGGGCGTTGGGGAGCCGGCCAGTTGACCGTCGAAGCATTGCCTTATTTTATCGTAAAAGCTTCGGATCTGCAGCTGACCGGCTCGGTGATCTACTGCTTATTGGTGGACATGATCGACGGAAAAGGCAGCCGCCAGGTTATCCGCAAAAACCTTCCCTTTTGCCGGCGCATGGACTGCGTAGGTAGTACTGAAATCCACGTTATTGGCATGGCCGTCCAATACTTTCAAAAGGTCCATCTCCAGGTGGGCGTTGGGACTGAGCCGGGACTCTATATTTACCGCAGAAGGAAAATCAAGCGTAATTCGTTTTACATTGTTGACCATATTGGCATTACCGGCGATATCCTTCCATCCTCCGATATGGATTTGTACGCCGTTCTCCGGATTGAATTGATCCGCTTCCCGGGGAGAGGCGGGAGAGCGGCCTTCTATACCAAATGCGATGTAGCCGGCATCCCAGTTCCAGAGCCAGGCTCCTTCCGCCGGATCCAAAACGCCACCGGTAGCTCCTTCCTGGACCGTTTCTGCATCAATGCCGAGTGTGAAAGTAACCTGATCGTATTTACCGGCAGGAATACGGTCCAACCGGATATTTTGCGAATTGGGATCACTTTCCAACACGTGGTAGAATCCTTTTACCTGAGCGGCATCCGCGCCGGTACTGATTTCATCGGCGAAATATTCACCGTTTGGCCCGGCCAGTTCTATTTTGGAAATATAGTAACCCAGAAGGGTAAGATTGAATGATTGCCCCATATTATTGGTGTAAGGAAACTCGGTGGCGTCGGCATTCACCAAACTGACTGCCTGATCGCCCACCCGATTGTCAAAGATCAGGTCAAAAGTTCCAAAGTCCTCACCGGGCGTTGGGTTATCCTTTTCACAAGCGGTGAAGAAGAGATTCAATAGCAGAAAAAATAGGATACTGATTTTATTGAGATGATTCATTTTAATTGCATTATACGGTTTAAAAAAAATTAAATTTAATAGCCCCAAAAGGGCGGTTAATGACTGCAAAGCACCTTATTTCGGATGGACATGAAATTCGACCTGTTCTATCATTTCCCCCTCCCGATTGTCGTGCCCCCAAACGCTGGCCTCGAGAATCCAATCCGAATGGGCGGTAACGCCGTTGGCTTCGGATAGCGTGAAATCGTCCTGAAACTCGTAGACGCCGCTGGTTTCATGAACATGGGCATCGGCCGGTTTACTGTAGATCTCGGTATTATCGTTTTTGTTGTAGATCCGTACATTGACATGATGTACCGTTTCCCCGGTATGACTTTCAAATTCCACGTGGATGTGCAGGCTGTCATCCACCTGTTTGTCGTCCGCATTGGGTTGCAGGATGTGGGCGTGGTAATGATAGTCTGTGGTCATCGGTTCGTCCTCCTCTTTTTTACAGGCAACGAATACGAGAAGTACCAGAAAAAATACTGATCGCCAGACTGTTCTCATGTTGTTTGGTTTTAAAAGGTAAATAGGATCTGGGAAGTCAGGCGGGGCCGGGCTTCCACTTCATCCTTAGAATAAGATTGATTGACAGGCAGCGCTGCCGCTGCTCCTATGATCCAGCTGCCGGCTTTGAAGTTGATGCCGCTGGAAACGAAGATTCCCCGTCCGCCGGTACCGGCCACCGACTGGCCATTTGGGTGATAATCGGAAGTGATCTTCTCCAACGTCAGGCCGGCGTTCGGGACAACTTGCATCTGATTACCTAACCGGGCTTCTGCGAAAAGCAACAACTGCCCGGTCCATTGATGTCCAAATTGATAATCCGAACGGGAAGGACGTTGATGCTGGTAAGCTCCATTCACGACCAAACCCAGTTGCCGGTAAGTCAGTACCAGATTATTCTGAAAAAGGTAGGCCCAGCTGCCATTTCCTATGTTGAAATTCTCCGGCAGATCTGCATCGTGGATCCGCGCATTGTAGGCACCGACGGGTAGTTTAACGCCCGCTCCGGTTTCCCAGAAAACATTGACTGCTCCCAGGGAAGCATCCTTTATTAAGGTGTAAGCCGCTACGATACGGGTATCGGAGATCCCCTTTAATTGTTGCACCCGCTGATCATTGTTCATTCGCCGGTTGATGCGGTAGGGCTGATAAGCCAGCAGCTTGAACCGATCCGAGAGGTGATAACGAAGAGAAAACTCCAGGGTGTGAAATTGATCTGCACTACCCAGTCCGTGGCCGGGTATACTTCTGAAAGGAGCGAGCTGCCAGCCAATACTGAGGTAATTGGTCCGGTAGTTGCTCAATAAGCCCATTCCAGATCCGCTTATGCTGCACCCGCAGGCATCGCAGGCCTTAGCCCACTGTTGACCCATATGCGTTAAGAGCAGCAAAAGGACAATTCTTTTTGCCATATGAATTACGATTACCATAGCACGGCAGTGTGCGCTCGCGTACCTTCGGAGTAGCGATGACGATGCCTCCCGTAGCTAAGGAAAATAATAAAAATGAGATTAGAATGAAGTAATCTGGATTAGCCGAAACGGGGCGGCTCGATTAACTTTCTTACAACAATTTGCGATAGCAGTCCCTGATAGTGAAAATTGCGAGTTATTATCAGGTCTGCATGTTGCAGGAGACGCAATGAGGATAAAAATTGAAAGAAAACGGGTTTAATACTTAATTCCGGAAGGCGTGCACTGCCGGGGTGCTCTTCCTGATCTATATTGGTCTGGATCTGCTGATCAAGAAAGCACTGACCAAAACACATGGGAACGGATTCGTACCTGTTGATGCAGAGTTTGGCAGCAATGGTTTCCTGCTGCAACTTAAAAGCTGCAAAAGTCAGCAGATCCCGCACCGAAAGGAGCAGAAGTAGGACAGACAATGATATGGTTAAAAACTTTTTCATATCCTGTTGCTACCGCCAATAATAGAATAAAGGGTAGGATAGTGATCAATAATCACCTGGATGGACTGAAATTGACATCCACCGTAAGCTTGCCTGCATCCAGTTGGATCAGGAAAGCAGAGTAGATCAATACCAGAAAAATCGAAAGATCAGTAAAAATTAAGCAGACCGGCGTGGAGGACGGAACGTATTATCCTGAATGGTGGAAGGACAAAAAGCCTGGTAGCCGAAATTTGTAATTTGAAGTGGCCTGGAAACCCTATCCTCGGAGCTGGCCGAGGCGATTTGAAAATAGACCGGTTTTTCGGATAGGTTGAACTGGGAAGCCGAGAAAGGATCTTCTTCCCCCCGGTGATTTTCTTCGAGCTGTTGCCCCAGAAAACACTGACCTGCACACATAGGTATCGGCTCTGCTTTATTAACGCACAAAGTAGCGGCAATAGCTTTTTGGTGGAACTTGAAACTGGCAATTGTGACCATATCCCGCACCGACAGGAGCAGTAGCAGAAAAGCCAACAGTATGGTACAAATGTGCTTCATAAGCGGGTCAAATGTACGAAACTATTATAGTAGATCATATCATAATTGAGTCATCTGGCTGATAATTTTTTTAATAATCGGTCCTCTCCATCCTATTGGTGCGGTACTTTTCTGCAAACCGGGATGTGGTCCGACTGGCTTCATCCTACCTTACCCGATATTCCGATCACCTCTGGTTTTGTGTCCTTTCGGAACACACTTCCCTAAAATGCGGGCCGTTCCGGCCAAATTCGGTCAATAGCAGCAAAGTTACGGGCAAATAAACGCTCAACCCCCTCTAATTGATCAATCGCTCCCCTCGCATCAGTCAAATTCTTAAGTCTTTTGCTGGTACACAAAATGATGGAATTACCAAAGAAAAAAATTCACAGCAAAGGACATTAAAAACAAAATTATGCGAATAATCCTCAACACCACATTATTGCTATGGTTCCTCGGGATGGTAATTACCCAGACCCATGCACAAACTGCAAGCGCTAGTGACCGGCTCGTAGCCCAGCCGATACCGGATCGCTTTGTTCCCTTCATGTTGTCCGATCCGGGCATATCCAAAACGGTCGAGTTCGGTGCGGACCTGGCCTGGTCTTTCGATCAGAATTACCGGCGTGCCCTGTTATTCATGGGGCAGGATCAGGTTGATGTGACGAGAGTTTCGTACCAGCCTACCCATCCGCTGGTCGATGGAGATATCCAGGGGCAGCAGATCATCGACCTGAACTGGCGGTTATCGCTGGTCCAGAGTTATGCCGCTCCGACCACCCGGATCGTTATGAATGTCGATGCTCCGACCATAGATCCTTCCTACGTCGGAAACGCGCAAAACTGGCGGGATCTGGTCAAAGCCACCGCTACCCGGATCCAGGATGCCGGCTACGAAGTAGTCAGTGTCGGCCCCATGAACGAGCCGGATTATTCTACAGAACAGGGTACGATCGATGATTTTTATAACATCGTGGTCGCCATGCGGAACGATCCCTTTTTCGACGACATCCGCATTTCCGGCGGGAACGTGCTCAATTGCGATCTGGCTACGCAGTGGTACGAGTATCTGCACCCGGCCGGAGTTAATGAGGGCAACACCCACCAACTGGCCGGTGAGTTTACGCCTTACGCCGAGTTTTTCGAAAATGTCAGAGCGAACGGCGACTGGGCATCGAATGACGAGCTGCACAACGTAATGGAAGCCCTGGTCGGTTACGAGTACGGTATGCAGATGGGGATCTGGTGGGGACCGGCTGACCTGGCGCGCGGAGAGATGGTAAAGGCCTTTGACGGCCAGCGCATCGGCTACGCGGAGCACCGGCCCAACTGGACGGCTGCTGCCGTTTACCGCACGCCGGAAGGTAAGGTACAAGCCTTCGGGGGGACTTCGGAAAGACAGGCGGCGACGACCACCTACAACTATCTCTCCAAAGAGCGGGTCGTCTACTATGACGGTCACGGCCCCCAGCGCGAATTTGTCCTGGAAATGCCGGGGGGCACCGGTTACTGGACCGGCCAGTCGAATGCGGAAAGAGTGATCAATATTACCTGGGGGGACGATATCCAACCGGCAATCGGCGGTCGTTATAAACTCGTCAATCGGAACAGTGGACTGGTGATGGAAGTAAGCGGCGACATCAATCAGAACGGAGCCAATATGCAGCAGGGTAATTATACCGGAGCGCTCACGCAGCAATGGGATGTGTACCCTGTCGATTCTCGGATTGGTGGCGACTTCAGTTACTACCGCATCCAGCCGGCTGCCAACAGTAATAAATCGGCGGATCTGTATGGCTTTTCACTGGATAATGGTGGGAATATCAACCTGTGGGACAACGGCAACGGCGGCAATCAGCAATGGTATCTGGATTACGCCGAAGACGGCTGGTTCTACATCCGCAGCCGGGAAAGCTCGCACTGTATTGACGTTAACGGCGCGAGCACCGCGCCCGGAGCGAATATCGCACAGTGGGAGAAGCTCGGTGGTCTGAATCAGCAGTGGCGACTGCTGCCGGTAGATGCACCGATCGAATTTTCGGCGCCCGCAGCACCATCGAGCCTGACAGCTACCGCCAATGCCGTATCGATCCAACTGGACTGGACCGCCAGTTCGGCCACGGATGTAAGCGGTTACCACATTTACCGGGCCGAGTCGGCCGGGGGTGCTTACAATACCATTGCCCGGGACGTGAGCGTTACCTCTTTTGTCGATAATACGGCTCTGCCGGGAGTGACTTACTACTATGCGGTTAAAGCTATTGATCATTCACTCAATCGCTCTACTTATTCGAATCAGGTTTCCGGAGCGGCTACCGCTGATCCCGCACTGGTGGCGCACCTCCAGTTTGAAGACGACACCAAAGACGCAACCAGCAACCTCAATCACAGTGCTACCTACGGGGGGACTTCCTACATTGGAGGGGGAGTGGATGTAAAATCCCTGGCTCTCAACGGTACCGATGCTTTTGTGCAGTTACCTCCCGATGTGGCCAATCACCAGGAGATCACGGTCGCCACCTGGGTGTACTGGGATGGCGGAGCTCCCTGGCAGCGCATCTTTGATTTCGGGAACGGAACGGAGCAGAACCTGTTTTTAACGCCGGCCACCTGGGATGGGGGAATGCAATTCGGGATTAAGAACGGTAATACGCAGCAAAACCTCTACGCCACCGGCCTGCCCACGCGGAAATTGTCCCACGTAGCGGTTACCATCGGGGCATCCGGCGTTCGCCTTTATCTCAACGGAGAAGAGGTAGCCAGTGAAGCCACCACTAATATCAGTCCGCTGGATTTTAAACCCATGCTGAACTACATTGGCCGCAGCCAGTATCCCGATCCTTTGTTCAAGGGGAGGATCGATGATTTCCGGATCTATAACTACGCTTTGTCGGCTCCGGAAGTCGCTGAACTGGCCGCTACGCCAGCAGAAGAGTACACGACGGTACACATTACTTCCAGCGTTAGCGGACCAACCAATCTGTTGCCTATTCCGGTCACTATTACTTTCGGAAAAGAAGTTACCGGTTTCGATCTGACGGATGTTGCCGTCGGCAACGGAATTGCCGGCAACCTGCAGGAAATGGTCCCGGGGACCGTATGGACAGTGGATATAACACCTCTGGCGGATGGCATTGTCACGGTAGATGTGGCGGAAAATGCGGCTACGGACCTATCCGGCTTTCCCAGTGAGGAGGCCGAGCAGTTTAGCATAGAGTATGCCTCCTATCTGCCCGTCATTTCGGTCAATCTGATCGGTAACACGACTACCTGGCAAAATAACGGTCCGCAGGATCTCCAGTTCGCTTTTGACGGTGATTTCAATACCGCCATCGACGGTTGGGAAAACTGGGGTTTCCTGGGATATGATTTTGGGGAAGGTGCGGAAGCTTCGGTGGCCACCTGGAAATTTGCTCCCCGTGGCGGTTTCAACTGGCGCCTGAACGGAACGGAATTGCGCGGATCGAACAGTGCCGATTATTTGAATGACTTCGATGTACTGTATACCATTGCGGATAACCCGGCAGAGGGCGTTTTGACGGAAGTTGCCGTGAATGCCCCCACTTCGTACCGCTACGTTTACTGGTTTGGAGGCGCTTACAGTTACGCCAACATTGCAGAATTTGAACTGTACGACAGCGGGAATAATGAACTTATCGGTACGCCGGTCGGCTTTGAGGGCGGTTCCCAATGGTGTGGGGATTGTACTTACGACAAAGCCCTGGATGGCGACCTGAATACCTATGTAGAGGGCCCGCAGACGATCGGTTACGTGGGTTACGACTACGGAGAAGGTTACGGACTATCGCTAATCGGCTGGAAATACGCTCCCCGGTATGGCTTTGCCGGGCGGATGGATGGTACGGAATTGCGCGGTTCCAACGACCCGGATTACCTGAATAATTATACCGTAATCTCCACCATCAACGCCACGCCGGCGGAAGGACAGCTCACCGAAGCGGTGATCAACGATCCGACGCCTTATCGCTATGTATACTGGAGTGGCCGCACCGATTCCTACGGGAATATCTCCGAACTGGAGTTATACGGAGAACTGACCTGTATCGATCAATTGCCGCCCACCATCACCTGCCCGGCCGATCAAACCAGGGTACTGGATAGCAACTGTACCTACGCAGTCGAGGATTTCACCGCTCTGGCGACCAATGTAACGGACGATTGTGAGGCCGAACCGACCGTCATTCAATACCCGCTTCCCGGCGAACTTATCTCCGCCCCCGGTGTATACCAGATCACTCTGACCGCCACGGATGGTGCCGGCAAATCTACGGCCTGTTCATTTGCGGTGACGGTAGAGGATAATGAAACAGCTCCGGTGGTTGAAGCCCTTAGCGTGCCCGTAGATCCGGTTGCCCTGGGGAATACCATGAGTTTCATTGGGCAGTTTTCGGATGCCTGTGAATTTGATAAGCACACCGCCATCTGGAACTGGGGCGACGGCACTACCTCCGAAGCCACTGTTGATCAGGACGCCAATACAGTCGGCGGCAGTCACCTTTACGCGCTGCCCGGAGTGTATATCGTTACCCTGACCGTAACCGACGGCGCGGGCAACTCCGGCTCTCTGAGCGGAGCGAATTTCGCCGTGGTCTATGATCCGAACGGCAATTACGTGACCGGCGGTGGCTGGATAGTGTCACCCGCAGGGGCCTATGCGGCGGACCCCAACCTGGCCGGAAAAGCGGAATTTGGTTTTGTTTCCAAATACGAAAAAGGAACTACGGTGCCGACCGGTATCACGACTTTCCAGTTTAAAGCCGGCGACTTTGAATTTGAAAGTACGGATTACGAATGGCTGGTAGTAGCCGGAGAGAATGCCAAATTCAAGGGTTCCGGTCTGGTCAATGAACTGGGTGACTACGGCTTTATGTTGACCGCCGTGGATGGCGCCCTGAAAAACCCCATCGGACCGGACAAATTCCGGATCAAGATCTGGGATAAGGCTAACGGCGATGCAGTGGTTTATGATAATAAGGTAGGTGCCGACGATGATGGCTACGATACCCAGGTGATCGACGCGGGTAAGATCAAGATCCACGAGCGTAAAGGCAATAGCACTACCGGTACGCTCACTACGATCCATCCGCAAACGAATGAGCTGCGGCTAAACCTGAAACTTTATCCGAATCCAACGCGGGGACTGGTTAACCTGAAGCTGGAAAGTTTGAGTGATCAGGCCTTAGAGATCGTGATCAACGATCATACCGGTCAGGTTGTCTGGCGTCAGCAATATCAGTCGCTGTCTCCTTCCTCCCTGACCATTGATCTATCATCCGACCGTTTTGCGGCTGGCGTGTATATGATGAGTGTAATTACTTCAAAGGAAGTATGGAGCAGGCGATTGATCATTGCCCGATAATTTAACGCAAGTGATCGGTTAGACGATAGTTAGTTTATTAACAACTGGCTACCGTCTAACCGACACCTGACTCCTCCCAAATTGACTCCTCTCCAACTGACCCCTGACTCCTCCCCACCTGACCCCTGACCCCTCAACCCCCTACACACCCTCCATCTCCTCCAGTTCCAACAGCAAATTAGCAATAAGAGCCGTCCAACCCGTCTGATGGGATGCGCCCAGCCCGCGACCGGAATCGCCGTCAAAAAACTCGTAGAAGAGGTGCAGGTCCCGGAAGTGTTCATCGGTGGCGAACAGATGATCGCTATCGTCGGTGTGGTACTGAAACCGGCCTTCTTCATTGCGTTCAAATATCTTGAGCAGCCTTTTGGTGAGCTCGATGGCAATCTCCCTTAGGTTGAGTTTCCGGTCGGAACCTGTCGGGAATTCGTAGATGTATTCGGGACCGTAGAAGTCGTAAAATCGAAGCAGGGAGCGGATAATCAGGTAATTGAGTGGGAACCAGATCGGACCTCTCCAGTTCGAATTTCCGCCGAACATCCCGGTATTGCTTTCTCCGGGTACGTACTCGATCCGATGCATCCCGTGGTGTTCAAAGACGAAGGGATGGTCTTTATGGTATTTCGAAAGCGACCGGATCCCGTATTCCGATAGGAATTCATTCTCATCCAGCAACCACTTCAGGACCTGTTCCAGCCGGTATCCGCGCATAATGGAAAACAGATAGGACCCTTCTTTATTCACTTCCTCTATCCGCGAGATCAGTGAGGCGAGATCCGGGCGGGTCCGGATGATGCCTTCAGCCCGGACCTGGAATTCGTGCAGCCGGTCAATCAGGTCTTTATGGATCACTTCCACGGCGAATAGTGGGATGATGCCCACCAGGGATCGCACCCGCAGTCGGTCGGTAAAGCCGCTTTTCATTTGCACCACATCGTAGTAAAAGGCATCTTCCTGATCCCAGAGGGAGACATTTTGTCCGCTGATGTTGTGCATCGACCAGCCGATATTGAGGAATTGGCGGAAGAATTTAGCGGCAGATTCTTCGTAAACCGGATTTTTCATGGCTAGTTCGAGCGACATCCGGAGCATATTCAGGGTGAACAGGGCCATCCAGCTGGTCGCATCGGCCTGCTGCATTTTCTGGATACCCGTCGGCATCCGGCTGCGGTCGAATACCCCGATATTATCCAATCCCAGGAATCCACCTTCAAAAAGGGCCATGCCGTCCTTGTCCTTTTGATTGACCCACCAGGTGAAATTGACCAGTAGTTTATGGTAACATTTTTCCAGGAAACTGTAGTCCGCTCTACCGCTGTGCTGTTTGTCCTTCAGGAATACCTCCCAGACGGCCCAGGAATGCACCGGAGGATTGACGTCCGAAAAGTTCCATTCGTAGGCCGGTATCTGGCCATTCGGATGCATGTAGTATTCGGTGAGCATCAACAGCAGTTGCCCCTTGGCGAATTGCGGATCCACCTCCGCGAAGGTCGTGGTGTGAAAGGCCAGGTCCCAGGCCGCATACCAGGGGTATTCCCACTTGTCGGGCATACTGATGATGTCGCGGTTAGTCAGATGTTGCCATTGAAAATTGCGTTGCCGGAGTCGATTGGGTTTGGGTTCTCCCGGCCCCCCGAACAACCACTTAAAAACGTCGAGATAATAAAACTGCTTGGTCCAGAGGAGACCCCCCAGAGCGTTGCGCAGGAGTTTGCCCTGATCAGCGTTCAGGCTTTTCGGGATCAACTGGTCGTAATAAAGGTCCGTTTCCGCCTTGCGTTTTTCAAAAATTTCATCAAAATCTATCCAGGGATCAAAGTGTTCCCGTTTGGATAAGCGGGTCCGAAAGACCTGGAAGCCGCCGGGCTCGATCTCTTCGGAAAACCAGATAGCCGCTTTGGTCCCCTTCAAAGCCGGGTCGACGGAAGCTGAACCAAGGACGACGTGGTCATTGACCCCGTCTTTGACGTATGCAAGCTCATTCGGCAAATGGAAGAGCCGCTGCGTATTCGTTTCATTTTCACAGAAGAGCGCCTCCCCACCCGAATGATAGAAGTTATATTCTCCGTTCCGGGACGATTGGGTAGTAATGACCCCTTTACCCCTCCGGAACATGACCGGCCGGGAATAACGGGGATTGTGCTTCCAGTAATTGCGGAACCAAAGCTGCGGTAGTACGTGGATCCGGTGGGCTTTCGGTCCCCGGTTATGCACCGTGATCTTCATCAGGATGTCCTCCGGATCGACCTTGGCGTATTCGATGAAGCAATCAAAGTACCGGCCACCGCTGAAAACGCCCGTATCCAGTAATTCGTATTCCGGTTCGGTTCTTCCGATCTGATTGCTCAGGATCAGATCTTCGTACGGGAAACTGGCCTGAGGGTATTTATAAAGGTATTTGCAGTAGGAATGAGTAGGAGAGGAGTCCAGATGAAAATACAGTTCCTTGACATCTTCTCCGTGATTGCCCTGGCCATTGGTAAGCCCGAATAATCGCTCTTTGAGGATGGTATCATTCCCGTTCCAGAAGGCCGGTGCCAGACACAGGATCTGTTCGACATCGCAAATTCCCCCGATACCGTCTTCCCCCCAGCGATAAGCGTAACTTCGGGCCATGTCGTGGGTAACAAAATTCCAGGATTCCCCATCGGGTCCGTAATCTTCCCGGACCGTTCCCCACTGCCGCTCGGAAAGGTAAGGTCCCCATCTCTTCCACGTCTTATCATCCGAACAGGATAATAATCTGGCCTTTTCCGGATTATGTTTCATATGCACATGATTAACTATACTTGACGCGAAGTGGTTTGGTCCTGAGGTGCTGGTCACAGTCAGGATTTCTAAACCGCTACGGTCAGTATATGCTGTACTCAAATTGGTTCGGATTTCCCAAACCAATTGTACGTCAGTTTATTTGGAATAAGTATCTGGTAGGACTTTGATCGGTAAAGATGTAAAAAGTCCGGGAATTTTTTGAAAACGCTGGTTTCAGAACTTGAACTGGTTTAAACTTATTGGCTGCAGACGAGGCCAAAGTATTGGATTTACTGGCGAAGCTCTTTTTGAGTTTCATACCTGGAAGGTCTGGGACGAGAAAAAGCTGAAGTCCAGGAGATTCAAGACTTTAGGTCGCAGTCCAGATGAATAAGTTTAAACCAGTTCCTCTTATCAGGACGCCCGGAGATGATAGAACCGGTGCCGCAAAAAAAAGTTCTAAGGGATCACTTGCAGGTATATATTTTCAAAATCTTTGGACGTCTGCAAAGTATCCGCAGTGGGTGGAGTAAAATCGCGATCTGGAATCATTGGGGAGGTGAAGGACCGCAAAGATGGCTGGTCCTGGCCGACGATAATATCCTGACTTAAATTTGGGTTGGGAAAAGCTGACTACTTTGGGCCCGGTACAAAGCCCAATCACTGCAGGGATCATGGAATAAAACGCCAAACCAGTTAATTTTGAAACCAAAAATCACCTTCAACCTCCCTCTGTCATTCCGAAAATGATTACCTTTTAATCTCGCATTTGAAATGCACTTTAAATTATGAGCAAGATCAATTACGTGAATAAATGGTTGGCGGTATGGGTACTAACGGTGTTAAGTGTGGGCGGTTTTGCCCAGGGAGATCTATTCGTACAACACCGGTTTTACCAGCTAAATGAGGAACAGGGACTGATCAACAATGTAGTCAATGATATCATTCAGGATACTTTAGGCCAGGTCTGGGTAGCTACCAATGAAGGCCTGTTTCGTTATCAGGGATTTGAGTTTCAGCAGTTCATTAAAAACCGGAAGAATCCCGATCTGCTGCACAACAATTTCATCGAGCGACTCTATCTGGACAAGCACAACAACGTCTGGCTGATGACGGATGATGGCGTCGGCAAATACAGTTATGAGGCCGATGTGATCCGCCGGTATCTACCCGATCAGATCCAGGGTAGGGTGAGTTCCATGGCGGTGGATGCGGAAGGGCACCTTTATTTCGGGAAGCACGACCCGAAAGGGATCATAAAAGTAGAGAACGAAAAGGTAGGTACGCTGGATCTGTACGACGCGAACACCGGCCTGGACTTTAGCCGATCCAGCATTGCCAAGATGGTGATCAGTGAAGGTCATTTATGGGCAGTGGTCAGTGGGTTGGGCGTGATCTGTCATGATCTCGAAAAAGGCACCATCGCATTTTTTACCGCTCAGGAAATTGCCGGTAAAGATCGCCTGAATTCATTTGATCTGTTGGCAGATGGCCCCAACAAGGTATGGCTGGCAACGGAATCAAGCGTTTTTGCACTCCAGGTAGATGAAAATTTTTCGAAGACGGTCGATAAAACCCTGGTGGATATCCTACCCGATGACGATTATCTGACCGTTTATCTGGACGATAATAAGAAGCTGTGGGTGGGCTCCCGGCAGCACGGTATGTTTTTGCTCGCCAAAGAGAACGGCGGCCCGTATCAATTGGCCCGGCATTTCGCTCCCGGTTTTGATGAATACAGCAATTCGTACCGCACCATTAGTAAGATCTACCGGCAGGAAAACGGCTACTTCTGGGTAGGCACTCATAACGGCGGGGTCAATGTGTTTAATCCGGGAGGAGAAACCGTACGTATGGTCACCAAACGCAATACCGATTCGGAATTTACCCTGAGCCACCAGAATGTGTGGGGTATCTGCGAATCGGGCGACGGGAAGATCTGGGTCGGTACCGATGGAAAGGGGATCAGCCTGCTGGATCCCTATACCGGAATAATTCGGAAAAACGCCATTCCCGAACTGGAAAATAAGGCTGTACTGAGTGTACTGGAGGATACGCAACAGCGCGTCTGGATCGGTACTTATGCCCACGGTATCTACATGTGGGATCAACAAAACGGGCAACTGGTGCAGTTTGCGAAGGACAACCCCAATTCGGAATTGCGGATCAATGACATTCGCTGCTTTTACGAAGACCGGAAGGGGCGGATCTATGTAGGCACTAACCGCGGCGGTCTATATTATTACGACGTCCCATCCCGCCGGATCCGGTTTATAGAAGAAGTCCCCGTTTTTGACATCCGGTCGATCGAGTCGGTGGAGGATGGAATATTGTGGCTGGGCACCTTCGGGGATGGCCTGCAAAAATACAATGTGCCGCAACGAAGGATCATGCCTTCTGTCTGGCAGGAAGACCCGGTGCACGCCAATGATGTCGTCTACGATATCCATAATGAATCCGGCCGGCTTTGGGTAGGTACCCGCCATAACGGACTGGTAGTATTTGATGCAACGACCGAACAATTTGTAGCCGTGCCCGCCCTGGACGATCTGGTCGGTCGTATATTATCCGGCGTACAAATGGATGGGGACCGGAACGTTTGGGTGACCACGAATACCGGTGTTGTATTGTACGATCGGGAAAGCGATGAACTCCGGGAATTTGGAGCGGAAGACGGCTTCCAGATGGGGCATTTCAATAACGGTTCTATCTTCTATTCTCCCGGAGGAGGTTATATGGCGGTGGGCGGCATCCATGGTATGAATCTTTTCTATCCGGAAGAACTAAAGATGGAAAAGCAGCCGACCAATATCATTCTAAACCAGTTAAAGATATCCGACCGGGTGGTAACTCCCGAAAACTCCCGGGTCTTCCCCCCGAAGCAAAGTATTTTTCTGACCGACGAGATCCATCTTACCTACGCGGACAATACCTTCTCCATCCAGTATGCGCTGGCGGGTTTTAACCGGCAAAATGAGCAGGATTTCCTCTTTATGCTGGAGGGATACGAAGATAACTGGCAGCGTGGCGCCACCTCGAACCTGGCCATTTACCGCAATGTCCCTCCGGGAAACTATCGTTTCAGAGTGAGAAGTGAGCAATACAATGCGGAGCAGTCCCTGGCCATTTCCATTAGTCCACCATTCTGGAAATCCTGGCCGGCCTATGTACTCTACGCACTGATCGTGGGTTTCCTGATCTGGCGCTGGAACCAGTTCAGCAACAGTAGGGTAGTGCTGAAACAGAAGTTGCAGTTTGAGCAGGAGATGCGCGAAAAAGAACAGGAATTGCGGGAAAAGGACCAGGAGATCATGCAGGAGAAGCTGCGTTTTTACACCAATTTTTCCCACGAGCTTAAAACGCCGCTGACCCTCATCCAGGGCCCCGTGAATGATCTGATGAAAACCGTTGAGGACCCACAGCAGCAAAAGTATCTGAAACTGGTTCGAAAGAACACGGGGGTAATCCTGAAATTCATTCGGAGAATGCTGGAGTTCCGGAAGTTTGAACTGAACAAGAATGTACTGAATGTGGGCTGCCACGATCTGAGGATCCTCGCCCAGGAGGAAGCGGAGAGTTTTAGTTATCTGGCTAAAGATCAGGAGATCAGGTTCGGATTTTATTGTTCGAGCGAGGTCGAAGCCTGGGTGGATCTGGAAAAGATCCAGATCGTCATCAATAACCTCTTGTCCAACGCTTTTAAATTTACGCCGAAAGGCAAACAGGTCCATTTCGGTGTATTCGAGGAGGGCAACGACCTCGTTATTGAGGTAAAAGACGAAGGAGTAGGCATCCGGGCGGATGAAGTCAAAAATATTTTCACGCCGTTCTTTCAGGCCAGCAATTCCTACAGCACGGGCGGAACGGGGATCGGATTGACGTTTTGCAAGAGCATCGTAGAATTGCACATGGGCACGATAGAGCTGAAAAGTGAGGAAGGGAAAGGGACCAGTGTGCTGGTGCGCATCCCGAAGGATAAGGCAAAATTTGCGGAAAAAGATTATGTGCGCTACATCCACGCCAACGAAAAGGAACTGATCCTCATCAATGATTTTGGCTCACTGGAAGAATCCGAAACGGAACCGAAAGATGGCGAAAAGGTACTGCTGATCGTGGACGATAATAAGGATATCACCGCCTATGTGAAAACGCTTTTTGAAAACGAGTTTAGGGTGTTGATTGCTCACAATGGCAATGATGCCTACGAACTGGCGGCGGACCAGACGCCGGATCTGATCATTTCGGACATGATGATGCCCGGAATGAACGGACAGGAATTTTGCAAAAAGATCAAATCCACCATGTCTACCAGTCACGTTCCGGTGATCATGCTTACCGCCAAGGACAACAAGCAGGATAAGATCGATAGCTATGGCGTTGGCGCCGATGACTACATCACCAAACCCTTTGCATCCGATCTGTTGATCGCCCGGGTGAACAACCTGCTGAAAAGCCGGGAGATGCTGGAGTTGCACTACGAAACGAATGAATTGATCGATCCGGAAAGCGATCAAAACCCACGGGAAGTAGAATTCGTGCTCCACGCCGAATCGGTCATACTGAGCATGTTGGAGCATACGGAGTTTGACATCCCCATGCTGTGTAGAGAACTGGGCATGAGCCGCAGTGCCCTTTACCGGAAAATCAAATCGCTGACGGGCCTGTCCATTCAGATCTTTATCAAAAAAATAAGAATAAAACGGGCGGCGCAGTTGTTGCTGTCCGAAGATATGGCCGTTTCCGAAATCGCCTTTTCCCTCAATTTTTCGGACCTGAAATATTTCCGGAAGTGTTTTAAAGAACAATTTAAAATGACCCCGTCCGAGTATAAGGCTCACCATGGCTCCAAACCCGGGGATGTAAAGATCGAAGTAGATTCTATCTGATTTTTTAGGCACTGGTCTTTTCAGCATGATCCGGGCGGGCGCTGGAAAGACCAAACTTGGATTATTTCGCCCCTTTTCCCGCTCCGGCCCCTAAAATAGGGGCTTCAGCGCCCAAATGATCACTCATTCCCCCCTTTTAGGTCACTCATCCCCTCTACCATTTCTGCATTTCGACCTTACTTTGACCTACATTTTTTATCGATCTGACACGATTAGAGAAGTCTAATACCAGAATGATGGAAGTGTGGATGCCGACACCGGTATCCAGGAAGTATTGTAAGATTTAAAGTTCGTTGCCGTGCACTTTTTTAAAAGTGTACGGCAATGGAAACCTTCAACAAATTTTAGAACCAGAAATGATGGGATGCATGACAACGAAGCAGGCAGGGTTGCCGCATCGTAGCTTTTGTATAAAAGTGATGTGGTTGCTACTAATCTTTGCCCCTTTTCTCCACTTAGACCTTCAGGCCAATAATAGGTTGCCCGGCGTACCTGTGGAAGTGCGCACGATTACCGGAGTGGTTAAGGATAATGCCGGTATACCGCTTATTGGCGCAACCGTCCTGGTAAAGGATACCCAGAAAGGAACGATCACGGATGTTGACGGAGAGTTCAGTCTCGATATCGAGGAAGGCGATGAAACGCTGGTGATCTCGTACATCGGATATGAGCCCCAGGAAATTTCCGTGGGTAACAAATCCGTTTTTACGATCATTTTGAATGAAAGTGCGGAGGCCCTGGAAGAAGTAGTCGTGGTGGGTTTCGGTACGCAGAAAAAAGAGAGTATGGTCAGCTCCATTACGGCCATCTCCCCGGAAGAGATCAAAGGACCTACCAGCAACCTGACCACCATGATGGCCGGTCGGGTTTCCGGCATGATCGCCTTCCAGCGCAGTGGCGAGCCCGGTGCGGATAATTCGGACTTCTTCATCCGCGGTCTTGGCTCCTTCGGTTCCGGAAAGGTAAATCCGCTGATCCTGATCGATGGTATTGAGTCGACCACCACTGATATGGCCCGTCTGCAGCCCGATGATATCAGTAGCTTTTCGGTATTGAAAGATGCCGCGGCATCGGCGGTATACGGTGCTCGCGGGGCCAACGGCGTAGTGCTGATCGCCACCAAAATGGGCCGCGCCGGAAAGACGGCTTTCCACCTGCGCTCCGAAACCAGCGTCTCCTCGAATACGCAAAACTTCAATTTTGCGGACAACATCACCTATATGCATCTGGCCAATGAGGCGGCCCTGACCCGGAACCCAAACGCCGTGTTACCCTACAGCCAGAATAAGATCGAAAGAACCGCAGCCGGGGATGATCCCCTGTTCTATCCCAATAATAACTGGATCGACGAACTGGTCAAGGATTATTCGGTAAACTACCGCAACAATCTGAGTGCCAGTGGGGGAGGGGAGAAGGTGACCTATCACCTTTCCGGTACCTACAACGTGGATAACGGTGTACTGGACGTAGAAGGCATCAATGATTTTAATAACAATGTCAAGCTCCAGAATTATTCCATCCGCTCCAATATCGCACTGAACCTGACGCCCACTACGAAAGCTACCGTCCGGGTATACGGCCAGTTTGACGACTACAACGGCCCCATCGGTGGCGGTGGGCGCATCTTTAACCTGGCACTGTGGTCCAATCCGGTTAAATTCCCCAAAGTTTATCCGGCCGAATACCTGCCGTTCATCAACCACCCGCTATTCGGCGGTGCACCCACCGGGTTCGGCAGCCAGTCACTGTTGATCAATCCCTACGCGGAGATGGTACGGGGCTATCAGACCAGAAAAGCTTCCACCATTGGATCGCAGATCCAGCTGGAACAGGACCTGAGCTTTATCACCGAAGGCCTGAGCGTTCGTTCCATGGGCTATATCCGAAGGTACTCGTTTTACGATGTATCCCGGCAGTACAATCCGTTTTACTACAATGGGCAGATCAACCCGATCGACAATAGCCTGGCGCTACAGGTGCTGAATGACGGTTCGCAGGGTAGTCTGGGCGTAACCGGCCAGGAGTATCTGGATTATAATGAAGGCGACAAACTGCTCGACTCCCGGATCTACAATGAGACGGCCATCAACTACAACCGTACTTTCGGTGGCGTACACGCGGTATCCGGGATGCTCCTGAACCTCGTATCGAGCTTTGAGACCGGTAACTCGGGAGATGTGCAAAGTTCACTGCCCAACCGGAACCACGGTATCTCCGGCCGCTTCACCTACGGCTACGATGATCGCTACATCATGGAATTCAACTTCGGCTACAACGGTTCGGAGCGATTCGCTCTGGGCAACCGTTACGGCTTCTTCCCGTCCTTCGGACTGGCCTACCGCGTTTCGAATGAAAAATACTGGGCGCCGCTGAGAAATGTCGTTTCCGACCTGAAACTTCGCGCCACCCACGGTTTCGTGGGCAACGACCAGATCGGTAATATCTACGATCGCTTCTTCTACCTGTCTAATATCAACCTGAACGATGCCAACTACGGCGCCCGCTTCGGGGAGAACTTCGGCTACTACAGGAACGGGGTGTACATCTCCCGCTATTCCAATAACAATATCGGCTGGGAACGATCCGAACAGACCAACCTCGGGATGGATCTGGAATTGTTCAACTCCCTCAGTGTCGTCGTCGACTTCTTCAAGCAGACGCGCGATAAGATCCTGCAGCCGCGAACGAATATCGGCTCAACGGCCGGTTTTACCGCCACGCCGGCCACCAACTTCGGTAAGGTGGAAAGCCGCGGCTTTGACGGCACGCTCCAGTTCAATAAAAGCTTTAACCGTAACTTCTACACCCAGCTTAGAGGCAATTTCACCTATGCGACCAGCGAGATCCTGGAATACGACGAAGTGGCCTATCCGGACAACCTGGCTTACCGTTCCCTGATCGGTCACAATATCAGCCAGACCTTCGGGTTCATTGCCGAACGCCTCTTCATCGACTACGAAGAGACGGCCAATGCGCCTTTACAGATAGGTGAGTATACCGGCGGAGATATCAAGTATCGCGACGTCAACGGAGACGGCGTGATCAACGGCAACGACATGATCCCGATCGGGCATCCTACGGTTCCGGAGATCGTCTATGGTTTCGGGGGAACGATCGGTTATAAAAACTTCGATTTCAACATTTTCTTTCAGGGAGTAGCCCGTACTTCGATCTTCATCAATCCGGAAAACATTGCTCCCTTCGTACTGAACGGGCCCTACCAGAATGGCCTGTTGAATGTCATTGCGAACGACTACTGGTCCGAGTCCAACCGGGATTCCTACGCCTTCTGGCCGCGTTTGAGTGATCAATTTGTCGAGAACAACAATCAGGTATCCACCTGGTGGATGCGGGACGGCGCTTTTCTGCGACTGAAATCGATCGAGGCCGGATATAATCTACCGGAAAGCGCAGCTTCCCGGATCGGTATCAGTGCCCTCCGGCTGTACTTCAGCGCGAATAACCTGGCCGTGTGGAGCAAATTCAAGTTATGGGATCCGGAGATGGGCGGCAACGGCCTGGGATATCCCGTACAGGCGGTCTACAACTTTGGCCTGAGTGCTGATTTTTAACCACTGCAACACAAGCGAAGACCATTATGAAAAATATAAAATTCCAAAGGAGATTCCAATTACCACTACGGGCATTCGGTTCGGCCTTTATGATCTTTGGCCTACTGCTCCTGTCATCCTGTGAAGACAGCTTCCTGGATGTCGTGCCGGATAACGTAGCCACCGTCGATCAGGCCTTTTCCCTGAGAAATGAAGCGGAGAAGTACCTGTTTACCTGCTATTCCTACCTTCCTAAAAATGGAGACGGACTGTATAATATTGCGATGCTGTCCGGAGATGAACTCTGGATACCGCCGCAGGATCTGGCGCTCAATAGTTTTGCCTTTGACGTAGCCCGTGGGCTTCAGCGAAGTTTTGATACTTACATGGATGTCTGGGAAGGTCGCTGGCAGGGGGGCGGTCCGAATGACCTGTATCCTTTATTCGACGGTATCAGACATTGCAACATTTTTCTGGAAAATATCGAGGATCGTGGGAAAGTGCCCGATCTGCAGGAAGCCGAACGCCTCCGCTGGATCGCCGAGGCCAAATTCCTGAAGGCTTATTATCACTTCTATCTGATGCGGATGTACGGCCCGATCCCCATTATGCGGGAGAGTATTCCCATCGATGCGCCGGAAAGTGAACTGTTCGTCGCCAGGGAACCGGTTGATGATGTGGTGGACTACATCGTGCAATTACTGGATGAAGCCACACCAAATTTACCGCAGATCATCACCGACAGCCAGAACGAACTTGGTCGCATCACCAAATCCATTTCTACGGGATTAAAAGCCGATGTATTGTTGACGGCCGCGAGCCCCCTATTCAACGGTAATTCGGATATGTCCGGCTTTACCACCCGGGAAGGCGTACCGTTTTTTGATACCGGCGAAAGTACCGAGAAATGGCAGCGTGCGGCCGATGCCGCAAAGACGGCCATAGAAACGGCAGAAGCGAGTGGCCACGAGTTGTATACGTTCAGCGGCGGTGCCTTCGCCCTGAGTCCAAAGACGAACACCAAGTTGTCGATCTCCCAGGCGCTGGCGGACCGCACGAGCAAAGAAGTGATCTGGCGCAACACCCAGAGCCTGACCTGGTGGTTGCAACTCCAGTGCGCATGGCCCATCAACTCGGCGCAACCGGATTGGACCGCCCAGAAAATACTGGCTCCGACCCTGAAAATGGCCCGCTTGTTCTACACCAAGAACGGCGTACCGATCGAGGAGGATAAAACACTGGATTTCTCGGATATTGACGAAGTACAAACGGCCGAGGAAGCGGATAATCTGGACATCGCGGAAGGTTACCGGACGGCCAGATTGAATTTCGATCGCGAGCCGAGGTTCTACGCGGATCTCGCTTTTGATGGCGCTATTTACTATCTCGAAAGTAGTGGGGCCAATGAAAAACTGTACCACCTCCGGTCAAAGTTTAAAGACTACGCCGGCAGCAATGACGTCTTCCATTACAATGTTACCGGGTACTACCTTAAAAAGCTCATCGACTACAGATACAACTACACCAGCTTTCATTCCTACCGGGAATACGCCTGGCCCGAAATGCGCCTGACGGAGTTGTATCTCGCTTACGCCGAGGCACTCAACGAGGCCCAGGGGCCCGTAGAAGAAGTATTCACTTATCTGGATAAGGTGAGAGCGCGAGCCGGTCTGGAGGGGGTGAAAGCGTCCTGGGATGCTTATTCCACCAATCCTTCCAAATACACCACAAAAGACGGTTTGAGAAAGATCATCCAGCAGGAGCGGGGGATCGAGCTGGCCTTCGAAGGCAAACGCTACTGGGACATCAGACGCTGGAAATTAGCCGCCAAGGAATTGAACGAGCCGGTACAGGGATGGAATATCTACGGAGAGAATGAAGAAAGCTATTACCAGGTAACGACCATTTTCCGGCAGCGTTTTGCTTCACCACGAGATTATTTCTGGCCGATCAGTGAGTATACAAGATTACAGAACCCCAACCTTGTACAAAATCCGGGCTGGTAATTCAAAACATCAAACATCATGAAAAGGGTACTTTATTTAAATATAGCAATCTGGTTATCGGCCGCCTTACTGTTCGTCGCCTGCGAAGCCGAAGAAGGTCCGGTGCCTTTGGAAAGCAATTCCAATCCGCCGGGACAGCTGACGAATATTCAGGTGGAGAATCTGAAAGGTAAGGTACGGCTGAGGTATACTTTGCCGGAAGATGAAGACCTACTCTACGTCAGGGCGAATTACACCCTCGAAAATGGCGAAACAGTTGAGGTAAAATCTTCTTTCTACAACAACTTCATGCTGTTGGAAGGGTTTCGGGGCGAACAGGATGTGCCGGTGCAATTACGTACGGTAAATCGCAGTGAAGTGGCATCAGAACCGGTAGAGATCTCGGTGAATCCGCTGCTGGCCCCCATTTTTGATGTCTTTTCCACGCTAAAAGTGGAAACGGATTTCGGAGGCGTGCGCATTACCGCTACGAATGAGGACAAAGATGACGTTTCCATCCTGGTGATGAACCGGAATGATCTGGGCGACTGGGAACCGCTACCCAACAGTATCTATACATCCAGTCTGGACATTAACCAGAGTATTAGAGGGTACGATACCACCGCAGTCGATTTTGCGATAACCATCAGAGATCGTTGGCTGAATACTACCGATACCTTATTTACTACCCTCAAGCCTTTATACGAAACGTTGATCCCCACTTCCGGATACCGCCCCGTCCGGTTACTGAATGATCAGCCTCCCTATCCCGAAAACCGGGTGGAATACCTCTGGGACGGTCAGTTCTTCTGGCCAAACGTCTGGTTGACCCTGAGGTCAGATCCCAGCCAGGACCACACCGTAACGGTGGATATGGGTACTACGGCCAAGTTGAGCCGGATAAAAATGTGGCAATACCCGGAATGGGTCGGCGGCGTGCAGACCTACTATTATCTGGGTGCCATGAAGGAATTCAGGATTTGGGGAACCAACGAAACACCGGACCCATCCGGTTCCTTCGATGGATGGACTTTGCTGGGAGAGTATGAGGTCACCAAACCCTCCGGCCTCCCTTACGGCCAACAGAGTAATGAAGACGTACTATCGGCAACCGCGGGCGAGGATTTCGAAATACCGTTTGATGCGCCTCCCGTCCGCTATATCCGGGTTCAGAACCTGGAGAATTTCGCCGGACAGGAGTCATTGGCTATTGCTGAGATGCTTATGTATGGTGCGCCGAAGTAGGGCGACGGTTGATGGTTGAGGGTCGACGGTTGACGGTTACCTCTTCAACTGAAGATTACCACCGTCTACCGTCCACCTTCGACCGTCTACCATCGACCGTCCACCATCCACCATCAAAAAAAAACAATGAAAAAATACAACATAATCAACTCCTGCTTTTTCTTCCTGGCCACCCTGCTCCTGGTAGGTGGCTGTACCAAAGAAAGTGATTACTACGACCTATTCACGCAGGGTGGTGAGATCACCTATACGGGTAAGATCGATTCTGTGGAAATCCGGTCCGGTAAAAACCGGGTCAGTGTTCATGGGTTGTTGAACTCGGATCCCAAAGTTAGACAGTTGAGAGTCTACTGGGATTTGAGACGAGATTCCATCGTGGTCCCTATTGTGCGAACGGCCGGAGTGGACACGGTATCGGTCCTGATTGAAGATCTGGAAGAGAACATCTACAATTTTGAGCTTTTGACCTTCGATGGAGTCGGCAATCGCTCGGTATCTCAATTTGTAACGGCGGAAGTATACGGAGAACGTTACGCTAACTCGATCTTCAACCGGCCATTGATCGATAATGTACTGGTGGGGAATAACCTCACGGTCAATTTTGCCTCCATGGACTTAAGTTCGGGGGTGATCGGTTCCGAGTTGCTGTATACCTCCGTTTCTGGGGAACAGAAAACTGTATATGTGCCCATCCAGGATGCCAGTGTCCAGATCACCGATTTTATGCTAGGGTCCTCTTATGAACTTCGTACCGCTTACTTACCGGAAAGAAACGCGATCGATACCTTTTACACTGGTTACCTCTCGGTCAAGCCGGTCGGGGTGCCGGCCTTAGGGAACGCTGCTTCGCCTTTCATGGCTGCCGAAAATGCCGGTAGATGGGGCATCCTGGCGGAACCCTGGATTACCAACGAGCCGATCAAGAACCACGGCGGTTTCGGCGGCTGGGATGGAGGATGTTGCGACCGGCCGGCAAATACCTTCAATGTCGAATCCGGCTGGGGATCGCCGGAGATCGTAAATGGTAAGATTTACCAGACCGTTACCGCAGATGCCGGCACCTATCTGTTGAAGGTCAATGTCTACGAAACCAACTTCAGCAGCGGTGATGATCAGGCTATCGCCTATCTCGCCATTGCTACCGGAAACGGTTTGCCGGACGTGGAGGAGATCCCTACCAGCCCAGCTGTTTTGGGATCGAAAAGAATTACCGGTGCCGGCGTGAATATCGTCGAGTTTACCGTAGCGGAAGATGGTACCGAAATCTCAATTGGAGAAGTGACGACCCAGTTGGGGAACTATTACTGTGTAATCACCTCCTTTGAGTTGGCGATCAAGTAATAGCTGAACATTCACCGATGATAAGAAGACTTGGAGAAAGGGAGAAGGGGAGAAGGGCATTGCTTTGCCTTTCTCCCAATCTCCTGGTCACCCCGTGTTTCTCATTTTGTCCAGTAGTATGGATTCCGACATTCACACTGCACAGAATATCGTAATAAGCCAAACCTTGACCATGTCAATTAGAATAACCATTCTCTTTTTTATTTCCACTATGCTTGTCCTGCACGCCAGGGCACAGGACCCAACCGAGCCGGACTTCCACCAGTGGGCCAAAACCCCGCCCATGGGGTGGAACAGCTGGGACTGTTTCGGCCCGTCCGTTACGGAAGCGGAGGTCAAAGCGAATGCGGACTATATGGCGGAAAACCTCGCTGCGCACGGTTGGGAATACATTGTGGTCGATATTCGCTGGTATGTAGACAACCAAACCTCCGGCCACTACAATGCCTTTAATAACTCTACTTTTATATACGATGAATACGGAAGATTCCTGCCGTCACCTACCCGCTTTCCGTCCTCACTAAACGGACAGGGCTTCAAACCTTTGGCTGATTATGTGCACGGCTTGGGGCTGAAATTCGGTATCCATATCATGCGGGGAGTACCCAAAGTAGCGATCAACAATAAACTGCCGATCAAGGGCGGGAACGGTAAAACTGCCGCCGATATCTATTCCACCGCGCTGGAATGTACCTGGTTGAAGGATATGTACACCATTGACGCCAGCCGGGAAGGAGCCCAGGAATACTACAATTCCATCTTCGAGCTGTATGCCGCCTGGGGTGTGGATTTTGTCAAAATTGATGACCTGTCGAGGCCCTACCATGCGCCGGAGATCGAAATGATCCGGAAGGCCATTGACCATACCGGTCGGCCCATGGTATTGAGTATGTCTCCGGGGGCAACTCCGCTGGATCAGCACGCGCACGCAAAGGAGAACGCCAATATGTGGCGTACCGTCGACGACTTCTGGGACAACTGGAGTCAGCTGAACTATCAGTTCGGGGTTTGTGCCGATTGGGCGCCCTATATCTCTCCGGGGGCCTGGCCCGACGCGGATATGTTGCCATTGGGCCATATTGCCATCCGGGGAGAACGCGGGGTGGATCGCTACACCAATTTCACCGAAGATGAACAGTATACCCTGATGAGTCTTTGGTCCATTTTCAAATCACCGCTTATGTTTGGGGGGCATTTGCCGGATAATGATGCTTTTACCAATGCGCTTCTAACCAACGAAGAGGTACTGTTCATGCACAACAGCTCCGTCGGCAATAAGCAATGGTACCGTCAGGACGGAGGAATTGCCTGGATTGCGGATGATCCGTCCAACGGAGATAAATACGTAGCGCTTTTCAATACCGGGGGCAATGAATTTGTAACGACAGACCATCTGCTGTACCGGAGCGGTCCGATCTCGACCCTGACGGACGATTACGGTGTGAATATCGACATCCCGATCCCCGAAGGAAGCAATACCCTGTTCCTGATCGTGGATGACGCCAGTGACGGGATCAGTTTTGACCATGCGGATTGGATCAATCCGACCCTTCACCTGAAAGATGGAACAACCCTTAATCTCACCGACTTGGACTGGGAATACGCCACGGCCGAATGGGGTTCGGTGGCGGTAAACCAAAGCGTTACGGGCGGTCCGCTAAATGTGGACGGGACTGTCTATGACAATGGGATCGGTACCCATTCCAAGTCGATCATTCTTTACGAAATTCCGGACAACACCGTGCGATTCACCGCCTTTGCCGGGCTGGATATCGGCGGGACCAGCCAGGTGGGTACCCCTACTCTGGAATTTATGGTAGCCACCGCCGATCCGACCCCCCGGGAGGTCGATCCCAATAAAGCGGTTGCGAATAGCGGCAGGATCAGCCGGACCATGCAAAGGGCCGGTAAGTACCTTTCGGCAGATATTACCGGTGCGGAAAAACTCTACCTGGTCGTAACGGATGCCGGTGATAACTTCAACTACGATCACGCCGATTGGATCCAGCCGACGCTTTTCGGACCCAATGGCGAATCCCTGCCTTTAACTTCCCTCGATTGGGTGAGCGCTACCAGCGGTTGGGATCAGGTGAAAAAGAACACCAGTCTGGATAATAACCCGCTCACGGTCAACGGGGTAGTATACGCCGATGGCCTCGGGGTGAATTCCTATTCCATTATAGAATACGACCTGCCCGCAGGATACACCCGCTTTGTGTCCTTGTGCGGATTTGACGATGAAGTGCTGGGTGCGCCGGAAGGCGTTTCGATGGAGTTCCTGGTGTTTACGGAGTCGCCCCAGAAAACCAGTACGATCACTTTGCCGGTGGATTTGCCGGAACTGGGATTCAGCGGCGACTGTGCAGTCCGGGACCTCTGGGCTGGATCCGATATCGGGATCTTTTCCGGATTGGAATTCGCTCCGATGGTCAGCAATCACGGAGCGGAACTATACCGGATCGCTGCGCTGGATCGCAGTGATGAGGTCTCCGTAACGCTCAGCGGTCCGACCCAGGTCGATCTCGGCGACAATTTCACGCTGGATATGGCGGTCTCCGCCGATGCAGTAAGTCAAAGCGGATGGATCATGCTTTATCAGGATGGAGTCGATCTGGCTACCCTGCAGTTGGATGAATCCGGAAAAGCGCAGTACTCTACCTCTTTATCCACATCCGGAACATTTGCCTATGTAGCCCGCTACAGCGGAAATGCGGAGTACAATCCGAAGGCCTCAGCCACCCTGGAAGTGAGCACGATGGTCACATCCACTCAGTCGGCGGCGGAAGCGTCCCGGCAGGTGACCGTTTACCGGCAGGGAGGTACTCCGTATCTGAAAGGTTTGGAGGTAGGTGATGCCGTACAGGTCTACAATGTGATGGGGCAAAAACTTTCCGACTTTAAAGTACGGTCGGATGTTGTCCCGATCCCGGCGGCTGCCAAAGGAATTGTATTACTCGTTATCAGAACCACTGACAAGCATATGTTCGCACTGATGACAGTGCAACCGTAGTTCGGTCAATTACTATTCATTTTGAACATTTAAAACGATTTTATGGAACAATTATATCTACTTTACAAAAAGCAGCTTATCGCTGTCCTCGTCATCCTGACCACCCTGGGCGGGATACCGGCACTCAATGCTCAGAGCCGGGTTACTTCGGCTGATCTGATCGGGAGTACCACGAACTGGCCCAATAACGATCCGGCCCAGCTGACCAATGCCTTTGACGGTAATTATGAGACCTTCGTGGACGGATGGGAGAACTGGGGCTTTGTCGGTTACGATATGGGGGAAGGTACCGAGGAGGTGATCGCTTCCTGGAAATTCGCTCCGCGCCAGGGATTTGCCGGCCGCTTAAACGGCTCTCAGTTGCGGGCATCAAACAGCTCCAATTTCCTCAACGATTATGTAGTGCTGGATACCATTACGATGGACCCGGTGGATACTATCTTGACGGAAGTTACCTTGGATGCCGGCGAATCCTATCGCTACATCTATTGGTTCGGCGGCGGCGGCACCTATTCCAACATTGCGGAACTCCAGTTCCTAAATGCCGACGGAGACCCCTTGTCCGGCACCCCGATCGGACAGGAAGGCGGCTCCCAGTGGTGTGCGGAATGCACCTACGACAAAGCCTTCGACGGCGATCTGAATACCTACGTAGAAGGACCGCAAACGATCGGTTTTGTCGGATACGATTTTGGTCCTGCCGGCCAATCGGTCATCGGCTGGGGCTACGCTCCCCGCCAGGGATTTGCTAATCGTCTGAGTGACGGCCAGGGCTATAATACGGAGTTGCGCGGATCCAATGATCCGGACTATCTGAATAATTACACCGTGCTATCGACCATTACGGAGACACCGGCGGAAAATGTGATCACCCAATCTCCCATTGCCGGAGATAACGGCCCCTGGCGCTACATCTATTGGAGTGGCGGTGTTGCTTCTTACGGGAATATTGCCGAACTGGAATTATACACCAACGAGCTCAGCTCCGATAATTTGATCGGTAGTACCACGAACTGGCCCAATAACGAACCGGCCCAGCTAACCAATGCCTTCGATAATAATTTCGAGACCTTCGTAGACGGATGGGAGAATTGGGGTTTTGTGGGTTACGATCTCGGTGAAGGTACTGATGCAACGATCGCTTCCTGGAAATTTGCTCCGCGCAGCGGCTTTGCCGGTCGACTGAACGGAACGCAATTACGGGGCTCGAACAGCTCGAACTTCCTCAATGAATTTGTGGTCCTGGATACCATCACTACGGATCCGGTGGATAGCGTTCTGACCGAAGTGATGATCAACGCAAGTGAATCGTATCGCTACATCTACTGGTTTGGCGGTGGCGGCACTTATTCCAATGTTGCGGAACTTCAGTTCCTGGATGCCGGCGGCAATCCGCTGGGCGGTACGCCGATCGGGCACGAAGGTGGCTCCCAGTGGTGTGCGGAATGCACTTATGACAAAGCTCTTGACGGCGATCTGGATACGTATGTGGAAGGACCCCAAACCATAGGTTTTGTCGGATATGATTTTGGTCCGGATGGACAGTCTGTTTCCGCGTGGGGGTATGCGCCCCGTCCGGGTTGGGCCTGGCGCCTGAGTGATGGCCAGGGCTATAATACGGAGTTGCGTGGTTCTAATGATCCGGATTACCTGAATAATTATACGGTACTGTCCACAATTACCGAAACGCCGCCGGAAAATGTGTTGACCGAGGCCAATATTGCGGAAAACAACGGTCCCTGGCGCTATATCTACTGGAGTGGGGGAGTGGCTTCTTATGGTAATATTGCGGAATTGAAACTGTATTCCGGAGCCATCAATGTAGCTCCTACCGTTATGATAACGTCCAGTGTAAACGGGCCGACAACGGTTTCACCCATCCCGGTAACCATCACTTTCAGTGAAACTGTCTTGGGTTTTGAATTGTCGGATATCACCGTCGGTAACGGTGTTGCTGACAACCTGCAGGAGGTTACTGCCGGACTGGTCTGGACCGCGGACATTATTCCCGATGGAGAAGGTATTGTGACCGTAGATGTTGCTGCGGATGTAGTGGTCGATGCCGGTGGTAAGGGCAATAATGCGGCGCTCCAATTCAGTGTCTTCTTTAATGCCAGCACGGAAGATCCGATCACTTCTGCCGACCTCATCGGTAGTACGACCAATTGGCCCAACAATGATCCGGCGGATCTGACCAAGGCTTTCGACGGTGATTTTGATTCCTTTATCGATACCTGGGAAAACTGGGGTTTTGTAGGTTACGATTTCGGGGAAGGCACCGGGGTCGAGGTAGCTTACTGGAAATATGCTCCCCGTACCGGATATGCCGACCGGATGAATGGCTCGGAATTACGGGCTTCCAACAGCGCTGATTTCCTTAACGATTATGTGCGCCTGGATTCTATCGGAGTTATTCCGGTGGAAGGTGTCCTGACGCAGGATACGATCAACTCCACTACCGCTTATCGCTATGTCTACTGGTTTGGCGGTGGCGGTACCTTCTCCAATATTGCGGAACTGCAGTTCCTCGATGCGGACGGCAATCCGCTGATCGGCACCCAGATCGGGCAGGAAGGCGCCTCCGTATGGTGCGCTGAATGTACTTATGACAAAGCTTTCGACGGCGATATTGAGACCTACGTGGAAGGACCGCAAACCATCGGTTTTGTCGGATACGATTTTGGAGCTAAAAAAGGAGCCACCTTAAAGTCCTGGAAATACGCACCGCGTCCGGGTTGGGCCCAGCGTCTGAGTGACGGTCAGGGTTCTAATTCAGAATTGCGCGGCTCCAATGACCCGAATTACCTGAACAATTACACCGTACTCTATACTGTAACCGAAACGCCGCCCGCCTATGCGCTGACGACCGGCCAGATCACCGACGATACACCCTATCGCTACGTATACTGGGCCGGCGGCCCTGCTTCTTACGGTAATATTGCTGAGCTGGAATTGTTTGGAGCCGTGGTGGATAATGACCTGCCTCCGACCATTCAGTTGTCATCCGTGGTCAACGGTGCGACCAATATGAATCCGTTCCCGCTAACGATCGCTTTCAGCGAAAATGTTGCGGATTTTACCATGGAAGATATTACAGTGACTAACGGAGTGGTTTACACCCTGGAGGAAATAACACCGGGCAAGGTCTGGACAGCTTACATTATACCCCTGGCGGACGGAACGGTTACGGTCGATATTGCCGAAGGTGTGGTAATGGATACCGACGGTAACGGCAATAAGCAGGCTACCTCATTTAGCATTGTTTACGATAGCCAGGCACCGACGGTGGCCTTGACTTCCGAGGTGGGCGAAATGACCGATGTTTCACCCATTCTGCTGACGATCACATTCAGTGAAAGTGTTAGCGGTTTCGGCCTGGAAGATATCGTAGTGACCAACGCTACCACGGATAGCCTGCAGGAAGTTAGCGCCGGAACCGTTTGGACCGTACAACTGATACCGGTCGAACAGGGAACCGTAACGGTGGATATCCCGGAAAACGCCGCCGTGGACGTAGCTGCTAACGGCAACGGTGCGGCCGCGCAATTCAGTGTGGTCTACGATGGGGTAGTAGGTGTTGATGAAACCCTGAGACAAGAGGTGAAGATCTGGCCGAACCCGGTCCGGGATCGGTTGTGGATCTCAGCGGAAGGTTTTGACTGGATTGAGCTCTATACGGTACTGGGACAGCCCCTGCAAAGGTTCAGGGGGCAGTCCAATATGAGCGTCGATGTGAGTGGGTTTAGCCGCGGTATCTACCTGGTGAAGTTCATTTACAAAAACTCCTTCTTTACCGAAAAGATCATCATTAAATAATTGAGGGCTCCGTGAAATGCCCGTCCGGCCATTTCACGGACCTGACTTTTGAGTCTTTGGATCGCTGAGCGCTCTGCGACACGAGCCGTCCTGTACCTTGCATGAATGTCCTAATGACCAATGGATCGGGGAATTCACCGTTTAGAAAAAAAACTGTTATGACCAGGCAAGCCTTTCTCCTTATTCCTCTGTCCATCGTTTTGCTGCTGCAACTGCAGGCGCAAACCGGAAGCGAACTGCCCTTTCAGACCTGGGCCAAAACGCCACCCATGGGCTGGAACAGCTGGGATTGTTTTGGTCCGTCCGTAACCGAATCGGAAGTAAAGGCCAATGCCGACTACATGGCCGCGAACCTGAAAGAACACGGTTGGGAATACATAGTGGTCGACATTCGCTGGTATGTCGACAACCAAACTTCAGGGCATTACAATCCCCTGGAAAATTCCACCTTCATTTACGATGAATACGGCCGACTGACGCCTTCACCCACCCGCTTTCCTTCGGCGGCAAACGGTCGGGGTTTCCAACCCCTGGCGGACTATATCCACGATCTGGGACTTAAATTTGGCATCCACATCATGCGGGGGGTGCCCAAAGTGGCGATCAACCATAAATTGCCGATCAAGGATGGAAACGGCAAAACGGCCGCGGATATCTACTCTACGGAACTGGAATGTACCTGGCTAAAGGACATGTATACGGTCGACGCCACCAAAGCGGGCGCACAGGAATATTACAACTCCATTATGGAGCTATACGCTTCCTGGGGCGTGGATTTCATCAAGGTCGACGATCTCTCCCGTCCTTACCACCAGGCGGAAATTGAAATGATCCGCAAGGCGATCGACCGGACCGGTCGGCCCATGGTCCTCAGCATGTCTCCCGGCGCAACCCCGCCGGGTAAGCACGAACACGCTAAAGATCACGCCAATATGTGGCGGACGGTCGATGATTTCTGGGACAACTGGAGCCAGCTCAGCTACCAGTTTGGGGTATGCGCGGAATGGGCGCCCTACATTGCCCCGGGAGCCTGGCCGGACGCGGATATGTTGCCCCTGGGGCACATCGCCATCCGCGGAGAAAGGGGTGTGGACCGTCAGACCAATTTCACCCAAAACGAACAGTATACCCTGATGTCGCTCTGGACCATTTTCAAGTCTCCTTTGATGTTCGGCGGCCATTTACCGGATAACGATGCTTTCACGAATTCTCTGCTGACGAATAAGGAAGTCCTGGACATGCACGGCACGTCCGTAAACAACCGGCAATGGTTTAATCGCGATGAGAGCATTGCCTGGACGGCTGATGATCCGACCAACGGCGATAAATACGTCGCTTTGTTTAACCTGAGCGGCAATCAGTTTGTGGACACCAAAGATCTGCTGTACCGGAGCGGGCCGATCTCTACTTTAACGGATGGCTACGGTACCGCCATTGATATTCCCATTCCCGTCGGGAGCAATAGCCTGTTTTTGATCGCTGATGATGCCGGTGACGGTATTAGCCATGATCATGTAAACTGGATCGATCCGACCATTTATCTGGAGGACGGCACTGCAATTAAACTAACCGACCTACACTGGGAATACGCCTCCACCGAATGGAACTTCGTCCAATCGGGCCACAACGTTACCGGAGGCCCCCTGAATATCAAAGGAACCGTATACGACCATGGGATCGGCACCCATGCCAAATCGATCATACTCTACGAGATCCCGGAAAATACCGTTCGTTTTACGGCCTTTGCCGGACTGGATAAGGGGGGAACCCGTCAGGCCGGTACGCCGACGGTAGAATTTATGATCGCTACCCAGGATCCTACCCCGAGGGAAATAGATGTCCGGAAAGCAATAGCCGGTACCGGGCGGATCAGCCGGACTATGCAAAGGCAGGGAAAAGAGCTCGCCGCGGATATCACCGGTGCCGAAAAATTGTACCTGGTGGTAACGGACGCCGGCGATAATTTCAACTACGATCATGGGGATTGGATCAATCCGACAATTTATAAACCGAACGGCGATTCCCTCTTACTGACGGATATCGATTGGGTCAGCGCCGGCAGTGGCTGGGATACCGTCAAAAAGAACAAAAGTCTGGACAACAACCCGCTAACCGTCAATGGGGTGGTCTATGACCGGGGTTGGGGCGTCAATTCCTATTCCATTATCGAATTTGACTTGCCCGCAGGCTATACCCGCTTCGAAGCGTATTGCGGATTTGACGATGATGTGCTGAATGCCCCCAACGGCGTAACGATGGAGTTTATGGTATTTACCGAAAGCCCCCATCCGAATACCTCCGTTGCTATACCAGTTGACCTCGCCGAATTAGGATTTACGGGGGACTGCAAGATCCGGGATCTTTGGGCGCAGACGGATCTGGGGAACTATACCGGACAGGACTTCGCTCCGAATATCGCTGCTCACGGTGCCGGTCTGTACCGCATTTCTCCGCTGGATCGGCGTGATCAGGCACTGGTCACGCTCAGCGGTCCGACGGAAGGAATGACCGACGATGGCTTTGTACTGGACATCCAGGTCGTGGCTGATACCGTAGCTCCAGGCGGCTGGATCATGCTTTATCAGGACGATTTGCATGTGGCAACCCTGGAACTGGATGAGGCGGGAAATGCACAGTATACAACTGCCCTACCTGCTTCCGGACCGTGTTCTTTCGTCGCTAAATACAGCGGTAATGCTCATTACCAGCCTAAAACCTCGGAAACGCTGAAAATAAGTAGGCCTTAAATTGAAATTAGGATATTGAAGCAGTGCCCAACGGCGGCGTATGTTTAGTCTGGTATTCAAAGTATAATTCCCTACTTTTGTTTTGGACCGTGTCAGGACATGTTCTGAAATGAAAAATGCCATCCACATCGTTTTACTCCTTTTGCTGGTATTCATTGCCCGGGCACAATACAGTAACCAGGTGCATTTTCGCAATATATCAGTACAGGATGGTCTCTCTTTTCCCGCTATCAATTGCATCATTCAGGACCAAAGAGGGTTCATGTGGGTAGGTACCGGAGTGGGACTGAATAAATACGACAGTCAAAACTTCAAAGCCTACTACGCCAATCCGCAGGATCCTCACAGTTTGTCGAATGATAATATTTTGTGCCTGTCGAAGATCCCCGGCATTATCTCCTAATCTCCCCATCGGATAATTAGTGGCTTATCATTTATTCCGGGAGACTGCGTGTCAATTTTTTAACAAAAGCTATCGTATGAGTAGGATCTTCTTTTTGGTGTTAATGACTTTGTTGTTGGCCTGTGGCCGATCAGCGATTAAAGAGGAGCCGGTACTCCAGGCAACCGGTTTAGCTCATCCACAATTAGGGGAGCCGGTCAATATTCTTTGGCTGGTTGCCGAGGATATTAGTCCTTATCTGCCGATGTTCGGAGATTCCACCATCGCCACGCCTAATCTCAGCTGGCTGGCTTCGGAAGGGGTGTGTTACGACAATGTATTTGCCTCCACTCCGGTTTGTGCCCCGGCCCGGGCCGCTATCGCTACCGGTTTGTACGCCAATCGTCTGGGCGCCAATCACATGCGTACCGGCCCCTGGTATTCCAGCAATGTATCACCGGAGGCCATTGCCATCGCCACCAGAAATTCGCCGGAAGGAATGGTCCCTTACGAAGCGGTTCCCCCGCCCGAAGTGAAAATGCTGAGTGAATACCTGCGCCGGGTAGGTTACTACTGTACGAATAATGCCAAGGAAGATTACCAGTTTCGCAAGCCGGTCACCGCCTGGGACGAAAGCAGTAATCGCGCTCACTGGCGCAACGGTCCCAAGGGCCAGCCATTTTTTTCGGTCTTCAATTTCGAAGTTACCCATGAATCCCGGATCTGGTCCAAGGCCAAAGATTCGCTCTGGGTGGCAGCGGATCAACCCGTGCCCGTTCCACCTTATCTCCCGGATACGGAAATCGGTCGCCAGGATATTCGGCGGATGTATTCCAACATCAAAGAAATGGATGCCCAGGTAGGGGAGATCCTGCAACAGCTCCGGGACGACGGCTTGTTGGAAAAGACCATTATTGTCTGGTACAGTGATCACGGTGGCCCGCTGCCTCGCCAGAAGCGGCTATTGTTTGACTCCGGACTGAAGGTACCAATGATCATTCGTTTTCCCGGCCGGCAATTTGCCGGAGAGCGGGATGATCGGCTCATTAGTTTCGTGGACTTTGCCCCAACGACCTTATCCCTCGCAGGTATAGCGCCACCGGACTATATGGATGGTCAGGCCTTTCTGGGCCACTACGCAGCGGAAACCGACAGGGCCTATATTTTTGCGGCGGCCGATCGGTTCGGGCCATCCTATGATAATAACCGGGCGGTACGGGACAAGCGCTTCAAGTACATCCGTTACTATCATCCCGAGAAGCCGAGATTCTTGCATACGGCCTACCGGGATCAGATGCCGATTATGCAGGAACTTTACCACCTGCGGGATGCAGGGGAGCTAACGGCGGCTCAGGCGCTGTGGTTTCGGGAAACCAAACCGGAAGAAGAACTTTTTGACACACAGGCCGATCCCCATGAGATCCATGATCTGGCCGGTGACCCGGCCTATGCCGAAAAGCTGCAGGAACTACGGGCGGCCTGTGATCAATGGGTAGAAGACATCCAAGATAAAAATCTGATGCTGGAGCCGGAACTGATCCAACAATTCTGGCCCGATATGAAGCAGCCGCAGACGGCTGAGCCGATCGTCTCCGCAACCAACGGACTGTTCGAGCTGTCCTGTTCGACTCCCGGGGCCTCCATCGGGTATAAATTTCTGGATCCGGGGCAGGAACCCGGCCTCCACAACTGGCGGGTGTATACGGAAGCTTTTGCATTGCCGGAAGGGAAAGAAGTGGTGGTAGTGGCCCATCGGATTGGGTACAGTGCCAGTGAAATGGTTCGGCGGAGCCAATAGCAGGGTTTCGGTCAGGGGCTTCGAGCTATCAGGCTGAAGATCTTTAGTATAAAAAAAACGACCGCCACGGTTGAGATCCCTATTGTTACGTTTTGATACAATAGGGATTTTCTTTTTCTTGTGATAGTATTTCCTGCTGTTATATAATTTTGATCTACTACGAAAAACCAAGCTGCCATGTGCCTACAAAACGCAAGTCTAAACAGAACCCTATCCTTACCCATGATTGCATGCATTATGTTTTGCTTCTATTCCGGTAGGGTAGGGGCGCAGGCATCCCCGGAGCCGGTCCGGCCACGGATCGTGGTCACTGCCGACCCGGAACTCGATGACAATAATTCCCTCATTCGTTTTTTGCTCTACAGCAGCGACCTGAATATTGAAGGCCTCATTTACGCCAGTAGCCAGTTTCACTGGAAGGGAGATGGGAAAGGCACCAAGTGGTTTGTACCGGGGCGGGAGTACGCCCGTTTCGGCATGGACATCTGTCCCTGTGAATCCTGGCGGTGGGCTGAGGACGAGCGCTTCATCCACGATGCAGTGGACGCCTACGAAGCCGTTTATCCTAATCTGAAAATTCACGAACCCAGTTATCCGTCTCCCGATGACCTGCGATCAAAGATACGCTTCGGCAATATTGAATTCGACGGGGATATCTCGAAGGATTCTCCGGGCTCCGATCTGATCCGGTCCCTGATCCTGGATGATCAGCCGGGGCAGCTCTTTATCACGGCCTGGGGTGGACAGAGCACCATCGCCCGGGCGCTGAAGTCCATCCAGGAGGAATACGAATACACGACGGCCTGGGCGGCCATCCAGGATAAAGTATCGCGCAAGGTGGTGCTGCTGCCGTCCGGTGATCAGGACAATACCTACGCAACTTACATTAAGCCCAATTGGCCGAATATTGAATACCGGCAGTTCAGAGGCGGTCCGCACTACGGGTACGGCGCGCAGATCAATGCCGCTCCGGAAAATGCCGGATTCCTCACGCCGGAATGGATGAAAGCGCACGTATCGGATCAGGGACCACTGGGGGATCTGTACCGGGTCTGGGGGGATGGTAAGCAGATGGTGCCCGGCGATAAAGTGGATTATTTTGGCCTGTCCGGCTATACCAGTCAGGAATTAAAGGATATGGGCTATTTCGTATGGCTGCCGGTCCAGGCAAAAGGTTCCTGGCTGGGGGAGGGTGACAACCACACCTTCATGAACATGCTCGGAAACGGACTGCGGGCCTACGAACGGGGCACCTACGGCGGCTGGGGAGGCCGGGTAGTGCCCAATCGGCAAAACGCCAATGCTTTTTCGATGTCTAACGGATCGAGCGCTGAGGAAATGGCTGCCAGTATGGGTGCCGGCAACGGTCGGCAGGATCAGGCGGAAAGACCGGATCCCAACTTTTTTCCCCAGGCCCAGCGGGATTTTGCCAATCGACTGCACTGGTCCGTAACCGATGACTACGCGGCGGCCAATCATGAACCCGTAGTAACCGTCCAAGGCCCCTTGCAACTACTGGCAGCTCCCGGTCAAAAGATCCCGCTTTTCGGCGCGGCATCGGACCCCGATGGAGATGAGCTTTCCCTGCGGTGGTGGCAATTCCATACGGGTAGCTACCTCGGCGAAGTGACGATCTCCAACCCGGATGAAACCAGGGCGGAGGTATCCATCCCCGAAGACGCAGTAGCAGGACAAACCATTCACCTCATCTTCGAAGCCGCGGACAAGGGAGAGCCATCCCTGACGCGGTATCGGCGGGTGATCATTACGGTCATAGAGAATTAAGACAATACTTTTCCTATATTGATCCGGCGTAAAGTAGTTTGATCCTGACGTGTTTTGTATCGTCAGGATGCACCAAACGGCTTCGGTCAGTGTATGCTGAAGGTCAGGCGTACACCTATCGATAAATTTACAACAAACACCATCTGCTATGACATCGAATGAACGGCCATCTCAGATCTCCCTTAGATTTTTAGCCGAACCCACAGCGGTAAACTTTGGAGGGAAAGTGCACGGCGGCACGGTAATGAAATGGATCGACCAGGCGGGTTACTCCTGTGCCACCGCCTGGAGTGGTTCCTACTGCGTGACGGTCTACGTGGGCGGCATTCGTTTTCTGCGGCCCATACCCATTGGGCATCTGGTGGAAGTCAACGCCAAGATCATCTATACGGGTAAAACCAGCATCCACGTGATGGTAGATGTGTATTCCGGTGATCCCAAAAATATCGAAAAAGAACAGACGACCAATTGCATCATCATTTTTGTTTCCGTCGATGAAGATGGAAAATCCACACCCGTCCACAATTGGGAAGCTACCACGGAGGAAGAAAAAAAATTAGCGGACTACGCCCAGGTATTGATGGAGCTTCGGAAAGATATCCATAAGGAGCATGCCAAAATTTTTGGGGAGATTTAGTTCCTGGGAGGTGGATCTGGTCAGGTTTAATTAGTGGGACTTTATTATCCCGGGGCCTCAAACAACAATAAGCCGATCCAACGGCTTAAGATTCATGGTCTAAATGTTTAGAAATTTGAAAACTAAAGGTGGTACCTTGGTCAACGTGGGACGACACGGTCATGTGACCATCGTGCAGTTCTACAATTCTTTTGCAAAAAGCTAATCCGATGCCATACCCGCTGAAGGTAGATTGCTGGTGTAGCCTGGAGAAAAATCTAAATATGGTAGCATGGTGTTTTTCCGGTATTCCAATACCGTTATCTTTCACGAAAAAGGTCCAATAGCGGTCATCTTCTTTCCATGAAATATCAATCTTCGGACTTAACGCTTCCTGCTTAAATTTTATGGCATTTGCAATCAAATTATGATACAGGAGCTTCAACAGTTCCTTTTTCCCTACCACTAGGGGTAAATTTTCACACCTAATTTCAGCATTATTTTCCTGGATCAAAACGTTCAGGTCCTTTTCCACTTTCTGAATGGTCGTATTAAGATCTACCTCCTCGAATTTTTCCGATTTACCTAAATTGGAAAAATTGAGAATGGTAGTAATCATTCTATCCATTCTATCCGCAGCATCTTTGATGAATTGGAAAGATTGTTTGCCCAAGTGATCCAATTTGTCAAAATATTCTACTTCAAAGAGTTCTACGAATCCCTTTATACTCTTGAGGGGCTCCCTTATATCGTGTGAGGTGATGTAGGCAAAGTGCTCCAGTTGTTCGTTCTTGGACTCGATCACTATTTGGTGCTCCTTAAGCGCTTTATTGGTCTGATACAGTTGATCTAAACGAGGATGAATGAAGCGAAAAACGTAAACTAATGCGCCCAGGATGGTAATCCCGCAAATGACGAATACAATATTGCCGGCCAGGTATAAACGGTTTATTTTTTGAACACTGAACGCAAGTTTACTTTTTTCTTTCTCCCGAAGCGAGTGAATAAGGATCCTAAGGCTATCCATCATCATTTGCCCCGCGTCGGTTTCTACTATTTGCAGAGCTTCCGACAAACGCTCCTGCTGTGTCAATTCAATAGTAGCCTCCAACTCGTCGTATTTTCGGGCAGTAAGATCTTTGATCTTCCTGCCTTCCGGCACGGAGTTTACATCTATATCCTGAAAAATTTCTTTGAAAATGGTCAGGTTAGAAGCCCGTGCTAAATAAAAAGGCCCCAGATATCTTCTGTCTTGCGTTAATAAATAACCTCTCTGCCCCGTCTCGGCATCTTGCAGATTGGATAAGAGGTTGCTTAAATTTACCTCCACTCTCGTACTGGCCTGATAATCACGGTCCAGTTGTTTCGCTTTCGTCTGAATGTAAAAGAAGATGGCTAGAACGACAAGTAAGATTAAAAAGATGTAGGACAACGCCAGAGTAATACTCCGGGGTTTTTTAAACCCATCACTCAATAAATGTAATTGCTTCCTCATGCGACTCTATAACGCTGGTAACCGAACTGGATCATAGAATGTTTACTCAAAGACGTTTAAAAATAGGAGAATTTATAAATCAATCCCTATCGGGTAGCATTTAAAATTGATCGACGACTGATCAACCTGCAGTTGATTACTGGTCGGTGCGGTGCGGACTCCCAAGGCGGCGGCCGGGATAAATTGACTGGAAACCATAACAATAATTTTGTAGTGCTTTACATCTATCCTCTCAACTTTCCCCATCTTTAAGCCATGAATACAGCAATCGCACGGACCGAAATCGTGCCCGGATATACTATCTCCCGGGTCCTGAAGGGCGGATGGCATCTGGCGGGCGGACACGGCCCCATTCAACCTCAGCGGGCTATTGAAGATATGAAGGCTTTTGTGGATGTCGGCATTACGACCTTTGATTGTGCCGATATCTACAGTGGAGTGGAAGAACTGATCGGGCAGTTCTTAAGAACCTATCGGCATGAATTCAGCAGCGGTGATCTGGCTCCGGTGCAAATTCATACCAAATATGTGCCCGACTACAATTTGCTCGGTAGCCTGAGTAAGAGAGATACCGAATCCGTTATCGATAGATCCTTACGGCGTCTGGGAAGAGAACAACTGGATCTGGTCCAGTTCCATTGGTGGGACTTTAATATTCCGGGTTACGTAGAAGCCGGACTCCATCTGGCGGCACTACAGAAAGCCGGAAAAATAAAACATCTTGGCCTGACTAATTTTGACGGCGCCCATTTGACTGAAATGATTGAGGCGGGTATTCCGGTGGTCTCCAATCAGATCCAGTACTCCATCCTGGATCAGCGGGCAGAACGTTATCTTCAGACCATCCAGCAACAGCATGGTATTGCTTTTTTAGCTTACGGTAGCATCGCCGGTGGTTTCCTGACGGATCGATATCTGGATATGCCTGATCCGACCGGTCCGCTCGAAAACCGATCTTTGACAAAATATCGCCTGATTATCGAAGAGTTTGGTGACTGGGCCTTCTTTCAGGCTACCCTGAAAGTATTAAGATCCATAGCCGATAAATACGAGGTGGGTATTGCGGAAGTTGCGGCGCAGTGGGTGTTGCAACGCCCCCTGGTTGCCGGCGTGATCATTGGTGCCCGAAACCGGCATCATCTGGATAAGTTAAAAAGTCTCACTCGTTTTTCTCTCCAGCAGAGCGACCTGGAAATTATCCAACGCCAAATTGATCGCGCCGAAGGGCCATCCGGACCCGTTTATGGCCTGGAACGCGACAAAAACGGGCGCCACGGGCGTATCATGAAATACAATCTTAATCGAAAATGAATCCAGTCGGTGAAAAAAACACGGCGGTATTAGCCTTTCACGGGGGAATGATCGGTGCATTGCTGCCTTTTCTCCTTTTTGTGGTTGGAGTGATTGCTATCGCCTTGTCCGGTGCGCCGGACGAACGTGGGTTTTGGCCGGTTTTACTGCTGGCGCTGGGTATCGGTTTACTGCTGGTAAAGGACAAAACGGCCTTTAGCCAGGTAGTGGTCGAAGGGATGTCACAGTCGATCGTGATGATCATGATCCTGGCCTGGATGCTGGCTTCCATCATCGGCGTATTGATGGCCAGTACCGGATTGGTAGAGGCCCTGATCTGGCTTTCCAGTCAGTTGAATTTGTCCGGAGGTGGGTTTGTGCTTACCGGCTTCATCATCTGCAGTCTGGTGTCTTTATCTACGGGTTCCAGCTTTGCGACGATCCTTATTTGTGGCCCCATCCTCTATCCGACCGGAGGATTGCTGGGAGCGCCCCTGGAAATACTCGCCGGAGCAATTCTTGCCGGAGCAACCTTCGGCGATTTTATTGCACCAATTTCGGATACAACTATCGCCAGTGCCCTGAGCCAGGGGGCAGATATTGGACCTACGGTTAAAAGTAGGATCAAATATATCCTTCCCGCGGCTATAATAGCTCTGATCGGCTACGGGCTTGCCGGTTACCTGGGCCAGGGTGCAGCTACACCAGATACTCAACAACTACTCGGTGACCCGAAAGGCCTTCCGATGTTGCTGATCCCGCTTTTCATCATCTATTTATTTCTCAGAGGGAAGCACTTGCTGCACGGTCTGTTGCTGGGCTTGCTGCTCGGCATCCTGCTGGGGTGGGTATTGGGACTTTTACCGTTGAATGAGATCTTTTCGCTGGATCTGGAGAACTTCACCGCTAAAAGCCTGGTCATCGATGGAATCAATCGGGCCGTTGGTATCAGCTTTTTTACCATACTCCTCATGGGGCTGGTTGCTACCTTGAAGGCCGCGGGTTTGGTCGATCAGTTGGTGCGCCTGGCGGCTACGCGAAGCAATAATGTGCGGCAGGCGGAATCCTGGATTGCCGGGACGGTGGGGGCAGCGGTGCTCCTAACGACGCATAGCATCGTCGCTATTCTGATGGTTGCAGAATTTGCGAATAGAACCGGAAACCAACAAGGGGTCTCTTCCAAAAGAAGGGCCAATATATTGAGTATGGTGGTTACGGTATTTCCATTTTTGTTGCCCTATTGCATTCCGGTGATCCTAATGGCCAACACCACCCAATCCGGAACTGAATTTAATCTACCTTCAGTTGCTCCGCTGCAGGTCGGTCTGTTCAACTTTATCTCGTGGGGAATATTACTGATTGCCCTGGCCGCAATACTTTTTGGATATGGCCGTAAAGGTGATCGGTAGAATTACAGCCTTTGCATCACTCTTAATTCAAATTAATACCAGCTATGGAACCCAATAAAAACCTGCGTCCCGATCAGTTTGAATTGTACGATCTGACCGTTTTTGTAGAAGCGATCAACGGCCATTGCACTTGTGAGATGGCGGTCGGCGATTGCTTCTTTATGAAAGGTGGTAAAATATCCCTGCCGGAGGGAAAAAACTTTTGCTTATACGCATTGCAATCGGCGATCCCCCTGCTCCCCGCCAAGCAGCGGATCAATCACCCTTCCGACTGGATGGAAACGGACGCCCGGGTGATTTGCCCCGATCCCGCCTGCCAATTGATCATGCGCATCGACCGGACCGGCCGGCGGGTGCTGGATCATGATGATGTGAGTCCGATTGCTTGGGAGGGGGATAAATAATAGCGCTGCCGTCTTTACCAGCTAATACCATATAAAAGTCCTATTTTTTATTTTAATCAACGTAAATTATCATTTGCGTTCATTAAAAATGACCTTATTTTAGCTCATTTTATAATCTACAAAGTAACTGATTGCAAAACCTCCGGGATTCCCTCTGTTTTGGCAATCAGCTAATATTTTCCAATCCTAAAGGTACGAAACAGGTCCACGACTTGTATAACTGGATATATAATTGCGGGAAATAGCCGTTAAAAGCGCGCTCACAGCTATACGAAACGATTATTTCCCGCGGCGGAAAGACTGACGTTGACTACACACGCATCTTTCTGAAAGTTAGTCTCTTGGCTTAAGTGTCACTTCAGATTCCAATTTCAGCGCCGGTTGCCCATCTGCTGTCTCGATATGCAGCGCTTCATTTTCCGGTCTTCCGCGTCGGGTAACCATTTGACCGTCAATAATTTCACCGGTTATTTCGGTAGATCGTTCTACGATTTTTCCGGTGATGGTTTTCTCTTCTTCTTTCCATTCAACCCGGACTCCTTTATTTTTCATATTTGTATTGGTTTTTATTAGTAAGTAATTATAAAACAATAATTTAAGTACTCGGGTTTGGATTTGAATGTCGGAAATCGGAATTTCTACTTAACATATAGTTATTTATAAGGTACTAGTTTATAATGACCTTTGAAATACGGAGCACCTTCCTTATCGGTATGTTTGAGAATTTTACTACTCTCTTTGCAAAAAAAAAATGGGGTACTCAAAGTACCCCATAGAAAAATTGCTTGGGTTAGTGTTGGTTCCTAACTGTAAATCATCCCCCGGACGATTTCTACTTAGTTTCCCCCTCGAAACGGTAATCGTCCTGTTGTCCTCCCAGGCGGGAATTATGAATTTCGACCTACTCTCTTCCTGCCTTGCAACGTTAAAAAGCCTAGCCGTCCGTACGTACGGCTAGTTTTTTGCCTTGCGAGTCAAAAAATTGCGGTGTCAACTTTTCACAAATCCTGCCCTGGCGGACTATACTATGACTGCGTCAAGATAAAAGCAATTCTAAACATAAATTTGTGGCAGTGTTACAAAGATTTGCCTGCAGGTTACATCGATAAATTATATCAATATAATAGATAAAGTTATTTTGTATCTGCTCACTAAATTAGAGACCTTTGGTAAAAGCAGTCGCTGATGAACGTTTGGAAGACAATTGTATACTTACTCCTTTTATTGTTAGGCTCAAATGAAATGTCGGGGCAGCACTATCTTACCCGGGCTGAGTTGATCACGACTGAAGCGGGTCTGGCTAATCTGATGACTACCTCTATCTACAAAGGTAGCCAGGGCTTTATTTGGGTAGGTACCGCTTATGGCCTGAGCCGGTACGACGGACAGCACTTTGGACTATTCGACCGTAAAACGAGTCACCTGCATGCTGATAAAGGTATCGTTCGTATCCAGGAAGATGAGCAGGGCCTGATCTGGCTCTTCTATCGGGAAGGCTTCCACCTGATTCCGGATCCTTCACCGGTGGGCGCTATAGATATTTTTGACCCTAAAGCAGAATTAGCTGTTCCTTTCGCGACCCACTTTGGAGATGCCGCTCCTTTTGAAGTACAGGACGTGTGCTTACCCACATTAATTGACCCTCAAAAGCGCTTATGGGTGCATACCCGTAAAGGAGAACTCTTCCTCCACCGGGATGGTCAGTTCGAAAGTGTTTTTCATTTGAAAGATACTTTTTTCGAGTATATAACTATTGATGACCAGGAGCGTATCTGGTTGGGATGGAAGGATACTTTGATAGCGATAGACCTGTCCGGTAAAGTATTGGAAAAACTGAAATTGAGCGGACAGATCCGGGGGATATGGAGTGGTTCTGATTCGACCTTGTGGCTCGCCATGCACGATCCCGGCAAGGACCAGCTTCGTATCGTGCGAAAAGACGAGGAGGGAAGACTGATTCCGCTGCGCCTGGAACGAAATGGTCAGGTGATCTCCCCTCAGATTAAAAGGCCGTTTTTGCATCGGCATAACGAGGGTTGGTGGTTTGTAAAATGGCAGGATGAACTTCACCTGTTTGACACAAGCGGTCATTGGATCGCTAACTACAATACTATAGCTGATAAGCGGGTGGATACCAACTTTTTCGACTTTGTGGAGGACCCGGATCGTTTGTGGCTTCCTTCTTCTACGGGGATTTTCAAGGCAATCGCCAGGGAAAACCCTTTTCTGCAGGTCCATAAAAAGGAGAAAAAATTGTCCGATTCCCGGAGTATTGTCGAGGGCCGGGATGGGGAAATATATTTTCTCAACAGTAAAATTTTTAAGTGGGACCCTGCCAAGAAGCTAACTTCGGAAATCCCGAATAGCTCCGGAGCAGCCTACGCTTTACTTTTTGCCGATAGTATAGTATGGGCGGGAACCTACGGTAAAAGCCCGATCGGATTCGATATAGATCTGAAAACGGGCCAAAGAACGGAATATTTACCGTATTCTCTGGATAAGACCCTGGTACATTGTATCAAGAAAACTGATACGGATGGACGTTATCTCGTTGGTCTCAACAGGGGTGTCGCCTTTTTGGATATTCACCTTAAGGCAATTCTACCGTATGAGCTCTATGCTCAACCCCCAAGCATTGAGGAACGAATACTGGAACAGAGTGAGGTCAATTTTATCCACGAAAATTCCATAGGATATTGGCTCGCCACCAGCAATGGTATCTTTCTACTCCATAAACGACAGGGCCTTGCTCGCCATTATTCCCGCGCCCGCGGGGATCTGCCGATGGATTATATCCGGCATATCTATGAAGATGGCAATGGTGTGTTTTGGCTGTCTACTAAAGGCGGTGGAATAATCAAATGGGAACCACTGCAATCTGGGAATGGATCGCTGAGGTTAAATCCGGAGATCAATTATACTCAACTTACCGTTGATGATGGCCTGACTAACAATTTCACTTATGCAGTTTATGAAGACGACAATAATAAATTATGGATCCCTACCGACCAGGGAATCATGCAGATGGATAAGTCTTCGATGCGAGTCAGGACTTTTTCAACGGATGAAGGATTGCCGCATCCGGAATTCAATTATTCCGCTCACCATCAGACTGCGGATGGTACGCTCTATTTTGGAGGATTAGGGGGATTAATAGCTTTCCAGCCTGATACCTTTACCAAGGAGGGAGAGAACCGCAGCTCAATGGCATTCACCGGCTACCATATCCTGGAAGAAGGGAACACCAAAATGACCGATCGGACCGGGCTCCTGAGGCAGGCTGATGCCATCACCATCAGCCCGCAGGATAAATTCTTCGAACTCTATTTTACATTATTGGACTTTGAGCCTGCTGACCAACATCGGTATGCATACAAGATCGATGGTTACAGCGATAGCTGGAGCTTTATCGATGAGGGATTCATCCGTTTTACTAATCTCCCCTATGGAAACTATAAGCTGATCATTCAGGGGCAAAACCGTAGTCTTGGCTGGTCCGCAGAGAGGCTAACATTGGCTATCCATGTAAAAAGCCCATTCTATCTCCAATGGTGGTTTCTGTCCGGCCTGTCTGTAATACTCTTCCTGTTTATAAGGTGGTGGATAAGTAAACTGAAGAAAAGCAAGGAATTACTGGAGAAAGAGGTAGGCAAACGCACCAGGGAATTGGAAAATATAAACAGCCAGTTATCCGAGCAGAATTTTAGAATTGAGCAGGACCGAACCATAATTGCCGGCCAGGCTAAGGCGCTGGAGGCACTGGACGAGGCAAAAACCCGGTTTTTTTCTAACATTACCCACGAATTTCGAACTCCGCTTACCCTGATCAACGGTCCGCTGGAACAAATTATTAGTGATCCGGATCTGCCGCCGGTATTTCAACCGCGATTGAACGGAGTACTGGGGAATGCCCGGCGGTTACTGGTTCTGATCAATCAGATGCTCGAGTTGGCCAAGATTGAGAATGGAAGTATAAAAGTAGAGCTGTCCAGAGGTGATATCGTCGACCATACCAGGCAACTTATTAAAGAATTTGAGCCTTTGGCCCTGAGCAACAGGCAGCGACTGTCTTTCGTTTCGCCTCTTGAGCGCTGGGAGACGAATTTTGACCGGGAAAAATGGAACAAAATCCTCTACAATCTGCTGTCTAATGCGCTCAAATTTACCGGAGAGCAGGAGGCAGTACAGGTGAGTCTGATGCGGGTGCAAAAATCCGACAAGCATTGGATCCGCCTGGATGTCCGAGATTCTGGCGTAGGAATAAAAAAGGAACAGCTATCCCAGATCTTTAACCGCTTTTTCCAGGCGGACCCAACTGCTTCGGACCAAGAAGGTGGTACCGGCATCGGCCTGGCCCTGGTCAAAGAACTGGTAGATGTAATGGGTGGTGAGGTCTGGGTGACCAGTGAGATCGGTTACGGAACTTCCTTCGAACTCTACATCCCAGTTCTGGAGGATGCTGGGATCATATCCCACAGGGAGAGTATGACGAAATTTTCGGATCTCCACCTGCCGATCAATCCGAAGCCCGACCTTTTACCGAAACGGAATGCGAAGCCTCAGAAAAATAAATTTATGCTGTTGCTCATTGAGGACAACCCGGAAATGCGTGCATATATTCGTCACTGCATCGGTGACGATCGCTACCATATCATTGAGGCGGTGGATGGCGTCGAAGGCATCGATAAGGCGTTTCATGTGATCCCGGATCTAATTGTGTCTGATATTATGATGCCGAAAGCAGATGGATTTGCTGTCGTGAAAGCAATACGCGAAGATATTCGCACTTCACACATACCACTGGTTTTACTGTCGGCCCGGTCCGCTCTGGAAAGTCGCCTGGAAGGAATTAGAAGGGGCGCAGATGCCTACCTTACCAAACCTTTTAGTCCGGCAGAGTTGGTGCTGCGAATAGATCAATTACTCGAAATCAGGCATTTATTACAGCGCCGTTATCAGGAAGACTTTCCCGTAGTTCACCAGGATGCTTTTCAATCCGAAGATGAATTCATCGATGGCTTACGTCAGTATATAATCGAACGTATCGATCACGTGGATCTCAATGGTGATCGAATTGGCCGTCATTTTGGTATCAGCCGGGTTCATCTCTACCGTAAACTGAAAGCTTTGACCGGGCAGTCAATCACGGAATTTGTAAAGAAAGTGCGCTTGCAGGAAGCACTCCGGTTGATCCGTGAGGGAAAAGGCAATGTTTCGGAGATTGCTTACCAGACAGGATTCTCTTCCGTCAGCCATTTTTCCCGCTCTTTCAAAAACGCTTTTGGAAAGTCCCCTTCGGAATTTTTGAACTAACGAGAGGTTTGGTGCTGCATCGATGCTTACGGAATAATAGTCCCGCAACAAAGCGCGTGCCGGTTCGGATCAGTGACGAAACTTATTTTACGTATGAGCAGCCAAAATGTCCTGATGCTTGACGTCTGGGACCGGGCAAAGTTTCATGCCACTCTTAGTTTTGATGTAACAGAGCGTCAAGAAATTGTAACACTTGTGCAACTTCCCTTTCCCATTTGTAAATAAGTTTGTGCTACTTTCTGGCAGTCAACAGTCTCTTATATCTGGCTCAGTAAGTCACATATGAGAAAAGAGAAGTATAGACAGGGCGACTGGGAAATCAGTAGAGGGGGCGAAAAGCAACGCTCACATCCCTTCTTCCTATCTCCGGGTCTCCCGGTCTTCGCCTGATCAAAACAAAATGTCCAGTAGTATGAGTAAGTCATTACCATTTGCCGTTAGGCGATCGTTATTTTAACCATAGCACTATGAATCGACCAGAAATCGCTGCGGCGGTCCAGCAAATAATAATGGATCACTTTAAGGTCTCCAGTAAAAAATTCTCCTGGAATGATCCCCTGGAGATGTTAAATAGCGATTTTCGGATCCTTGGTCATCTGGTTTATTTGGAAAAACTGCTTGCTCAACATTTTGGAAAACCCATTCATCTTATTGAAAATATAGGCGCTGCCCACTGTACCGCGTCGGACATCGTAGATATTATTGTGGACTAATTTTAAGGATCTCTAAACTCGAAATACGGGTGGAACGGACCTTCTCACATGAAACATTTTGATCACAAACGTGCAAAAGCCGTTTGGCTCCAATTTTCCACATCAGGATCGTCTCTAACCCAAACGATCTACTTGGAGAACGTTTTCGGGGATAGCATTCTGCTGTCCCCGTCGTTTCTTCATTGGGTTTGAAGAGGTAGATACTTCTCCCCTATTGGATAAAAAGCCACCGCCGTATTCTGGAGGCAATCATCAATTGCTGGGATACGATTGCGCTCCCTTTACCAGGTGCACAAAACCAGTAAATGACCAACCGGGGACTCTTTAATAATTGGATAACCACCGGTACATCCAAACTACAATCCCGCAATAAATTCCTCCAGATTAACCGCTCTTGCCAATTTCAGTTTTTTCCGCAGACGGTAACGGGTCGTATGCACACTTTCCACCGATATCCCCATCAGTTTCGCCATGTCCTTACTGGAGAAATTTAATTTGATCAGTGCACATAATCTTTGGTCTCCCTGGGTTAATTTAGGAAAGCGCTCGTTTAGGCACTCATAAAAACCTTGATTGACAGCAACAAATCGTGCTTCGAACTCTTCCCAGTTTTTGGTACTGCTCAACTTAATAGAACGAACGGTTCGGCGGACGTCATCGGCACTTAGGCCTTCTTTCTTCTCGGCAAGTTTATCCTTGATTGAGGCGAGAAATTCGTCTTTTTCAATCAGTTTAAGCGTGGAAGCGGCCAACTCCTTGTTTTTCAACTCCAGCAGCTCATTGGCCTTTTGCACTTCCATTTCGCGTTCTTTACGGATGAGGCGTTTTTCTGCCCGGTGTTTTGACCGTACATAGTTGAAATACAAAAAACCAATGATGAGCAGAAACAACAGGCAAACCAACAGAATTGCCCGTTGTAGAAACCATACCCGGTTGCGGTGTTCCAGTTCCGTCAGCCGTTGCTCGCGCAATAACTGCTGAGTCTGTTCCTGCTGCTCGCGGAAAGCATCCTGGATCTCCAGCAGTGGCCGGTTATTCTCACTGCGACTGTCGAAAAAGCGTTCGTCCAGGTCTTTCATCTGCCGTAGACTTTCATAAGCCTGCCGGAAATCGTTCCTATTTACGTAGAGGTTGGAAAGACGTTCGTAGATCAAGGGCGTAAAATCAATATGACTGTGGTATTCTTCGGAAATTTCCAGCGCCCGCTGGTAATATTTTTCCGCCTCCGGATAGTTGTTTAGCCCAACATAGGTATCTCCGGTATAGGTAAACAGGAGTACCTGGTAGGCCGGGCTATGGGCCGCAAACCACGGCTGAATACTTTGGTAGATCTGTAATGCCCGGCGATAATCGCCTTCCCCCTTGACCAGAAATGCCCGCTCGAATTCGAGAAAATGTTCGTTGATATACCGCTTTCCCGCCGGCATGACGGTTAGGCAACTGTCCAGATAAAGTTTCCCAAGTTCGGGTTCACTGAGCTCGCGATAGGTAGCGCACAGGGCGTAATAACTTTTGATCAGGTTTTCCCGCGAAACCGTCCCGCGTTGTATGAGTTCTTTGTTTACGTCCAGGGACAGGTATAGATAACGCAGGGCTTCTTCCCGCCTTTTGTAAAAACTGTAGTAACGCCCCAGATTGATGTAGACCCTTACTTTTGCTTCATCATCACCAATCTGATCCGCCAGAAATAGTGCCTTCCAGAGCTTATCGTAGGAGGTCTTATAGTTGGCCCGATGGCCGTTTGCACCGGCCAGGCGAATCAGCACCTCAATGGCTCGTAAGGTGTCCCCTTCTGCAAGAAAGCGCTCGTGATAAAGCTCAAACAAATAGATGGCACTGTCCGGGTACGCTTCCCGCAGGTCAATCGTCTCCTGGATCAGAATATCGTTCATTAATGTCTGAGCATTGTCCACCTGAGCAAATGCCCAATTGTTGAGTCCCAGTAAAGGTAATGTCAAGATGAAAATCCAGACTTGTCTAGTTGTATTGGACATTGGTATTCGGGCTGTTGTTTACACGTTCGTAATTCTGTTGACAAATATCGAAATAATGTTTGGGGCGTAATCAGCCTACCAAATAGAAAAATTGCCTTTGTCCAGTATTTGTCTAGTTTGTTCTTGCCTGATTTTTGAGAAGATCCACTCATTTTTACCCAACGGTTTGGGCGGCCGGTATGGATGTCTATGCTGAAAAACTTTAATGTACTACCTGATAGCGCTTCCTGCAACTACGGATAGCGGACCATCAATTTTTAAAAAATGAATAATAATTACCAGCTTTTCATAAACGGGCAATGGGTAACGGCCGGGACCGGGATGATCGACGAGATCGTTAATCCCATGAATGAGACGATCGTGGGGACAGTAGAGAACGGTAACGCCGCCGATGCAGTTCGGGCACTGCAGGCGGCAACTGCCGCGCAGCGATCGTGGCGTCGTTTACCGCCCCGCAGCCGAGCGGAACACCTGCGGGCATTCACCGCTGAGATCCGAAAGTATCAGGAGGAACTGGCTAATCTGCTCACCCGGGAACAGGGGAAACTGCTGAAAGTTGCCCGTTTCGAAGTAGCGGTCACCTGCTCTTTTATCGAGTACGCCTGTGAGTGGGCCCGACACATTGAAGGGGATATTTTGCCTTCCGACCATCCGGATGAACAGATCTGGATCCATAAAGTGCCGAAAGGGGTGGTCGTCGCTATCACGGCCTGGAATTTCCCACTGGCCCTGGCTGGCCGGAAAATAGGTCCGGCCCTGATTACCGGTAATACCGTAGTGCTGAAACCAACACCGGAAGCCCCACTGGCTACTCTGGAATTGTGCAATCTGGCTAAAAAAGCCGGACTGCCGGACGGTATCCTCAATATGGTTACCGGCGGAGTGGAAGTGGGTAAAGCACTGGTGGAAAGCCCTCTGACCAAAATGGTAACGATGACGGGTAGCACGCCTACCGGACAGGCGATATTCCGTTCGGCGGCCGAAAACCTTACCCACGTGCAACTGGAACTCGGAGGGAAAGCGCCCTGCATCGTGTTTGCGGATGCGGACCTGGACCTGGCCGTCGAAGGTGCCCTCCATTCCCGATTTGATAATTGCGGTCAGGTTTGTACCTGCAACGAACGCATGTACGTACAGGAGGATATCTACGATGAATTTATGAGCCGCTTCCTGGCCCGCGTCCGGGAGCTTAAGGTAGGAGACCCCATGGATGCCAGTACGGATATCGGTCCGAAAATGAACCTCGCCGGAGTGGAACATTTAGAGCAACTCGTTGCTGAAAGTGTGGCTGCGGGCGCTTCCGTACTCACGGGAGGTCAACGACCCCATGGGCCCGGATTTGAGCGAGGGTACTGGTTCTCCCCTACCATCCTTGGCGAGGTAAAACAAGACATGCGCATCGTGCACGAAGAGCTTTTTGGGCCGGTGCTTCCCGTTCTGAAATTCGAGACGTTCGAAGAGGTCATCACTTATGCTAATGATTCCAGGTATGGACTGGCCGCCATGGTCTTTACCAATGACATCAATAAGATCATGCGCCTGCAAAACGAATTGGAGTTTGGTGAAATATACATCAACCGGGGGCACGGCGAACAACACCAGGGTTTCCACAACGGCTTAAAACTGAGTGGTACGGGCGGTGAAGACGGACGCTACGGCCTGGAGCAATATCTGGAAAAAAAGACTTCTTACATCAGGTTCAAGACCTGATCAGGAATTGAACAAAACGAAAAATACAACTTATGATCGCAGGAGTAGCCTGGGCCGTACTGGCCGGTTTAATGTTGGGACTGTACGCACTTCCTGAGAAGTTTACCAGGGATTTCAAGTTCGAAAATACCTGGAGCCTGTTTTTTATGCTAACCATGTTCGTCGTACCCATCATTGCCTCTGTTTTATTAATCGACGGCTTTGGAGCGGTGTTTCGGTCTGTACCGACGGAAATTTTATTGAAAATGGGCGCCGCTGGTTTTTTGTGGGGCATTGGCGTAATGATGTGGGGCAAAGCCATTAACCATATTGGCCTTTCTCTCGGCTTTTCCCTCTTCATTGGTACGGTCATTCTAATCGGGTCCCTCCTCCCCTTTTTCGTAGATGGACTACCCGGCACCCGGGCTTTCACGGTCATTATGGCCGGGATCCTGGTGGTACTTCTGGGCGTGATCGCCAACGGACGTGCGGGCCTGATCCGGGAACAGGATGAAAAAAAGACCGACACCACGGAACAGAAGGGATCGGTGCTCACCGGCATCCTTATTGCTGTGATTGGTGGCCTGCTGGCTACCGGCTTCAGCTATGCCAATGCGGTCGGCCGCCCCGTCTTGCATGAGGCCAGTCAGTCGGCCGGTAATCCGGACTGGGTAACGGCTGTGGCTGTGATGTTCCCGATATTTATCAGTGGTGGTATCGTAATGCTGCTGTACTTTGGCTGGGAACTCAATCGTAAACAGGCCTGGGCGGATTTTAGAACGCCACATTTTGGAAAAAACTTCTGGCTCATTCTGATCATGGCGGTGTTCCATTACGCGGCCTCGGCGCTTTTTGCCTACGCGGCATTTCGGCTGGGTAGTGCGGGAAATACGGTAGGTTATGCCATATTTAATACGGCATCGGTCGCTACGGCTATTATCAGTGGACTGGTCACCGGAGAATGGGTGAAGGCATCACCTAAGGCCAGGAATTCCCTTTACTTTGGTTTGCTTTGCATGGTCGTCGGGATCATTATCGTGGCGATCGGCAACGGATTGACTGCCTGATCATGAGGTCCTGGAAGTACATATTATTACTGGCTGTTTTCCAGCTGTTTGTTCACTGCAAACCGTCGGAACCGGATGTTTATCGCTTTCGGGTCAGCCTTTGGGCCAATCAGGAGCATACCTGGTTTCAGGCTTTTCAGTATTTCGCTGAGATCCTGCACGAACGCTCGGAAGGTAAAATTAAGGTGGAAGTCTATCCATCGGAACAACTGGCCAAAGAACTGGAATCGATCCGGCTCATCCAGGCCGGGGTGATCGATATGACCGTGACGGCCTCCCTGCTGAGCAACTGGATCGAGATCGCCGCATTTTGCGAGTTGCCCTACTTACTGCGGGATTCTACGGATAAGGACGCACTGATTAACGGTCCGTTGGGTGCCCGCATCAAAAACGAAGTACTGGAGAAGACCGGTCTGCGCCCCATCGCGCTTTTCGAACGGGGACCGCGGCAGTTAACCTCCAACCGACCGATCCGGCACCCGGATGATCTGCAGGGACTGATCATCCGGGTACCCAGCGTACCTTCCTTTGTGACGGCCTGGAATGCAATGGGCGCCAAGCCGACCCCGATGGCTTTTTCCGAAGTATTCACTTCCCTGCAGCAGGGCGCCATCGAAGCCCAGGAAAATCCCTTTGAGCTGATCCTCAATGCGGGTTTCCCCGAGGTGCAGGAATATGTAAACCTGACCGAACACGTCATGAGTTGGAGTTATCCGGTGGTTGGAGAAAAACAATTCCAGCGGCTACCGCCTGACTTACAGGAGATCTTTCTCCGGGCTGCCCTGGATATGCAGGCCTATGAACGCCGACTCTTCCTGGAGAGTCAGGAGAAGGTAAAAGAAGCGCTGAAAGCCAGAGGCATGCAATTCGTGGCGGTGGACAAGGAGGCCTTCGCCGAAAGTTGCCGGGAGGCGATATACAACAGTTTATCTCCCGAAATGCAGGCCCTCTACCAGGACTTCATTACTTCCAAAAACCAATAAACCCCCAACCGTCGACCCTCAACCGTCGACCGTCGACCATCAACCCTCAAACATGAAACAAAAAATATCCACCTACTTAAAATACGGCACCCTGCTAAGCGCCTACGGATTCATCGGTAGTGTGCTACTGCAGATCTTTGCCCGGTTTTTTCTGGCCAATACGCCGCCCTGGACGGAAGAGGTAGCCCGTTTGTGCTTTATTTATGCCATCGCCTTCGCGGCCGGTCTGGCCCTAAAGCAGCAATATTACGTTCACCTGGATGTGCTCTTCAATAGATTGCCGGCCACTTTTCAGCGCCGGCTGCTGCTGATCATTCCGGCCGCTACGCTACTGTTGTTTGCCGTCTTAGGCATTTTTGCCATACCCTTTATACTCCGGGGATATCAGGAGTTTTCCCCTAGTATGCAGATCCGGATGGCATTTGTCTTTTTCAGTATGTTGGTGTTAGGAGCATCGATGAGTTATTACGCTGCGCTGGACCTGAGAAAAGCCATTAAAAACCACCGATGATGATTGGGGTACTGATAATTGTATTCATCCTCTGCCTGCTGCTGCGCTTTCCCATTGCCTTTGCGTTGGGGCTCTCCTGCCTGGCTTATATCCTGGTAGCCGGGATCCCGCTGGTGGTCCTTCCCATGAAAATGTATTCGGGCATCGATGTTTTTGTACTACTTAGCGTACCGGGTTTTATTCTGGCGGGTAATTTGATGAATCACGGTGGCCTGACGGAAAAGATCATAGCTTTTTGTAACCGGCTTACCGGGCATATCCGGGGAGGCCTGGCGCTCGCCAATATTGGCGCTTCCATGCTTTTTGCCGGCATTTCCGGTACGGCGGTCTCGGATACGGCCAGTATCGGTTCGGTGATGATCCCGGCGATGAAAAAAGAAGGCTATGATGCCGGATTTTCCTGTGCCGTGACGGCGGCTTCCTCTACGGTAGGTCCGATTATACCACCCAGTGTTCCGATGATCATTGCGGCTACCTTGAGCGGCTTATCCGTTGGTAAGCTGTTTCTTGCTGGAGCTATTCCGGGTTTGTTGTTGGGAGGTGGAATGATGGTACTTACCTACCTGATCGCTTTGCGCCGGCAGTATCCGAAATACCCGAAAAGTAGTTGGCGGGAGATTGCCCGGGGTTTTATCGATACTTTTTGGGCCTTACTGATGACCCTGATCATTTTGTTCGGCATCATCGGTGGGGTGTTTACACCAACGGAGGCTTCGGTCATCGCGGTTGTGTATGCACTTATGGTCGGAAAACTGGTGTATAAACGCCTGAATTTTCGGAATGTGCAGGTGATCATTCTGGATTCCATGAAAACCTCGGCTTCCCTGATGATCCTGATCGGTTTTGCCAATCTGTTCGGGTGGATCCTGATCACCGAGCGACTGCCACAGATGATCTCCTCCGGAATTCTGGATTTTACCCAAAATAAATACCTGGTGCTGCTGCTGATCAATCTTTTGCTCATTTTCGTCGGCACCTTTATGGAGACCATTGCCGCTCTGCTGATCCTCTTCCCGATCCTGCTTAAGGTCGCCGTGACGGTAGGCATCGATCCCATTCATTTCGCGGTCATTGCCGTATTGAATCTGATCATCGGACTAACGACCCCACCGGTGGGTGTATGCCTGTTTGTGGCTTCCAGTATTGGAAAAGTTTCGATCGGAACAGTGAGTAAGGCCAGTCTGCCCTTCCTGCTGGTAAGCTTGTTCGTGCTGATTTTGGTCAGCCTTTTTCCGGAATTATCGCTGTTTTTACCACAGCTCTTTATGGACTGAAAAACTAACTGGATTAAAATTATACAACTGATGAAAGGGAATAATGATCAATTTAGGGCTCCGTGGCAGTTATTTCACCCGGAGTGCTGCTTCCGTAATATCCTCCTTTTAGGTGGTTTACTGGCGCTTGCCTTTACGCCGGGATGCGAAACAACTTCTCCGCAAAAATCGGAAACAACAACGATGGAAAAAGAAATTACGGACGAAGATCTGGATCGACTCGGCATTACCAACCGGGAATATCTCAGCGCAGCCTCTAAGCGGGCTCTGGCCTGGCCTGACCTCGGCAATGAGTGGTTTGCCGAGTTCAAAGTACATGATCTCAAGGGAGATCTTGCCTACGAAGAAGGAGTGGTGCGGAGGGATCCCAGCGCCGTCATTCAGGTAGACGGGAAATACTTCGTCTGGTACTCCAAAAGTACCGGCTCCACCCAGGGTTTTGCTGGTGATATCGAAAAAGAGAAGGTCTTTCCCTGGGATCGATGTGATATCTGGTACGCTACCTCAGATGACGGCTGGACCTGGAAGGAGGAGGGTATGGCCGTGCCCAGAGGGCCCAAAGGGAGCTACGATGATCGCAGTGTATTTACTACTGAGATCCTCCGGCATGCAGGCAAGTACTATCTGGTATACCAAACCGTGAAATCCCCCTATGTAGTGCGGGTGAAAAATCAGGTCGGCCTGGCCTGGGCGGATTCCCCGTACGGCCCCTGGACCAAAAGTGAAGAACCGATCCTGAGCCCGGCCGATAACGGGATCTGGGACGGTGAAGAAGATAACCGCTTTAAAGTGGTCAAAAAAGGGGATTTCGACAGCCATAAAGTACACGATCCCTGCCTGCTGTTTTTTAACGATAAATTTTACCTGTACTACAAGGGAGAACAGATGGGTGAAGAGATCACCTTCGGCGGCCGACAGATCCGGCACGGTGTAGCAATTGCGGATGATCCGTTGGGACCCTACGTAAAATCTCCCTACAACCCCATCTCCAACAGTGGCCACGAGATCTGCGTGTGGCACTACGATGGTGGTATCGCCTCCCTGATCACTACCGACGGACCGGAAAAAAACACCATCCAGTGGGCACCCGACGGGATCAACTTCGAGATCCAGTCCGTGATCAAAGGGGCGCCGCATGCCATCGGTCTCAACCGCAGCCTGGATACCGAAAAATCGCCATTATCCGCTTTGGAATGGGGCCTTACCCACGAATATAAAACGGGCGATTACCAATATATCCGACGCTTCGAAGGTTACCGACGATCGACACACGTGGCCCGGGGAGAAAGTGGAGCACGCAAATAGACCTGAAACTGGAGAAAAGATGGTGGGGAAAGTCCCTATATCATCAAATCTCCAAGAATCTTTTACCTACCTTCGTAAAAGCAGGTGGAGGCAAAGTTGCATTGATTGAAGGATAAACGGAGTCTATCTTTGCCCTATCTGCAGGGTATAAATCAGGCTGTCTCCACCTAATTTGTACTGGAAAAGGGAAAGCCGGGCGGAACCATACTAGCCATTTAACCATCTGACCAATCAGAAATGCCTTATCGCCTATTATCATCTTTTTGTAACTGAATGCATATAATGTAGCTCAAACCATCAAACCATCACCTCATGCACCCACTATCCGGCCTGGAAATTACCGAATTGGAATTGTTCAAAGTACCACCCCGCTGGTTGTTCCTAAAGCTAAAAACCAAAAGCGGAATAAGCGGCTGGGGTGAACCCGTAGTGGAAGGACGGGCCGAGACCGTAGCTGCCGCCATCCGGGAAATTAGGCCCCATCTGATCGGTCACCCCGCCAATAAGATCGAGGATTTCTGGCAGATGATCTACCGCGGAGGATTTTACCGGGGCGGTCCGGTATTGATGAGTGCCCTTTCCGGGATCGATCAGGCGCTGTGGGACATTAAGGGTAAAGCGCTCGGCGTACCGGTGTACGAATTACTGGGCGGCGCGGTACGGGATAAGATGAAGATCTACGGCTGGATACACGGCGATACGCCGGAGGCATTGGCGGAAGCAGCCAAAAAGCGGGTTGCTGCCGGTTTTACGGCCGTGAAAATGACCGTCACCGATCAGTTGGAATGGATTGATGCCCCCTATCAGGTGAATGCTGCCGCCGAGCGACTGGCCGCCGTGCGCAACGCCATCGGCGATCAATATCCTATCGGAGTGGATCTGCACGGCCGGGTGCATAAAGGAATGGCCAAAATGATAGCCCAGGCGCTGGAGCCCTTCCATCCCTATTTCCTGGAGGAACTGGTATTATCCGAAAACAACGACAGCCTCTCGGCGCTTCACAATTTTACGGCTATTCCGATCGCCACCGGAGAACGAATGTACTCCCGCTGGGATTTTAAAAAAATATTACAGGACGGTACGGTGGATATTCTTCAGCCCGATCTGAGTCACGCCGGCGGGATCTCCGAAGTAAAACGCATCGCTACCATGGCTGAAGCCTATGACGTAGCGATCGCTCCGCATTGCCCGTTGGGGCCGATCTCTCTGGCCGCTGCCCTGCAAATTGACTTTTCCTGCATCAATGCCCTCATTCAGGAAACCAGCCTGGGGGTACATTATAACGAGGATATTGACCTGACGGACTACCTGGTGGATCCCGAAGTTTTCGGGCTGAAAGACGGTTACGTACCCTTACTAACGGCCCCCGGTCTCGGCATTGAGATCGATGAAGATAAAGTTCGGGAAGCTGCCAGGACCGGCCACGACTGGAAGAATCCGATCTGGCGCAATCCTGATGGCTCCGTTACCGAGTGGTGAATGATCATGGAGAACTCCAGGCTTCAGGCTATACGTCGTAAAATAACTACCAATGAACACCAAACCACCCGTCCGGCCAACCCGCAAACGCTACCAAATTCTGGCGCTGATCTTCGTGACCGTAGTGATCAACTACATGGACCGTAGCAATATTTCTGTTGCGGCTTTTGCGATCAGTGACGAGCTGGGCCTGACTACCGTGCAAATGGGGCTCATCTTTTCGGCTTTCGCCTGGACGTATTCGGCCCTTCAGATCCCCGGCGGTATTCTGGTGGATCAGATCCGTCCGCGGATCCTGTACCCGGCCATCATGATCCTGTGGTCGGTGGCCACGCTGGTCCAGGGCTTTGCCAATTCGATTGCGGCTCTGGTGGGCTGTCGCGCTGCTATCGGGGTATTTGAAGCTCCCTCCTACCCTGCTAACAATAAGATCGTCACCAGCTGGTTTCCGGAAAAAGAACGGGCAAGTGCCATTGCGATCTACACTTCGGGCCAGTTTATCGGACTGGCTTTCCTGACGCCGGCGCTGATCCTGATCCAAACCTATCTCGGTTGGCGTGGGTTGTTTTTTATTTCGGGGGCTATTGGGATCTTCTGGGCGGTGGCCTGGTATTTTTTGTATCGTTCCCCGCAGGAGCACCGGGGCGTTAACCGGGCCGAACTGGAGCTGATCGCCGCCGATGGTGGACTGATCGAAACCAGTGTTACCGATGAAGAAAGAAATACTTTTTCCTGGAAAGATCTGGGAGAAGCATTCATTCATCGCAAGCTTTGGGGGGTATATCTGGGGCAATTTTGCCTCGGATCGCTTTTTATCTTTTTTCTAACGTGGTTCCCAACCTACCTGGTCAAATACCGGGGGCTGGATTTTATAAAATCGGGATTTCTGGCTTCCGTGCCCTTCCTGGCTGCATTTGTGGGGGTACTCTTATCCGGCTTTACTTCGGATGCGCTGGTACGAAAAGGGTACACACCGGAAATTGCCCGCAAAGCGCCCATCCTCATCGGTATGTTACTGTCCGTTTCCATCATTGGGGCCAATTACACGGATAGTACTTTTTGGGTGATCTTTTTCCTTTCAGTGGCTTTCTTCGGAAACGGTCTGGCTTCTATTGCCTGGGTGTTTATCTCGTTATTGGCTCCCCGGCGGCTGATCGGGCTGATCGGCGGGGTCTTTAATTTCATCGGTGGACTTGCCGCTGCACTCACCCCCATTGTGATCGGCTATCTGGTGACGGACAGCAGTTTTGAACCCGCATTATTCTACATTGGTGCTATCGCCTTCCTGGGTTTCTGTTCTTACCTTTTTTTAATTGGGAAAGTGGAGCGAATTGCGGACAGGAAGTAACTCCAGATGCTGTGCTTAGATTAAATGTATACTTTACTTCCCTCCCCAAATATCCACCACCAGGAGATCGCTCAGCAAAGGTTGATTGGCTTCGACAACCTTTACGTGCTCCGGATGAGGAAGATAGATGTCCCTGGCGGCTTCGCTCTCAAAGGTCAGGATAAAACAGTGGCTGAAGGTGTCTTTCCGGCCATCGTTCCGCAGGTTTGCTCCGCCTTCAAATTTTTTGATTTCCGGGATCTTATCTTTTAAATCCCAAAATATCTGAATAGCCCGAGCTTGCTGCTCTTCCGATACCTCTTCCTTAAATTGAAGGGAAACGATATGTCTCAGCATCGGTTGCTGGTCGGCTTTAGTACTTGCACAGGAAGTAATGCTCCATAAGATCGCCAGATAGAACAGGACCTTTAGCTCGGTGATATTTCCTTTTATCATGGTTGATTTTTTTCAAATGTTAGTGATTCATTCCCGTGGGTCAAGACGATAGGCCACCAGTTCCTTACCACTAACCGAGCCGGCAAACAGGAACAACTGCTCGCCAATCTTTTGTCCGCAGAGGCCATAGTAAATTGGAAATCCGGTTTTTATCTTCCCGGCTTCTATCAATCTACCGGTATTGGTCAGTACACATAGCTGAATGCTTTGGTCATCCCGGGTAGCTACCGCGATCAGATCGTAATCTTCGTCCATGGGCAGTTTTTGTATACGGGTTTGCCCTCTGATCAGGGTCTCGCTGTTCCCCAGAAAAATAGAACGGGGCAGGAGTTGTCCCGCTTCGTCCACCCTGAAAACACTGACCGCATCTCCGTGGTAGTAATAGGTATCCCTGTCTTTGATCCAGGGGGTTGGTTTATAGTAAATATGGTGCCGATGCCCCACTATTACGTAATTCCAGCCCGATTTGGTAGCAGAGATCACCGGGTAGGCGCCGTTGAGGAACCGATTAGGGTCGTCACCGATATTGCTGACGTTTTCAAAATGACCGTCTTCGTACACCCGAAAACTACTGAGCCCATTGTCCTGAAATCCTCCGGTGAAGAGGAAAGTTTTTCCTTCGATCCGGTGTACAGACATTCCGATAATCCCGTCGGTGAAAATATCCTCCGTATCGGCCATTGACTGAACGTGCTCCAACTCGCCTGTAGCACTGATCCGGAATGCGCTCAGGCCGGGTGTCTTCTCCAGACCGCCCACAAAAAGATAAGCATCGGACTCCATATGGATCACCTGCAGGGTGATCACAATACCCAGATGGGTGGTATCGGTATCCGGCAGGACGAAAACACTTTCCAGCGTGCCGTCCGGATGGATGCTGAATACTTCTACGGCGTTGCCGCCCTTGAGGCCCGCAAAGAGGAAATCGTTGCCGGATATCCGATCCGTAATTAGTCCTCTGACCGTATTGCGGGCTCCCGTAACCGTATACTCGCTCAGCAACTGCAACTTTCCAGCACGCTGTACTTTGAAAGCCCCGATCTTATTGTCATCTCCGGCCGTGTATAGGTAATGATGACTGCCGAATTGGTGTACGGTACAGGTCACTGTATTGAAGGAGGTTTCGACCTGATCTACAGCAATAAGTTCGAATTGAGGCTGCCCGTAAAGCCCGATACTTTGGAAGAATACCACGTTTAGTAGTAAATAAATGAAGCGTCTCATCATGTTCAGGCTTTTTAGAGAATTGATCCGGCTGCCTCCATCGCTATCTGATGGTCCTCTTCTATGCTGCCGCCGCTGATGCCGATGGCTCCAATGATAACACCCTGCTGATCTTTAATGGGAACTCCTCCGGGAAAGGTAATGAGCCCGTCGTTGGACAGCTCAATCTGGTAAATAGCCCCACCGGGTTGTGTGATTTTCCCCAATTCACCGGTCGGAATGTTGAAATACCGGGCGGTTTTAGCTTTTTTAATGGCCACATCAATGCTGCCGAGATAGGAGCCATCCATACGTAAAAAGGCTTTTAGATTGGCGCCGGCGTCGACGATGGCGATGTTAACCGGTATGTTCCGGGATCGGGCCAGCTTTTCGGCCGCCTGTAAAATGGCGGTGGTTTGATCTACCGTAATATCTCCCGGTAGCTGGAATGGATTTTTATCCTGAGCCAGGCAGGGAAAAGCACCGGCAAGAGCCAGCAAAATGATCAGTAAAGTATTCGTTTGGTACATGACTTTTTGTCGATGGTGAGCTACAAAATTAAGTCATGACGGGGGCAAGGGTCTTAAACTAGTTTAAATAACGTAAGGTTTGACCAAAAAAGGTCAGCACAATGAACAAAACCTCACCAATCAAAGGACTTTTCGATGTTGGAGGGTTTGATGGCCGGATGGCTGTCGTTTCCCGGACCACAGCCATCCGGCCATTGAGCCATCTTAGCTTCCCGGACACGGAACAGCGTATCATCCCGGTAAGGACCCGTATGGGCTATCAGTCAGTTAGTACAAATACTGCCTCGAACCTCACGTTAAATAATGGCCGCTAGATTTTCTTTTCAGACAACCTTTTTCGGATCACACTGACAAACTCCTGCGTGATCCCTAAATAACTTGCGACCAGCTTATTGGTGACCAATTGGGCAATTTCCGGATAGGTAGAGACAAAATGGTGATAACGCTCCTCGGCCTTCATCGTATGGTTGCGCACCAGTCGTCTTTGCCAGGCCGCAACTGCCTTTTGGGACATGAGGCGAAACAGCCGTTCCAGTTTTGGTACTTGTTCATAGAGGCGTTCTTTATCGTATCGGGATATCATCAGCAAGGTGCTGTCGGTTAAAGCCTGAATGTCGAGATCGGAAGGAGTCTGCCGGCTGAAGCTGTCGATATCCATCACCCACCAGTCGCGCGCCGCAAAGTAGAGCACTTTTTCGTTCCCGTCGGCATCGGTAACACAAACCTTAAAACAACCTTCAACTACAAAACCTTCGAACCGGCAAATCTCTCCCTGCCTGAGTACAAAGTTTCCCTTATCTACCTTTTTCTCATGATAATAAGAAGTGATTACCTCCAATTCTTTGGAGGATAGATCCAGGTGCTGCCGAAAATAGGCTTTTAAAAGTTCGTAGTTCATAGCTATAAACTAACTGATCGCTATCTGATAATATTCGGGTAATCCTAGCAGGTACTGCGCTTCAGTAACCGGTATTCTCCCCCTTGTTTAAATTCCCGTATGGACATACCGCTGTATCGCTTGAAAGTTTTAGAAAGATGACTGACATCGGTGAATTTCAGTTCATCCGCTATCTCGACGAGCCGGTAATCGGAATTAAGCAGCCGGATCTCCACCTGTTTCAGTTTAGCCCTGATAATATATTCCCGAAGTGACATGTTTACCTTCTTCCGAAAAAACTCGCTGACATAGGTGGGGGAAAGCAAAAATTCTTTGGCTAGCTGGTCTACTTTGAGGAGTTGGGGCTCGCTGAGGTGTTCGTTGATGTAGGTGAGCAGTTTGGTGATCCGGTCGTCCTGCTCTTGGGCAATAGCAACTTCGTATTGGTCTCCCTGCTTGATATTTCGGAGCAGGATCTCCAGAATACTGGTCATCAGGCTTTTGATCAGATTAACCGAACCGATGCCGTGATTGCGATTCTCTTTCAGGATCAGGTCGATCAACGTGAAGACGTGCTGTCGGTCCAGATCGCCCTGGATGATATCTCCGGGCAACTGGTTGTAATTGGAAAGAATATAAGCCGCCTCTCTAAACCACTCCTGTTGATTAACCGCTTCGCGGGAACCGGCTCGAAAGAAATCGGAGGTAAATTTTAAAAACACAAAACGAGATGGGTGGTCGATCCGAAAGGAATGGCATTTCAGCGGTGGTAGGAGAAACATACTTCCTTTCTCATAAGAATATTCATTATAGTTGATGCACTGCATTCCCGCTCCTTCCTTGATCAGTACAAACTCGAAAAAGTTGTTCTTCACCGGGCGCTGCTGCCACGCATCTAACTCAATTTCTTGTATTTCGAAAGGTTTATAAGCCTGCAAAACCTGCATATAGAGCTGTTTTATGGATAAAAATAATCTAAAACGGGGTATTTGTGGATACGCCCGGCCCATAAACCTCTAAAAATACCAGAGCACCCTTTTTTTATACCCGTAGTAGTGGGCTAATAGCATTCATATTTGTAGTGGGATCAGCAATGATCCATGGACAACAAGAACATTATCAAATTAAAATCAAAAAGATCATGTCTTACTATTCAATTCTGGATGTTACGCCTACCACCGAAGAGTGGATCCCGGATTATCTTCCAACGGCTAATCGCCTGGTCGAGAAGCATGGTGGAAAATACCTGGCCCGGACCAGCAGTCATGAGCAGCTGGAAGGAGCGCAACAGGAAGCCGGACTCCGCATTGTACTGGAATGGCCATCTAAAGAAGCCGCTCTGGCTTTCATGAATGATCCGGAATATGCGCCGCATCTGCAGGCACGTACCGCCGGTTCGGTGAGCCATCATTATCTCATCGAAGGAAAGGATGACCTGGCCTGATGGAGCGTATGGATCTGCAAAATTCTCGGAATTTTGTAGATCTATCAATCCGTGAGTGCCGATGTATGCTTAAAATTCCGAAAAGATCAAGCAGCACAAGAATGATGAAAAGTTTTCCAAGGATCAACCGTGCTTACAACCGCGTCTTTCAACCTGGACGTCTAAGTATCGGCCTCGTCGTACCGATAGAGCGCTACGCAGACGGCCCGGTCCCTAAGATGCAAGAGCATTTGCAGCGGGTAAAACTGGGGGAACAATTAGGCTTTTCTGCCGTATGGGTGCGGGATGTGCCTTTCAATGTGCCTGCTTTCGGTGATGCCGGACAGACTTTTGATCCATTCACCTATCTGGGGTACCTCGCCGGACAAACCACGGATATCGCTCTGGGTGTTGCCAGCGTTGCTCTGCCTTTGCACCATCCGGTACATGTAGCTAAATCAGCTGCCACTATTGATCAGCTTTCCGACGGAAGATTGATCCTGGGAGTAGCCTCCGGCGATCGCCCTTCGGAATACCCCGCCATGGGTATCGATTTTGAGGATCGGGGAGCGCGTTTCCGCGACGCTTTTGCGTATATCCGTAAAGCTCAGGAAAATTTCCCCCGGCTAGCTCCCGGTCACTTTGGTGAGCTGAACGGCACCATGGATATTCTGCCTAAGCCGGCCGGTCGTCGCATTCCCCTACTCATGACCGGTTACAGCCGTCAGACCCTCCAATGGAACGCCGAACACGCAGATGGATGGATGTACTACCCGCGTCAGCTGGGACAACAGCAGTTTACGATTGCCCAGTGGCGAAAGTTGATCCCTGCAGTACAGGAGATAGACAAACCATTTGTGCAACCTTTATACGTCATACTGGAAGCAAATGACGATTATAAACCGCGACCGATCCAATTGGGTTTTCAAACCGGGATTAATCATCTGATTGATTATTTCCATCGCATCCAGGAAGCCGGCGTTAATCACGTGGCCTTGAACCTGCGTTTTAATTCGGGGAATATCGAAAATACTATGGCGTATCTTGCCGACAAAGTATTGCCGCATTTTCATCCTAAGAACCAAATAGTAGCCTAATGAAAAAGACCATCCTGATCACTGGAAGTACAGACGGCATCGGTAAACTGGCCGCTTTGAAATTAGCTAAAGCCGGACATACGATCTACCTGCATGGAAGAAACCCGGAGAAATTAGCTGGAGTTGTGGCTGAGATCAAAAACGTTTCGCATCCGGACAGGATCGGTGGTTTTGTAGCTGATCTTTCCGATCTGAATGCCGTTCGCGAAATGGCGAAACAGATTAAAGGTGAACTGGCGCAGCTGGATGTGCTCATCAATAATGCCGGTGTTTTCAAAAGTTCAAATCCGCAAAATGAGGATGGACTAGATATGCGTCTGGTGGTCAATTACCTTGCGCCCTATGTGCTTACCCAGGATTTGCTCCCCCTACTTCAACGATCGGAGGCTGCCCGCCTGATCAATCTGAGTTCGGCCGCCCAGGCTACAATCTCGGCGGCACTGCTAAAGGGAGAAACGCAGCCGAACCACCAGGAAGCTTACGCTCAGAGCAAACTGGCCCTGACCATGTGGAGTTTTCAGCTCGCTGCCACTCGTCCGGAACTGGATGTAATTGCCGTTAATCCCGGTTCTCTGCTCGATACGAAAATGGTACGTGAAGGCTTCGGCCATTCCTGGTCGCCGGCGGATAAGGGAGCGGACATCCTGTACGAACTGGCGGTCTCCGATACCTATGCCGGAATTAGTGGGAGATATTTTGATAACGACCGGGGAAGTTTTGCTTCGGCCCATACCGATGCCTATGATCAGGCTAAGATCGAACAACTTCTGCGTAGCACCGAAGAACTGCTGAGCGGATTATCTTTGTAAAAAAAGTGTTTTCACTCACCCGTTTACCCGCTCCAGTTTCAACGGCGGTGTGCCGTTCGCATTCCACTGACAGATATACAGGTTCTTATCCTCATCCACACAGACATCATGGCCGTGCAGGATGGGCTTTTCGGCCAATTGGTAAGACTTTTGCAGCGCGCCGTCTTTGTATGCAGGGGCAGTTCCTCCTGGGTTGGAGACAACAGTATCTCCTTCGAGTATAGTGATAAAACCGGTGTGATCTTTCCAGGTGGTCTTTCCCTCTTTGGGCTGTGACCAGCAAACCCCGGCATAAAGGTTGCTATCGTCAAAAACCGGTCGGCATACCTGCATATTGGGCAAGTGCAAGGTGCGGACGTACTGTCCATCCAGGGTGAAGAATTTGAAAGATTGCTCATTCCGGGAAGTGCATACCACCAAAGGATTTTCCGCATCCCGGTAGTCGATGGCTACGCCGTGGGCATTGTGCAAATTGTAATTTTTGTCATGGTTGTTGTGCCCGCCCCAGTGGCGGATGTATTCGCCCCGGGCATTGTACTGGATGATGTAGTCCATCCCGTAGCCGTCGGCCACGTAAATGTCACCATTGGGGCCGATGGCCGTTTCCGTAGGACAAAAATGATCCCCGGGCTTATAGACACCAACTGTTTGGGGATGGCCAATGTCGAAGATCACCCGTCCGTCCAGCGTCGTTTTGCTTACCCGTCCGTTGTGGCGTACCCATTTCCCGTGCTTATCCAGAAACCAGCCCGAATCGGTCAAAAAAAGAAAATCTTCCTCTCCTTCTGCGGACAAGGTCAGTCCGTGCCCTCCGGGATAGGCTGTGCCCCAGTAATCCAGTAACTTACCCGATTTATCAAATATGAGGATGTTATTGGCCGGATGATCGCCCATCATGATCAATCTTCCTTGCCGGTCCATTACCATTTCGTGGCAGTTCAGGATGGGGTTTTGCACGCTACTGATCTGTGCCCAATCCCGGATGATGCGGTATTGATAATCTCCGTGTCCTACTATCTCCTCCTTCTTGGCCCTTCCCAACAGGTTAAAACCAAATCCACCGGAGGCGGCAATGGTTACCGAAGATTGTCTTATGAATGTCCTTCTTTTCATAAGTATTGCTATTTAATCTTTATAGTCATCCCATACCCCAACCTACGCCAGAATATCCCGCACCACATGCCCGTGTACATCCGTCAGCCGATAACGCCGGCCCTGGTGTTTGAAAGTCAGTTGCTCGTGATCAATGCCCATAATGTGCATTAAGGTGGCGTGGAAATCGTGAATGTGCACCGGATCCCGGGCAATGTTATAACTAAAATCATCCGTTTCCCCGTAACTGAATCCAGGTTTGACACCGGCTCCGGCCATCCACATGGTAAAGCAGCGGGGGTGGTGATCACGCCCGTAATTATCTTTGGTTAGTTTGCCCTGAGAATAGGCTGTTCGGCCGAATTCACCGCCCCAGATCACCAGGGTGTCGTCCAGCAGGCCCCGTTGTTTCAGATCCTGTAGCAGGGCTGCGGTAGGCTGATCGGTTTCCTTACATTTCCGCCGGATGCCGCCCGGTAGGAACAGGTGATGATCCCAACCCTGGTGATACAACTGGACAAACTTGACGTCCTTTTCCAGCAATTTTCGGGCCAGCAGGCAATTGGCGGCATAGGTGCCGGGATTGCGGCTGTCCGGACCGTAAAGGTCAAAAATCGCATCCGGCTCATCAGAAAGATCCGTCACCTCCGGTACGGAGGTCTGCATGCGGTAGGCCATCTCAAATTGCTTGAGCCGATGATCCACTTCCGGGTCATTATAGGTATCGGCCTGGAATTTATTCAACTTTTTCAGATGGTCCAGCATATCCCGGCGGTCCTGCCCGTCGTAACCCTCCGGGTTATTGAGAAACAAAACCGGATCTTTTCCCGAACGGAACTGTACCCCCTGATGGTGCGAAGGCAGGAAGCCGTTACCCCACAGCCGGGCGTATAAGGGCTGTCCACTGGCATTCTTGGAAACCAGGACAATGAAACTGGGCAGGTTCTCATTATCCGATCCCAGACCATAATTCAACCAGGAACCGATAGAGGGGCGTCCGGCCAGTTGGTGGCCGGTCTGGAAGAAGGTTATCGCGGGATCGTGGTTGATCTGTTCGGTGTAGAGTGACTTAATAAAACATAGATCATCAACCATTTTTGCCGTATGCGGCATCAGTTCACTGACCCAGGCCCGCGATTCGCCGTACTGCTTGAATTTGAACAGCGAGGCTGTCACCGGTAAACTCGACTGCTGGGCGCTCATACCCGTCAGGCGCTGCTCACCCCGTACCGATTCCGGCAGATCCTGACCGTGCAGCTGTTTCATGACCGGCTTGTAGTCAAACAGATCCATCTGAGAAGGCCCACCACTCATAAAGAGATAAACGATCCTTTTCGCTTTAGGGGCAAAATGTGGCAGTCCGGGTAGCCCCCCTCCCCCACTATTGAGCATAGGAGGCAGATTGGCGGCCGCCAGCGAGTTATTTCCCAATAAAGAGCCCAAGGCGAGCGCTCCAATCCCCAGGGAGGTCCTGGTCAGAAATTCCCGCCGATCTATTTTCTTCTGAATATTATTGATTTCCCGATTCATCATTTTCATTTTTAGTAGTTTACCATCCAACCATCCAACCATCCAACCATCCAACCATCCAACCATTCAATCATCGTAACACAATCGCCGCATCCGAGCACATCATCACACTAGCCAGTACGGTATTGGCATAAAGCTCATCCTCCGGCAGATCAGTAGGTGCAACCGAAGCTCCACTGCTCAGTAATCCTACCGGCTTATTGTTTCGTTGCGTATACTTTCGGTATTCGAAATTTCGGATTTCCAGTAGTGATTTTAGTTCTTCGGCGTCCGGTGCCCGTCCGGCCAGCCGCTGGAAAGCTACTTTTAACCCCTGTTGCAGATCATCACTCGTAGTGATCTGTTCTCCAATTACTCTGGCTGCCTCCAGAAAAGAGGGATCATTCATGAGCACCAGCGCCTGTAGGGGCGTACTGGTCGCCTGCCGGCGTACGGTACATTCACTGCGGTTGGGGACATCGAAAGTAGCCAGGGTCGGATTGGGCACCGATCGTTTCCAAAAAGTGTACAGGCTTCGTCGATAGAGTTTAGATCCGATATCCGGCCGGTATTCCTGGTTGTTGATCTTCCACAGACCTTCGGGCTGATAGGGTTTCACGCTAGGGCCGCCGATTTCCGCTTGGAGCAGCTTGCTGGCCGCCAGAGCATTATCGCGGATCATTTCTCCCGTCAGGCGCCGGGCGGGTCCCCGGGCCAGCCATACATTTTCCGGATCCTTTTCCCAGAGTTTATCCGAGGTAATGGAGGATTGGCGGTAGGTAGCGGAGGTTACGATCAGTTTGTGCAGGGCCTTTACATCCCAACCCGACTCGATAAAATGAACGGCCAGCCAATCCAGTAGCTGCGGGTGGTCCGGCAGGTCTCCCTGATTGCCGAAATCTTCTACCGACTTGACCAGTCCCCGACCGAAGAGGTTCTTCCAGTAGCGATTGACGGCCACCCGGGCGGTCAACGGGTGATCCGGATGGAAGAGCCATTTGGCCAGCCCCAGTCGATCCGGGGGGAGATTTTCGGGCATCGGCAGGATCTGCTCCGGGGTGGTCGGAAAGACTTCTTCACCGTACACATCGTATTGTCCTCTTTCCAGGATATAGGCTGGGCGGCGTTGGGGCATTTCTTTTAGCACCATAACTTCCTGCACAGCTTCGGCGCTGTCCACATAAGTAGTGCGCAATTTTTGCAGGATAATTTTTTCTTGCCGGAGGGCAGGCAACTGACGATTAAGGAAAAAATCGGTTAGCCATTGGTGTTCTTCGGCCGACAGGGTAGCTGCTTTTTTAGCCAATAAGGCATTTGCTTCCGGCGTATTTCCCAATTGCAATACCTCCAGTGCCCTTAGCTCCCGCCCAAATACCATCAATTCGTCAATGACGCCACCTTTTAGTCCGGTACCCCTCCACCGGCCTCCGAACTGGATGCCCGGCTCGATGGGATGCGGGTAGATGCGGTCCACCATATTGTGAAAAATGATGTCTTTGTAAAGGTTGTCGATCTCTACGGTGGTGGGCAGTTCCCGGCCATTCAGGTAAACCCGGTAGCCGTCCGCCCGGCTCGAACCGTCATAGGTCACCGCCAGGTGGATCCACTCATCTCGCGGTATGTACCCTTCGTAGATCTCATTTATGGCATTGTCCGGATAGGTATGGGCCATCATCAGTTCCAGCTGATTGTCTTTCAGTTGGAGATGAAAGCCCCGGAAACTGTGGATACCGGTACCGAAACCTTTGTGAAAGATCACCCCGTTTTCCAGGCTTTGGGGAATGTTCACCTGTAAAGCTACGCTGAAGGGCTGACTACGTTTAAAGACGCCGATCTTACCCAGGTCCAGCCAGGCATCGCCGTCGAGCAATAGGCCTTTGCCTTTTTTTCCGGCTACTAAGGTCGGCACCTCGTTATTGGAGAAGCGTCGATCCATTTTGGCTTCTTGACTGGGATTTAGCTTGTTCTTTAATGGAGCGTTTTCGAGATCAAAATGAGCGATCATCCCAATGCTGGGAAAGGTTTCGCTCAACGTGCGATGTCCTTCCCGATCGACGAATGAGCGGATGGACGCTACCTCTTGGGCGCTCAGCTCTTCTATTTTTTTCTCCTGCCTGGAGATCTGTTCCTTCAACTCACCTAATGTCTGCTCCTGTTGTTCCGTGGGTAGCAGAAGTGTCGGTACCGGGGTGCTGCTTTCTTCCCAGGGGATCAAACCCGACTCATTGATATTATTGAAAAAGCTGTACAATTGGTAGTATTCTTTCTGGGAGATCGGATCGTATTTATGGTCGTGACACTTGGCACAACCGAGGGAAAGCCCGAGCAGGCCCACGCCTAATACATCCGTCCGGTCGGAGACATAGGATACCCGGAATTCTTCGTCAATAATGCCGTCTTCGGCATTTTGCGGATGCAGCCGATTGAAGCCGGTAGCCAGGATCTGCTCACGGGTAGGTTCTTCCATCAGATCACCGGCGAGCTGCCAGGTGACAAACTGATCGTAGGGCACATTCTCATTGAACGACTGAATGACCCAGTCCCGCCAGGGCGACATATCGCGGTACCGGTCGGCCAGATAGCCGTGTGTATCGGCAAAACGGGCCAGATCCAGCCAGTCTACGGCCATTCGCTCGCCGTAATGGGGGGAGGCCAACAGGCGATCCACCTGCTTTTCGTAAGCATCCGGGCTAGCATCAGCTAGAAATTGTTCCATTTCTTCCTGGGCTGGAGGCAGCCCTGTCAGATCGAAAGATAAGCGCCGCAGCAGACTTGCTTTCTCGGCTTTCGGAGCAGGCTCTACGCCCCGTTCCCGCAATTGTTGATAAACAAAGCGATCAATAGGGTGCTCCGCCCCGCCGGCTTCGGTTACGGCTGGTGGAGTAATAGCTCCGGACGGAGGAATGAAGGACCAGTGTGGCTGGTATTCGGCCCCATCTTCGATCCATTTGACGAGGATGGCTTTTTCGCGCGCGCTGAGTTGGAGGTTAGCCTCCGGTGGCGGCATTTGTAATTCCGGATTGTCGGTGATAATCCGGTGAAATACTTCCGATTGTCCGGGCTTCCCCGGGCGGATGGCGAACTTGCCCGGTGATTCGGGCAGTTCCGCGTAAGCGGCTTCGGCTTCATCCAGCCGCAGGCCGGCCTTCAGCTTGTTCTTATCGTTTCCGTGACAGGCAAAACAGCGATCGGAAAGCAGAGGTTTGACGTGTATGTTAAAGTCGAGTTCGGCCGGTAGCTCCCGGTAAGCTCGTCCGACATCTTCGGGCAGTTCGGTGCGGCATGCGGGAACAACAAGAAAGACTATAAAAATAAAAAGTAATGTACGTAATTGGCGGTTCATGATCTCCGGTCTTTGCTCCTCTCAAGATAAGACTGGTGGAGACCCTAAACGGGAAATATGACCTAGATAAAAACTAGACAAACTACATTTTAGCGGTTCATCTGCCTGTTTACGCCCTTACGCCTGCTTGCCCAGAACCGATCCAAAAGAAAACATCTTCCAATCCTAAAGTCTCCATCTCTCCTGACTCCATCAACCAGGGGTAAACCAATATATTCCCGTCATCATGAATAGGTAGCTAATTAATTCAAATTGCGATATTTGAATTGAAGAGAGTAGATGGTAGAGTGTAGAGAGACTGCAACCGTTAAAATGAGCGATTTTGTTCCATTTTAACGATAGGGAACCCCTCTACCCACTTAAGTTGCATCGCAACTTAGACTAATTAATCTGAACAAAGACATGGCAAGATCCTATACTTATTTATTAGGCGTCAGTTTACTTATCCTGATGGCCTGCTCCGAAAAGATAACGGAAGCGGCAGCGACGAAAACCGGTCCCAACATCATTGTGGTGATTACGGACGATCAGGGTTACGGCGACTTGGGGCATACCGGGAATCCGGTCATAAAGACCCCCGCTTTGGACCAATTCTCCGCTGAATCCGTTAACCTGACCAATTACCACGTGGGAACTACCTGTGCCCCAACCCGGGCGGGGCTTCTGACGGGGCGCAATTGTAATCGCAACGGCGTCTGGCACACCATCATGGGCGCCTCCATACTCAACCGCGAGGAACGAACTATGGCGGATGTATTCAGGACAAATGGATACGCAACGGGTATGTTCGGGAAATGGCATCTGGGGGATAATCATCCCTTTTTACCGCATGAACGCGGTTTTGAGCGTGCTTTTTATCACGGTGGTGGCGGTGTAGGGCAAACGCCTGATTATTGGAACAACGACTACTTTGACGATACCTATTTTCGGAACGGGATTCCGGAAAAGCAAACGGGGTATTGTACCGATGTCTGGTTTGACGAGGCTATTTCATTTATCGAAAAAAAGAAGGACGTGCCTTTTTTCTGCTATCTAAGCCTGAATGCTCCCCACGGCCCCTTCAATGTTCCGGAAGACTATTACCACCTTTATCGGGAGGAAGCGATACCCGAAGTGCAGAAGCGCTTCTACGGGATGATCACCAATATCGATGATAATTTCGCAAAACTGTTGGCGAAACTGGAGGAATGGGACATCGCCGACAATACCATCGTGATCTTCACCACGGATAATGGCACAGCCAGGGGCTATCAGGTCGATCGGGAAAACGGACGGGTTAACGGCTTCAACGCCGGTATGCGCGGCACTAAAGGTAGCGAGTACGAGGGTGGCCATCGTGTGCCTATGATCATTCGTTGGCCAGATGGGGGCCTCAGCGGAGGCGAAAAATTAGGCGACCTGACCGCTCATGTGGATATGTTACCGACCCTGGTCGCCCTTAGTGGTCAGACGTTTTCGCCTGCCAAAACTATGGACGGCAGAGATATCAGCAGTTACCTGCTGGGCACAGCCGCAGCGCCGGAACGCATGCTGGTAACCGATACCCAACGGGTACCCTGGCCGGTAAAGGGAAAGAATAGTTGTGTGATGGAAGGACAGTGGCGATTGATCAGGGGCACAGAACTATACCATATCGGCGATGATCCCGGTCAGGAGACCGATCTGGCGGCCCGCTTCCCGGATCGGGTAAAGCGTATGAATGATTTTTACGAAACCTGGTGGAGTGATGTGATCCGGGAGACCAAACTTTCGGAGATAGCTCTGGGCGAAACGCCGCTGGAAGTGCTCACCTGCCATGATGCCCGCACTACGGATCAGGTCCCTCCCTGGAACCAGCGGATGATCCGGCAGGGAAATCCTATGGTGCCGGCCGAATTCAACGTTCGCTTTGTAGCGGCCGGTAAATACAAATTCAGCTTACGGAGATGGCCGGCCGAAAGCGGCCTTGCTCTGAACGCCGGCGTAAACGATGCGATCCCTTCCACTCCTTTTACCGACGGGAGAATAGAAGGTGAGGCTATGCAAATTACCAGGGCTTTCCTGAAGATCGGTGAAAAGGAATACACGACCGATCTGGAGCAAAACGCCGGGGCCGCCGTGATCGAAGCCGAGGTCCCGCTGGGTAAAACGGAACTGCTGGCTTACTTTGGTCTGGAAGACGGCACGCAGAGTAATGCCTTCTACGTATATGTCGAAAAAATGGATTGAGTTATAGCGGAGGGATGCTGCCAATAATGTTCCGCCACCTCAGATGATACCCTGAAATTTCACGTTACCGGCAGTGTCATATTGCTCCAGCTTTTCCCAGTCGAAAGTTACGCCAATACCGGGTACACTGGGCGCTACGGCCAGATGGTCCTCTACTACCAGCGGCCGTACGGTATACGCATCGATCGGAAAACTGTGTACCTCCAGCCAGCCGGCATTCGACTGGGCGGACACGAGGCTGACGTGTAGTTCCTGCATACCGTGCGAACAAACCGGTATATCGTAGCGACGGGCCTGCTCCGCCACTTGCAGCCAGCCGCTGATCCCACCGCAGTTCGAGGCATCCGGCTGAATAAATGACAATCCAGCCTGTTCAAAGGCATATCCGAACTCGTGGATGGTATGTAAATTTTCTCCCATGGCGAGCGGCATTCCGGTAGCTTCCGCAATTTTAGCGTACCCCTGGTAGTCATCCGGGATGGTGGGTTCTTCGAACCAGTAAATATTATAGCGTTGGAATGCTTCCGCTGCCTGTATGGCCTCATCCACGGTCATAGAATAATTGGCGTCTACCATAAAGGTGACATCGTCGCCGATCAACTCCCTTACGGCCCGGATCCGTTCCAAATCCTCATCCAGATGTTCCCGGCCGATCTTGATCTTTACGGCATTGAATCCCCGCTGGAGATAGCTCCGGATGTTCCCAAGCAGCTTTTTCAGGGGGAATTGCAGGTCGATGCCTCCGCAGTATGCTTTGCAACGATCCGCTGCTCCTCCGGCCATTTTCCACAGTGGCTGGCCGGCCCGTTTGCAACGTAGATCCCATAACGCAATATCAATAGCCGAAATGGCAAAGGACGCAATACCGCCCCGCCCTACGTAGTGAATGTGCCATTCCATAAAATCGTAAATGGATTCAACTTCTTTCCCATCTTTACCCAGCAAAGCCGGAGCCAGATCGTGTTCGATCATGGCTTTAATGGAATATCCGCCTTTCCCACCGGTATAGGTATAACCAGTACCTTCCGAGCCATCCTCTAAATGCACGGTTGCGGTGATCAGTTCAAAGAAGTGATGATCGCCGTGTTTGGCATCCGAAAGTACTTCGGGCAACGGTATCTGAAATAGGTGTACGTCTATCTTATTAATCTTGGTATTCATTTTAGCCATTTTTTTTAAGAGGGATGTATTCCGATAGGTCTCAGGATCAACTATCTGGTAAATCATAGCATCCCATAATCGTAGTATCGGATCATCATCTCCCCATCCATCCGCCGTCTACCAGAACTACAGCTCCATTCATATAGTCCGAAGCCCGGGAAGCCAGAAAAACGGTAGCTCCCTTAAAGTCATCCGGGCTACCCCAGCGACCAGCCGGAATGCGGGCCAGGATCGAGGTGTTACGTTCGTCATTGGCGCGGAGCGCGGCCGTATTATCCGTGGCGATGTAGCCCGGTGCGATTGCATTCACGTTTACCCCTTTGCCCGCCCACTCGTTGGAGAGAGCCATCGTCAGCTGCCCAATGGCTCCTTTGCTGGCTGCATAACCCGGCACAGTAATACCTCCCTGGAAAGTGAGCAGGGAAGCGGTAAAGATGATCTTGCCGGATCCGCTCTCCGTCATGTCCTTCCCAAACTCCCGCGACAGTACGAACTGTGCATTCAGGTTGATCTCCATGATCTGGTCCCAGTATTCATCCGGATGTTCGGCGGCCGGTGCCCGTAGTATCGAACCGGCATTATTTACCAGAATGTCAATGGGTGGATGCTGCGCTTTTACCTGGGCGATAAAGTCGTACAGCGCTGCCCGGTCCGAGAAATCACAGGTATAAGCGGTGAATTTGCGTCCCAAATCCATCACGGCCTGCGCTACCGCACTGCCGTTGGGTTCGAGTGAAGCCGAAACTCCGATGATATCTGCTCCGGCTTCGGCCAGACCTTCGGCCATCGCTTTGCCAATGCCTCGCTTACAACCGGTCACCAGAGCCAGTTTACCGTCTAACTTAAATTGATCCAGTATGCTCATGATATTTTTTAAAGTTTGTAGGCGTTATGTCGAAAATTAGGGGCTGCAAAATTCTTTGATGTTTGTAGATCTCATTGATTGTAAGCAGGTCCACCGGTCCTCCGTCCGACCGCATTCCTGCTATTGTCCGGTCTGTCAGCCCTGACGTTTATCGTTGTAACCTAGGTTGATTACGTCTGGCAATCGAGCAACACCTTCATGCCGTCCGGTTGCCGGTCTATCTCCTCAAATACCCGCTGGATCGATGTGAGCGGCGCTACCCGGGTGATCAGGCAGGCAAAGGGGAGTTCGTTTTTCATGATCAGCTCAATCGCCTGATCGTAATCTTCCCGTTCGTAGACCCGTGCGCCGATCAGTTGCAGTTCTTTCCAGAAAAACTGGAAAAGATTGATCGGCTTCGGCTGCCCGTGAATGGCCACCATGACGATCCGACCGCGGATGCCCGCTAATTCGGTCATAATATCCAGAGTAGGTTGTACTCCGGCTACTTCGAAGACGACATCGGCCATGAAACCGGATGTCTTTTCCCTTAGATGGGCGACCGGATCCGTTTCCGCGGGGTTGATCACTGAAAAACCTAGCTCACGGGCCAGTAGGATACGTCTGGGGTTAACTTCCGAAATAAAGACTTTAGCTCCGGTTTCACGGGCCACCAGAGCGACCAGCAAGCCAATGGGGCCACCACCCAGTACAACGGCTACTTCTCCTGCCTTTAACCCGGATAATCGCACATCGTGGCAGGCCACTGCCAAGGGCTCCACCAGCGCGGCCAGCTTTAGGTCCGTTTCCGGCCTTAGCCGGTGCAGGGTGAAAGCCGGTACATTCCAGTATTGCTGCATCGCCCCCGGACTGTCAATACCGATAAATTTCAGGTCCTGGCAGATGTGATCATACCCCTTGTCCGAAGCTTGCGCCCCGCGATCATCCAGGGGACGGACCACTACTTTATCGCCCACTGAAAAATCACTCACACCGGCGCCTACCGCGTCGATTACTCCGGACATTTCGTGACCGATCGTGACCGGCACCTTCACCCGTTTATCCATCATACCGTGGTAAATGTGCACATCTGTACCACAGATGCCGCAATAAGCTACCTTGATTCGGACTTCCCCTTCAGCGGGATCACTGATTGATTTTTCGCTGATTGAAAATTTGTGATCTCCCTGGTAAAATGTTGCTTTCATCAATTGTCGATTAGTGTTAGCCGGCTTCTAAAATTTATTTGTACAGCCGTTGCACCTGCTCATTATTTTCAAGCCCAAAATTGGGCGTACCCCCGGGGAAAACCTCAAAATCTTTCTGGACAATAACTAGACAAGACCGGTTTTAACAGGTACCGGTAAATCCCATTCGGGCAAATTTGGCAACTCTCGGCGATCAACACGACTTTCGGGTACAAAGCGGCCTACCTCAGTTAATATTGCTCATAAAGTCCGTCAGGTCAATTTCCTTATCCAGGCTTAGTTTTTTGCGCAGTCGGTAACGGGACTTATGGACACTGTCTACGGAAATGTGCATGAGTCCCGCTATTTCTTTACTCGTCAGTTTCAGTTTGATTAAGGCGCACAATTTTCGTTCTCCCGGTGTCAGATCGGGATAATTGGTGCGGAGTTCCTGGTAGAATCCATTATTCACGGCAACGAACTGAGCTTCAAAGGCCTTCCAGGCATTTGTGTTGCCGGAGGTTCCCCTTCGCACCAGCTGTTTGATCTCCTGGAGACTGATCGTCTCCTTTTTTCCGGCCACCCGTGCCTTTAGATCCTGTAGAAATTTATCTTTCTCAAAAAGTTTCAAAGCTGAAGTAGCCAGCTCCCGGTTTTTCATATTCAGCAACTCCTTATCGGCTTTCCTTTCGAGCTGGATCACACGTTTCTCTACCCGGTGCTTGTGTCGCATATAGTAGAAAAACAGGATGCCGAACAGGATCAGAGAGCCGGATAGAACGGATATGATAATATTGCGTAAAAACCGGACCCTATTCTCGTGCTCCAACTGGGCGATGCGGTTTTCTTTCAATAGCTGCTCCTGTGCCTCCATGGCGTTTCGAAACTCATCCTGAATCTCCAGCAAGGGAATATTGTAGGCACTGCGGCTGTCGAAAAAGCGCTTGTCCAGAGAGTCAACCGTCCTTAAACTAAGGTATGCCTGACGAAAATTTCTTTGATCAGCATACTGCCTGGCCAGCTTTTCGTGAACCAATACCGAAAAATCCAGATGACTGTGGGTAGACCGGGACCACCTCAAGGATTCCTGATAGCACCATTCGCTTTTAGCGTAATTTCCTCCGGCACGATAGGCGTCTCCGAGAAAGCTGTAGATCAGCACCTGGTAAGTGGGTAATTGCTGCTCGAACCAGGGAAGCAGCGATTCTATTACGGGAATAGCCTGCTTCTCCTGACCGGTTTCCACCTGTATAAAGGCCTGTTGCATTTGTAAAAATGGTAATCGTATACTACGGTTGACCTCCGTTTTGTAGTACAGGAAACAACTGTCCAGGTAGTTTTGCGCTAGCTCATATTCTCCCAGTTCAGTGAAAGTAGTGCAGAACGAGAGATAGCCACGGGTAAGGGCGGCGCTGTCCATTTGCCCTTTTGCGATCAGCGATTTTTGGAGTTCCAATGCGGTATTCAGGAAACCAAGGGCTTTTTCACGCCGCTTGTAGAATGCGTAGTAACGACCGATCCTGCGGTAGATCTGCACCTTTAAATTATCCAGCCGGCCCTCATCCGCGAGTAGGAGCGCTTTCCACAAATGATTATAAGAAGCCCGATAGTTTGCCATATTACCGTAATCGGTTGCCAGATTAAGCAGGGCCTGGATCGCTTTTGCAGTGTCCTGGCTTGCCATAAATTCTTCGTACAGACCATTTAACAGGCTGATGGAGCTATCCGGGTACTCCAGTCTCAATTTGGAGGCTGCGGCCAAACGGATGTACCCCAGCGAATCTTCGGAAGCATCGGCGGTTCTGGCGGAAAAAACAAATAGTAAGCAAATTGTCCAGAGGAAAAATCGCATCTGTCCGGTACTTTTTTTCATGATTTCTTATTGAAAACCCCAGAAAATATAGGTGTTGTCAAATATCCGGCTAAAAACAGACTCCAACCGTAGTCCGGGCATATTACTTCTCCGTTGTCCAGTTTTTGTCCAGTAGGAAAATATGGAATTTGCCCTATGCTCACCTAATTTTATCCTGATTTTAAACACAAGTGCATTAGAAAATTTTGGAAATGCACCACGAGGCTTCTCCTAAGTCGTGATTTCAAACTCATCGCCAAAAGGGGGATTGTCCAGAATTTTCGCACCGTCTTATCACTCACAATCGAAACTTTTTCAGCAAAAATTTGGATCATGACAAGACATCGAACTCATCTGCAGCAAATTTTATGGCTGTTTTTTGGCTTGTGCGTAACGACTGGCTTGTTCGGCCAGCAGCGCATCAGCGGCCTGGTAACGGATACCGACCGTAATCCGCTCATCGGAGTAAATATCATGGAGGCGGGTACCAATAATGGTACCGTTACTGATTTTGACGGGACCTACGAACTGACCGTCGGGGAGAACGCCAGTCTTACCTTTAGTTATACCGGCTACCAGAGCCAGACGGTCGAAACCCAGGGACGTAGTAGTATTGACCTGCAATTGTCCGAAGGCGCCCTGCTGGATGAAGTAGTGGTGGTCGGCTACGGACGGGAAAAAAAATCTACCCTGACCGGCGCGGTCGCTTCGATCGACAATAAGCAGTTGACCAGCGTTCCCGTGGCCAACTCGGCAAACCTGCTGGCGGGTAGGGTGCCGGGAGTAATGACACGGCAGAATTCCGGACTGCCGGGCTCGGAAAATACGCAGATCCGCATCCGGGGTTATGCCGGAGCACCGCTCGTACTGGTGGATGGTATCCAGGCTTCCTTTGACCGCATTGACCCGAATGACATTGAATCCATTACGGTACTCAAAGATGCCGCTGCGGCTGTCTACGGGGCCCGCGCGGGGAACGGTGTGATCCTGGTGACGACCAAGCGGGGACGGGAAGGCCCGGCCCGCATTACTTACAATGGTAGTTATACCTCAATGTCGGCCTCCAGGCTTTTTCAACAGGTAAATACCACCCAATACGTTGAGTTGGTCCGGGAATCCGATCTGCTGGACGGAGCCGGACTGGATGCCACCTTCTCCGAAGAGGACTTACAGAAATTTGCCAATAAGGAGCGGGGATACGAAGGTGGAGACTGGATCAATGGGCTAATTAAGAACAATGCCCCGATGCACCAGCATAATTTGAGCGTATCCGGTGGTAACGAAGATGTGAAGTATTTTACTTCCTTCGGATACATGGATCAGGAAAGTTACTTCAGATCGAGGGATTATGATTACGGCAGATATAACGCCAGATCAAACATTGACGCCCGGATCAATGACAACCTGAGCTTTAACCTGGACCTTTCCTACCGCTTCGAAAAGACGGAAAGGCCAAGTAATAATATCGACGCCCTAATGGTAGAGCTCGCCACGACCCGCCCGACCTTTCCGACTTCGCTGCCCGATCCGTCGATCGGAGAAGCATTTTCCGGATTTTCCCAGAGAAATCCGATCTCGACCAGTAAGCGTTCCAATGCCGGTTTTTGGGATCGGGATGAGGACGTGATCCAGGGAAGGTTGGGAATTAACTACGATCTGCCGTTCGTTACCGGGCTGTCGGCTAAAGCTGAAGTGGGCCTCACCAGATACAACCGGGCGATAAAGTCCTTTGCAAAGCCTACTGATCTGTACGAATACCAACCGGAAACGGAAACCTATCTGTACCAGGCTACCCAGCGCGGAGTGTCGTCCATCTCGGAAAGCCAGTTCCGGAGAACTCAGTTCTATCCGCTGCTGTCTCTGACCTTCGACCGGACTTTCGGCGATCACGATATCAAGGCATTAGCCCTGTACGAACAGATCACCAGGAAGTTCAGTAATTTCAGTGCCGGCCGACTGGATCTACTGTCCTTTGCCATTCCCGAACTCTTTATCGGCTCCCAGAATAATCAGACCAATAACGGCTTCTCGGGATCGGATATCGGTCGGAAAAGTTATGTGGGTCGACTCAATTATTCGTTTAAGGATAAATACCTTTTTGAAGCTACCTTTCGGGCGGATGGTAACGTGTTGTTCTCCCCGCAAACCAGATGGGGGTATTTCCCCAGTCTCTCTGCCGGTTGGGTGATTTCGGAAGACCTGAATCTGGGAACGGGTAGCACCGTCGACTTTCTGAAATTGCGGGCGTCTTATTCTCAACTGGGAGACGATACCGCTAACGGACTTACTGGTTTTGATTATTTGACGGGATTTGAACTGCAGGATCCGTTCATTCTGGGGGATGGTGTGGCACAACCGACTATCCGGACCAGAGGTCTGGTCAATCCACTGCTCACCTGGGAAGAAATGACGGTTTACAACATCGGCCTGGAAACCCGCCTGTGGAACGGCAAACTGTCACTGGAAACCGAACTGTTTTACCGCAAACGGGAGGGGATAATCGCGCAGAATATCGAAGACGTTCCTTCTACCTTTGGCGCAAATCTACCGGTGGTCAATATCAATAGTCAGGATAATCGGGGTATAGAAATATCCGCCGTTTATCAGGAGCGTATCGGTGATTTCCGCATAGAGCTGGCTCCTAATTTTTCACTGGCCCGTTCCAAATGGCTGGAAGTGAAGAGCCAGGAAGCCTTTGAAGACCCTGATCAAAAGAGACTATTTGAACTGGATGGAAAAAACGTAAACCGCTTTGTCGGCTATGTAGCGGACGGCATCTTTATGTCCCAGCAGGAGATCGACAATCATCCGGTTATTCAGGATGATAATGAGAACCTCACCCTGCGACCGGGCGATATCAGATACAAAGACCTGGATGGCGACGGAATCATTACTTTCCGTGATCAGGACGTGATCGCCTTCGCTACGGGTATCCCGGAAATGGTGTTTGGGATGAACATTGGGATGTCCTACAAAAACTTTCGACTCAGTGCTTTGCTCCAGGGGGCTTCCCGCTTTGCGATCAATATCAGCGGTGCTGCCCGGACCATGTTTAGTAATCAGTCCATTCCGCTGACTTACCACTACGACCTGAGATGGCAGCCGGATCCGAATAATCCGTCCGTTAACATCAATCCCGATGCAGCCTTGCCGGCCGCTTCCCAGTCTCCAAGTTTCAACAACAATCGCAATTCCGACTTCTGGGTGAAGGACGTGACTTACTTTCGACTCAAAAACCTCAACCTTTCCTATTCCTTGCCCAACACGGTACTCGGCAATTCGGGCATCAAGCAGGCCGAGGTGTATGTGGCGGGTGAGAATCTGTTGTTGCTAACTAATCTCGGGATTTACGACCGCTCGTTCGATCCGGAGTTTCAGCCCGGCTCCCCGACCAACCGCCTGCCGATTACCAGATCGGTCGCTTTCGGATTAAGGATTTCATTATGATCAATACAAAAGACAAGCTTACCAATATGAAAAAGTTATTCTTCTTAATACTGGGTTTGGGTACGATCTTTTCCTGCGAAGATCCTTTCGAACTCACACCAACTGATATTATTTCCGAAAACGTTGTTTTCGAGGATGAAGGTCTGGTCAATGCCTATCTCCACGATCTGTACAACAGAACTCAGTTTCACATGACCTCCGGTGGGACCAACATCAATATGGGTTTTATTAATTCCTGGGGGGGAGAACACCGGAATTTCGCCCCCTGGCAGGCCGCCTTCGGCGAGGTGACGAATACACCCTACGACGAAAATGGCGCCCGCCTGCTCGACTACTGGCCTTACGATAATATCAGAGATATCAACGTGCTTATCGGGAACCTGGGAAGATCTACTACCCTCGATCCGGAATTTGTGACCCAAAAGTCGGCCGAAGCCCGCTTCATCCGGGCCTGGGAATACTTCGAAATGGTTAAGCGTTTCGGTGGAGTACCGATCGTCACGGAGGCCCTGGATATCGATGCTTCCGAGTCGGAATTGTTCGTGTCCAGAAACTCCGAAAAAGAAGTATACGATTTCATCGGTTCGGAATTGGATGCGATTGCAGCGATCCTGTCGGAAAGTGCTGAAGAGACCGGTGTGGCGAGCAAGTGGGCCGCCCTGGCCTTAAAAAGTCGGGCGATGCTTTATGCCGCCAGCGTGGCCCGGTTCGGAACCGAACAGCTCAACGGATTACTGGGGTTCCCCTCAGGCGATGCTGTGGGCTACTACCAGCAGTCGATGGCCGCTTCGCGGGAAATTATGGATAACGGCCCCTTTTCACTGTATCAGAAAAATCCGGATAAGGTGCAAAACCTGATCGACCTCTTTTTGGATGAAACGGGCAATCCGGAAGCGATCTTTGTGGAAAAATACGAATTTGAAGCCGGTAAGAGCCATGCTTTCGATATTACCGGTACACCGGCCGGGTTTGGATTCGCCTGGAATTCCAACTATCCGGTCTACCTGGAAACGATGGAGAAATTTGATTTTATCGACGGCGCCTCCGGCAAAATGGACCCAGCGATGTACGACGGCGAAACGCCATTCGATCCCGCCCGCTTCTTTGGGGAACGAGACCCGCGCTTCCGGGCCTGGATCTTTTACCCGGAGTCGACCTTCAAAGGTCAACCGGTATATTTTCACACCAGTACCCAATACACCGATCCGGCGGACGGCACCCGAAAAACTACCTCTAAACAATCGGGCTTCATCATTCCCGGTTCGGACGGTTTTCCCGGGGCCTGTCATCCCCGACATGCTTACGCCGGCGGTAATAATCCGACAGGACTGTTACGCCGAAAGCACATCAATCCCGCCACGCCCGATGCCACGGCTTCAAGTACGGACTGGATCATCATCCGCTTAGCCGAAATTTTACTCAACTATGCAGAGGCTGCCTTCTATCTGGGAGACCCCAACGGCGATATGGCCGATGTGTTCAATCAGGTCAGAGACCGGGCGGGCATGCCGAGCTTATCCGTGGAGGAGATTACCGAGGATAAGATCCGTCAGGAAAGACAGGTGGAGCTGGCTTTTGAAGAGCACGTATTCTGGGATCTGAGAAGATGGCGCATTGCCGTGGAGGAACTGGATAATAAACCGCGTCATAAAACAACCTGGATCAAGGACTACGATACGGGCATGTACTATCTGAATATGGAACACGGTGACAAGGGAAGGGTGCGCCTTCATCCGGAACGCAATTATTACTATGCACTGGGTTTGGGCCGCATCGCGGATAATCCTAATCTGGTGGAGAACCCCGGTTACTAGCCTCTCCGTTAAAGAAAATACCTACACGGCGAGACAAAATGACCAACTGTAAATCCGGGTACGGGGAGGCCGAAAGATCAATCGGTCTCCCCCCATGCCCGATCGCCTGCTTACTTCACATGAATTTAAACCGTGATCTATGAGATTCTATTTGGGCTGGTGTCTGATCTATGCCCTGAATATCTCCCTGCCGGCTCAATCCGAAAGTAGTCGTTCCGAGGTGAGCATCAGTGGCGAATTAAAGAAATGGCACAAAGTCACACTTAGCTTTGCCGGACCCGAAACGGATGAAATGCATACCTACAATCCGTTCCTGAACTACCGGCTGAATGTCGTTTTCCGCTACGGCCCAAAAACTTATATCGTTCCGGGATACTTTGCCGGAGACGGTCGGGCCGGCGAGACGTCGGCTACCGGGGGGGATCAATGGCGGGTCCACTTTGCACCGGATGAAACAGGGACATGGGAATACGAAGTTTTCTTCCGAAAAGGCCCCAATGTAGCCGTATCGAAGGAGCAGTTGCCGGGTATCAGCGGTGGCTTTATGGATGGATTAAGGGGGCAGTTTACCGTTGCCGATACCGATAAACGGGGCCGGGATCTTCGGGGGAAAGGTCGTTTGCAATTCGTGCACCAGACCTATTTGCAATTTGCCGAAACCGGCGAATATTTCCTCAAGGCCGGAGTGGACGCTCCCGAGAACCTGTTGGCTTACGCCGATTTCGACGGAAATTTCAAGACGGACGGTCACCGGGATGACTTTATAAAAAAATGGGAAGCACACGTAGCCGACTGGCGGGAGGGAGATCCCAGCTGGCAGAACGGTAAGGGCAAGGGCCTGATCGGCGGGATCAATTACCTGGCGGAAAAGGGCCTCAATGCTTTCTCTTTTCTCACCCTGAATATCGCCGGGGATGATCGCAATGTTTTTCCCTATGTTCATTACGACAACTACGAGCGGATGGATATCTCTAAACTGGATCAATGGGAGATTATCTTTGAACATGCCGATCAATTGGGACACTTTCTACATTTTAAAACTTCCGAGGCGGAAAACCAGGGCTTGCTGGATAACGGCGATCTGGGACCGCAACGCAAGCTGTACTATCGCGAACTGATCGCCCGCTTCGGTCACCACCTGGCCCTCAACTGGAATATCGGCGAAGAGAACGGTCGCTGGATGAAGGAAGATGTGACACCCTGGCAAACCACTACCCAACGACTGGCCTGTGCCCGCTTTTTCTACGATAATGATCCGTACCGGCACCACGTCGTGATCCACAATGGACAGGCATTTTATGATCTGCTCGGGCCGGAATCAAAATATACGGGACTATCGATTCAAACCAACCGGGAGGATTTTGCCAATGTACACGGCAGTGTGCTGCGGTGGCGTAACCTGGCAAAAGCGGCCAAAAAGGTTTGGGCCAATGCCGTGGACGAACCCGGTGATCACCGGTACTCGCTGGTGCCCGACAAGATCAATCCGCAACACGACAATGCCCGGCAAAATGCACTTTGGGGAGCCTTGATGGCCGGCGCCTGGGGCATCGAATGGTACTTCGGTTACGAACATGAGCACTCCGACCTGACTTGCGAAGACTGGCGCAGCCGGGATAAAATGTGGGATCAGTGCGTGTATGCGCTGTCGTTTTTTGGAGACAACGGGATCCCTTACTGGAAGATGGAGCCGAACGATCTACTAACCGCAAACGATGATTTTGTATTGGCTGCCGGCACCGAGGAACTGGTCGTTTTTCAAAAAATGGGAACAAAGCAGAAGACGATCATCCCGGAATTATCCGGTACCTACATGATCCGCTGGTTTAATCCCCGAAATGGTCGGTTCATCGGATCGCCGCAGCAAATCACCGCCGCCGGTAGCCTGGATCCCGGATGGCCGCCGACAGAGCGGAAGCAGGATTGGGTACTGTGGATAAAAAGACAACCATGAAAAACCAGTCTCGAATATCCAATGCAGTGGAGCAAATCAGGAAAGTTGGATGGATTGGCCCGCTGGTAATACTTTCCCTGCTTAGCTGCACCTTGAAATCGGCATCCGAAAGGCCACCCAACGTCATTTTAGTGCTGACCGACGATCAGGGGATCGGCGATCTGGGATGCCACGGGAATCCCTGGTTAAAAACGCCGAATCTGGATGCTTTTTATGCCGACGCGATCCGCCTGACGAATTTCCATGTGAGCCCACTCTGCACCCCCACCCGGGCTGCTCTCATGACCGGCCGCTATCCCATCCGAAATGGTACCTGGGCGACTTATAAGGGGCGCGATGCGCTCGCCGAGGGCATTACAACGATCGCTGAGATCTTTCAGCGCAATGGTTACGCCACCGGGATTTTCGGTAAATGGCATCTCGGTGATAATTACCCGGTTCGGCCTACAGATAAGGGCTTCGGGCGGGCAATCCACCACAAAGCCGGTGGGGTGGGCGAGTTGTCCGACTATTGGGGAAACAGCTATTTCGATGACGTCTACTATGTAGATAATGAGCCGCAGTCCTTTGTGGGATACTGTACGGATGTCTGGTTCCGGGAAGCCATGAAGTTTATGGAAGCAAAAAAAGAGGAACCCTTCTTTGTGTATTTGCCTACCAATGCTCCGCACGATCCTTTCATCGTAGCGGAAAACTACGCTGCGCCCTACGCACCACTCGAAGGAAACCAAATTCCCAGTGCAGACTTTTACGGCATGATCGCCAATATTGATGAAAATTTTGGCAAACTCGGGCAATTTCTCCGGGATCAGGAACTGCTGGACAATACCATCCTGATCTTTATGACGGATAATGGTTCCAGTGGCGGCATGAGTCGGGACGGCGAACTGGGATATAATCAGGGCTTTCGCGGCCGGAAAGGGGATGCAACCGACGGCGGGCATCGTGTACCGTTCTTCATTCGCTGGCCGGACGGGAATATTCGGGGAGGACTCGACATCGGCGAACTCAGTGCCCATATCGACCTCTACCCTACCCTGGCTGCTTTGTGCCGGCTAGATCTGCCGGATACCGGGCAACTGGACGGCCTTGATCTTTCCTCCCTGCTGCTGCGTAATACGGAACGTTTGCCGGATAGAACGGTTTTTGTTCACCATCGTCAGGATTGGCGGCCTCCTCTGGCGACAGAACAGACCTGCCTGATGCGGGATCAATGGCGGCTGATCAATGGCCGCGAGCTCTACGACGTAGAACGGGATCGCCATCAGGATACCGACCGGGCGGAGGATTTTCCGGTAATGGTCCGGTCCATTTTACAGGATAATGACCGTTTTATTAGTACCAGCATGCGGCAACCGACTTACCGCGAAATGCCCGTGACCGTGATTGGCAATGAGCACCAGCCGGAGGTAAAGCTTACCATTCAGCATGCCATTGGCGAAGGGAAAGGCATTTGGAAAGCCCAACAGGTGGCCGAAGGCCTGAAAAATCCAAATAATACCCATGCGCTGCGTGTTGACCGGGCCGGATGGTATAAAATCGCCTGCCGACGCTGGCCGAAGGAATGTCCCGGGCCCTTGCACGGCGTTCCGGACAAAAATCCCAAGGGACTGTTCGATTACCGGATCATTAAGCCGGAAAAGGCCAGGATCAGTATTGCCAATCAGTTGCACGAACAGATCATATTGGGGAGGGAGGAGGCTGCTGTCTTCACTGTATACCTGGAGGAAGGAAAAACCTTACTCGTAAATGACTTCGTTGAAGGCCGGGAGCAATATGGCGTGTATTACACTTATATCCGCTTTTTGGAAACCGGTCCGGAACATCCCTGATTTGGACGCTATACTCCGGAGGCTCAAATTTTTTATCATAAATTCCCGGCCAGATAAATCAAACTCTTCCAACTATTAACCCTTAGAATTCGACAACTTATGCTGATCATCGACCTGAAGATCCAAAGTGAAAAATGGCTGGATGCCGGCCGGACAGGGCTTTACCTGTTACCTCTTTTGCTTACGCTGTTAATCGCCGGGTGTACGGTCAATACCGAAAAAAGTACATCCTCGCAACCGGAGGAAAACGCAATCGAAAATACAGGTTTCCCCTTCCGATTGCCGGATGAAAGACCGCAGCGAAAACTGAGCGCAGCGCTGGAACGGAACTATACCCGGTATATGGCTCCCCGGCCGGAGGATAATGAGCTGTATTCCCAGTTTAAGTATACTGAATTAAAAGGTTTCGACTACCACGGCCACGACGGCACGGTTTCGCGCCGCGATCCGTCTAAGGTGATCTTTGCCAATGGGAAGTATTATGTGTGGTACACCTACCGGCATACCCCTACCCCCCCGAAAGGGGCCGAACTGAGCAACGATAGTATTCCTTCCCGGGATTGGGATCTGGCCGAGATCTGGTACGCTACCAGCGAGGACGGCTTTACCTGGGAAGAACAGGGAGTTGCTGTCGCCCGTCCGCCCAAGCCCCAGGTGGGATGGCGCTCGGTAAGTACCGCTGATATTCTGGTTTGGGAAGGTAAATACTACCTCTATTACCAGGGATTCCTGGAAGCCAGCGGCAAACGCGGCGATGACTGCCCGGTGGCCGTATCCTACGCCGATTCGCCGGATGGCCCCTGGACACCTTACCAACAGGTGGTGATCCCCAACGGCGCGGTCGGTGAGTGGGATCAGTACTCTATCCACGATCCTCATCCGTTTGTTTATAAGGGCAAGATCTATCTGTATTACAAGTCTGATTTTGACGGAGATCCCCGTTTGGTACGGATGCAGGGACTGGCCGTGGCCAATGATCCGTTGGGCCCTTTCGAGAAACATCCGTTGAATCCAGTCATCAATTCCGGCCACGAAACCTCGCTGTTTCCCTTTAAAGAAGGCATGGCGGCTATGGTGACCAGAGACGGGAATGAACACCATACGATCCAGTACGCTGCGGATGGTGTGAATTTCGAGATCGCATCGATTGTTTCCCTCCTGCCGACCGCCGCCGGGTCTTTTGTGCCGGATGCCTTTACCGATTCCAACGACGGACGCGGTATCACCTGGGGCCTTTCCCATTTTACCAACGTCACTACCTGGGCGGAAAACCATTCGGTACTCACCCGTTTTGATTGTGACCTGAGCCTGGATGTAGATGACTATGACATGAAAAAACATAATGAATATTACAAACCTGAATTTTACTACCAGCATGCGCTGAATACCAGTCAACTGGAACGGATCGCAAAGACTAACCAGTTGCTGCTGGACCAATCGGAATAGGGTTAGTTCGGCTCCGGTTTATGGGATTATTGGTGCTCCGGGTTTTCTTAGTTGATTTGTGTGGGTAGAGGACTATCTTATGTGACATTGGACGTGATCATGAATTAGGATGTATTAAAAGAAAGTTTTATTTCGCACATTGGGAATACTCCAAAAAGCGAATATGTAGCTAATTTTAGATCCCCTTACCAGGGAAAGATCGATCCGAACCACATCACGCTGCGTCGGGTCATAATAGAACATACCTTATAGGCTGTGAACCATTTGTAGTATATTCCACTCCGATTATTCGCCATTTTTACGCAATTACCACCCTAAAATTGCTAACATGGTACCGTATACTAGTTCTGGCTTTTCGCTTTTGCTCATACTTCTGGGATCGTGTGCACTGGTCTCCTGTTCAAACGAGACGAAGACCGCAGCAGCACCCCAACCTCCCAATATCGTTTTCATCATGTCCGATGATCACGCGTACAATGCAGTTGGTGCTTACGGCAGTCGTTTGGCCGCAGTTAATCCAACACCGGTGCTGGACGAACTCGCCGCCAGCGGCCTGTTATTCACCAATGTTTTCTGTACCAATTCCATTTGCACCCCCAGTCGGGCCAACATCCTTACCGGTCAGTACAGTCAGACTAACGGCGTTTTAGACCTCGACGGTCGCTTACCGGTTGAAAAGCAATACCTGCCGCAGGAATTGAAAAAACTCGGTTACCAGACGGCTATGGTCGGTAAATGGCACCTGAAGGAAGCGCCCGATGCCTTCGATTATTACAATGTATTGCCGGGCCAGGGAAAGTACTTTGATCCGATCCTCTACACCCGGGAAGAAGGGCAGCGCGTAGATACCCTACGCTTTGGCCAGGGCCTGCGCCGGGCAGTCAACATTACGCAATACACCGGCCATTCTTCGGATGTGATCACGGACATCACGCTCGACTGGCTGGATAACAAACGGAAAAAAGATCAGCCTTTTTTCCTGATGCATCACTACAAAGCTCCCCACGATGATTTTGAGTTTGCCTCCCGTTACGAAGATTATCTTTCGGAAGTGCATATTCCAGAACCCGCTTCTCTATACGACCAGCCGAATTTCGGTTCCGCTGCGCTATTCGGCGAAAATGGCGAACTGGTACACCGCATCGGCACTTCGGTTTCGGACCGGCACCGGTACCGTTCCTATACCCAACAGTACGGTATTGAGGCCGAACCCCGGGATTCTGCTACTTCCCTGGCCTATCAGGAATACCTGAAAAGGTACTTACGCTGTGTGAAAGGCGTAGACGATAATTTGAAACGACTGTTCGATTATCTGAAAGCCAATGACCTTTGGGAGAATACGATCATCGTGTACACCGCGGATCAGGGTATGATGCTCGGTGAGCACGACTATATGGACAAGCGCTGGATGTACGAGGAGTCCATGCGGATGCCCTTTATCGTACATTACCCGGCTCTCGTAGGTGAGGGCGACCGCTCGGATCGCCTGATCAACAATACGGATTTCGCTCCCACTCTGATTGAACTGGCCGGTGGATCCGTGCCGGATTACATGCAGGGAAAAAGCTTTGCCGATGTAGTGCGGGGCGAAGAAGCCACGAACGCCCGCACTGCAACCTATTATCGCTACTGGATGCACCTGGTGCATCACGACGTGCCGGCCCATTTTGGCATTCGGACGGATGATTACAAATTGATCTACTATTACAGTGAGCATTACGATACCACCAAATACGGGCAGAAGACCATGATGTGGATGGATGAGTCCTTTCCGATTGAATCAACGCCCAAAGCCTGGGAACTGTACGATCTGAAGAAAGATCCCCGGGAACTGGTAAATCGTTACGAGGACCCGGCTTACCGGGAAATAGTGGATGATCTTAAAGCAAAACTGATCAGCATGCGGGAGGAACTGCAGGAAGGGGATGTCGCGTATCCGCATCTCGGGCAGGTGATCGAAAAATATTGGTAAATACCGGCCCCGTTAGTAAGCTATATCAGGCCTGCCGGATCCCGACCGGGACCGGCAGGCTCAATCGAATCACTCCATCTCTATCTTTACGACCGTGGCGGTCTCATTCATTGGCGCCTCGGGAAGGACAACGTAATTATCGTGATCGTCGAAAGCAAATTCCAGTTCCTCATCAATGCCCAGCACACTTACTCTTTTAACGGGGTATTTCGGCGGGTAAGCGATTGATTTCAAACTTTTCAGCACTACCTTCTGTCCTGGTTTCGGGGCTCCCAGAAAAATAGCGTATATGGTTTTCTGATCCTTGGATTCGGTAAAGCGCACATCGGTCGCTGAGTATTTCACCGTCGCTGATTGCCCCCCGAAATGGCCTTCATCAGCTTTGGCAGTACCGTAGCCGTATTCCAGGCGGGGCCGGGTATCGTAGATGGCTTCGCCGTAAGTATGTAGCCATTTTCCCATCGCGCGCAGCACCTGTTTCTGCGCTTCCGGGATAGATCCGTCTGCTTTTGGCGATATGTTGAGCAACACGATCCCGTTTTTACTGACCACGTCGATAAAATTCCGGATAACCAGGGCCGGGTCCTTATAGGTCTGACCGTCTACATAACTCCAGGATTGATTACTCAGGGTAATATCCGTCAACCAAACGCGCTCCGATACGTCTTTCTTCCCACCCTGCTCAATATCGAGAATGCTGACCTCTATGGGCAGATCATCTTTTTTGTGGGCGATTACTACTTCCTGTCCCCGTTCCCGGGCATGATTGAGGTAATAAGCACAAAATTCCTGCCGGTAATTTTCGGGGATTAGGTTCAGCCACACATCGAACCAAATGATATCCGGGTTGTACTGGTCAATCACCTCCTTCAACTGCCCAAACCAATAGGGGTTCCAGTCCTCCTCCGGTACATTGCCGTAGAGCCAGCGTAGCGGCTCCTCCGTACTGGAGGTGGCCCAGTCCGGATGGTAGGGAAAATGACTGGACCAACCGTTCCAGTGTGCAGTATCAGCCGCATTACGCTGGAGATTACGGGCGTGGTGAAAACTGGTGATCAGCTTCATACCCCGATCGCGTAGGGCGGTTGCCATCTCCCCGGTAATATCTCTCTTCGGTCCCATGTCGACTGCATTCCAGGGATTGAGATCGCTGTCCCACATGGCAAAGCCGTCGTGGTGCTGGGCGACGGGACCACCCCAGCGGGCTCCGGCTTCCTGCATCAAATCGGCCCAGGCTGCTGCGTCGAAGTGCTCACCCGTAAATTCCGGGATCAGATCGTGGTAACCAACCTCGCTCTGGTCTCCAAAAGTAGCCTGGTGGTGTTGGTATTCCTTGCTGCCCTGTATATACATATTCCGCGGATACCATTCGCTTCCAAAAGCGGGAACGGTATAGGGCCCCCAGTGAAAGTAGATACCTAATTTAGAGTCGGCAAACCACTCCGGGCTTTCGTTGTATTTTTCCAGTGACTCCCAGTCGGCCGTAAAGACTCCGGAACCGGAAGTCGCGTCGGTGGTAGTATCCCGTTCGGAGGCGCGGACATCTGCACATCGGTATAATGTAGTGGTGGCGGCAAACAGCAGCAGCCAAAAATAGGATCGCATCATGTTTGTTGGTTTAATTGTTATTGATCGGACCATTAACTTTAAACGGTTCGCCCGATAGCTAATCGGTCCGGCTTTTTAGTAATGGATAATTCCCAGTGAATCCGGTGAAATCCGATTCTTATCTATCCATTTTACAAAGGTGACGGTTAAGCACATCAGACAGGGCGACGTATGATTTGGATCCTAATACAAATGGTTCCGGTTGAACTGAGTAGAATGGATCAGACAATACCGGTCATACCGGCGGCCAAAAGATGACGCACGGATAGTAGCTTATTGTAAAGGATCGGCAGGTGTACGGTAATACTGCGGTTGACGAGGAAAAGAAGGAAAGTCGGCGCTGAATACCCGATCCGCTGTAGCGAATTTCTGGTATCATTATTTGTCGCTATACTATTTAGATGATGAGCCAAAATTAGTACATTAGCAGGTGCGCTGCCAGTAATGAGGTCGCTTCAACATCCCTGTTGCCAAAATCCCTGCTTTAGGGCCCGGTGATAAGGGGGCCGTACCGTCTCTGGTTTCGGCGGATCCAGTGATCCTTTCACTTTCTCCCCCTAATTTGGAAGTCGCCGGGCGCTTCTTAGTTTCGGTATGCTGCACCAAAGCAAACTACCGTAAAAGTAATGCTCAACCGTGTTGCGTGAAACAGATCAAGATCATAATTAGCTTTCTTCTATTGTCGATTTCGCAGAGTGCCTGGTCTCAGGCACCCGACATTTTTGCGAATGCCTTCACGGAGGAAATGACCGCCCGGGAGAGATTTTCGATCTATCTGGACTCTATTGATAAATACGTTTACGGCAATCTGGAAATCACCCAACTGGCTTTGGATGAATGCCGGAAAATACTCGATCAGAAACAGGCTATTCCCGACTCCACCGTCTTTAAGTACATCCTCTATTCTATTTACTTTGAGTACAGTAAGGCTAGCCCTTTAGGCGCTTTCCAGATAATCGTCGATAGCGAATCTATTCGAAATAGCGAGGGCATTACCGATTCCCAGATCAGGACTTTTAACTACCTCGAAAGTTTTACCTACATGTCACTGGGTGATCTGGAAGCTGCTCAGAATGCGTACTACGAAGGGATCGAACTGGGGAAAGCGGCTAAGGACACCGGTTCCGTGGTCAGCAACCTGTATTCCCTGGGGCAACTGTTCGATCAGGAAGGCTATTTCGAAGAGGCGATCCACTGCTATCAGCAGGTTGTTGATTACAGTAAAGTCTATGCAATAAGGCCGGCTACGCTGGCCCTAACCTACAACGAATTGGTGGAAACTTACACCGATATGAAAGTTTACGATCAGGCATTGCTGGCCCTGCGGGAAGCTTTCGGGATTATGGATGCCCATGAGCTGAACATACTGAGATCCGACGCTTTGTTGTTGGAGGGGAATATTTACCTGGCCCAGGGTAAACTCGATGCTGCCGATACTATTTATAATAAGCTCATCACCTTTAATACTACTGCGGAAGATCACAATAATATTGCTAATACCCAGAAGTTTCTCGCCGATCTCTATCGGGCAAAAAAGAGGTACCCCGAGGCGATCGAGGTATATGAGGGTATTCTCCAGCGTACGGATTCGACTGATTTAGATCGGCAGATCGAAACCTATGCCAATATGTACGAAGTGTACGGAGAGCTGGGAGATTTTGCAGCGGCCTACAGGTATGTACTACAACACAATGAAGTGAAGGACCAAAAAGATGAGGATATTAAAAGACAGAAGACCGCTTATTTAAAAGTAAGGTACGATTACGAACAAAAAGAAAGAGATAACGCTATTCTCGCGGCAGAGATCGCAAGCAACCGGGCAGAACGGAAGTTGCTTTACGGAGGCATAGTCCTGTCATCATTATTCATACTCGTGCTTTTCGGGTTTTTTTACCAGAAGAGCAGATACAGCAAAAGGCTGGAAAAGGAAGTTGCCATCCGCACCGCCAAACTGCAAAGTGCCAACGAATTGCTGGATAGATCCAATCAGGAACTGGAGGAGTTCAACCGGATCTTATCCCATGACCTAAAAGAACCCCTGCGGAGCATTGTCGGATTCAGCCAACTGGCCGGCAGAAATATTGCCAACCCCGACCAGGCGCTACAGTATCTTGATTTCGTGCTTAGGGGTGGCCGGCAGTTGGAGCGCCTTATTGCCGACGTAAACCTGTTCCAGACGGCCCATTTGATTATTGATCCCACGCGATCCGTTATCGAAGTTCTGGGCTTTCTGGAGGAGATTTTTTCAGAGGTTCAAACGAACTATCCGGACAAGAAGCTTGAACTGACCTGCGCTACAGATGATTCTATCCTGGCCCCTCCGGAACTGTTGAGACCAATTTTCCGAAGTGTCATGAATAATGCAGTACAGTACAATCAACAGGAGATTATAACGATCAAGGTCAGTTACCGGTTAGACGCTCCAATGCACGTTTTTGAGATCGAGGATAACGGTATCGGTATCGCGCCAAAATACCATGCGCAGATCTTTGAAATGTTCCGGAGATTGAACAGTCGATCGGAACAGGGAGGATCCGGCCTGGGACTAAGTATCGCCCGACGGCTGATCGAAAAAATTGACGGAGATATCTCGGTGCTTCGCTCCGGGGAAAATGAAGGCAGTACTTTCCGGATCCGTTTTAAGCAGGAAGCTTGAATATTCCCGACTGTCGAATGAGCAAACAGCCAGGTGATCAGGCACCCGTTCGGTTCTATTGCTGCAAATAGAGAACGTGAGCCGCCGTGCCGGCAACTCACGTTCTCCAGACTAAAACGAGGAAATTCCGGCTTAAAATTTCCCGTTCTCATTTTGCCATTCCGTGCGGGGAGGAATGCTCTGGATCACATCCCAGTGCTCTACGATCTTTCCGGCTTCCACCCGAAACAGGTCGTAATAGGCGACATGGTCTCCCTGGCCAAATTTACCTTCGCTTACGGTGAGTACGAAGTTTCCTTCGCCCAGCACCAAATGGGTCTTGTCGTATTCAAGGACCAGTCCGTTCTCCGCAAAGTATTCCAGCGCGGCTCCCAGTCCGTCCAACCCATCGGCGATCTGTGAATTGTGCTGGATGTATTTTTCCGGGTTGATGTAATCCGTGATCTTGTTGGTTTCACCGTTCTTCAGCACATCATTCACAAAGGCCCGGACAAGTGCTTTATTCGCGGCTGTTTTATCAAGATCAGTAATTTCCGTTGCACCGTCGAACTGGGTTCTCCCACTGGGGTTGGGAGCGGTGATCTCACTCAGGTTGTCCCAGTGCTCGACGATCTTACCCTCTTCAAAGCGGAAAATGTCGAATGCGGCCTTGGGACCGAAAAAATCATACTTGACGTGGAGAAAAACGTAGTTTTCATCTTCGAAAGCTCTGATAACTTCGGCTTTGAACCCATCCTCCGGAGCATTGGCCAGAACCTTGCCGAAGCCGGCCAGACCATCTTCAACGGCCAGATTGTGCTGGATGTATTTTTCCGGATTGATATAGCCTGCCGGTTCCTGCGCCCCGGTTTCCAGGCTTTCGATCAATGCTACAGCTTTCTGTTTCTTGCTTAATTCCATGCTTGTGGCTTTTGTGGTTGCAGCCGGATTTGCCTGACACCCGATCATTAGGAGTACCAGCACAAATGGACTGAAAATTGATAATGACTTCATCTTGGTAGTTATGGTGAATGTTACGCTGCAAAGATGAAGCATTGGAGGCCCCCTAATGGATATCCGAAAAAGCCTAAAGACTGTAAAAATGGGAAAGTACTCAGAAACTGCTCCGGAATTGTTCCGGGGTAAGGCCGGTTTGCCGTTTGAAATATTTATAAAAATTAGTGGATTCGTCGAAACCGGATTCGAAAGCGATCTCCTTAACGGTGAGTTCTGTATTGATCAGTAAACGCTTGATCTGTTTGGTGTGAATATCATCAATAAATTGTTTGGCGGATTTGTTGATGATGTTTCGGGTGATGGTATTCAGCGTTCTGGTGCTCACGCCCAGTACTTTAGCATATTCCTGTACCTGACTGTAAGTAGTTGCCTGTTGCTCCACCAGATTCTGCAGATCAATGAATTGACGTAGATATTTGCGATTGGCTACAATCTGGTTTTTGTGCGACTTGATGCGAAAGAGTTTTGCCAACAGGATGTGTAGTTCACTCCTGATAATGCCCAGAGAGTATTCATCGTTTACCGTAAAATATTCCGATTCGATCCTCTGGATCAGATGAAGTACCGCATCCAGTTCGCCGGAGTCTAGCTGTATTTTTGGCACTCCCAACAATTCGTTGAACAGTTGCAGAGATTTCAGGGCCTCCAGCGCTTCCAGGTAACTAATCAGAAATTCATCCGTGAAAAGCAGCAGCGTGCCCCGTACCCCCTCGACCGTATGAAAACGATGGATCTGATCCTTCCGGATCGTGATAAGCGTGCCTTTCTCGTAAGGGTAATCCACGAAGTCGATGGTATGCCCGCCCCGACCCCGTTCCACCAGGATAATAATGTAGAACTCGACCCGATGCAGTTGCTGGGGCGAATGGCCGGTATATTCGCGACTGAGCAGATCTTCCAACCTGATCAGATCGAATCCGGCCTGTGGATTTTGGCGATTCTGGAATTTGATATGGATTGGATCCTCGATCATGGTGTTCTTAATTTGGTTTTGGGCTGGTTTTGCGGCAATTGAGGGCCACGAAATAAACAACAGATACGGGAATTGAACTATTCACCAACGGGTAGAATTTTGATCAGATCCTCAAATGGGGAAAATTCCGTATCGCTCTCCATCTTGTACCCGATACTCAATTGGTTTTGGCTATGCTGGTAGAAATATTTGATGACGAAAGGGTGATCACCGGTCGACAGGATCGTGGCGCCGACTAACCAACGTAAACAGTATTTTAGGCCCATGCGTTTATTTTTAAACACACAACCGCGGAGTACCTAATTTCCTTACGGTATTTGTGGTGTCAACCATTTAGGGTTTACCATTGATCCTGAATACAAATGCGTGTTCCAGGTCTCTCGGTCGGGCCCCTAATTTAATAACTAAACCCTGAACTTTCTGTTCCCATTCCAGTTCCTCCTCGTAGCCTAACAGCTTTACCGACCCGATCTGTTGACCGTACCATTTGCTATTCGTACCTAGTGCCGGCAAAACGACCTGGTCGGTCGGCCAGTCCAGCACAATAGCGTATAGGGCGTCGCCCCGGGTGGTATAGCGTATGTCTTGCGCGCTGTGATCGGCGTTCCGGCGTTCGCTGAGATGGCCCTCCACGATCTCCGTCGGACCTTCTCCGTACATCACCCAGGGACGGGTGCCGTAGATCGCTTCCCCGTTAATGCGTAGCCAGTCGCCCATCGCCAATAGCCGTTCCCGGACCGGGGCGGGGATCTCGCCGTTTGCCTGTGGCGTGATATTCAAAAGCAGACAGCCATTTTTACTCACTACGTCTACCAGGAAATCTACGAGGCGATTCACGGATTTATAATCCGGATTCTGTATGTCACACCAGGCTTTCCAGTCAATGGAGTCATCGGTCAACCAGGGAAAAGGTTTAGATTCGCTCATCCGCGCCCGCTCCAGGTCCAGCACCGCTGAGCCCGGCTGGAAATCGGTAAACTTGTAGGTCGCAACCACTTCCCTACCCTGCCGGTTTCCTGCATTATAGTAGTGACTTAAGAATTTCAAACGGTATTTTTCGTCAATGATGTCCATTTTGTTATCGAACCAGACCAGGTCCGGCTCGTATTTGTCTACAACTTCGACAATGCGGTCGTACCATTCCCGGTTGAATTGTTCGTCCGGTAAGGGCACCGTTGGCTGACTGGCCATCACAAAAGTCCCTGCCGGCACTTTTGGTCCGTATAATCCGGATAGTGCAGGATCGGAAGCGTCGGCCTGTGGGTCCCAGGTGGGGAACCAGGCATACATCCAGTGCCGGTGGTAAGTGGCTATAAATTTGAGCCCGCGCTTGCGCAGGGCTACGGCCATTTCACCGACAACGTCCCGCCGCGGCCCCATATCTTTGGCATCCCACCTGGTCAGGCGACTATCCCACATAGCAAACCCATCGGCGTGCTCGCTGACCGGCCCACCGAATTTAGCCCCGGCCCGTAGGAAAAGTTCGGCCCATTCATCCGCATCGAATCGCTCGGCGGTAAACATTGGTATAAAGTCCTTGTACCCAAACTCGTGGACGGGTCCGTAAGTGCTTTCGTGGTACGCCCGGATCGGGTCGCCTTCGAGGTACATCCGGTGCGAATACCATTCCGTCTGGTACGCGGGCACTGAATACGGCCCCCAGTGACAGTAGATGCCAAACTTGGCATCCAGAAACCATTCCGGTGTCTGATGTCGTTGCAGGGAAATCCATTCCGGTTGGTACAATGGATCCGGGTTTGTAGCTTTTTGCTGTTCAGGCCTTATGCGGCAGCCACTAAAGAGCAAAGAAAAAATAATAAGTGATGCGGTGATCGATATTGTTTTCATATTCTCAAAGATCACCCGCCGATCCGGGAGTGACTATCACACTTGGTTTAAATGACAGAACAAATGCTCGAATTGTCAATTTTGCAGCAAGGAGCAGGTATGCTGTCGCTAAAGATCCATATCTGTTAGCATCCGCACCATTTGTTATACATAAGCACTTTTTTATTGCGATCTTAGTAAGATGAAATGCCTTCAACAAATTTGGGTGGCACTGTTCGGGCTGGCAATACCCGCTTTCTGCCAGGCTCAGATAGACCAGATCCGCTTCGAACACATTACTTCCGAACAGGGATTGTCCGAAAATGTAGTCACCTGTATTTTTCAGGATAGTCGGGGATTTATCTGGTCCGGGACCAATGATGGCCTTAATCAGTACGATGGTTACGAGTTCTCTGTATTCAATCCGGTCCCGGATGACACGACGTCCATCAACAGCAATCTTATCTTTGCAATTACGGAGGACGCTGCGGGAAATGTCTGGATCGGGACCACGGGTTCCGGCCTCAATCGCTTTGATCCCCAAACCGAAACCTTTACCTATTTTCAACACGAAGTCGCTAATCCGAACAGCCTATCCAGCGATCACATTTTAAGTCTGTATACGGATCGACGGGGACGTATCTGGGTAGGTACGATCGACGGACTCAACGTTGTGCTGCCCGGCCGGCAGCCGGATGAACCCGTTAAGATCCAGCGGGTGCTGACCGGAAGCGACACGGCACGACTGGCTGTACAGGAAATTATCGAAGACCGGGTCGGCAATATCTGGATCGGAACTACGCAAGGCCTATTCCGGTGTGAAGCCAAGGAATTGAATGATCGGTTTTCTTTTGACCAGATCAAAATAGACGCTGAAGACGGCAAGAACGTAAAAGCCCTGGTGGTGGATCAACTCGGCCGGCTCATCGTTGGGACCAACTCCGGGATCTACTGCCAGATCCGATCTGGTTTCGAGCCCGGTTTTAGGAAATTCGGGGATCTGTCGATCCAGGCGCTCATCCGGGAAGGTCCGGATCGCATCTGGGTAGGCACCTATCAAGGTTTGTTCCAGTTTCAGCTTGCATCCACAGATACGGTACCACTTTTGGTAGCAGCTCATAACGCACAGCCGGACAATCGCTACAGCCTGAATAAAAATGTGATCAGATCCCTTCTTGTAGATCGCACCGGTATCATCTGGGTGGGCACTATCGGGGGCGGACTGAATAAATTTGACCCTAATCGCAAAGCTTTTTATCAATTCGGACAAGACCTGGTGCGTAATGGGCACCGGTATGCGGAGATACGTTCCATGCTCGAAGATAGCTTCGGCAACTTGTGGGTCGGTACGGAAGGCGGCGGTTTGTTTCAGCATGCCGCCCGCGAGGGAAAACCGAAATATGATGCATTCACTTCCGTACCGGGAGCCGCCCGCGTTTTCGCTTTGGAGGAGGTCACCGAAAACGGGCAGCAGATTATTTACGCCGGCTCTGAAGACTGGCCGACCTTGCATCGGATCGTCCTCTCCAAAAACGGTCCGGAAAATATTGCACCGGTACCGGAGGCGCTGGGCCCGGTGTTTTCTATCCTGCAGGATAGAAGAGGATATCTCTGGTTTGGCACCTACAACAAGGGGCTATGGCGATGGATGCCGAAACCCGGAGGTGGTTACCGGAAAGACTGGTTTTCGCGGAAGAATTCCGGCCTGATCAATAATATCGTCCGCAAAGTTTACGAAGATAAGGATGGTAATATCTGGATCGGTACCGGCAGGGGACTCAGTCGTATCGATGCAGAACAGACGGCCGTGGATAATCCGGTTTTTCGTACTTACCGGCACCATCCGCAAGATTCTCAAAGCCTCAGTCACGATTATGTACTGGATCTCCTGGAAAGCACATCTGGCTACCTGTGGATAGGTACTTTTGGCGGTGGCCTCAATCAGCTCGTCTACGACGACGAAAGGGGCATCAGTTTCCGAAGATATCTGGAGGGTGATGGACTACCCAATAATACGGTCAAAAGCATTCTTGAGGATGAAGCTGGTTTTCTCTGGCTGGCTACCAATGGAGGACTGGCCCGTTTTGATCCGCTTAGCGGGCAGTTTCAGGCCTATTCCACCACCGACGGGCTGCAGTCCGCTGAGTTCCTCGAAAACGCTAAGCTTAAACGCTCCGACGGCCTCCTCTTTTTTGGAGGAGTGAATGGCTTCAATGCTTTTAACCCACAAAATATTCAACTTGATAAAACGCCGCCCGAAGTGATCTTTACCCGCTTCCTGGTGCATAATCGGGAGGTGAAACCCAATGAAAAAATAGATGGTCGGGTAATCCTCAAGCGCTCGGTATCGCTTACCGACCGGATTACGCTCAAATATCGGCAAAATGATTTCTCTGTTGAATTTGCCGCGCTGCACTACGCCGAGCCACGAAAGAACCGTTATGCTTACCGGTTGGAAGGCTACCACCGGGACTGGATCGAAACGGGGCCGGAAAAACGCTTTGCGACTTTCACCAACCTGCCGCATGGAAAATATACCCTATTGGTCCGGGCCGCTAATCCGGATGGTTTCTGGACGGAAGAACCGGCATCGCTGCAGATCGAGATCAAACCGCCTTTCTGGTTATCCTGGCCGGCTTATTTGCTTTACGCGACCTTGATCTTTACGGCGCTCTGGCTGTTCCGGCGGTATACGGTCATCGGTGTCCACGAAAAACATCGCCTGACGCTCCAGCACCTGGAACGCGAAAAACTGGAAGAGCTTAATCAGATGAAGCTGCGTTTTTTTACGAATATCTCCCATGAGCTCCGGACGCCTCTGACCTTGATCATCTCCCCCCTGGAACTCATTCTGGAAAAAGGCCGGACGATCACCTCCGATAATTTACAACAGCAGTATCACTACATGTACAAGAATGCCAAATATTTACTCCGGCTGGTGAATCAACTGCTCGATTTCCGTAAACTGGATCAGGGGAGTATGGATCTGCGGGTAGACCGCGCCGAATTATTCACTTTCATTGAAAGTATTACCCAACCCTTTCAGTTTCTGGCAAATAAACAAGCTATTCATTTTGAGGTTCTGCCGCCGGATGGCCGCATCTTAGCTTTCTTTGATCCGGACGTTGTGGAAAAGGTCCTGTATAATCTGTTGTCTAACGCCTTCAAATTTACTCCGGCCGGGGGGCACATTTCGGTGGAGGTGCTGGAAACAGAGGCAGTTGTAAAGGATATTCCCGGATCCTTTGTGGAGATCCGGGTGCAGGATGACGGCCTGGGGATCTCCAGGCATCGACTGAAAAGGATATTTGAACGCTTTTACAAAGAAGGATCAGGTAGGGTGAATAAAGACGGGGCCGGCATCGGACTGGCTTACACCAAAAGTCTGGTAGATCTGCATCATGGTACCATTGAAGTAGAAAGCGTTAAGGGCGAGGGGGCCTGTTTTACGGTTCGCCTGCCAATGGAAAAGAAAGCTTACCTGAGATCGGAGATCGAGCGGGGTAAGGTGGAGCAGTTCAAGGCAAGTTCGGAACCGCTGGAATACCTGCTGGCGGATAAAATCGCTAAAATACCGGCCGGGCTCTCTGGCATCGGGGAATCGGAACCGGAGTTGCCTCTCCTTTTGTTTGTAGATGATAATTCGGATATCCGATGTTTTATCAAAGAGGGCTTCCAGAACGATTTTCGTATTATCGAGGCTGAGAACGGCGAAAGGGCTCTCGAAGTGGCGCGGGCCTCTCTGCCGGATATCATCGTCAGCGACATCATGATGCCGAAAATGGATGGTATCGAACTCTGCGAAGCGCTCAAAACCGATCCGCTGACCAGCCACATCCCAATTGTGCTGCTGACGGCTAAATCGACCGACGAGGACCGGCTTGCCGGCTTGCGTACCGGCGCCGATGCCTACGTCGCTAAGCCATTTAAACTGGATATCTTACGCGCCCAGCTCCTGAATATTTACTTCCTGCGGGAACGGCTCAAACAGCGTTTTCGGCAGGAAGTATTGCTGCAACCGGAAGAGATCACGGTCACCTCCGCTGATGAGGAATTTTTGAAAAGAGCGGTGTCCATCATAGAGGATCACATGTCGGAATCGGAATTTAATGTGGAAGCGCTGGTTCGGGAGATGTACCTGAGTCGCAGTAAGCTCTACCTCAAACTGAAGGCCCTGACCGGACAATCCTCCAGCGAGTTTATCCGTACGATCCGCCTCAAACGAGCGGTCCAGCTTTTGGAAAAAAGTGACTATACCATTAAGGAGATTATGTTCATGACTGGTTTCAATACGGCATCCTATTTTTCCAAGTGTTTCAAAAACCAGTTTGGCGTTGTACCCAGCGAATATCTGAAGAAGCAAAAAAGATCCGGCAAGGAGGAGATCCAAACATAGCCCGGTCTCCATGAATTATCCTGATCTGTCCGGAATATTCCGGGAATTTGTAGCACAGAAAATATATCGTAAAGGATTGGCTATAACTGCCCTGACGGTCGTACTGTTTACCGGCTGTCGGGATCGTTAACCGGCAATAGACACCATGTCCATCTGTCTGCAAGGGGCCACCGCGCCCAGTACCTTCGATTTGTAGTCATTTGTTCTACAGTCCGGATCATATGTCCTATCCCGGAACGACAGTAATAGGCATTTTTAGGGTGAGCGATCTACTCCATTGGATTGCTTATCCAGAACTTTTTGCAATGCTTGACTGCTATTGGTAGTCGGGCATTGTTTTATAGATTGAGGGATGATCTCTTTACCGAACCTGAAGTCTTGCTTGGCGTCGTTATATCTCCCCTTTCTTTTCTTGTTAACAGCTTCGACCTTTAATGGCCTCCTCTCCCACAATTACCCCTAATAGCCGGAAAACTTAGAGAATTTTCTGCTTTGGAGGCATTGAAATGTGAAAAGGTAAGAGGTGAAAATACTCAGAAAAGGAAGTGATTTTGCCGATCTGCTACTCCGATTCAGACCCCCAAGTTACAAACCTGACCGAACACCACCTTCAAGATTAGTGTTTTAGTAGTGTATTTCAATTTTACTGAAATGCCTATTATTAACCTGAAAACCATTATATTATGTTACGTTATGCATTAATTTTCTTTGTAGTTGCTATTATCGCTGCCATCCTCGGATTCGGTGGATTTGCCGGAGCTATGGCTGGAATCGCAAAGATCCTTTTCTGGGTATTTATTGTTTTATTGGTAGTTTCTCTGCTGTCCGGTGCCGTGAAAAGAGTGTAAAGACAAATAATATAATGCCAAAAATACAAGACACTATTTTGGCATAAATTGTAACATTACATAGATGATCTGTTAGATCGTCAAAACAGGTGGTCCTTTCCCGATGGGTTAGGACCATCTTTATTTTAGCAGTCGCCTATAGAAACGAATCATCTACCCAGGAAAGGGTGCTTTTGTACAACCTAGCATCCCCACCAAAAAAATAGCCACGATTTGACCTGACTATCAGATCAAATCGTGGCTATAACATTTCAAAACAGTTCAGTAGGCTGTAATAATATCTACTTTTGTTACAGTGTTTTAGTTCCCACTGCCACTATTATCATTCTGCTTACGTTGCAGCTCGCGTTGCATGGGGTTGCCCGCACCACTGCCACCTCTACTTCTCGCTCTACCTTTAAACAGCTCAAAACGGGAAGGTTCCCGGGTTTCGGGCCAGTAGTTGTTATTTCGGTCGGTGTCAGCGGTTTCTAACAGTGGATCCAGGATGATTTTTTCTACCTCTTTTTCAAAGAAAAATACCTTATTCACCTGTTCATTTTCCTTTTGCCAGATCTGAACGGGGACGTTTACGATCTCGGAGGTGCCATCTACAAATTGGAATTCAAGAATGATCGGCATGACCAAACCGCCTAAATTTTCAAATTGGATAGAATAGTAATGATAGCCGGCCTCCAGAAATGCTTTTTCTTCCGGAGATAATTGACTCAGATAACGCTCATAAGCTTCCTTGTCTTCCGGGGTTACATCCAGCGGATCGTAGGTGTTGTAGAAATCCTTCATAGTCGGATCGCGCTCTACCAGTGACTCCATCGCTTCGTAACGCTGATCGCCGATGTATTTGGGCGATTGTTCCCGCTTCGCTTTGGCCAGGGCCTTCTCCACCTCGGGATCTTTAGTGTCTACCTGAAACCACTGTACCTTATTGATGGCCAGATCAACGTGATCGGTAGAATAGAACCAACCCCGCCAAAACCAATCTAAGTCTATACCGGAAGCATCTTCCATGGTGCGGAAAAAATCAGCCGGTGTCGGGTGCTTAAACATCCAGCGATTCGCATATTCTTTGAAAGCCATATCGAACAGCTCACGGCCCATGATGGTCTCCCGTAAAATATAGAGTGCGGTGGCGGGTTTCGAATAGGCATTAGGACCAAAATTTTTCACCGATTCTGAGTTGGTCATGATCGGCGAAAGCTTCTCTTTGGGTAAGCTCATGTAAGAAACGATCTTTGCCGGTTGTGCGCCCCAGTCGTGATCCGTTTCCCATTCCTGACCGGCAACAGCATCCAGGAAACTGTTGATCCCTTCGTCCATCCAGGTCCACTGTCGCTCATCGGAATTAACGATCATCGGAAAATAGTTATGACCGATCTCGTGGATGATCACCCCAATATGGCCGTATTTCATACGCTCGGAATAGGTGCCATCCGACTCGGTACGACCGTAGTTGAACGCTATCATCGGATATTCCATACCCATACTACCATCGACTGACCACGCTACCGGATAGGGATAGTCAAAAGTCATTCTCGAGTATACCTCAATGGTGTGGGCAATGACGCGGGTCGAAAACTTGCGCCAGAGTTCGTACCCCTCTTTGGAGTAGGCCGACATACACATGACGGTTTTGCCATTTTGCTCTAAAGCCATTGCATCCCAGATGAACTTGCGGCTGGAGGCAAAAGCAAAGTCCCGTACATTTTCTGCTTTGAAGGTCCAGGTCTTTTCTTCCGTAGACTTTGTCTTTTCGTTTTCAATGGCTTCTTCCCGGGTGACGATCATCACCGGAGTGTCGGTCGTTTTACGGGCAGTATCCATTCTTTTACGTTGCTCGCTGGTCATTACGTCCTTCGGGTTCTGTAACGTACCGGTAGCCGCAACAACGTGGTCAGCCGGAGCCGTGATATTTACTTCGTAATCACCAAACACCAGCGTGAATTCACCTCTGCCCAGGAATTCTTTATGTTGCCATCCTTCGACCTCATTGTAAACACACATTCTGGGAAAAAACTGGGCGATGGTATAGATGTAGTTGTCATCGTCGGCAAAGTATTCCGCTTTACCCCGGCCACCGGATGGAACATTGTACCACCACTTCACCTTGAAGGATACATTTGCACCGGGCTGCAGTGGCTGATCCAGATCCACCCGCATCATGGTGCCCACGATATGGTGCTTCATATCCTTATCCGCTGCATTTTTCACGTATTCAATATTATGCCCGCCGTCAAACGGATTATGCATCCTGGACAATTGACTGAAACTCATCCGGCCGTCGATCTCACCGGATTGTATCTTTACGGTTTTCGAATCTTTTGCTCGGACATTCTGATCCAGTTGCACCCAGAGATAGGTCAGGACGTCCGGAGAATTGTTGTAGTAAGTGATCACTTCGTCTCCGTAAATTCTCTGATTGGTATCATCCAATCGGATATCCATCTTATAATCTGCCTTTTGCTGATAGTATTCGTGGCCCGGTGCTCCGGAAGCCGTACGGTAAGCATTGGGAGTAGGAAACTCTTCCTTTAACTGTTTGAACTTGTTGTAATTTAAATTGGGATTCTGCGCTTGAATCATAAACGCGGTAAGCCCCAATAGCAGGGTGAGTGTAAGAATCTTTTTCATAAATAAGTTTTGATAGTTTAATCCTCTCGTCAGAAATGAATACAATAGATGCGCAACTTGCGGAGGTAATGTACCCACGAAACCAAAGTTAAGAATAATCCCAACATGGCCGGTGTTGTGGTGTGTATAACAAATTGCACAAAATCGTAACTTGGAAATGAAACGACAAAATCTGAGTTATGAAATCCGAAGAAAAAGTAGATGCCATATTAGAATCGATGCGAGAAGAGGTACAGCAATTTTTGGAGGAGGAATCTCAGATCACCTCGTCCACTGAATATGAAGAGCGAGTAATAGAGTTATCAAGAAAGTTTGCTCGGGGCTTGATCTCTAAATCACAGGGTCAGCTACCGAAGAGTCGTAATTCAAAAAAAGTACTGACGAGTCTGGGGCGAGTTGAATTGCGAAAAGATCATACCTTGAGTAAAGGGACGTTGAAATTTGGGATTAGTGAGCGGATACGAGGGCTGTTATGTTTACTTGGCCAATCGGTGGTGTATGAAGAAGCCTCAGAGCTATTTGCAACAATGCTGGGTATTGACGTTTGTACGCCACCGATCCAGCGGGTGTGTACGCACTATGGTAAAGCTATAGATCCTTTGGTAAAGGCCAATTGTAAGGCAGTTATTCCGCCACGTCTGGAATCAGGCAAAGGCCAGGACAAGATGTACGTAATGTAGATGGGTCAATGGTCTAACCCGAGATCAGGGATGGCGTGAGTTAAAGTTGGGGCAACTGTTTCACGATAGACAAGTAGTTGATATTCAGGCCCATAGAAGAGAAGTGTTCGAATCAGTCTATGTGATCCACTTGGGGAGTGTAGAAGAGTTCTTCCCGAAATTTGAGCGGCATCTTGTAGGTTATACTGACAAAGTGATCATTGGTGACGGGGCTAAATGGATCTGGAATTGGGCCGATGATAACTATCCGGAACGGGAAGCCAATTTGTAACGGATCTATCAATTTAAATCTCTGCCTTCGGATTCGGCGATGCGCGAAGCCATTGATGGCATTGAACCATCGCATATCTTGAGCAGTTTCAAGGTCCCTTGCAAGAACTTGCTGAACATAGGATTATGGAGGAATATCGTGTTTTGGACCGTTACCAATGTATACTGTTTGATGGTACGGAGCACTATTGCAGCGCCAGTAGCGCTTGCGAACATTGCCTGACCAAGGTACATCGCAACAAAAAGGGGGATATTACCAAAACGACTTATCACCACCAGGCTTTGACCGCAGTCATGGCTCATTATGATCACAAAGAGGTCTTCCCGGTTGCCTGTGAGCCCATTGTGCGCCAGGATGGGGAGACCAAGAATGATTGCGAACTGAATGCTTCCAAACGCTTGTTGCCAGTGGTACGGCAAATGTTGCCAGCATACGAACTACTGGGTGTTTTCGATGGCCTGCACCCCAATGGCCTCATGATCCGATTATTGGCCAGTTTGCAGATGCGCTATGTGATCGGTATCCAGGAAGGCTATGTCCTGATCCAAGGTAGATGGATTGAAGGCCCAAAATGCCCTTCAAACCCAACAATGGGAAGCACCAAAGGGACACTCCGGTATTGCCAGATGGCACAATTCATTGATCCTAAACGGGCAACATCAGGATATCCAAACCAACTATTTTGAGTAGGAAGAATTTGATGCACCTAGAGTACGGACCTACTACAATAGTTGGATAACCGATATTGAAATTACCCCTGGCAACATCCAGGAACTCACCAAAATTGGCCGCAGCCGTTGGAAAATCGAAAACGAGACTTTCAATAGGCTCAAAGATCAGGGCTATCATTTGGAACATTCCTACGGGCATGGCAAAAAATACCTGGCTACCAATTTCATACTACTGACCTTTCTGGCTTTTCTCACCGACCAGATCGCACAAAGATTGGACGCAGCTTTTGACCGGGCCTTAACCTATTGTAAGACCAAGAAAAAGCTCTGGGAAAAGGTCCGACAGGTCTTTGATCTATTGCCTTGTATGTCTATGAACGTTATTTACCGATTCAAAGCCAAGGAAATCAAAGTCGATTTCCCTCTCCTTGAATAGGTCATATTTATTTTTTACTAATAGCGAGAATCGCTGGCCATGAAATCAAAGTATATAGAAATAAAAATTCGTACTTTGGCCCCATTAAAATAACGGATAACAAGCGTACAATTCTAAATAAAGTTTCATGACAAGTCTACGAGATCTCCTAAGTAAATGGCATCTTGACAATCTAAATATCAACGCTGGATTCCTACAGGCTAGTATTAGTTTCAAGGATGCTGATCGTGCAGCCGCCTGGGACATGTATATCGAACTGTTGACCAGAGTTACGACCCAATATTTGGAACCAGAACATGGCGATGAAAAGTCAGCCCTCGATAGTTTTTATGCTCTCTTTGGACTCACGAGAGAGGTGATTAAAAAAAATGGTCCGAACTGCATCAATTTTGCAAAATTGGCAATTGTCATTCTCAACCAGGTTATTCGGCCCTTTACAGCGAAATGGCACAAATTGAGCTTGGCCGGAGCTTTTGCTGATCCAGTCCAGTGTTTATTGTTTCGCCAGGAGATGGAAGACCTACAGACGACATTACGTAAATACACTGTTTCTTTAGCCGATATTGCGGGAGTAGAAGATCTGACTGATTTTGAGATCCATTAAGAACGGCCTGCTAAAAAAGTGTGGTCTTACCCGAATGATTAGGGGAACTCCCAGTCATGGGCATAGGCCGTCCCTGTAAATTCTCCAGGAGATAGTCTTCGATATAAAATTTGGCTATTGGCCGTTTCCCTTGTGGAGTTGTAAATCCGAAGATTGATGATTCTAGGTCTATACGGTCCCAA